>NZ_JAHBAH010000001.1:1655000-2911735 GCF_020510425.1 Quatrionicoccus australiensis
CTTGTGCGGGTCCCCGTCAATTCCTTTGAGTTTTAACCTTGCGGCCGTACTCCCCAGGCGGTCAACTTCACGCGTTAGCTCCGGTACTAAATGGTTTTACCCACCCAACACCTAGTTGACATCGTTTAGGGCGTGGACTACCAGGGTATCTAATCCTGTTTGCTCCCCACGCTTTCGTGCATGAGCGTCAGTATTGGCCCAGGGGGCTGCCTTCGCCATCGGTGTTCCTCCACATCTCTACGCATTTCACTGCTACACGTGGAATTCCACCCCCCTCTGCCATACTCTAGCCTTCCAGTCACAAGCGCAGTTCCCAGGTTGAGCCCGGGGATTTCACGCCTGTCTTAAAAAACCGCCTGCGCACGCTTTACGCCCAGTAATTCCGATTAACGCTCGCACCCTACGTATTACCGCGGCTGCTGGCACGTAGTTAGCCGGTGCTTCTTATTCCGGTACTGTCATCCACACCAGGTATTAACTGATGCGATTTCCTCCCGGCCGAAAGAGCTTTACAACCCGAAGGCCTTCTTCACTCACGCGGCATGGCTGGATCAGGGTTGCCCCCATTGTCCAAAATTCCCCACTGCTGCCTCCCGTAGGAGTCTGGACCGTGTCTCAGTTCCAGTGTGGCGGATCATCCTCTCAGACCCGCTACAGATCGTCGCCTTGGTGAGCCTTTACCTCACCAACTAGCTAATCTGATATCGGCCGCTCAAAGAGCACAAGGTCTTGCGATCCCCTGCTTTCCCCCTCAGGGTATATGCGGTATTAGCGTAACTTTCGCTACGTTATCCCCCACTCAATGGTACGTTCCGATACATTACTCACCCGTTCGCCACTCGCCACCAGGATTGCTCCCGTGCTGCCGTTCGACTTGCATGTGTAAGGCATGCCGCCAGCGTTCAATCTGAGCCAGGATCAAACTCTTCAGTTCAATCCAACATTACTACTCACAATTCACTGACGGTAGAATTTAACTTCTACCTCGATGGATCTCTCCATCCGTGTGATTGCCTTTAATACTTTTGTGTGACCTAAGTCACTAGCATCAAGGCACCCACACCTATCGGTTGTTCAAATTGTTAAAGATCGCTTGTTTCGCTGCGCCGTTTGTTTCGTTTCGTCAGCAGCGAAGGGGGCGAATTCTAACGAGCGACAAACACCTCGTCAACAACTTTTTGCATTTTCCTTTAAAAAAGTTGAAAACACCGATTTTTGCCCACTCTTGTCCTTGGCGCCAGCCAGCATCACACAGAGACTGACAACCCGCCCCATCTGATCTACAAACTCCAAACCACACCTATCCGAACACCCTCGCACTAGAATAAGCGCCTGTTTTCACATTGAACCCCACCATGACCTACGCCCCCCCTTCCTTCGAATCGAAAATCTGCCCGCCGGAACAGTTGACCGCCCGCGCATCACAGATAGCCCGCCCACTGGTCTTCACCAACGGCTGCTTCGATATCCTGCACCGCGGCCACGTCACCTATCTGGCACAGGCAGCAGCGCTTGGTGCCAGCATGATTGTGGCGCTCAACAGCGATGCGTCAGTAAAACGCCTGGGCAAAGGGGATGACCGCCCGGTCAACGCATTGGAAGACCGTTTGGCGGTGATGGCATCGCTAGGCTGCGTGGCCCTGGTCACATGGTTTGATGAAGACACGCCACTACAGCGCATCCTCGAGTGCAAACCAGAAATCCTGGTCAAGGGCGGCGACTGGCCGGTGGAAAAGATTGTCGGCTGCACCGAGGTGCGCAGTTGGGGAGGCACGGTGCATTCGATTCCCTTCATTCACCAGAAATCGACGACCGCCTTGCTCGAAAAAATCCGCAGGCTCTAATGCACAAAGGCGCCAAGAGGCGCCTTTGTTTTATCTGGATCCCGCCTAGAGAACCACCTGCGTTCCCAGTTCAACCACCCGGTTGCTCGGAATCTTGAAAAAGGCCGTCGCTGATCCGGCGTTGCGGAACATGGCGATGAAAATCTTTTCGCGCCAGAAAGCCATTTCCGAGTTGAGTCGAGGAATCAGCGTTTCGCGGCCAATGAAGTAGGACGTCTCGAGTGCGCTGAACTCCAGTCCCGAGTCCGCACAGAGCAGCATGGCCGCTGGAATGTCCGGTTCGTCCTTGAACCCGTACTGGACGATGACACTCCAGAAGTTCTCTTTCAACTGGCGAACCTCGACACGATCGATATCCGGCACATACGGGACATCGTAAAACTGCACGGAAACCAGCACGACCCGCTCATGCAGCACCTTGTTGTGCATCAGGTTGTGCAACAAGGCGTGCGGTACCCCTTTCGGGTCGGCATTGAGAAATACCGAAGTACCAAACACCCGGGTCGGCATCGACGTTGCCAGCGAGTCAAGGAACATCGAAAGCTCAAGGCGCTCGCCCTTGAGGCGATCGGACAGCAGTTGCCGGCCGCGCTTCCAGGTCGTCATCAGCACGAAAACGACCATTCCGGCGACCAGAGGGAACCAGCCGCCGTCGGGAATCTTCAGGATATTGGCCGCAAGGAACACCAACTCAACGGCAAGGAAGCACGAGAACAACAGGACAGCCTTGGTCCACCCCCATTTCCAGGAGCGGGCGACAACCACCGTGGCGAGAATGGAGGTGATCACCATGTCGCCGGTCACCGCGATGCCATAGGCGGCAGCCAGGTTGTTCGAGGACTTGAAGCCGAGCACCAGGATCATCACGGCCAGCATCAATCCCCAATTCACCGCCGGCAAGTAGATTTGCCCGGCCTCTTTTTCCGAAGTGTGCTGCACCTCCATGCGCGGCACGAAACCGAGTTGCATGGCCTGGCGGGTTACCGAGAAAGCACCGGAAATCACCGCCTGCGAGGCAATCACCGTCGCCACGGTCGCCAGCGCAACGAGCGGATAGAGCGCCCAGTCCGGACCAAGATGGAAGAAGGGATTCTTGGCTGCCTCCGGCTCGGCCAGGATCAGCGCACCCTGGCCAAAATAATTGAGCACCAGGGCAGGCAGCACAAAGGTAAACCAGGCGCGCTGGATCGGCTTGCGCCCGAAATGCCCCATATCGGCGTAAAGCGCCTCGGCCCCGGTCACGGCGAGCACGACGTTACCCATCGCGACCAGCGCCAGGGCCTTGTTGGAGAGCAGGAAATCGAGGCCATACAGCGGGTTGAGCGCAGTCAGGATGGCTGGATGCTCGACGATGCTGTACAGGCCAAGCAAGGCAAGCGTGCTGAACCAGAGCACCATGATCGGCCCGAAGAAGGCACCGACTACGGCCGTGCCGCTGCGCTGCACGAAGAACAGGCCGAACAGCACCACCATGGTCAAGGGAATGACGAAAGGCTTGAAAGCCGGCGTCGCCACCTCCAGGCCTTCGACCGCCGACAGCACCGACATGGCCGGCGTCACCATGCCATCGCCGTAGAACATCGCCGCCCCCAGGATGCCGACGATCATGATCAGCTTCATCTGCAGCGGCTTGCCCTGCGCATCGTGCAGCGCCAGGGCGATCATCGCCATGATGCCGCCCTCGCCGCGGTTGTCGGCGCGCATGATGAAAATCACGTACTTGATCGAGACGATGATGACCAGCGCCCAGAAGAACAGCGACAGGCTGCCGAAAATATTGGCTTCGGTGACCGGAATCGGATGATTGCCGGCAAAGACTTCCTTGACCGCATACAGCGGACTGGTGCCGATGTCGCCATAGACCACCCCGAGGGCGGCCAGGGCCATGACAGCGAGGCGTTTGCCGGTAAGTTCTCCGGCCTGTTGGTGACTGCTACTCATATTTACCCCAGAATCGCCGGCGGCTTCGTGGCCGCTCTATGCACTCCAAACAATAAAGGCGCCGAAAAACGGCGCCCGGAGAGCGTCAACCGCCCAGCGCAGACTTCAGCGACTGCACTTCTTCCTGCGACTCCTCGATGATCTCGGCCAAAGTCTCGGCATCGAGAATGGATTCCAGCATCGAGGTATCGACCTCGCCATCAAGCGCCGGATCGCGCCAGCGGGCAGCGCGATTGGCAATTTTGTTGGCGATGTAAAGCACATCCGACAAGGAGCGGATTTCCTTGATTTCGCGATCGGTTTCGTGCTCCTGCACGGCCACCAGCACCGACTCAGGCAGACTCAAGGCCGAGAGCAAGGCATGGCCAATGTTGTCGTGCCAGCCGACCAGCAGCGCATGCAACTCCGGCTTGTCGTTGACCAGTTCCGGGAAGTTGGCAGCGCGCGACATCAGGTAGAAGACACCGATATCGTGCACCAGGCCGGCAAACATTGCTTCGTCACCGTTAATCTTGGCGATCTTGCGCGCCAGCACGCGGCACAGCGCAGCGACGTGCGAAGTATGTTCCCACAGACGCTGCGAGATGCCCTCGAAAGGCTGCATCTGCTTCGACTTGAGCAACTGCTCCATGGCCACGGCAAAAGAAACCGTGCGCACCGCCTCCATACCGACCCGGACAATCGCGCTCTTGACGTCGGCAATTTCGCGCCCGGACGGATTCATCGCGACCGAGTTCGACATGCGGATGATCTTGGCGCTCATCAACGGCTCGGCCCCGACCAGCTTGGCCAATTGCTCGACGTTCAGATTGGGGTCCTTCAGTGCCGTCCGCACCTGAAAGGTGATATCGAGAAAGGTCGGAAAAGAAATCTCGCTGCCGGACAAATCCCTGGCGATATCTTCGAGAATCTTGAAAGTGACGGCGTTGGACATGGTGAATTAACCCTTAGATGAAAACGACGCCCGGCGCAGGCCACCACAGGCGGGGCGGCCGATACGACGAGCACAAGTCGCACCAATCGTTCAGAACGGGATGTCGTCACCCAGATCGTCGAACGAAGGTTTCGGCTTGTTGCGGGCCGGGGCCGGGGCGTAATCGGTCGGCTCGCTGTCGTAACCACCACCGCCACCGGAAGACGCCGGTGCACCCATGCCCTGACGCGAGCCGAGCATTTTCATCTCGTCACCGCGGATTTCGGTCGTGTAGCGCTCCTGGCCATCCTTGTCGGTCCACTTGCGCGTGCGCAGGCTGCCTTCGATATAAACCTGCGAGCCCTTTTTCAGATACTGGCCGCAGATTTCAGCCAGCTTGCCGAAGAAGGAAATGCGGACCCATTCGGTCTGTTCCTTCTTTTCACCGGTCTGCTTGTCCTTCCAGCTATCCGTGCAGGCAATGCTGAAATTGCAGATTGCCTCGCCGCTGGCCGTATAGCGCATCTCCGGGTCACGACCCAAATTACCGATACCGATCCATTTATTAACCGAAGCCATACCCACGTCTCCCTAAACAGTTTGAGCCGCAGCCGGCGGCACGCGCCGCTGCGGGAAATTCATCGAATTCGTCACCACCAGCCAGATCAGCAGCAATCCGGCGCACATGGCAAAAACGGCATTATCGCCTAAATGCTGCGCGATATAACCGCCCAATGCGCCACCGGTGAACAAGCCCAGTGCCTGCGTCGTGTTGTAGACACCAAGTGCAGCCCCCTTGGCGGCGGGCGGCGCAGTACGCGAGACGAGCGAGGGCAGGGTCGCCTCCAGCACATTGAAGGCAACAAAGAAGAGCAGCAGCCACAGCGCCAGCCCCCACAAACTCTGGCCGAAGGCGAGCAGGCCAAGCTGGACGATAACGAGCAGCGCGACGGCGGCGCGGAAAATCGGGCGCATCTTGTCCTTGCGCTCGGCAGCAATGATCGCCGGCACCATGATCGCGAAGGACACCAGCACCGCCGGCAAATACACCATCCAGTGCGAGGCGGCCGGCAGGCCGCCGTGATTGACCAGGGCGTGCGGCAGCACGACGAACATCGCCATCTGCACCAGGTGCAGGACGTAGATCCCCAGATTCAGGCGCAGCAGGTCGGCATCGAACACCACCCGGCGCAGCGGCAACTTTTCGTGACCATGCGGCGGCGGCGCCGGTGGCACCGCCTTGAGCAGCAAGACGATGGCGGCGAGCGCCAGGCCACCGGTCATGCAGAACAGGCCGCCCATGCCGATCCAGCCATAAAGCAGCGGAGCGCCAACCAGCGACAGCGCGAAAACGAGACCGATCGAAGAGCCGATCATCGCCATCACCTTGGTGCGGTGTTCCTCACGCGTCAGATCGGCGGCGAGCGCGGTGACTGCGGCCGAGATCGCACCGGCGCCCTGCAGCACACGCCCGACGATGATCCAGGTCATGTCCGGCGCCCAGGCCGCGACAAAACTGCCCAGCGCGAAGAGCAGCAAGCCGATCACGATGACCTGCTTGCGTCCGAAGATGTCGGAAGCAATGCCGTAGGGAATCTGGAACACGGCCTGGGTCAGGCCATAGGCGCCCAGCGCGAAACCGACCAGGGCCAGGTTGTCACCGCCGGGCAGGGTTTTCGCATAGACCGAAAACACCGGCAGGATCAGGAACAGCCCCAGCATGCGCAAGGCAAAGATGGAAGCCAGCGAAGCGCCGGCTCGGCGTTCTTCGGGACTCATGCGATCGGAGGGGGAGGTCATTTTGTCTTGTAATTGTTGCGTTGCAGCGAAGCGGGAATCTTAACAGATCGCAAAGCGCCGACTTCGCGGCAAACGTGTTCGGAAATCCGAACAGCCCGGATGCCAAGAGGGTCGGAAACCCGTAGCAAGCGCGCCGCCTCGAACAAAAAAACCCCATCAAATCAAGACCCGACAAATTCCCGCCGACTGGCATGGGACGTGCGATAGAAAAGCTGCCGCCCAGCAATCCTGGCGGTCAACGACAACACAGGAGACAAAATGAACACGCCACCCACCAGCCGCATCGAACACGACCTGCTCGGCGACCGCGAGATCCCGGGCACCGCCTACTACGGCGTCCATACCCTGCGGGCTCTGGAAAATTTCGCCATCACCGGCATCTCGATTGCCGTCTATCCCGACCTGATCCGCGCCCTGGCCCAGATCAAGCAGGCAGCCGCCCAGGCCAACCACGAACTCGGCCTGCTCGATGGCAAACAGGCAGATGCCATCGTCGCCGCCTGCAAGGAAGTGATCGACGGCCAGTGGCATGAGCATTTCGTCGTCGACGTCATCCAGGGCGGCGCCGGCACCTCGACCAACATGAACGCCAACGAGGTGATCGCCAACCGGGCCCTGGAAATCCTCGGCCACGCCAAGGGTGAGTTCAAGCACCTGCACCCGAACGAACACGTCAACATGAGCCAGTCGACCAATGACGTCTATCCGACGGCATTGAAGCTGGCCACCTATGTCGGCATCTTCCGCCTGGTCGACGCCATGGCCTACCTGCGCCGCGCCTTCGAGCGCAAGGCCGAGGAATTCGCCGACGTGCTCAAGATGGGCCGCACCCAGTTGCAGGATGCCGTGCCGATGACGCTCGGCCAGGAATTCTCGACCTACGCCGTGATGCTCGGCGAGGACGAGGAGCGCCTGAAAGAGGCAGCCATGCTGATCCGCGAGATCAATCTCGGCGCCACCGCGATCGGCACCGGCATCAACGCCCACCCCGACTACGCCCCGCTGGTCTGCCGTCGCCTGATCGAAATCAGCGGCGTACCGGTCGTCACCGCCCCCAACCTGATCGAAGCAACGCAGGACTGCGGCAGTTTCGTGCAACTCTCCGGCGTGCTCAAACGCGTTGCCGTCAAACTGTCCAAGGTCTGCAACGACCTGCGTCTGCTTTCATCCGGTCCACGTGCCGGTTTCGGCGAAATCAACCTGCCGCCGCGCCAGGCTGGTTCATCGATCATGCCGGGCAAGGTCAATCCGGTGATCCCGGAAGTGGTCAACCAGATCGCCTTCGAAGTGATCGGCAACGACACCACCGTGACTTTCGCCGCCGAGGCCGGCCAGCTGCAACTCAACGCCTTCGAGCCGATCATCGCGCACAGCCTGTTCAAGAGCGTGCTGCACCTGCGCAAGGGCTGCAAGGCGCTGGCCGACCATTGCGTCGATGGCATCACGGCCAACCGCGATGCACTGCGCGCCAGCGTCGAACGCTCGATCGGCATCGTCACCGCGCTGAACCCCTACATCGGCTACGCCAACGCCACCGAAATCGCTGCCGAAGCCCACTTGAGCGGGCGCGGCGTCGCCGAGATCGTGCTTGAACGCAAGCTGATGAGCCCCGAGCAACTGGCCGAAGTTCTGCGCCCGGAAGTCCTGACCAAGCCGCAAATGATTCCTGCCCACACCGCCTGAGCGGACTGTTCCCAATTCAATGCACACCACAAGGAAAACATCATGAAAATGAACCGACTGACGACCCTGATCGGGATCGCCATGGTGCTCGGCGTCATTGTCGGCTACGCGTGCCACACGCTCGCCGGCAGCCCCGCCGAAGCCAAGGAGATCGCCGGTTACTTCGGCATCCTGACCGACATCTTCCTGCGCCTGATCAAGATGATCATCGCACCGCTCGTTTTCGCCACCCTGGTCGCCGGCCTAGCCGGCATGGGTGACAGCCGCACGGTCGGGCGGATCGGCGGCAAGGCGCTGGCCTGGTTCGTCGGCGCCTCGCTCTGCTCGCTGTTGCTCGGCCTGGTCTTCGCCAATCTGCTGCACCCGGGCGAAGGACTGAGCGTGCCGCTGCCGGAAGTGGGCAGCGCCGTGAATCTGAAAACCAGCGCGCTGAATCTCAAGGACTTCATCACCCACGTCTTCCCGAAGAACATCTTCGAAGCCATGGCTGCCAATGAAATCCTGCAGATCCTCGTCTTCGCCGTCTTCTTCGGCCTGGCGCTCGGCCACCTGCACAACCAGATGGCGCGCAGCCTGGTCGGCACCATGGAAGAAATCGTCCATGTCATGCTCAAGGTCACCGATTACGTCATGCGCGTCGCCCCGATCGGCGTCTTCGGTGCCGTTGCCGGCATCATCACGACCCAGGGCCTGGGCATGCTGCTCGTTTTCGGCAAGCTGCTGGTCAGCTTCTACATCGCCCTCGCCGCACTCTGGCTGGTGTTGATCGCGGCCGGTTATTTCGTGCTCGGCAAGGATGTCTTCCGCCTGCTCAAGCTGGTGCGCGGCCCGATGCTGGTCGGCTTCTCGACGGCAAGCAGCGAATCGGTCTACCCCAAGCTGATGGAACAACTGGAAAAATTCGGCATCAAGAACCGCGTCATCGGTTTCGTGCTCCCGCTCGGCTATTCCTTCAATCTTGACGGCTCGATGATCTACACCACCTTCGCCGCGCTGTTCGTCGCCCAGGCCTACGGCATCGAGCTCAGCCTCGGCACGCAGATCACCATGCTGCTGGTGCTGATGGTGTCGTCCAAGGGCATTGCCGGCGTGCCGCGCGCCTCGCTGGTCGTCGTCGCCGCCGTGCTGCCCATGTTCAACCTGCCGGAAGCCGGCCTGCTGCTGGTGCTCGGCATCGACCACTTCCTCGACATGGGGCGCACCGTCACCAACGTGCTCGGCAATGCCATTGCCACCGCCGTTGTCGCCAAGTGGGAAAACGCCATCGACCCGGTCGATGCGTCACTGGCCGAGGCCGATGATGCACTGCCGGTACCGGACGACGAGTTCCTGACCCAATCCGCCTGACGCAACCTCTCCTCCGGGTTCGCTCAGGCACAATATGGGCGAACCTTTTTGCCAACCCGGTGCCCTGCACCGGGTTCTTTTTTCCCGATTGCTGAAACGACCATGATCGACTGGTACATCCTTGCTCCCGCCGCCTTCTTTGCCGGCATGGTCGATGCCGTGGTCGGTGGCGGCGGCCTGATCCAGATTCCGGTGCTGCTCTCCACCTTCCCGCAGACCGCCATCCCGACGCTGTTCGGCACCAACAAGGTATCGAGCATCGCCGGCACCGCCTCCTCGCTGTGGCGCTACGCGCGCAGCGTGCAGATTCCCTGGCGCCTGGTGCTGCCCGCCACCGCCGCCGCGCTACTCGGCGCCTGGATTGGCGCCGCGCTGGTTGCCTGGATTTCGCGCGAGGCGATGCGCCCGCTGATCGTCATCCTGATGCTGGTCGTAGCGGCCTACACCTTCAAACGCAAGGATTTCGGGCAGAGCGAAACGCACGAGATGCGCCCCGGCGATCCCTGGCGCGGCGCCCTGTTCGGGCTGCTGATCGGCCTCTACGACGGCTTTTTCGGGCCGGGCACCGGCAGTTTCCTGATCTTCGGCTTCGTCCGCGTCTTCGGCATGGATTTCGTGCGCGCCTCGGCCAGCGCCAAGGTCATCAACGTCGCCACCAACATCTCGGCGATCGGCTTCTTCGCCAGCCACGGACCGATCATGTGGACGGTCGGCCTGATCATGGCCGCCTGCAACCTGGCCGGCGCGCAAGTCGGCACCCATCTCGCCCTGAAGCACGGCGCCGGTTTCATCCGCAAGGCCTTCCTGCTCGTCGTCGCCATCCTCATCGTCAAGCAACTGGCCGACCTCTTCTGACGCTACCATAGGCCCCACCGCCGACCGACCATGCCCAGCCACTCGCCCCTGCGCTACCTGACGCTGTTCCTGCTGCTCGCCGCCCTTGCTGCGCTGAGCGGTTTCGGCACGCACCGCGTCGCGCAGCAACTGGGCATCGCCGACCTGCAGACCACCGGCCTGCACCGCCTCGACCTGTACACCGCCAGCCTCGAGCGCGAAATCGGCAAGTACGCCTTCCTGCCCGGCACCCTCGGCCTCGAACCCGATGTCGTCGAGCTGCTCCGCCAGCCGCAGGAGAACAAGCGCCAGCCGGCAGTCAACGCCTATCTCGAACAACTCAACGAACGCGCCGGCACACTGTCGATCTACGTCATCGACGCCGGCGGCCGGGTGCGCGCCTCGAGCAACTGGCAGCGCGACGACAGTTTCGTCGGCGAGGACCTGTCGTTTCGCCCCTATTTCCGCGATGCGCTGAACAACGGCAGCGGCCGCATCTTCGGCATCGGTACGACGCGCGGCGAACCCGGCTACTACCTGTCGTCGCGCCTCGCCGACCGCGGCCAGACGCTGGGCGTCGCGGTCATCAAAGTCAGCCTGGAGCAACTGGAAAAATCCTGGAGCACGGGCGAGGCGCCGGCCATGGTCAGCGACGAGAACGGCGTCGTCATCCTCGGCTCGGTCGCCGACTGGAAATTCACCACCCTGCGCCCGCTCGACGAAGCGACGCGCAGCGCTTTCGACCAGACCCAGCAATACAACCGGCGCGCCCTGAAGCCGCTCGGCCTCAAGGAAATCCGCGAACTCGACCACGGCGCCCGACTGGTCCGGATCAGCGGCGACAGCCCGGAAATGGTCTCGGTGTACCCGGTGACCGGCCGCTTTCTCGCGCAATCGCGGCCGCTGCCCGGCACGCCTTGGACGCTGACCGTCTTCTCGCACCTCGAACAGGTCGACGACATCGCGCAGAGCCGCGCCACGGTCGCCGGCGTCGTTGCCGTGCTGCTCTTCATGTTCGGCCTGATGCTCGTCGAGCGCCGCCGCCACCTGAAGGACCGGTTGGCCGCGCAACAGGCGCTGCAACAGGCGCACGACGAACTGGAGCGCAAGGTCGACGAACGCACCGCCGACCTTTCCGCCGCCAACCATCTGCTGCAGGACGAGATCGCCGAGCGCATCCGCGCCGAACGCACCCTGCGCGCCGCCCAGGACGAACTGGTCCAGGCCGGCAAGCTCGCCGTCATCGGCCAGTTGTCGACCGGCATCGCGCACGAACTCAACCAGCCGCTCGCGGCGCTGCGCACGCTCTCCGGCAACAGCGTGCGCTTCCTCGAACGCGGCGACCTGACGACGACGCGCACCAATCTCGAACGCATCGCCCAGCTCGTCGATCGCATGGGCCAGATTACCGGCCAGCTGCGCAATTTCGCCCGCAAGTCGAGCGGCCAGTTGCAGCCGGTGGCACTCTGCCACGCCATCGACAACGCGCTGGCCCTGCTCGAACCGCGCCTGCGCCAGGCCAATGCCGAGATCGTCCGGCATTGCCCGCTGCCCGAACCGCGCGCCCTGTGCGACGCCAACCGCCTTGAACAGGTGCTGATCAACCTGATCGGCAACGCGCTCGACGCGATGGCCGGCCAGGCCGCGCCGCAGATCGAAATCGACTGCAGCGGCGCAAGCGGCAGCGCCCGCCTCGCCGTGCGCGACCACGGTCCCGGCCTCGACGATGCGGCGCAGGCCCATCTTTTCGAGCCCTTCTTCACGACCAAGCCGGCCGGCGATGGGTTGGGCCTCGGCCTGACCATTTCGGCCGGCATCATCCGCGATTTCGGTGGCACACTGACGGGCAGCAACCACCCCGCCGGCGGCGCCGTATTCACACTGGAAATGCCTCTTTTTGACGAGTCGACCGCTGATGACTGAAGCGCTCAAGGTACTGATCATTGAAGACGACCCCGACGTCGCGCTGGGTTGCGAACAGGCGCTGCAGCTCGAAGGCATCGCCGCCGAATGCGCCGGCTCGGCCGAACAGGCGCGCCGGAAGCTGGGCCCCGACTTCCGCGGCATCGTGGTCAGCGACGTGCGCCTGCCGAAAATGGACGGCATGGCCTTCCTGCGCGAACTGCTCGCCCTCGACCCGGAACTGCCGGTCGTCCTGATCACCGGCCACGGCGACGTGACGATGGCGGTGCAGGCGATGAAGGACGGTGCCTACGATTTCATCCAGAAACCCTTCGCCCCGGAATTCCTCGTCGAAGTCGTCCGCCGCGCCCTGGAAAAGCGCCGCCTCGTCCTCGAAGTGCGCGACCTGCGCCGCCAGCTCGCCCAGCGCGACCAGCTCGAAGGCAAGCTGATCGGCCGCTCGCCGGGCATGCAGAAGCTGCGCCAGATGCTCACCGGCCTTGCCGATAGCGCCGCCGACGTGCTCATCCACGGCGAAACCGGCAGCGGCAAGGAACTCGTCGCGCGCAGCCTGCACGAAGCCAGCCCGCGCCGGAACGGCAACTTCGTCGCGATCAACTGCGGCGGCCTGCCGGAAACCCTGTTCGACAGCGAAATTTTCGGCCACGAAGCGGGCGCCTACACCGGCGCCGGCAAACGCCGCATCGGCAAGATCGAATACGCCAGCGGCGGCACGCTCTTCCTCGACGAAATCGAGAGCATGCCACTCGCCATGCAGATCAAGCTGCTGCGCGTGCTGCAGGAACGCACACTGGAGCGCCTCGGCTCGAACACGACCATCGCCATGGACTGCCGCGTCATCGCCGCGACCAAGACCGACCTGCTCGAACTCTCGGCCAAGGGCGGCTTTCGCACCGACCTCTACTACCGCCTCAACGTCGCGACGCTCAATCTGCCGCCGCTGCGCGAACGGCGCGAAGACATCCCGCTCCTCTTCGAACATTTTCTGCTCCTCGCCGCCGCCCGCCACCAGCGGCCGGTGCCCGAGATTCCCGCCGCCCGCATCCAGCAACTGGTCGGCTACGCCTGGCCGGGCAACGTGCGCGAACTAAGAAACGTCGCCGACCGCTGCGTCCTTGGCATCGAAAGCGGCTCTCCGCCCTTCGGCCAGCCCGCCGCCGACGGCCCGACGCCGCTCGCCGCCACCGTCGATGCCTTCGAACGCGCCCTGATCGCCGACGCCCTGCGCCGCCACGGCAGCCTCGGCCGCACCGCCGAAGCCCTCGCCGTCGCCAAGACGACGCTGCACGACAAGATCCGGAAATACGGGCTGGACGAGATGGGCTGAGAACAACACTTCAGCGCGAGTCAAGCCAGCAAGGGCTGGTTCAGGCAATCAGATCAAGCGCGTCGGCACACATCGCTCAACACCACTTATGGCGCGGCCAACATCCTTGAGGTAGCCTTTCTTGAGATAAGCGGAGGTTGCACCATGATCAATTTATCTATTGAAGACATCGAAGTCGCTGCCTTGCAACTTTCAGCGGCCGAGCGCACTAGATTAGCAAGGTGCCTACTACTCAGTCTGGAGCAGGACGATATGGAGTTGGACGACTCAATCCTCGCTAGCTGGGTCGAAGAAGCCGAACGTCGGGGAGACGCTTACGATCGAGGCGAAATGGGCGCCATCGATTTCGATGAATCGATTGCCCGTGCCCGCGCCAGGATCGCCAAACACCGTGGCATTTGAATGTAGGTGTCGTAGCTCCCTCTCTCACTCCGGAAAGCTACAATCCAGTGCGGCCGTTGCTATGGCGAGACTGCTGTTGTAGCTCCCTCTCTCACCCCGGAAAGCTACAATCCTTCCGGCACTTCGCCCTTGCGCTCTTCGAGTTGTAGCTCCCTCTCTCACCCCGGAAAGCTACAATCATCGCGACGAGGAAACCATCGCCGGCATTCGTTGTAGCTCCCTCTCTCACCCCGGAAAGCTACAATCGGTGCAGCATGACGAAAAGTTCATCCCGATGTTGTAGCTCCCTCTCTCACCCCGGAAAGCTACAATCATGCCGCGCGTCCCCATCTTCTCCTGCAGCGTTGTAGCTCCCTCTCTCACCCCGGAAAGCTACAATCCCGTCCGATGATCTGACCAGCTACCGGTAGGTTGTAGCTCCCTCTCTCACCCCGGAAAGCTACAATCGCGCCTTGTTTCATTGAGCATTCAACGATTGTTGTAGCTCCCTCTCTCACCCCGGAAAGCTACAATCCTTGTATTTGGCCATCCACTCGTCCGCCCAGTTGTAGCTCCCTCTCTCACCCCGGAAAGCTACAATCTTCGACCCATGACTGGCACGATGAAGGGCGTTGTAGCTCCCTCTCTCACCCCGGAAAGCTACAATCGATGCGCGAGATCGAAGCCTGGGCAGAAGCGTTGTAGCTCCCTCTCTCACCCCGGAAAGCTACAATCCAACAGTCGACCTGCAGCTCACCCTCGACTGTTGTAGCTCCCTCTCTCACCCCGGAAAGCTACAATCCGCTTGATGACCAGCTCGCCCTCGTAATTGGTTGTAGCTCCCTCTCTCACCCCGGAAAGCTACAATCGAGGCGCAGCGAAATCCACGATCTATGCGGGTTGTAGCTCCCTCTCTCACCCCGGAAAGCTACAATCTCAATGAACACGCGATGCTCACGTGTCAGGGTTGTAGCTCCCTCTCTCACCCCGGAAAGCTACAATCCGGTAGCCTTCTCGCCAGTAATGCAGGGCCGTTGTAGCTCCCTCTCTCACCCCGGAAAGCTACAATCTTGGCCGGTATGACCCATCGAACCGCATCGGTTGTAGCTCCCTCTCTCACCCCGGAAAGCTACAATCCCTTCTAGTAACGCTAATGAATACAGATAAGTTGTAGCTCCCTCTCTCACCCCGGAAAGCTACAATCTTCACTGCACGAACTGGATATCATCGAAGCGTTGTAGCTCCCTCTCTCACCCCGGAAAGCTACAATCGACCAGATCCACATCGCCCGGCGGCGAGCAGTTGTAGCTCCCTCTCTCACCCCGGAAAGCTACAATCCCACCACCGGGCGCACCAGCGGGGCGGAAAGTTGTAGCTCCCTCTCTCACCCCGGAAAGCTACAATCTTGACCACCGACCGGTAATAGCGCACGCGCGTTGTAGCTCCCTCTCTCACCCCGGAAAGCTACAATCCGATCATGAGGTGGATAACTCTGTTAAAACGTTGTAGCTCCCTCTCTCACCCCGGAAAGCTACAATCACGGTCGGTCGCCGCTATCTATGCCGTAAAGTTGTAGCTCCCTCTCTCACCCCGGAAAGCTACAATCTAAAGCATGGGGGGTTCTATTGTTCCCACTGTTGTAGCTCCCTCTCTCACCCCGGAAAGCTACAATCGGGAGCAAGTGATGGACAAGCTGACCGAAAGTTGTAGCTCCCTCTCTCACCCCGGAAAGCTACAATCGAGGTCACGCGCCGCCTGCGCAACGTCATTGTTGTAGCTCCCTCTCTCACCCCGGAAAGCTACAATCCTATTGGCGAGTTGCTAGTTGGTTCGCATGGTTGTAGCTCCCTCTCTCACCCCGGAAAGCTACAATCTGACAGCCCCCAAATTCCCGCCTAGCCTAGCTGGGCGAGAATTTTTTTGGCTAAATTTCGGTATCAGAACAGCAACATCTGGTTCGCCGGAACCTTTTTTTCCTGAAAAAGCGGCATGCCAACCAGCAGGCGAATGCCGGCAAATTGTTTTTCGGTGACGGTCATGCAGCGAATGGACCCGGCGGGGGGAAGGCTGTCGACCAGGCGTTTCAGGTGTTTTTCGTGATCGTCGTTGCCATTTAGCAGGCGGGCATAGACGGACCACTGGATCATGTCATAACCGTCATTGAGCAGGAACCGGCGAAATTGCACGTAGGCGCGCTTCTCGGTTTTGGTGACCATGGGCAGGTCAAAAAAGACGATGAGTCGCATGAAGCGTCGCGTCTCCAGTCCCATGCCTCAGCATTCCAGCCTGTGAGCGTGCAAGCCGATCAAGGTGGGTAGTTCCAACTCACTATTGCCTTGCTCGAAGAGCCGAACGAGGCTTTCGACGGCGTATTCGATGGCTGAAAGTGCAGACATTTTGCCTTGCGGCATGCCGACATCGACGTTGAGCAAGGCCACCAATGCTGCCTTCTCATCCGGGGCGAGATCGCCTTCAGTGCTGGCAGGGTGTTTGGCAACATGCAGGTCGACCAAGGGGCGAAAAGGTTCGATCAGGTCGTCGGCCAGATTGAAGGCATTCTGTTCGCTGGCATGGAAGAGGCCGATGGGCGGGTGCATGCCGTGGGCAACCAGTCCACGGGCGATGGCTCCGCGCAACACGGCATAGCCATAGTCGAGCGCGGCATTGGCCCAGCGTTCTTCAGCCCGATAAAAGCCCTGGCCGAAAAGTTGGGTGAAGTAAAACGCAGCCGCTTGGCCTTCGAGGTTTTCCGTGTCGCCAGAACGCACGCGTCGGGCATAGGAATCCATACGGTCAACGCCGTTTTTGGCGCAAAAACGAAGAACGGCCGTCTGGTTTTCGATCTTTCGCCGGATGATATTGGCCCAGGCTTGCTTGGCCAGCGGTCGGGGAATCTCCATCTGCTTGCGCATCAGGCGCGTGGTGCGGGAGTGCGCGAGAAACGGCAGGAAAACACCATTGGGCTGATGGTTGTCGCCGGTGGCGTAAAGGCCGATACCGTAGTCTGCGCAGGCGGAGAGGACCGGGTGGGTGAGTTGGATTTCACGATGGTTGAGGACAATGATCGCGATGTCCTCGAATGGCACGAAAGCCGTCTGTTCCTGCTCAATGGCCAGGGAGAAATGTTCCCGGCGCAGCTTGGCTGGCCGGGAAATCATCACACTACGCCAGCCCACGGCGTTTCTCCGGAGGGGCGGGGTAGATGTTGCCGAGGGTATCGACGTGGAGTTTCTCGATTTTGAGGGCTGTTTTAACGCCAATTCCGCGAATCAAACCATCTTTTCCAACCGCCTGATTTCTATCGTGAGCCCATATGCTTACAGCGCCGGTAGATCGATCAGTTCCTGAGTAGTAGCCCAAAAAACTCTCAGTCTTGAGACGTATCTGGACAAGATCATTTGGATATAGCGAAAAGCACCAATCAAAGCTGTCATCAATCAATGTCCATTCGTCTTCATCCTTGAACGCCACAACCGCCCGATCTGGGAGCCCTGTCACCCGATGATGCACATAAACCGGCACCAGGTGGAACTTGCTCGCCTTGGTGAAAACATCTACCCGCAGCATGGTGTCGTTCTTGGCAATGCCGCCGCGCACCGGAATACCGGACAGCTTGTCGATAACCTTGGTTACGGTACGAACGATGGGGCCGGTCGGGTTGCCTTCCTTGTCTGGCTTACGTAGCGGGTTCGTTGCCGTAAATGCCTTGTCACCTTTGCCGCCGTGGGCTTCGAGACGTTCGCGGATGGCGCCATAGAGTTTGGCGTTGCGGTGCGGGTCGGCGAGCAAGTCGAGGTCTTTCAGCGTCAGATTGGCGAGTGCGATCTTCTGCGTGACGCCGCCCTTCCTCTTCAATCTTTCCGGTTGACCGTAGATGGTGTCCTTGTGCGCAGCGCCACCATTGCGGCGTTGCGGTGCGCGGGAAACGAATAGCGGTTTCAACGCCTTGAGTTCTTCGTCGCTGTAGCTGCCCAAGCGTGCCATTTCTTCGCGCAGTAACTCTGGCGAATCAATTTTCAGGCGCGCTTCGAGTTCGTGCCGGAAGTAGGGCCACGGGTCGGGGAAGTGTTCGCGCAGTTGCTGGTGCATGGCCGGATTGACGATTTCGCCGGTTTCGATATCGACGAAGCCATCACGCGCCTGTTCCAGTTCGCGGGTGCGCGAGTAATTGGAAAGGCGCTGAACCATGCTGTGGCTACAGGCCGCGACGACGGCGGCATCGAGGGCGTGGTGGCGGTCGCTGTCGGAACGCACTTTGAGCAGTCCCCAGCGGGCGCGCAGGAAGTTGGTCAGTTGGCCGCTAACGACGACGCAGCGTTTGGCTTCACTGCCCTCGGCGAGTTTCAGGTGTTGTTCGACGTAGTTCTTGAAGAAGCGGCAAACGTAGCGGGTGTCGTTCAGGTTGCGTTCGCGAAACTCTTCGGATTCCTTGGCACCGAAATCCTTGCGCAGCAGCCGGGTACGCTTGGCCAGCCGATAGGCTTTGTTCGATTCGACGAAGGAAACGAAGCGTTGCCAGCGTTCGCTGTTCTCGGCACCACCCAGATATTCGTAAGGGGTGCGATTGCCCTTGTCGCGATTCTCGCTGGTCAGCACCAGAACCTTGTTGTTCTTGCTGTCGTCGAAACTGCGCGAATAGGGGAGTGCGTGGTCGATTTCGGTCGAGCCATCAAGGAAGATTTCAGCGACATCGCCCGAGAATGCGAGGGGCTTTTGCGAGTAGGCACACTGGCCGTTCTGTTCCCGGTACAGGCGCCATTTTTCGAACTCAAGACCTTTGGGCGGATGGCCGAATAGCTCGATGAATTGTTCCCGGTCGCGCTGATTTCTTGCTTGGTACTCCTCCTGCTCCTTCTTGATCTTGTTGCGCTCATCGAATGGCCGTGACAGATCGCGGGCCATTTCGATATGCACCGCCGACGGTGAGCCATAGCGGCGAATGATGGCATTGACCACCTTGCGCGCCTGGTTCAGCGAACGCAGAACAACCGGGTTGCGCGGAATGTCGGCATTCTCGGCGAAGATCATCCGGCCATCCTTGTCGCGCCCGTCGTAGAGCGGCGGCAGATATTTGTGTTCGCCTTCGCCGACCTTGTGCAACTGGCTGTGGTGATAGCCGGCCTGTACGCAGGCTTCGTCGTAGCGCAGGCCTTTTTCCATGTGTGGCACGATGGCGCGCAAGGCTTTCAGCGACAAGGCGTGGAACTTGTCGAAACGGATGTTGAGCAGGGCTTCGATCAGGGCTTCTGCGCTTGGGAGCGTCAGTTTGGCAAGTTCAGTGCGGACCTCGTCATCGTCCTTATAAACACTCACTACCCAGGCAATTTGGTCGAAAAGTCCCGGTTGACCGCACAGCGCGTCCCCCGACAGCTTTTCCCATTCATCATCGAGGCCGGCTTTGGTGAGCGTTTGCCGGAGTTCTTGCCAGGCCGGGATTTTCACCAGCGTGGCCGATTCCGGGTCTTTGGCCTTGCCTTCGGCCTTTTGTGCCTCAGTCGGGTAGGCGAGGCCGATGAATTTGAAACTGCCGGCTTCCAGCAATCCGGCTTTGATCAGTGCCGTGCCAAGCTGTTTATAGGTGAGGTCGCCTGCTTGTCGGTATGGCAAGGACAAAGCGAGTTGCCGTTCTTGCTCAGTGAGTTGGCGGGCGACGCCGTCGGTAACGATACGTAGATTGTTCAGGCGCGTCAGCCAGACATGACGTTCGGCGGTAAAACTGGCCTTTGGTGCACGGTATTCAGTTTTCTCAAACGTACAAGCGCCGAGCATCTTGAGCAGATCGACGCCAGCCAGTGCAGGTTTTTGCTGCCAGAACAAGCCGCTTTTTTTGTCGCCGTTGCCGAGAATGGTATTTTCAAGAGAAGCCGACGCATGCAGATTGCCGTATTCACGTTGCTTGGCGAATATCAGGGCCAGTTCCTTGGCGAGCAGTTCCCGCGACAGTGCTTTGGTGTATTCGCCTTGCTTGTTGCGCGCAGCGCCCCGAGGGATGGGATTTCCTTGAGTATCCAGTTTGAGCTGCCCGCTACTGTCTAGTTGCAGCTTCACAAATTCATTGACGACCATTTCGGCCGTGCTGCGATAACCCTTGTCGTCCATCAGCTTGGCCGTCCCCGCCAAACCCTGTTTCACCTTGCCGCCTTCGCTCTTGCTGTCGCCTTCAGCCTGCTTGGCTTCGGCACGACTGATCCAGTGAAAGCCACGGTGCTTGCACAAGTGGTAAATAACGCGCGCCCATTCTTCGTTGTTAAGCAGTCGGTCAAGGCCGTCGACGCGCAGTTGCCAGAGCGAATTCGAGAAAGGTTGTTCGGGTTTGAATAGTTTCGTATCGGCGATCAGGCCTTCATTTTTCAGCAGCCGGGCCAGCTTCTTCAAACGCCATGCCCGCCGGAACAAACGTCGCCGCATCAGGCGGGCACTGCGCCGGGCAAGGTTTAGCGATTCGCCTTCCTTCGCGGTTTCGGCCTTGTCGAAAGCCCTGACTCCCAAATCGAGAATGTGAGTCTCGCCGAGAACGCACCAGCCTACCGAGGCGATGCCGATGTCCAGTCCGATGGTATATGTCGCACTCATGATTTGCGGTTTGTTATTCGAAGTGCGTAGAATAACGCCATGTAGCTTTCCGGGGTGAGAGCCGTTGCTACAATAAGGTGTCACCTTCGGGTGACGACCGAATCCGGCCCGGCAGGGAAACCTGCCGGGCCTTCTTCATTTCGGTATCGGTATTCGTCACGACTTGGCAAAGCCATTTGCAAAAGTATCCCAACTACATGCACGCATGTTGGAATGCTGAACACTCACTCCCCCTCATCAGCCAAACGAAGTATTTCACCGACGCCGGTGCGCCTGGAGCCACCTTGCTAACCAGCCCCACGTCGGCTAAGCTGTTTTTTCATACAGTATCTCGTGCAAGCCTAGCGGGTTTTGCGTATAGTCTCCCTTCTCCAACCGAGAATAGAACAGCGATGGAAAGCATCCGCATTCGTGGCGCGCGCACGCACAATCTGAAGAACATCAATCTCGATCTGCCGCGCGACCAGCTCATCGTGATCACCGGGTTGTCCGGCTCGGGCAAGTCGTCGCTGGCTTTCGACACGCTGTACGCGGAAGGCCAGCGCCGCTATGTCGAATCGCTGTCGGCCTATGCGCGCCAGTTCCTGCAGCTCATGGAAAAGCCCGACGTCGACCTGATCGAAGGCCTGAGCCCGGCGATTTCCATCGAGCAGAAGGCGACTTCGCACAATCCGCGTTCGACGGTCGGCACCGTCACCGAAATCCACGATTACCTGCGTCTGCTCTACGCCCGCGCCGGCACGCCTTACTGCCCGGACCACAACCTGCCGCTCGAAGCGCAGACCGTGTCGCAGATGGTCGATACCGTGCTCGCGCTGCCGGCCGAAACCAAGCTGATGATCCTGGCACCCGTCGTCGCCAACCGCAAGGGCGAGCAGATGGACCTGTTCGCCGAGCTGCGCGCCCAGGGTTTTGCGCGCGTGCGCGTCGACGGCACGGTCTATGAAATCGACGATGTGCCCAAGCTCGCCAAGTCGCAGAAACATAATGTCGATGTCGTCGTCGACCGCCTCAAGGTGCGCGACGACATGCGCCAGCGCCTCGCCGAATCCTTCGAGACGGCGCTGCGCCATGCCGAGGGCCGCGCCATCGCTCTCGAGATGGACACGGCGAAGGAGTACATGTTCTCCGCCAAGTTCGCCTGCCCGGTCTGCTCGTTTGCCTTGCAGGAGCTGGAACCGCGCCTGTTCTCGTTCAACAACCCGATGGGCGCCTGCCCGAAGTGCGACGGCCTGGGCGTCATCCAGTTCTTCGACCCCAAGCGTGTCGTCACCAACCCGGCCGCCTCGCTGGCCGGCGGCGCGATCCGCGGCTGGGACAAGAAGAACCAGTTCTACTTCCAGATCATCGAATCGATTGCCGATCATTACGGCTTCTCGGTCGACACGCCTTTTGAGCAACTTTCCGACGAGACCCGCAACCTGATCCTGTTCGGCTCGGGCAAGACCGAGATCAACTTCCGCTACCAGAACGACAAGGGCACGCGCTTCGACCGCAGCCACAGTTTCGAGGGCATCATCCCCAACCTCGAGCGACGTTACCGCGGCAGCGATTCGCAGGCGGTGCGCGAGGAACTCTCGAAATACATCAGCAACCAGAGCTGCCCGAGTTGCGCCGGCACCCGCCTGCGCGTCGAGGCGCGGCATGTGCGCGTCGGCAGCAAGACCCTGCACGAAATCAGCCGCCTGCCGCTGGGCGAGGCGCGCAACTACTTCAATTGTCTCGAACTGACCGGCAACAAGGCGCAGGTCGCCGACAAGATCCTCAAGGAAATCACGGCGCGGCTGTCCTTCCTGATCAACGTCGGCCTCGATTACCTGTGCCTGGAACGCTCGGCGGAAACGCTGTCGGGCGGCGAGGCGCAGCGCATCCGGCTGGCTTCGCAGATCGGCTCGGGCCTGACCGGCGTCATGTATGTGCTGGACGAACCCTCGATCGGCCTGCACCAGCGCGACAACGACCGCCTGCTGCAAACCCTGCGCAACCTGCGCGACATGGGCAACTCGGTGCTCGTCGTCGAGCATGACGAGGACGCCATCCGCTCCGCCGACTACGTCGTCGACATCGGCCCCGGCGCCGGCATCCACGGCGGCGCCGTGGTCGCTCAGGGCACGCCGGCCGAGGTCGCCGCCAACCCGCTGTCGATGACCGGCGATTACCTTTCCGGCCGCCGGTCAATTCGTGCCCCAAAAACGCGTCGACCGGTCAACCCGGACAAAATGCTGCAAGTGGTCGGCGCCAGTGGCCACAATCTGAAGAACGTCACGCTGGAAATCCCCGGCGGCCTGCTCACCTGCATCACCGGCGTTTCCGGCTCCGGCAAATCGACGCTGATCAACGACACGCTGTATGCCGCAGCGGCGCGCCATCTCTACGGCTCGACGACGGAACCGGCACCGCACCAGGAAATCGTCGGCCTCGACCTGTTCGACAAGGTGATCAACGTCGACCAGGCGCCGATCGGGCGCACGCCGCGCTCCAACCCGGCGACCTACACCGGCCTGCTGACGCCGATCCGCGACCTCTTTGCACAGGTGCCGGAATCGCGCGCCCGCGGCTACGGGCCGGGCCGTTTCAGCTTCAACGTCAAGGGCGGGCGCTGCGAAGCCTGTCAGGGCGACGGCATGATCAAGGTCGAGATGCATTTCCTGCCCGACATCTACGTCCCCTGCGACGTCTGCCACGGCAAGCGCTACAACCGCGAGACGCTGGAAGTGCAGTACAAGGGCAAGAACATCTACGACATCCTCGGCATGACCGTCGAGCAGGCGCGCGAGTTCTTCGATGCGGTGCCGGTCATCGCGCGCAAGCTGCAGACCCTGGTCGATGTCGGCCTGAGTTACATCACGCTCGGCCAGTCGGCGACGACGCTGTCGGGCGGCGAGGCGCAGCGCGTCAAACTGGCGCTCGAACTCTCCAAGCGCGACACCGGCCGCACCTTGTACATCCTCGACGAGCCGACCACCGGTCTACATTTCCAGGACATCGAAATGCTGCTTTCCGTGCTGCAGCGCCTGGCCGATAACGGCAATACCGTGGTCGTCATCGAGCACAACCTGGACGTGATCAAGACGGCGGACTGGCTGGTCGACCTCGGGCCGGAAGGCGGCGACGGCGGCGGCCGCATCCTGGTCGCCGGCACGCCGGAGACGGTAGCCAAATGCAAGGCCAGCCACACCGGCCGCTTCCTGAAACCGCTACTCGACCGAAAGGGCTAAGGCCCCCTGCTCCTGCGCCGGGGCCAGACCGGGCGCCAGGACGACCCGGTTGCGACCGTTACGCTTGGCTTCGTAGAGCGCATCGTCGGCACGGTTGAGTGACACTTCGAGCGATGCGGCGCTGGCATCGGCCAGGCCGATGCTCATCGTCACCCGCAGCACGCGCCCATCGGGCAGCGTGACATCGTTCCCGGCACAGCGCTGGCGCAGGCGCTCGGCCTGGATGTAGGCCTCGGCCAACGTGCTTTCCGGGAACAGGAAGGCAAATTCCTCGCCGCCGTAGCGCGCGATCAGGTCGGACTGACGGAAGCTGTCGCGCATCAGTTGGGAAACGGCACGCAGCACGGCATCGCCAGCGGCATGCCCGTAGGTATCGTTGAGATGCTTGAAGTTGTCGAGATCGGCCATGCCGACCGTGACCGGGCGCTGGTAGCGCTGGGCGCGCAGCACTTCGGCATGCCCCAGCAACTGGAAATGCCGGCGGTTGGTCAAGCCGGTCAAGGCATCCTTGTTGGCCAGTTCCTCGAGCGCGAAACGCGCCTGCTCGTTCTGCATCAGTGAAGCGTGCAACTCGCCGATCGCCTCCTCGACCGCGTGAATTTCACGCATCGCCGACGGCTCGAAAGTCGGCGCCGGCTGGTCGACGCTGAGGTGCGACAGTTCACGGTCGATGCGCTGCAGCGGGTGGATCAGGTGGCGGCGCAGCAAGAACAGGAAAATCAGCAGGAACAGCCCGACCAGCAGTAGCGCCCCGGCCAGCTTGTAGCCGGCGAGTCGCATGATCGCGGCAACGTCGTTGAGATCGGCATTGGCGAGGTTGATGCCCTGGATCGCGACATCATCGACCCGCACGCTGAGACGGGCCGCCAGACGCTGCCACTCGCCGTAATAGGTCGCAAAGACGCTGGCATCGCTCGCCCCGCGATGCAGCAGGTCGCTGAGGAAACGTTCCGTCTCGCGCGCCAGCGTCGCCGACTCGGCATCCTCCAGCACGCTCGGGTGACTGGCGACCAGCATCACGACGAACATCGCCTGCTGCCGGGCCTGCGGCGTTGCCGCGGTAAACACCCGCTCGCCCTCCAGGCGCAATTGTTCGAGATTGCGCGCCAGACGCTGGTAGCGAACGATTTCCGGCACCGTTGCATCCTGCAGGCGGCTGGTTGCGTCGAGTACGCGTTGCTGATCCAGGCCGAGCAGCACGACCATGATCCCGAAGGTCAGCACGAACAGGCCGGCGAGCAGGGCAAAGGCGCGGCTGGCGCGAATGCCGTGCAAGGCGGGGAAAGGATTCAGGTTCACATGCATCGCCTCAATCCAGGTTGAACGGGAAATGGCGCCGGATCAAGCGATGATAGGAGCCATCCGAGCGCATTGCCGTCAGCGCCTGATTGACTGCCAGGCGCAAGGGTTCGCGATTCTTCGGCAGCAGGATATGCACACTGCCGCCGAGGCCGCCATCCATCATCGCCGGACCGACGAACTCGAAGCGCCCGACTTCCTGATTCTGCAGACTGTCGAAGGCAAACAACATGGGCACCAGGCACAGATCGACCTTGCCCTCACGCAACAGCGCCAGCACCTCCGTCATGCTCCTGGCCTGTATCAATTTGAGGCGCTGCGCGGCCGGCAGCGCTTCGATATGCGTCGCCTGCTGCGAGCCGGCAATCGCCGCCAGGCGGACATCACGCAGGTGATCGAGTTGAATCGCCTGGCCAAAGCGGCTGGTCAGGCGCCGATTGCCTTCAACGGTACCGAGCAGGCGCGACGAGGAATTCCCGATCGAGTCGCTGAAAGCAACCCGCTGCTCGCGCTCCGGCGTGCGCAGATAAAAACCGAAAGCGAGATCAAGCTGCCCGGCTTCGACAGCGGGCAACATGTCGGCAAACGGCATGTGCTCGACCCGACAGACCACGTTGATCCGGCGACAGATCTCCCGGGCCTGCTCTTCGTTGAAAGCCCGCACCCGGCCAACCGGCGGCACCGACGCCTTGCCCTGCGCTGAGAAGAAGGCCAGGCCGACACGCAACTCGGCGGGCATCGTCGGCTGGGCCGAAACGCTCCGGAAAAAACACAGCAACAGGAGAAGGAAAGCCAAGCGCATCAATCGATCCGGTGAAAATGGCAAACAGCCTCGAACAGAGGCATCCCGTGGCGCCTGCTCGGCCCGGATGCCAGGGCATGATTTTCTGGTGGCCAGGGCTGCGCCAGCAAAACTACGACGAAAGTATAACCGGCAGCCTCACTCATTGTGTCAGATCCGGCAGGATCTGCAGGCGGGCCTGCACGGGGAAATAGATCGCCAGGCGCAGCGGCATTTCCTGGCCGGCGAAGAGCGCCGCGTAGCGCGCCAGTTGCGGCCGGAAACCTTCGGCACGCAGACGCAGCGCGGCATCGACATCTTCGCCCGGCGCCAGGCGCACGGTCTTGTAATCGACGATCCAGCGCACGCCGTCGGCGATGAAAATGCGGTCGATGACGTGGTTGACCGTCTGGTTGTCGCGCAGGCTGCTCCATGCCTGTTCGGCAGCACCCTGATCATGCCCGGCGAGCACCCAGCGCCCGTCCTCGCTGGCCAGCGTCGCCTGCACGGCCTGCACCGCTTCCGCCGCGCCCGATGCGGCTGCGGCGTCGCCATGCCCCTGTGCCTGCAGCCAGCGCCGCCAGGCCGGCGCCAGCGGCGCGATACGTTCAAGCGGCCAGGCCGCCAGGCCCTGACCGACGATCAGTTCGAAGCAGCGATGCACCAGCGTGCCGACCGAGGCTTCGAGCGACAGCTCGCTGGCCGTGGCGTCGGCATCGAGCGCATTGCCGGCCGGACGCACGGCGCCTTCCGGCAAGTGCAGCGCCGCGGCCGGCGTGCAATCGCGCAGACGCAACAGGGGCGGCGCGAATTCGGCCGGATTCAGCAGGTCGACCGCTGCCGGTGCCACCACCCGGCTGGCCAGCGCGGCGGCGAACGGCGCCTGCGCGACGCCCGGCCAGAGCAGTTTCAACAGGCTGCCGGCGGCCGGCGGCTTGAGGCCGTCATCCTTGGCGTCGTCGGCAACGGCGACGCCGAGCAGATGCAGACGGCGAATGGCGCGCGTCGCGGCGACGTAGAGCAGGCGCTCGTCTTCGTGCCCGGCACGTTCGTTTTCCAGCTTCTTGAGATAGTCGTAGGCGCTCGCCGCGTTGCTGCCGGCGCCCTTCTGCTTGAGCGGCGCGACCAGCAGGTGCTCGCGCCCGTCCGGGCCGGCGACTTCGTCCCAGAGCAGCAGGCTGCTTTCGTTCATGCCGGTTTCACGGTGCAGGCCGGGCAGGATGACCGTTTCGAATTCCAGGCCTTTCGACTTGTGGATGGTCATCATCTGCACCGCGTCGCCGAGCGGATCGGCCGGCGCGTAGAGTTCGGCGGCCTGTGCGGCCAGCGTTTCGGCACTCAGGCTGCGCGCCGCGACCAGCTTGTCGACGAGCAGGAAGAAGGCCTCGACGTCATTCAGCGCTTCCGGCGCCTCCAGACAGCGCGGCCCGCCCAGCATCAACCAGACGCCTTCCAGCCAGCGCCGCGGATGCTGCCGGGCGCGATGCGCGAAGGCCAAAGCCAGGATTTCACGAACGTGCAGCAGGCGCTGTCGGCCATCGGTCGACAGCCGCGCCAGGCGGTTTTCGTCGTGCATCAATTGCCAGACGGTCTGCTTCCGGTCGTCGGCGGCGAGCGCATGCAGATCGGCCAGGGTCAGGCCGCACCACGGGGCGCGCAGCAGCGCCAGCCAGTACACGCGGTCGGCGCGATGCTGCAGGGCGCGGAACAGGGTGAGCAGGTCCTGGATGTGCTGGCGGCCATCGAGACCTTCGATATCGACGGCCTGGAAACGCAAGTCGGGCGCACTGCGGCGGATTTCCGCGACGAGTGCGTCGAGATGGCTGCGCGCCCGGACCAGCACGGCGATGCGCTCGGCCGGGTAATCACGGCGCGCGGTGCGGATCAGGTCGAGGACGCAGCGCGCTTCGTCGAGTGCGGGATCGTTGTCGACGTCGGCAATCACCGGGTGCACGACGACGCCGCTGTCGGTGTGCGCCGGCCGGGTCGCCGCCGATTCAGCATAGCGCACGGCGCCGGCCTCGGGGCTGTCGGCAGCCGGGAAGATGGTCGGGAAGGCCGTATTCACCCAGTCGACAATGCCAGGGAAGGAGCGGTTGTTGCGGAACAACTGCAGGTGTTCGAGGCGGATGTCGCCGATGCCGCGCTCGCGCACGCGCAAAAAGAGTCCGACGTCGGCCTTGCGGAAGCGGTAGATCGACTGCATCGGGTCGCCGACCACGAACAGCGTGCGGCCGTCATCCGGCATCCAGCCGCGGGTCAGCTTTTCGATCAGGCCGACCTGGCCGGGGCTGGTGTCCTGGAATTCGTCGACCAGCAGGTGGCGGATGCGGTAATCGAGCGCCTGCGCCAGATCGGTCGGCGCCTCGTCCTCGCCGAGCGCCAGGCCGGCGCGCGCCGCGATCTCGATGAAATCGACCTCGCCAATTTCCTGGAAAGCCAGCCACAACTGGCCGGCGGCGAGACGCAGCAGGCGCGAGAAGCATTCGACGGTGGCCCATTCGGCGTCGCTCAGTTCCGGCTGCGGCATGCCTGCAAGCAGGCCGAGCTTTTCCTCGAGACCGGGCAGGCCGGCCAGTTCTTCGAGCAGTTCGCCCATCGCCGCCTTTTGCGCCGCGAATTCCTTGCCGGCCGGGAAGCCGATGTTCTTGGTCAGCGCCTTGCGCAGCGTCCCGGTGCCGGTCAGCAGCAAATTGCCGAGCGCCTGCCAGGTCGGCAGGTCGGCGATATCCGCCGTCAGCGTCAGTTCCCAGTCGAGCAGCGGTGCGAGTATCTCCGGCACGTTGGCCGCGGCGAAACGGGCAAGCGGCATCAGGCGCTGCTGCCAGTAGCCGTCGAGCCGGCTGGCGACTTCGGCCAGATCGCGCTCGACCAGCGCCGCGAAGCCGGCTTCGACCTCGGCCTGCATCTCGCCGTTCTCGATGCGCGTCGCGTGGTGCAACCACTGGTCGCGCCGGCCGAGCATGGCGATCAGCAGGCGTTCGAGGCGACCGGCATTGTTGTCCATGAAGGCGAGCGCCTGCGCCACCGTCTCGGCTTCGGCGCCCTCGCCTTCGAGCATTTCCAGTGTGCGCCGGGCGGCGGTCGCGTAATGCGCCTCGGCATCGTCGGCGACGCCGGGCTGCGCGCCGAAGCGGCTGAGATAGGGCATCTGGCGCGCCAGGCTGGCGCACAGCGCGTCGAGCGTGGTGATGCGCAGGCGGCCGGGATGGCCGAGCAGGCTCCAGGCCAGCTTGCGGTCGTGCGCCAGCACCTGCTGCGCCAGGCCGAAGGTCAGCTGCTTGTGCGCCGCTTCCGGCATGACGCCGGCCGCCGCGACTTCGAGGCTGCCCAGGATGCGGTCGCGCATCTCGGTCGCCGCCTTGTTGGTGAAGGTCAGCGCCAGCACTTCTTCCGGGTTGTCGACGACGGCGAGCAGGCGCAGGTAGCGCTGCGTCAGCAGTTCGGTCTTGCCGGCCCCGGCCGGCGCCTCGACGATGAAGGAGGCGAGATCGAGGGCGCGCAGGCGCGCGCTTTTGTCCTGTTCTAGACGGTCGACCGCTGGATTCATGGCATTTTCCGCAAGATCAGCCGGCCTTGGCAAAGCGCGTCAGCCGGACATCGACGGTCAGGCTGAGCGCCGTCAGCGCCGCCGCGCGTGCCCGGCCCTCGGCGCTGGCGCGATAAAGATGCGGCGTCATCGCCAGCAGGTCGGCAATCTGTTCGGCGCCATCGAGTTGCAGCGTGTAGCGCAGGCTTTCCGTCGCCAGTTCGGCAAAGCCGGGCGGCGGCGTGGAGTCGACCGGGCGCTCCGGCTTCAAGGTCGGGTAGATGATTTCGCGCAATTCGCGCAGGTGATCCGGCCCGGCATCGACCTGCAGCAACTCGCCGCCCGCCTTGAGGACGCGCGCGAACTCGGCATAAACCGGGAAGCCGAACATGCACAGCACGCGGTCGAGCGTGCCGGCCTGCACCGGCAGGCGCGCATTGGTGCCGACCAGCCAGGTCGGCTGCTTGTCCTGCTTGGCGGCGACGAGCACCGCCCATTTCGAAATATCGAGGCCGAGCAGCGCGACGCGTTGCGCCTCCGGCACGGCAGCGGCCAACTGGCGCAGGTAATAGCCTTCGCCGCAACCGGCATCGAGACAGCAGGCCGTGCGCTCGACCGGCAGGTCGACGAGCACGGCGCGCGCCGCGGCGGCGGCAATCGGCTGGTAATGCCCGGCATTCAGGAAGCGCCGGCGCGCCGCGACCATTTCCTTGCTGTCGCCGGGATCGCGCGAACGCTTCTGCTGCACCGGCAACAGGTTGGCATACCCCTGGGCGGCAATGTCGAAACTGTGCGCGTTGGCGCAGCGCCAGGCGGCGCCCTGGCTGCGCAGCGGCGCGCCGTCGAGCGGACAGGCGAGAGAGGTGAAGGGCAGGATCATGAGTACGACAGGAACGAAATGATTTGAGAGAGCGGCCGCCGCATCATGCCTCCACCGCATGCCGCGCCGCCGCGAGCAGCCGGCGCCGTTCGGGCAGGCGCAGCAGGGGCAGGACTTCGCAGTATTGCAGGGCCTTTTCGTCGGCGAAGACGACGCCGGCGCGACCGGCTTTCACTTCGCGGGCGACGGCGTGCAGCGCCTCGCGCCAGTGGGTGATGACGGCGATCCAGTCGGGGAATTCGGCCGGGTCGAAGACCTTCTGTTTTTCGTCGCCGATGCCCTGGACGCCGGGCAGAATGTCCTTTGCGTCGGCCACACCGGCAAAGGCGGGCTTGTCGGGCAGGACCTTGGCGAAGACGACGGCGGCGACGTCTTCATTGACCAGCGCGGCGTAGATCGGCAGTTGCGGCTCGGTGATGCGGGCCGCGGCCCAGTTCTTGAAATCGATGGCGGCGCCGGTCTTGTAGTCGATGATGATCTGGCGGCCGTCGGCCAGGCGGTCGATACGGTCGACGATCATTTTGACGCGGATTTCCTCGATCTCGACGATCGCCTCTTCCTCGCAGGCGATGACTTCGAAAGCGACGCCGCGTTTGGCCTCGAGCGCCAGCCAGACGGCGAGCAGCTTTTCCAGGCGCGCCGCTTCCAGTTCGCGGAAACGGGCCGGCAAAGTCAGGCGGCGTTCCAGTTCGAAATGCGTCAGCGCCTGCTGGACGGCGGCGGCGACCGCGGCGCGCTGGCCGCTTTCGCCGAGCGCGGCCAAGGCATCGGAACTGCGCACTTCCGACCAGAAGGCTTCGAGCGCTTCGTGCACCAGCGTGCCGCGCGCCGCCGGGTCGAGGCCTTCGACCGCTTCGTCGAGCGCCGCGCCGCCGAGGCGGAACTGGTAATAGGCCCAGGCCGGGCAGATCGCCTGGGCGCGCAGCAGCCAACTGCCGCCGGCCACCTTTTCGCCCTCGCCGACCGGCGGCGCGGCGTGGTCGGCCAGTTGTTCGAGATCGGCGCCGGCCGTCGCTGCCTGCTGTCGCGCCAGGCTGGGCGGCAGTTGCGGGCAGGCGTCGCCTTCCGGCAGGCCGGCAAGCAGCGGGCTCGGCCGACGCACGCGGTTGCCGTCGGCGCGCGCCCAGGAATAATTGACCACGGGCGCGGCAAGTGCCAGGCGGGCCTGGACGCGCGTCGCGAAATCGAGCTCGACCTCGGCGCTGGCGTGCGCCGCTCCCGCGGCGCGCAGCGCCTCGACCGGGAGCAGAGGATTGGGCCGCGGCGGCGGCGGCCACAGGTCGTCGTTCATGCCCATGACCCACAGCGCATCGAAGCCGAGGCCGGCGCTTTCGAGCACGCCGAGCACCTGGATCGCCGGCTGGCCGCGCGTTTCCGGCTGGAAGATGCGCTGCCGGCAGAGCTGGCTGAGGCGGCGCACCGCTTCGCTCTGAGTCAGCGGCCCGAGCAGCGCGTCGAAGCGGCCGAAGCCGTCGAGCACTTCACCGAAGGCGCGCCGCGCCTGGAATTCGTGGCTGGACAATTCGCGCTCGCCGGGCCAGTCGACCGCCTGCAAGGCCTGCCGGAAGGTGAGCGCCCACTGACCGGCCAACTGGCGGCGCGGCGCGTTGCCGGCCGCTTCAACGAAAGCCTGCAGCGCCGCCGTGCTGCGCGGGCAGAGCGCCGGTTCCTGCTCCGCCAGGCGCTCGGCCAGCCGGAGCAAGGCCGGCAAGGTCGTGAAATACGGCAGGTCGCGGCGCAGCGCGGCATCGAGGCGGGCACGGCCGTCGGCTTCCATTTCGGCGGCCGACCAGCCGCCGCCGAGCAGCAAGGCCGAAAGACGGGATTGTTCGAGCTTGGCGCGGCCGCTGCCGAGCGCCAGCAAGTCGAGGCCGGTGCGGATCAGCGGCAGGTCGGCCAGGGCCCGGCCGAGCGAGAAGTTGAAACGACGCGGCGTTTCAGCCGCCTCGGGGCGAATCAGCGCCGGATGCAGCAGATCGTCGAGCATGAATTCGAGGCGGTCGCGCACGCTGGCCAGATCGGGCGCGACGATGCCGAGGCGAGCCGCCGGGTTGGCCGCCAGTTGCTCGCCGGCCCAGGCGGCGACGGCGGCGCATTCGGCGCTGCTGTCGGCGGCGGCGAAAACCTGTTGTTCGCTGCGGTCGACCGGATTTTTCGGGGCATTTTCAACTGCGCAGCCACGCGCCGCGAGCGCTGCCATCAGGCGCTTTTCGAGCGGCGTGTAGCGGTCGAAACCGGCAAACGCGACGCTGGCCGGCAGAGCGAAATGACCGGCCTCGATCAGGCCGATCACCTGCAACTGCAGGCCGGCCAGGTCGATCCAGCCGCCGGCGCGGCAGCGCTTGAGAAACTCCGCCTGCCAGCCGGCAAACAGGCGCGCCTCGTCGGACTGCGCGCCAGCCGGGTCGATCTGCCAGATGCGCGCCAGAGCCTGCGCTTCGACCGCCGAAGCGGCCATGCCCTGAATGTCGAAGAGCGGTGCCGCGGCATCGTCCAGCCCGGCAGCGATCACCGCCTCCCAGAGCAGGCGTTCGGCGAAGGGATCGAGCGCCAGCGGCAGTTCGGCGATGCCACAGAGCAGCGCCTCGTCGGCAAGCTGCGCCAGCCACTGACCGACAGTCAGCGCCTGCGGCGTCAGCCATACCGCGGCATCAGCCGGGCGCTGGCTGCGCCGGGTCTGGGCGAGGCGGGTGGTGGCGCAGAGCAGCAACGAACTCATGTTGAAAATTGGAAAAGGCCGAAAAAAGTCAGTTGACCGCTGCCGGCCGCGCCGGAGCGGCGGGACGCGCTGGCGCCGCCGGATGGGCCGGCGCAGCACCGGCGGGTGCGACTGGATGCGCCGGCGGCGCGACCGAAGCCGGCTTGCCCGGCATGGCGGGACGGGCCGGCGCCGCAGGGGCAGCCGGTTTGGCAATGCTCGGTGCCGAGCTTGCCGGCGCGGCTTGCGCCTTGCCGGGCATCGCCGGGCGGGCCGGAGCGGCGGACTGCGGCGCGGGAGCGGCCATGCTGCCCGGTTCGGCAGCCTTGCCCGGCTGGGCGGGGCGAGCCGGGGCGGCCGGGCGCGGTGCTTCAGCGGCAACCGTGGCCGGTACGGCCGGCCGGCTGCCGGCCTGCGGCATCGCCGGGCGGGCTGGCGCCGGGGCGCTGCGCGGCATGACCGGGGCGAGACTGGGTTCGCTGCGCGGCGGCGGCACGGGTGCCAGCTCGCGCCGGGCCGGGGCAGGCGTTGCCGCAGCGGGATTGACCGTTACGTCGCGGCGCAGGCCCTGCAATGTACTTTCGCCGATACCGGGCACCTGGCGCAGGTCGCTGACCGACTTGAACGGGCCATGCTGGCGCCGGTAATCGACAATCGCCTGCGCCTTGGCCGGGCCGATGCCCTTCAGGCCGTCAAGCTCTTCGACACCGGCGCTGTTGAGATCGACACGGGCCAGTGCCAGACCGGTCCACAGCAGGCCGGCGGCCAGAATCATCAGGAAACGTGCACGCATGAATTTCTCCGGGAAACAGTAAGGCAGCAGTATGCCAGCCGGCCGCCCCGACCGCAGTCAGGGCTTGCCGACGAAGAGGAAAATATTGGACACCTTGCTCGTCGAGTAGCCGAAACCCAGGTAGGCCGGACCAAGCGGCGTTTGCCCGCCGAAATAGAGGGAGAACGAGTCGAGCAGGCCATTGCGCTGCGTCTCGGTGTAGCGCGTGCCGACCTGCGCCGCCTCGATCGCGATCCCGACCCGCATGTCGCCGCGCAGGCCGAGCGGCAGGCTGCCGACGATCTGTTCGGCGCGCAGGCCGGCGTAGAGGATGTCGTCACCCATGATCTGGTTCGGCGCGTAAGCGCTCAGGTTGAGGAAACCGCCCAGGCGCGCCGCGTCGAATACCGGCAGGCGGCCCTGCGGCGAACCGGTGTAACTGACGCGGCCGTTGAACACGGTGCCGCCCAGCGCGTAGGCGGCGCTCAGGTCAAGGTCGGCCCGCGCATAGCCGGCGCTCGCCGAATCGAAGTAACTCGCCTTCGCCGCCCAGCCGCGGGTCGGGAAATACATGCGGTCGAACTGATCGAAATCGAGCGCAGCCTTCCAGCCACCGAAACGCGATTCAGCCGAGGGCAAAGAAGGCGCGCCAATGTCGCGGTCGAAACGCCGCTTGTGCACCTCCCAACCCAGGCTGACCTGGCCGAGCAGACCAATGTTGGCGCCGATGGCGAGACCGAGCTGGTTGTTGGTTTGCCGGTACTGCGCGATGCGCTGATCGTCTTCATAAATATTCAAGCGCGACTGCTCGATGCTGCCCGTCGTCTCGATGAAGTAGCGCTGCCGCACATCGAGCGGCTGGTGAAAACTGGCAGCAACCCGGTTGGTCGAGCCAATATCGCCGGTCACCAGCAGTTCGCCGCCCAGGGAATTCAGCCAGGTCTTGTGATAACCGAGGCGCAGTCCGAAGGTCGAGCCCTGGCTGTTGTCGGCATTGAGATTGACGGCAAAACGCAGGTAATCCGGCCCCCAGCTCTTTTCCACCGGCATGACGCGCAGAATGGTGCGCTCACGCTGGCTGAGCACGGTGTAATCGACCCGCTCGTAATAGCCGTCGCCGTACATGCGCAACAGGTCGCGATTGATTTCGGACGGCCGGATGGTCTGCCCCGGCTCGACATGCAGGTGGCGCTCGACCATCGCCGAATTGACCCGGCCGAGACCGACGATCTCGACCGCGTCGATGCGCGGCGAGACGCGGCTGGCCACTTCGATGCCCTTCCACCACGTGGCGTAGGCCGGCGCATCAAGCGCCAGGCGGGCCAGTTGTGGTGCCATGGCTTCGGCGGCGGCGCGGCCGCGATCGGCGATCTCGCCGTTGCGCGAGAAGTCGCCGGCGGTAAAGCCCTGCAGGTCGGGCTTGATGTAGATGTCGCCAGATTTCAGCGTGGCCAGCGAGCGGCTGACGTTCTGTTCGGTCAGGATATTGACCATCTGTGCCGAGACGGTGAGCAGCGAACCGACCTCCTCGGGCTTGAGCAGCGGCGAGCCGACATTGACCACGATCACCACGTCGGCCTGGCAGCGCTCGCGCGCCTCGCCGATCGGCACGTTGTCGACCAAGCCGCCATCGACCAGCTTGCGCCCCTTGTCATCGTGCGGCGCGAGCAGGCCGGGCACCGACATGCTGGCGCGCATCGCGCTGCTGAGCGGCCCGTCACGGAAGACGACGCGCTCGCCGGTGCCGATGTCGGTGGCGATGATCGACAGCGGCAGCGGCAACTCCTCGATGCTGCGCTCGCCCTGATTGGCGCGCACCAGATGGTTGAAGAAGAGCTTGATCTTCTGGCCGGCGACGACGCCCGGCTGGTAGCGCACGCCATCGGCCGTGACGCCGGATTCGGAACCGGGCAGGAAGTTGCGCGACACCAGCTTGTTGCGGTAACTCATCTCCGAGTATTCCGGATTGTCGACAAACATGTCGTTCCAGTCCGCCCGCGCCAGGTTGTCGCGCATCACGCCGGGCGCCATGCCGGCCGCGTAGGAGCCGGCGACCAGCGCCCCCATGCTGGTGCCGGCCACGCAATCGACCGGCACGCGCAGTTTCTCCAGCACTTCGAGCACGCCGATATGCGCCGCACCGCGCGCCCCGCCGCCGCCCAGCACCAGGCCGATGCGCGGCCGGGGCGGCGCATCGCTCGCCTGGGCGAGACTTGCACCGGCAAGCAGGCAGAAGATCAGGGAACGAAGGAGGCGATGACTGGCAAACATGCGAGGAAATCCATGGTCATAAAAAAGCCCCGCGGCGCGGGGCTTTTGCTGAAGCGTCGGCAGCTTACTTGGTGCCGATGACTTCGATGTCAACGCGACGATCCGGCTGCAGGCAGTCGATCAGAGCCTTGGTCTTGGCATTGCCCTTGCACTTGTCGCCGGTAACCGGTTGCTTTTCGCCCTTGCCTTCGGTGTAAACACGGTTGGCTTCGATACCCTTGGCAACCAGGTATTCCTTGACGGCAGCAGCGCGCTTTTCCGACAGCTTCTGGTTGTAGGCATCACCACCGATACGGTCGGTGTGGCCAACGGCCAGGATCACTTCGAGCTTGATGGCCTTGGACTTGGCAACGACGTCGTCGAGCTTGGCCTTGCCTTCGGGGCGCAGGACAGCCTTGTTGAAGTCGAACAGGGCGTCGGCAGCGACGGTGATCTTTTCACCGGACGGCTTCACACCGGCAACGGCCGGAGCAGCAGCGGCGCCCTTGGCGGCCGGGGCGGCACAGGCTTCAGCCGGCAGCAGGTCCTTGTCGCATTCGCAACCGGCCTTGTCCTTGGCGGCAGCAGCCGGGGTCCAGTAGCCATCACGCCAGCACAGGCCGAAACCGCTCTTGACGACGGTGTCGCGTTGGTCGATGGCGTAAACACGTTCCTGGGCAACAGCAGAGAAGCCGATGCCGGCCAGCAGGGCGAAAACGAGTGAATTCTTGGCGATGTTCTTGATCATAAGATTATCCCGGTGAGTGAATTTAGACGGCGTATTGTAAGCCGAAACGACCATTCTCCATGACGCTTTGTTATTGCCTGAGCGCGGTAACGCGCCGTTACCCCCTTTTTCGGTCGGTCCGCTAAGATCGGGGCATACTCATCCGGCACAAGAATGGAAATCCGCGCCCAATGGCTGCACTGAGCAAACTTTTCCGCGGCCTGTTTGCCCCCCGGCCCGATCCTGACCTCGCCCTCGAACGCGCCCTCGTCGCCTTTCTCGACCCCGCGGCCGAGCCGCTCGAACTGGTGCGTCGCCTGGTCGCCGCCCTGCGCCCGCAAGGGCACGGCGATAGCGGCCATGTCGAACGCCACGCACGCCTGCTGCAACGCCTGGAGGACGACGCCGAACTGCGCGCCGCGGTGATCGGCCATCTTGTGCACTTCGTCGCCAGCCGCCGGCTGATGACCTTTTTCACCGACAGCGGCATCCTGCCCGGCACCGGCTTTTTCTCGGAGTGGTGGCGCATCCTCGGCAATCGCATCCTGCCGGAAGTGCCCGACGAGCGCCGCCTCAAGGATTGCCTGCACATCATTTATGAACGCAGCGACGACTGGCGCTGGCTGGAACAGATCCCGCCCGAACTCGGCGAGCGCTTCTGGGCGCTGCTCGCGCCGTCGCGCGAATTGCGTCGCGTGGACTGGCGCGCCATCCAGGAACAGATGCTCGATGCCGTGCTGCTGCTCGCTCACCGGGTCAGCGGCCTCGGCGTCGAGAGCGAGCTGATGCGCGCCTCGCCCGGCTTCGATGACGACCGGCCACGCTTCATCGCCCTCTCGGCGGAAGCGCTCGATTTCGCCAACGGCCTGCGCGCCGCGCTCGACGATCCGGACCAACCCGGCGACGACGGCAGCCAGTTGCTGGTCATCGCCGACCAGTGCCTGGACACCCTGCAGCGCATCCGCAAGCGCGCGCTCACGGTCGGCACCAGCCTGCACCTGACCTACATCCTGACGCGCAGCGAGCAGAGCCTGCGGCGCCTGCACGAGCTGGTCGCCATTTTGACCGCCGCCGGCACGTCGACCGGTCGCCATGCCGCGCTCGACGCCTGGGCAGAATTCGCCGGCGCGGCGCTGCTCGCCGAGAACCGGCGCAACAGCCTGCGCTATTACCTGAGCCAGTTGTCCAGCCTGCTCGCTGTGCGCATCACCGAAAACGCCGCGCATTCGGGCGAGCACTACATCTGCGAGACCGCTGCCGACTACCGCGGCATGTGGCGTTCGGCGGCCGGCGCCGGCGTGCTGATCGGCGGCATGGCGCTGCTCAAGATCTTCACCGCCGGGCTGCACGCACCGCTCTTCGTCGAGGCCTTCCTGTTCAGCATGATCTACGGCCTCGGCTTCGTCGTCATCTTCCTGCTCGGCATGACTGTCGCCACCAAGCAGCCGGCGATGACGGCGCAGACGCTGGCCGGCCTGCTCGGCGATCTCAAGCCGAACCGCAGCGCCGATCTCGAACGCATGGTCGATGTCGTCGCCGCGGTCAGCCGCAGCCAGCTGGCGGCGATTGCCGGCAACGTCATGATCGCGCTGCCGGTCGCCATCGCGCTCGGCGCCGGACTCGGCGGACTGCTCGGTACGCCGGTGATCAGCACGGACAAAGGCGCCCACCTGCTGGCCGATCTCGATCTCCTGAGCTGGGCCCTGCCGCACGCGGCGATTGCCGGTTTCTACCTGTTCCTGTCCGGCCTGATCACCGGCTATTTCGACAACCAGGCGGCCTATGCCGACGTCGGCCGGCGCATCGGCCGCCTGCGCTGGCTCAAGCACCTCGCCGGCGAGGCGCGCGCGACACGTGTCGGCGACTACATCCAGGAACGCCTGGGCGGCATCATGGGCAACTTCCTGTTCGGCTGCATGCTCGGTTCGACCGGCGTCATCGGCACCATCCTCGGCCTGCCGCTCGACATTCGCCACATCGCCTTTTCGTCGGCCAACCTCGGCTACGCGCTGGTCGGCTTCCAGTTCGAACTGCCCTTGCAGGCGGTGTTCTGGGCGGCACTCGGCATTGCCGCGATCGGCCTGACCAATCTCGCGGTCAGCTTTGCGCTGGCGCTGCGCACCGCGCTCGGTGCCCGTCGCATCCAGTTCGGCCACTGGGGTCTGCTGTTGCGCGCCATCGGCCGCCGTTTCCGGCGCCAGCCGCGCAGTTTCCTGTTGCCGCCACGGCCAGCGGTCGACACCGCGCCAGGCGGGTAAACTGGCGGCGTGCCGATTCCGAATTTCCGTCGCCTGCTGCCGCCGCTCCTGCTCGCCCTTGCCCTGCCGGCCGGGGCGAATGAGCTTGTGCTGCAGGCGCCGGACGCCATCGAGCGCCTGCTCCGCCCGTGGTTGCCGGAAGAAGCCGGCAGCAGCCTGAAACTGCAGGCCCAGCTCGGCGAGATCCTCGCCACCGAGGGTTATTTCGCGCCGCAATTCGAATTCAGCGAGAGCGACAATGAATTGCGCCTGCAACTCGATTCCGGCCCACGTACGACCATCAGCCAAGTCGCCCTGACGGTCGACGGCCCGGTCGAGGCCAAAGCCCTCGCCGCCCTGCGCGCCGACTGGCGCCTGCCGGTCGGCCAGCCCTTTCGTCAGGAAGACTGGAACGAAGCCAAGCAGCAGGTGCTGGCCGAGCTGCTCGCGGTCGAGCATGCCGACGCCAAGCTGCTCGACAGCCAGGCCGAGATCGATGCCGAGAGCCACCAGGCGCAACTGCGCGCGCATTACGACGCCGGGCCGCGCTATCGTTTCGGCGCCTTGCGCGTCGAGGGCCTGCAGCGCTACACGCCGGAACTGGTCGAGCGCTACAACCGCAGCGTGCACGCCGGCCAGCCCTACCGTGAAGCGCAGTTGAACGCCTTGCAGACAACGTTGCTCGCGACGCCCTACTTCGCCTCGGTGCAGGCGACGCTGGACACCGCCGAGGCCAGCGTCACCGACGGCATCGCCACGGCCCCGGTCGTCGTCCACGTGCGCGAGCGGGCGCCGCACCGCGTCGCCTTCGGCGTCGGTTTCAGCTCTAACACCGGCGCCCGCGTCGAAGCCAATTACCACACGCCGGACGCCTTCAACCGCGCCTGGGAATTCGACAGCGGCCTGCGCCTGGAGCAGAAGAAGCAGACCGCCTACGCCGACATTTTCCTGCCGCCGAGCGAGCGCCAGCACCGCAACAGCTTCGGCCTGATGCTGGAAAACACCGACATCCAGAGCCTGCGCACCAGCCGCTACGCCTTCGGCGCGCAGGACGTGCAGCAGCGCGGCCGCCTCGAACAGCGCACGTCGCTGAGCTGGCAGACGGAAAGACGCGAGCCGGAAGGCGCCGCCGAAAGTACCAGCCAGGCGCTGGTGCCCAACGTGATGTGGACCTGGCGCCGCGTCGACAGCGTGCTCGACCCGCACGAAGGTCTCGTCCTCCAGGGCCAGGTCGGCGGCGGCGCCAAGGCGGCGCTGTCGGACCGCAACTTCGTCCGCCTGCACGGGCGCTACCAGCAGTTCATCCCGCTCGGCCGGCAGGACACGCTGACCCTGCGCGGCGAAATCGGCTACACCGTCGCCGACTCGCGCCAGGGCATCCCGCAGGATTACCTGTTCCGCACCGGCGGTACCGGCTCGGTGCGCGGCTACGCCTACCAGAGCCTGGGCATCCGCGAAGGCAACGCCGTGGTCGGCGGCCGCTACCTCGCCATCGCCAGCGCCGAAGTCACGCACTGGCTGAGCGATAGCTGGGGCATCGCCGCCTTCGTCGATGCCGGCGATGCGGTCGACGCCCTGGAAAACCTCAAAATGGCCGTCGGCTACGGCCTCGGCGCGCGCTGGCGCAGCCCGGCCGGGCCGATCGGCGCCGATCTCGCCTATGGCGAACGCACCGGCAGCGTACAACTGCATTTTTCGCTGGCGATTCCGTTCTGACATGAAGCTGCTGCCCAAATCCCGCACGCTGCTCGCCGGCCTCGCCACGCTGGGTGCACTGTGCGGCGGCGCGGCCTGGCTGACGGCCAGCGAAAGCGGCCTGCAGACGCTGAGCGAACTGGCAAGCGGCGCCAGCGGCGGTCAATTGCACATCGAACAGGCCAGCGGCCGCCTGCTCGGCCCGCTCACACTCGGCCAGGTGCGCTGGACCAGCCCGACGCTGCAAGTCGACATCGACGGCCTGCACCTGGACTGGTCGCCGACCGAGCTGCTGCACGGCCATCTGCGGATCGGCGAACTGCGCATCGAACGCCTGCACATCACCAGCGCCGCGAGCAGCACGCCGCCGACGCTGCCGACCGACCTCAGCCTGCCGCTATCGGTCGACCTCGAAAAAACAGCGATTTCCCGCCTCGAATACGGCAACCTGCTGCTCGTGCGCGATCTTGCCGGCCGCCTGCACAGCGACGGACTCAAGCACGCCCTCGACGACCTGCGCGCCACGCTCGGCGACGCGACCCTGAGCGGCCACGCCAAACTGGCCGGCACGGCACCCTTCGCGCTGGAGGCCAGCGCCGCGATTGCTGGCCAACTGGAAAAACACGCCCTGGCGCTCAGCCTGCAGGCGAGCGGCCCGCTGGAAAAAATCGCCCTCGCCGCCGTTGCCGAAAGCGGCATCAGCGGGCGTGCCGACGCCGTGCTGACGCCGTTCGGAAAAACTGCCTTCGCCAGCGCCCGGATCGCCATCGACGACTTCGACCCGGCCGCCTGGCAAACCGGCGCACCGAGCGCCCGCTTTGCCCTGCGCGCCGACCTCAAGCCGGACGCGTCCGGCATCGGCGGCCGCTTCTCGCTCGCCAACCGCATTCCCGGCCCGCTCGACCAGCAGCGCCTGCCGCTCGAACGGCTCGACGGTCGACTCGTCTGGCAGGACGAAATTGCCCGCCTCGACGCCCTGCACGCGACGCTGCCCGGCAAGGGCGAGTTGAACGGCAGCGGCCGCTGGCAGGCCGGCACTTTGCACCTCGAGTTGCAGGCGAGCCGCCTCGATGCGGCGCAACTGGTCGCCGCCCTGCGGGCTACACAATTGAACGGCCCGATTTCAGCCAATATCGACGCCAACCGGCAAAGCCTGCAGCTCGACCTCAAGGACACACGTTTCGCCATCCGCGCCGAGGCCAGCCAGGCAGCCGGCGCAATCGACCTGACCAGCCTCGAACTGAGCAGCGGCCCGGCCCGCCTCAAGGCGCGCGGCAAGCTGGCGCTCGGCAAGGAGATGGCCTTCGGCGGCGACGGCGAGCTTGAGCAGTTCGACCCGAGCCGCTTCGCACAAGTCACGCCGGCGCGCATCAACGCGCGCTTTGCAGCGAGCGGCAAGCTGCAGCCGCAGCCGCAGGTAGATGGCCATTTCGAACTCAAGGACTCACTGTGGGCCGGCCAGCCGCTGACCGGCCAGGGCCAGCTGAAGATAGCCTGGCCGCAGGTGCCGCTGGCCGAAATTCACCTCCAGGCCGGCGTCAACCGCCTGGACACGCACGGCGCCTTCGGCCGCCCCGGCGACCGCCTGCAAATCGAGCTCGACGCGCCGCAACTCGGCCCCTACGGCATTGACGGCGGCGCCAGCGGCCACTTCGAACTGGCCGGCACGCCGCAGCAGCTGCAACTCGCCGCCCGCCTGCAAGCCGCCCGCCTCGGTCTGCCCGGCCGCGTCCGGGTCAGCGGCCTCAAGCTCGACGCCACGGCCGGCGGCGGCGCCAATGCCCCGCTCAAGCTCGACCTTGCCGCCAGCACGCTGGAAACGCCGGAGCGCCCCGCCCTGCTCCGCCAGTTGCGCATCCAGATCAACGGCAACCGGCTGGCGCACCGCCTGAACGCCAGCGCCGACCTCGCCGGCAAGAACCACCTGCTGCTCGAACTCGCCGGCGGCCTGCCCGAGACTACCGGTGCCCTAAGCTGGCGCGGCCAGCTCGAACAGGCCAGCCTGCTCGCCGCCGACCCGGCGCGCAATGTCCGCCTGGTCGCGCCGGCGCCGCTGCAACTCGCTGCCGAGCGCTGGCATCTTGGCCCGGCCAGGCTGGCCGGCGAACCGCTCGACTGGCAGGCGACGCTGGATGTCGGCGCCGATGCGAAACAACTGGCCGCCAACCTGCAGGCGCGCGGCTCGCGCGTCGGCCGGATCGACGCCCAGTTGAACGCCGGCATGCAGGGCGCCTGGGCGCTCAACCGGCAGGCCGCCTGGCAGGGCAAACTGAATAGCGAAATCGCCGACCTCGCCTGGCTGGGCGAACTGATCGGCGAGCAATGGCGCACCGGCGGGCGTTTCAGCGGCGAACTCAAGCTCGCCGGCACGCCTGACAAACCCATCGCCAGCGGCCGTTTCCGCGGCAGCGAGCTGGCCCTGCGCCTGCCCGAACAAGGCCTCAACCTGAATCGCGGCGAGCTTGCCGTCGATCTCGACAACAACCTGCTGCGCGTCGGCAAGCTCGGCTTCGACAGCGTGCTGCAGGCGGCGCCGCGCCCCCTGCAACTCTCCGGGCGCGGCGATCTGGCGGCATTGACCGGCAAGCCCGGTCGCCTCGAAATCACCGGCGAAATGCAGGTCGACCGCCCAGCCGGCGCCGAGCATGCCTTCCTCGACGTGCATCTCGACCGCCTCGGTGCCTGGCAACTGCCCGACCAGTGGGTCAGCGTTTCCGGCAGCGGCCGCCTGAGCTGGCAGGACGGCACGCTCGGCGCCAAGGGCAAGCTCGCGGTCGATGCCGGCTACTGGCAACTGGCACGCAGCGGCGCGCCGCGTCTCTCCGACGATGTCGTCGTGCGCCGTGCCGGCCAGGAAAAAGCCAACACCAGCCTGCGCCCGAAGCTCGATCTCGACGTCAGCACCGAGCTCGGCGACAACTTCCTGTTCTCCGGCGCCGGCCTCAACACGCGGCTGTCCGGCGACATCCGCCTGCGCGCCAGCGGCCGCGACCTGCCGCGCGCCAGCGGCACGATCCGCACCCGCGCCGGGCGTTTCGAGGCCTACGGCCAGCAACTCGCCATCGAGCGCGGCATCCTGACTTTCCAGGGCCTGCCCGACAACCCCGCGCTCGACGTGCGCGCCGTGCGCCAGGGCCTGTCCGTCGAGCCCGGCGTGCATATCACCGGCACGGCGCAGCGCCCGGTCATCAAGCTGATCTCCGACCCCGAACTGCCCGACTCGGAAAAACTCGCCTGGCTGGTCCTCGGCCACGGCCCGGAGCAGATGGGCGCCGGCGACGCGACGGTGCTGCTCTCGGCGGCCGGCGGCCTGCTCGGCAACGATTCGGGCAATGTCGTGCAGCAATTGAAGAAGAATTTCGGTTTCGATGAGCTCGGTGTGCGCACCGGCCAGATCGGCGACAACGGCAGCCGCCAGCAGATCAGCCGCGTCGCCGCCGGCACCTTCGACAGCACGGCCAGCACCGGCGCGCAGATTTTCAGCGTCGGCAAACGCCTGTCATCGAATGCCATGCTCTCCTACGAACAGGCGCTGGGCAAGGCGGAAAGCGTCGTCAAGCTGACCATCAGCCTGAGCCGGCAGATCTCGGTAATCGGCCGCGCCGGCAGCGACAACGCGGTCGACCTGTTCTACACGCTGACTTTCGGGCGCCCGGACAAAGCGGGCGCGCCTTAGGCGAAACTTACTTGCACAGCTTGGCGCTGTACTCGAGCTTGCCGATGAAGGTACTGTCGCGGCTGCTGTACTGGTACTGGACGTCGTACAGGTTGATCAGCTGCCGCTGCTGCGGATTGGTGCACCAGCTCGCCAGTTGCGCCGGGCGCAATGAGTCGAGCGCCGTCTGGCTGACCTGCCCCTTGTCGACGTCGAGCAGGTAAATGTAGGTCAGCACGACATTGCGACCCTGCGGCAAACACGCCGTCGTCTTCCACAAGGTGATCTTGTCGACCTGCATCGGCGTCATCTTGTTCAGCTCGGATGCCAATGCATTGCAGTCCTGCAAGGGAGTTGCCCGGGCAACACCGGAAGCGAACACGCAAAAAAGAAACAACCCCTGGATGATTCTGGACATCGGCGCCGCCTGATCGGTTGATGACAAGGAGATCGGATTGTACTGCGCCGGATAAAACCGGCGCCAGCCGCTAGCGGCTGGCGGCCCGGAAGTCGGCCAGGAAGCCTACGAACAGGCGCTTGTTAATCGGCAAGATCGGCGATGGTTTTCCGAAGATTTTGCGGTGCCTGGAACAAAAAACTTTTGCCGATTTTTTGCTTGTCGAGCAGCCCAAGCTCGCTCAAACCCAATAGATCGGAACGTGCCGTTTGGTACACAACGGCATGGCTGCGTTGATGCCCGTCAATTTTATAAACTTCCCCCGGATATTTGAGAGCATGCGTCAAAAGCGCCAATTGACGATGATTAAGCCGATTTCTCAGCTTTCCCGAGCCGACCAGGAGGCGTTCCATCGATTTCTGCTCGGAGACCTTGCGCGCCAGGTACTCATGCAAGCCTTGAATGGCATTGCGCATGACCTCCAGTTGATGAATCAGGAAATACGTCGTGTCGTTTCCATCCGTTTCCGTATGAAGATAGGAGCGCACGTATTTACCTGGCGCCTTCCGCAAGTAATGCGAAATCGAAACGAATTCCATCAACCAATAGCCGCTACGCACAATTGCCCAGTAGAACAAAGCCCGTGCCGTTCGCCCGTTACCGTCAACAAACGGGTGATCGTAGCCGATCATGAAATGCAACAAGATCGCGCGCAGGACCGGATGTACGAAAGGCTTGGTGTTTTCATCCGCATTGGCAAAAGCACATAGCTTCTCGAGGCGTGCGCCAAGTTCCGTATGGCTGGGCGGCTGGTGAATGATGGTGCCGTCGCGATTGTCCGCGACATGGACATCGTCGCTCATCCGTAAGCGGCCAGCACCGGCAGGATCATCCAGAGTGCCCTCGGTCAGAATACGATGCAGTTCAAGAATCCGGCTTGGCGTAATCGGCTCATTCCTGATTTCCCTGATCAGCTCCATGGCGTGAAAATTGTTGAAAATCATGCATTCGCTGTGATCTCGGGGTTTCCTGCCCTCGCGCAACATGGCTTCAGCCACCTGGCGCGTTGTTGCGGCTCCTTCCATCTGGCTGGAAGTAATCGCTTCTTCGGCCATGGACTGGAAAAGATATCGGTCCCGGTTCTCCGAAGTCGTCACTTCAGCCGCAGACTGTATTTGTCCCGCTGCATCCTTATCGATGTGATGCAAGTGAATCAGGACATCTTCGGGAGTGGCGATCTGGAATGGTTTGCCTGCTTTGTCTAGTAGCGGCAAGGATTGAAGCATCCCGGTCCGGGCCAGTTTGAGCGCAGCCCACCACAGTTCGGACGTCATTCCCTCGGGAGGAGCACGATGCCGAAGCTGGTCCCAGTGCAAATAGGCCCCCTCCACGGTTGGCGTGCTGGCAGCGTAGAGGTGTCTGAACAACTCGGGCTTCAAGCTGAGAAGAAGCACGTCAATATCAGGCGGGGTGAGAGGGATTTTCATTTTTTACTAAACTGACGGCGAATTAGTATGACCGAGTTTAGAGCCCCTTTCATATCAATGTCTACTAAACACAGCAGCAATTAGTAGATCGATATTTTCTTCTGATAGCCCGCAGGTGAACGAGAGCCTGCCGGCTCCATCAGCAATCATCTACTAATTCTCAACCGCATTAGTAGATTATTAGTAAATATTGTGTTTGTTTGAGCGGCGAAAACCGGGATCGGGTGAATTTGGCTATTACCGCCCCATCTCAACCCGATTTCAATTTTGGCCATTTTTCCCGGTTGACCGTAGCCGAGCGTGCAGACACTGCAAAGCCTTGAACACAGGAACAAGGTGATGCATAGCGCGCCGGATAAAACCGGCGCCACCCGCTAGCGGTGCGCCGCGCTGAAATCGGCCATGAAACCGGCGAGTTGCTCGACCGCCGGCAACTGCAGGCCGTTGTAGAGCGAGGCGCGGATACCGCCGATGCTGCGGTGCCCGGCCAGGCCGGAGAAGCCGGCGGCCAACGCGGCGCTGACGAATTCGTGCTCCAGTGCAGGGGTCGGCAGGTTGAAGGCGACATTCATCAGCGAGCGATCGCCGCTTGCCGCCCGGCCGTGGTAGAAACCGTCGCTGTCGTCGAGTGCACCGTAGAGCAGCTCCGCCTTGCGGCGATTGATCCTGTCCATCGCCGCGAGACCGCCGATTTCGTCGCGCAGCCAGCGGCTGATCAGCAGCACGACGTAGATGGCAAACACCGGCGGCGTGTTGAGGATGGAATGCGCTGCGCCTTGCGCGCGGTAGTCGAGAAAGCCCGGCAGATTGTCCGGTGCAGCCGCGAACAGATCCTTGCGATGGACGACCACGGTAACGCCGGCCGGCCCGATGTTTTTCTGGGCATGCGCGTAGATCAGCGAAAAACGCTTGAAATCACCCGGCGCCGAGAGAAAGTCGGACGACATGTCGCAGATGCGCGGCACGCGGTCGCCGCCGAGCACGCGATGGAACTGCAGGCCTTCGACCGTTTCGTTGGAAACGTAATGCAGATAGGGCGCATCCGGCTGCAGATCGAGTTCGGCATCGCCCGGCAGTTGTGCAAAGCCGCAGGACTCGCCGCTCCAGGCGACCCGCACCGGCCCGACCCGGCGTGCCTCGGGCAGCGCCTTGCCGCTCCAGTAGCCGGTATGCAGGTAATCCGCCGGCCGTTCGGCGCCGGCCAGCAGGCTCATCGGCAGCATGGAAAACTGCTGCGTCGCGCCGCCCTGCAAAAAGAGCACGCGGTAATTCGTGTCCAGGCCCATCAGGCTCAGGATGTTGGCTTCCAGTTCGGCGACGACGGCGGCAAACCAGTCGGAACGATGACTGATGCCGAGTATCGACAGCCCGACGCCGGGCACGGCAATGATCGCCTCCTGCACCTGCTGCAGGACGCTCTCCGGCAGCACGCCGGGGCCGCCGGAGAAATTCAGGCGATTCAGCGGGTTTGCGGGTATCAGATCCATCGGCAGGTCTCAGGCGACATGCGCCGGGCGGGCGCGGTACAGGCCGTACAGGTAATTTTCGAAAGCGCGTTTGACCTTGCCCATGTGTTCCTGCTTGTAGGGGAAGAGGTCAACCGGGTCCATGGCGTGAACCACCATGGCATGGCCGATCTCGAAGACCAGCAAGGCGCCATCCGCCGTTTCGGCACAATCGATGCACAAGTAGTCGAGTTGCGAACGCTGCCAGATCGCCTCAAGCGCCTCGCCATGCCGCTCGGCAAAGGCCGCGAAAGCAACCATGAAAACTTCTTCCTCGGCGCGCTTGGCGGCATCGGCGTACATGCCGGCATTCAGGTAGTGAATCATCCAGTTCGTCGAAATGCCCATGTGACAGGCAAACGGCTGACCGTCGATGAGCGCGATCCGGAACTTGCGGAACACGCCATTCGCATCGCTGTAGTCGATGAAGCGCGACAGATAGAAACCGACATCCGGCACGGCTTCGAGATAGCGGGCGACACCCGCCAGATCGTCGATGCGCACCAGATCGCGGCCGGCGTGCGAGCCGACCGGACGCAGGATGATCGGCAAGCGGCAAGCGGCAAATACCTCGTCCAGGTTTGCCTCGCCGGCGAGCATGGCGAGCAGGAAATCGCGGCTGACCTCGCGGGTTGGCGGCATGAGCAGACCGGGCACGCCCTGCAGCAGATCGCTGGCCGCGCGGCGCTCGGTATTCGGAATATGTTCCGGCGCATTGATCACCGGCCGGAACCAGTTGCGCAAGCGGGCAGCCAGCAGTTTCAGCACGGCCAGGTTCTCCGCCCCCTCGCCGATCGCCACCAGCACCGCATCGTGCGCCGGCAGCTCGGCCGGCAAGGGCTGCTCCAGTGTGGCGTAATGACAGATCAGGTCGATGTCGCAATCTTCGAGCAGGCAGTCGAGCGGCGTGTTTGCGGCGATGTCGCCCGCCACCATCAGCAGCAGCAAACGCAAGCGAGCCGGCTGCCGGACGGCAGGCAGCAAGTAGGTCTGACGCATCAGCAGCGCCTGCGCCTGGATCGCCAGGCCGGTTTCGCGCTGCCCTATGGCAAAAAAGACGGTCGCCAGATTCATCCACAGAGGCGCGTTGTCCTGCTCGTCGTTAGCCTGCGCCAGCAAGGCCTGTGCAATCGGGCGCAGGTCGCCGCCGGCGAGGTTCAGGCGCAGAAATGGCGCCAGGCCGCGAAAGGCGGTCGCAAATTGCTGGATCATGTCGCGGCAAGTATCGATGAATTGGGTTCGCTTGAGGTCAGACGCAAGGGCAAATCGCATCGCCCCCGACGTGGGCGCCGATATTACCGTATTGCCCGGCCAGAGAGGAAAGCCGGCGGGCGAACATCTCCGGTCGAAAGCCGGACCGCAAGGTGATTCCAGCAGACCGACGGCCCCCGGGCCGGGCTCGCGACCGATACAAGATGCCGCAGCAGGCGGCCGATCGGGCATTCGCGACAGTTTCCAGGACAGCGGACCAGCTGCGCTTCCCCGCCTACCTGCCCGCGACGGATTTACCTAAATTAACACCTGGCAGCAGAAGCATGAGCGCGGCTTGCGAGCGGTGAAACACAGTAAAGAGCCAGCGATGATTCGCCAGACACCAACGCTCGCGCGGTCAAATCCCCCCTACCCCACCACCCGGTTGCGCCCGCTTTCCTTGGCCTGGTAAAGCTTCTCGTCGGCCATCGCGAGCAGCGCTTCGATACTGGCCGGTTGCCCCGGCGCGCCCTGGCTGACCGCGACACCAAGACTGACGGTGTACGCGGGCAGGCTCTTGTTTGGCCGTTTCTGGATTTCCTTGCGGATGCGTTCGGCGACCTGGCGCGCTTCGGCGAGGCCGGTGTCGGGCAGCAGGATGACGAATTCCTCACCGCCGAAGCGGGCCAGCACGTCAGGCAGGCGCAGCATCTGGCCGGTGCGCTGGCAGAAGTCCTTGATCACCAGATCGCCGACATGGTGGCCGTGCGTGTCGTTCACCTTCTTGAAGAAATCGATATCGGCGGCAATCGCCGCGAGCGGCTGGCGCGAGCGCTTGCCGCGCGCCCATTCGAGTTCGGCGCGGCTGAAGAAGGCACGCCGGTTGAGGGCACCGGTCATCGGGTCGCGCGTCGCCATGAATTCGAGTTCGACGCGCAGGCGCTCGTTGGCGAGCAGGATCAGGCCGATCGACAGGCCGAGCACGCCGAGCGAGAAGAAGCCGAGGTAGACCTGCTGGATCAGGCTGTGGTCGAACAGGTCGTCGGTCAGGTCGACGACGGCCGGCAGCGTCGCGATGCGATACAGCGCGACGAGCAGGCCGAGCAGGAAGAAGCCGCTCAGGAAGCGGCTGCCGAAGCCCTGCGGCGGCGCGCGCCAGGCGAGGAAGGCGCCGGCCGCGGAGAAGACGATATGGGCCAGGGCCATGACGAACAAGCGGCCCTGGTAATGCTGCGAGCCGTAGGTCAGCCAGACGATGACCAGGACCAGCGCGCCGAGGATGTCGAGCGCCGGCCGCCAGTGGATGGCGCGCCCGCTGTAGCGGCGCAGGCCGACGATGAGCAGCAGTTGCCCGAACAGGAACATGGCGCTGGCGACAACCACGGTGAAGAAACTCGGCAGGTTGCCGCGCAGGCAGGCCAGTCCCGAGGCGCAGGCGATCAGCGCGACCGCTTTCGCCCAGTCGCCGAGGCCTTCGATTTCGCCGGGAAAGCTGCGTGCCTGCACGGCAAGCACCATGGCGCAGAGCAGGCCGAGCAGGCTGGCGGTGAACAGGAAACTGCGGGGATCGATGAATTCCATGCGGCAGTGGAGCGAGTGTTAAGGAGACTGGCAGGGCAAAACGGTTTTGCCCCGCCGCCAGCGGTCAACCGCCGGAAATGCCCGAAAATGCTTCGCGCAGACGTTCGATGGCGGCCGGCTCGCCGCGCACCTTGAACAAGGCACCGGCTTCGTCGGCGCTTTCGCCGAGCACTTCGCAGGCGGCGTAGATGTCCTTGCGCAGTTGCTGCGCCGACCAGGGCAGGAAGAGTTCGGCCTCGATCAGGTCCTTCTGGAAGAAGGCGATGATGGCCAGGCGCAGTTGCGCGACCTCTTCCGGCCGGCGCGCGCTCATCACGACACAACCCGGATAGCGCGTGCGCAGTTCGGCCTCGCACGCGGCCTGGGCGACGGCATCGCCGACGTGGTCGATCTTGTTGAAGATGCGCAGGCGCGGCAGGGTATCGGCCTCGATTTCGGCCAGCACGTGATCGGTGACTTCGAGCTGACGCTCGAAACCGGGATCGCTGGCGTCGATGACATGCAGCAGCAGACCGGCATCGAGCGCTTCGTCCAGCGTCGACTTGAAGGACGCGACGAGGCCGTGCGGCAGGTTCTTGATGAAGCCGACGGTGTCGCTGACCAGCACGCGCGGCACGCTTTCCGGATGCAGGGTGCGCACCGTGGTGTCGAGCGTCGCGAACAGCTTGTTGGCAACCAGCACCTCGCTACCGGTCAACGCCCGCATCAGCGTCGATTTGCCGGCATTGGTGTAGCCGACCAGCGCAACGCTGGCCAGGCCCTGGCGTTCGTGGCGCCGGGCGCGCTGCGTCTTGCGCTCGGCTTCCATGGCGACGATTTCGAGCTGCAATTCGGCGATGCGGTCGCGGATCTTGCGCCGGTCGAGTTCGGTATGCGATTCACCGGCGCCGCGGCCGCCGACCCCGCTGCGCTGCCGGCCCTGCGGCCCGGCCAGCTTGGCGGCTTCGCGCAGGCGCGGTGCCATGTAGCCGAGGCGGGCGATTTCGACCTGCGCCTTGGCGGCACGCGAACGCGCGTTGTTGTGGAAAATCTCGAGGATGACCATGGTGCGGTCCATGACGCCGCAGCCGGTTTCCTTCTCCAGATTGCGCGCCTGCGACGGCGAGATTTCATGATCGACAAGAATGGCCTCGATCTCGCACTCGGCTTCGTGCGCCGCGTAATGCTCGATTTCCTGGCGCTTGCCGATCCCGAGATAACCCGTCGTATCAAAACTGGCCCGCTTCTGGATGAAGGTGCGCACCACGGTGTAGCCCAGCGTCTTGGCCAACTCGCGCAACTCGGCCAGCGAGGCCTCGAATTCGATGTCGCTGACGTGCGGCAACTGGACGGACGCCGCAACGGCGTAGACGGGCTTCTCTTTGACTTCGGTTTGCATTCCTGGCGGGCTACTTTCTTTTTGGCGAAGGCGGATAGTAACCGGGTTCGTTGTTGGGGGTCAGGATGGGGGAGGAAAGAGGACGACCAGGAAAAGAAAAAGGCACCCGCAGGTGCTGACAGCTGAGTCAGCTATCGACCCTAAGCGGAAGTAGCTAGACTGAGAAAGCAGCCCTTCAACGTTGGAGATTAGGAGCGACACCCGGCATACTGGGGCGCGCCCTCTCGAATAAAGGGTTGGGCGTCAGCTGTGCCCGACTCTAGAAATCTCGACAAATCTTGTGAAGACTGCCGCGGTCAAAGAAACCTAGTTGTTGATTTACTGCTTTACACGCCTCGCGCATGATCGGCTTCAACATTTTTTGAGTTGCTTCTGTTTCGAAATTAATACGAAGGTATTTCTTGCCGGCTGATGACTCGACAAAGGCACTTAGCTCGCGGAGCTCTTCCACGGTAAGTTCACTGCGAAGATTTTCAGCAAGAATTCGAGTGATACTTTCTCTGCTGAATGCTTTGCTAACCTCCGCACTAAGCGCCTTTGCTGCATTCTCAGTTGCACCGTTATTTCGAATTACGTTTTCCATGTTAGCAATAACGAAAGGCATAGATGACTCTGTGGTTTTCCAAGAGTGCTCTGTTATCGCATTCGCTGCAATTGCCGCGTCGTCTTGGGTTTGCGCAAAAACAATAACTCCATAGACAAGCAGCATGAAGCTCAGCACAAGTTTCTTCATCGATTCACTCCCATAAACTCTTCTGACGCCCAACGTGAAGTGGACAGAAGTATTGCAGGGCTACTCGGATTTGTGATGTATAACCTTGCAGCATTCATTGGCAAAACCATTTGTTTATAAGAAGAATTTATTACTCTGTAAGCCGGTATGCAGTACTAAACGATCCGCCAAACCCTGCAAACGACAGAATTGCCAATGGCATTGTACGATCGCTTTCAGTCGGCTTGTCCATCGGCCGCTCCTTACCGATAGCGGAGCATCAAGCCCCCTCAATGCCCCTTCATCCCCAACCCGCCCCTGACCTTGCCGATCAAATCATCGATATAGGTAAACACCACCGGAATCACCAGCAAACTTAAAAAGGTCGAGGTGATCAGGCCGCCGATGACGACGATGGCCATCGGGGCGCGGAAGCTTGGGTCGGTGCCGATGCCGAGTGCGATCGGCATCATGCCGGCGCCCATCGCGATGGTGGTCATGATGATCGGCCGCGCCCGCTTGCGGCAGGCGTCGAGCAGCGCGCTCCAGCGGTCGAGGCCGTGTTCGCGGCGGGCGAGGATGACGTAGTCGATGAGCAGGATGGAGTTCTTGGTGGCGATGCCCATCAACATGATCAGGCCGATCATCGACGGCATTGACAGCGCCGTGTGCGACAGGAAGAGCGCAAGGAAAGCGCCCGGCACGGAAAGAATGAGCGCCGCCAGGATGGTCACCGGCTGCACGAAATCCTTGAACAGCAGCACCAGCACGATGTAGATGCAGAGCACGCCGGTCGCCATGGCCAGGGCGAAGCTGGCAAACAGTTCGCCCATCGCTTCGGCGTCGCCGACCGTGGTCTGGATCACGCCGGGCGGCAGCTTGCTCAGGCTGGGCATGGCGAGCGCGGCTTTTTCGACTTCGCCGAGCGGTTGACCGTTCAGCTCGATCTCGAAATTGATGTTGCGCAGACGGTCGTAGCGGTCGATCTCGGCCGGGCCGCCAGCAATGCTCAGGGTCGCGACATTGGCGATCATCACCGGGCCGTATTTGCCCGGCACGGTCAACCGTTCCAGCAGGCTCAAATCCTGGCGTGCCGCCGGCGGCAGCTTGACGATGATCGGCACCTGACGCTGCGCCAGATTGAGCTTGGCGAGGCCCTGATCGTAGTCGCCGGCGGTGGCGATGCGCAGCGTGTCGGCGATGGCGGCCGAAGTCACGCCGAGATCGGCGGCGCGCGCGAAGTCGGGGCGAATGACCAGTTCCGGCCGGACCAGGCTGGCCGTCGAGGTCACGTTGCCGATGCCGGGAATGCTGCGCAGGTCGCGCTCGACGAGACGGGCGTGGGCGGAGAGCACCGGGCCGTTTTCGCTGGCCAGCACCAACACGTATTTTTCGTTCGAGCCGCCGAAACCGACCTTGAGCTGAACGCCGGGCAGCGCCGCCAGACGGGCGCGGAAATCGGCCTCGACGTCCTGCTTGGTGACGCCGCCGCGTTCCTTGCGCGGCGTCAGGTTGATGGTCAGCGTTGCCTTGCGCACCTCGTTGGCACCACGCGGCGCAAACGGGTCGCTGCCGGCCGCACCGCCGCCGACCGCGGTATAGACCATCTTGACGTGCTTGTTCTGCTCGACGAGGGCGCGCGCCTGCTCGGCGGCGGCCAGGGTTTCCGGGAAGGTGCTGCCGGGCGGTAGCGAGATGTAGACCTGCGTCTGCGACAGGTCGTCGGGCGGCAGGAAGCCGGTCGGCAAGAGCGGCACCAGCGCGAAGGAGCCGACGAAGAAAACGACGGTTGCCGCCATCGTCAGCAGGCGATGCTTCAGGCACCAGGCGGCCCAGCCGCCGTAGATCGTCAGCCAGCGCGGTTCGTGATCCTCATGCATGAGCGGCTTGAGGATGTAGGCGGCCATCATCGGCGTCAGCAGGCGGGCGACGACGAGCGAGAAGAAAACGGCAATCGCAGCGGTCCACCCGAACTGGACGAAGAATTTGCCGGCCACGCCGCTCATGAAGGCGGTCGGCAGAAAGACCGCGATCAGCGTGAAGGTGGTGGCGATCACCGCCAGGCCGATTTCGTCGGCCGCTTCCATCGCCGCCGCAAACGGCGTCTTGCCCATGCGCAGGTGGCGCATGATGTTCTCGATCTCGACGATGGCGTCATCGACCAGGATACCGACCACCAGCGACATCGAGAGCAGGGTCACGACATTGAGCGTGAAGCCCATCAGGTGCATCACCGCAAAGGCCGGGATGATCGACAGCGGCAGCGCCGTCGCCGAAACGAAGGTGGCGCGCCAGTCGCGCAGGAAGAGCCAGACGACGATCACGGCGAGGATGGCGCCTTCGATCAGCAGCGACATCGAGCCTTCGAAATTCTCCTCGACCGGATCGACGAAATTGAAGGCTTCGGTGATCTCGATGTCCGGGTGTTCGAGGCGCAGTTTGGCCAGCGTGGCACGCACGTTGTCGGCGAGTTCGACTTCGCCGGCACCGCGGCTGCGCACGATTTCGAAACCGACCACCGGCTTGCCGTTGAGCAGCGCCGCCGAACGTTTTTCGCCGACCGTGTCGCTGACCGTCGCGACCTGGTCGAGACGCACGCGATGCCCGTCCGAGAGCAGGATGTCCATCGCCGCCAGCTCGCTCGCCGAGGCGACGGTGGCGATGGTGCGCACCGATTGCTCGATGCCGCCGACGTCGGCCTTGCCGCCCGAGGCTTCCTGCTGGATCTTGCGCAGCTGGCGCGAAATATCGGAAGCCGTGGCGTTGAGCGCGAGCAGGCGGGCCGGGTCGAGTTCGACGCGGATTTCGCGCGTCACGCCGCCGACGCGCGCCACCGAGCCGACGCCGCGCACGCTGAGCACGGACTTGGTAACGGTGTTGTCGACGAACCACGACAGCGCCTCGTCGTCCATCCGGCTCGACGCGACGGTGTAGGTCAGGATCGGGCTGCCGGCCAGGTCGACCTTGGCGATCACCGGATCCTTGAGGTCGCCGGGCAGGTCGGAGCGGATGCGCGAAACGGCGTCGCGCACGTCGTCGACCGCATCCTGCGTCGCCTTTTCGAGGCGGAATTCGACGGTAACGACGCTGACGCCGTCCTGCACCTTGGTGTAGATGTGCTTGATGCCCTGCAGCGTCGCGACCGAATTCTCGATCTTGCGCGCCACTTCGGTTTCCATCTGCGCCGGCGCCGCGCCGGGCAGCGAAGCGGTCACCGTCACGGTGGGCAGATCGACGTCCATGAACTGCTGCACCTTCATCGCCTTGAAGGCCATGACGCCGAACAGCGTCAGCATGATGAAGAGCAGGATGGCCGGGGTCGGATTCCGGATCGACCAGGCGGAAACGTTCATTGCGGCTTGCCGCCGGCCACGACCTTGACCGCATCGCCGTCGGCCAGGAAGCCAGCGCCGTTCTCGACGATCTGCGCGGTCAACGCCAGGCCGGAGGTGATTTCCAGACGCTCGCCAAGACGGCGACCGACACCGACCTTGGTCTGCGCGACACGGCCGCCGTCGGCCGTCGGGTTTTCGAGACGGAAGACATAGGCGAAACCTTCACGCAGCACGACAGCCCCCTGCGGCACGGTCAACGCCGGGCTGCGCCCCAATTCGAATTCACCGCGCGCAAACATGCCGGCCTTGATCGGCGCATCGGTCGGCAGGTCGACATAGACCAGACCGTTGCGCGTCTGCGGATCGACGCTGGGCGCCACGGTGCGCACCTTGCCGACGACGCGCTCGCCGTTCGGATTGACCAGCGCCGCAACGGCGCCCGGCTTGACGCGCGCCAGATCGGCGGCCGGCACTTCGGCGCGCCATTCGAGACGACTGCCGCGAATCAGGCGGAACAGTTCCTGTCCGGCCTGGGTCAGCGAACCAACCACGGCCGAACGGGCCGAGATCACGCCGTCATCGCTGGCCAGCACGACCGTCTTGCTCATCCGCACTTCGGCCGCCTGCAGGCGGGCTTGTGCCGCGGCGAGACGTGCCTGCGCCGTGTGTTCTGCCGTCTGGTACTGGGTGTTGAGTTGCGTGCTGTAGAAGCCCTTGGCTTTCAGCTCGGTCGCCCGCTCGCTGTTGCCCTTGGCTTCGGCCGCCGTCGCGGCCAGCTCGGCCACCGCCGCCTTGGCTTCGGCCAGTTCGCTGGCCACGGTGTCGCTGGCGATGCGCGCCAGGACCTGGCCCTTTTTGACCTTGTCGCCGACCTGGGCGGCCACTTCGGTGATCCGGTAATTGCTCAGTTCGGGACCGATCACCGCTTCCTGCCAGGCCAGCACATTGCCGTTGGCGGGCAGCACCTGCGCCCAGTCTTCGCTTTGCGGCGTGATCAGACTGACGGTCAGCGCCGGGCGGACGGCGGCCGCGGGCTTGGCCGACTCGCCCGACGGCGCCTCGCCGGAACCGGGAAAGACGAAAACACCGAGCGCAAGCAGCGCCGCCAGGGCAAGGGCAATGCGCGTCTTGCGCCCGGCAAGCGGGCCCGTGGAAATGAATTTCATAGAAAAACCTGTGTCGACCGCCAAGAATTGGCGAATGATACCTTGCCCCTCGCCAATGTCATCGCCGGCGGCCGCACCGCCGGATTCAGTGCGCGCCGAGCTGCCCCTGCGCCTCGTCGGCGCTTTCGTAGAGATGCGGCGTGATCTGCTGGCGCGCCAGCGCTTCGCCCAGTTTGAGACGCATGAAGGAACTCGCCGTGTAGCGCGTGACGTGATGGTAGTGGCGCGCCATGATGCCCTTGACGACGGCGATGTAGTCGTCGATCAGTTCGGGCGCGATGGCGAAGCGGTCGTAATTGACGATGGCGTTGACCTTGTGACCGAGCGGCGCGAGGTGCGCCTCGACCGCCTCGAGAATGCGCGCGATATCACTCGCACTGCGTACCGAGAGGCCGGCGAAATCGACGAAGAACAGGTTCTGCGCAGCATCGTAGGAAAGACGCTCGGCGAGCGGCCGCTCCAGCATGTCGGGGCGCAGGCTCATCAGTTCCTCGGTGAAGATGCGCGCATCCATCAAGGCCGGTGGCTGCGGCATCAGCGGCTGGAAGTCCATGCGGTCGAGGATGTCCTTCTGCAGATCGACGCCGGGCGCAATCTCGATCAGTTCGAGGCCGGCCGCCGTCAGGCGGAAGACGCAGCGCTCGGTGATGTAGAGCACGCTCTTGCCGACCTTGGCCGCCTGCGAACCGCTGAAGGTGCGGTGCTCGACTTCATCGACGAACTTGACCGAGGCGCCGTCCTGCAAAATGGCCAGTTTTCCGGCGTTGACCGCTACGTCGAGATTGCCGGCGGTAAAGGTGCCAACGAAGACGACTTTCTTGGCTTTCTGCGAGATGTTGATGAAACCGCCGGCGCCGGCCAGGCGCGGGCCGAATTTCGAGACATTGAGATTGCCTTCCTTGTCAGCCTGGGCCAGGCCGAGAAAGGCAATGTCGAGACCGCCGCCGTCGTAGAAGTCAAACTGGCTGGGCTGGTCGATGATCGCCTGGGCATTGGTCGCGGCGCCGAAACTCAGGCCGCCGGCCGGCACACCGCCGATCACGCCGGGTTCGGCGGTCAGGGTGAGCAGGTCGATGACCTGTTCCTCGGCGGCGACACTGGCCACACCTTCCGGCATGCCGATGCCGAGATTGACCACGGCGTTCGCCGTCAGCTCGAGCGCCGCGCGGCGCGCGATGATCTTGCGCTCGCTCATCGGCATCGCGGGAATCGCCGACATCGGCACCTTGAGCTCGCCGGCGAAGGCCGCGCTGTAAGGCTCGCTGAAAGTCTGCATGTGATATTCCGGCTTTTCGGCAACCACGACGCAGTCGACCAGGATGCCGGGAATCTTCACCTGGCGCGGGTTGAGCGTGCCGCGTTCGGCAATGCGCTCGACCTGGGCGATGACCAGGCCGCCCGAATTGCGCGCCGCCATCGCGATCGCCTGCGCTTCCAGGGTCAGCGCTTCCTTCTCCATGGTGATGTTGCCGTCCGGATCGGCCGTCGTGCCGCGGATGATGCCGACATGGATGGGGAAGGCCTTGTAGAACAGGTATTCCTCGCCGTCGATTTCCATCAGGCGGACAAGATCGGCCGTCGTCTTCTCGTTGAGCTTGCCGCCGCCGAAACGCGGATCGACGAAGGTGCCGAGGCCGACGCTGGTGATCGAGCCCGGCTTGCCGGCCGCGATGTCGCGAAAGAGATGCGCGATCACGCCCTGCGGCAGGTTGTAGGCCTCGATGCGATTGGCCACGGCCAGTTGCTGCAACTTCGGCACCAGGCCCCAGTGGCCGCCGATGACCCGCGCCACCAAGCCGTCGTGGCCGAGATGGTTGAGGCCGCGTTCCTTGCCGTCACCCTGCCCGGCCGCGTAAACCAGGGTCAGGTTGCGCGGGCTGCCGAGGCCGTGAATGTCGCGTTCGACCGCCTCGAGAAAGCGCTCCTCGAGCGCCACGGCAATGTTCTCGGCAAAACCGATGCCGACGAAACCGCCGGTGGCAACGGTGTCGCCGTCCTTGATCAGACGAACGGCGTCGGCGGCCGATACCACCTTGCCGGTATCGGAAGCACGCAACGAACTCGCCATCGGGTGACGGGAAAGGGCCATGATCAATCTCCTCGCTATTTGTTTTTATCGCTGATCAGACAATACCAGTCATGTAGAACACGGCAATCACCACGAAGACAGCCAGCGTCTTGATGCAGGTGATGGCGAAGATGTCCTTGTACGACTGGCGATGGGTCAGGCCGGTCACCGCCAGCAGCGTGATGACGGCGCCGTTGTGCGGCAGCGTATCCATGCCGCCGGAAGCCATCGAGGCCACCCGGTGGAAAACCTCGAGCGGAATGCCGGCCGCCTGCGCATTGGCGATGAAGGTATCGGCCATTGCTGCCAGCGCGATGCCCATGCCGCCGGAAGCGGAACCGGTGATGCCGGCCAGCGCGGTGACGGTGATGGCTTCGTTGATCAGCGGATTCGGAATCGAACCCAACGCATTGGCGACCACGAGGAAGCCCGGCAGCGCGGCGATCACGGCACCGAAACCGTACTCGGAAGCGGTGTTCATGGTGGCGAGCAGGGCGCCGCCGATGGCGTTCTTGCTGCCTTCGGCAAACTTGGCTGAAACGGCGCGCCAGCCGAAGATGAAGACGGTGGCAATACCGACCAGCAGGGCACCTTCAACGGCCCAGATGGCGGCGACTGCCTTGGTTTGCTGCACCACCGGGGCGGCCTTGCCGATCACCGCCGGAATGAAGGAAACCTTCTCGCCATAGAGCAGCGGGATGGCATTGGTGAACACCTTGTTCATGACGCCGACCATGACCAGCGGCAGGATGGCGATCAGCGGGTGAACCAGCTTTTCGTGCTCGAAGGCTTCCGGCTCGTTGCTGTGACCGTCACCATAACCTTCACCGGCGGCAGCCGCACGCCGGCGACACCATTCGAGATAGGAAATACCGCAGACCAGGATGAACAGCGCGCCTATCGTCCCCAGCCACGGTGCGGCATAGATATCGGTCTTGAAGAAAGTGGTCGGGATGATGTTCTGGATCTGCGGCGTACCGGGCAGGGAATCCATCGTGAAGGTGAAGGCGCCGAGCGCAATCGTGCCCGGAATCAGGCGCTTCGGAATGCCGCCCTGACGGAACATTTCAGCGGCAAACGGATAGACCGCGAAGACCACGACGAACAGCGAGACGCCGCCATAGGTCAGCAGGCCGCAGACGACGACAATGGCCAGCATCGCCCGTTCCCGCCCGATCAGGTTGATCACCGAGGCGACAATCGCCTTCGAAAAACCGGACAGCTCGATCACCTTGCCGAACACCGCACCCAGCAGGAAGACCGGGAAGAAGTTCTTCACGAAACCGACCATCTTGTCCATGAACAGGCCGGTAAACATCGGCGCGACCAGGCTGGGGTCGATCAACAGAACGGCGCCAAGGGCGCAGATGGGAGCAAAAAGAATGACGCTGTAGCCACGATAGGCGACGAGCATCAGGCAGGCCAGGGCGGCCAGAACGATCAGAAAGTCCACTGTTGTCTCCTTTGGATTTTATTGCGGAGCAACCCTCAGTGCACGGCCCATGCCAGCATGTTCAAGTCTTTGAATCGGCTGGATATCACCATTTTTCCGATGCCGGGGACTTCCCGCTTCTGTCAGCCGGTCCGGACATTGTGTCCGCAATGACGGACAGCTCAAGCTGCGTGCGCGTCCACACCCAGTATGGCGATCTTCTCGTAAAGTGCGGCGCGCGAAATACCCAGCAGGCGGGCCGCCTGGACCTTGTTGCCATGGCTGTTGCGCAAGGCGGCAAGAATCGCGGCACGTTCGGCGCTGGCCACCGCCTCGGCGATGCCGATCACGTTGCCACCAGCGAAACTCGCTGGCGCTTTCGGGGTCGGCATGACCAGGTCGAGATCCTCGGCCTCGAGCACATCGCCATCACTCATCAGCAGCGCCCGTTCGAGTACGTTGGCCAGCTCCCGGACATTGCCCGGCCAGTCGTGCTGTTGCAACCGACTCAGCGCCGCCAGGCTGATCCCGTGCGGAGCCATGCCCTGCAGGCGGCAGATCGACTCGATCAGATGTTCGGCCAGCAAGGCCATGTCTTCCGGCCGGTCGCGCAGGGCCGGAGTGCGCAGCAGGATGACGTTCAGCCGGTAATAGAGGTCGGCGCGGAAGCTGCCGGCAGCAACCATTTCTTCCAGATTGCGGCTGGTCGCGGCGATGATGCGGACATCGACCGCAATCAGCTTGTTCGAACCGACCGGCTCGAACTCGCGCTCCTGCAGGGCGCGCAACAACTTGGCCTGGAGCGCCAGCGACATGTCGCCGATTTCATCGAGAAACAGCGTTCCGCCATCGGCCAGCTTGAACTTGCCGTCACGGCCGCGCCGCTCGGCGCCGGTGAATGCGCCCGGCGCCACACCGAAGAATTCGGCTTCAAGCAGGTTTTCCGGCACCGCAGCAATGTTGACCGCAACGAAGGGGCTGTTGGCGCGCGGACTGGCGGCATGCACTGCCTGCGCCAGCAATTCCTTGCCGGTACCGGTTTCACCGAGGATCAACACCGACGAAGAAGTCCGCGACGCCCGCCGGGCGGCCTGCTTGAGATTGCTGCAGGCCGGTCCGGCGCCGATGAAGCTGGAAAAGGTGTATTTGGTACGCCGGGCATCGGCCAGCTTGCGCTCGGCCTCAGCCAGGTCCAGACGCAGCTTCTGATAGCGGCTGACCACCGGTGCCAGATGACGCAGGTCGTCGAAAATCATGAAGCCGACCCCGCCAACGACGGTGCCCTCGGCATTGCGCAGCGGCAGACGGGTGACGACAAAGGAGTCACCCTCGAAATCCATGACATCGAGCATGATCGGCCGGCCACACTCGACCACCTGGCGCATCTGGCTGTTCGGGATGATCTTCTCGACTGGCTGCCCGATCATCGCCGCCGGGTCGGCGATATGCAGGCGGCGCGGGTAGTGATCGTTCATCCAGACCACATTGGCGCTGGCATCGACAATCACCACACCGGCACAGACATCGGCAAAATGCGCCAACAGCGACTGGTTGGCCAGTAATTGAAGCTCTTCCCGGGTAGTCATCTGGACGTGGTCAGTTGGCGAGCGCGGCTTCGATTTCGGCAAAGGTCGAGGCCAGCTCGAAACCCAGGACCGGCACGCCAAGCAGGCGGCCGATCTGGGTCGCCGAGAAGATGCCGCGCACGCGGGGCAGACCGGTTGCCGGATCGACGTCTTCCACCATGATGTGCTGCCGGCCCTGGTTCTTCAGGGCATTGAGGATGTCGATGACACGGGCGTGCATCACTTCGTTGAGATAGAGCGTGTCGATATTGGCGAGCGGACACATCAGGTCCTTGACCGTCAGATCGTCGCGTTTGCCATTGCGGGCCTGGGCCAGTTGCAACGGCCGTTCGCCGAGGATGTCGCGGGCGGTGATCAGTCCCAGCACCTCTTCATCGGCGCTAACCACCATCAACAGGCGGACGCCACGCGAAATCATCGTGGCATTGGCTTCCGGCAGCGAAGCCGCGGCGCTGATCGTAACCGCATGCACGCGGGAAAAGTCAGTCATCGCCTCGATCGCCGGCGAATCGGCGCCGACCTGGTTGTAACCGGAGGTACACAGGGTGGCGTTGGAAGATAGCTTGTGCGTACGCACTTTGGTAGAAAGTGTCATGTCTCGACTCCATTGGTCTGTTGTTTTTGGCCGCAGCGGCAAGCGCAACGGCAGCAGGCGGCAAGCTGGTCTTATTGTTCCCGACGCCCGCTTGCAGTATTGGCAGAAGCGACAGGCTTGACAAGGGGGGCGCGGGAAAACCCTAAGAGCAAAAACCCGACGTCACAACACGCATTTCAAGCTATTCCCGTTGGCGCCCTAAGCCGCTAGAATAGACGGCATGGGGGCGTAGCTCAGTTGGGAGAGCGATTGGTTCGCAATCAATAGGTCGGCGGTTCGATCCCGCCCGTCTCCACCATGCATGACCTTGCATGCATGCTCAGGTTTTCGCAGCTGCGGAAACAAAAATGTCCGCTCGCGGCGGACATTCGCTACCCGGACAAAAACAGCAATCAGCGCCGCTGCCGTGCATCATCGATCAGCGGTTTGAGCAGCAGATCGAACTTCATCATGTGCTGCAGCACCCAGCCGGAAACCTTGGGCGCCAGGAACTCCGCTGCACCATAGCCATCGGAAATCGAGGTCAGGTGTATCAGGGACATCTCGTTCATGATCGCGGTATGGGCCGCAACATGCTGCTCGAACAATTCGCCCGGCAAGCCGATCTTTTTCATCAGTGCTTCTTCGTAATCGAAGTGCTGGGCCATTTTCCCGGTCAGCTCCGACATGATTTCATTGCACTTGTAGCCGGACACGTCGTCGGAAACTTTCTTCAATGCGTCCAGACACTCGAACAGCCCTTCGTGCTGACTATCGAGCAATTGGCCACCTAGAACAAAGGGCGCCGGCAGGAAACGAAAACTTTGGCTGAACATGGAATTTATCACCTCAGGTGAGTCACCATAGCACGCACCAATCCGGTGCGCAAGCGGGGAGTGGCGCGCAAGGCATGAACCTGAACTCAGGCCTGGCCGGCCCCCGCCACGGCGCGCCGCAGGCGGTCGGCGACGGCCGCCCAGGCCGGGGTTTCCGGCAGCGCTTCGACGGCAATCAGGTCGACACCGGCATGGTCCATGTCGCGCATGGCGGCATACAGACCGTGCGCGTAGCCGACCGGATCGGCCGGCAGCAGTTGCCAGGCGTGCGGCATGCCGGCTTGCGGCGGCTGGCTGTGGGCGATGACGCCGCAGCGGTCGCCCTTGTGACGCTGGGCATTGATGAAATCGAGCAGACGTTCGCCAGCGACCAGGCGCATCGGCGTCTGCGGCGCGTAATGTGCGGCCAGCGAGCCGGAGACGCGCGGCGCGCCGCTCGCCGTCTCGATTTGCGGCAGACGCCCGAGCACGGCTTCGAGATGGCCCGGCGCGATGTGGCCGGGGCGCAGCACCACCGGTTCGCCGCGCGAGCAGTCGACGATGGTCGACTCGATGCCGACCGCGCAGGGTCCGCCATCGAGGATCATGGCGATGCGGTCGCCGAGTTCTTCGCGCACATGCTCGGCCGTGGTCGGGCTGATCCGCCCGAAGCGGTTGGCCGAGGGTGCGGCGATACCGGCGTGTTCGCCGGTTGCCGCGGCAAAACGCCGGAGCAATTCGAGCGCCACCGGGTGGCCGGGAACGCGCAGGCCGACAGTGTCCTGGCCGCCGGTCACGGCGTCCGGCACCCAGGCCTGTTTCTTCAGAATCAGTGTAAGCGGACCGGGCCAGAAGGTTTCCATCAATTCCCAGGCGACGGCAGGAACCTGCTCGGCCCAGCGGTCGACCGCGTCGTGACCCGATAAATGCACGATCAGCGGATGATCGGCCGGCCGCCCCTTGGCGGCAAAGATTTTCGCGACCGCCGCCGGATTGGCGGCATCCGCGCCCAGACCGTAGACCGTCTCGGTCGGCAAGGCGACCAGTTCGCCGGCGCGCAGCAGCGCGACAGCGCGGTCATAGTCCGGGCTCAGTGGCAACAATGGCTCAGACCAGATCCGGCAGGGTCTTGGCCAGAACCTTTTCGGTCTGGTTGACACGGAACTGGGTCAGCTTGTCAGCCACACCGGCATCGCCCAGGGCGAGGATGGAGACGGCGAACAGCGCGGCATTAGTCGCACCGGCTTCGCCGACGGCGAAGGTGGCGACCGGAATGCCGCCCGGCATCTGGACCATGGAGAGCAGCGAGTCGAGACCCATCAGGTGCTTGGACGGCATCGGTACGCCGAGCACCGGGATCTGCGTCTTGGCGGCGAGCACGCCGGCCAGGTGGGCAGCACCGCCGGCAGCGCCGATCAGCACCTTGATGCCGCGTTCGGCAGCGGTGGCAGCGTAGTCCAGCGCCTGATCCGGCGTGCGGTGGGCCGACAGGACCTTGGCTTCGTAAGGAATGCCCAGGTTCTTCAGGGTTTCGGCGGCGGCCTTCATGATCGGCCAGTCGCTGTCCGAGCCCATGACGATACCAACCAGGACTTCTTTGCTCATGTTTTTTCCTTCAGGAATAAGGGGATAGATAAAAGTCGCAGGACCGGGCCCGCGTCGGCAGGCCTTGGTCAGCAATCCGGCAAATTAGTTTCCGGCTGCTTTGCGCTCGGCCGCCTCGATGGTGTTGGCGAGCAGCATGGTGATCGTCATCGGGCCGACGCCGCCCGGCACCGGCGTGATCTGGCCGGCGGTGGCGAGGCAGTCGGCAAAATCGACGTCGCCGCAGAGTTTACCGTCCGGCAGGCGGTTGATGCCGACGTCGATGACGACGGCGCCCGGCTTGATCATGTCGCCGGTGACGAACTTCGGCTTGCCGACCGCGGCAACGACGATGTCGGCACGGCTGGTGTGGAATTTCAGGTCGCGCGTGCGCGAATTGCAGACGGTGACCGTCGCGCCGGCATTGATCAGGAGCAGGGCCATCGGCTTGCCGACGATGTTGGAGCGGCCGATGACGACGGCCTCCTTGCCGTTCAGATCGACATTGCCCTTCTCGAACATCTTCATGACGCCGTAGGGCGTACAGGGAATGAAGCGCGGGTTGCCCTGGGCCAGTGCGCCGACGTTCTCGGCGTGAAAGCCGTCGACATCCTTGTCGGCAGCGATGGCTTCGAGCACTTTTTCTTCGTCGAAATGTTTGGGCAGCGGCAGTTGCACGAGGATGCCGTGAATCGCCGGATCGGCATTCAGCTCGGCGATCTTTTTGAGCACGACTTCCTGGTCGACCGTTGCGTCATAGGTGATCTTCTCGGAGTGCATGCCGATCGCCAGGCAACCATTGACCTTGTTGCGGACATAGACTTCGGAGGCCGGATCGGCTCCGACCAGGATGACCACCAGGCCGGGTTTGTGGCCCTTGGCCGTGAGCGCTTCCACGCGCGCCTTGAATCCCTGGCGCAGTTCTTCAGCCAGGGCCTTGCCGTCGATAATTTGTGCCGTCATCGTCGCCTCCACCAGAAATGAAAAGGGGAAAGGCGGGCGCCTTTCCCTTTGAATTGGCTGAATTTTACCAGAATCAGGCCAGTGCAGCCTCGGCCGCACCCACCGCCGCCCGGCCGGCGGCAAAAGCGCGCCGGTTCAGCTCGACCAGTTTTTCGCCCTTGCGCTGGAAACGCTGCAGCACGCAGGTGAGCAGATCATCGGCCGAGAACGGCAGGTGATCGGCAATCGCACCGAGCATCACGGTATTGCCCAGACGGATGTCGCCGAGTTCGAGCGCGATGGTCGTCGCATCGAAAGCGACGACCTTGTTGCCGCCCTTTTTGACCTCGGCAATCGGGTCGACCGGGTAGTCGAACAAACCGAGCTCGACCACCGGCGGCACCAGGCGCGCCGTATTCATCAAGGTGATACCGCCCGGCTTCAACATGTGCTGCCAACGCATCGCTTCGGCCGACTCGAAACCGAGCAGCACATCGGCCGTGCCCGGCGTGATCTGCGGCGACAGCACCTTGGCGCCGAAACGCAGGTGCGACGAAACGACGCCGCCGCGCTGCGCCATGCCGGCGACTTCGGTTTTCTTGGCATCCTGGCCGAGCGCGATCGCCGCCTCGGCAAGGATTTCGGTCGCGGTCATGACGCCCTGGCCGCCGATGCCGACGACAAGAATATTGGTCGTAGCGCTCATCAGTGACAGCCTCCCTTGACCAGCGCAATCGGCGAGACCGGGACGTAGTGCTCGATGGCTTTCGGTGCACAGGGCTGCACGCACAGGCCGCAACCGGTACATACCGAGGACTCGATGCGTACGAAGGCGAGATCGACAACCCGCCCGTTCGGCTTGGTTTCCTGGCCGCGCCGGGTAACGTGGATGGCCGGACAGCCGACGTCGATACAGTTGCCGCAACCAGTGCACTTGTCCTCGACGACGGTAAACGGCTTCAGCTTGTGATAATCCTTGACCAGCACGCAAGGCTGGTCGGTGATGATCACCGAGACTTCCGGCACCTTCACTTCGTCGCGGATGGTCTTGAACAGCACCGGCAATTCGTAGGGATTGACCTTGTGCACGCGCTCCGACTTGACGCCGAGCGCCTCGACCAGCTTGACGAAATCGACACGCGGCGCCTCCTCGCCATGGATGCCGTAGCCGTTGCCCGGGTTATTCTGGCCACCGGTCATGCCGACGGCGCGGTTGTCGAGCAACAGCACCGTGACGTTGCCCTTGTTGTAGACCATGTCGAGCAGGCCTTGCATGCCCATGTGCAGGAAGGTCGAGTCGCCGATCACGGCGAGGATGCGCTTGTCCTTGTCGGCTTCGCCGCGGCCCTTGTCGAGACCGAGCGCGACGCCCATCGAGGCGCCCATCGAGATGCAGGTATCGAGCGCATTCCACGGATGCCCGGCGCCCAGCGTGTAGCAGCCGATGTCGCCGGCGATGGTCAGGTTGCGCACCTGCGACAGCGTGTAATAGACGCCGAGGTGCGGACAGGCGACGCACATCGTCGGCGGCCGCGGGAAGACCGGCAGCGGCGCGACGGCCTGGGCGGCCGGCACTTCTTCGCCGAGCAGTTTGGCAATTGCCGGTTTCAGCACATTCGGCGACAGCTCGCCCTGGCGCGGCAGGATCTCCTTGCCGAGCACGGCGATGCCGGCGGCCTTGAGTTCGGTCTCGACCAGCGGCTCGACTTCCTCGACAACCACGACCTGGTCGACCAGCGCCGCCAGTGCACGGCACTTTTCAATCGGCAGCGGGCAGGAAAAGCCCAGCTTCAATACCGGCGCATCCGGGAAGGCTTCCTTGACATGCATGTAGGCCGGGCCGGAGGCGATGAAGCCGACGCGCCTGTCGCTGCCCGGCTCGATCACATTGAGCGCCGAGTTTTCGGCCATTTCACGCAGTTGACCGTCACGCGCGAACATCAGCGGAATGCGCTTGCCGGCATTGCCCGGCACCATCACGAAACGGCCCGGCTCCTTGTTGAAACCCGCTGCGCTATGCGGCACGCGCTCGCCGACCGTGACCAACGCCTTGACGTGGTTGATACGCGTCGTCATGCGCAGGATGACCGGCACCTGGAATTGTTCGGAAAGTTCGAACGCCTGCCGGGTCATCTCGTAGGCTTCCTGCGAATCGGCCGGCTCGAACAGCGGAATGTGGGCGAAACGCCCCCAGTAGCGCGAATCCTGTTCGTTCTGCGAGGACGACAGGCCGACGTCGTCGGCAATCGCGATCACCAGGCCGCCGACCACGCCGGTCAGCGTCAGGGTCATCAGCGCATCGGAAGCGACGTTCATGCCGACATGCTTCATGCAGCAGAAGGCGCGCGAGCCGGCATAGGCGGCACCAATCGCGACTTCCAGCGAGACCTTCTCATTGACCGACCATTCGGCATAGAGGTCCGGATAGGTCGAAATGACTTCCAGCATTTCCGTCGCTGGCGTGCCCGGGTAGGCCGCAGCCACCTTGACGCCGGATTCCCAGACGGCACGTGCCACTGCTTCGTTGCCGGACAAAAACAACCGGCTGGCCGCCGGTGCAGGCATAACTGCCGCCATGAAAACTCCCGTAATCAATCGCAAAACCTTCGATTTTAGAAGCGCGGGACGCGGCCCGATTTGATACAGCGCAACCCCTCAACGGATTTTTTTTGAATGACTTTCACGGCAGGAAAAATACGCACAGGATATTGCACGATGCGAATTTTGTTTTTACAATGCGAAAAATCAAGTAGGTGTAAACACGGGCTCGCGAAGCGGCCCATAAAGCGCTAGAGTTGTTTTGCTCAACAGGCAAAACGAATGAAAAACCAATCTTGGAGACAAAAATGGCCAACCAGCCCAACGCACTGCCTGACCCTGCTGATGTCGATCCGCAGGAAACCAAAGAATGGATTGATGCCCTCGACGGCGTCATTTCCCAGGAAGGCCCGACCCGCGCCCACTACCTGATCGAGAAAGTCATCGGCCAGGCGCGCCTGCAGGGTGTGGACATCCCCTACTCGGCCAATACCGAATACATCAACACCATTCCCGCCGATCAGCAGCCCAAGTACCCGGGCAACGCGGACATGGAAATCAAGCTGCACTCCTACATCCGCTGGAACGCGATGGCCATGGTCGTGCGCGCCAACAAGGACACCAACGTCGGCGGCCACATCGCCTCCTTCGCTTCAGCCGCCGCGCTTTACGACGTCGGCTTTTCGCATTTCTGGCGCAGCATCAACGACCCGTCCGGCGGCGACCTGATCTTCTTCCAGGGCCATTCCGTACCGGGCGTCTATTCCCGCGCCTTCATGCTCGGTCGCCTGAGCGAAGAGCAGATGGACAACTTCCGCCAGGAAACCGGCGGCAAGGGTATTTCGTCCTATCCGCACCCCTGGCTGATGCCGGATTTCTGGCAATTCCCGACCGTGTCGATGGGCCTCGGCCCGATCCAGGCCATCTATCAGGCCCGCTTCATGAAGTACCTCGACTCGCGCGGACTGGCCAAGGCCGGTGATCGCAAGGTCTGGGCCTTTTTGGGTGATGGCGAGACCGACGAAGTCGAATCGCTCGGCGCCATCGGCATGGCCGGTCGCGAAAAGCTCGACAACCTGATTTTCGTCATCAACTGCAACCTGCAGCGTCTTGATGGCCCGGTACGCGGCAACGGCAAGATCATCCAGGAACTCGAATCCGAATTCCGCGGTGCCGGCTGGAATGTCATCAAGCTGGTCTGGGGCACCCATTGGGACGCCCTCTTCCAGCGCGACAAGAAGGGCATCCTGAAGAAACGCATGATGGAACTGTGCGACGGCGAGTACCAGACCTTCAAGGCCAAGAACGGCGCCTACGTCCGCGAGAATTTCTTCAACACGCCGGAACTGCGCGAGCTGGTTGCCGACTGGACCGACGATGAAATCTGGAACCTGAACCGTGGCGGCCACGACATCTTCAAGATTTTTGCTGCCTACGACCGCGCCATCAAGACCAAGGGCGCCCCGACCCTGATCCTGGCCAAGACCATCAAGGGCTTCGGCATGGGCCAGGCTGGCGAAGCGATGAACACCTCGCACCAGCAGAAGAAGATGGACAAGGATCAGATCGGCCGCTTCCGCGACCGCTTCCACCTGCCGGTCGCCGACGACCAGCTGGAAGAACTGCCTTACCTGAAGTTCGCCGAAGATTCGGAAGAATACAAGTACATGATGCAGCGTCGCGTCGACCTCGGCGGCTTCCTGCCGCAGCGCCGCCGCAAGGCCGAGCCGCTGCAGATTCCGGCGCTCGACACCTTTGCTGCGTTGCTGAAGGCTTCCGGCGCAGGCCGCGAGCTGTCCACGACGATGGCCATCGTCCGCATCATGAACATGATGTTGAAGGACAAGAATGTCGGCAAGAACGTCGTGCCCATCGTGCCGGACGAATCGCGCACCTTCGGCATGGAAGGCATGTTCCGCTCGGTCGGTATCTGGAATCAGGAAGGCCAGAACTATGTGCCGGAAGATCATGACCAGCTGATGTTCTACAAGGAATCGAAGACCGGCCAGGTGTTGCAGGAAGGCATCAACGAATCCGGCGCGATGAGCGACTGGATCGCCGCCGCCACCTCCTACTCGGTGCATAACGTCCAGACCATTCCGTTCTACATCTGCTACTCGATGTTCGGCATGCAGCGCGTTCTCGACCTGTGCTGGGCGGCTGGCGACCAGCGCGCCCGCGGCTTCCTGATCGGCGGCACGGCCGGTCGCACGACGCTGAACGGCGAAGGCCTGCAGCACGAAGACGGCCACAGCCTGATCCTCTCCAACCTGATCCCGAACTGCCTCTCCTACGACCCGACCTTCCAGTACGAAGTCGCCGTCGTGACGCAGGACGGCATGCGCCGCATGTTCCAGGAACAGGAAGACGTGTTCTATTACCTGACGGTGATGAACGAGAACTACGAGCACCCGGAAATGCCGGCCGGCTCGGAAGCCGACATCATCAAGGGCATGTACTCGTTCAAGAAGGGTGCCGAGTCCGCCGGCCCGCGCGTCCAGCTGCTCGGCTCCGGCACCATCTTCCGCGAAGTCATCGCCGCTGCCGACCTGCTCAAGAACGACTGGGGTGTCGAGGCCGACCTGTGGGGTTGCCCGAGCTTCAACGAACTGGCCCGCAACGGCCAAGACGTGCAGCGCTGGAACCTGCTGCATCCGCTCGAAGCACCGAAGCTGTCGCACGTCGAGGAAAAGCTGGCTGGCGCCAAGGGCCCGGTCATCGCTGCCACCGACTACATCAAGCTGTTCTCCGAGCAGATCCGCCCCTTCGTCAAGGCACCGTATGTCACGCTGGGCACCGACGGTTTCGGCCGTTCCGACACCCGCGAGAAATTGCGCCACTTCTTCGAGGTCGACCGTCACTGGGTGACGCTGGCTGCCCTCAAGGCACTGGCCGACAACGGCGAGATCGAACGCGAGAAGGTTGCCGCCGCCCTGGTCAAGTACAACCTTGACCCGAACAAACCCAACCCGATGTCGGTTTAACGAGGGAGAGACGACATGAGCCAAATCATTGAAGTCAAAGTCCCGGACATCGGCGATTTCGACGAAGTTCCGGTTATCGAACTGTTTGTGAAGGTCGGCGACACGATCAAGGTCGACGACGCCATCGTCACGCTGGAATCCGACAAGGCCACGATGGACGTGCCCTCGACGGTTGCCGGCGTGGTCACTGAAGTTCTCGTCCAGCTCGGCGCCAAGGTTGCCGAAGGCGCCCTGCTGATCAAGGTCGAAACCGGTGGCGCCGCTGCCGTCGCCGCCCCGGCCGCAGCCGCTCCCGCTCCGGCCGCAGCGCCGGCGCCGGTTGCCGCACCGGTGGCAGCCGCCCCCGCGGCCGGCGGCGGCGTGGTCGAAGTCAAGGTGCCGGACATCGGCGACTTTGACGAAGTCCCGGTCATCGACCTGTTCGTCAAGGTTGGCGACAGCATCAAGGTCGACGACGCGATCGCCACGCTCGAATCCGACAAGGCCACGATGGACGTGCCGTCCACCGTCGCCGGTATCGTCAAGGAAGTGCTGGTTCAGCTCGGCTCCAAGGTCGGCGAAGGCACGGTCCTGATCAAGGTTGAAACCGGTGCCTCGGCCCCGGTCGCCGCAGCGCCGGCCGCTGCTCCGGCTCAGGCTCCTGCTGCTGCAGCCCCGGCAGCGGCGCCGGTCGCCGCTCCGGCTGCCGCCGCCCCCGCCGCGCTTGCCCCGGCCCTGCCGCTCGGCGCCAAGGTGCATGCCTCGCCGTCGGTCCGTGCCTATGCCCGCGAACTCGGTGTCGATCTGTCCAAGGTTCCGGCCACCGGTCCGAAAGGCCGCATCGTCAAGGAAGACCTGACCAAGTACGTCAAGGGCGTCATGTCCGGTGCCATTTCCGGCCCTGTGGCAGCGTCGACCGGTGGCGTCACCGGCGGTGGCGTACTCGATCTGCTGCCCTGGCCGAAGGTCGACTTCGCCAAGTTCGGCGAGATCGAGGTCAAGCCGCTATCGCGCATCAAGAAGATTTCCGGCCAGAACCTGTCGCGCAACTGGGTCATGATCCCGGCCGTCACGTATCACGAAGATGCCGACATCACCGATATCGAAGCTTTCCGCGTGCTGCTCAACAAGGAAAATGAAAAGGGTGGCGGCGCCAAGCTGACCATGCTCGCTTTCCTGATGAAGGCTTGCGTCAAGGGTCTGCAGAAATTCCCGGAATTCAATTCCTCGCTCGACGGCGACAATCTGGTGCTGAAGAAGTACTTCAACATCGGCTTCGCAGCCGACACCCCGAACGGCCTGGTCGTGCCGGTAGTCAAGAACGTCGACAAGAAGTCGGTCTTCGAACTGGCGCAGGAATCCGGCGATCTGGCCAAGCAGGCACGTGACGGCAAGCTCAAGCCGGCCGACATGTCCGGCGCGTGCTTCACGATTTCCAGCCTGGGCGGCATCGGTGGCACCTACTTCGCACCGATCGTCAATGCGCCGGAAGTCGCCATCCTCGGCGTCAACAAGTCGGCCATGAAGCCGGTCTGGGACGGCAAGCAATTCGTGCCGCGCCTCGTCCTGCCGCTGTCGCTGACCGCCGACCACCGCGTCATCGACGGTGCACTGGCGACCCGCTTCAATGTCTATATCGCCCAGCTGCTGGCCGATTTCCGCCGCGTCGCGCTGTAAGGGGAGAACACCATGAGCAATCTGGTAGAAGTCAAAGTCCCCGACATCGGCGATTTCGCCGAAGTGCCGGTCATCGACCTGTTCGTGAAGGTCGGCGACACCATCAAGGTCGACGACGCCATCGTCACGCTGGAATCCGACAAGGCCACGATGGATGTGCCCTCGACGGTCGACGGCGTGGTCAAGGAGGTTTTGGTCCAGCTCGGTTCCAAGGTTGCCGAAGGCGCCCTGCTGATCAAGGTCGAAACCGGTGCAGCGGCGGCCGCCCCCGCTCCGCAAGCCGCCGCGCCGGCGGCTGCTCCTGCGGCAGCGCCGGTCGTCGCGCCGGTCGCCGGCAGCCATGCCGGCGGTGCCGATCTCGAGTGCGAAATGCTCGTGCTCGGCGCCGGCCCCGGCGGCTATTCGGCCGCCTTCCGCTCGGCCGACCTCGGCATGAAGACCATCATCGTCGAGCGTTACGCAACGCTCGGCGGCGTCTGCCTCAACGTTGGCTGCATCCCGTCCAAGGCCCTGCTGCACGTTGCCGCAGTGATCGAGGAAGCCGAACATGCCAATGATCTCGGCGTCACCTTTGCCGCGCCGCAGGTCGACATCGACAAGCTGCGCGCCCACAAGGACAAGGTCGTCGGCAAGCTGACCGGCGGTCTGGCCGGCATGGCCAAGGGCCGCAAGGTCGACATCGTGCGCGGTTTCGGCACCTTCCTCGACCCGCATCACATCGAGGTCGAAGTCACCGACGGCACGGGTCAGGACAAGACCGGTGCCAAGAAGGTCATCAAGTTCCAGAAGTGCATCATCGCCGCCGGTTCGGCGGCCGTGCATCTGCCCTTCATTCCGAAGGATCCGCGCATCGTCGATTCGACCGGGGCACTTGAACTGCGCTTCGTACCGAAGAAGATGCTGGTCATCGGCGGTGGCATCATCGGCCTGGAAATGGCTACCGTCTATTCGACGCTGGGGGCCAAGGTCGATGTCGTCGAAATGCTTGACGTGCTGATGCAAGGCCCGGACCGCGATGCGGTCAAGGTCTGGGAAAAGCAGAACACGCATCGCTTCGACAAGATCATGCTGAAGACCAAGACGGTTGCGGTCGATGCCAAGGACGATGGCCTGTGGGTCAAGTTCGAAGGCGAAGGCGCACCGAACGCCGATGCCGTGCGCTACGACATGATCCTGCAAGCCGCCGGCCGCGCGCCGAACGGCAAGAAGATCGGTGCCGAGAAAGCCGGCGTCGCGGTCACCGACCGTGGCTTCATCAACGTCGATGCGCAGATGCGCACCAACGTGCCGCACATCTTCGCGATCGGCGACGTCGTCGGCAATCCGATGCTCGCCCACAAGGCGGTACATGAGGCGCACGTCGCGGCGGAAGTCGCGGCCGGCCACAAGGCCGCCTTCGACGCGCAGGTCATTCCGGGCGTTGCCTACACCCATCCGGAAGTGGCATGGGTCGGCTACACCGAGGACCAGGCCAAGAAGGAAGGCCGCAAGGTCGAAGCCGCCAAGTTCCCGTGGGCAGCCTCCGGCCGCGCCATCGCCAACGGTGCCGAATACGGCTTCACCAAGCTGATCTTCGATGCCGAAACGCATCGCGTGATCGGCGGCGCCATCGTCGGCCCGAACGCCGGCGACATGATCGGCGAAGTCTGCCTGGCGATCGAGATGGGTGCCGACGCAGTCGATATCGGCAAGACCATCCACCCGCACCCGACGCTGGGTGAAACGGTCGGCATGGCGGCCGAAGTCGCGCACGGTTCCTGCACCGACGTGCCGGCATCGCGCAAGAAGTAAAACCCGGCGTTTTCGCCGAGTCCCAAAAAAGGCGACGGAATCCGTCGCCTTTTTCACGTCCACCGTTCAGCGGGCCAGCGCCGCCAGCGCCTCGGCGGTGGTCCACACGCCGCTCGCGATCATGCCGAAATTGAGCAGCGCCGCCTGGTAGGCGGCCTCGCCCGGCGCACCGACGGCATCCTTGACGACATAGACCTTGAACCCGTTCTCCATCAGCGTGCGCAGGTGCGAATCGACGCACAGGTTGGCAACCATGCCGCCGAGAATCACGGTATCGATGCCGCGGCTGCGCAACTGGTAAATCAGGTCGTTGCTCTCCGGCCCGTACATCTTGTGCGGCGCGGCAATCACCGTCTTGCCGTCATCGATGTAGGGTTTGTAGGGCGCGTAGAAATCCGCCCCCGTACTGCCGGCGCGCAAGGCCTGCATATCGAGCAACTGGCGCTGCAGCGCACCGGCCTGCGTCCAGTTGCTATCGCTTTTGCCGAAAACCAGCGGGTCGACCGCCAGGAGCACGTTTTTGTCCTTGGCGGCGCGCATCAGCATTGCGATGTTGTCGATGGTGCCGAGCGCCTTCAGGTTATCGGCGAGCAGGCCGTACAACTTGCCGTCCTCGCGCAGGAAATCGTTTTGCGGATCGGTGATGAGCACGGCGGTGCGCGCCCGGTCGAGCGGCGCCAGACCGCCGCCGGCCTCGGCAGGCAGGGCGCAGAACAGGATGGGCAGGGCAAAAGCAAAGCCAAACAAGCGATTTTTCATGATGCAGACCTTTCCTCGATACGGTTGAAATAGGCGGCCGGAACGCCCGGCCGTGCGCCGCATCCTGCCCGGCCGCCCGGAGTCGGTCTGTAGCAAGGGTTACACAAGACCAGTCGGCGCCTTGCGTGACTTTTGCTACATATCCGGCGCCGGCCGGCCGCTATCGTTCGCCCCATTCCCTCTCGCGGAGCACGACATGAACAGCGAACTCACCGACCTGCTCGCCATCGGCATCCCGGTCACCGGACTCGGCATGGCCGCGCTCGCCCTGATGATCCACCAGGAACTCGGCCCCTTCGCCGGCCTCGACCGCGCCGGGAAGTGGCTGCTCAGCGCCACCTTCGGCATGGGGCTACTCGCCTTCGGGCTGAAGATGGCAGTCGCCGTCGCCATCGAAAACGGCCCTGCGCCGCTCGGCGAGTCGCTTCCGCTCTTCGCGCGGCCGGCCGCCGCGTCCGATGCCGAGTTTGCCAACCCGGCGCCACCGCGCAGCGCACGCCACGTGTGGACGGCCTTGCCCGAGGTCGCGCCGGCCCCGGTCGACAACCCGACCACGCCAGAGCGGGTGGCGCTCGGTCGACGCCTGTTTTTTGAGAAAAAGCTGTCCGGTGACGGCAAGCTGGCCTGCGCTTCCTGCCACGACCTGTTTGCCTCCGCCGGCGCCGACGGCCGGCCGACCGCCAAGGGCATCGCCGGCCAACTCGGGACGCGCAACACGCCGACCGTCTGGAATGCCGCCTTCCAGTCCGTGCTGTTTTGGGACGGCCGCGCCCCTTCGCTCGAAGCGCAGGCCATGGGCCCCATCCTCAACCCGCTCGAAATGGGCCTCGCTTCGCCGGCCGAGGCGGAGCGGCGGCTCAATGCCGATGCCGCCTACCGCACCGAATTCCAGGCCGCCTTCGGCGATGCGGCGCCGATCAGCTTCGCGCGCATCGCCCAGGCCATCGCCGCCTTCGAACGCACCCTGATCACGCCCGATAGCCCCTACGATCGCTTCGTGCGCGGCGAGGCCAGGGCGCTGACGCGCGCCCAGCTGCGCGGCATGGCGCTGTTCGAAACGGTCGGCTGCGTGCTCTGCCACCGCGGCCCCAATTTCAGCGACGCCAGCCTGCTCGGCGGCGAGAGCGCGCGCCGCATCTTTCCGGCCAATGCCACGCCCTACGAAACGAAGTACGGACTGCTCAACAACGGCGAGCGCGGCATCTGGCGCGTCGCATCGCTGCGCAACGTGGCGCTGACCGGCCCCTGGTTGCACAACGGAGCCGTAGACTCGCTGCCCGAGGTCGTCCGCATCATGGCTGGCGCCCAGCTCGGACGCTCGGCTGGCCTGACCACGTGGCTGGATGAAAAAAGCGCACTCGGCAAAGTCGACCGCTCGCCGCTCGGCGAACAGGAAGTCGCCGACCTCGTTGCCTTTCTCGAAGCCCTGAGCAGCGACTCCCTGCGCGCCCGCATGCAGGCGGAAAAATCAAGATGAATGCATGCGCTCGGCCCGACGGAGCTAGAATTCCCCTCCTCTATCCGCCGCCGGCCGGAACGCCAGCGGTCAACCCCGCCCGGGAGGGGAAAATGCCGACACTGGAAGACTGCAACCCGTTCTGCCAACTCAGCGCTGCGGGCAGGGCGCGCCTGCGCGAGGCCCAGGTCAGCCGCCATTGCGCCTCGGCGACGCCGCTACTGGTCAAAGGCCAGCGCGTCTCGGGCGCCTATTTCGTGCTCGAGGGGCGCCTGCGCGTTTTCTCCCTGGCCCCGAACGGCAACGAGGCGACGCTGTATTACATCGATCCCGGCGAAACCTGCGTCTTCGCGCTGAACAGCCTGTTCAACGACCTGCTCTACCCGGCCTGGGTGCAGGCCGTCGACACGACCACCATCGCGCTGCTGCCCGGCCCGCTCTTCCACCACCTGTTCGCCGGCGAAGCGGTGATTCGCGACCTCACGGTGCGCACGCTGTCCACCTTGGTTTTCCGCCTCATGGCCGAACTCGAGGAAGTGCACTCCTACAAGCTCAACCAGCGCCTGGCCAACCTGTTGCTGGTCCATGCCTCAGGCAACGGTGAATTGCGCATGACGCAGCAGCAGATGGCCTGCCACCTCGGCACCAGCCGCGAGGTCGTCGCGCGCCTGATCGGCGAACTGGTCGGCGCTGGCCTGATCGAGACCGGGCGTGGCCGCAGCCTGATTCGCGATGCACGGGGTCTGGCGGCATTGATCAACGGCCCGGCCGGCAGCGCAGGTTAAACTTGCGCCTGACGGGAACCCGTCGCTCCCCATCCCTGTCTGTAGAAAACAATGACCGCCCACCCCGCACTGCCTCGCCGCTCGCCCGAAGAACAAGCCCGCCTCGACGCCTCCTTGCGCGACGTCTTCGAACACAAGCTCTGTTTCAACGAACTGCTCGGTTTCAAGATCGAGTCGCTTGACCCGGAAGCGCCGCAGATCAGCTTTGCCATGCGCAAGGACCTGATCGGCCACTTCCTGCATGGTCGCCTGCACGGCGGCGTGATCGCCACGGTCCTCGATACCGTTGGCGGTCTGGCCGCGACGGTGGCGATTGCCGAGAAATTCAACGATGAGAGTACCGAACAGGTTGCCCATCGTTTCGGGCGCATCGGCACCATCGACCTGCGCACCGATTTCCTGCGCCAGGGCATCGGCAAAAAATTTACGGCCACCGGCCGGGTAACCCGTCTCGGTGGCCGTCTGGCCTCGGTGCAGATGACGCTGGAGAACGAAGCCGGCCTCTTGATCGCGACCGGCTGCGCCTCCTACGTGATCAGTTAGAGGATAGGCACGCCCTGCTGCTCGCCACGCTCGAAAACGACGTTGGCGCGGCCGACGATCAGCGGATCGAGATTGCCGATGCGGTCGGTGTCCTTGTTGGTGTAGGGCAGCTTGTGCAACACGTAACGCATGGCATTGAGGCGTGCGCGCTTTTTGCAGTTCGACTTGATCACCGTCCACGGCGCATCGGCGGTATCGGTATGGAAGAACATCGCTTCCTTGGCCTTGGTGTAATCGTCCCACTTGTCGAGTGAGGCCATGTCGATCGGCGACAGTTTCCACTGCTTGAGCGGATGCACCTTGCGCTCGCCAAAGCGGCGACGCTGCTCTTCCTGACTGACCGAGAACCAGAACTTGATCAGGTGGGTACCGTTACGCGCCAGCATGCGCTCGAATTCCGGCGCCTGACGCACGAACTCGCTGTATTCCTGATCGGTGCAAAAACCCATCACCCGCTCGACGCCGGAGCGGTTGTACCAGGAACGGTCGAACAGCACGATCTCGCCGCTGGTCGGCAGGTGCTGCACGTAGCGCTGGAAATACCACTGGCCGCGCTCCATCTCGCTCGGCTTTTCCAGGGCGACGACGCGTGCGCCTCGCGGATTCAGGTGTTCCATGAAGCGCTTGATGGTGCCGCCCTTGCCGGCCGCATCGCGACCTTCGAAGAGGATGACGACCTTCTGCCCGGTTTCCTTGACCCAGGCCTGCAGCTTCAGCAGCTCGACCTGCAGACGGTATTTTTGCCGCTCGTAGTTGCGGCGCTGCATCAGGTTCTTGTAGGGATAACCGCCTTCGCGCCAGTCCTTGACCAGTTCTTCATCCGGGCTGACCGGCAGTTGCTCGTTGCGCAGGCCTTGCTGCTTGAGCAGGTCGCGCAACAAGGCAACTTTTTCATCGGCCGGCATGCCGGCGATGACATCACGCATGGCGCCCAATTTCGACTCTTGGGCAGCGTCGACCGCTGCGTGCACGGTAAATCCTTCTATCCCTTCCGGGGTCAGTACCGGGGGAATATCACCGCTGGCGACGGAGCGCTGACGCGGCTTGCGAACCGCTGTCTTTTTCGGGGTGGCAGCAGACGCTGCCGGCGAGGTTACCTTTGTCTTTTTTGTTGAAACCATACCCTCTTCTCCAAGCGTTGAAGCGAAAGGGTTTATTTCACGCCTAAGCGGCCCGCTTGTCTAGTCCAGCAATTCGGCTGGAATGACCGCACGCAGCACGGTTTGCGTTTCGCCGCGGCGGACGCGGTTGCTCAGCCACCACAAGGCGCCTTTCTTGATCGTCCACTCCGACTCATGGCCGGCGAGCAGCAGGGAGGCCATGCGCCCGAGCGACGGCTGGTGGCCGATGATCAGCACCGAACCATTGGCATTCGGCCAGCCGGAGGCGGCAATCAATTCCGAGACACAGGCGTCGGGGCCGATCTTGCGGTGCGTTTCAAAAGGCAGCTTGAGCGCCTCGGCGGTCTGCTGCGTGCGGATCGCCGGGCTGACGATGATGCGCATATCCTTGGGCTGATGCCGGTGCAGCCAGGCGGCCATGCTGCGCGCCTGTTTTTCGCCACGCTCGGTCAGACGCCGTTTGAGGTCATCTTCGCCATCTTCGGCTTCGGCATGGCGCCACAGCAACAGATCCATCGTTCAGCCCCTTTTTGGAAAGTGCATCATCATGAGGCGCGCATGTTACGACAATATTGCAACAGCATGAACTGCACAGTTGAATAGTTGACAGACGTAGTCGGCTTTATTACAGTTCGCGAATCCCAAGGGGGAGTAGCTCACTTCCGGCCTGTCGTCATCACGAAGCGCAAGCTTCCGGCAACCGGGCAGCGCACCACGCTGCGAGCAAGACCTTTGCCGCGACGGCGAGGCTCCTTTGGCATTCCACGGCCCCAGCCCATCCGGCACGGGCCGTTTGTTTTGTGGAATGCGAAAAAGGAAATTGATATGGAAACCATCGGCAGTACCGGTTTGTGGCTCGCCTTCACGAGCATTGTCCTCGTCATGCTGGCGATCGACCTCTTCGTGGTCGGCGGCGGCAAGGAACACCGCGTCAGCTTCAAGGAGGCCGCCGTCTGGTCGGTAATCTGGATCAGCATCACGCTGGCCTTTGCCGGCGGACTGTGGTGGTACCTCGACGGCAGTCTGGGACGCGAAATCGCCAATACCAAGGCACTGGAGTTCATCACCGGCTACCTGATCGAAAAGGCGCTGGCCGTCGATAACGTCTTCATCTGGCTGATGCTCTTCTCCTTCTTCGCCGTACCGCTGGAATTGCAGAAGCGCGTGCTGCTCTACGGCGTGCTCGGCGCCATCGTCATGCGCACCGGCATGATCTTCGCCGGTGCCTGGCTGATCACGCAGTTCCACTGGATTCTTTATGTCTTCGGCGGCTTCCTGCTGCTCACCGGCATCAAGATGTACTGGTTCGCCGACGAACAGCCCGACCTCGAGAACAATCGCCTGATCAACTGGCTGCGCCGCCACATGAACATCAGTTCGAGCTTTGACGGTCAACGCTTCTTCACGCGGCAAAATGGTGTCCGCTACGCGACACCGCTCTTCCTTGCCCTGGTGCTCGTCGAACTGTCCGACCTGATCTTCGCCGTCGATTCGATCCCGGCCATTTTCGCGATCACCACCGATCCGTTCATCGTGCTGACCTCGAACATCTTCGCCATCCTCGGCCTGCGCGCCATGTACTTCCTGCTCGCCGGCGTCGCCGACCGTTTCTCGCTGCTCAAGTACGGTCTGGCCATGGTCCTCATGTTCATCGGCGTCAAGATGCTGCTGCTCGACATCTACACGATCCCGGTCGGCTTCTCGCTGGCTGTCGTCGCCACCATCATCGGTGCCTCGGTGTGGGCTTCCCTGCGCAAGGAAGCCCGCGAGCGGAAGAACGGCTAACGGTTCTCGAAGCGGCTGTAGTCGAGGATGGCCGACTCCTGCGCTGCGCTCCGTCGCCATTCGGCGTGGATCGCATCGCTCAGCGGCCAGAAGCGGGGGTCAGTGCGGCGCACGCCGAAACGGTCGGTGAGGGCGATCAGGTCGTCCTCGCTGCCCAGGCGGGCGATGGCATCGGTGAAATTGGCCAATTCTGCGACGTCGACCGTATAGAAGGCATTGGGGTAGGCACCGACCACCCCGTTCAGCGCCAGCAACGTGTCTTCCTGCGGCAGACGGCGGGCCGACTCGCCGAACAGTTCGGCGACGTTGCTGTGCGCACTGTTGCGCACCAGCGAGATCAGACGCAGCCTGCCGTCCGGATAACGGATGGAGAGCAGGCTGTTTTCCGGCAAGACCGACGCCGGAATGCCGCGCACCTGGTTGAGCCGCTGGAATTGCGCCACTTCCCGGCCCGACCAGCCATTTGCCGACCAGTCCAGGTTGCGCTCACGCACCGGCTCGACCCGGGCCCGCAACTCGGCATACAGTTCGCCGAGATGATCCTGGCTGCGATAACGCATGCCGCTCTCTTTCGGGAAAAATGCCGCGGCATCGGCGAACTGGCGGATATGCGGTTCGCTGCGCCCGCGATACCAATGATCGAGCACCGCCTGCCGGTCCTTGAGCGGCAGCAAGGTCAGGAAGTTCTGCTCGCCCTCCATGCGCAGGAAGTCCATGTACAGGCGGGTCGCGACCTGGTGCCCGAGGTTGCCGTAAACATCGAAGCCGGCGACCAGCAGGTAATGCATGCGCTCGAACAACGGATAGCCGAGCAGCAAAGTGGTTTGCGGCCGCTCGCCGACCAGGCCGCGCAGCACCGAGGCGCTGTCGAAATGGCGGAACACCGTCAAAGCGGCATTGGGATTCTGACCATCGCCATTCCACAGCTTGTCCGGCGCCGGCAGGTAGTCCTTGCTGGCAAATTTGGCGAGAACCGCGCTCTTCGCTTCCAGATACTGGTTTTCCAGCCGCGCATACTGGCGCCAGGTAAGCGGCCCGATCGAGCCTTCGCGCTCGGCAGGCAGACGCAGGTTCGGCATTGCCGCGTCGAGCATGGCATTCATCAACTTGGTTTCCTTGCTGTCCGGCGCAACGAAAACCACCCAGAAATGATCGTTGATGACGTTGAGCGCGACTTGGCCGCGACAGACCGGGCCTTTCATGAAGCCCATCAGCGTGAACTGGGCGTCATCAAGCATGAAGCGGTAACGGGCATCGACCGGCAGCGCCCGAAAAGTGACAAAGGGATTCGCCGCCACCTCCGGCGCATAGCCAGGCAGATCGCCGACCGGATAGTCCGCCGCCAGGAACCAGCCGCGCAGACGCGCCATGCGCGCCGCATCAAGCTTCAGCGGCATGTGCTTCTTGGCGACCGAACTCGCCTCCATGCGCTGCAAACGGTAGTAAACCCGCTCGACACCGGGATCGTCATACGGTCGACGCGTTGCGATCAGGTCAATTGGCTGACCGGCCGGCGTCCGGCTGCGCACCAGCTCGAAAAACTGCCGCGGCATTTCGTCAAAGTACAGATGCCCGATATACCAGTGCTCGTAGATATAGCGTGCCATCAGCTGTTCCTTCAGGCTGTCGCCATTCAGGAAGCGCTCCCAGTCGGCCAGCCGGAGCTGGACATTGGCCGGCAGTACAGCCGGAGGCTGATAGGGCGCGCCCGCCTCCAGCCAGCGACTCAGGGTCTGATGTTCGCTACCACTCAGCGGCGGCAGACCGAAGGGCATGCCGCGCGCCGGATGGCGCAAGGCGTAGTCGTCGAGCCCCTCGGCCCGAACGCACATCTGGGCACGGTCCAGCGAAAAATCGAAAGCATCATCCGGCAAGGGACCGCTCGCCGGCCCCGGATTGAGGCGCTTCATTTCCAGCAGGCGATGCAGCACACCACCCACCCGGTTGGCCTCCGGTGTCGAGACACGCTCGTTGAGCACCGGGAAAAAGCCCATCTGCCGCCACTGCACGGTGGTCGCGGCATCAATGCCAAGGCGGGTCGGCGGATCGGCGAGCAGGCGGATGCTGGAGTAGACGACGTCGGTATTGGCGCCGCGCGTCAGCCCGGCATAGCTGCTCAGATTGAGCTGGCACGGCGCGTCGTAGCAGGCATGGCAACTGACGCAGCGCTGGTCGAGGATCGGCCGTACCTCTTTCCAGTAATCCGGCGCCGAAGCGTTGGCGAGAACAGGAAAGCGATCGAAACGCGCCGGGTCGGGCAGGCCGAAACGGTCGTCGAGGCGCAGGGAAACGACCGTGGCACAGGCCGCCAGGAAGAGAAACAGCAGGGGAGCAAACTTGCGCATGACAGGACAGCAAAAAATGGCCCACCTGCATGGCAAGGCCCTGAATTAAAAAAACCCGGGAGGGATCAGTGATGCCGGGATCCCTCTCTCCTCCTCAACGGGCACAATAACGACTGACCAACTCCTCGGCTGGCAAGGGCCCTGACCGAGGGCCGCGGCATCGCCTCACGCGGTCCTTCGATCAGCACGAAGCAGCCATCCTTGATAATCACGTTGCGACTGGCGGGCGCCACATAAATCGTGTCGGATTCGGGCTACCCGCCATGCTCGACTCCCCGTACCGCCATCGCGGATACGCGCCCCGGCAGGGGTACCAATCCCGCCCAGGTAGGGACGCAAGAGGATCGCAGATTGTGCTGAAACATTGTCAGAAACTGCCAATGCCGCTTTGCGGCGGGAAGGACAAGCCTTCGCAGCAACCGGCTGGTTTTCCTTACTGTTTGTTTTCGCAGTCATAAACGACACTTGTCCTGATCGGCACCATGGAGAGCTGCTACGCTTTTTTGCCGCGAAACTATAGCCTATTCCTTATTGACATGAAGGACCCGGCTAGCAAAAACACCCACTTGTCACAATTGAGCAAGACAAAACGGGTCGCCAAATCGCCGCAAAATGGCGAAAATCCCTGTCAAATCAAACGCCCCGTGAGACAATCGAGGGCTGACCAGATCGGTCATTTCGAAAATGCAAAATATATAAAAATAGGAGATGGACCGATGTTCTGGAGCAGTTCAAGCAAACAGGAGGCCCTGCACCGGGAGCTAGCCGAAACAAAAGACCGCGAGCAGGCACTGCGCGATGAACTCACCAGCCTGCAGTTCAGGCTCGACAGCAATGCGCAAGCGGCGGCGAGCAAGGAACGCGAATGCGAAACACTGCGTTCCATCTTGCGCAATCTGGCTTCCTTCAGCGAAACCCTCTCCGGTTCGCAAAGCAGCCTGAGCCAGATGGCGCTGCTGCTTAATAATGAAAAAATCCAGGCTGTCGAAGCGGCAGAAGTCTCGATCAGCAGCGGCCAAACGACCACTGAAATTGCCGCCAACCTGCACCAGTTGGCCCGTGACTCGGCCCACACAGCCGGAGAAGTCGACGCACTTGCCCGCGAGGCCAGCGAAATCAGTGCGATTGTCCAGCTGATCCACGAAATTGCCGACCAGACCAACCTGCTGGCGCTCAACGCCGCCATTGAAGCCGCCCGAGCCGGTGAAGCCGGGCGCGGCTTCGCAGTCGTCGCCGATGAAGTCAGGAAGCTGGCTGAGCGTACCTCGAAGGCAACCAAGGACATTGACGGCCTGGTTACCAGCATCCGACAAAACTCCAACTCCGCCAAGAACGCCATGGAGTCGCTGTCAAAAACCGCCGAAAACTTCAGCGAGCGCGGCAATCAGGCAACGGAAGACATGCAGCGCCTGATGGGGCTTTCCCACAAGATGGAAGAAGTCATCGCCGGCAGCGCCCTGAAGAGTTTTATCGAGCTGGCGAAGGTCGACCATCTGGTCTTCAAGTTCCGCATCTATCTCGGGCTGTTCGGCCTGGAAAACATCGCCCCCAGCTCCGTCGCCTCACACAAGACCTGCCGGCTCGGCAAATGGTATTACGAAGGTGAGGGACACGACTGTTTCAGCAAACTACCTGGCTATCGCGAAATCGAAGCACCTCACGTCGACGTCCATAAATTCGGCATCGCCGCCCTTGAGGCAAAAGGATTCGGTGACATGGACGCCATGCTGCGCCACGTCGAAGCGATGGAAAGTGCCAGCCTGCGCGTTGTAGACAACCTGCAACTGATGGCGGGAAAAGCCAGTGCCGAACATGCACTAGGCAGCCATCGTCAGGGCAGCTAAGCACTGGAGAAAACGGCAACCGGTTCAGGTTGCCATTTTTTCATCCGGATCAAGAGGCACAAAAAGCCAGTGCGAGCATTGCCGGATCATCGAGCAAATTGAGCAGGGCATACGCAGCGAGGCGATTGATCGCCGCCCACGCAAGTCCGGAAAACTGCTGCAGACTCTCAGTCAAAGGATCACCCGCCCCGGGCTTGCGCGGGATCAAAACAGCGGCAATTCCGGCCGGCTCCCCGGCAAGCCCTGGAAATCCTCAGCATCTGCTCAGTCCCGAAGCTTCAATGCTTTTTTGGTGTAAATATCGAAGCGACTGGACTTGCCCTCGAGCACGTAGCTCGGCGTTTGCCCACGTACGCCAGGCGCCTTGCGCGGCCGTTTGACGACAACCCGGTGTGTCGCCAGATCGAGCGCGGCAGCCAGAAGTTGCGGCGCATCATCATCATTTCCCACCAAAGGCCGGAACAGGCGCATTTCCTTCTTCACCAGAGAGCTTTTGTCGCGATGCGGAAACATCGGGTCAAGATAAATGACCTGCGGTGGTTCGCCCTGCCATGCCGCCATCAACTCGATCGCATTACCCTTTTTCAGGTGCATGCGCTGCACGATTGGACCGACTTCGGCATCCAGCAAAGCGCGTTGCAGACCGTCGGCAAGCAAGGCCGCAATGACCGGATGGCGCTCAGTCAGCACCACATCGCAGCCAAGCTGGGCAAGCACAAAAGCATCACGCCCCAGACCGGCCGTGGCATCGAAAACAGCCGGCCGAATACCGGACTGGATGCCCACCGCCTTGGCAATCATCTGGCCAGCACCACCGCCTTGCTGGCGACGATGCGCCATTGCTCCTTCGAGAAAATCGACGCGCACCGGGCCTGCCGCATCTGCGCCAAGCTCCTGCAGTTGCAGGCCGGCATCACCCAGTTGCAGGGCAAAATCAGCATCTTCGCCCAGCGGCAAATCAAGCACATCAGCCAATGCCGCAACTGCGTCGGAAAATTCCGGCGCCAGTGCTTCGATACGAATGCTTGCCTTGATATTCATGTCGTGCGTCAGATCAATGTGCAACTTCCCCGGCCAGCCCGCACCGGGAGTCTTGCCGGCTAGAGCGAGTCGTTGCCTTCCGGCACGGCAGCCGTCGCCACGGGAAGTTCGTCATGTGGCACGGCCTCGTTCGAGTTGGCCCCGGCATTACCGGCCAGCTTCTGCCGGCGCTTTTCTTCCTGCTTGTTCTTCTTGGCGAGATCTCTCTGGCGCTTTTCGAACTGGTAGTTAGGTTTGGCCAAGATGCATCCTCTATTCGCCGATCGGCGTCTGGAACAACAAGCAGATTGCGCCGGCAAGATGCCGGGCACACGCAATACGGATCCGCAATGCAAAACGCCAACCGCTTGCGGTTGGCGTTTTTCCCTGAGTTACCAGGAAGTATTCTGGTGGCCAATCGCGGAATCGAACCACGGACACGCGGATTTTCAATCCGCTGCTCTACCAACTGAGCTAATTGGCCAAAAGGAGGGCGCATTATAGCGATGCGAGTCGCCCCTGGCAAGAGAAAAGCGCAATTTTCCGGACTCCGGATACAAAATTGATTGTCTTGCGCTGCCCTTAGGTCCCGATCGGAGGCGACTGACGATAGAGCTCGGAATAGTCATCCGGCTCCGGCGGTGGTGGCGGTGGCGGCTGCCAGGCGGCAAAGAGCACATGGGCCACGGCCCCATGGCCACGCGGATTGGGCCGCAAACTGGCACGCGAGCCGTGCTGCATGGCGATCTCCTGAACAATGGCCAAACCGAGACCGCTGCCTTCGGTCGTTGCATCATCAACGCGGTAGAAACGCTCGAAAACCAGTTCCGCCTGTTCCTCGCTGATCCCGACGCCATCATCTTCAACCTCGAGCAGAACCGTCGCCTGATTGGCCAGGATCCGACAGGTGACATGCCCCCCGGAAGGCGTATAGCGCAGGGCATTGTCGACCAGGTTCTTGGCCAGTTCGCGCAACAGGAAAGCGTTGCCGACGATCATCGCCTCACCGTCTGCCTCGTAGCCGAGATCAATGCCCTTCTCGATGGCCTGCATGACCCAGTCTTCGACCACTTCCCTGACCAGCAAGGCAAGATCAAGTGGCTCATGCTTTTGTTGTGCCGGTTCACCACCCTCGGTGCGCGCCAGGGTCAGCAACTGGTTGACCAGACGCCCGGCCCGATCGACACCGGTGGCAATCTGGCGCAGGGCATGCCGCAATGCCGCCGGATCGGTTTCCCGCATCGCGAACTGGGCCTGTGTCTTGAGACCGGTCAGCGGGGTACGCATCTGATGCGCCGCATCAGCCACGAAGCGCTGCTGCGCCTCGACGTTTTTCTTCATGCGCTCGAGCATGGCATTGAAAGCCTCGACCAGCGGCTCCAATTCTTCCGGCACCCGCCGCGTTGCGATCGGCGAAAGATCCGCCGGCTCGCGTGTCTCAATCATCTGGCGCAACCGGGTCAACGGCCGCAAGCCGCGCGACAGGCCGAACCAGACCAGCATGACGGCGAGCGGAATGATGATGAATTGCGGCAGGATCACGCTGGCAACAATCTTGTTGGCAAGCTGCGTGCGTTTTTCGGTGGTTTCGGCAACTTCGACCACGATCCAGCGCTCACGCGGCAACTGGGCGTCGGCCAGATAGGTATAGGCCATCCGCAGATCCTGGCCGTTATAGTCGGCATCGCGCAGATAGATTTCACCGGAGAATGGCGAGTCGCCGGCAATATCGACCGGCGGCATCGGCAATTCCTTGTCACCCGCGAGCAACTTGCCATCCTGCGTCACGACATGAAAATAGACGCTGTCTGTCTCGTCCGCCCGCAACAACGCGCGCGCCGACGCCGGCAGAGTCAGCACCGGCTTGCCGCCGACCAGCTTGACCTGGCGGGCTATCGCCGCAACATGCTCACGCAGCGCCTGGTCGTAGGGAAAGTTGGCGACGTTGTTGGCGAAGTAATGCGTGAAGGCGATGCTGAGCGGCCAGACAAAAAGCAGCGGCGCCAGCATCCAGTCAAGGATTTCGCCAAAAAGGGAACGCTCGGTTTCGCTGCCGGAGAGATTGCTCAATTACTCACCCTGCGGCCGCTCAAGACAGTAACCCAGACCGCGTACGGTCGCGATCTTGACCCCACCCGCCTCCAGTTTCTTGCGCAGCCGATGCACATACACCTCGATGGCGTTGTGACTGACCTCTTCACCCCAGCCGCAAAGATGATCGACCAGTTGATCCTTGCTGACCAGGCGCCCCATGCGCGTCAGCAGAACCTCGAGCAGGCCGATTTCGCGTGCCGACAGGTCCAGGGAGTGCCCCTGGATCTGCGCCACCCGCCCGACCTGGTCATAGGTCAGCAAGCCGCACTGGATAGTCGGCGTCGTACCCGCCGAACGCCGGGTCAAGGCCCGCACGCGCGCCTCCAGCTCGACCAGCTCGAACGGTTTGACCATGTAGTCATCCGCCCCCAGGTCGAGCCCCTTGACGCGGTCACCCGTGCCATCCAGCGCCGTCAGGATCAGCACCGGCACCTGCGAATTGCGCGAGCGCAGGCGCTTGAGCACCTCAAGTCCGGGCAGCTTGGGCAAGCCAAGATCGAGGATCAGCAAGTCATAGGAAACCGTCATCAACGCCGCATCGGCCTCCAGGCCATTGGGCGCCCAATCAACAGCGTAGCCGCCCTGGCGCAGTGAGCGCACCAGACCGTCGGCAATAATGGTGTCGTCTTCAGCGATAAGAATGCGCATGTGTTCGTTGCCTGTACTCGCGTAAGATTTTTGTAAGCCTGCTGCATTATTCTGAGCGGGCTGTTCTCCTTTTATGGTCTCGGAGTCTGCGGCTCAGCCGCAGCTCAGGGGGTGACCCGATCCTGCACTGGGTGACCCCCTACCGTTTTTTTCCCCAAAAAGCCTGACAAGTCTAACAAATAAACTGCACTGCAATTTCCGCAGTGCACAAGCACGTCCACTGTATTTGCCTCCCAGGCGGTCGACTGCCTGTTTCATGCCAAAATCAGGACGAAAAAAAGCCCGGGTCGAAACCCGGGCTTTTTTACTGACAGCGAGCTGTCGGCTTAGTGACCGCCGGAGGTGGATGCACCCAGGCCGGTTTCCGAACGGATCAGCTGATCCGGGAACAGGGCACGTTCCTTCTTGGCCTGCTCGGAGTTGTCCAGGATGGACACGAGCCAGATCGTGAAGAAAGCCAGGGTCATCGAGAAGATGGCCGGCGAAGAGTACGGGAACGGAGCCGAGCCCTTCGGATTGTGCAGCACGGCTTCCCAGACGTTGGCCGACATCACGGTCAGGGCAACGGCGGCGAAGAGGCCGACGAAACCACCGATGGTAGCGCCCTTGGTCGTGCAGTTCTTCCACAGGACAGACATGAACAGAACCGGGAAGTTGGCAGAACAAGCGATGGCGAAAGCCAGCATCACCATGTAAGCGACGTTTTCCTTTTCGAACAGGATGCCGAGAACAACAGCCAGTGCGCCGAGGCAGATGGTGGTGATCTTGGAAACGCGCAGTTCGTCTTCGGAAGAAGCCTGGCCCTTCTTGAACACCGTAGCGTACAAGTCGTGCGACACGGCAGAAGCACCGGACAGGGTCAGACCAGCCACCACAGCCAGGATGGTTGCGAAGGCCACGGCAGAGATGAAGCCGAGGAACAGGTCGCCACCAACAGCCCGGGACAGATGCACAGCAGCCATGTTGCCGCCGCCCTTCAGGCCCTTGGCGATTTCGCCGCCGACGTAGTAGTCAGCCGGGTTCTGCACCAGATTGACGATGGCGCCAAAACCGATGATGAAGGTCAGGATGTAGAAGTAGCCGATCCAGGTGGTCGCCCAGCCCACGGACTTGCGAGCTTCCTTGGCAGACGGCACCGTGAAGAAGCGCATCAGGATGTGCGGCAGGCCAGCCGTACCGAACATCAGGGCCATACCGACCGAGATCGCGGAAACCGGATCCTTGATCAGGGCACCCGGCGACATGATGGCGTCGTGCTTGGAGTGAACTTCAACAGCCTTGGTGAACAGCGCTTCCGGGCTGAAACCGAACTGCAGCAGCACGGAGACGGCCATGAAGGTCGCACCGGTCAGGAGCATGACGGCCTTGATGATCTGCACCCAGGTCGTTGCGGTCATACCGCCGAACAGCACGTACATCATCATGATGATGCCGACCATGATCACGGCGTAGTGATATTCCAGACCGAAGAGAACCTTGATCAGCTGACCGGCACCAACCATCTGCGCAATCATGTAGAAAGCGACGACGACCAGGGAGCCGGTAGCGGCAAAGGAACGAACCGGGGTCTGGGCAAAACGGTAGGCAGCCACGTCAGCGAACGTGAACTTGCCGAGGTTGCGCAGACGCTCAGCCATCAGGAAGGTAATGATCGGCCAGCCGACCAGCCAGCCGATCGAGAAGATCAGGCCGTCAAAGCCGTTGGCGAACACCAGACCGGAAATACCCAGGAAGGAAGCGGCAGACATGTAGTCGCCGGCGATTGCCAGGCCGTTCTGGAAACCGGTGATACCACCGCCGGCCGTGTAGAAGTCAGCAGCGGTCTTGGTCTTGCCGGCAGCCCACTTGGTGATGTAGAGGGTGAAACCGACGAAGGCGCCGAACATGGCGATCGCGGTCCAGTTGGTAGCCTGCTGGGTCGTCTGACCCAGATCAGCACCGGCAGCAGCGGCAGCACCGGCTGCCAGCAGGGCGACCAGGCCGCCCAGGATGTGTTTGTAGTTGGCGTTCACTGACCGGCCTCCTTCAGAACTTGGGCGGCTTCGTCGTCGAATTCCGTATTGGCACGACGAACGTAGATGTTGGTGAGAACAATGGTGAAGATGATGACACCCAGACCCATCGGGATGCCGATGGAAGTGGTGTAACCCTCGCCGATCTTCGTGGCCAGCCATTCCTTGTTGAAAGCGATCAACAGGATGTAGCCGTAGTACACGATCATCATGAGCGAAGTCATCATGAACGCGTAGGCGTTACGCTTGGCGATCAGCGACTTGAATTTCGGGTTGTCCCGAATCTGCGCATAGCTGCCGGTGTGCTGTGACATTGATTTGCTCCTCAGACTATATTGTTTATAGAGGCATTGCTGCGGAGCGTAATTTAGGCGGAGCGTCTTACAGCCAACTTACAGCGCGTAAGCGATTTCGAAATAGTTAATTTATTGCAGTAAGCATTAATTAATTGCCGGACAAAAAAAGCCCCGCACAAGGCGGGGCTCTTCTCAAGCGGTGAGGCCTGGACGGGGCAATTACATGCCCATGCCGCCCATACCACCCATGCCGCCCATACCGCCCATGTCAGGCATGCCGCCGGCCGGCTTGTCATCGGCCAGTTCAGCAACCATGCATTCGGTGGTCAGCATCAGAGCAGCCACGGAAGCGGCGTTCTGCAGTGCGGTGCGGGTGACCTTGGTCGGATCCAGCACGCCCATTTCAACCATGTCGCCGTACTCGCCGGTGGAAGCGTTGTAACCGTAGTTACCCTTGCCACGCTGCACCTTGTCGACCACAACAGACGGCTCGTCACCGGCATTGGCGACGATTTCGCGTAGCGGCTGTTCCATGGCGCGCAGCACGATCTTGATGCCGGCATCTTGATCGTGGTTGTCACCCTTGAGCTTGCCAACGGCAGCACGGGCGCGGATCAGGGCAACGCCGCCGCCGGCGACGATACCTTCTTCCACGGCAGCGCGGGTAGCGTGCAGCGCATCTTCAACGCGAGCCTTCTTTTCCTTCATTTCGACTTCGGTCGCTGCACCAACCTTGATGACGGCAACGCCGCCAGCCAGCTTGGCAACACGTTCCTGCAGCTTTTCCTTGTCGTAATCGGAAGTGGCTTCCTCGATCTGGATACGGATCTGCTTGACGCGAGCTTCGATGGCAGCAGCTTCGCCGGCGCCGTCGATGATCGTGGTGTTTTCCTTGGCGACTTCGATGCGCTTGGCCTGGCCCAGATCCTTCAGGACAGCCTTTTCCAGCGTCAGGCCGGTTTCTTCGGCGATCACGGTACCGCCGGTCAGGATGGCGATATCTTCGAGCATGGCCTTGCGACGATCGCCAAAGCCCGGGGCCTTGACGGCAACGGTCTTCAGGATGCCACGGATGTTGTTGACGACCAGGGTAGCCAGGGCTTCGCCATCGACATCTTCAGCGATGATCAGCAGCGGACGGCCGGCCTTGGCGACTTGTTCCAGGATCGGCAGCAGGTCGCGGATGTTGGAGATCTTCTTGTCGAAGAGCAGGACGAACGGGTTTTCGAGCAGGGCTTGCTGCTTGTCGCCGTTGTTGATGAAGTAGGGCGACAGGTAGCCGCGATCGAACTGCATGCCTTCGACGACGTCGAGTTCGTTGGCCAGGGACTTGCCGTCTTCAACGGTGATGACGCCTTCCTTGCCGACCTTTTCCATGGCATTGGCGATGATTTCGCCGATGTCAGCATCGGAGTTGGCGGAAATGGAACCGACCTGGGCGATTTCCTTGGTCGTCGTGCAGGGCTTGGAGAAAGCCTGCAGTTCGGCGATGGTGGCGACCACAGCCTTGTCGATACCGCGCTTCAGGTCCATCGGGTTCATGCCGGCGGCAACGTACTTCATGCCTTCGCGGACGATGGCCTGGGCCAGAACGGTGGCGGTCGTGGTGCCGTCACCGGCGATGTCGGAGGTCTTGGAAGCAACTTCCTTGACCATCTGGGCGCCCATGTTGGCGAACTTGTCCTTCAGTTCGATTTCCTTGGCGACGGAAACGCCGTCCTTGGTGACGGTCGGGCCGCCGAAGGAACGCTCGAGCACAACGTTGCGACCCTTCGGGCCGAGGGTAACCTTGACTGCATCAGCCAGGATGTTGATGCCTTCGACCATGCGGGCACGGGCGGAATCACCGAATTTGACTTCTTTAGCTGCCATTTATAGCTCCTGAATTTTGATCTGTTTTTCCGGTTGACCGCTGGCCAACCGAAGTTTTGCCGGGGTGCAGGAATTACTTCTGCAGAACGCCCATGATGTCTTCTTCACGCATGACCAGGACTTCCTGGCCATCGACCTTGACGGACTGGCCGGCGTACTTGCCGAACAGAACGCGGTCACCCACCTTGACGTCCAGGGCGATCTGCTTGCCGTTGTCGTCGCGCTTGCCCGGGCCAACGGCCAGGATTTCGCCCTGATCCGGCTTTTCGCCAGCGGAATCAGGAATGACGATGCCGGAAGCGGTGGTGCGTTCGGCTTCAACGCGCTTGACGATCACACGGTCGTGCAAAGGACGGATATTCATAAGGCTAACTCCTCGTGGTTCACAGAGATGAAATTGGCCGGCACACCTAAAGGCGCCCGGGAACGGAGCGGGCTATTGTTAGCACTCGCAACCGGTGAGTGCTAAATAATAAGGTCGCCCCCCGGGGATTTCAAGAGGCGACGACAAAATAGAGACTCACAGCCACCGTCTGACGAATCGGCACACCTTGATTCGCTATGGCGACAACACGCTTCGGGAAACTTTTTCCACTATTAGCACTCACAGGCAGCGAGTGCTAGAATGTATTTGCAACCCTTGCAGGAGAAAACCACGCTATGACCCACGCCTTGGCGCTTCCCATCCCGTCAGCAGTCGGTAACATCGATGCCTATATCCAGGCCGCGAACCGTTATCCCATGCTTTCCGAGGCTGAGGAGATCAGGCTGGCCGAGCGTTTCCATGATGAAGGTGATGTGGAAGCGGCCCGCCAGCTCGTGCTCTCGCATCTTCGCCTCGTCATCTCCATTGCCCGCGGCTATCTCGGCTACGGCCTGCCGCATGCCGACCTCATCCAGGAAGGCAACATCGGCCTGATGAAGGCAGTCAAACGCTACGACCCGACGCGCGGCGTGCGTCTGGTTTCGTTTGCCATGCACTGGATCAAGGCTGAAATCCACGAATACATCCTGAAGAACTGGCGCCTGGTCAAAGTGGCGACGACCAAGGCGCAGCGCAAGCTGTTCTTCAACCTGCGCAGCCTGAAGAACGACTACGAAGGCGTCGATACGCTGTCCGGCACGCAGGCCGGCGAAGTGGCGACCCGTCTCGGCGTCAAGCCGGAAGAAGTGGTCGAGATGGAAACCCGCCTGACCGGCCGCGACTTGGCACTGGAAGGCAGCCCGGACGACAGCGACGAAGCTTTTGCGCCGATCGATTACCTCGCCGACTCGCGCTACGAGCCGACCCGCGTCATCGAGAACAAGGCGATTGCCCGGCAGCAGAACGAAGGCCTGCAGGAAGCGCTTGGCACACTCGATGCGCGCAGCCGCCGCATCATCGAGGCACGCTGGCTGCATGACGGCGAAGCGGCAACGTTGCACGACCTGGCCGACGAGTTCTCGGTGTCGGCCGAGCGGATTCGCCAGATCGAAGTCAAGGCGCTGCAAAAGATGCGCGGCGCACTGGCTGAAGCGGCCTGATCCCGTACAGGACATCCAGAAAGGGGAGCTTCGGCTCCCCTTTTTGTTGATGCAGGCTGGACTCGCCAATGCCATGCTCATTTCGCAAACGAAGCTGCTAGGATTGCCATCCGCCCCCTTCAAAGGAGTTACCACCTTGAAACTTGCCGCATTCCTTTGCCTCGCCGCGCTGAGCGCAGCAAACGCCGCCGCCGAGGGTTACGGTTTCCTGTGCTGCAACATGCGCACCGACGGGAGCTGGATCAGCGACATCAATTATGCCGACAGCGGCAAGACGATGCTCCCGGCCGGCACGCCTCTGTCGATGGACGGCTACGGCAAGCACCGCGTCCTGTTAACGATCAATGGCCGCCGCCAGGCAATCGGCAACGACTACAGCCGCAACATGTCGCTCGATGCCTTCGCCAAACGCTATATCGTCGAGCAGGACCCGCTGATCAAACTGAAGTCTTATCCGAAAAGAATCCAGGAAGCGATCGGCAGCGCCCGCCTGGTTCGCGGCATGAATCGCGAACAGGTGCTGATGGCGGTCGGCTATCCGGTCTATGACGAGAACCCGCTGATCGAGAGCAAGACCTGGCATTACTGGTTGAGCAGTTTTGAGGGCTTCGACGCCATTTTTGACGAAAACGGCGTGTTGACCGCTATCGAAGCCAGGCCGGAAGTCCGCCGCAAGGTCGTTGCGGAATAAGGACTGAGTCAGCCCAGCCCGGGCAATACGTGCCGGGCGTTGGCAGCGGTGATCGCCGCCAGTTCGTCCGGCGCCATGGCGCGCAAGCCGGCCAGCACCTTGGCGATGCGCGGCAGTTCAGCCGGCGCATTGCGGCCGCGCGCCAACCAGGCCGGCGGGATGTCCGGCGCATCGGTTTCAAGCACGATGGCGTCGAGCAGCAAAGTCGCCGCCAGATCACGGATACGCGTCGAGCCGCTGAAGGTCATGGCGCCGCCGAAGCCCAGCTTGAAACCGAGCTTGATGAATTCTTCCGCCTGCTGCCGGCTGCCATTGAAGGCATGCGCGATGCCGCCGCGAACCGGATGCCGGCGCAGGTATTTGAGCACCTGATCAACCGCCCGCCGGACATGCAGCAATACCGGCAAGTTGAATTCCTGCGCCAGTTTCAGTTGTTCGACGAAGAAAAATGCCTGGCGCTCGGGATCGAGTCCGGCAACGTAGTAATCGAGCCCGATCTCGCCGACCGCGACTGGCTTCTCGGCGCGCAGCCAGTCGCGCAATACGGCCAGATCTTCGTCTTTGGCCGACATCACGTAGAGCGGATGAATACCGTAAGCGGCGACACAACCGGGATAGCGGGCGACCGTGGTTTTGACCGCCAGAAAGTTGTCGACCGCTACGGCCGGCACGACGATGCGCTCGACGCCGGCGACCAGTGCCGCCGCATGCACTGCATCGCGATCCGGCGAAAACTCGGCCGCATCGAGATGACAGTGGGTGTCGATCAGCATCGGATGAAGGGGAAATCCGGTGCCGCGCGCTGGCCGCTCATCAAGTCGGCCAATGCCGCCGCCGAACCGCAGGACAGCGTCCAGCCCAGCGTGCCGTGGCCGGTGTTGAGCCACAGGTTGGCGTAGCGCGTGCGACCGATGTACGGCAGATTGGACGGCGTCGCCGGACGCAGGCCGCACCAGTATTCCGGTTCGGCCGCCAGATCAAGGCCGGGAAACAGGCGTTGCGTGCGCTCGATCAAGGCGCGGCAGCGCACTGGATTGAGTTCGAGGTTGTAGCCGTTGAACTCGGCCGTGCCGGCAATACGCAGGCGATTGCCGAAGCGGGAAAAGACCAGCTTGCGCTCGTCGTCGGTCAGGCTGACCGTCGGCGCGACACAACCATCGGCCAAAGTCAGCGTTGCCGAATAGCCCTTGGCCGGATAGACCGGCAAGCCGATGCCGAGCGGCTTGAGCAGCAAGGGCGAATAGCTGCCCAGCGCCAGCACGTAGGCATCGGCCTGCAGCATGCGCGCAGCGTCGGCGTCATGCACCTGCACGCCGCTGATCTTGCCGTCGGCCGCGACGATACGGTCGACCGTCGTATTCAGGCAAAAATCAACGCCGGCCGCCTGCGCCTTGTCGGCCAGTGCGCGCGTGAATTTGTGGGCGTCGCCCGACTCGTCCGACGGCGTGTAATCGCCACCGACCAGCAGATGACGGGCGCCGCTCAGGGCCGGTTCGATTTCCAGGCATTTTTCGACGTCGACCGTCTCGCGATCCAGCCCGAATTCGCGCATGATGCGCGCCGCCTCGACGGCGCGTTCGCACTCGTCGGCTTCGGTGTAGATATGCAGGATGCCGCGCTCGAGATGGTCGTAGCGCAGATCGAGCTCCTGGCGCAGCGCCTGCAGCTGGCTGCGACTGTAAAGCGCGAGGGCGACGATCGCCGCGATGTTGTGGCGCGTCCGGCCGGGCAGGCATTCGCGCAGGAAACGCAGGCCCCAGGCGAGTTGCGCCGGATCGGCCCGCCAGCGCCAGAGAAGCGGCGCATCCTCGCGCCCCAGCCATTTCAGCAGGCGCGGCAGGACATGCGGATTGGCCCAGGGTTCGGCATGCGAGACGGAAATCTGGCCGCCGTTGGCGAAGCTGGTTTCGTTGCCGGCCACCGGCTGGCGATCGACGACCGTCACCTCGTGTCCGGCGCGGGCGAGATACCATGCGGTCGTGGTGCCGACGACGCCGGCGCCCAGCACGAGTACCCTCAAACTTCGCTCCCGCGCTCCCGCACGATGCGGGTGACTTCCGGAATATGGCGCATGCCGCGCATCACGGCTGCCAGATGGTTGCGGTGCGCGACCTGGATGGTGAAGCGGAGCAGCGTGAACAGATGCTCGGAATCGGCATCCATCGAAACATGCTCGATGTTCGAGCCGGCTTCGGCGATCGCCGCGGCGACCTGGGCGAGCACGCCGCGCGTGTTCTTGACCTCGACCTTGATCCGGATGTCGAACAGTTTGCCTTCTTCCGGCTCCCATTCGACATCGATCCACTTCTGCGGCTCGGTCGAGCGCGACTTGCGGATGCTCGGGCAGTCATGGGTATGAATCACCAGACCGCTGCCCTTCCTGATCGAACCGATGATCGGATCGCCCGGAATCGGCTGGCAACAGCGCGCCAGCTGGATGGCCATACCTTCGGTACCGTGGATGGCGAGCGCCATGTTGCCCGGCAGGTCGGTGCCCATGTCCTCGCGCGCCAGCAGGCGACGGGCAACCACGGAAGGCAGGCGCTTGCCGAGGCCGATGTCGGTGTAGATCTCTTCGATGTTCTTCTGGCCGCTCGACTTGACCATCTGGTCCCAGGCATCGGCCGGGATCGAGATCGGCACGACGCCGAGCGAGAGCAGTTCCTGGCGCAGCAGGCGTTCGCCCAGACGCGACGATTCCTCGTTCTGCATCGTGCGCAGGAAGTGGCGGATCTTGCTGCGCGCCCGCCCGGTCTTGACGTAAGTCAGCCAGACCGGATTCGGGCTGGCCTGCGCCGAGGTGATGATCTCCACCAGATCGCCATTGCGCATCTCGGTGCGCAGCGGCGCCAGTTCGTGATTGACGCGTGCCGCCGAGCAGTGGTGGCCGACGTCGGTATGCACGGCGTAGGCGAAGTCGACCACGGTGGCGCCGCGCGGCAGGGCCATGATCTTGCCCTTGGGCGTGAACACGTAAACCTCGTCCGGGAAGAGGTCGATCTTGACGTTCTCGAAGAACTCGGACGAGTCGCCGCTCTGCATTTCGAGCAGGGACTGCAGCCACTTGTGCGTCTTGATCTGCAGATCGGCGCCGCTATCCTCGATGTCCTTGTACAGCCAGTGAGCGGCAACGCCCTCCTGCGCGACATGATGCATCTCGTGCGTGCGGATCTGCACCTCGACCGGCGTACCGTACGGACCGATCAGCGTCGTGTGCAGCGACTGGTAGCCGTTCGCCTTGGGAATCGCGATGTAGTCCTTGAACTTGCCGGGCACCGGCTTGTACAGCGCATGCAGGGCGCCGAGCGCCAGGTAGCAGGTCGGCACATTCTCGACGACGACCCGGAAACCATAGATATCGAGCACCTGTGAGAAGGAGAGGTGCTTTTCCTTCATCTTGCAGAAGGTCGAGTACAGGCTCTTTTCGCGCCCGAACACCTCGGACTTCAGACCGGCACTCGTCAGCTTGTCGCGAATGCCGTCGAGAATGCGCGACAGCAGTTCCTTGCGATTGCCGCGTGCCGCCTTCATCGCCTTGGTCAGCACCTCGGCGCGATGCGGGTGGATCAGGCGAAAGCAGGTGTCCTGCAACTCGCGGTACAGCTTGTTCAAGCCCAGACGCAGCGCGATCGGCGCGTAGATTTCCAGGGTTTCGCGGGCGATGCGGGCGCGCTTGTCCTGACGCATCGCCGACATCGTCGCCAGATTGTGCTGGCGGTCGGCGAGCTTGATCAGCACGACGCGCAGGTCGCGCGCCATCGCCATCAGCATCTTGCGGAAATTCTCGGCCTGCGCCTCCTGGTAGGAAGCGAATTCCATCTTGTCGAGCTTGGACAGGCCATCGACCAGCTCGGCGACTTCCTTGCCGAACAGGTCGGCCAGTTCGCGCTTGCTGGTGCCGGTGTCTTCCAGCACGTCGTGGAGCAGTGCCGCCATCACGGCATCGGCATCCATCCGCCATTCGACGACGGCGCCGGCCACAGCCAGCGGATGCGTGATGTAGGCTTCGCCGGACATGCGCTTCTGGTGCGCATGCGCCTTGGCCGAGAAGGCATACGCCTTCTCGATCTGCGCTACTTCTTCCGGAGAAAGATAGTCGAGACTATCGAGAAAAACCCGGTAGGCGGGTTCTTCCATGGCAGGCGGTGGTGATGACGGCGTTGACCCCATCAGCATTCACCGCGCCGAACTCAGCCCAGACTGCGGTTGAGGATTTCGATGCCGACCTTGCCGGCGCCGACTTCGCGCAGGGCAACAACCGTCGGCTTGTGCTTGCCGGCTTCGACCAGCGGGGTCGCGCCATTGGCCAGCTGACGGGCACGGTTGGCCGCCGTCAGGGTCATCTGGAAGCGGTTGGGAATTCTTTTCAGGCAGTCATCAATCGTAACGCGAGCCATGTAAAACCTCGGAAAATCAGATCATTCGGTCGAAGAGGGCAGCGTGCCGGGCAGCTTGCGCGGCGTACTGCAAACGGGATGCACGCACCACGGCGCGCAGATCAAGCAGCGCCTCTTCCAGTTGGTTGTTAATAATAACATAGTCGAATTCCCCGACATGGAGCATCTCGGCCTGTGCTGCGGCCAGACGACGCGCGATGACGTCGGCGGCATCGGTGCCGCGCCCGGTCAGACGGCGTTCCAGCTCTTCCATCGAGGGCGGCAAAATGAAGATGCCGATCGCCTCGGGAAACTGCTGCCGCACCTGTTGCGCGCCCTGCCAGTCGATTTCGAGCAGGACATCGGCGTCGACCGCCAGCTGGTCGGCAATCCATTTTTTCGAAGTGCCGTAGAAATTGCCATGCACTTCGGCCCATTCGAGAAACTCCTGACGCTCGATCATGGCGCGGAAAGTTGTCGTGTCGACGAAATGGTATTCGCGGCCGTCCTGCTCGCCCGGCCGCGGCTGGCGGGTGGTGAAGGAGATCGACAGGCGCACCGGCTCGGCTTCGAGCAGGAGGCGTACAAGCGTGGTCTTGCCGGCGCCGGACGGGGCGGCGACGACATAAAGATTTCCGGCCATGGTTTATTCCTGGGTTGGACGTTTCTGATCAGCGACTGCCCGCGGCAGCCAGTGCAGCAGTTTACTGAAAAGTAGCTCCGGGTCGACCGGCTTCGGTATGTGATCGTTCATTCCCGCCGCCAGACAGCGTGCCCGGTCGGCATCGAAGGCGTTGGCCGTCATCGCCAGAATCGGTGTCTGGCCGTACGCAGGCAAGGCGCGAATCTGCTGCGTGGCAGTGAAACCATCCATTTCCGGCATCAACAGATCCATCAGGATCAGGTCGTAGCAGGCATTACTGGCCATGCGCACGGCAAGCGCGCCGTTTTCGGCCAGATCGACCTGCAGCCCGGCGAAATCGCGCAGCAGCTCAAGCGCCACCTCCTGGTTGATCTGGTCGTCTTCCACCAGCAACAGGCGGGCAGTGCAGCAGTTTTCCCGAAGCGTCGCTTCATTGTCGGCGAGCACTGCGGAATCCGCCTCTTCCGGACGGTCGACCGCTGCCAGCTTGCCAAAACGGACATTGATCCAGAAGGTGCTACCGACACCCGGTGTGCTTTCGACACCAACGGCGCCGCCCATCAACTCACCTAGACGCCGGTTGATCGCCAGCCCGAGACCGGTACCGCCATACTGGCGAGTCGTTGAGTTGTCCGCCTGCTCGAAGGCCATGAAGAGGCGTGGCAATACCTCTGCCGCAATGCCGATCCCGCTGTCCTGCACTTCGAAACGGGCGAGCAGCGAGCTTTCATTTTCTTCAAGCACCCGCGCCCGCAGTTCGATGCCGCCCGTCGCGGTGAACTTGATCGCATTTGCCAGGTAATTGAGCAGCGCCTGCGACAAACGCGTCCGGTCGCCCACCAGCAGCGCCGGCAGATCACCCGTCGAGGTCGTGAATGACAAGCCTTTGACCTGCGCCCGACCGGCGTAAAGACCACTCAGTTCCGCCAGCACATCGGCCACGGCGAAAGGCGCCGATTCGATGACCAGCTTGCCGGACTCGATTTTCGAGATATCGAGCACGTCGTTGATGATCGCCATCAGATGATGGGCCGAGCTCGAAATCTTGTCCAGACGGTCGACCTGCGCCGGCACCAGCAATTCACGCTGCAACAGGTGAGTCAGGCCGATGATGGCATTCATCGGCGTGCGGATCTCGTGACTCATGTTGGCCAGGAAGCTGCTCTTGGCGCGACTGGCCGACTCCGCGGCGTCCTTGGCGCTCTCCAGTTCGACCGTTCGCTCGCGAACCAGGCATTCGAGGTGCAGGCGATAGTTTTCCAGCTCCTTCGCATTTTTCTTCTGCTCGTCGATATCGGTCATCAGCCCGACCAGCCCGACCGGACAACCGCGCCCATCCTGCAAGGGCCGGGCACAGAGAAAGCCCCAGAACACACCGCCATCAGCCCGCCGATAGACCCGTTCGTGACGGGCAAAGGGGACTTCGGCACGGAGCAGGCGCCGCAACCAGTCTGCGGCCTCCGCGCGCTCGGCATCAACGACATAGGTCAGGTAATCGCTGCCCATCAGCTGCTCGAGACGGCAAGCCAGCATGCCGGCCATGCGCTCGTTGGCATGCGTGATCCGCCCCTGCGCATCCAGCAGAAAGATGGCGCCGTCGGACGCCTCGAAGATGGTCCGCAGCATGCCCTCGCGATCCGCCAGACGCCGTGCATAGCGCTGCAGGAGCAGCACACACAGACCGCTCAGCACGATGAAGACGAGCAGCAGCACGAGCGTCGTCAGCACCTGGTTGCGCCAGGGGGCCAGGTAATCGTCCTCGGCCACCCCGACATTGACGTAGAAGCGGTACTGCGGATTGAAACGAAAAACGTGCAGGCGCGGCATGCCATCAACACTGCTGACGCCGGCCCGGTAAACCCCGTGCAGGGGATTCGCCGCCAGCGCCGTGTGAAAATCATCGGAAACTACCGTCGAACCATAGTTCACCAGCGCCCCGATCTTCGGCAGGCGAACCATGACCCCCAGATCGGCATCACGCAGACTGACCGTGCCATGCGCCCCCAGTTGCAAGGCGCCGAAATGTTTTTCGAAATGTTCGAGGCTCAGGCTGGCGTAGGCAACCCCGGCAAACGCGCCATGCCGGTCACTGAGTCGACGCGCCAGCACAATCGCCCACTTGCCGCTGATCCGGCCAACGATCGGCTTGGAAATGACCAGCCCGGTGCTGGCGTCAGCGCGTAAGAGCTTGAAATAGTCGCGATCCGCCAGGCTTGAACTGGCGCCTGTCTCGCCGCCGGCATCGGCAATGCTCAGGCGCTGCATCGACTCCTGGCGCGCCGCCAGACGCGCCAGGAACGCATCCATGTCGCTGCGCCCCACCGGACCAAGCTGCGCCCGCCGCTCATATTCATCGGCCACCGAGCGCAGGATCAGATCAACCTTTTCCAGCGAAGCCGCGACATCGCGCTCGAGCACCTGGGTCAGGTTCTCTGCCTCCAGTGTGGCACTGGAGCGAACGTGCTCAAGCCCGCTTTGCAGGAACAAGCCGGCGAAAGCGCAAATGCACAGGACCACCGTCAGCCAGCCGGCAAACAGTTGCCAGGCCAGCGTCCGCGGCGAAACCGTCGAGGCATTTTGAATCGGGGTCGGCATGCCGGACAGCCTCCTTTGCAAGACCTGAAAAACCCGAAATGCGAATGAAGAACGCACCTGGGAAGCAAACACCCTTATGAAAAAGGCATTGCCAGTCTAGCGCAAAAAGAGGCCCCGCTGCACAGCAGGAATGCATCGGGCATGCGACGCCCGAGAGCAAGAACCGGCCGGACTTTTGCCCGACCGGGAAACGCCGGAACTACTCCAGATTCTGGATCTGTTCGCGCATCTGCTCGATGAGCAGCTTGAGATCGACCGAGGCTTGCGACACCTCGGTAATCGCCGATTTGGAACCGAGCGTATTGGCTTCGCGATTGAGTTCCTGCATCAGGAAATCGAGGCGCTTGCCGCTGGCGCCGCCCTGACGGAGAACACGTTCGACTTCGTCGAGATGGGTACCGAGACGGCTCAGTTCTTCGGCGACATCGATGCGCGTCGCGAACACGGCGACTTCCTGCATGATGCGGTCGTCGCTGGCGTTGCCGAGGGCTTCCTGCAGACGCTGGCGCAGCTTGTCGGCGAACAGGGCCTGCGCTTCGGGAATGCGCGGCGCCACGTTGCGGACGATGTCGCGCATGGCGTTCACCCGGTCGACGATCATTGCAGCCAGTTTTTCACCTTCGCGGCCGCGGCTGGCGGTGAATTCGTCCAGCACCTCGCGGGCCAGCGCCAGCACCGGCGCATTGAAGGTGGCAAAGTCGATCGACTGGTCGCCGAACATGCCCGGCCAGCGCAGCACGTCATTGACCGAGAGCGGTCGCGCTTCCGGCATCGCTTCGCGAACGCGCGCGTTGAGCACGGTCAGCGAGCCGAGCAGGTCGGCGTTGAGTTCGAGCTGATCGGCGCGTGCCGCCGACGCATTGAAGGACAGCCGACACTCGATCTTGCCGCGCGCCAGACGCGAGGCAAGCAGTTCACGCAACGGCATCTCGAGCGCACGCAAATCTTCGCTGATGCGAAAATGAAAATCGAGATAGCGGGAATTGACGCTTTTAAGCTCAAGTTGCAGCGTTCCGCGCTCGATATCGCGCGTTTTAACTGCATAACCGGTCATACTGGAAATCATGTCTGGAGTGTCTCCGCTTTACAGGCCGGACAACACGCCCGAAAATGCCTGATACGCATCATAACCGCGAGCCCAATGGCGCAACAAGCCAATCAGCCGTTACCCAACGGCTTCCAACTGGAAGAGTACACGATAGACCGCCAGCTCTCGCTCGGCGGCTTTTCCATCGTCTACCTGGCGACCGATGCCGACGACCAGCAGGTCGCGATCAAGGAGTACCTGCCGAACAGTCTGGCACTGCGCAATGACGGCGACGTCAAACCGGTGATTACCGCCGAACACCTCGGCGCCTTCCGCTACGGCATGAAATGCTTCTTCGAAGAAGGCCGTTCGCTGGCCAAGCTGTCGCACCCGAACGTGATCCGCGTGTTGAATTTCTTCCGCGCCAACGACACCGTGTACATGGTCATGGAATATGAGCATGGCCGCACGCTGCAGGAATTCATCCACAAGCACCAGGGCCACATTTCGGAACGTTTCATCCGCGGCGTATTCACCCGCATGCTGAACGGCCTGCGCGAGGTGCATGCGCACAAGCTGCTGCACCTCGACCTCAAGCCTTCCAACATCTACCTGCGCAGCGACAACACGCCGGTGCTGATCGACTTCGGCGCCGCGCGCCAGACCCTGATCACCGACCAGCCGATCCTCAAGCCGATGTACACGCCGGGTTTCGCCTCGCCCGAGCATTACGGTTCGCGCAAGGATCTCGGGCCGTGGAGCGACATCTACAGCGTCGGCGCCTCGATGTACGCCTGCCTGGCCGGCTCTGCGCCGCAGGCGGCCGACGAGCGCATGAAAAAAGACACCCTGGGCCCGGCGATGATGCGCTGGGAAGGCCAGTACTCCGACCGCCTGCTCGAGATCATCGACTGGTGCCTGAACCTCAACCATCTTTACCGGCCGCAAAGTGTCTTCACGCTGCAGAAGGCACTGGTCGAAACGATTACGCCGCCCAGCCCCAAGGATGCCGAGCACTGGCTGGACCGCCTGGTCGGAAAATTCCGGAAGCCGACTAAATGAGATTCAGCATTTATCAGGACAGCCTGCAGGGCGGCCGCGCCAACAACGAGGACCGCACCACCTATTGCTACTCGCGCGACGCACTGCTGATGGCGGTGGCGGACGGCATGGGCGGCCACCATTACGGCGAGATCGCCGCGCAGATCGCCATCCAGACGCTGGCCGACAGCTTCCAGCACGAAGCGCAGCCGCTGATCGGCGACCCGTTCCGCTTCCTGCAAAAAGCAATGAGCAATGCGCACCACGCCATTCTCGACTACGCGACCCTGCATCACCTGAAAGACTCGCCGCGCACGACCTGCGTCGCCTGCCTGGTCCAGGACAATGTCGCCTACTGGGCACACGCCGGCGACTCGCGCCTGTTCCTGATGCGCGACGGCAAGGTGATCACCCAGACGCGCGACCACTCGCGCGTCCGCCTGCTCATCGAGGAAGGCCTGATTACCGAAATCCAGGCTGCGCACCACCCGGATCGCAACAAGATCTACAGTTGCCTGGGCAGCCCGACGCCGCCGGAAATCGAGTTTTCGCGCAAGACACCACTCGAACACGGCGACATCCTGCTGCTGTGCAGCGACGGCCTGTGGGGCGTCACCTCCGGCGAGCAGATGGCGATCAGCCTGCATGGCACCAACCTGCTCGAAGCCGTACCGACCCTGATGAAACAGGCCGAAATCAAGGGTGGACCGCATGGCGACAACCTCTCCGTGGTTGCCGTGCGCTGGGAGCAAAGCTATGTCGAGGAAGCAACCAGCTCGATCTCGACGCAGACCATGACCCAGGGCGAAGTGACGACGCGACTTGAAGAGTTCGGGCGCAACCCGGCTTACAAGAGCGATCTGACCGAAGACGAAATTGAAAAGGCGATTGAGGAAATCCGCAACGCCATCGACAAATACAACCCGAAAAAATAAGGAATCCCCATGCGCCCCAGCCAACGCCAGGCCGACCAGCTCCGCCAGGTCCGCATCACCCGCAACTTCACCCGCCATGCCGAAGGCTCGGTGCTGATCGAGATGGGTGACACACGCGTCCTGTGCAATGCCAGCGTCGAAGAAAACGTGCCGCCCTTCCTGCGCGGCAAGGGCCAGGGCTGGGTCACCGCCGAGTACGGCATGCTGCCGCGCGCCACCCACTCGCGCAGCTCGCGTGAAGCCGCCAAGGGCAAGCAGACCGGCCGCACCCAGGAAATCCAGCGTCTGATCGGGCGCAGCCTGCGCGCCGTGGTCGATCTCAAGGCGCTCGGCGAACGCCAGATCACGCTTGACTGCGATGTGCTGCAGGCCGACGGCGGCACGCGTTGCGCCTCGATCACCGGCGCCTGGATCGCGCTCTACGAAGCCTGCGAGAAGCTGGTCACCGCCGGCAAGCTGCCCGCCAACCCGGTGCGCGACCACGTCGCCGCCGTTTCGGTCGGCATCTACAACGGCGCCCCGGTGCTCGACCTCGATTACCCGGAAGACTCCAACTGCGATACCGACATGAACGTCGTCATGACCGGCGCTGGCGGCATCGTCGAAGTCCAGGGCACGGCCGAGGGCGAACCGTTCACCCGCCAGCAGATGAACGTGCTGACCGACCTCGCCGAAGCCGGCATCCGTCAGCTAATCGCCGCGCAGCAAAGCGCGCTGGCCAGTTGAGCATTTTTACTGTTTTCCAGCGGTCGACCGCTGGAAAAGGCACTTTTTCCGCTACCTGAACCATGAAAAAACTCGTCCTCGCCTCCAACAACGCCAAGAAGATGAAAGAACTCAACGCGCTGCTCGCGCCGCTCGGCTTCGAGGTCATCGCGCAGGGCGAGCTCGGCATCCCGGAAGCGGAAGAGCCGCACTGCACCTTCGTCGAGAATGCGCTGGCCAAGGCGCGCCATGCGTCCAAGCTGTCCGGCCTGCCGGCCCTCGCCGACGATTCCGGCCTGTGCGTCGCGGCGCTCGGCGGCGCGCCCGGCGTCTATTCGGCACGCTATGCCGGCGAGCCGAAATCGGATGCGCGCAACAACGAGAAACTGTTCGCCGAACTCGGCAGCAACCCGGACCGTCGCGCCCATTTCGTCTCGGTACTGGTCCTCGTCCGCCACGCCGACGACCCGCAACCGCTGATCGCCGAAGGCGAATGGCACGGCGAAATCCTGCCCGCCTCGCGCGGCGATGGCGGCTTCGGCTACGACCCGCTGTTCTTCGTGCCGGCCTTCGGCCAGACCGCGGCCGAACTCGATGCCGACACCAAGAACAGTGTCTCGCATCGCGGCCAGGCCATGCAGAAGCTGATCGAGCGGCTGCCGGCGCTCTGACCCGGCCAGCGGTCGACGCCCCGAAAACCGCAAAAACTGAACTTCCGGGCGCGCTGACCGCTCTCTGTCCGATTGCCCCATTCCGGAAAGCCCATGGCCCGCACCATTCCCATTTTTGCCCAAAAAGCGGTGTCGACCGCCCAGGCGCTCGAATTCCGCGTCTCGCCGCCGCTCGCGCTCTACGTGCATGTGCCGTGGTGCGTGCAGAAATGCCCCTACTGCGACTTCAACTCGCATGAGGCCAACGGCGAGATTCCCGAACGGCAGTACGTCGACGCGCTGATTGCCGACCTGCAATCCGCCCTGCCGCTGATCTGGGGCCGGCCGGTGGTCAGCGTCTTCTTCGGCGGCGGCACACCCAGCCTGCTCTCGCCGGCGGCCGTCGACGAACTGATCACCGCCTTCCGCACCCTCGCCATGCTGGCGCCGGAAGCCGAAATCACGCTCGAAGCCAATCCCGGCACGGTGGAAGCGGAGAAATTCGCCGGCTTTCGCGCTGCCGGCGTCAATCGCCTGTCGCTCGGCATCCAGAGCTTCAACGAAGGCCATCTCAAGGCGCTCGGCCGCATCCACGATGCCGGCGAAGCGAAACGCGCCGCGCAACTGGCCGGCGAGCATTTCCCCGCCTTCAATCTCGACCTGATGTACGGCCTGCCCGGCCAGACGCTGGAGCAGGCGCTCAGCGACGTCGATACAGCGCTATCTTTCAAGCCCAGCCATCTCTCGTGCTACCAGCTGACCCTGGAGCCGAACACCCGCTTCGCCGCCTTCCCGCCCGAACTGCCGGAAGGCGACACCTGTGCCGACATGCAGGATGCGATCGAGGCAAAGCTCGCTGCCGCCGGCTTCACGAATTACGAAACCTCGGCCTTTGCCCAGCCCGGCCGGCAATGCCGCCACAACCTCAATTACTGGTATTTCGGCGACTACCTCGGCATCGGCGCCGGCGCCCACTCCAAACTGACGCTGCACGACCGCGTGCTGCGCCAGATGCGCTGGAAACACCCCAAGGCCTATCTGGAAAACATCGCCAGCGGCAATCCGGTGCAGGAATCGAACGAAGTCGCCGCCACCGACCTGCCCTTCGAATTCATGATGAACGCCCTGCGCCTGGCCGACGGCTTTCACCCAAGCCTGTTCGAAGCGCGCACGGCGCAACCGCTCGGCCTGATCCTGCCGCAACTGAAAGCGGCGGAAGCCGAAGGACTGCTTGAGGTCGGCCCGGAAAAGATTGCGCCGACGCTCAAGGGACGGCGCTTTTTGAATGTGTTGCTGGAGCGGTTTCTGGAACGGGAATAGGCCGGATCGCGGCCAGCCCGGACGTTATGACAGTCACCAAACCGAGAAAATCAATCGTTTGAAGGTGGCAAACCTTCCTTGAACGAAACCAGCTCTCTCACGTCGCTGAAATAGCGCACTCCGGCAGGATCAAAGCGCTCCTTGACATACTTGACGTAATTTTTTGTCTCGGGCGAGTACCACACCGCTTCGTAAATACGACCGGTCACAGTCGTCTCGCCTGCCTTTTTCGCAGCAGTGACAGTCACAACCTGGTTCGCCGTCATCTGCGTTTGCTGGGACGAGGAAACAGCAGGGGGCCTGGTTTCAGTCCAGTTACCTTCCGCCTCGATTTTCCAGGCCTTGAACTTACCGGCGGGGACATCAACATTCTCCATGCCAACAACCTGATAAAGCAGATTCGAACTCCTTGATTTGAAACTCTCGCTCCCCAAGTTTTCCTTTTCCTCCAGTTCGACCTTCCAGTCCTTCCCCGTTTTCAGCGGAAAATCGAGCGGTCTCGCAACGATGGTTTCTTTACCATTCACACTCTTGGCAACACTCCAGTCATGGGCCGCCATCAATTCAACCGGGGGACGCGCCAAACCCACCTGGGCAACTGAATAATAGATTCGTGAGGGAGTGACGCGTGAAACATCCAACTGGAAGCGGACTTGTTTCCAGCCATCCTTGGCTGTTTGCAGCGTCTGCTGAAAGAGCCATGAATCGCCAACACGGATTTGCGGCTGGCTAACCGATTGGGCCATGACCAGCGCCGAAGAAATTGGCAAGAACAGGAGAAAGCAAAGGGCACGCAGCAACATTTAATGCCTCGAGAATATTAATGACCGCAACATTCTAAATCGGCCGTTCATATTTGGCATATTCATATCTTCTCGAATCGGCCAGATTCCGCCCCAAAAACAAAAAAGCCCCGCCATTCCGGCGAGGCTTTTCGGGTCTGGCAAACCAACTCAGCTGAACAGCTTGCCCTTGAGCAGATCCAGTCCCTGCGCCAGCAAGTCGCCGCCTTGCGGGACTTCACCGTTCGGGGTCAGTTGATCGACGACCTGCGGCAGCATGGAAGCGAGGCCGCCCGAGATCTGCTCGTTCGACATGCCGAGTTTGGCGGCGAGATCCTGCAGCGTCGAGTTGCCGAGCACGGACTGGATCTGCTCGGCCGAGATCGGCAGGTTCTGACCGGTCGACACCCAGGAATTGACGATTTCCGCCAGGCCGCCCTGCTGGAAGGACTGAACGAGACCGCCCAGGCCGCCGGTTTGCGGGTTGTTGACGAGTTGCAGCACCGTTTCCAGCAAGGCATTGCCGCCGCCGGACTGGCCGCCGGAGAGCGCACCAACTACCTGATCAAATAAGCCCATGACTGTTGCTCCAATGAATGATTGTCAGGGCATGCTAGCCGATCAACATGACGGGAAATGTGAAAATTTGCGAACATTCCCCGTCCATCCGACGGCGTTCCCGGCGCTCAGGCGGCCAGCTTCTTCTGCGCGGAGGCAGCCTCTTCGCGCACGCGCTTGGCTTCTTCGAGCAGGTAGCGCTGGTAATCCTCGAGGTCGCCATCGAAGGGTTCGACGCCGCCCTTGGAAACCAGCCAGAACTCGTCGCATACCGAGCGCAACATGGCGCGGTCGTGGCTGACCAGCATGACGGTGCCTTCGAACTCGTTGAGCGCCACGGCCAGTGCCTCACGGGTATTGAGGTCGAGGTGATTGGTCGGCTCGTCGAGCAGCAGCAGGTTGGGGCGTTGCCAGACCAGCATGCAAAGCACCAGGCGCGCCTTTTCGCCGCCGCTCATGGTGCCGACCGCCTGCTTGACCATTTCGCCGCCGAAATTGAAGGTGCCGAGGAAATTGCGCAGTTCCTGCTCGCGGCCCGGCACGTTGCTGCGGCCGTTGGCGATGGCTTCCTTGGCCAGGCGCACCATGTGTTCGAGCGGCGTGTCCTGCGGCCGCAGCACGTCGAGTTCCTGCTGCGCGAAGTAGCCGATGTTGAGGCCCTTGCCTTCGGTGACGTCGCCACTGATCGCCGCGATGTCGCGGGCGATGGTCTTGACCAGCGTGGACTTGCCCTGGCCGTTGGCGCCGAGGATGCCGATACGCTGGCCGGCCATCACCGAGCGGTTGATGCCGCGCACGATGGTGGTCGGCGGCGTGCCGGCCGGCGCATCTTCCGCCGGCGCGTAGCCGATGCTGACGTCCATCATCGAGAGCATCGGGTTGGGCAGGTTCTGCGGTTCCTGGAACTCGAAGGTGAATTCGGCATCGGCCAGCACCGGCGCGATCTTCTCCATGCGCTCCAGTGCCTTGACCCGGCTCTGCGCCTGCTTGGCCTTGCTCGCCTTGGCCTTGAAGCGGTTGATGAAGGACTGCAGGTGGGCGATCTTGTCGGCCTGCTTGGCCATCGCCGCCTGTTGCAGCAGCATCTGTTCGGCACGCATGTCTTCGAACTTGCTGTAATTGCCGCCGTAGCGGACCAGCTTGGCATTGTCGATGTGCAGCGTGACACCGGTGATCGCGTCGAGGAATTCGCGGTCGTGGCTGATCATGATCAGCGTGCCCGGATAGCGCTTGAGCCAGGCTTCGAGCCAGACCAGGGCATCCAGGTCCAAGTGATTGGTCGGCTCGTCGAGCAACAGGATGTCGGACGGGCACATCAGGGCGCGCGCCAGTTGCAGGCGCATGCGCCAGCCGCCGGAAAAGCTGTCCACCGGGTTGTGCAGTTCGGAAACCTTGAAGCCGAGACCGAGGATCAGCGACTGGGCGCGCGCTTCGGCATCGTGCTCGCCGGCGTCGTTCAAGGCCATGTAGGCTTCGGCCATGCGCATGCCGTCGTCGCTCGCTTCGGCGTCGTGCACCTCGTTGCGGGCGGCGAGCAGCTTGGTGTCGCCGTCGATGACGAAGTCGGTGGCCGATTGCGCGGTTTCCGGCATGTCCTGCGCCACCTGGCCCATCTGCCATTGCTTGGGAATCGAATAGTCGCCGCCATCCTCGTGCAGCGTGCCGTTGAGCAGCGCGAACAGCGTCGATTTGCCGGCGCCGTTGCGCCCGACCAGGCCGACCTTCTCACCTGGATTGATGGTGACGGAGGCCTTGTCGAGCAGCACCTTGGAAACACGGCGCAGGGTGACGTTCTTGAGAATGATCATGCGGAATTCTTTTCCTGGGGATTGAGGTCGCCGTCGACGTAGAACCAGCGCCCGTCCTCGCGGACGAAGCGACTGATTTCATAGAGGCGGTAGCCGCGCCCGCCGATGCGGTAGCGGGCGATGAATTCGACGACGGCGTGATTCTCGTCGATCACCTGGTGGCGCTTGATGTTGAGGCCCAGCCATTTCGTGCCGTCGTCGCTCAGATCGAGTTCGGGCGGGCGCGTCGAGGCGTGCCAGCTGCTCAGCAGATAAGGTTCCAGGCTGAGCACGTAGGCGCTGTAACGCGAGCGCATCAGCGCTTCGGCGGTCGGGGCATTTTCGGCCCCGGCGTGCAGTGGACCGCAACAGGCCGCGTAGGGCTTGCCACTATTGCAGGGACAAGCCGCTGCCGGCTTCATGGCGTGTCGACGACTTCGCCGCCCAGAGCTTCAACGATTTGCGGCAGGAAACGCGCGAATTCGCCGGTCATCAGCGCGAAATCGGCATCGAACTGCTCGTCGGCGCGCTCGGCGCTCTTCTCGGCTTCTTCCTTCAACAGGTCGAGGAAGGCGAGGCGCTTGATTTCCAGCTTTTCGCCGAGCACGAAGGAGATGCGGTCGTCCCAGGTCAGGGCCAGCTTGGTCGGCAGCTTGCCGCTCGCCAGGTGGGCCTTGATCTCGCCGGCAATCTCGTCGCCGTCGAGCGGATGCTTGACGTAACGCACCGCCGATTTTTCCTCGCCGGCCGCCTTCAGTTCGCAGTCGCGGTCGATGGTGAAACCGGCCGGGACGTCGCCGCCGGCCAGCCAGTCGGCCATCACCGTCTGCGGCGAAAGCTTGGTGTGGAGCATGCTGAGCGGGAACTCGTCGAGGCAGTGACGCAGGTGCTCGATGACTTCCTCAGCCTTGGCCGGGCTGGCGGCATCGACGCAGAACCAGCCGTTCTGCGGATCGATCCAGACGAAGGTGGTGCGGCGGCGCGTGAAGGCGCGCGGCATCAGCTCTTCGGTAACGCGCTCGCGCAGTTCCTTGAGCTGCTTGCGGCCCGGCGCGTAACCCTGCTGCGCCTCGATCGCTTCGGCGCGTTCCTTGACTTCCTCATTGACCACCGAGGACGGCAGCAGGCGCTGCTCGACCGAGAGGGCGATCATCCACTGCCGACCGAGCGAAAAGACCAGCGCGCCGTCGCGGCGCGGCGACACCCAGCCGCGACTCATCGGCTGGTTGCTCGGGCATTTCACGAAGGGGCCGCGCGCCAGCAATTCCTCGAACTTGGCGAGATCGATATTCCACGGCGTCGGCAGCCGGTAAACCTGAAGATTCTTGAACCACATGACAGTATTGATGCTTTCAAAAAAGTTTGCTGATCGCCTGCTGTTCACGCAGGGCGAGTTTTTCCAGGCCTTTGACGACTTCGGCAGAGGCCCCCTGGCGTGCCGCATGCGCGAGAAAATCGCTCAGCGCCGGCATGAGCGGCGCCTCCGATTCCCGCCAGACGGCGTTGAATTCCTGCTTGCTACGGCGGTTGACCGTCAGCCGGCCGCTTTTCATCGGCACCAGGCGAACGTTTTCGCCGTCGTGACGAATCACGATGGCAAGTTCGGCCTGGGCGTTGCGGACCAGCATGCCGGCTTAACGCTTCCGGAAGATGACGTCCCAGACCCCGTGTCCGAGACGCAGACCGCGATTCTCGAACTTGGTCAGCGGCCGGTATTCCGGACGCGGGGCGAAGCCGGCCAGGCCTTCGGCGCGGTCTGCCTCGATCGCGGCAGCCAGCGCAGCGGTCGACGGACCGGAAACGCTGTTTTCCAGGCTGGCTTCGCGGCCGAGCACGTCGAGCATCTGCAGCGCGTAGTTTTCCCAGTCGGTGGCGCAGTGGAAATAGCCGCCCGGCTTGAGGCGCGAGGCGAGCAGCGCGACAAACGGCGACTGGATCAGGCGGCGCTTGTTGTGGCGCGTCTTGTGCCAGGGATCGGGAAAGAAGATATGGACGCCGTCGAGCGAGCCTTCCGGCAGCATATCGCGCACCACTTCCACGGCATCGTGCTGGCAGATGCGCAGGTTGGTCAGACCGCGTTCGGCGATCTGCTTGCACAGCGCGCCGACGCCCGGCACATGCACTTCGACGCCGAGGTAGTCGTTGTCGCGATTGGCATCGGCGATCCTGGCGGTGGTTTCACCCATGCCGGTGCCGATTTCGAGGATTTTCGGGTTATTTCGGCCGTAGACCGCTGCCAGGTCGATTTGCTGTGGCGCATAGACGATGCCGATCTTCGGCATCATGTCGGCGTAGTAGTTTTCCTGCGCAGATGACATGCGGCCGGCGCGGCGCACGTAGCTCTTGATATGACCGTGGCCCTCGCGGCCCTCGGTGTAGGTGCCGTCGCCTTCGACGGCAGGTTGAATCAGGGGGGTATCGCTCATGAGCCGATCAGTCCGGTGGTCGGCGACGAAGGGTCGGCCGAGTAGTATTTGCGGGCCATGCGGCCGGCCAGGAAAGCCTCGCGCCCGGCCTCGATGCCCTTTTTCATGGCGCTGGCCATGAGGACAGGGTTTCTGGCGTGCGCGATGGCGGTATTCATCAGGACGCCGTCACAACCGAGTTCCATGGCGATGGTGGCGTCCGAAGCGGTGCCGACGCCGGCATCAACGATGATCGGCACCTTGGCGTTATCGATGATCAGGCGCAGGTTCCACGGATTGACGATGCCCATGCCGGAGCCGATCAGCGAGGCGAGCGGCATCACCGCGACGCAGCCGATGTCTTCGAGCATCTTGCACTGAATGGGATCGTCGGCGCAGTAGACCATGACCTCGAAACCTTCCTTGACCAGGGTTGCCGCGGCCTTGAGGGTTTCCGGCATGTTCGGGAAAAGATTGGTCGGGTCGCCGAGGACTTCGAGCTTGCACAGCGGGTGGCCGTCGAGCAGTTCGCGCGCCAGACGCAGCGTGCGCACCGCGTCGTCGGCCGTGTAGCAGCCGGCGGTGTTGGGCAGGATGGTGAATTGCGACGGCGGCACGGCATCGAGCAGATTCGGCTGGCCGGCGTCCTGGCCGATATTGACGCGGCGCACCGCGACGGTGACGATCTCGGCGCCGGAAGCATCGAGCGCGGCGCGGGTTTCGGCAAAATCCTTGTACTTGCCGGTGCCGACCAGCAAGCGGGAACGGTAGGTCTTACCGGCAATAGTCAGTTGGTGCATTTTTTTAGGATCCAGTTATTAGCGATTAGCTGCTAGTGATTGGTCAAGCGGTTGGTCTGCGGCGCGATTACTCGATCCTAACAGCTCACCGCTCGGTCCTCGCCTCAGCCGCCACCGACGGCAACGACGATTTCGAGCTGGTCGCCGGCCACCAGGGAGGTCGTCGCGTGCTGGCTTTTCGGGACGATTTCGCCGTTGCGCTCGATGGCGATGCGCTTGCCGGCGTAGCCGAGCGCCTCGACAAGGCCGGCCACGCTCAGCGGGGCGGGAAACTGGCGGCTTTCGCCATTGATCTTGAGTTCGAACATCGGGCTATTTTAACAAGCTGCGCGGCTTTCTCGGCGCGCTTGTGAACAGTCGGTCATACAGCCAGTTGGGCAACAGGCGCAGCACTTTGGCGACAACACCCATCTGCCAGGGAATCACCGTGTAAGTCGTGCCGCGCGCGATGGCTGCCGCGAAACGCTCGGCCGCCTGTGCCGCCGGCAGCAAAAAAGGCATTTTGTAGGGGTTGACCGCTGTCATCGGCGTCGCGATGTAGCCGGGCGCAATGGTCACCACCTTGATGCCGTAGGGCCGCATTTCCAGGCGCAGGCTTTCGAGATAGGCGATCGCCGCCGCCTTCGAGGCCGAATAGGCTTCCGCCCCCGGCAGGCCGCGAATGCCGGCGACCGAGGCAATGCCGACCAGGCGCGCCCCACTTCCGGCCGCCTTGATGGCCGGGATGAAGGGCGCGAAGGTCGCCGCCATGCCGAAAACATTGATGTCCATGACCCGCCTGAACACCGCGAGGTCTTCTTCGCATTCGCTCAGCGTGCCGGCCGAGACGCCGGCGCTGGCGATCACGATGTCGGGCGCACCGAAACGCTGCAGGAAATCGGCAGCCGCCGCATGCAGGGCGGGCGCGTCGGCCACATCGAGCGGATAGCAGGCATGCCGGCCGCCAAGACGGGCGTTGAGCGCCGCCAGGCTATCGCCACGCCGGGCCGCGAGACCGAGCGTGGCGCCTTGTGCGGCGTAGTAAACGGCAAGCGCCTCGCCGATACCCGACGAGGCGCCCGTGATGAAGACTTTCAGGGACAATTATTTCTTGCCGGACTTCTCGGCACGCGCCTTGACCACCAACTTGTCGGCAATCGCCAGGGCTTCATTGAAGTCACGTCCGCCGACCTGATACTTGCCTTCGATGACCAGGGTCGGGACACCGCTGATCTTGTACGACTGGGTCATCTGCTCGGCGCGCTTGAGCTTGCTCATGACGCCGAAGGAAGCGTAGGCCTCGCTGAACTTCTTCTGATCGACGCCCTTCTTGACCACCCACTCGAGCATCACCTTGTCGTCGAACAGACTGACGCGCTCCTGGTGAATGGCCTTGAAGATGTCGGCTTCGAGGCGCGCCTGGTCACCGGTGATTTCCAGCGCGTAGAAGAGCTTGGCAACATTCGCCCAGGCAGCACGCCCAAAGCTGACCGGCACCTTCTTGACGACCACATCGCCCGGCTGCCTGGCCACCCAGGCGGCCAGCAGCGGATTGAAATCGGCACAGTGCGGGCAACCGTAGCTGAAGAACTCGAGCACTTCGATCTTGGCAGAATTCTCCGTCGGCTGGGCCGGGACGATGGGCGTGTAATCGCTGCCGGCGGTCTGCGCAAAGGCAGAGCTGGCGACGGTCAACGCCGTACCAAAGGCAAAAATGGCGGCAACGAAACTGCGGCGGGCAAGACTCATGCGTTACTCCTTGTTTTTGGCAAGTTGGGCGTCGATGCCAGCTTTGGCAAGATCGGCGCGGGTTTTGTTCAATTCATCGATCTTCGTATAGGGGCCAACCCGGACGCGATACAGGGTCTTGTCCTGGATCATCACCTGCTGGATGACAGCCTCCACCCCCATAAACGCGAGCTTCGCCTTTTGGTTGTCAGCATCCTGTGCCGTGCTGAAGGAACCGGCCTGCAGGAAGAGCGGCGTCTTGCTCTCCTTCGACTCTTCCTTCTTCGCTTCGTCCTTCTTGGGCTCTTCCTTCTTCGCCTCCGGCTTGGCGGCCTTGTCCGGCACGGCGTCGGCCTTGCCGGGCAGGATGTCGTAGAACTGGAAGCGTTTTTCCGGAATCGGATCACCCGGCTTGCCGGGCAAGGCCATCGGCTCGACCGGCTTGCCGGCGGCGGCAACCGGCTCCGGCCTGGTCGGCGCCGGCCCCTTGTTGGCAAAGGGCAGCGGCGACTTGTTCATGTACCAGACCACCCCGGCCGCAACAGCCACCCCGAGCACCAGGCCGATGAACATGCCGACCAGCGTACCGCCGCCGGATTTCTTCTTGGCCGGCTGGTTGCGGCGGGATTTCATATCGCGACTCATGTTTTTCCTTACATCGATTCCGGGCAGCTCACACCCAGAATGGCCAGACCGTTGCGGATCACCTGACGGACCGCCGTCGCCAGCGCGACGCGGGCATCGCGCAGGGCGGCATCATCGACCAGCATGCGTTCGGCGTTGTACCAGCCGTGGAATTCGCCGGCCAGATCCTTCAGGTAGAAGGCGATCAGGTGCGGCGCCAGATCGCGGGCGGCGTTGGCGATGACATCCTTGAACTCGACCAGCTTGTTGGCAATCGCCAGTTCGCGCGGATTGACCAGCAGCGCCAGGTTGGCTTCGGCCAGCGTGGCCGGGTCGCCGGCATGGCTGTCGAGCCACTGGTTGATCACCGAGCAGACGCGGGCGTGGGCGTACTGGATGTAATAGACCGGGTTTTCGTTGGTCTGGCTCTTCGCCAGATCGAGGTCGAAATCGAGGTGCTGGTCGGACTTGCGCAGCGCGTAGAAGAAACGGCAGGCATCGTTGCCGACTTCGTTGCGCAGTTCGCGCAGCGTCACGAACTCGCCCGAACGCGTCGACATCGACGCCTTCTGGCCGTTGCGGTAGAGCACCGCGAACTGGACCAGGGCAACCTGCAGCTTGTCGGGATCGAGATCGAGCGCCTTGATCGCACCGGTGACACGCGGGATGTAGCCGTGGTGGTCGGCGCCCCAGATGTTGATGACCTTGTCGAAACCGCGCTCGAACTTGTTCAGGTGATAGGCGATGTCGGAGGCGAAGTAGGTGTAGAGACCGTTCTCGCGCTGCACGACACGATCCTTCTCGTCGCCGAAGGTGGTCGAACGGAACCAGCGGGCGCCGTTCTGCACGTAAAGATGGCCCTTCTGTTCGAGCAGGTCGACACAGCGTGCGACCAGGCCGGTGTCGTACAAGGCTTTTTCGGAATACCAGACTTCGAATTCGACGCCGAATTCCTTGAGGTCGTCGCGGCAACCGGCGAGTTGTTCGTTGAGTGCGTGCTGGTGCACGTAATCCCAGTCCGGGCCGAGCAGTTCCTTGGCGTTGGCGATCAGGGCATCGAGCTGCGTTTCGCGCTGCTTCTTGGCCTCGTCATCGGCACGACCGGCTTCCGGCTGCCCCGGCGTACCGGCGACAACGGCTTCTGCGCTGCGCACGAACTTGTCGCCGTGGGCATGCGTCAGTTGCTCGGCCATGCCGCGCACGTAGTCGCCCTGATAACCGTTGGGCGGGAACTGGACGGAAACGCCGTGCTGTTCGAGATAGCGCAGCCAGGTCGACAGGCCGAGGATATCCATCTGGCGGCCGGCGTCATTGACGTAATACTCGCGCGTCACATCCCAGCCGGCGAAGGTCAGCAGACTGGACAGCGAAGCACCGTAGGCGGCGCCGCGGCCATGGCCGACGTGCAGCGGACCGGTCGGATTGGCGGAGACGAACTCGACCTGCACCTTTTGCCAGCCGCCCTGGGTCGAGCGGCCGTAATTTTCGCCTTCGATCAGCACCTGCCTGACGGCGCTGGTCTTGGCGCCGGCGTCGAGCGTGAAATTGATGAAACCGGCGCCGGCCACTTCGGCCTTGGTCACCAGTGCCGAGACCGGCAGCTCATTGACCAGTTGCTGCGCAATTTCGCGCGGATTCTTCTTCAGCGCCTTGGCCAGCTGCATCGCCAGATTGGTCGCGAAGTCGCCGTGCGTCGGGTCGCGCGGGCGTTCAAGTTGAATGGGAGTATCGGTTGCGCTCGGGGCAACGCTGTCCAGCGCCTGTTGCAACAGGGCGGTCAGCCGGGATTTGACGTCGTGGGCCATTGATTTGCAGCTAAAAATCCAAAACGGCGATTATACGCTGCCCGCGGCTAGATATTGGCCTGGCTGATGATCTGCGACCAGGTCGCCAGCTTCTTGTCATAAGCGAGCGCGGCATGCGCCGGACTGGTCGACGGCAAACGCTGCAAAACCAGACCGCCATCGGCCAGCGTCGGCAGCACCAGCCGGCGAAAGGCTGTCTCGGCCGCGGCACCGTTGAAGAAAATGTGCCTTATGCAGCGGTTGACCGCCAAGAAAGCGGCAAAATCATTGGCCTGCACACTCGCGGCGACAATATCCGCATCCAGGCTGCCCGGGCGTTCACAGGCGGCCATTACGTCCCACAAGGAGACGCCAGTGGCCTGCAGTTTTTCCAGGCGCTGCGCGTAGGGCAACTCCGGGCCGGCCCCGAACAGATCGCCCATGATGCGCCAGAAGGCGTTGCGCTCATGCGCGTAGTACTGATTGGCAAGCAACGAAGCCTGGCCCGGCATGCTGCCGAGAATCAGCAGACGGGCATCGGCCGCGACCACAGGAGGAAAACCTTGCGCCAGGGACATGCCGGTTTGCGGACGAATTTGCGGACGACTCAATCGCCCATGACGCGGTTCTTGCCGGCGCGCTTGGCGAGATACATTGCCTGGTCGGCGCGCTTGATCGCATCGGCACCGGACTCGTTCGGCTGCAACTGGGCAACGCCGGCGCTGAAGGTGATCAGCACCTTGTCCTTGCCGGACAGGAAAAAGGCGCGGGTCAGCTCGCGCTGCAGGCGCACCATCGCCTCGATGCCCTGCTCGAGCAGGGTATCCGGCATCAGGATGATGAATTCCTCGCCGCCGTAACGGGCCAGCGTATCGGTCGGGCGCATGCAACGCCGGGCAACATTGGCGAGATGGACCAGCGCGTTATCACCCGCCTCATGCCCGAGCCGGTCGTTGAGCTTCTTGAAATTATCGATGTCGAGCAGACAGACCGAGAGCGGCGTTTCCTTGCGCTGCATGCTGGCGATCTCGCGCGCCAGCGCCTCGTCCAACCCCTTGCGGTTGAGCGCATCGGTCAGCGGATCGTGGCGGGCCAGCGCACTGGCGCTATCAAGCTCGCGATGCAGGTGGGCGAGTTCGGCTTCGGTACTCAGCACCTTGTCCTGCAGGCAGCGTAATTGCTCGCGCGAGCGCGCCGATTCTTCGGCCATCGAGCGGGTCGCGACGATGACATCCTTGAGCAGCGGCGCCAGCTCCTCGATGCGCTCGACCTTCTCGATCTGGCGGGCGCTTTCCTCGATCTTGCCCTGGAAGGACTCGCTCGACGCATTCATCGTCGACAGGCGCTCGATGAAGGCCGCCAGCATCTGGCGCATTTCTTCCTGCACCTCGATCGAACGGGTCTTGGCCTCGTGCTGCCTGACCAGCACGTCACGCAGGCGTCGCTCCATCTCATCCAGATGACGCAGTGTCAGCGGTGGCGCAACGGCAACCAGCAGACCGTCGATCTGTCCCTTGAGCCAGCGATCGTCAAGGCTCAACTCACCGATGTTTTCGATGATCAGGTGCAGCAGGTTGAGCAGGGATTCCTTGATTTCGACCTGTTCCTCGGCCGCAAACAGCACCTGGTGCGTCATCAGGGCCAACTTGCCCTGGACCACGGGAATTTCAACCGCCGGCTGCCGCAAGGCCAGCAGAAAGTCGGCGGCAGTCGCCGTGACCCGCTCGTTTTCATCGCCCAGCGCCGGCAGGATGCACTCGACAAAGCGCGCCAGCTTGGCCGCCAGTTCGGCCGGCAAGACCGGCGGGGCAAGCGCCAGGGAATTGCTTTTTTCGCCGGCCGCGACAAAGCCGAGAAAGGCTTCCTGCACACCACTCCAGGTGCGCCGGCCGATGGCTGCATCAAGCTCGCTCAGCGCCTTCTCCTGCGCCTCGTTGCGCGCCTTCAGCTCGATCGCCAGCTGACGCAATTGCTGATCAGGAAATGGCGCCACATTCGGCAGATTGGCAATTTCGTTGTAACAGGCCTGAAAATTGGCCGGGGTCGGCGCCATATGCCGTACCGCCAGACACCTGAGCGCTTCCCGGGCGATTTCGGAAGGATTTTTTGATTCGTTCATGAGCGCAGGCCAGGGCAACTTTCAACAAACAGGACGCACGGCTTGCGTGCCTGTCTGACGAGTTTATCGCAAGATGCCCGTCTGGCATCAAGAACCTTGCAAGCTCGCGAAAGCAAGGCCGGGGCAGTCGGCAAAAGCACAAAACACGGGGCCACAACCGGCGGGCACGTGTTAACATGCTCGTTTGACCCAACTGCCCGGCCCGCCCGGCATCGACTGCCGCCATGCGTCTCCTCCGCCTGCTCAAGATCGCCTCCGTGGCCAGCCGTTTCGGCCTGGACGAGATGGTGCTCGAACATGAGCCGAGCGGTCGCCTGGTCCGCCTCGCCAACGCCCTGCAGTTCTGGCGCGACCTGTCGGCTCCGCGTGCCGTCCGTCTGCGCCTGGCCCTCGAAGCGCTCGGCCCGATTTTCGTCAAGTTCGGCCAGGTGCTGTCCACCCGGCGCGACCTGATGCCGGCCGACATCGCCGACGAACTGGCCCGCCTGCAGGATCGCGTACCGCCTTTCGACTCCGCACTGGCTCTGGCAGAAATCGAAAAAGCCTACGGTCGACCGGCCAGCGAGGTATTTGCCGAATTCGACCCGGTGCCGGTCGCCTCGGCCTCGATTGCCCAGGTGCATTTCGCCAAACTGAAGGACGAGGATGGCGGACACGAAGTTGCCGTCAAGATCCTGCGCCCCAATATGCTGTCGGTGATCGAGCACGACCTGGCGCTGATGGACAATTTCGCGCTGCTCCTCGAAACGCTGTGGGCCGACGGCAAGCGCCTGAAGCCGCGCGAAGTGGTCGCCGAATTCGCCAAGTACCTGCGCGACGAGCTCGACCTGATGCGCGAAGCGGCCAACGCTTCGCAATTGCGCCGCAATTTCGTCGACTCCCAACTGCTGATCGTGCCGGAAGTGCACTGGGACTGGTGCACCTCGACCGTGATGGTCATGGAGCGCATGCACGGCACGCCGATCTCGCAGATCGACAAGCTGCGCGCCGACGGCATCGACCTGTCGAAACTCTCCGCCGCCGGCGTCGAGATTTTCTTCACGCAGGTTTTCCGCGACGGCTTCTTCCATGCCGACATGCATCCCGGCAACATCTTCGTGCATGCCGACGGCCGCTACATCGCGCTGGATTTCGGCATCGTCGGCACGTTGACCGATAGCGACAAGAATTACCTCGCCCAGAACTTCCTCGCCTTCTTCCGCCGCGACTACAAGCGCGTTGCCGAAGCGCACATCGAATCGGGCTGGGCGCCCAAGGAAACCCGCGTCGACGAGTTCGAGGCCGCCATCCGCGCCGTCTGCGAACCGATCTTCGATCGGCCGCTCAAGGACATTTCCTTCGGGAAAATCCTGCTCCGGCTGTTCCAGACCTCGCGCCGCTTCAATGTCGAGATCCAGCCGCAACTGGTGATGCTGCAGAAAACCCTGCTCAACATCGAAGGCCTCGGCCGCCAGCTCGACCCCGAACTCGACCTCTGGAAAACCGCCAAGCCCTTCCTCGAACGCTGGATGAGCGAGCAAATCGGCTGGCGCGGCCTGGTCAAGACCTTCAAGCAGGAAGCGCCTTATCTGGCGCGCAGCATTCCGCAACTGCCGCGGCTCGTGCATCAGGCGCTCAGCCAGCCCCACCAGGCCGACCTGCAGCCGCAACTCGAACAACTGATTGCCGTCCAGCGCCAGCAGAACCGCTGGCTGGCGATCATCGCCCTGCTGCTTGCCTGTCTCGCCGCCGCGCTTTTTCACTGAACCGGAATGACCGCCACCACCCTGGACAACTTCACCGAAGACGACCTGATCGACTGGCTGGGCGAAGACGAACTCGCCAAGGCCCGCTCCTACGTTGATCTGGTCCAGGACCTGGACATCGAAAGCGAGCGCGTCCGCGCCATCGTCCCCGGCTCGGCACGCAAGCCCTACACCTCGATCGCCCGCATCGTGCAGCACAAGGATGGCAACGTGTCGCTGATCAGCGGCTGCACCTGCGCCGCCGGTGTCGATTGCAAGCACGTCGCGGCCATCCTGCTGAAGACCATCGAAGAGCGCAACCCGGTCGAACGGGTCAGCCCCGGCGTCCTCTCCTGGGTCGAAGACCTGCGCCGCGCCTCGGTCGCCGTCGCCAAGAAGAAAGCCAGGCCGAGCGGCGCCCGGCAGCAACTGTTCTACATCCTGAAATGGACCGCCGACCAGCGCCATTTCGGCGTCGAGATCCGCAAGGGCAAGTACCCGGAAAACGCCGAGGAATGGTGGAAGATCGACCGCGCCCTGGTCACGCCGCCGCAATTCGTCAACGAGGAAGACCTGGTCATCCTGCGCCTGCTGTGGGCCGATCGCGGCCACGAAAGCGGCCTGCGCGCCTTCGCCCTCGGCCCGAAACACGGCGCCGAAGCACTGCAACGCATCGCCGCCAGCCATCGCCTGTATTCCGGCGACGACCTCAGCCTGCCGCTGCACGCCGGCCCGGTACGCCCGGCCGGCATCGGCTGGCAGATCGACACCGCCGGCTTCCAGCGCCCCTTCCTCAAGCCGGAACCGACGGCCGACATGGTCGTGACGGTCGACCCGCCCTGGTATCTCGATTTCAACGCCGGCGAAACCGGCCCGCTCGAAGTCACCGGCAATCCGTCGGTGGTCAGCCGCCTGTTCAGCCTGCCGCCGCTCTCCGCCAAGGAAGCGGCGCTGGTCGCCGAAGCCCTGTGCGAACTGGCGCCGGAACTGCCGCCGCCGGCCGAAGATGCCAGCGCCCGCCTGCGCCTGATCGACGCGCCGCTGCAGGCCATCCTCCAGCTCGACACCCTGCATACGCACGGCAACCGCGCCTGGCGCGGCTATCCGCAGAATTTCAACGGCGGCCCGTTCGACATCGCCCGCGTCGTCTTCCGCTACGCCGATGCCGACATTCGGCCGGATGAGCGCCACGAATTCATCACCCTGCCCGAAGGCGAGACGGTGCGCCTGAAACGCCGCCCGGAAGCCGAAGCTGCCGCACTCAAGGTGCTTTCCGGCAGCGGCCTGGAGAAGATTCCCGGCCACACGCTATCCACCTTCGGCAGCCCGCCGCAGGGCATCTATGGCCTGGCCGAAGAAGGCTACTGGTCGAGCTTCATGCAGGACGGCTGCGAACGCCTCAAGACCGCCGGCTGGCAGATCGAATTCCCCGAGGATTTCCGCCACCACGTGCTCGATGTCGACGGCTGGGAAGCCGACCTCGTCGAGGCCGACAACGGCTGGTTCAACCTCGACATGGGCATCATCGTCGAAGGCCAGCGCCTGCCGCTGGCGCCGCTGCTGGCCGGCCTCTTCCGGCGCGACGCGCGCTGGCTGGAAGCCCTGCAGCTGACCTTCATCCCCGACGACGAGCCGGTCGAACTGCAAACCGCCAACGGCAAGCGCCTGCGCGTCCCGGCCGGGCGCATCAAGCCGCTCGCCGCAACGCTGATCGACCTGTTCGACGGTTTCAGCGGCGGCAACACGCTGCGCCTGTCACGCTTCGACGCACCGCGCCTGGCCGAACTCAACGACATCAGCCGCTGGCAGTTCAAGGGCCAGGGCGACATTCTGGCGCTTGCCGACAAGCTGCGCCTGGCGCAGGGCATCGTCGATATCGAGCCGCCGGCCGGTCTCGGCCTCGAATTGCGTCCTTACCAGAAGGAAGGTCTTGCCTGGCTGCAGTTCCTGCGCCAGCAGAACCTGTCCGGCATCCTCGCCGACGACATGGGCCTCGGCAAGACGGCCCAGACGCTGGCCCATCTTCTGCTCGAAAAGGAAGCCGGCCGCCTCGACAAGCCGGCTCTGATCGTCCTGCCGACCTCGCTGATCTTCAACTGGAAGAACGAGGCGGCTCGCTTCGCCCCGGCCCTCAAGGTGCTGTCGCTGCACGGCCCGGAACGCAAGAGCCGCTTCGGCGAAATCGCCGAACACGATGTCGTGATGACCACTTATCCGCTGCTCTGGCGCGATGCCGACGTGCTGATGCAGCACAGCTACCATCTGCTCATCCTCGACGAGGCGCAGACGGTCAAGAATGCCCAAAGCCAGAGCGCCGAAGCGGTTCGCAAGATCGATGCGCGGCATCGCCTGTGCCTGACCGGTACGCCGCTGGAAAACCACCTCGGCGAGTTGTGGAGCCAGTTCGACTTCCTGCTGCCCGGCTTCCTGGGCACCAGCAAGCAATTCACCAAGCACTGGCGCACGCCGATCGAAAAACTCGGCGACACCCAGCGCCGCGCCCTGCTCGCCCGCCGCATCCGCCCCTTCATCCTGCGCCGCAAGAAGGAAGACGTGGCGCAGGAACTGCCGCCCAAGACCATCATCATCCGCTCGGTCGAGCTCGAAGGCAGCCAGCGCGACCTCTACGAAACCGTACGCGCCGCGATGGATGCCAAGGTGCGCGACGAAATCGCCCAGCGCGGCTTTGCGCGCAGCCAGATCGTCATTCTCGATGCGCTGCTCAAGCTGCGCCAGGTCTGCTGCGATCCGCGCCTGGTCAAGGCGACGGCGGCCACCAAGGTCAGGGAAAGAGCCAAGCTCGACCTGCTGATGGCGATGCTGCCGGAGCTGGTCGATGAGGGCCGCAAGATTCTCGTCTTCTCGCAATTCACCAGCATGCTGGCGCTGATCGAGGACGAACTGAACGCGATCGGCATTCCCTACGCGCTGCTCACCGGCAGCACCGACGACCGCGAGGCGCCAATCCGCCGCTTCCAGGAGGGCGAAGTACCGGTCTTCCTGATCAGCCTGAAGGCAGGCGGCGTCGGTCTCAACCTGACCGCCGCCGACACCGTCATCCACTACGATCCGTGGTGGAATCCGGCGGTCGAAAACCAGGCCACCGACCGGGCGCACCGCCTCGGCCAGGACAAGCCGGTCTTCGTCTACAAACTGATTGTCGGCGGCAGCATCGAGGAAAAGATTCTCGCCCTGCAGGAACGCAAGGCCGAACTCGCGGCCGGCATCCTCTCCGACGACCACCGCGTGGACGTCAAGTTCGGCACCGACGACCTGGCAGCATTGTTCGAGCCGCTGCCAGGCTAGACGGTCGACTGTAAAAAAAGGGCATTTTTGCCCTTTTCCAGAGGTCGACCGATAGCCGCCGCTCAGCCCTTGCCGGTGGCCTGACGCGCGTGTCGCAGCCAGTGCAGCAGCGTCTGGTAGAGCACGGCCGGATCGACCGGCTTGCTGACAAAGTCATTCATGCCGGCGGCCAGGCAATTCTCCTTGTCCTCGGCAAAAACGTTGGCAGTCATCGCCAGAATCGGCACCGACTGGCCGCAAGCCATCTGCCGGATGCGGGCCGTGGCGCCCAGACCATCCAGACGCGGCATCTGCATGTCCATCAGGATCAGGTCATAGGCATGCCGCTCGAGTTGCTCGATCGCCGCAATGCCGTCTTCGGCAATATCGATGAGCAGGCCGACATCCTCGAGCAGCATGATCGCCACCTCGCGATTGATCGGATCATCCTCGACCAGCAGGATATGGCTGCCGGCGAAGTCCCTGAGCAGCACCGCTTCGGCATCGCCTTCCCGGATTGTCTCGGGCACGGCGGTCACCACGGCCTGCCGCTTCAGACGGGCGGAGATCCAGAACACACTGCCCCGCCCCGGCGTGCTGACCGCGCCGGTCTCGCCGCCCATCAGTTCGGCAATATGCTTGGTGATCGCCAAGCCGAGCCCGGTGCCGCCATATTTGCGGGTGGTTGAGGCATCGGCCTGCGCGAACGGATTGAACAGTCGTCCCAGCGCCGCCGGCGCGATGCCGATGCCGGTGTCCTCGACCTCGAAACGCAGCAGCACGCTGTCAGGAGAGTCTTCCAGCACGCGCCCGCGCAGACAGATCGAACCCTGTTCGGTGAACTTGATCGCATTGTTGGCGTAGTTGATCAGCGCCTGCTTGAGCCGCGTCGCATCGCCGAGCAAACCGGCCGGCAGGGCATCGCCTTCGACCCGCACGCTCAGCCCGGCCGAACGGGCGCGCTCGGCCAGCATCTGGGCCACCTCGCGCATGATGCTTGCCGGCACGAGCGGAACCTCTTCCAGCTCCAGCTTGCCGGCCTCGATCTTGGACAGGTCGAGAATGTCATCGATCACCGAGAGCAGATGCTGGCTGGCGCTTTCGATCCGCCCCATCTGGCCGGCTTGCTCCTCGCTCAGTCCGGCCCGGCGCAGCAGATGCACGGTGCCAAGGATGGCATTCATCGGCGTCCGGATCTCGTGGCTCATGTTGGCCAGGAAAACGCTCTTCGCCCGCGTTGCTGCCTCGGCGGCTTCCTTGGCAAGCAGCAGATGCTGCTCGGCCTTCTTCAGCTCGCTGATGTCACGCACGAAGGAAATGAAACAGGCCGGCTCGACCTCAGTCGCAGCATGGTAGTGCAGAGTGATATTGACCGGGATCAGGCGACCGTCGCGATGCCGGTTCTCGGTATCGAAGCTGTTCATCTCCTGCAACTGCATTCGTGCCGTTGCTTCGGCGAACCCCTTGACAGGGAAAGCGGGATCGATGTCCGCCACATTGAGCGTCTGCATTTCGGCGCGGCTGTAACCCAGCATGTCGGCCGCCGCCTGATTGACATAGAGCAGATGCCCGGTCGCACAGTCGACCCAGTGAATGCCGATGCCGACGCGGTCCATCGCGAACTGCGTCTGCTCCAGGCGGGCATTGGCCGCAGCCAGATCGCGCGTGCGTTCGGCAACCTGGCTTTCCAGTTGCTGGTGGTGCCGCGCCAGTTCCGCCTCGCTGTTGCGCAAGGCCTCCTCGATCCGTCGCCGCTCGGTGATTTCGCGGGAGATGCCGAGAATCCCGATCAGGTGGCCATCATCGCCACGCATCGGTGTCTTGATCGTTTCAAACAGGCCGCGATAGCCGTTATCAGCAAAAGTCAGCCACTCTTCGTTGATCGTCGGAACGCCGGCAGCCGCCGCCGCACGATCATTTTCCCGGAAAAAATCGGCGAGCTCCTGGCTGACGAAATCGATATCCCGACGTCCGACGATCTCGTGCGCGCTGGCGTTGTAAAGTCGCGAGAAGGTCGGATTGCACGACAGATAAACGCCATTCGGATCCTTGACCCAGACCAGATCGGGGATCGCTTCGTAAAGGCTGTCGAGAAAGGCCCGCTCGCGCTCGCTTTGCGCCAGAGCCACGGCCAGTTCGGCACGGGCGTCGTCGCGGTCTGCCGCCAGCGCCACGGTCAGGCGCTCGTTATTGCGGCACAGGGTGATCGCGCGCGCCAGATTGGCGAGCACCGGCTGAAAGATCCGGGTCAGCGGCAGAACGCTGACAAATGCCTCGGGCGAGAGCAAAAGTATCGAAATCCGCGTGTCGACCGGCAGGCGCAGGCAATGGCCATAACGCTGATCGAGCGACAGGACGTCGAGTAGCGCCGCATCGGCCAGCATCTCGACCTTGCCGCCGAGCAGGCCGTCAGGCAGGTTGAAGCGGCTGCCGCAACGCTCGGCCAGAACATGGTCGCCGACGGCAGCAGCAAGCGTCGCCGCCATCCCGAATTCAGTACTGTCCTGATCGACCAGCACGACACCGGCCGGAAAGGAGGTATGAAAGAGCAGGCGCTGCAAGGTCCGCTTGAGCAGGGCATCAAGATGAATCTCGCTGCCGATCGCCAGCGACAGATCATAGAGAATGTTGAGTATCTGTTCGCGGTTCATGCCGGCCGCCAGGGCATGCTGACCAGCGTCGCATTGTGGAACAGCGGATAGCCACGCCGCACGGTACTGCCGATTTCGCCCAGCGAAAGCGCACCGGCCATCGTTGCAGCCCGGCTGTCGGCGTACAACTCAGCCAGCTCGCTCGGCGCCGTTTCACCCAGGTGCATGCGCCGGCCGGCGCAGTAGAAGGTCAGCAGGGACGCATTTTCGATGCCGCCATTTCCGGCGTGCAGTTTCCCGGCCAGTCGCCGGATGCAGTCATTTTCGCCAGCAGACGGGGCCTTGAGCAGGACCAGCATGGCATTTTCCGGAACCTCGCCGACGCAGAACAGCGCATCGTCTTCAGCCACGGCAACGGGAATGCGCACGACCACTTCGCCATTGGCGCAGAGAATGCCAAACGGGAAATGCACCGCGTATTGGTAGAAATTGGCGCGAGTCAGCTCGATGCCATAGTTGGCCTTGATGATTTCCTGATAAACGGCGAAAGCCGGGCGCCAGTCGATCATCGCGATCCGGTTGCCAGCGGTCGACGTCGCGCTCATCGCCTTTTCCGGCGAACGAAAACCATGTTCGAGCACCGTGCGTGCATTACCGGACAACAACAGACCCAGCACACCGTTGCCGACGACCTGCTCGGCATCGAACAGACAGGGCATGGGCTGGAAGGTTTCGCTGCCGGCATTGACGCCAGCGTAATCGACACGATTCGCAATGTCGAGGTAGAGATCGTCGAGCAGGCTGGCGACATTCGGCAGCATGCTGTCGAACAGCAGGAACAGCGTCGGCTTGGCCGAGTCGGCCGGCAACTCTTGCAAACCGGTGCGCACCGCCGCGACCATCCGGGCCAGTGCCGGTTGATCCCCGGTATTCAATTCAGGCAGGAGGAAAACCGGCGGCATGACCGGAAAAGGCAGCAACCAGGCGCCAGTGCCGACAAATTGCTGATCGACGATCAAGGCCGGGAAAATCGCGCCCGCCAGCTCGATGCCACGGCTACGGCAGGCCGACTGCAACAAAGGCAATTTGTCCTTGTCGGCTTCGGCCAGCAATACGAGAACCCCGGCCAACGGCATTTCAGCCTGCCACGCGTCAAGAGCCTGCTCGGCTCGCCCCGCCTCCAGTTCAATGTAACGCATCGTTATCTCCCGCCCCAGATTGTAAGGTTTTTTTTAGCAGGTGCGGCGCTTTGCCGCCGACTCAAGCCACGCTGATCGCGGCATCCAGACACGATTGCAGGCCAAGCAGGGCATGCCGCACTGCCTGCTCACGCACCACCGCCCGTTCGCCGACAAAGTGGCAGGTTTGCGCGGTACAGCCGCCGTCCTTGCCGGCCCAGGCAAAACAGACGGTACCGACCGGCTTTTCCGGCGTGCCGCCGCCCGGCCCGGCGATGCCGGTGATCGCCACCGCCCAGTCGGCCCGGCTGTGCGCCAGCGCGCCCTGCGCCATGGCGCGTGCCGTTGCTTCCGAGACGGCCCCCTGGCGCGCCAGCGTCGTTTCCGGCACGCCCAGCATGTCGACCTTGGCGGCATTCGAATAAGTCACGAAACCGCGTTCGAACCAGCCGGAACTGCCGGCAATTGCCGTCACCGACTGGGCCAGCCAGCCACCGGTACAGGACTCGGCTGCGGTCAGCCACTCGCCGCGCGCCAGCAGGCTTGTGCCGAGTCGCTCGGCGAGGATTTCAAGTTCGTTCATGCAACAAATCTTAACATTCGGCCGGCCACAGCCGGCGTGCCGACGCGGATAATGCACGCACCCGCTGACCAGGAGAAACACCATGTCCTTCCGCCATTTCGCCCTTGTTGCCCTGCTCGCCGGCAACCTGCCGCTTGCCACCGCCGGCACCTTGATCGAGCTTTCTGCCGAAGCCAGCCGCCCGGCCGCCAATGACCTGATCCAGGCCCAGGTGTATGCCGAAGCCAATGCCGGCAATCCGGCCGAGGTCGCGCGTCAGGTCAATCGCGACCTTGGCGAGGCCTTGCAAGTGATCAAGAAAACAAGCGGCGTCACCGTCAAGAGCGGCAACCAGAACACTTACCCGATCTACGGCAATGGCCGCCGCATCGAAGGCTGGCGCATGCGCGCCGATCTGCTGCTCGAATCGAAGGACAGCGCCGCCATCTCGGAACTGCTCGCGCGCCTGCAGCAAATGAAGCTGGCGCTCGGCAATGTCAGCCAGATGCCATCGCCGGCAACGCGCAAGGAAGTCGAAGCCGGCGTGACGCGCGATGCCATCCGCGCCTTTGAAGCCAAGGCCGCCGTGATTGCCGAGACGCTCGGCAAGAGTTACCGCATCAAGCGCCTGTCGATCCAGCAGAGCGGCTTCGCACAACCGATGCCGATGCTGCGCGCCGCCAGGATGGAAATGGCCAGCGCCATGGCACCGACCCCGATCGAAGCCGGTGAAAGCCAGGTCAGCACGACGGTCAGCGGGGAAATCGAACTCGCCGATTGAGTCTGCCTGAAGCCGACGGCGGCGGAAGCAGGTAAACTCCCGCCTTTCCCCCTTCGGCCACCGCCATGACCTTCGCTTCCCTGGGCCTCGCCGCCCCGCTCCTGCAGGCCCTCGAAACGCTCGGCTACAAGACGCCGACCCCGGTGCAGGAAAAAGCCATTCCCGCCGTGCTCGCCGGCCGCGACCTGATGGCGGCGGCGCAGACCGGTACCGGCAAGACGGCCGGCTTCGCGCTGCCCATCCTGCAGCGCCTGAGCGAGGCCGAAGAAAAGGTCGCCAGCAACTCGATCCGCGCCCTCGTCCTGGTGCCGACCCGCGAGCTGGCCGAGCAGGTGCATGCCAGCTTCCGCCAGTATGGCGAGCATCTGCCGGTCAGCACCTACGCGGCCTACGGCGGTGTCAGCATCAATCCGCAGATGATGCGCCTGCGCCGCGGCGTCGATGTGCTGGTCGCGACGCCCGGCCGCCTGCTCGACCTGTTCCGCCAGAACGCCATCAAGTTCAAGCAGGTGCAGACCCTGGTCCTCGACGAGGCCGACCGCATGCTCGACCTCGGCTTCGCCCAGGAGCTGTCCACCGTGTTCGCCGCGCTGCCGAAACAGCGCCAGACCCTGCTCTTCTCGGCCACCTTCTCCGACGAAATCCGCAGCCTGGCCAAGGGCCGCCTGCGCGATCCGCTGTCGATCGAGGTCAGTCCGCGCAACAGCACCGTCAAGGCGGTCAAGCAGTGGGTCGTACCGGTCGACAAGAAGCGCAAGCCGGAATTGTTCCTGCGCCTGCTGAAAGACCGCAAATGGGGCCAGGTGCTGGTCTTCGTGAAGACCAAGAAAGGCGCCGACGAACTGGTCGCCACGCTGCTCGCCAAGAAGATCAAGGCCGATGCGATCCACGGCGACAAGCCGCAGGCCAGCCGCCAGCGCGCGCTCGACAGCTTCAAGGCAGGCGAGGTGCAGATTCTCGTCGCCACCGACGTCGCGGCGCGCGGCCTCGATATCGACGACCTGCCGCAAGTGGTCAATTTCGACCTACCCATCGTCGCCGAGGATTACATCCACCGTATCGGCCGCACCGGCCGGGCCGGCGCCAGCGGCGAGGCGATCTCGCTGGTCTGCGCCGACGAGGCACCGCTGCTCGCCGCCATCGAAACCCTGACCAAACAAACGCTGAGTCGCGACGAAGAACCCGGCTTCGAGCCGGATCATCGCGTACCGATGACCAACGGCGCCGGTCAACTGGTCAAAAAGCCGAAAAAGCCCAAGGTGCCGGGCGGCCGTGCCGGCAAGGGCGTACCGAGCAACTGGGTCGGCTTCGACGATGGCCCGGCCAAGGGCGGCCGGCGCGGCAGCGCTCGACCGGCCACTGGCGGCAAAAAGCCGGCGGCCAAGCGCTGATCCACCTTACGACACACTGTCTCCAACCTGTGGAAAACCGATATTGCGGCGCAACATGTTTTGCCTATACTTCGCGCGCAGGATCAAAAATCATAATTGGAGTACAGCAAAATGCAGGTCAAGATTCACTATCGCATCACCCAGGACAGGGCTGGCATTCCGCAGGACTTTAGCGGCGCCCGCCGTTTTGCCGTCAGCGAAGGGCAAGTCATTGAAGATATGGCGCGACTGGAACTGGCAACGGATTACCAGATCCCGCAAAGTGCCGTCGAAATCTGCCGAATCGAGCACTAGCCGGCATCTCGGCCAAAACCGCAACAAAAATGACATTGCGATGAACACATTCGGTTACACAAGGCTACGAAAGGACGACAGACGAAGGAAGGGCAAAAATTTACACTGCAGTTGTGCATTGAACCCCTCCTCTCGAAATCCCCCCTTTCGAGAATTTCAACCCCGCCGCTGGCGGGGTTTTTTTTGCCCGGAAATCGAACTCAAGCCGTTATAATTGCGCACTTTTATTTTTCCGCAATGAGGTATTCAGCATGGCCGAGAAGCACTCTTCAACGAGCATCATGTGGGCAGTGATCGGTATTGCCATCGCCCTTATCGCAGTCATCTTCCCGCTCACCGTCAAGAACTCCAGCTCCGCGGCCGATGCCGTCGGCGGCAATGACGAAGCCGATGTCCGCATCCAGCCGGTCGCCAAGTTCGAACTGGCCAAGGCGGCTGCCGCCGCTGCCAGTGGCCCGCGCGATGGCGCGACGATCTACAACAGCATCTGTGGCGCCTGCCACAACACCGGCGCAGCCGGCGCACCGAAGATCGACGACAAGGCCGCCTGGGCACCGCGTCTGGCCACCGGCAAGGCTGCGCTGACCAACAGCGTCACCAACGGCAAGAACGCCATGCCGGCCAAGGGCGGCGCCACGCTGTCCGACGAGGAAATCAAGAACGTCGTCGAATACGTCATGAGCAAGGCCAAGTAAGCCGGTTCAGACCAATAAAAAAGGAGGCTTCGGCCTCCTTTTTTACGTCCGGATTTTGCCGTTCTGCAGCGGTCGACCGCTGGAAAAGGGCAAAAATCAGCGTTTGCCGGCCAGCATCGCCTTCATCGCATCGAGCCGGGCATTGCCGGTTGCCTTGTCGGGCGGGGTATCGGCTTTGCCGCCGGCAAAGCGGATGTCGTCGCGCCCCATTTCGTCGATGAAGCGCGACGGCTCGCAGGGCACGAACTCGCGCGCCTGCTTGCGCCGCTCGCACCAGGAAATGTTCAGCGTCTGCTGGGCACGGGTGATGCCGACGTACATCAGGCGACGTTCTTCCTCGATCTTGGTCGGATCGGTCGATTCGCGGTGCGGCAGGATGCCTTCCTCGACGCCGACCAGGAAGACATGCTTGTACTCCAGCCCCTTCGACGCATGCAGGGTCGACAACTGCACGGCATCGACTTCCTCGTCGTTCTGCTTGTCGAGCATGTTGATCAGCGCGATGCTCTGGGTCAGGTCGATCAGCGTCTTGCCGTCCTGCTCGCCCTTGCGGTTGAGCCAGTTGCAGAATTCGCAGACATTGCCCCAGCGCGTCTGCGCGGTGCGTTCCTCTTCCTGGTCGTAGAGGTAGGTTTCGTAGTCGATCGCCTTGATCAGGTCGGGCAGCACCTGGTGTGCCGGCTCGCGTATCGCACGTTCCTGGGTACGGTTGATGAACTGGCAGAACTCGAGCAGCGGCTCGAGCTGGCGCGCCTGGACGCGCATCGCGAAGCCCTCTTCGAAGGCGGCCTGGAACAGCGAGATATGGCGTTCGCCGGCGTAGGTACCGAGCACCTGCAGCGTCGCCGCACCGATGCCGCGCTTGGGCGTCGTCGCGGCGCGGATGAAGGCCGGATCGTCGTCCTCGTTGGTGAGCAGGCGCAGATAAGCGGTGATGTCCTTGATCTCGGCCTTGTCGAAGAAGGACTTGCCGCCCGACAGCAGATAGGGAATGCGGTGGTCGCGCAGGTATTCCTCGAAGCCGCGCGCCTGGTGATTCGAGCGATAGAGGATGGCGTAGTCCTTGAACTTGGCGCGGTACTCGAAGCGGTGCGCCTGCAGTTTCATGACCACGCCCTCGGCTTCGGCGTCGTTGTCACGGCAGGCGGTGACGCTGATCTGCTCGCCGAGCCCAAGCTCCGACCAGAGCTTTTTGTCGAACAGCTTCTCGTTGTTTGCAATGACGTTGTTGGCTGCCTTCAGGATGCGCACCGTCGAGCGGTAATTCTGTTCGAGCTTGATCACCTTGAGGGCCGGAAACTCGTTCGGCAACTTCTTCAGGTTCTCGATATCGGCACCGCGCCAGCCGTAGATCGCCTGGTCGTCGTCGCCGACCGCGGTGAATTGCTGGCGGACGCCGGTCAACAGCTTGAGCACCTGGTACTGGCAGGCATTGGTGTCCTGGTACTCGTCGACCAGCAGGTAGCGCAGGCGGTTCTGCCACTTGTCGGCAATGTCCGGATGCTCGCTGAACAGCTTCACCGGCAGGCCGATCAGGTCGTCGAAATCGACCGCCTGGTAGGCCTTGAGCGTCGCCTCGTAGGACAGGAAGGCATGCGCCGCGAGCTTTTCGTGCTCGTCGCGCGCCAGGTGGCGGGCCGCTTCCGGCGAGACCAGCGCGTTCTTCCAGTTCGAGATGATCGACTGCAGGTTGCGCAGCGTCGCCTTGTCCACGGTCTTGGCGACTTCGCTGATGATGCCGGCACAGTCGGCCGAATCGAAGATCGAGAAACGCGGCTTGTAGCCAAGCGCCTTGGCTTCCTCGCGCAGGATGCGCACGCCCAGCGAATGGAAGGTGGAGATCTGCAACTGGTCGGCCTGCGGTTTCGACAGGATCTTGCCGATGCGCTCCTGCATTTCCTTCGCCGCCTTGTTGGTGAAGGTGATCGCCGCCACGTTGCGCGGCTGGTAACCGCAGTCCTGCACCAGGTAGGCGATCTTCTGCGTGATGACCCGCGTTTTGCCCGAGCCGGCACCGGCCAGCACCAGCAAGGGGCCGTCCAGGTAATGAATTGCTTCGCGCTGCTGCGGATTGAGGCCGGACATGTCTCTGCAAAAAACAGCGCCCCGACGATGCGGGGCGCCTGTGAATTCGATGGGCCAATTCTAACCCAGGCCGGCGGAGGGTTGAAAATCGCTATCTGGACGAGGTCGACCGTCAGGCCGTGTCGTCGACCTGGTGAAAATCCGGGGTTTGCGCTGGCTGGCGCAGCAATTCGTCAGCCGCAGCGCCGAGCAGGCTCAACTGCGCCGCCACCGCGCGCGCATCGGCCAGTACCTGTTCGCCACCTTCAAACGGCCCGATCGCACGCGGATCAACCTCGGCGATTTCCTGCTGCAGGCTGCGCTGGCGGTCGCCTTCGATGCCTTCCGCCGCCTCCACCCGCCGCACCTGCTCGTCGGCGGCATGGCGCACCCGCTCGCCGGATTCGCGAACAGGTGACTGGGTGGTTGATTCAAGGCGGCTCAGTTTCATAAGATGGACTCCTTGAGTCATCTAACGACCGCTGAGCCGCCCGACTTGAGTTTACAGCGCGCCGAACACCTTCTTCAGCAGGTCACTGCCGGCACCGACCGGGTTCGAACGCAGCTTCTGTTCCTCTTCGGCAATCATCAGGAACAGGCCATCCATCGCCTTTTGCGTGACGTAGCCGTCAAGGTCGGCATCCTTCTGGTCGATCAGGCCGCTGCTCGCGGCCTTGCCGGCAAACTGGTTGTACTTGTCGGCGAGCTTCAGCTTGCTGGTCGAAGCCTTGACGATGGGCATGAACTTCTCGCCGAGCTGCGTCGACGAGGTGCGCTTGAAGTACTGCGTGACGCTGCCTTCGCCGCCGGTCAGGATGCCCTTGGCGTCCTGCACGCTCATCTTCTTGATCGACTCGACCAGAATGGGCTTGGCTTCGGCCACGGCATCCTCGGCAGCATGGTTCATCGTCTCGATCAGCTGGTCGGCCTGCTTGCCCATGCCGAACATGCGCAGGCCCTTCTCGGCCTTCTGCAGGTAGCCGGGCAGCGGAATCTTGACCTTGCTGTTGCCCATGAAGCCGCCATCCTTGCCGAGCGAGGCGACCGCGTAGTCGGCCCCCTTGGCCAGCGCTTCCTTGACCCCGGCACTGGCATCGCCGGTCGAGATGGCATCAAGCGCGCCGGCCTGAGCCAGCGCAGCGGTCAACAACAGAAAAAGGGCAAAAATCGAATTGAGCAGGTGGCGCATGGGGTTCTCCTGTATGGGTCAGACAATATCGAGGTGGCCGAGACCGCTGGTCAGATCGCGATCCTTGGCATCCTTGCCGAGCAACTTGATCTGCAGACGCAGGTCGTTCAGCGAATCGGCATTGCGCAGGGCATCCTCGTAGGTGATCTTGCCAGCCTCGTAGAGGTCGAACAGCGCCTGGTCGAAGGTCTGCATGCCGAGTTCGCGCGACTTCTTCATGATTTCCTTGATTTCATGCACCTCACCCTTGAAGATCAGGTCGGAAATCAGCGGCGAATTGAGCAGGATCTCGACCGCGGCGACCCGGCCCTTGCCGTCCTTCTTGGGCAGCAGGCGCTGCGAGACCATGGCGCGCAGGTTGAGCGACAGATCCATCAGCAACTGCTGCCGGCGCTCTTCCGGGAAGAAGTTGATGATCCGGTCGATTGCCTGGTTGGCGCTGTTGGCATGCAGGGTGGCCAGCGCAAGGTGGCCGGTTTCGGCGAAGGCAATGGCGTAATCCATGGTGTTGCGATCACGGATTTCGCCCATCATGATGACGTCCGGCGCCTGGCGCAGCGTGTTGCGCAGGGCCGGGCCCCAGTCATCGGTATCCACCCCGACTTCGCGCTGGGTGATGATGCAGTTCTTGTGCTCGTGCACGTATTCGATCGGATCCTCGACGGTGATGATGTGGCCGTAGGAGTTCTCGTTGCGGTAATCGACCACCGCCGCCAGCGACGTCGATTTGCCGGTACCGGTGCCGCCGACCATGATGATCAGGCCGCGCTTGGTCATTGCCAGATCCTTGAGCACCGGCGGCAATTGCAGCTCGTCCAGGGTTGGAATGCTCATGTTGATGGTGCGGCAGACGACGCCGACTCGCCCCTGCTGGACCAGCGCATTGACCCGGAAACGGCCGATGCCGCTCGGCGAAATGGCGAAATTGCATTCCTTGGTCGCTTCGAATTCGGCGGCCTGGCGGTCGTTCATGATCGAGCGCGCCAGCTCGGCGGTATGCGAGGCCGTCAGCACCTGATTGGAGACCGGCGTGATCTTGCCGTCGATCTTGATCGCCGGCGGAAAGCCGGCGGTGATGAACAAATCCGACCCTTTTTTCTGCGACATCAGCCGCAGCAGGTCGTGCATGAATTTCATTGCCTGATCGCGTTCCATTCCCTGCCTTTCAGTTGTAATGCACCGGATCAGACCGGGAACGCATCCTTGTTGGCTGCCTTGTTGCGTGCTTCATTGCTCGAAACGATATTGCGTCGCACCATGTCGAGCAGATTCTGGTCCAGCGTCTGCATGCCGTAGTTCTGGCCGGTCTGGATCGCCGAATACATCTGCGCCACCTTGTTCTCGCGAATCAGGTTGCGGATGGCCGGCGTGCCGATCAGGATTTCGTGCGCCGCGACCCGGCCGGTGCCATCCTTGGTCTTGAGCAGGGTCTGCGAAATGACGGCACGCAGCGATTCGGACAGCATCGAGCGGACCATTTCCTTTTCCGCCGCCGGAAACACGTCGACGATACGGTCGACCGTCTTGGCCGCCGAAGACGTGTGCAGCGTGCCGAACACCAGGTGACCCGTTTCCGCCGCGGTCAGTGCCAGGCGGATGGTTTCCAGGTCACGCAGTTCGCCGACCAGGATGACGTCCGGATCCTCGCGCAGCGCCGAGCGCAAGGCGTTCGAGAAGGACAGCGTGTGCGGCCCGACTTCGCGCTGGTTGATCAGGCACTTCTTCGCCTCATGCACGAACTCGATCGGATCTTCGACGGTCAGGATGTGGCCGTAGTCGTTTTCATTGACGTGATTGACCATCGCCGCCAGCGTCGTCGACTTGCCGGAACCGGTCGGCCCGGTGACCAGCACGATGCCGCGCGGGTACTCGGAGATTTCCTTGAAAATCTTCGGACAGTTCAGTTCTTCAAGCGTCAGCACCTTGGACGGAATGGTCCGGAAAACGGCACCGGCGCCGCGCTGCTGGTTGAAGGCATTGACCCGGAAACGGGCGAGATTGGGAATTTCGAAGGAGAAGTCGCACTCCAGCGTTTCTTCATAAATCTTGCGCTGACCGTCGTTCATGATGTCGTACACCATGCCGTGCACATCCTTGTGCTCCATCGCCGGCAGGTTGATGCGGCGCACGTCGCCATGGACGCGGATCATCGGCGGCAGGCCGGACGACAGGTGGAGGTCGGAGGCCTTGTTCTTGACACCAAAGGCCAGCAGTTCGGTAATGTCCATACGGATCGTCCTTAAGGCGCGTGTATACTGGGGGCAGACGCAATTCCAATGGATTATGAGCGCAATCGCCACCAACCTGCAAGCTGTCCGGGCCCGCATCGCCACTGCGGCAAGCGCGGCCGGCCGGACGCCGGAAAGCATCGCGCTGCTGGCCGTCAGCAAGACCAAGCCACTGGCCGACGTACTGACCGCTGCCGCCGCCGGACAGATCGCCTTTGGCGAAAACTACGTCCAGGAAGGCTGCGAAAAGGCAGCCGCAACGGTCGGCCGCTCTCTCGAGTGGCATTTCATCGGCCCGCTGCAAAGCAACAAGACGCGGCTGGTCGCCGAGCATTTTGCCTGGGTGCACTCGGTCGACCGCCTGAAAATCGCCGAAAGGCTGTCGGCACAGCGCCCGGCCGACCTGCCGCCGCTCCAGGTCTGCGTCCAGGTCAATGTCTCCGGCGAAGCGAGCAAGAGCGGTTGCACGCCGGACGAAGCGCTCGCCTTGTGCCAGGCCGTCGCCACCCTGCCGAATTTGCGCCTGCGCGGCCTGATGACCATTCCCGAGCCGACCGACGACGTTGCTATGCAGCGCGCGCCGTTGCGCCAGTTGCGTGAAATTTACGAATCGATCCGGGCGGCCGGCTTGCCGCTCGATACCTTGTCCATGGGCATGACCCACGATCTTGAAGCAGCCATTGCCGAAGGTGCGACCATCGTCCGCGTCGGCACGGCCATTTTTGGTGAGAGAAACTACACATGAAGATTACATTCCTTGGCGGCGGCAACATGGCCAACGCGCTGATCGGCGGCATGCTCAAGCAGGGCTTCGCCGCGGCTGACATCACGGTCATCGACCCGGGCAGCGAAGCACGTGCCAAGCTGGCACAAAGCTACGCGGTCAACTGCCTGGAATCGGCCGAAATGCTCGCCGCGGCCGGCGACGTGCTGCTCCTCGCGGTCAAGCCGCAGCAGATGAAGGAGGCCCTTGCGCCGCTCGCCGGCAAACTGGGCAACGCGCTGGTCATCAGCATCGCCGCCGGCCTCGACATGACCGCCCTGTCGCGCTGGCTGGGCGGCCATCGCCAGATCGTCCGCTGCATGCCCAACACGCCGGCCCTGATCGGCGCCGGCATCACCGGGCTGTGTGCCCGCCCGGAAGTCAGCACTGAGCAGCGCGCTACCGCTGACCGCGTTTTGCGCACCGTCGGCACCACGGTCTGGATCGAGGACGAAGCAAAAATCGACGGCGTCACCGCCATTTCAGGCAGCGGTCCGGCCTACGTTTTCCTGTTCATCGAAGCCCTGCAGCAGGCCGCCGCCGATCTCGGCTTCACGCCGGAACAGGGCCGCCTGCTGGCCATCGAAACGGTGCAGGGTGCCGCCGCGCTGGCTGCCAACTCTGCCGAGCCGGCATCCGTGCTGCGCGAACGCGTGACCTCCAAGGGTGGCACCACCGCTGCCGCCCTGCAGGTCATGGCCGACACCGGCGTCAAGGAAGGCATAGTCGCTGGCTGCATGGCCGCTGCCGCCCGCGGCCAGGAACTCGGCAAGATACTCGGAGCCGATTGATGCAAGCCCTTCTCTTTCTGGTCGACACCGTTATCGGTTTTTTCTGCACGCTGTTCCTGCTGCGCTTCATGATGCAGGCGATGCGTGTTTCGTTCGCCGGCCAGATCGGCAGTTTCGTCGTTGCGCTGACCAATTGGGCAGTCAAACCGCTGCGCCGCATCATTCCCGGCATTGGCGGCTTCGACTGGGCCAGCCTGCTTGCCGCACTCGCCCTGCAACTGTTGCTCGCCATATTCCTTGTCGCCATCTCGGGGCGCGACCCGGGCAGCGACGGCGGCACGCTCGCCCTGATGGCACTCTGGTTCGCACTGCGCAGCCTGCTCCGCCTGGCGATCTACATCCTGATCGGCACCCTGATCCTGCAAGCCGTGCTGTCCTGGATCAACCCCTACTCGCCGTTCGCAGCACCGGCCCATCAGCTGACCCGGCCGCTGCTCGATCCGATCCGGCGCATCGTACCGCTGATTTCCGGCATCGACCTGTCGCCGCTGGTCGCCATCCTGCTGCTCCAGGCAGCCCTGATGTTCCTGTGAGCGAGTGGTTTCGCCAGGCTGGGGACGGGCGCATCACGCTGACCCTGCACATCCAGCCCGGCGCCAAGAAGACGGAATTTGCCGGCCTGCATGGCGATGCCCTGAAAATCCGGCTTGCCGCACCGCCGGTGGACGGCAAGGCGAATGAAGCGCTGGTTCGCTTTCTCGCCGACGTGCTCGACCTGCCGAAATCGGCTGTCGTCCTGAAAAGCGGCCAGACTTCACGCCGCAAGGTGCTCGAAGTAAGCGGCAGCGATAGCGCACGCATCAGCGCACTGAGCGGCATCTGAGGCAACAAAAAAGCGGGCAATTGCCCGCTTTTCGCTTGCTTTCCCGACTTTACTTCACCGGTGCCGCCGGCTTGGGCACTGCGGCGGCGGGCGCCGGTGGAACAGCCTTTGCAGCGGCCTTGGGGGCCGGCGGTGCTTCACCCCCGCCCACCGTCAGCTCGCTGCGCAGCTTGTCCAGGGTCTTCGTACCGAAGCCCTTGACGGCCTTGAGGTCGTCGACGCTCTTGAATGGACCGTTCTTGCTCCGGTAATCGATGATGGCCTTGGCCTTGCCGGGGCCGATACCTTTTACCGTATCGAGTTCTTCCTGCGTTGCCGTGTTGATGTTGACTGCGGCAAAGGCCAGATTGATGCTCGCCAGTACGGCAAGAATCAGCAACAGAACATGCTTCATGAATGCTCACCTCCGTGATTGTCAGTGTGTGATTGATCTTCGTCATTTGCAGCGCCACCGCAAGGCAGGCGATGCAAATGACATACTAGTGACCAACCGACAAAAACACAGGTGCTTGATTTGTCAATTTTTGTAATGCCGCGAGCATTACGCCGTATAAACAACACGCCCTTCGGCCAGGGTCAGCCTGACCTGTCCGCTCATCGCATAACCCAGCCAGGGCGAATTCTTGCCGCGGCTCTTCAGGGCCTCCGGGGTCACCAGCCAGCTGGCAGCCGGATCGAAAACGCAGACATCCGCCGTCGTCCCCACGCCGAGCTGGCCAAGCGGCAGACCGAGCACTTCGGCCGGAGCCGAAGTGATGCGGGCGAGCGCAGCGGACAGCGATACCCCGGCCGCTTCGGCCCATTTCAGGGTCAGCGGCAGCAGGAGCTCCAAGCCGGTGGCGCCTGGCTTGGCTTCACCGAAGGGCAGCAGCTTGTCATCGGCACCGACCGGCGTATGGTCGGAACAAATCGCTGCCAGACCGGCGCCGGCGGCATTCGACAGCGCCAGACGATCGCTTTGCGCGCGCAAGGGCGGGCAGAAGCGGGCGTGCGGATTGAAGAAGCCGATGTCGTTTTCGGTCAGCAGCAGGTGATGGATGCCGATATCGAAAGTCACCGGCAGGCCTTCGTCACGCGCCGCCTTGAGCAGCGCAACACCGGCCGCCGAGGAGAGTCGGGTCAGATGGACGCGACAGCCGGTGTCGCGCACCAGCTGGACGATAGTGGCAATCGCGATGGTTTCGGCGGCGACCGGAATGCCGGCCAGACCGAGCCGGCTGGCAACTTCGCCCTCATGCGCGATGCCGTTGCGCGACAGCCAGTGGTCCTGCGGCTGCAGCCAGACGGCAAAACCGAAGGTGGCGGCATATTCCATGGCGCGCAGCAGCGCTTCGGTATCGACCACCGGCTTGTTGGCCTGCGAGAAAGCCACGCAGCCCGCCTTTTTCAGGCCGGCCAGTTCGGCCAGACGTTCGCCGTTCAAACCCAGGGTCAGGGCGCCGAGCGGCAGGATGCGTGCCTTGCCGATTTCCTCGCCGCGATGCACCAGGCGGTCGGCCAGTTCCGGCTCGTCGAGCGGCGGATCGGCATCCGGCGGCACGACGACCGAGGTCACACCGCCGGCAACGGCGGCCGCCAGTTCGGCCTGGATGCTGTTGAGGCGGGCACCGAGGTCGATCAGGCCGGGGCAGACGATGCAGCCGCTCGCGTCGATGCTCTTGTCGGCAACGAAACCGGCCGGCGCATCGCCGACTGCGGCGATCTTGCCATCGGCAATGTAAAGACTGGCCAGACGGTCGACGCCGTTTTTCGGGTCAATAACGCGGCCGTTCAGAATGACTGTGTTCATCTCAATTCCCCGCAACGATGCTCATGACGGCCATGCGCACGGCAATACCGAAAGTGACCTGGGGCAGGATCACGGCCTGCGAACCGTCGGCAACGGCCGAGTGGATTTCGACACCGCGGTTCATCGGCCCCGGGTGCATGACGATGGCGTCCGGCTTGGCGCGCGCCAGTTTCTGCGGCGTCAGGCCGTAGTGACGGAAATACTCGCCGGCCGACGGCAGCAGGGCGCCGGTCATGCGCTCGTTCTGCAGGCGCAGCATGATCACCACGTCGCAATCCTTGAGGCCTTCTTCCATGTCGTGGAAGACCCGCACGCCGAGCTTGTCCATATATTTGGGGAGCAGCGTTTCCGGACCGATCGCACGCACTTCCGGCACACCGAGCGTGGTCAGGGCGTGGATGTCGGAGCGGGCGACGCGCGAGTGCAGGATGTCGCCGACGATGGCGACGCGCAGTTGCGTGAAGTCCTTCTTGTAATGGCGGATGGTGTACATGTCGAGCAGGCCCTGCGTCGGATGCGCATGCCGCCCGTCGCCGGCATTGACGACGTGGATGTCATCGCGCCCGACGCGCTGCAGGTGTTCGGCGATCAGGTAGGGCGCGCCGGAGGAGGCATGCCGTACGACGAACAGGTTGGCGTGCATCGCACACAGGTTGTCGATGGTGTCGAGCAGGGTCTCGCCCTTGCTCGCCGACGACTTGTTGATGTCGAGGTTGATGACGTCGGCGGACAGGCGCTTGGCGGCAATCTCGAAGGTGGTACGGGTACGCGTCGAGTTCTCGAAGAACAGGTTGAAGACGCTCTTGCCGCGCAGCAGCGGCACCTTCTTCACTTCACGCGCCGAAACTTCCATGAAGGATTCGGCGGTATCGAGAATCTGGGTGAGGATGGCCTTGGGCAGGCCCTCGATCGACAACAGATGGGCGAGCTCGCCGTTCTTGTTCAACTGCGGGTTATACATTTTCCAGCCTCCAGGCGAGTTGACCGCTGGCGTTGCGATCAAGAACCAGATTCTGACCATCCTGCAAAGTCACATCCCAGACACCCCAGGTCGGCGCCACCGGCAGTTCGCGGCCACCGCGGTCGGCGAGCACGGCGAGATCGATCGAAGCCGGACGACCGTAGTCGAACAGTTCGTTGATCGCGGCGCGCGTCGTACGTCCGGTGTAGAGCACGTCATCGACCAGGATCAGGTGACGACCTTCGACATCGAAGGGAATCAGCGTCGGTCGACACTGCGGATGCAGGCCTTTTTCGGCGAAGTCGTCGCGGTAGAAGGAAACGTCGATCATGCCGATTTCTTCCGGCAGGCCAAGCAGCTCCTTCAGGCGCTCGGCGATCCAGGCACCACCGCTGTAAATGCCGACCAGCGCCGGATTCTTGTGCAGTTGCGGCCGGATCAGCTCGGCCAGTTGGCGGCACTGCGCCTCGGCATCGGGCAGGGAATCAAGTTGTTGGGACATGCGGACTTTCAAACCAGGTTTGGAGAATGAGTTGGGCGGCCACCGCGTCGAGCAGCGGCTTGGCGGATTTGCTGTTGCGGCCGGTTTCGCGCAGGCGGGCTTCGGCATCGAGCGAAGTCAGGCGCTCGTCGGCAAAGCCGACCGGGATGTTGTAGCGACGTTTCAGGCGCTCGGCGAACTTGGTCGCCAGCCGGGTCATTTCGTGCGGCGTGCCGTCGGCATGGGTGGGCAGGCCGACCACCAACTGCTCAGGCTGCCATTCGGCAACCAGTTTGGCGATCGCGGCGAAGCGGTCGTCGTTCGATTCGGCATGGATGGTGGTCAGCGGATGCGCCGTACCGAGCAGGGTTTCGCCGGTCGCCACACCGATGCGCTTTTCACCGAAATCAAAGGCGAGGACAGTACCCACCTAGGCGTGCCCGGCCACGTCGGAGAGCTGCGTGAAGCTGATGCCCAGCTTCTGCATCGCCGCCGGCAGGCGCTCTTCCGGCGGCAGGTCGAACAGGATGCTGGCCTTGGCCGGCACGGTCAACCATGAATTCTGGGCCAATTCCGCCTCGAGCTGACCGGCATCCCAGCCGGCATAGCCGAGGGTGACGATGATCTCCGACGGCAGACCATCACTGGCCACTGCCGCCAGCACATCGCGCGAACTGGTCAGGCCGACTTCCTCATTGACCGCCAGCGTCGATTGCCACTGCCCGACCGGACGATGCAGCACGAAACCGCGATCGAGCTGCACTGGGCCACCGAAATAGACCGGCCGGCCGGCCATGTCGCCGGCGTCGAGCTTGATGTCGATTTTCTCGAACAACCCGGCCAGGTCCATGTCGATCGGTCGATTGACGATCACGCCCAGCGCCCCGTTCTCGTTGTGTTCGCAGATATAGACGAGGGCATGCGCGAAATACGGGTCTTCCAGCGCCGGCATGGCGATCAGGAAGTTGTCGGTCAGATTGATGCTGTTCATGGCTGGAATTTTAATGGAAAAACGCACCACCTGCCGGCCATGGCGTGTTTGCCGTTGAGCGATGCTCCTGTCACAAGCCTGTCATCAGCCGCACCGGATAATCCGGATATGGCATTGCCATTGCGCAAGTCACCTTAGGAGCATTTTTTAACCACCGAAGGCCCGCCCTGCGGGCCGTTCGGCTTTTCGATATTTCAGGGCAAATGATGAACAAGAAAATCAGCGTGCTGGCCGTTGCGGCAGCCTGCGGCCTGGCCGGCTGTTTCGACGACGGCGGCAGTTCCGGCGGGTCAGGCAAACTGCTCGACTCCGCCGTCGAAGGTGTTGCCTACTCGGCCAGCCCTTCCGGCAAATCCGGCACCACCGACAGCGCCGGCACCTTTTCCTGCAATCCGGGCGACCAGGTCAGTTTCCGGATCGGCGGCATCCTGCTTGGCAGCAGCGCTTGCAGCGCCACGGTGACGCCGCTCGAATTGGCCAATATTGCGGCGTGGACCGGTAGCGACGACAAGGTCAACAACCGCCTGCTCTTCCTGCAGTCGCTCGACGATGACGACAATCCGGCCAACGGCATCCGCATCACACCGGCAGTCGCCAGCGCCCTGGCCGGTGCCACGCTCGATTTCACGCTGAGCGCCAGTAACTTCGACAGCGCGCTGGGCGCTGCACTGCCGGCGCTCAGCGATGCCTTTGGCATTCATTACAACGACCGCACCCCGACCGATGCCCGGCGCACGCTGGCCAAGGATCACTTCGAAGGCAGCCTGGCCAGCGTTCTTGGCGAGACCGAAACCACCAAGCTGAGCCAGGCTTCGGCAGGCGGTGAAGTGGGAATCACCAAATACACCCTCGATGCCGACAGCGGCCTGTTCATCCCTTACGACGGCATCAATGTCGCTGCGGGCAAGGATTTCGCCAAAGGCTTCTTCCCTGCTGTCGGCTCCGGACTCGCCTTCAAAGGCACTGCCGCCAACGGTGATCTTGAGTTCTACGCGATTACCGACCGCGGCCCGAACGGTGACAGCCCGCTTGCACCGGTGCCGGGCAACACCGCCGTCAGCAGCATCAGCAAGATGTTCCCGGCGCCGTCCTTCACACCATCGATCGGCCTGATCTCGGTCGGCAAGAAAGGTGCCGTGATCAAGTCGCTGCTGCCCATCAAGTCCGATGCGACGAACAAGATCAGCGGCCGCCCGCTGCCCGCCGGCACGACCGGCAGCAGCGGTGAAATCCCGCTCACCGACGAACTCAAGTTCGACGTCGCCAAGGCCAATTTCGACAGTCATGGCCTCGACCCGGAAAGCCTGGTCTACGACGCGGCCAACAAGGTCTTCTGGACCTCCGATGAATACGGGCCGTTCATCGTCAAGATCGACGCCAAGACTGGCGTCATCCTCGCCAAATACCAGCCCGGCAGCGCTGCCGGCGACTTGCCGGAAGTCCTCAAGTACCGCCGCGCCAACCGCGGCATGGAAGGCCTGGCGATGAGCAGCAGCGGCATCCTGCACGGCTTCCTGCAAAGCCCGATCGACCCGTTCGACGCCAATGGCAAGTCGGTCGAGACCATCGATGCCTCCGACTTCGACCAGGACAGCAAGAACACCGACAAGGTCAAGCTCAAGGACTTCGCGCAGTTTGCCCGCTGGCTGGAATTCAACCCGACGACGGGCACATCGAAGCTCTACGCCTACCCGCTCAACTATCCGCTCAGCGCCAACGGTGAAAAATGGGACCGCAACCGCACCGGCAGCGCCAAGCTCGGCGACCTGCTCGCCTTGCCCAACGGCAAGTTCCTGGTCATCGAGCAGGGTGCCGACAGCACCGGCAAGGTCCGCAATTTCGTCATGCTGGTCGAAATCCCTAGCAACGTCACCGACATCGCCAGTGACGGCATCGAGCTGGAGAAGAACAGCATCGACGGCAGCACCGCCACGCCGCATCCGTGGTCTTCCGTCGTCAAGCTGAAGAAGACCGTACTGCTCGACCTCAACGCCCTCGGCTGGAGCGCCGAAAAGGCAGAAGGCCTGGCCCTGGTCAATGGCAACACCATCGCACTGATCAACGACAACGATTTCGGCCTGCGTACCATCCTGCTCGACAGTTCAGGCAAAGAAGTCGCCGGCGACATCACGTCCTGTACCGTCGACGTCAATGGCAGCATCGTAAACGACGGCAATTGCGCGGCCGGTGCGGTGAGCGGGCGCGTCACCCGCGGCAGCGACAGCGAGCGACCGACCCGCCTCTGGCTGTTCCGCCTGCCGCAGGCGCTGGGCAGCTATACCCTGCCCTGAGCGAAACAGCACCCCAGCAGGGCCGGAGCGATCCGGCCCTTTTGCGTTGACCGGGGCGACTGGAATTTCCAGTGCGAAACGGGTACAAGCAAAGCATGACTGCCACCAAAGCCCTCGTCTGGTTCCGCCGCGACCTGCGCGACCATGACCACGCCGCCCTTGCCGCGGCAATCCACGCCGCGCCGCAGGTTTATTGCGCCTTTGTTTTCGACAGCGAGATTCTCGATGCGCTGCCGACGCGCCAGGACAGGCGCGTCGATTTCATCCACGCCTCGCTGCTGGAGCTCGATGCTGCGCTGCGTGCCCGCGGCGGTGGGCTGATCGTCCGGCACGGCAAGGCGAGCGAAGAAATTCCGCGGCTCGCCGGTCAACTCGGCGTCACGGCCGTTTTTGCCAATCGCGATTACGAACCGGCTGCCAAGCAACGCGATGGCGCGGTCGCCGCCCGCCTGCAGACGCAGGGCATCGCCTTCCATGCCTGCAAGGACCAGGCGATCTTCGATGGCGACGAAGTGCTGACCCAGGCCGGCAAGCCGTTTTCAGTCTTCACCCCCTACAAGAATGCCTGGCTGAAACGCCTGACTGCGGCCGACCACGGCATTTTTGCCTGTGCCGGCGCGTTGACCGATAGCGGCCTGAGCGGCGTGCCGACCCTGGAGGAAATCGGTTTCACCGCGACCGACCTGGCCGCCGTCGGCATCCGCCCCGGCATGTCCGGCGCACAGGCGCTGTGGGATGATTTCCGCGCCGGCCGCATCACGCGCTATGGCACGCTGCGCGACTTCCCTGCCGTGAAAGGCGTGTCCTACCTGTCGGTCCACCTGCGTTTCGGCACCATTTCCATCCGCGAACTGGTGCGTACCGCACTCGCCCAGCAAGCCGATGTCTGGCTCAGCGAACTGATCTGGCGCGATTTCTATTTCATGATCCTCGACCGTTTTCCGCACGTCGTCGGCCACGCCTTCAAGCCGGCCTACGATGCCATCACCTGGGCCGACTGGCCGGCCGGTTTCGCCGCCTGGTGCGAAGGCCGGACCGGTTATCCGCTGGTCGATGCGGCGATGCGCCAGCTCAATTTCAGCGGCTGGATGCACAACCGCCTGCGCATGGTCGTCGCCTCGTTTTTGAGCAAGGATCTCGGCCTCGACTGGCGGCTCGGCGAGCGCTACTTCGCGGAAAAACTCAACGACTTCGACCTCTCGGCCAACAACGGCGGCTGGCAGTGGGCGGCGTCGAGCGGTTGCGACGCGCAGCCTTACTTCCGCATTTTCAATCCGGTGACCCAGTCGGAGAAATTCGACCCGGACGGCAAGTTCATCCGCCGCTATGTGCCGGAACTCGCCGCCGTCAGCAACAAATACATCCACGCCCCCTGGCTGATGGGGCGGCTCGAGCAGGAAAGCCAGGGGATGGTGATCGGTCGCGATTATCCGGCACCGATCGTCGATCACGCCCAAGCCAGGGAACAAACCCTGGCCCGTTACGCGATCGTCAAAACGTCGGTTTAAGCCTTGCCGGCGCTGACGTAGCCGGCGATCAGGCCGAGCAGTTCGTCTTCGTCGTAGGGCTTGCCGAGATAGTTGTTGGCGCCGATCGACTCGGCGTAATTGCGGTGCTTGTCGGCAGTCCGCGAGGTGATCATGATCACCGGCAGCTGCTTCAGGCGGTCGTCGGCGCGGATGTTGCGCAGCAGGTCGAAACCGTCCATGCGCGGCATCTCGATGTCGGACAGGATGACGTCCGGCAGCACGTCGATCAGTTGCTCGAGCGCATCGACGCCGTCCTTGGCGAGGACCACCTGGTAGCCTTCGCGATTGAGCAGACGGCTGGTGATCTTGCGCACGGTCAGCGAATCGTCGACCACCATGATGGTCGGCACGCGCTTCGCACCGGCTTCCGGCTCGGCCGCAACCGGCACGGTCGACTGTGCGCTGCTGGCAGTAACCAGACGGCTGGCCAGCGCCACCGGATTGAGGATGAGCACGACCTGGCCATCGGCCAGCACCGTCGCACCGGCAATACCGACGACACGGGCAAGCTGGCTGCCGATGTTCTTGACGACGACTTCCTGGTTGCCCTTCATTTCGTCGATCAGCACGGCAACGCGCTGCGTACCCGAGCGCAGCAGCAGCACCCAGTAGCGGCGGTGCGCTTCCGGCACCGCATCGGCATTGCCGAGCAGATGCGACAGGTAATGCAGCGGATAACGGTTGCCCTGCCATTCGGCAGCGCCCTTGTCGCGCAGGATGGCGAGCGCCTTGTCCTTGAGCTCCAGCACCTGTTCGATCATCGTCGACGGCACCGCATATTGCTGGGCGCCGGCGCGAACCAGCAGGGTTTGCGTTACGGCCAGCGTCAGCGGCAGGTAGAGGCGGAAAGTCGTGCCGACACCTGGCTGCGAGGAAATTTCGATCCGGCCGCCGAGTTCGCCGACTTCCGTCTTGACCACGTCCATGCCGACGCCGCGCCCGGAAACCTGGGTCAGTTCTTCCGCCGTCGAGAAACCGGGCTGGAAGATGAAATCGTACAAAGTTGTGTCGTCGACCGTCTGGCCGGGCTGGAGCAGGCCGAGCGCCTCGGCGCGGGCGCGGATGCGTGCGGCATCCAGACCCTTGCCGTCGTCGGCCATGGTCAGGATGATTTCATTGCCTTCCTGGGCCAGGGCGACGGTGATTTCACCGACGTCGGACTTGCCGGCGGCCTGGCGTGCTTCGAGCGACTCGACACCGTGCGTCACGGCGTTGCGCAGCATGTGCTCGAGCGGCGCCAGCATCTTGTCGAGCACCGAGCGGTCCATTTCAACCTGACCGCCGACGATGTCGAGATTGGCGCGCTTGCCGACGTCCTTCGCGGTCTGCCGCACGATGCGGTAGAGACGCTCGGTCTGGCTGGCGAACGGAATCATGCGCACGCCCATCAGTTCCTGTTGCAGGCTGCGGTTCAGACGTGACTGGGCAAGGATGGCGGCATTGGCGTCATCGAGGTTCTTGAGCAGATTCTGCTGCACGGTCGCGACGTCGTTGACCGACTCGGCCATGAAGCGGGTCAGTTCCTGGAAGCGCGTGAAGCGGTCGAGTTCGAGCGGATCGAACTGCGCCTCGCCTTCCGGCGTGCTGGCAACGCGCGCCTGGATCTGGCCTTCGGCCTGGATTTCGATTTCACGCAACTGACGACGCAGGCGGATGACGTTTTCGGTCAGTTCGAGCAGCGAGCCCTTCAGGCTGCGCATTTCGCCTTCGATCCGGGCACGGGCAATCGACAGCTCGCCGGCTTCGTTGACCAGGCGGTCAATCAGGTCGGCGCGCACGCGCAGCGTGGCACGCTGGCCATGCTCGTGCTCGGCGTCGGCCTCGGCGGCCGGCGCATGTACGGCGGCCGGATGCTGAACGATATCCGCCGTAGCGGTCGACGTCTCGGCAGCGGCAATTTCTTCGGGCGGACCGGAACGCAGCAACTCGACGGCCTGTTCCAGCGTGTCGCAGCCGTTCTCGATTTCATCGATGAAGGCCGACGACGGCTGGCCGGAACGCAGCAGATCCTGGAAGCGCGTTTCCAACAGGTGGGTCAGCTCGCCAAGATTCATCGCGCCGGCCATCCGCGCGTTGCCCTTGAAGGTGTGGAGCAGGCGGGCAATCGCATGCGGCGGCGCCTCGGCGGCCGGTTCGGCACGCCAGGCACGCAGCTGGCTGGTCAGGTCACGCAGTTGGTCGGCCGCCTCTTCGAGGAAGATGGGGAGCAATTGCTCGTCCAGCTCGTCGGTGAGTTGCGGCAGTTCACGTACCGGCGCTTCCGGCAGGGCTTCGACCGGCTCGGCCACGGCATGCAGCGGAATGATTTCGGCACTGACCGGTGCAACCGGCTCGGGGGCTTCTTCAACGGCCGGGGCCGGCTGGAAAATCTCGTCCAGCGCCGCAATCAGTTGCGGTTGCTCGGCCGGCGGCAGCTGATCGGCCAGCGCGACGAACATTTCTTCGAGCGTGATGATGCTCTGGCGTACGGTTTCCAGACCTTCGATGCTGGCCGGATGGGCCGAACCGTCGCGCCGCAGCAGGGCGTGTTCGAGCGCAATCGACAGGTGATGCAGCGGCATCAGGCCGACCGTGGCGGCGATGCCGCCCAGCGTGTGCGCGGCGCGCGTCATCTCGAAGGTGGTCGGCCCGGCAGGCGCCGCCTCAAGCTGGGCGTAGCTGTCGAGCAGGGTCTGCAGATGGCCGCGCGCTTCTTCGCGGAAGATGTCGTAGAGCGTCGGCGAACTCGGGGTGGCAGACGGAATTGCCTCATTTTCCGGCGTTGACCGTGGCGCCTCGTCGAGCAGCATTTCTTCGGCGTCGGAGAAGATGATCTCTTCTTCCGGCGCGACGATTTCTTCGACGTCCCCGATTTCTTCGGCTTCGGCCGCGGCCGGCGCCTCTTCCAGCGCAGGCATGTCCGACAGTTCGGGAATTTCGGATAGATCGATGACGTCCGGTGCCGCTTCGTCCATGTCGAGCAGCGGCAGGTCGAGCACGACGGACAGCGGGTCTTCCTCGACTTCCGGCAAAGGCATCGCGATCAGCGTGCTGACAAATTGCTCATCCAGATCGGGCTCGGGCTGTGCAACGACCTCAGGCTCAGCCTCAGCCGCTGGCGCTGCCAGCGGAGCGACTTCCGGCAGGGTTTCAACACCACGCAAGCGAATCGCCTGTGCGACCAGCTCACTCGGGTCAGGCGCCAGGCCATCGCCGCTTTCCAGGTGCTTGACCCACTCGGCGAACAGCGCATGAGCGTTGGCAATCATGGCCAGCAGTTCCGGACTGGCAGCCAGATCCTGGCGCAGCCACAGATTGAGCGTCTGTTCGAGCTCCCAGGCGGTTTCGCCCAGATCGCGCAAGCCGACCATGCGGCCGCTGCCCTTCAGGGTGTGCACCGAACGGCGGATGGTGGTCAGGGCCTCGTCGTTATGCGGCTCGGCAGCGAGCAAGGCAGACTGCTCGCTGATCGTTGCCAGCACTTCGCCGGCTTCTTCGAGGAAGATCGCCAGCAGTTCGGCGTCGATTTCTTCGTGACTCGACTGGGCGAGCAGCAAGGTCGCGGCCGACGGCTGCGGCGCTTCGGTCAACTGCGGTTTGAGGCCGGAAAGCGCGGCATCGACATCGACGCTGGCGACATCGCCGCTCTGCAGAGCTTCCAGCGCCGCCTTGGCGGTTTCGCCGAGGGCATGGTCGGCGACCAGGTCGGCGTCCTTCTGGATGGACTGCAGATTCTGCTTGAGTTCGGCCTGCAGGCGACTGTCTTCCGGTGCATCCTTGAGGGCTTCGACCAGGGCGTGCGTTTCGCGGGCCTGCTGGGCGAGCTGGGTTTCGACGCTGGGCGCCGAAATAGTCTCGGGAACAAGATCGCTGTCCTCATCGCGCACCGGCTCTTCGCCCTGCAGACGCCGGACAAACGACTCGAAATCCTTTTCGCCGCTGGGCAAGGCATCGACAAAGAAGCCGAGTTGCGACAACTGCTGGGCCACCGCCTCGAAGTCATCCGCCTGCGGCGTGTAGTCAGGCTCCGCAAAGCGCTGGATGCGTTCGCCACAATCCTTCAGGCTGGCGGCGGCGCCCATGTGACCAAGCATCGCCAGTGCGCCACCGATCTGCTTGATCTGGCCATTCAGGCCGGACAGGTCGTGGGCCTTGGCCGGATCACGGAAGAAGGCATCGAGCGCCTGCTCAACCTGCGCCAGATTGTTCTGGATCTCGCGCGCGACCTGACTGATCAGGAGCTTTTCCTGGGCGCGCCGGGTCATCTCGTCAAGCAGCGGAATTTCCTCGTCGGCCGCCGCCGGACGGCCGGCGATGCAGGCATAAAGGCGGGCAACCATGAGGTCGACCTGCTGCGCGAAATCGGTACCCAGACGCTTGAAGTTTTCCTGCGCGTTCTGCAGCAGCAGGATCGCTGTCGCGACTTCCATCGCAACGGTATCGGAATAACGCCCGGATTCTTCCTGCAGCCAGTTGGCAATCGCGGCCAGACCCTGGCCAAGCCGCTTGAGATCGGTCAAGCCGATTTCTTCGGTGAGCACGGCGATGTTGCGGGCGTGTTCGGCAAAGCCTGGCAGACTGGCCGTTCCACCGGTACATACCTTGTTCCAGAGTTCTTCCGTGGTCGCCAGGATTTCGCGCAGACGACGCAGGACGGCATCGCGCGGTTGCTGGCTGGCATCGGCGACAACCGGCGGCACCAGGGCCGGCAGTTCAAAGATGCTTTGCACTTGGGCGATCAGCGGCTTGAGGTCAGCCGGCGCCTGGGCGACGTGATAAAGCGCCTCGCGCATCAGGCGCTCGGCAACATTGCTGGAGCCTTCCAGCAGGCGGCGGATCTGCAGGTCGATGCGCGAACTGACCTGATTGATGCCGGCGGTACCGCTGACCCCCGGATCGGCCAGCGCTTCGACAAAAGCCTGCGCCGCCCACCAGAAGGAACGGGCAGCGGGCGTATCCTGGGTTGCCTCGATACGGGCCAGCGCATCGAGCATCAACTGGCGACCAGCCTCGGCCTCAGCCGGTTTGGTCAACCATCTGAGCAAGCCCTTTTCGTAACGCATGCGCTCAGCCTTGAGCACGCGCTGCAGCACTTCCGGGCTGAGCGGCGCAACGGCTTCGGCACGTTTGGGCGGACGCAACGAAAGATCGGGGAAAAACAGGTCGCTCGGCTGCGCACGCACCGAGCCGCGCAGACCGGCCAGCGCCAGATGGGCCGGCAGCAGGCGCAGCGGCTGGTTCGGCTCGCCGGCCATCAATTCGTCGAGATACTGGCGAATCGCCAGCATCGCCTGACGCAGGACGGGCACCACCTCGCCGTCGGCCGACAGGTTGCCTTCTTCGAGGGCCAGCAATGCAGCCTCGAGCGACTCGGTGATCTGCGTCACCCCATCCAGACCGACGATGGCCAGGGCACCGTGCACCTGGTGCACATGCGTGCGGCAGAACTTGAACTGGGTGTTATCCGCAACCGATTCGTACTGGGTCAGCGCCTCTTCGGCACGCTCCAGCGCCAGATCGATCTCGCTCTTGACCCAGGTCAGTGGGGCCAAATCAAATTCAGTTGCGGCGCTCATAATCTCTCGTGATCGATTTCGGTCAGTCCACCTTGAAGCCGGCAACCGAACCCTTCAGTTCGGAAGCCAGGGCGGTCAGCTCATCCACCGCCTCGGCCGTACGCTGCGTACCGGCCGTCGTCTGCTCGGTTACGCGCAGAATGTCCTGCATCAGCGTTGCCACCTGGGTGGCGGAGTCGGCCTGGGCCTGCGTCGAGGTCGAAATGTTCTGAATCAGGTCGGCCAGATCGCGCGACACCTGCGAAATTTCGGTCAGTGCCTGACCGGCGGCGTCGGACAGCTTGGCGCCCTCGACCACACCCTGCGTCGATTGTTCCATCGCGGACACGGCATCCTGCGTATCGGTCTGAATGGTCTTCACGATCGCACCGATCTGCTTGGTTGCTTCGGCCGAACGTTCGGCCAGTCGCTGCACCTCTTCCGCAACCACGGTAAAGCCGCGCCCGGCGTCACCGGCCGACGCGGCCTGGATGGCGGCGTTCAAAGCCAGCACGTTGGTCTGTTCGGTAATGTCGGAAATCAGTTCCACGATTTCGCCAATTTCCTGCGAGCTTTCGCCGAGGCGCTTGATGCGCTTCGAGGTTTCCTGAATCTGGTTGCGAATTTCGTTCATGCCCTTGATCGAGTCATGCACGGCCTGCGTACCCTTTTCAGCAGCCATCAGCGACTGGCGCGCCACCTGGGCCGACTGCGTTGCATCGCCCGACACCTGGTTCATCGAACGCGCCATGGCCAGCGCGGACTGGCCGACTTCCTGAATTTCGCTCGATTGACGTTCGGCAGCGGTGAGCAGCTCGGCGGAGGTCAGACGGGCGATTTCGGTCGCCGCCGTCACCCGGTTCGCCGCGTCATTGATCCGGCCGACCAGCACGCGCAGTTCTTCAATCGTGTAGTTGATCGAGTCGGCAATGGCGCCGGTAATGTTTTCGCTCACCGTCGCGGTCACCGTCAGGTCGCCGTCGGCGAGGTCGCCCAGTTCGTTCATCAGGCGCAGAATGGCGTCCTGGTTCTCGCGATTGGTCATTTCCGAAGCCTGACGCTGATGTTCGGCTTCGAGCGCGCGGCGGCCGGTATCTTCGAGATAGATCTTGGCAAGCAGGGCCAGCGCACCCAGCGCCAGCAGGGTCATGACAATCACCAGGAAGATGTACAGGCCACGTTCCGACAGCGTCGCCTGATAGCCGAGCGCCAGATCATCGGTTGCCTTCAGCAGGTCCTCACTCTCGCGGAAGATGCGTGCGCCGGCCTGCTTGGAAAGCACCAGCGGCTGCATGTTGCCGAGAATGTTGCCAATCGCCGACTGGTATTCCTTGAAGGCGACATCCAGATCGGCCAGCTTTTCCTTGCTCGCGGCATCGTTGCTGGCGGTCAGGCGCAGCATTTCATTGCCCTTGCTCAAGCCGACCAGCAAGTCGCGGAAGCCGTTGGTGTCCTTGCCGAGCAGGAAGGCCACTTCAGGGTTGATTTCGTCACCGACCAGCAGCGCCGAAGCATTCTTGGCGATCCGCTGCGTCAACATCACCAGCTGGTTGGCGGCGGCGATTTCCCGCGCCGAACCGCCCGACTGCAGCTTCAGGGCGGCCAGCTGTTCGGTCAACTCGAGCATCACGGCATTTTTGTTGTCGATGGTGGCAACGTTCTTGCCGAGCTCGACCAAGGTCTTCTCCTGGGCAACCACGGTCATCGCATCCTTGTCGGTCATCGCCCAACGCTCAGTCAGCGCGGCCAACTGGGTGGAAACCTCACCCGGCGAAGCCGGCACGTCGACACCGCCCACTTCACCACCGTTGCTCAGACGATCAAGCAGCAGGGCGAAGGTATCGCGCGACTCCTTGAGCTGCTTGAAAGCCACCTGGTTACCCTGCAGGGCCAGCGAGGATGCTTTCGCGAGACGTTGCGACAGCATGCGCATTTCGCCGGATGCCGCGATATACGCGGTACCGTTGGTCGATTCGCGATTGTCGTGGAAGACCAGGGCAGCAATCAGCACGAAGAGGGTGACGAAGACGCCGCCCAGGATCTTCATTTGCTGGATCACCGGCTGTTGCGCGAGAAACTCCGGCAACAGCGACTTCCCGGCAGATGCGGCCGCACCTTCTGTCATGCCGGTCAAGACCGTCATTGGTGCAGACGGCTTGGCACCAGCGCCGAATTTAGGAAGTTTGAAGCTGAAAGCCATGGAATTCCTCCGCTAGGGGTTCGGGGCACTCCCCGATCAAGCCCCGATATTCATGAAATCTTGGTCGACCAGCAGATCACGCACGGAAAGCTTGTGCCAGACCTTGCCCTGACGATCGGTATAGGACGCAGCAGCCCAGCCCGGCAATTTGCCGCCAGCCGGCGCCGGGGTGAAATCTTCCGGATTCTTCAGACCAAGCATGCGCGAAACGAGCAGCGCCGCATTCGAGCCATGCTTGACGCCGACCAGCAGCAAACGCGTGCTGGCGTTTTGCGGCGTCGGTTGACCGCCACAAAACAATGAAAAATCGGTCACGGCATGCAGGTTGCCGCGAATATTCGCGATGCCGGCAAACCATGGCCGGGCCAGCGGCACGCTGGTCAGCTGTGGCGCCTGGACGATTTCGCCGCTATCGGAAAGATCGACCAGCCAGGAATCTTCACCGGCCTGGATACCCAGCCACGAAGCGCCCCCCTTGCCCAGCGCCGCTGTTTTCAGACGCCCGGCGAGGTAGGCCTGAAAATCGCGAAGACTTGTTTTTTTGGCCATACAGATCAGGGAATGGCGGCGACGCGCTGCAACAGTTCTTCCGGATTGAGCGGCTTGACGAGATAGTCGACGGCGCCCTGACGCAAGCCCCAGATCTTGTCGGTTTCCTGCCCCTTCGAGGTGCACACGATGACCGGAATCCCCTTGGTCTCTTCGTCGCGCGTCAGCGTACGGGTCGCCTGGTAGCCATTGAGGCCGGGCATCACGACATCCATCAGGATCAGGTCGGGCTTGCCGGCCTTGGCCTTGGCAATGCCTTCTTCACCGTTCTCGGCGGTGCTTACCTGGTAACCGGCCTTGGTCAGCAGATCGACGACAAAAAAACGTTCGGTTGGGGAATCGTCGACAACGAGGATGTTCTTGACGGGCATCTTTGCTCCCTGGACTACTGGTTGGTTTCTGTTTCGGCCGGCAGCGCAAAGGTGGCGACCGTTTGCAGCAGGCTGTCTTTGGTAAATGGTTTGGTCAGATACTGGTCGGAGCCGACCATGCGCCCGCGCGCCCGGTCAAACAGGCCGTCCTTGGAGGACAGCATGATCACCGGCGTACTTTTGAAGCGGGCATTTTTCTTGATCAGCGAACAGGTTTGATAACCGTCAAGGCGCGGCATCATGATGTCGCAGAAGATCACGTTGGGCTGATGATCGGCAATCTTGGCCAGGGCATCGAAGCCATCTTCAGCCAGGACGACCTGACAGCCGGCCTGGACGAGAAAAATCTCGGCACTGCGCCGTATCGTATTGCTGTCGTCAATGACCATAACCCTGACGCCACGCAGTCTGGACAAATCAGCCAATTCCCGCTCCCCCGGCCCCTTGTTGGGTACTTTCGCTATCGCTGCATCATACTACGGAAGTCGCAATTCGCCATCATCCTGAAAACACTGTTACGGCTTGCCACGGGCAAAGGCGATCGACCCAAGATTCGGATAAAATCGCGGCCATCTTACCCAATCCCCTTCGCGCCCGCCAAGGGCACGAGATTTCATGACTTCCACCCCGGTTTCACCCAGCCTGCCCCAGGTTCTTGTCTTTGCCGCCAGCGATCCCTCTTCCGGCGCCGGCATCCAGGCCGACCTGCTCACCCTCGCCAGCCTCGGCTGCCATCCGCTGACCGCCCTGACCGCCCTCACCGTGCAGGACACGACCGGCGTGCAGAGTGTGCACCCGGTCGCCGCCGACCTGCTCGAACAACAGGCACGCACCGTACTCGAAGACATGCCGGTGCATGCCTTCAAGATCGGCGTGCTGGGCAGTGTCGAGAATGTCGTTGCCGTTGCCGAAATCCTTTCCGACTATCCGGAAATCCCGCTCGTCTTCGACCCGGTGCTCGCTTCGGGCCGCGGCGACGAACTGTCCGGCGAGGAAATCATCGGTGCGATGCGCGAACTGCTGTTGCCGCAGACCACGCTGCTCACCCCCAATGCGCCGGAAGCCCGCCGCCTGGCCGAAAGCGATGAAGACGAAGAAGAACCCTCGATCGAGGTCTGCGCCAAGCGCCTGATCGAGATGGGCGCGCAATATGTATTGATCACCGGCACGCACGAAAATACGGCACAGGTCATCAACACCTTGTACGGCCCGGACGGCGTCATTCGCCGCGACGAGTGGGAGCGCCTACCGGGCAGTTACCACGGCTCGGGCTGCACGCTGGCCTCGGCGATTGCCGGCTGCATTGCCGGCGGCGCCAGCATCGAGGATGCCGTGCGCGACGCCCAGGACTACACCTGGCAGACGCTGAAGAACGGTTTCCGCGGCGGCATGGGCCAGTTCATTCCCGACCGCTTCTTCTGGGCGCGCGGCGGCGAAGAATCGGCCGAGCCGACAACCGGATCAGATGAGCCCAAAGCCGATGCATAAGCTGCGCGGCCTCTACGCGATCACGCCCGAACAGCCCGACGGCGCCGGCCTGTTGCGCGACGTCGAGGCGGCGCTGGCCGGCGGCTGCCGCATCGTGCAGTACCGCGACAAGATTTCGGCCATGCCCGAGCAGGTCGCCCGCGCCCACGCGCTGCGCGCCCTGACCCGGCGCTTCGACGCTTGCCTGCTGATCAACGACGACCTGGCACTGACTCGCCTGGTTGACGCCGACGGCACTCATCTCGGCAGCGATGACGGCAATCTGGCGGCGGCACGTGCCATCCTCGGCCCGGAAAAAATCCTCGGCGCCTCCTGCTATGCCGACTTCAGCGCCGCGCAATCTGCCGCCGCGGCCGGCGCCGACTATATCGCCTTCGGCGCCGTCTATCCGTCGCCGACCAAGCCGCTCGCCGCGCGCGCTACGGTCGACCTGTTTTTGCAGGCAAAAACGGCGTTGACCGTGCCGACCTGCGCCATCGGCGGCATCACGCTGGCCAATGCCGCGCCGCTCATCGCGGCCGGCGCTGACCTGCTCGCCGTCATCACCGACCTGTTCAACGCGCCGGACATCGCTGCCCGTGCCGCCGCCTATCAACGCCTATTCGAGGAAGCCCAGTCATGACCTCACGCAACCAGCAATTGTTCGAACGTGCCCAGAAACACATTCCCGGCGGCGTCAATTCGCCGGTACGCGCCTTCCGCTCGGTCGGCGGCACGCCGCTGTTCTTCCAGAAGGGCGTCGGCCCACGCGTCCAGGATGCCGACGGCAAGTGGTACACCGATTACGTCGGCTCGTGGGGCCCGATGATTCTCGGCCACGCCCATCCCGACGTAATCGCCGCCGTCCAGGCCGCCGTTGTCGACGGCCTGTCTTTCGGTGCGCCGACCGAACGCGAAGTCGATATCGCCGACCTGCTCTGCGAACTCGTTCCGTCGATGGAAATGGTCCGCCTGGTTTCCTCCGGCACCGAGGCGACGATGAGCGCCATCCGTCTGGCGCGCGGCTATACCGGGCGCGACCTGCTGGTCAAATTCGAAGGCTGCTACCACGGCCATTCCGACTCGCTGCTGGTCAAGGCCGGCTCGGGCGCACTGACCTTCGGCAACCCGTCCTCGAGCGGCGTGCCGGCCGGCACCGTCGCCACCACCCTGGTCCTGCCCTACAACGATCCGCAGGCGCTGGTCGAGGCCTTCAAGACCTACGGCGACCAGATCGCCACGGTGATCGTCGAGCCGGTGGTCGGCAACATGAACCTGATCGCACCGACGCCGGAATTCCTCAAGGCAATGCGCGAGCTGACGACGCAGTACGGCGCCGTGCTGATTTTCGACGAAGTGATGACCGGCTTCCGCGTCGGCCTGAAGAGCGCCCAGGGCCTGTTCGGCATCACGCCCGACCTGTCGACCTTCGGCAAGGTGGTCGGCGGCGGCATGCCGCTCGGCGCCTTCGGCGGCAAACGCGAAATCATGGAAAAGATCGCCCCACTCGGCCCGGTCTATCAGGCCGGCACGCTGTCCGGCAACCCGATCGCCACCGCGGCCGGCCTCGCTACGCTCAAGCTGGTCCAGGAAAAAGGCTTTTACGAAGCGTTGACCGTAAAGACCAAGGCGCTATGCGACGGACTGGTTGCTGCCGCGAAAAAGCATGGCATCGCTTTCAGCGCGCAGAACGTCGGTGGCATGTTCGGCCTCTATTTCGCCGAAAAATGCCCGGGCACCTACGACGAAGTGCTGGCCTGCGACAAGGAAGCCTTTAACCGCTTCTTCCACGCCATGCTCGAGGCCGGACATTACTTCGCACCGTCGGCCTTCGAAGCCGGCTTCGTCTCGGCGGCACACAGCGATGCCGACATCGCCGCGACGATCGCCGCGGCCGACGCCTGGTTTGCCACGCAAGCCTGAGAGCCACCACGGCATGAACGGCCAGCCGCCGCTCATGCCGTACAGCGGCTGCAGCAAGCGCCCGGGCACGTAAAAGCGCTGTAATATTCCCGGAAAAAGGGGAGACGCAGCATGCGCGAAATATTCAGAAAGCTTTACCAGAGCGGCGATTTCTGGGGCGGCCTGGCCGCCATGCTGGTTGCCCTGCCGGCCGCGATCGCCTTCGGCGTCACCATCTACTCGGCGATCGCGCCGATGCATGCCGCCCTCGGCGCCATGGCCGGCATCATCGGCGCCGCCGTGATCGGCCTGCTCGCCTCGATGCTGGGCGGCACCGACCGCCTGATCAGCGCCCCCTGCGCCCCGGCCGCCGCACTGCTCTCGGCCTTTGCCATCGAACTGGTGCACGATGGCGTGCCGGGCGGCAACATCATCCTGATGCTGCTTCTGCTCGGCATCCTGGCCGGACTCTTCCAGATCCTCTTCGGCTTTGTCGGCATCGGCCGCCTGATCAAATACATTCCCTACCCGGTGGTCAGCGGCTACCTGACCGGGGTCGGCCTGATCATCATCGGCAGCCAGCTCGGCAAACTGCTCAGCACGCCGGGCGAACTGCACTGGTACGAGGCGGCCAGCTCTCCCGAACTCTGGGACTGGCGCGCCCTCGCCATCGGTGCGGCAACCATCGTCGTCATGCTGGTCGCGCCGCTGCTGACCCGCCGTCTGCCCGGCACCATCCTCGGCATCGCCGCCGGCATCGCCTGCTATTTCCTGCTCGCCAGCCAGGATGACAGCCTGTTCAAACTGACCGGCAACGATCTCGTGATCGGCCCGCTCGGCGCCAGCAGCGCAGGCTATCTCAAGGAAATCACCGGGCGCTGGCACGAGATCGGCGACCTGCGCCTGTCCCAGGTTGCCGCCCTGCTCGGCAACGCACTGACGCTGGCCGTGCTGCTCTCGATCGACACACTGAAGACCTGCGTCGTGCTTGACCAGCTAACCCGCTCGCAGCATGAGCCGAACCGCGAACTGGTCGCCCAGGGCATCGCCAATGTCGCTTCCAGCGCCGTCGGTGGCATTCCCGGCGCCGGCACCATGGGCGCGACCCTGGTCAACCTGTCGAGCGGCGCCACGACGCGCGCCTCGGGGCTGATCGAAGGTATCTCGGCGCTCGTCTTCGCGCTGGTGCTGAGCAGTTTCATTGCCTGGATTCCGGTCGCCACCCTTGCCGGCATCCTGATCGTCGTCGGTGTCCGCATGATCGACCGCGACCCGCTGCGCTTCGTGCAGTCATCGGCCACCGTCTTCGACTTCGGCGTCGTCGTCACCGTCGTCATCGTCGCGCTCAGCATCGGCCTGATCGCCGCTTCCGGCGTCGGCGTCGCGCTCTCCATCCTGCTCTTCCTGCGCGAACAGATCGGCGGCTCGGTGATCCGTCACAAGTTCTACGTCAATCAGATGTCGTCGAACTGGCACCGCCCCGAAGCCGAAACCCGCATCCTCGAACAAAAGGGTGATCAGGCAGTGATTTTCGAACTGCAGGGCAGTCTTTTCTTCGGCACGACGCAGCAGCTCTACGCCCAGATCGATCCCGAACTGAAAGACCGGCGTTTCGTCATCCTCGACCTGAAACGCGTGCAATCGGTCGATGTCACGGCCGCCCACATGCTCTGTCAGGTGCGCGATGCGCTGGCCGAGCGCGGCGCCCAGCTGCTGCTCTCCAGCGTCCGCGAAAACCTGCCGAACAAACGCAACCTGCGCAAATTCCTCGAACAGACAGGCGTCACCGAAAACCCCGAAACCGTCCGCCTGTTCGCCGAACTGGACAACGCCATCGAATGGGTCGAAGACCGTCTGCTCGGCGAAAGCGAGCTCGCCGGACCGGAAGAGGAAACCCCGCTCGAATTGCACGAAATGGAGCTGTTCAAGGAGCGCAAGGACGAAACCCTGGCCGATCTCGAAGCCTGCCTGGTCAAGCGCTCCTTCAAGCCCGGCGAAGTCGTCTATTCCTGCGGCGAACCGGGTGATGCGATCTACCTCATCCGCCAGGGCACGGTGAAGATTTTTGCCCCGCTCGGCGGCGGACGAAACCGCCACATCGCCACCTTTGGCCGCGGCGACTTCTTTGGCGGACTCGCCTTCCTCGACGGCCTGCCGCACGACAACGAAGCCGTGGCAGCCACCCCGACTGAATTCTTCATCCTGTCGCAGGTGCAATTCATCCGTCTCACCGACGAGCACAAGAGGCTGGCGCTGACACTGCTCCAGTCACTCGCCCGCTCGCTGGCATTGCGCCTGCGCCACGCCGACAGCGAAATCGCGATCCTGCAGGAATACTGAACGCCACCCCGGCTACGGTGAACAACAAAAAGGCCAGTCGCATGACTGGCCTTTTGTCTGTCTGCCGACCATTGAAATCAGTTCGTCGACGCCGGTCGACCGGTCAACTGGCTGGCTTCCTTGAGTTTGCGCCGGGCTTCGCGCTGTTCGCCCTGGCGCAGTGCCAGATAGGTCAGCCAGCCGACGATCGCCATGCCAATGGTGAACACGCCGTAAGCCATCGGCCAGGGAACCCCCTGCGTCATCATCGAAAATTCGGACATGCCGCCGATGCCGGCGACGATGTTGATCGGCATGAAGACGATGGACAGCTTGGTCAGCTTCGACACGCGCTGATTCTGGTTGATGTTGATGAAACCGACGACGGCATCCATCAGGAAGTTGATCTTGCCGAACAGGAAGGAGGTGTGGCCATCGAGCGACTCGATGTCGCGCATGATCTGACGCGCATCTTCCTGCTGGGCAGCTTCGAGCAACTTGCCGCGCATCAGGAAGGAGACGGCACGGCGGGTATCCAGCACATTGCGCCGGATGCGTCCGTTCAAGTCTTCCTGGCGGGCGATTTCGGCCAGGATGGAACCGGCTTCCTCGTCGGGCAGATGCGTGGACAACACGTGCTTGGCGACCGACTCGAGCGAGGCGTAGACGTCTTCCAGCGCATCGGCGGAGTATTCGGCATCGGCCGCGTAGAGGTCGAGCAGCACGTCCTTGGCATCGGTCACGTAACCCGGCCGCGTGCGTGCCCGGTGGCGCTGCAGGCGGAAAACCGGCAGTTCTTCGGAACGCACCGAGAACAGGATGTCATCGTGCAGGATGAAGGCCACCGCGACGTTGCGCGACTCGTCGGCCATGTCGAGCAGGAAGTCGGAGTGCAGGTGGAGTTCGCCGTTGTCCTCGATGTAGAAACGGGCGCTCGCCTCAAGGTCGGTCAGGCTGGCCGGATCGGGCAGTTCGAGACCGAACTGCTGGCCGACCCACTCGCGCACGCGCGGCGTCGGTGCCACCAGGTCGACCCAGATCGGCTTGATGCTGGCGAAATCGGTCGAACGCTCGACGGTGATCTGCTTCAGACGCCCGCCCTGCAGGCTGAAGGCATTGACCATGATCTTGCGGCTCGGCCGGTGACCATCGCCGACCAGCGCTTCGCGCACTTCGTCCGAGAGCAATTCGAGAATGTCGTCCTGGTGTTCTTCGCCGACTTCCTTCCAGGCGGTCAGGCGATCCTCTTCGGAGAGCGCGGAAAGAATGAGGGCGACCGAGACAGTCGGCAGGCGGCCGAACAGCATGTGCAACTCGGCGATATGCTGCTTCTGCACCATGCCTTCGACGATGTCGTGGCGCGGCATTTCCTGGCGCCGCACCATGTCTTCGACGAGTCGATGCTTGCCCAGAAGGTTTTGCACCTCGGCCAGTTGATCCTTCAGTTCATCAACTTCATTCAGGGCGATATCGTCGTTCATGGCGACCCAATGCTGCGCTGCAAAACCGCGATTTTAGCACCGCAAAGGTGCCGCCAAGCTGACCATCAAGGAATTTCGGCACCCGGCATGCGGCCGAGAATGATCCCCGTTTTGCGCCCCAATCCGGGGGCGCCGCGGTTGCGATCGTAGTAGCGCGGATTGGGCACCATGCCGGCCAGACGGGCCGCCTGCTCCGGCCCGAGCTGGGCCGCGCCGATGTTGTAGTAATGCCGTGCCGCCGCCTCGGCCCCGAAAACGCCGTTGCCCCATTCGATCACGTTCAGATAGACCTCGAAAATCCGTTCCTTGCTCCACAGGTTTTCCAGCATCAGGGTGATGATGGCTTCCTCGGCCTTGCGGAAATAGGACTTGTTCGGCGTCAGGAACAGGTTCTTCGCCAGTTGCTGGCTGATCGTCGAGCCGCCGGCGACAAAACGCCCCTTCTTCTGGTTCTTTTCCATGGCTTTCTGAATACCATCCCAGTCGAAGCCTTCATGATCGACGAACTTGGCATCTTCGGCCGCGATGATGGCGCGTTTCAGATGCACCGAAATTCGCTCGTACGGCACCCATTGCTGCTTCAACTGGGCATCCGGCTTTTTTTCCCTTAGCTCGGCGAGGCGGATCTCCATGAACCGCGTTGTGCCCGGATTCACCCAGCCCCACAGCAGCACCCAGCACAGCAGCCAGAGCTGCCACAGGGTGAACAGGCCGAGAATGCCGAGCAGGCCGTATTTCAGCCAGCGGCCCAGGGTTTTCATGCAGCCAGCCCGGCGCGCAGTTCGGCGAGAACGCTGGCCGTTTCCGGCCGCACGCCGCGCCAGACGAAAAAGGCTTCGGCCGCCTGCTCGGCCAGCATGCCGAGACCATCCGCCAGACGCACGGCGCCCTGTTCACGCGCCAATGCCAGGAAAGGCGTTTCGCCCTTGCCGTACATCATGTCGTAAGCCAGGCTGCCCGGCGCGAAGATACCGGCCGGCAAGGGCAGGCTGGCACCGGCCAGACTGGCCGACGTCGCGTTGATTACCAGATCGAAGGACTTGCCCGCCGTTTCGCCAAAACTACCGGCGTCGACCACGGCCAGATCGGCAAAAGCCGCCGCCAGCGCCAGTGCCTTGTCGGCGCTGCGGTTGGCGATGCACAGGCTGGCCGGCCGCCCGGCCAGCAGCGGCGCAATGACGCCGCGCGCCGCACCGCCGGCGCCGAGCAGCAGGATGCGCTTGCCGGCGAGCGAACAGCCGAGATTGTGCGTGATGTCGCGAACCAGTCCGGCGCCATCGGTGTTGTCACCGAAGATTTCGCCACCGGCAAACTGCAGCGTATTGACCGCCCCCGCCCGCGCCGCCCGCTCGCTAAGCCGGGTGCTCAGGCGAAAGGCTTCTTCCTTGAAGGGCACCGTGACATTGGCCCCCTTGCCGCCGGCCGCGACAAAATCGAAAATTGCCTTTGCAAAGGCGTCGACCGGTGCGAGCCGGGCTTCGTAGCGCAAATCCTGCACCGTCAGCGCGGCAAAGGCAGTGTGGATGGCCGGCGATTTGGAATGGGCAATCGGATTGCCGAAGACAGCATAGAGATCAGGCATCAGCGGTAACTAACAAGGTTGATTGACTGGATGACCGCAGCAGGACGCGCCCGGCGGCCGGCGCTCACTTGGCGGAGAGCTGATCGCCCTGGGCAAAATACCAGGTGCGGGTGATTTCGAGAACATCGGTATCGCGCCGGATATCCGGCGGGAACGGCGAATAGGGCGAAGCCATCTGGACGATGCGGCGCGCCGCGTCATCGAGCAGCTTGTGACCGGAAGAACGGTTGATATCGACGCGTGAAACATGGCCATCGGCGGTGATGATCACGGTCAGCACCAGCGTGCCGTACAACTTGCCGCGCGCCGCATCCGGATAGTTCAGCGTGCCGATGCGCTCGATCTTCTGCCGCCAGTCCTCGATGTACTGGGCAAAACGGTACTCCTCGGCGCGAGCACCGATGAACTTCTTGCGCGGCCGCTTGTTGTACTCATCGACCGACTTGTTGATTTCGCCCTCCAGGCGGGCCATCGCGCGCGCCGACTCGGCGAGATCGAGACCGCTCAGGCTGGGCACCGGCGTCGGCTGCTCGCTGCTCGTCTGGCCGGTCGCCACCTTGTGCAGGCTGCGTGCCTGGACCAGCATCTTCTGCTGTGCCGCTTCCAGCTCCTGCACGCGGCGCTGCATCTGCTGGATATCGTTGCCGACCACTTGCTGCTGCGTCGGCGGCAGCGGCGTCTTGGCGCGCCGGTTTTCATCGGTATTGCCGCCGCCGTCGAGATTGCTCTGCGCCAGCGCCTGCGCATCGTGCGGCTTCTTCGCCGATTTGGCATTGACCAGGATGATATCGAGCGCCTTTTCGCGCATTGCGCTGGCGGCATCCGGAAACTGGAACTGCACGGCCAGCACGGCGGCGTGCAGGAAAACGGACACGCCGATGCCGAGCGCCAACGGCGACACATCCGAAAACACGGAGGTCACACGTTGCCGCAGGCTGGCGTTGCGCGCTTTCACGGCGCCTCGTCCTCCACCGCCTCTTCGGCAGCCGTCGTATCACCCAGCAAACTGGCGAAACGGCAGCTCACTTCCGGTGCCAGCAGGTCGATGCTTTCCACGGCCAAACGCACGCGCTGGCCGGGCGGCAAATCGCCGGGCAGGGACGGCACGCGCAACAGCAGCGGCAGATGGTCGAGCTTGACGCTCTGCTCGCGGCGGACGGTGGCGTCGATTTCCGTGATGTCGTGCTGCTGCAGCCAGCGCAGGCACCAGTAACGCTCCATCTGACGCTGAAAATCGGCGTAGGCGGCATAAGTCAGCTCGAAATCGCGCATGGCACCGAACAATTCGGCCGATTTCTGGGCAAAAGCCGGGGTTTCGCCCTTCAAACAGGCGATCAGCTGCCATTGATTGACCAGATCGCAGTAGCGGCGCAGCGGCGAAGTCATCCAGGCGTATTGCGGCACACCCAGACCTTCGTGCGGCAGCGGCGAGGTCGTCATGCGCACCTTGCCCTGCGTCTGGGCACGATACAGGCAGGCGACGTTCTTCTCGGCGAGCAGGCCGCCCCAGGTCGAGTTGGCGACGATCATCAGTTCGGCAACCAGCTTGTCGAGCGGGCTGCCACGCTTCCTTTCGGAAATGCCGACGGTACACGCGTCCGGATCGGCCAGATCGCCGACGATCTCGAAGTTGTAGTCGTTGATGCCCTGCATCGCCGACGGCTTGCCGCGGCGACCTTCACAGGCATTGGCGAAATGCCAGAGATGCACCAGTTCGTCCTTGAACGGCGCATCGGGCAGCGGGCCGTTGATGGTTTCGGCGTTGAACCAGGGCTCGATTTCGTGATGGCGCAGATTGGCGGCGATGTGCACCATCTCCAGCCGCGATTCGTGCGAAACGATCTCCAGCGAGTCGTTGACCGTCAGGTAGAGCGACACCGCCGGGCAATCGACACCACCGGCCAGCGTGTAGTTCTGGACCACGGCATCGGGCAGCATGGTGATCTTGTTGCCCGGCATGTAAACCGTGGACAGGCGGGCACGCGCCACACCATCGAGCGGCGAACCGTGTTCGATGGCCAGGCCGGGCGCGGCGATGTGGATGCCGATGCGTGAGCCGATGCCGGGCAATTTGACGACGGAAAGCGCGTCGTCGATTTCCGTGGTGTTGGCATCGTCGATCGAGAAGGCGCGCACGTCGGCGCGCGGCAGGTCGCGCGGCAATTTCGGCGCATCGAGCGCCGGGAAATTGACGCCCTTGGGGAACTGCTCGTGCAGGAAGCGGCGGTAGTGCAGGAAGTAGGCCGACTTGATCGCGCCGCACTTGAACAGCATCTGCGCCGCCGACAGACCGAGTTCGGCGCAGGCCGTCTCGAAAGCCTTGGTTTCCGGCTTGTTGCGGTCCGGCGCGTAGAGCAGCGCATCGGTGAGCGCACCGATCGCCGCCGGCAGCCGGAATTCCTTCAGTTCTGCGATCCAGCTTTCAACCGTGAGCGCTTGCTGACGCTTTTTTTCAAGACTGGCCAGAGCAGCTGCGAGAATGTCGGCAGGCGCCTTGCGGAAGCGGCCCTTGCCTTTGCGATGGAAATAGACGGGCGCGGCGTGCACGGCAAGCAGCACCGCCGTCGCTTCGACCGGGTTGGGCTCGTGTCCGTAGTAATCACGGGCAAAATCAAGAAACGAAAATTCGCCATCGTTGACACACTCCCAGAGGAAATCCGGTTCGATCTCTTCGGCCAGCGGCGCAGCCTGCTCCAGCAGGGCCGCCGGCGAGGGCTTCTCGAACCGCAGCAACACGGTTGCCGCCTTGATCTTGCTGCGCTTGCCCGTCGGCAACTCGACCTGCAACGAGCTGTCGTTGTCGGCCATCACATTGCCGGCCTTGAAGCCGCCATCTTCTTCGAACAATACATTCATCGGCGGATTATAACCCAGCGTATTCAATGATTTGCGGCACGAAATCAGGAAACTTCGTGAAGCCGTGGTCGCCATCCGGCAAGACCGTTTGCCGGCAAGCGGCGTAAAAGGACTGCGCCAGCCGGTAATCGAGCACCTCGTCGCCCTCTTCCAGCAGCACCCAGTAGCGCGCCGGCGTTGGCCGGCCGACCTGCGCCTTCAGTTGTGCCGCATGGTTTTCCGTGAAAACGAAGGGTTCACCGCTGTGGAAGTTGGCATGCTCGCCGACGAATTTGCCCAGATCCAGGCGGTCGACCGTTGCCGGGTTGATCAGCACGGCATTCAAGCCGTATTTCTCCGCCAGATGATTGGCGTAATGCCCGCCCAACGACGAGCCAACCAGCGTCAACGGGCCATCGGCGGCTTCGATCAGCGCCGAAACGGCAGCCATCGCTTCATCCGGCACCGGCGACAGTTGCGGGCAGGCAAAGTGTTCCGCCAGCCCGCGCCGCGCCATCTCCGCTTCGAGCAGGCGCGACTTCCACGAGGCCGGCGAAGAACAAAAACCGTGCAGATAGATGATGCCGGGCGATTTCAATGTGCCGACCACTCGACCCAGCCGAACTGGGCGGTCAACAGCACGACAATGCCGAAAACGATGCGATACCAGGCGAACACCGTGAAATCGTGGCTGGAGATGTAACGCAGCAGCCAGCGCACGCAGAGGAAGGCCGAAACGAAGGCGGAAATGAAGCCGACCACCCACATGCCGAGATCGTCGGCATTGAGCAGGGCGCGCTCCTTGTACAGCTGATAGGCCGTCGCCACACTCAGGGTCGGGATCGCGAGGAAAAAGGAAAACTCGGTCGCCGCCTGGCGCGACAGCCCGAACAGCAGGCCGCCGATGATTGTCGCGCCCGAGCGCGAGGTGCCGGGAATCAGCGCCACCGCCTGCGCCAGCCCCATCTTCAGCGCATCGAGCAGGCTCATTTCGTCTACCGTCTGGACCCGGATTTTATGCTCGCGCTTTTCCGCCCAGAGAATCACGAAGGCGCCCAGGATGAAGGTCGTCGCCACCGCATACGGGTTGAACAGATTGGCCTTGATCGCCTTGCCGAAGGCTAGCCCGAGCACGGCGAGCGGCAGGAAGGCAACAAACAGGTTGAGGATGAATTTCTGTGCCGCAGCTTCGTTCAAGGCGCCGCGCGCCACCGTGAGCAGACGCGCCCGGTATTCCCAGACCACCGCCAGGATGGCACCGGACTGGATGACAATTTCGAACAACTTGCCGCGATCGTCGTTGAAATCGAGCAGATCGCCGGCCAGGATCAGGTGCCCGGTCGAGGAAATCGGCAGAAATTCGGTCAGCCCCTCGACAATGCCGAGGATCAGGGCTTTCAGGAGAAGAATCGCGTCCATGGGATGCAGCCAGTGTTGGGAGGCCGCATTCTACTATTCCGGACGGGTTGCCGCCTCCAGATTCGCCAGCCAGTGCAGTGCCTGCTCACGCGATTCGCCGCACATTTCCACCGACGGCTGCAAGCCGCCGCAACAGGCCGGCCGCTCCGGTCGACCGAAAATCAGGCAACGAAAATCCGCATCCAGATGCCGGCACGGCACGCCAGCCGGCTTGTCCAGCGAAGAAATCGACGGCGCAATGCAGCAGGCACCGCAGCTGGGGCGGCAATCGAGTACGGGAGATTCGCGGACTTGGGGCACGCGGGTATTGTCGCAGAAAGGGGGAGGCATGCTATCGGCCAGGAGCGGCTGTTTAAGATTTGCCTCCATTACAGCCATTCGTCCAAGCGTTATTGCTTTTCGCATAAAAAACATCCGCTGGTCCGTACTATCATCCCACATGCGGGTAGTCTGCTAGAGACTACTCATAATGAATCAAGCGGTTACTTTGAATTGGTATGGTTTTCGATTATCAATATGAGAACTTAAATAAAAATGGCATATGCATTCGATCTGCGACAAGTGTGTGGAGGCTATGCATATTTCAGTACCTTCACGCTTGGTAGGCCATCAACCGATGATCGATTCGAAATCCGTGAGCCATCTCTCGCGCAGATAGATGGTTTCTCAAAGGCATTGAAAGAGCTTGGCCAAACAGCTCGTTTCATCGATACACTTGAGGCTTATCGAGTCTGGATTTATGTTCACGGATGGGCATTAGTTGAGCCCGCATTCGCGAGAACTTACATGCCTCAGTGGCTTAAGCAGCATAGGTGCATCCATTCAGCACAGGGATCATATACGGACATCGAAATTGCTTCTCCCGGTGCTCTAAAGCGCTCATATCGAGGTCAAGCCAAGAAAGAGATTCATGCTCGAGATGGCGGACATTGCTTGGTTTGCGGAGCCGAAGAAAAGTTGACGCTTCGACGTCCCCCCGGAATTGAGTAGCGCCTGACTTTAGAGTCCAATTCACCACGACAAGGAGATTGGACATGAAGAAGCGATTCACCGAAGAACAGATCATTGGCTTCCTGCGGGAAGCAGAAGCAGGAATGCCGATAGCGGAGTTGTGCCGCAAGCACGCCTTCTCAGAGGCAAGCTACTACCTCTGGCGCAGCAAGTTTGGCGGAATGAGCGTGTCGGACGCTAAGCGGCTCAAGGAGCTCGAAACGGAAAACACGCGCTTGAAGAAGCTGTTGGCCGAAACGATGCTGGAAAACGAGATCGCTAAGGAAGCTCTGCGAAAAAAGTGGTGAGCGCACCGTCACGACGTGATCTGGTGCGCTACCTGATCGACGAGGGGCTCAGCGAGCGAAAGTCATTGCGGTTCGTTGGCATGAGTCCGAGTTCATTCCGTTACCAGCCGGCGGCGGATCGCAATGCTGCTTTGAAGGAGCAGATCGTCACGCTCGCCCAACGTCATCGGCGCTACGGTGCCGGGATGATCTACTTGAAGCTGCGGCAGGCCGGCCTGGTGGTGAATCACAAGCGGGTGGATCGGCTCTACGCCGAGGCCGGTCTGCAAGTGAGAAGGCGAAAGCGGAAGAAGATTCCGGTGTCGGATCGTCACCCACTAGAGCGCCCTTCGGCCGCCAATCAGGTCTGGTCAATGGATTTCGTGTTCGACCGGACGGCGGAAGGGCGAGTCATCAAAAGCCTGACCGTTGTCGACGATGCGACGCATGAAGCGGTCGCGATTGTTCCGGAACGCGCAATCGGCGGCATGCAACTCACCCGAACGCTCGATCAGTTGGCCAAGACGCGAGGCTTGCCCAAGGCCATTCGGACGGATAACGGCAAGGAGTTCTGTAGTCGGGCCATGCTGACCTGGGCGCATGCCCGTGGCGTCCAACTCTTTCTCATTGAGCCAGGCAAGCCGAATCAGAACGCCTATATCGAATCGTTCAATGGGCGTTTCCGGGATGAATGCCTGAATGAGCACTGGTTCACCAGCCTGCGCCATGCCCAGGTCGTCATCGAAGGCTGGCGCCGCGAGTACAACGAGGAGCGACCGAAAAAATCCCTGGGCGGTTTGACGCCCGCAGCCTATGCAAAATCACTCACCCAGAAATCAGGTAAATTACCCCCGGACTCTAAAGCCCTCTGCTACTGAAAACGGGGGGACGTCGGCTTCAGCATGTATCGCCCTACTCAACCGGCGGAGAGACTAGCAGCAGGAATATGGTCACACTATGCGAGCCTTGCAATCAAAGCTTCGGAGATGAATTGAGTCCCGAGTTGTATCATTTGGCCGGTCTGCACTACGGATATGAACCATCGCTTGTGAAGTTACCACCGGACAGAAAGGCCGCTCTACATCGTGCCGGATACCTTTCCCATAACCTTATGCATACACGGTGCGATCTGTGGTGAAGACTCATATTCGACCTAATTCTACGGTCACACGGACATCGCGCGAAACACCGCTTGAGGCTGCTTACCTTAACGTTGGACAAGACCATGAAAACCAACCACAGCGAACAATCGGTAGTCGCTAGTGCCGCTGATCGATTCTTTAGAGCCTATGAGGCACATTGCGTTGCACCGGATGTTGATACGCTTTTTAATTTGCTGAATGCGCTTCATAGCCTTAACGACAAGCTCAAGAAGACATGTAACGCCGACCTCTTCGATCTCAAGGAGTTTGTTGCGTTGAAGGCGCTGAGAAATCTGTTCCATCATGAAGAAGAACTTCGCAGCGAAATCAGAGTGGTTGCTTCGCGGGATTTACCACCAATATTGACGGACCTATTATTTTTGTGCCTTGTACCTAGCGGACTTGTAGAGAAATCGATTAGAGGCATCGAGAAAAAGCGAAAAACGCAAGATGAACCTTTGGTTAGGAATGCTCTGAAATGGTACGGAAACGTTGTCAATATCAACCCGTGCATTTTCAATTGTGCGGTTCATGTGTTCCAGAAGATTCGCAGTATCGGAATCGAACTTCATTCTGACGCTTACATAGATTTTCGGGAAAGCTATGAATTTGAGGAAAACGAAGGTCACGACCACTTCATAACAGGTGATATCGCATGTCACGCGGGAAGCGTAGAACATGTACTTCAAACTGTATTCGCCGATGTTGTCTAGCCCATCATTCCAGCGAACTACCTTTGACGGCCACTGAACTCAAGCGTTTTCCTGAGCGTCTGCTTTGAAAACTCGGCTACGGCAGCACTCCGCCCGCCCACCGGTCAACTGCCCCAAAAACCTGATTTTCCCACCTTACTCATGCCGTAAGGCCTCGATCGGATCAAGCCGTGCCGCCCGGCGGGCCGGGACGTAGCCGAAGATCACGCCGATGGCTGCCGAGAAGCCGAAAGCGGTCAGGTTGATCGCCGGGTTGAACAGGAAGGGCATGTGCATCAGCGTGGACAGTCCGAGGCAGGCGACGAAGGCGAGGGCGATGCCGACCAGGCCGCCGAAGGCGGAGAGGACGACGGCTTCGATCAGGAATTGCCAGAGCACCTCGTTTTCCAGCGCGCCGATGGCGAGCCGGATGCCGATTTCGCGGGTGCGTTCGGTGACCGAGACCAGCATGATGTTCATGATGCCGATGCCGCCGACCAGCAGGCTGACCGCGGCGACCGCGCCGAGCAGCGCGGTCATCGTGCCGATGGTGCCGGAGAGCGTTTCGGCGATCTGCTTGGTGTCCATCACGTTGAAATTGTCATCGGCGTTTTCGGCCAGCTTGCGGCGTTCGCGCAGCAGGCTGCGCAGCTGGGCAATGGCGACCGTCGAATTGGTGCCGTCCTTGAGCGAGACCATGACGTTGCCGATGTCGAGCGTGCCGGTCAGCCGGCGTTGCGCGGTGCGCAACGGCATCAGCACGGTGTCGTCCTGATCCTGCCCCATGCCGCCCTGGCCCTTGGCGACGAGCAGACCGATCACCTCGCAGTCGAAGGTCTTGACGCGAATGCTGCTGCCGACCGGATTGCCGGCGCCGAACAGCTCCTTCCTGACCGTATTGCCGATCACGCAGACTGCCTTGCCGGCGCGTTCCTCGTCCTCGTTGAACTGGCGCCCGGCGGCGATTTTCCAGTTGCCGGAGATGAAATAGTCGTTGCTTGTGCCGTTCACCGTCGACGACCAGTTCTGCGTGCCGGCGACCAGCGTCACGGCGCTGCCGACCACGGGCGCGACGGCCTTGAGGCCATTGACCTGCTGCTGGATGGCCTCGACGTCGGCGATCTTGAATTTGGGCGCGCCGGCGCTGTCGCGGCCCGGACCGAGGCGCTGGCCGGGCATGACCATGAGCAGGTTGCTGCCGAGACTGGAAATCTGGTCGGAAACCATCTTGGTCGCGCCGTTGCCCAGCGTCACCATGGTGATCACCGCACCGACGCCGATCACGATACCGAGCACGGTCAGGAAGGAGCGCAGCAGGTTGCGGCGGATCTCGCGCAGGGCGAGCAGGAGTGCGTTCAGGAGCATGTGGCCTCCGCTGCGCTGTCGCTGTCCACCAGCCCATCGACGAAATGCACGATACGCCGCGCGTACTGCGCCATGTCCGGTTCGTGGGTGACCATGATGATGGTGATGCCTTGTTCGCTGTTCAGCCGTCCGAGCAACTCCATGATCTCGTGGCTGCGCTTGCTGTCGAGATTACCGGTCGGCTCGTCGGCAAGCAGCACGAGCGGATTGGTGACGATGGCGCGGGCGATGGCGACGCGCTGTTGCTGGCCGCCGGACAACTCGGCCGGGGTATGCGTTTCCCAGCCGTCGAGGCCGACCTTGGCGAGCGCGGCGCGCGCGGCGGCGTGGCGCACTTCGGCCGGTTCGCCGCGGTAGAGCAGCGGCAGTTCGACGTTTTCCTGCGCCGAGGTGCGCGCCAGCAGGTTGAAGCCCTGAAAGACGAAGCCCAGGCATTGGCGGCGCAACAGGGCGCGCTGGTTGCGGTCGAGCTGTTCGACGTGGATGCCGCGGAACAGGTATTCGCCGGAAGTCGGCGTATCGAGGCAGCCGAGCAGGTTCATCGCCGTCGACTTGCCGGAGCCGGACGGCCCCATGACGGCGACGAACTCGCCTGGGGCTATCTTCAGGTCCACGCCGCCCAGCGCCTGAAACGCCGTCTGGCCGGTGCCGTAGGTCTTGGTGATGGCGCGCAGTTCGATCAGCGGTGCACTCACGCAACCTCTCCCGGCGCGGCAAAAACCGGCATTTCCAGCGGTCGACCGGTAAAAAAGGGCGAAATCACTTCTTCATCTCCTGATAATCGGTGATCACCGCCATGCCGGCTTTCAACTCGCCACCAAGCACCTCGGTCTGGCGGCCGTTGCTGACGCCGGTCTTGATCGCCACTGCCTGCGGGCCGTTTTCGCCCGGTACCCAGACCTGCGCCTCGCCGCCGCTGGGCGCGGCCGGCTTCGACTTGGCCGGGCTGGGCGGCGGGCCGGGCAGCATGCGCGACAGGAAGCTGCGCTCCGGCATCTGGGCACCGCCGACGCCGGGCGGCGTGAAGCGCAGCGCCGCGTTGGGCACGAGCAGCGCGTTTTCGCGCTCGGCGGTGACGATGCTGGCGGTCGCCGTCATGCCCGGACGCAGTACCAGATCGTCGTTATTGACCTGCAAAATGGTCTTGTAGGTGACGACGTTGTCGGTCGTCGTCGAGCCGAGGCCGACGCGCTTGATCAACGCCGGAAACTTGCGGCCGGGCCAGGCCGAGACGGTAAACGTCGCTTTTTGCCCGTTTTTCACGTTGCCGACATCGGCCTCGTCGACCTTGACCTGCAATTCCATCTTGGACAGATCCTCGGCCAGCACGAACAGCACCGGCGTCGTCATCGCCGCCGCCACGGTCTGGCCGGGCTCGACCTTGCGGGTCAGCACGACGCCATCGACCGGCGAACGGATGGTCGCCTTGCCGAGATTGGTTTCGTCGGTTTTCAGGGTTGCCCGCGCCTGCACGACATCGGCCCGGGCGCTCGCCTCGCTGGCGATGGAACGGGCCAGCGTTGCTTCAGCGGTATCGAGTTCGCTCCTGGCCGGCACCTTGCCGCCGGAAAGTTCGGCGACGCGCTGCATGCGGCTGAGCGAAGCCCGGCTTTCGGCGACCGTCGCCTGCGCCAGCGCAACGCCGGCCTCGGCCGCGGCCAGTGCCGCCTGCGACTTGGCAACCGAATCGCTCAACTTGGCGGTATCGAGCTGGGCCAGCAACTGGCCTTTCCTGACCACGTCGTTTTCGAGCACCAGCACGCTGGCCAGCGTGCCCGAGAGTTCGGAGCCGACGTCGACCGACTTGGTCGGTTGCAGCGTGCCGCTCGCCGAGGCGGTGACCAGCAGCTTGCCGCTGACCGCCTCTTCGCTGACAAACTGGCCGGTCGGCGCCTTGCTGCCGCCGGCCAGCAGCAAGCCGGCCACGATGGCGACGAACAGGCCGGCCGCCGGCAGGCCCCAGCGTTTGAGACGGTTGCCGCCACTTTTCGGCAGGGCGTTGCGGAGCAGCGCGTTGAGCGCTTCGGTGGAATTGTCGGTCGGGGTCATGCTTTGCCTTCGCCGGCCGCGGGCTGTTGCCAGCCGCCGCCCAGCGCCTTGTAGAGAGTGATCAGACTGGTCAGCACCGTTGTTTCGGCGCTCGCCAGGTTGTCTTCGGCCGTCAGCCGGGTGCGTTCGGTTTCCAGCACCTTCTGGAAGTCGGCGAGGCCGGATTCGTACTGGCTGCGCGCCAGCAGTGCGGCGTTTTGGGCCGCCTCCGCCGCGGCGCGCCGGGCGCTCACCCGCTCGCGGGCCTGCGCGTAGGCATAGAGGCTGTTCTCGATTTCCTCGAGCGCGGTCAACACCGCGGATTCGTAGGAAATCAGCGCCTGCTCCTGCACCGCGTTCTGGATTTCGACCTGGGCGCGCAGTCGACCGCCGTCGAACAGCGTCGCCGCCAGCGAACCGGCCAGCGAGCGCGCCAGGGTGCCGCTGCCGCCCAGCGCCGACAGGCCGTAAGCCTGCCAGCCGAAGCTGCCGGACAGCGTCAGGCTGGGGAAGCGCGCCGCGATTTTTTGCCCGACGCGCGCCGTTTCGGCGGCCAGCGTGCGCTCGGCAGCGACCAGATCCGGGCGCTGGCGCAGCACATCGGCCGGGATGCCGGCCGCGACACTGTCCGGCGCCAGCGGCAAGGGTTTCGTCGCGGCCAGTTCGGCCTGCAGCGCGCCGGGTTGCCGGCCGAGCAGAATGGCCAGCCGGTTTTCGGCGGCGACCAGACCGTTCTGCAGATCGGGAATGCTCGCCCGCGTCTGCTCGCGCGTCGTGCGCGCCTGCTCGACGTCGAGACTGCTCGCCAGCCCGCCCTCGTTGCGCCATTGCGTGATCTGCAGGGTTTCCGCCTGACTGGCCAGATTGGCGCGGGCAATCGCCAGACGCTGCTGGTAGCCGCGCAGTTCGACGTAGTTGCGTGCCACCTCGGCGACCAGCGACACGCGCGTGTTGTCGAGACTGGCCTGGCTGGCCGCGAGATCGGCATTCGCCGCCTCGATGCCGCGCCGCGTGCCGCCGAACAGATCAAGCTCCCAACTGGCGTCGAAACCGGCCTGATACAGCGTGTTGACCGTCGCGTTCGGCGCAATCTCGCTGGCGCTCTTGCTGCGCGAAGCGCCGCCCGAGGCGCCGACGCTGGGCGCCAGCCCGGCTACCGCCTGACTGCGGCTGGCGCGCGCCTGCCGCAATCGGGCCTGCGCGGCGCGCAGATCGAGGCTGGATTGCAATGCGGCTTCGATCAGGCCGTCCAGTTGCGGGTCGTTCAGTTGCCGCCACCAGGTCGCCGGATCGACGGCCGGGGCGGCCATGGCGGCCGGTTCGGCGCGCAGCCAGCTTTGCGGCAGGCGCAGTTCAGGCAGGCGGTAATCCGGCCCGACCAGTGGCTGCAGTAGCGAACAACCGCCGAGCAGAAGGGAGAGGCTGGCGGCCAGCAGGGTTTGTCGGTATTTCATGATTCAGTCAGACGAGGTCGAAGGCGTATTTTCCGGATGCAGGCGCGCTGCCGGACGGATACGGATGTAAATCCGGGTAAAGACGCCGGCATCTCATTTGCGCCGCAACTCGCCAAGCTCGCCCAGCCAGCGCTCGGCATCGCGCTCCAGCCACTCGCCGGCAAGCGCATCGCGGCGCAGGATGGCATCGAGAAAGGCGACGCTGACGCGCTGCACGGCGACCGCATGCCGCGGATTGTCCGGTACAGCCTGCCGGCTCATGCCGGCACTTCCCGGCCGCTCACCCGCACCACCGCCCATCCCGCCGCCGGGACCGCCGCGCCCGCTGCCCATGCCGCCGCCCATGCCGCCATCGGGACCACCCTGAGCGCCGCCGGGCGGCATGCCGCCCCCCGGACCGCCTCTCGAGCGGCCGCCGGCATCGGCCTGACGCGGCTCGGCGACGTCATCCAGCCCACCGCCGCGCCGGGTATCGCCCGACAAGGCGCGGTGCGAACCACCGGCGAGCAGCAACAGGTATTTGTCGCCAGCCGGCATGTAGGTATAGGGCGCCGTGCGCACACTCAGCGCCGTCACGACGCCGAAGCTGTCGCTGTCTTCGCTTGCCGTCGCGAGCAGCACCGGCAGGCGAACATCGCTGAAACGCCGCGCCAGACCCGCGCCGGCACTGGCATAGGGACTGATCACGATGGCCGCGCGCGGCGCCTGCGGCAATGCCGGCAGAACCACGCCGGGCATTTTTTCGCCGGCCAGCGCCTGCACCGTCTGGGCGCCAAGATCGTAGCCGGCAAATACCAGCTGCGCCGTATCGATGCGGTCATACGGCGCTTCCCGCCGGTCGACCCGCTTTTTGAGCTCAATAAGCACGCAGCCGACCGCGCGCAGGCGTTCGTTGAGCGCCGCCGTTGCGTAGTTCTCGCGCGCCAGCGCCGTGTAATCGGCGTCCTTGGCATAGCGTCCGGGCATCTGCGCAAAACGCGGCAGTTGCAGGGCGAGCACGGCGTAACCCGCTTCGGCCCAGGCACTGCGCCACTGTTTGCCGGCGTCGGCCGGCTCGCCCAGACCGGGCAGATAGACGATCAGCGGATGCGTGCCGCTGCCGCGCGGCAGCAGCAGACTGACCGGGACAGGCGCGGGCGCGGCGGGATCACCGCTCGGCCAATGCTCGCTGAAGCTGTCGAAGCCATGCCGGACTTCAGGCTGGTAGGCGCGCTCGGCGTAGCGATGCACAGCTGCATCTTCAGCCGGCGGCGCCCGGCGTGGTGCGGTGCAGGCACCGAGCAGCAGGCTCATGACGAGCAGCAGCAGGATTGCAACATGCTCCTGCGGCCGGCCGAAGCCGGGCATCAGCGGAGCGTAGGAGTAGGACCAGGAAGCGAGCATGGCGGCTTTCTTGAATGCGGCCAGGACGAAGGCAAATCAGGCGCCGACCAACGGTCGACCGGCCGGAAAGGGCAAAAATCAGGGCTGCCCAGGCAGCCCCTGATGCTGGCGGCAGCGCACGGCTGCCGTCTGTGTCTCAGCGCACCGGCGGCGGATTGCGCCCTTCGCCAACCGGACTGCGCGGCGCATCCGGCAGGGTTTTGGCTTCGGCCAGCTGCTTGCGCTGCTCCGGGGTCAGGACGTCGGCGATCTGGCGATCCACCTTGACCCGGGCCAGCGCCGCTTCGGCGGCCGCCTTGCCGATCGCCTCGCTCAGCGCACGCGCCTTCGCTTCGCTGTAATCAGGCGCGGCGGCCAGCTTGCGCAATTCTTCATTGGCCTTCTGCTCGGCCTTGGCCCGCTCGCGCATGACCGGGGCCTGCGCATGCATGATCTCGAACACCTTGTCGCGCTGCACCTCGCTCAAATTAACGCCGCGCAAAGCATGCATCGGCGACTCCGAACCGCCCTGCGCCATCCGTTCCATGCCGCCGGCGCGCTTGCCATGCGCGCCACGACTCTCCATGCCGGCACAGTCACCCTGCGGCCCGGGCGCTGCCGAGACCGTCAGCGGCACGGCCAGCGCCAGCGCGGCAGCAGCGAGAAAACGTTTCAAAGTGGGGGAGCTGATCTTGTTCATGTCCTGTTCCTTTCGAGGGATAAGCAAGCCGGCAAAAGCGGCGTTGCGACAGGACGAATACTCTTATCAACACGGGTTAATGGCGGTTAACAGGCTGTAAATGAACGTAAATGCGGTAAGCAAACATTTCACGGACGTAAAAATGGCGACTGATTCAGTCGCCTTTTTGCTGCTTTTTCGCAGTTGACCGGGTCAGACCTTGCTATAAACCTCAGCACCAGCCTTCACGAACTCCACCGACTTCACTTCCATCCCCTTTTCCAGCGCTGCTGCTTCATCCAGCCCTTGCTGCGCCGCGAATTCGCGCACTTCCTGCGTGATCTTCATCGAGCAGAAGTGCGGGCCGCACATGGAGCAGAAGTGGGCGACCTTGGCCGATTCCTTGGGCAGGGTTTCGTCGTGGAATTCACGCGCCTTGTCCGGATCGAGGCCGAGGTTGAACTGGTCGTCCCAGCGGAACTCGAAGCGCGCCTTGGACAGCGCGTTGTCGCGGATCTGCGCACCGGGGTGGCCCTTGGCGAGGTCGGCGGCGTGGGCGGCGAGCTTGTAGGTGATGATGCCGGTCTTGACGTCGTCCTTGTCGGGCAGGCCGAGGTGTTCCTTGGGCGTCACATAGCAGAGCATGGCCGTGCCGTACCAGCCGATCATCGCGGCGCCGATGCCGCTGGTGATGTGGTCGTAGCCCGGCGCGATGTCGGTGGTCAGCGGGCCGAGGGTGTAGAACGGGGCTTCGTCGCAGTATTCGAGCTGCAGATCCATGTTCTCCTTGATCATGTGCATGGGCACATGGCCGGGGCCTTCGATCATGACTTGCACGTCGTGCTTCCAGGCGATCTGCGTCAGTTCGCCCAGGGTCTTGAGTTCGCCAAGCTGGGCTTCGTCGTTGGCGTCGTAGATCGAGCCGGGGCGCAGACCATCGCCGAGGCTGAAGGCGACGTCGTAGGCCTTCATGATTTCGCAGATTTCCTCGAAGTGCGTGTAGAGGAAGCTTTCCTTGTGGTGGGCGAGACACCACTTGGCCATGATCGAGCCGCCGCGGCTGACGATGCCGGTCATGCGGTTGGCGGTCAACGGCACGTAACGCAGCAAAACGCCGGCGTGGATGGTGAAGTAGTCGACGCCCTGTTCGGCCTGTTCGATCAGCGTGTCGCGGAAGATTTCCCAGGTCAGGTCTTCGGCTTTGCCGTTGACCTTTTCCAGCGCCTGATAGATCGGCACGGTACCGATCGCGACCGGGCTGTTGCGGATGATCCATTCACGCGTTTCGTGGATGTTCTTGCCGGTGGACAGATCCATCACCGTGTCGCCGCCCCAGCGGATCGACCAGGTCATTTTCTCGACTTCTTCCTGAATGCTGGAGCCGAGCGCCGAGTTGCCGATGTTGGCGTTGATCTTGGTCAGGAAATTGCGACCGATGATCATCGGCTCGCTTTCCGGGTGGTTGATGTTGTTGGGGATGATGGCGCGGCCGCGGGCGATTTCGCTGCGCACGAATTCCGGCGTGATTTCTTCCGGGATGCTGGCGCCGAAGTTCTGGCCGGGGTGCTGGCGACCGAGCAGGGCAGCCATTTTTTCGCCCATTTTGCCGGTCGACCGCAGCGACTCCATGTAGGCGCGGCGATTGTTGTTTTCACGGATGGCGACGTACTCCATCTCGGGGGTGATGATGCCCTGGCGGGCGTAGTGCATCTGCGAGACGTTCTTGCCGGCCTTGGCGCGCAGCGGCTTCCTGTGCAAACCGGGGAAGCGCAGTTCGTCGAGCGACTTGTCGTCGGCCCGCTTCTGGCCGAATTCGGAGCTCAGGCCGGGCAGTTCCTCGACGTCGCCGCGCTCGGCGATCCAGGCGGCGCGCAGTGCGGGCAGGCCGGAGCGGATGTCGATCTTGGCCGCCGGGTCGGAGTACGGACCGGAACAGTCGTAAACGTAGATCGGCGGGTTCTTTTCGCCACCGAAGGCGGTCGGCGTGTCGTCCTGCGAGATTTCGCGCATCGGGACGCGGATGTCGGGGCGGCTGCCCTCGATATAGACCTTGCGCGAATTCGGCAGCGGCTGGACGGCGGCCGCGTCCACATGGGCGTTGGCGGCGAGAAATTGTTCGGTGGCGTTCATGGTTCTTCCTTGCGTGGGTGCAACGGGGTAAGACGGGCAAGGAGCGATCAGGTTCCGCGAGTGCGAAATTCGTTTCCCTACGACGGCATGACCCGGTCAGGTTCGAAGGGTTTTTCTCAGCCCTGAGCTTGCCGGGCACCCCTAACGAGTGGGTCGCAAGTTACTGGAAACACAGGCAAAATGCAAGGAACGCCATTCTGCGCTCAAGATTTCTCGAATCTGGTCGAAATAACCTTACCAAGCGCCAGAATTCAAACGAAAAAGATCAAAGGGGTTTCAGATGCGTCTTCTCACCATTGCCGCCGTCCTGCTCTGCCTGCCGTTTACGGCCGGCGCAGCGCCGACCTGGCAGACCATTTCCTCCGAGCCGGGCAAGAAGATCGAGCTCGACCGCACCAGCATCAAGCGCGAAGACGGCGACAAGGTGCAGGCACTGGCCCGCGTCATCCTCGACAAGGAACTGATCGACCAGAAGACCGGCAACAGCTATCGCTTCATCGAGGCCACCACCCGCTACGACTGTGCCGGACGCAATGCCAGCACGCTCCGACGCGTCCTCAAGAAGGGCGAGGGCGACATTGTCCGTGAAGAAAGCCTGAAGAGCCCCGACCTGCCGGTGCGCAGCGGCACGCTCGACGACAAGGTGCTGCGCGAAGTCTGCCGGCCGCAAAAGGAAAGCGCCGCCGAACTCGCCCAGAAGGCCAACGAAGCCGCCGGCCAGCTGAAACAGGCCAATGAAGCGCTGCTCCAGAAGGAACTGGCCAAGACGGAAAAGCCCGCTGCCGCGATCAAGGCAGCCGATCAAGGCCAAGCCGCGGAAGCAACCAAGGTGTCGGAAAGCAGTCCGATTCCGTCGATCCGGCCGAATCTGAAGGCCGCCGCCGAGGCCGCCAAGGAAGCCCCTGCCAAGCAGGCTGCCCCCGCCCCGGCCGCTCATGCAGCTCCCGCTGCCCATGCTGCTCCCGCCGCTCATGCAGCACCGGCCGCTCATGCTGCGCCGGCACCTGTCGCGCCCAAAGCAGCGATGGTGGTTGTGCACAGCGCGGCCGCAGCCCCCAAGGCGAAAAAGGCGGCGAAGCAGGAAGGCTACATGCTGGAAATCGCGCACAGCGAACCGGCGGTGCAGCACGCCCATATCCACTGGGATTACGAAGGCGCCGGCGGCCCGGAAAACTGGTCCAAGCTCGACCCAAAAAATACCACCTGCGCGATCGGCCAGCGCCAGTCGCCGATCGACATCAGGGACGGCATCAAGGTCGACCTCGAACCGATCAAGTTCAACTATCGCCCGTCGACCTTCCGCATCGTCGACAACGGCCATACCGTGCAGGTTGCCGTCGCCGACAGTTCAATCTCGCTGACCGGCAAGACCTATGAACTGGTGCAATTCCACTTCCACCGTCCGTCGGAAGAAAAGATCAATGGCCAGCGTTTCGACATGGTCGTGCATCTGGTGCACAAGTCCGACGAAGGCCAGCTTGCGGTCGTCGCCGTGCTGCTCGAGCGGGGCAATGAAAACCCCTTCATCCAGACCCTGTGGAACAACATGCCGCTGGAAAAGAACGCCGAGGTGCAGCCGCCCGATCTGGCCATCGACCCGGCCACGCTGCTCCCGTCGAGCCGCAGCTACTACACCTACATGGGCTCGCTGACCACGCCGCCCTGCTCGGAAGGCGTACTGTGGCTGGTCATGAAGCAGCCGGTGCAGGTTTCGGCCGAGCAGATCAACATCTTCAGCCGGCTCTACAAGAACAACGCTCGCCCGATCCAGCCGGCGGCCAGTCGCCTGATCAAGGAAGGTCGTTGACCTGAAACAAACGGCGGTGGTAACTTAATGACCGATCAGTCATTAAGTTACCCATGTCCGTTACCGCACCCCGTAAACGCCGCAAGGAAGCCCGTCCCGCCGAACTGACGGCCGCTGCCCTTGAGCTTTTTGTCGAAAAAGGCTTCGCCGCCACCCGCCTGGAAGATGTCGCTGCCCGCGCAGGGGTTTCCAAGGGCACGCTCTACCTCTACTTCGACAGCAAGGAAGCGCTGTTCAAGGCGGTGATCCAGGAAGGCATCATTCCAGTGATGCTGGAGAACGAGGAAATCGCCGCCCGCCACACCGGCTGTAGTTTCGCATTGATGGAAAAACTGCTCGCCAACTGGTGGAGCAAAATCGGACAAACAGATTTCGCCGGCATCCCAAAGTTGATGGTGGCCGAAGCGCGCAACTTCCCGGAAGTTGCCCAGTATTACTACGAAAACGTGATCCGCCGCGGGCGGGCGCTGGTCGGCGCAGCGCTGGAACGCGGCATGGCAAGTGGCGAATTCCGCGAGATGGATGTCGAAACGACCATCGACGTGATCATTGCCCCCCTCCTGATGCTGCTGATCTGGCGTTTTTCGCTGTCTTGCTGCCAGAGCGCCGAAAGCGACCCGCAACTGTATCTGCAGATTCATATCGACCTGCTGCGGCAGGGCCTGCGCAGGCTAGCCCCGGAGACTCAGGTATAATTTTGCTTTGTCGGAATCACTATATTAGCTTGTGCTAATATTAAGCCTGCGGAGAACCCAAATGAACATCGAGCAAGCACGCTTCAACATGATTGAACAGCAGATCCGGCCCTGGGAGGTTCTGGATCCGCAGGTTCTTGACCTGCTTTTTGTCGTCAAGCGCGAGGATTTCGTGCCTGCCGCCTATCGCAACCTGGCTTTCGCCGACATGGAAATCCCGCTCGGCAGCGGTCAGGTCATGCTGGCACCGCGCGTCGAAGCCAAGCTGCTGCAGGAACTGAGCCTGAAAAAGACCGACAAGGTTCTCGAAATCGGCACCGGCAGCGGCTACATGGCTGCCCTGCTCGCCGCCCGTTCCGAGCACGTCGTCAGCGTCGAATGCCGCCCCGAGCTGGCTGACCTGGCTCGCCAGAATCTCGAACGCGCCGGCATCAGCAATGTCTCGATCGAAGTCTGCGATGGCGCCAACGGTTTTTCCGGCCGCGGCCCCTACGACGCGATCGTTGTTTCCGCCTCTGTTCCGGCCGTTCCGGAAGCCCTGCTCAGGCAGCTGCGCGTCGGTGGCCGCCTGGCCATCACGGTCGGCGAAGCGCCGGTCATGGAAGCCCAGCTGATCACCTGTACCGCTGACGGCATCTACAACACGATCAACCTCTTCGAAACAGTCATTCCGGCGCTGGATGGAACGCCAGCCAAGGCCAACTTCATTTTCTGATGAATCAACTCTCACCTCGCCAACTCGCAGAATGGCTGGCCGATGCCAGCCGCCCGCAACCCTTGTTGCTTGACGTACGCGAAGCGTGGGAGTTCGAGCATTGCCATCTGACCGACTCGCTGCACATTCCGATGCATGTGGTGCCGGTCCGTTGTGAAGAGCTGAGTCCGGAACGCGACATCGTCGTGATCTGTCATCACGGTGGCCGCAGCATGCAGGTTGCCATGTTCCTGGAACGCCGGGGTTATGGCGCCGTTCATAACCTGTCGGGCGGTGTCGACGCCTGGGCAACCGATGTCGACCCCAGCCTTCGCCGCTATTGAGGGAATGATGAAAAAACTTGCCTGGCTGATTGTTTCTCCACTGTTCGCGTCGCCGCTCTTTGCGGCCGACCTGATGCAGGTGTATCGCACGGCGCAGGACAATGACCCGACCTTTGCCGCGGCGCGCTCGGTGCTCGATGCCGGCCGCGAAAAGGCACCGCAAGGCCGGGCCGGCCTGCTGCCCAGCCTGTCGCTGTCGGGCAATACGGTGTGGAACGAGAATGAAATCAGCCCGCATAACGGCAGCACACCAACCAAGGCACGCTACAACTCGAACGGCTACCAGCTCACCCTTTCCCAGCCGCTGTTCCGCTGGCAGAACTGGGTCAGCTACGACCAGGCCAAGATTCAGGTCGTCCAGGCCGAGGTCAATTTCACGCAGGCCAGACAGGATCTGATCCTGCGCGTGGCCCAGGCTTATTTCGACGTCAATTACGCGACCGAAAACCTCAAGGCGGTGAAGGCCAACAAGAGCGCCATCGGTCAACAGCTCGAATCCGCCAAAAAGAACTTCGAGGTCGGCACCGCCACCATCACCGACACGCATGAAGCCCAGGCCCGTTTCGACCTTGCCTCGGCGCAGGAAATCTCTGCCGAAAGCGATCTCGAGGTCAAACAGCATGCGCTGGCGGCCATTCTCGGCAAGGAACCCGGCCTGCTCGCCGTCGTCCGCAAGGATGCACCGCTGACGCCGCCGCAGCCGAACGACATGAGCCAGTGGGTCGCTGCCGCCGAAAAGGACAGCCTCGCCGTCCAGGTGCAACAGGCCAACGCCGACATCGCCGCGCGGGAACTCGACAAGCAGCGTGCCGGCCACTATCCGACGCTTGATCTGGTGGCCAACAAGGGCTACTCCAAATCATTTCTCCAGGCCTACGGTGGCGCCTACGATACCGATGTCCAGAACATCGGCCTGCAGCTGAACATCCCGCTCTTCCAGGGCGGCCTGGTCGTTTCCCGCCAGCGCGAGGCAGCCGCCAACCGCAATGCCGCGGAATCCAGCCTTGAGGCGACGCGCCGCGGTGCGGCCCTGTCTGCCCGCCAGTATTACCTCGGCGTGGTCAATGGTCTGGCGCAGGTACGTGCCCTGCAGGCGGCGCTGGTGTCATCGCAATCGGCGCTGGAATCGAACAAGCTGGGCTATGAAGTCGGCGTGCGCATCAATATCGATGTGCTCAATGCCGAGAACCAGGTCTACGTGACCCGCCGCGATCTGGCCAAGGCCACGCTTGACACGCTGATGGCGCAACTGCGCCTGAAGGCCGCGGTCGGCGCGCTGGGCGACGACGACGTCGCCCAGATCAACAGCCTGCTCGACCCGTCCAGCGCGCAATAAGATCCAGGGTGCGCAAAGCCGCACCCTGATGCGCCGCCGCAAAACGGCTCGCCGACTGGCGCATCAGCACCAGTTCATTCTCATTCTGCAATAAACCGGCAACCGCCTCGCCCAATGCCGCCGGGCTGTCGACACGCCGTGCCGCACCGGCGGCGATCGCATCTTCGGTCGCCTGCAGGAAGTTGAAGGTGTGCGGCCCGACCAGCACCGGGCAGCCGCAAGCCGCCGCCTCGATCAGGTTCTGCCCGCCAAGCGGTAACAGGCTACCGCCGATGAAGGCGAGATCGGCCAGCGCGTAGTAAGCCGCCATCTCGCCCATGCTGTCGCCGAGCCAGACCTGCGTTTCGGCCGTGGGCAAACCTTCGCTGCGGCGTACGCTGCTCAAGCCTTGTCTGGCCAGCAAACCGGCCACCTCGCTGAAGCGCTGCGGGTGACGCGGCACCAGCACGAGCAAGGTATTCGGCACACTGACGCGCGACCACGCCTCCAGCACCAGTTCTTCCTCGCCTTCACGCGTACTGGCCGCCAGCCAAACCGGGCGTGACCCGATGGCGCGCCGCCACTCCGCACCCAGCGCCAGCTTTTCCGCCGCCGGCGTAACGTCGAATTTGAGGTTGCCGCAGACGTCGACCGCTGTGGCGCCAAGCGCCGCGATCCGTTCGGCATCGCCCGGCGTCTGCGCGGCGACGCCGGCCAGCGCGGCAAAAGCCGGCCGCACCAGACTGGCGAGCTTGCCGTAACCGCGTGCCGAACGCTCGGACAGCCGGGCATTGGCGAGCATGACCGGGATCCGGTGATGCAATGCGGCACGCAGCAGGTTGGGCCAGATCTCGGTTTCCATCAAGACGCCGAAGGCCGGCGAAAAGTGCGAAAAAAAGCGGTCGACCGCACCGGGATAGTCGTAGGGCAGGTAAGCCTGGATGACGCGCTCGCCATAGACCTCCTGCCCGGTCGCACGCCCGGTCGGCGTCATGCCGGTGAGCAGGATGCGATGTTCCGGCCAGCGGGCCAGCAAGCCCTCGATCAAAGGCTGCGCGGCCCGCGTTTCGCCGACCGACACGGCATGCACCCAAATCAGGCTTTGCGGCGGCGTCGACCGGTAGAAACCGTAGCGCTCGCGCAAATGGTGCAGATACTCGGGTTGCTTGCGGGCGCGCCAGAGCAGGCGCAGCCAGATCAGCGGCGTGATCAGGTAGAGAATCAGGGAATACAGCGAGCGGGCCATCAGCCGAGCACCGGCTGCAGTTCGGCAAGCACGGCGGCGACGTCCGGAATCAGCGCCTTGCCGCCGAGGTTGCGGCAAAAGCCGGTGCCGAGCACGCCGGTCAGGCCGGGATCGGTGGCGGTGTACAGCGCCACGGTCGGGATATCCAGCGCCACGGCGAGGTGGGTCAGGCCGGTATCGACACCGATCGCGGTGCGCGCGCCGGCCAGTACCGCGGCCAGATCCGGGATATACATCGGCGGCGCCGCGACGGCACCGGGAATGCCGGCCGCCAGTCGGGCCGCCCGGTCGCGTTCGGGCTGCGTACCGGCCGGCAGCACGGCGCGGATGCCCTGCGCGTGCAAGGCATGACCTAGTTCCAGCCAGTGTTGCTCGGGCCAAAGCTTGTCGTCGCGACTGGTCGCGGTCAGGAAGACGACGTAAGGCGCGGGCGGCAGCCAGTCGGCAGCGGACGGTGCCACCGCGATGCCGTAATCCGGGCCGTCTTCGACGGCGTAACCAAGTGCCGCACCGACCAGCTGGCGGTTGCGCACCACCGCGTGCAGATCGCGGGAAATGCTGAAGTGCTGGCCATAGAGACTGGCCGCCAGCGGCTCGCGTGCCGAATCGGCAGCGTAACCGGCCAACGGACCACGCGCCCGGCGGGCGATGAAAGCGCTCTTGACCAGCCCCTGCGTGTCGATCACCAGATCGTAGCGCTCGCGCTGGATGAGCCGGCCGAACGCCGAAATCTCGCGCCAGGTGGCGCCGCTCAGCAGCTTCTTGCGCCAGCGCCGGATGGCGACCGGGATCACCTGATCGACCGCCGGATGCAGGCGGGGAATGGCGGCGAAATTCTCCTCCACGCACCAGTCGACCGTTGCATCGGGGAAATTGCGGCGGATGTCGCTGACCACGGGCAGATTGTGGATGACGTCGCCGAGCGAGGAAGTTTTCACGAGCAGAATGCGCATCGGCAGATAAAATGACGTCTTTTCAAAGTCGCCATTATAAATGCCCGCTTCGCGCCAGCCGCTATCCGTTGCCATCATCACGCTCAATGCGGCAACACAGCTTGAAGCCTGCCTGCGCAGCGCCCGCTTCGCCGACGAGATCGTCGTCGTCGATTCCGGCAGCGCCGACGGCACGCGCGAACTGGCCGAACGCCATGGCGCCCGCGTCATCGAGCAGGACTGGCTGGGCTTCGGACCGCAGAAGCAGTTCGCCGTCGACGCCGCCGCCCACGACTGGGTACTCTGCCTCGATGCCGACGAGCGCGTCACGCCGGAATTGCAGGCCGCCATCGAAAATACCCTCGTCGCGCCGTTGAACAACGCTTACCGCTTCGCGCGCTGCAACCGCTTCCTCGGCCGCTACCTGCGCCATGGCGAAGGCTATCCGGACTGGAGCCTGCGCCTGTTCGATCGTCGCCAGGCGCGCTGGTCGGACGATGCCGTGCACGAAAAGATCATCACCAACGCCAGCGTCGGCACGCTGACCGGCGACCTGCTGCACGACTCGGCCGAAACGCTGGCTGCCTATCTCGCCAAGCAGAACCGCTACACCACACTGGCCGCCGAAATGGCGCTGGCCGCCGGCAAGCACACCGGCTTTGCGCGCATCGCGCTTAGCCCGCTGGTGCGCTTCATCAAGTTCTATTTCATCCGCCAGGGCTTCCGCGATGGTCTGCCCGGGCTGATCCACATCGCCATCGGCTGTTTCAACAGCTTCATGAAATATTCCAAGATGCTGGAGCGCAGGAACGACTCTGCTGCGCTGCGGTAAAATCCCGACTTTCCCTCGCAGGATCCTGAACATGAAAATTCTCGTCACCGGCGCCGCCGGGTTTATCGGCATGAGCACCGCCCTGCGCCTGCTGGCGCGCGGCGACGAAGTGGTCGGCATCGACAACCTCAACGACTACTACGAAGTCTCGCTCAAGGAAGCGCGTCTGGCACAGCTGCAGCCGCATGCCAATTTCCGCTTCATCAAGCTCGACATCGCCGACCGTCCGGGCATCGAGAAGCTGTTCGCCGACGAGAAATTCGATCGCGTCATCCACCTCGCCGCCCAGGCCGGCGTGCGCTACTCGATCAAGAATCCGCATGCCTACGTGGACAGCAACCTGGTCGGCTTCGTGAATATTCTCGAAGGCTGCCGCCACAACAAGGTGCAGCACCTGGTCTATGCCTCCAGCTCCAGCGTCTACGGTGGCAACACCAGGATGCCATTCTCCGAGCACGACAGCGTCGACCACCCGGTCAGCCTGTATGCCGCGACCAAGAAGGCCAACGAGCTGATGGCGCACACCTACAGCCACCTCTACGGCCTGCCCACCACCGGCCTGCGCTTCTTCACGGTCTATGGCCCGTGGGGCCGTCCGGACATGTCGCCCTTCCTGTTTGCCGGCGCCATCCTCAACGACCGGGCGATCGACGTCTTCAACCACGGCAACATGCAGCGCGATTTCACCTATATCGACGACATCGTCGAAGGCGTCATCCGGACCATGGACCGCGTCGCCGAACCGAATCCCGGCTACGTGCCGGACGAAGCCGATCCGGCAACCAGCAACGTGCCCTATCGCGTCTTCAACATCGGCAACAACGATCCGGTGCAACTGCTCGACTTCATCGGTGCCATCGAAACCGGCATCGGCAAGAAGGCCGAAAAGCGCCTGCTGCCGATGCAGGACGGCGACGTCCCGGCCACCTACGCCGATACCGCGCTGCTCAACGAATGGGTCGGCTTCGCGCCGTCCACCCCGATCCAGGAAGGCGTCAATCGTTTCGTCACCTGGTATCGCGACTACTACAAGCTTTAAGGAACTCTCATGTGCGGCATCGTCGCGGCAGCAGCCGGCAACAATATCGTAGGCACCCTTGTTGAAGGCCTGAAAAAGCTCGAATACCGGGGTTACGACTCGGCCGGGCTGGCCGTGATCGGGGCCGGCGGCATCGAGCGCGTGCGCTCGACCGGCCGCGTCGCCGAACTCGAAGCCGCCGCGGCCGGCACCAGCGCCGTGACCGGCATTGCCCACACGCGCTGGGCGACGCACGGCGTGCCGAGCGAACGCAATGCCCATCCGCATGTTTCCGGCAGCATTGCCGTCGTGCACAACGGCATCATCGAGAATTACGAAAGCCTGCGCCGCGAACTGAGCGCCCAGGGCTACGTGTTCACCTCGGACACCGACACCGAAAGCATAGCCCATCTGGTCGAAGCGACGCTGAAGAGCGAACCTGACCTGTTCAAGGCGGTGCAGCTCGCCTGCCGCAGGCTGGTTGGCGCCTACGCCATCGCCGTGATCGACGCCAAGCAACCGGGCAAGGTCATCGTCGCCCGCGAAGGCTCGCCGCTGCTGCTCGGCGTCTCGGAAACCGGCAACTACGCGGCCTCCGATGCCTCGGCCCTGCTCCAGGTGACGCGCAACATGGTCTACCTGGAAAATGGCGATATTGCCGAGTTGACCGCCCAGAGCGTCAACATCGCCCGCCTCGACGGCACGCCGGTCGAACGGCCGGTGCATGTCTCGCAACTCTCGGCCGCCGCCGTCGAACTCGGCAACTACCAGCACTACATGCAGAAGGAAATCTTCGAGCAGCCGGAAGCGCTGGCCAACACCCTCGAAATGATCGGCGGCAGCAAGAGCATCCAGCCCGGCATCTTCGGTGCCGACGCCGCGGCGCTGCTCGCCGATGTCGACTCCATCCTGATCCTCGCCTGCGGCACCAGCAGCCACTCCGGCTACACCGCCCGCTACTGGCTCGAAGCCATCGCCGGCGTGCCGTGCAATGTCGAGATCGCCAGCGAATACCGCTACCGCGTCTCGGTGCCCAACCCGCGCCAGCTGATCGTCGCCATCTCGCAATCCGGCGAAACCGCCGACACCCTGGCCGCGCTGCGCCACGCCAAGGCGCTCGGCCAGACCAAGACGCTGGCCATCTGCAACGTGCCGGAATCGGCCATCGTGCGTGAATGCGCGCTGCGCTTCATCACCCGCGCCGGCCCGGAAATCGGCGTCGCCTCGACCAAGGCCTTCACCACCCAGCTCGCCGCGCTCTTCCTGCTCGTGCTCGTCGCCGCCAAGGTCAAGGGCCGCCTGAGCGCCGAACAGGAGGCCGCCTACCTCGACCAGCTGCGCCACCTGCCGGTAGCGGTCAACAAGGTTTTACAGCTCGAAACCGAGATCGTCGCTTGGTCCAAGCATTTTGCCGACAAGCACCACGCCCTGTTCCTCGGACGCGGCCGGCATTACCCGATCGCCATGGAAGGTGCGCTCAAGCTCAAGGAAATCTCCTACATCCACGCCGAAGCCTACCCGGCCGGTGAGCTCAAGCACGGGCCGCTGGCACTGGTCGACGCCAACATGCCGGTGATTTCGGTGGCACCGAACGACCAGCTGCTCGACAAGCTCAAGTCCAACCTCAAGGAAGTCCAGGCGCGCGGCGGCGAACTCTACGTCTTCGCCGACGCCGATTCGGAAATCCAGGCTTCGGAAGGAGTGCACATCCTGCGTCTGCCGGAACACTACGGCGAGTTGTCGCCCATCCTGCACGTCATCCCGCTGCAACTGCTGTCGTACCATGTGGCGCTGGTCAAGGGCACGGATGTGGACAAGCCGAGGAATCTCGCCAAGTCGGTCACCGTCGAGTAGGCCGGCGCAGCGCGAGCCATGGATGACAACACCTGGCTGGCCTGGTTTGACGGTGCTACCAAGCACACCAACCCGGGCCTGCGCGGCATCGGTGCGCTACTGCGCGGCCCAGCCGGGCAGCTCATCGAGATTGCCGAAGAAATCGGCCACGGCAGCAACAACGAAGCCGAATACTGCGCCCTGATCGCCCTGCTCGACGCCGCGCTCGATGCCGGCGTCGAAGACCTCATCGTGCATGGCGACAGCCAGCTGGTGATCAAGCAGGTCAACGGCGAATGGCTGATCAACTCGGCCGGCCTCGTCCCGCTCTGCAAGACCGTGCTCGAACTGCGCGCCCAGATCCCCAAAGTCCGCCTGTGCTGGATCCCGCGCGAAGAAAACGGCGCCGCCGACGCCCTCTCCAAGCGCGCCATCGGCATTGCCGCCCCCATAGCGGTCGACCGCACGATTTGGATGAAAATCACCGAAATCGGCAAACCCTTCGGCCTCTCCGGCGTCGCACTGGGCAAACGCATGGACGCCGCCAAACTGCGCGAAAACGGCAAACCAACCCAGCTCGCACTGGAAAAAGGCTGCGCCCTGCGCGTCGAAAACAACTTCGGACATGAAGATTTCTGGCACCGGAAACTGCTGCCGGCGGCGCTGAAAGAGGCGATGTTGCTGGATTGAGGAAGGCGGGAATCAGCCAGAAGCAGGCAACATTACACGTGTGTAATTGTCTTTAACCTGGAGGGGCTATGGATAAATGGATTCTTCTCGTGCTTAGTGCTCTATCCGTATTTTTCAACATCCAGTTTGCCCAATGGATGGGCTTAATACGCAACTACTCGGAAGGCGAGACTGAGAAATTAGTTGGATTGAATGGGGAGAAAGAACTGCCACCAGAAGAACGAGGTTCTGGTAGTCGTTTCGTAATTGCAGACGCGCAGAGATTTGTTGTTCTTTTGTTCATATGCTCGTTAGCAATTTCTGGCCGCTTGATTTTCGACACCTTCAAAGCTTTTTCTTTGTAGCGAGTTTTATCCGCTTTGGGCATAAAGCACACATCCTCCTCACCACTTCCCCTCCAGCGCCAGCATCACCATCCTTACCCCACGTTCGATCGGGTTCAGGGACCATGACACAGCGCCGGCGTAGGCTTCCTGCTGGCGGCGGGTGTCGGTTTTCAGCTGGTTCTGGCCGGAGAGGCGCAGGTTGAGCGTCGGGGTCAGGCGCCGACAAAACTCTGCCTTGCGCCCGAAACACCATCATTCGCGAATCTTGAAGTCGTCGTGGCAAGCCCGACAGGCCTGTATCACTTTGCCGTACTGCTGCTTGATGACAGCAACATCAGCCGTCTGGGCAATAGTCAGCAGGGTGCCTGCCTCTCGTGCCAAGGCACCGGCGCGCTCGCCGGCCAATGCCGGATTGCGGAAAATTTCCGGGCGTGCTGTCGTTTCATGCCAGCCGCTTCCACTCTCACTACCCGGCGGGTACAAGCCGCCCATGCCGGCTGTCGCGAACGCATTGAGCAGGCTGGCCGCCCGAATCACCTCGTCACGACTGAACTGCCCCTCGACATTGGCCCGAATGCGCGAAGTACTCCAGCTCATCACCTGATAGGCCGACTGGCGCCATTTGATGTTCGTTTCCGGCCGGACCTGCTGCGCCTGCAATGGCATCAGCCAAGACGACAATAACAGGCCAGCGATCAAAGAAGAGATGCGCTGCATGCTTACCATTTCCCTTCCAGCGTCAGGAGAGCCGAGCGTGGTTGCTTGTCCAGGCTGCCCAACTGCCAGTCCTGTCCACCGGAATAGGCGCGCACCGTGCGCCGGCTATCATCGCCGAGAATGTTCTGCAAAGTCAGACGAAGATTGACCGAACGGCTGACCTTTCTCACCCAGTAGGCGTCGAGCACCGAACGCGCCTTGTTTTCCGCCCACAACTCTCCGGGAACATCGGTCTTTGTCTTGCCCGTCTGCTGCAACAGAACGCCTGCATTCGAGGCAAGACCGGACAAGGTCTGATCGTAACCCAGCGTCCAGACATAGCTGGGCACCTCACGCGCCGCACGACTGACACCCAGACGCCTGTCTTCAACCGTCGCCCGCGGCAGGGTCAGGTGAGTGCGCAAGGAAGCGCCGGCCAGGCCGATCAGCTCGCCCTTGATCTTGCCGTCGATTTCGACGCCCCAGTGCCGGGCATCGCCTTCGTTGTAGGGACGTTCGACCCAGCGCGCGCCCTCAAGTACGGTACGGCGTTCGATGAAGTCGGAGGTGTCGCGCACATAGGCATTCAGGCCGACAGCCGCAATCTCGCCCGGCCAATAATATTCGAGCGCCAGATCCAGGCTGGTCGACTTCTCCGGCCGCAGATCTGGGTTTCCCCGACGATCTGCTTCCAGCGGCGAGTTGCTGCTGACCGAACGGACCGGCGCATTGCTGATTTCCTCGAGTTTTGGCGCTTTCATGCCCATACCGAGCGATGAGCGGAATACCCAGCCCTCGCTGAACTCCCAGCGAACGGAAATGGATGGCGAAAGTGCAGCATGCTGCCTGCCAGGAGAATCAGCGGCAAGATCGATCGACTCGCCCCGAACCCCGGTCGTCAGACTAAAGTCCTTGGCAAGCGCCCATTCATCCTGCAACCAGAGCGTTGCCTGCTTTTCTTTCGCGCGGAAAACATCGCTGCCGGCAAAAGTCCCGGTGTAATTCTGGCGCTCGGTACGACTCAGGGTGATGTATTCCAGGCCCAAGGCCGAAACGTGATCGCCCCAGCCGTGATCGGCCCGCAAAGCCGCGTTGACTTCATCTTCACCGCGCCGATAGCGCTCTGTCGATCGCACGCCACTGCTGTCGCGCGTCACGTCCCGATTCTGTTCGCTATTGACCAGGGTCAGGCGGGCGGACAACTTGCTACCCGCCACCACGGTTTCTCCCTCGAAACGCAAGCGAGCTGCCCGCCGGTCGCTTTCTTCCCGGTCATTACGCTGCAATACGGTACTCGCACCGGTTCCGAGTATCGGGTCGGCATATTCATCACGCGTCAAAGTCGAGTTGCGCTCGCCCTTCGCCATGAACAGCATCGGCCACAGGCTGAAGCTGCTCTGCCCTTCCTTCCAGTTCAGCTTGGGACCGAGGAAAAGCTCGGATATTGCGTTGCGCCCCTGTTCGCGATCCGTTTGCCAGAGCGTCCGCACCCCGGCATTCGACTCCTGTCGACTCAGACGCTTGTCGACCGGGCTGTTCGACTGGCTGATCGACAAGGGAATGCTCCACGACCACGCACCACTGCTGCCGGTCTTGGTCAGGGACAGTTGGGCGACCGGCTCGTCACCCCGGACACCGCCTGCCGCCTTGAAAGTCAAAGAGTCGTTTCGCCTGGCCTTGTTGGTCACCAGATTTACGGTCACCGGCGTCGAGCTGCCGAATTCGGCCGTTGCGCCTTTCATGATTTCAACCCGTTCCAGTTCGCCGGCCGGCATCCGCGCAACAATTAGCAAGGCATGGCGGGCGTCGCCCGGCGGACGTTCGCCGTCGATCAATACTTGTACGGAATCCCTGACCATACCGCGCGATCGCAGAGCCACCGAACCGTCGCTACTGGGAACTCCGGCATCGATGCCGGGCAGCTTGCTGAGTACTTCGCCCACATACAAACCGCCGGTCGCCTCGATACCCTGGCGGTCGATGATTGTCTTTTGCGTTGCCGCCTGCCGCCTTTCGTCAATATCGGAGCCGGTCGCGTTGACCGTCACTTCGGCGAGCACCCGCTCCTGGGCTTGAACAGCACCCAGGCAGGAAAGGGCAAGAGGCAGGATAAATACTGGTTTCAACTGATGACTCCGATCTTCAATACAGGCGCAGCAACTGCGTGATGCCCACGGCAACCAGCAAACCTGCGCTAAGTCCTTCCAGACGCGGCAGCCAGGTGCCGAGCCGAGCTCGCAACTGCTCACCGAAATACGCCACCACAACGCCATAAACCAGTGACGGTGCGGTTATCGCTCCCAAACCAAAACACAGACCGAGCAGCGCACCCAAACCGGAACTACCGGTCGCCGCAGACGAAATCAGAACCGCGCTCAAGGGGGCGCAAGGTGTCAGCGCCATGCCCACCCCCATCAGGAACAGGCCGAACGGCATCATCTGCGGCGCCACAGAAGGCTTGCGCGATGACCATGCGACAACGGCTTCGCCTGCCGCCCCGGCCTTGCACGACGATCCCCGACATCGCCGGGAGAGCAGGGACAAGCCCACCAGCAGCATCGCCAGGCCGATCGCCAGATGCACCACCCAGCCCTCGACCCCAGCCACGAAACGCGACCCCCACCAGCCGCTGACCGCACCGAATCCGGAATAAACCGTCAGTCGCCCAAGCGACAGGGGGAGCAGGATTTTCCAGGACTGCCTGACGCCCTGATCAGCATTCAGGAACACCGGCCCCAGGTACGGCAGGCAACTAACCAGACAGGGGCCAAGACCGTAGAGCATGCCCAGCCCCAGTGCCATAGGCAGTCCGATGGCACTGACCGCATCCGGTACCAGGCTCAAAGCCCGTCCTTCAGATCGGCCAGGTACTCGCTGCGCGCCAGCACCGCCGCGCCGTAAGCCGTCGTGGTCTGCGGATATTCGGGTACCACCAGCTCCCGCTGCAGTTCGTCCTGGATGGCCGCCACCAGGCCCTTGTTGAGCGCCGGCCCACCGTCAAAATAGACCCGATCCTCGATCCCGACCCGTTTGGCGAGACGAACCGTGCGCTTGGCAATCGAGTAATGAATGCCGGCAACGATTTCTTCCTTGCCGTGGCCGTTGGCCAGGAGCCCGATGATTTCGGATTCGGCAAAGACCGTACAGGTGCTGTTGATCGACAGCGGCGCCCCTTTGCCGTTGAAGTGGTAGTCGCCCAGTTCCTCGAGGTCGATATCCATGTTGCGCGCGGCGACATCGAGAAAGCGACCGGTCCCGGCGGCGCACTTGTCGTTCATGACAAAATTTGTGACGCAACCTGCGTCGTCGATCTGGATGGCTTTCGAATCCTGGCCGCCGATGTTGATGATGGTCCTTACACCGCCATAGGCCTTGCCGGTTTCGTGGGCGCCAATCGCATTGGCGGTGATTTCGCTGATCGAGTCATCGGCTTCCTTGAACAACTTCCGGCCGTAACCCGTGGCAATCAAGTATTTCACCTCGCTACGGTCGACACCGTTTTTTTCCAACAAAACGCGCAAGGCTTCCTTGGCGTTCTTGTGAAAGAGGCTGCCCGAGTCGGCAACATGCACGCCCTTGATCTTCCCTTCTGCATCGACCAAGGCGACCTTGATGGCGGTTGATCCGATATCGATTCCTGCGAAATAGCTCATGTCCGTTGCTGCCTTTTCCGGGTTTTGATGGATTCGAGAAAGGCCTCGATCCGGGTCGATAACTGCCCCATGTCATCCGGGCTGTAGTCGGTTTCGATGTACAGCATCGGAATGCCGGCCTTGTTCAGGGCATCGGCAACGCTGCGCTGTTCCATTTCGTAAACCTGGCAACCGGCAAAGGACTGGTAGACGACGCCATCGGCCTTGAAGGTGCTTGCCAGTTCGAGCAAGCGGCGCAGGCGATCATCGTTGCGGGTGAAGATCGGACAGGTGCAGGGCTTGAGATACTTGTCGGCCAGACTGTCGACCATGTCGTTGAGCAGCCATTCGTCGACCGCCGTCATGTCGTAGAGCATGCGATTGGCCGAACAGGTTTCGTCAGCCACCACCACGCCGCCGGCCTGCTCGATGAGCAGGGGCAGCTTCAGGTTCGGAAAAATCGGCGGCGAACCGGTAAACACGATGCGCGGCGCCTTTTTCTGGGCAGCGTTGAAAGCCGCCTTTTCGCGTTCAGCCAATTCGAGATTCAAGACTTCGAGCGCAGCGGTCCACCGCTCGATATCGTCAAAAAAGTAGGCATTGGTCACCAGAAAGGCATCCTTGCCAAGGAACACCGCCGGCGAGTTTTTCCGGAAGCCGTTCATCGTCCGGAAAGCCTTCTGGGCGCGGGCCGTCTTGGCCATCGCCGCACGCAGTTTCGGCTTGGTGAGTTTTTCGCCGGTCAAGGCGCGCAGACGTTCCGAGAACTGCCGGACCGAACGCTGCCAATACACTCGCGAGGCCTCGCTTTCCTTGACGTTGGGAAACTCCAGGTCATGGACGACATGGTCCATGCCTTCCATCATCACGCTGGCTTTTTTCTTCTGGTCGCAGGTCGTCGGATTGACGATCAGGTCGAGCTTGCCCAACTTGGGAATGGCGTTCTCGGAGCACAGCATGCCCAGCGTCGCCTTGACCAGCGAGCAGGATTTGGCCGGCATGAAATCGGCGCCGATCTGGTCATAGTGATACGACCCATTGCACAGCCGGACGGGCGATGCACCATGCGCGTAAATCAATTCCTCCGGCGCCTGGATGCAGGTGATGCCAACCTGCGGCCCCTGCCGCTCCAGCGACTCGCCGCGGATATAGACCTGGCGGAACAAGTCGTAGAAGTACTTCATCCCGGCCGGATTTTCGAGAAAGTCATCGACGATGTGATCGAGCATGACCTCCGCCTCACGCGCCTGCCGGCTCTGGTGAAACGGAACAGGCTGGCGCTCAGGACTTCGGTTGCTCAAGATCAATTCCTTTGTGCATGCGTTTGATGAATCCAGCTTCGGTCGATTCGAAGAAGGTCACGGTGGCAAATTTGGCCTTCAAGGCGCCGGGTTCCGGGCAGGCGGCGACGCACTTGAGGCACAGCGTGCAGTCGTCCATCATGATTCGCGGATTGCTGACGTCGTCGGCAATCTCCTTGATTTCCATGTCGCAGACCCGATAGCAGTCACCGCAGCGCGTGCATTTGCTGCCGTCCTTTTTCAGGGTGAGTAGCGCCGGTTTGGAAATCAGGTAATGCAGGGCGCTCATCGGGCAAAAGAAGCAGAAGAAGCGCTTCTTGACGAAGGCGCCGACGAAAAACAGGCCGGTCACCACCATGCCCAGGGCCGTCATGGCCATTTTTGCCGTTGTCGAGAAGTCGACCGTCCAGTGATCGAACTTCCCGGTCAGGGTCGGAATGATCATCCGGCCCGGACAAATCATGCAGAAAGGCGATCCCATGTCCTTCGAGAACCAGCCGGCGCCGATGCCGAGCGGAATCAGCAGCATCAACGCGAGCAGCACGTACTTGATCTGCGAAAGTGCGCGGAACTGCGCCAGCGTATAGCGTCCGTAACGAATGCCGAGGCGGCGGCGCAATGCGGTAATCCAGTCCTGGATCGTGCCCAGCGGGCAGGCCAACCCGCACCAGCCCTTGTTGAAAACAATGAACCACAGGCCGAAGGTCAGGAAGCCGGTCAGGATGGTCAGGGCAGCTGCACTGAACAGCTTTTGCCAGCCCCAGGCAAATTGATGTTGCAGCGGGATCAGGTAGCACATCCCGCCACGTCCCTCGGTGTTGTAGCCGCAGGAAAAGGTCGGCAGGTTGTTGCCGACATTGATCCCGACATAGCCGCCGTACACGAAGAGAATGAAGAAGGACAACTGGAGCCAGAAGCGGAAGCGGTTCCAGTCGACCATGTCAAACGCGGCCTTGAAACGCCCCACCTCAGCTCCCTTCACTGAAGCGGACTTCCTGGAAGGGCTTTACCCGGCGCCGGCGATAGAGATAGACACCGAGTCCGCCGAAAGCAAGAACGAAAACGGCGATGCCCAGGCCATAGGCATATGACTTGTAGTCATGCGGAGAAGGCGCGTACTTGCCGGACAAGGTGGTCTGATAATGGACTTTCTTGTAGGCATTGCCCTGGAACATCCCGGTCTCGGCCACCTCGCGGTCGGCGACCAGGACATAGCTTTCCTTGGTGCGCCGGCGGAAATCGTTCCAGGCCGGGAAGTAATCGCGAATCAGCGTAAATTCGACGACGCCCTGTTCGTTCGAGATGGCCTTCTTTTGCCAGCCTTGCTGCGTCAGCATGGTGACCGGCACTCCGGCCAAAGGCTGGCCTCGGCCAAGCACGGTGAACTGCAGCGTGTCACCCGAAACGATACGGGTGAACAGCTTCTCCTTGTCCATGTGTTCGCGCACCAGCTCAAGTGGCTGATCCGGGTCGCTGATCGCCTTGAGTTGCTCGGGCGCCACCTCCCGCTCACAGCAGCTTCCCTTGAGCACTTCCGCCTTGGCCGTCTGGACCCACAGGGTTTGCTCGCTCAACAACTCACGACGGGCGTAAGCATTGTTGAAGCCGAGTTCCTTGAACTCCATTTTGCTGTGCGCCAGGCCGCTGGCCGGTACCTGATCGACCGTGCTGCGCATGCCGAGCGCATCGAGCACAAGCAATTGGCCGGAGAATTCCTTCGCGTCGAGGTAGGCCGCATCGGCCAACTGATCGCCCACACGGAACCAGAGATGCTTGGTCGCATTGTGAATGGTGTCAGCCTCCTCGCCGTTCATCACGGCATCGGTATTGCCATGCGCGTGTACCGCCGCAGGCTGTGCCTTTTTCGGTACGCTGTCGGTCAGCCAGAATAATTCGGGCGCCGCCTGGGCCGCGCCGGGAACGAACAAGCGGACGGCAAGCAATAGCGCAACAAAATGAACCGGAGATTTCATGGGAAGACCCCTTTCCTGGTTTTGAAAGATATTCACGCTTCGATCGGCGCCGCTGCCTGTTGCTCAGATACCGGTGTCTGGCGCGCCCGGCGCCGCATGGCCAGGTCCTTTTCGCTACGGTGCTTGCGCAACCAGACGTTGAAGCCGGTCACGCACATGGCCAGCAGAGCCAATGAACAGAGACAGATGATGATCTGGCCGGCCAGGCCGAATGCCACTCCGGAATGCAAAGGCATTTGCCAAGCAATAAAGGTATCGGCACCACTGCGATTGGCTGCCAAGCGGGTCGAACTCACCACGCCATCGCGCATGCGGACATACACCGTGTTGTTGCCAATCGGCGCGACATCCGTCGGCAGCTTGAGGCGTACGGCGTATAGCCCCTTGGTGAAATCACGATTGACATAGCTGACCTGGGCTTCCGGCAAAACCTGCAGGGCCACCGCGGCAGCCTGCTCGGGAGGCAAAATCGAGTCGTCCAACCCGACCTGCCCGACACTGGCTACGGTCGACGTGCTGGAAATCGGAGAAAACACGCCAATGACCGGTTTGACCAGGTCCGGCAAATTGAAATAGGCCGAGCTGAATGCAACCACGATCATCACCGGCAAGGTCAGCAAACTGGCTGAACGATGCAGGTCATAATTGAATTTGTATTCGCCCTGACGGGAGCGAATGCCCAGCAGCGGCCGCCACGCCTTGATGTTCCGCCAGAGTCGCGGCCAGGCCAGCGCCAGACCGAGAAAGCTCGACAGCAGCCAGACCAGGGCACTTCCTCCCATCAGCCAGACACCCCATTTTTCGAGAAACAGGGAGTAATGCAGACGCAGCATGAAGGGGATGAAGTTGATACGGTCGACCGTGAAATCGGAGGTATTTCTCTGCCCGAGGATTTCACCGCTATACGGATTCACAAATACCTGATTGAAGGCGACTGCCGACTTCATGCCCGGCACATGCTTGTGCACGACATGCGCGTCCATCCGCGATTTCAAGGAGACCCGCAATGCGTCATCAGGGGCTTTCGGATAAGTCAGGGTAGAGACCAGAGCATCCGGAAAGGCCGCCTCAATGCGCCCGATCAGGTCCAACTGTGGTAAGGGTTTGCCGGCCGGCTGGACCTTGAACAGTTGAGGATTGAGAAAGGTATCGATTTCCCAACGAAAGGAAACAAATGCGCCGGTAAACGCAGCCACAAAAAGAAAGGCCAACAGGGCAAGCCCGCTCCAGCGATGGAGCTTGGTGATCAATTGCCGGCTCTTGCCGGTCAGCGCCAGGGAAGACATAGCTTGCCTCGTCATGTCGGGATAACGGGAAGAACGTCGGACAGGAGCGCGGCCGGGGCCAGCGCCTGTCCGAGCGATCAGAAGGAGGCCGAGACCTGCAGTGCCAAGTTGCGTCCAGGCATCAGGTAATACTCGTAGTACTTCTTGTCGAAGACGTTGTTCACCAGGAAGCTGGCCTTGAAGTTCCTGTCGATTTGATAGGAGAGCTTCATGTCGGATACCCAATACTTCGACACCCCGCCATAGACGTTCTTTTCGGTGTCGCTGTTGGTTGCATTGGAATAAGTCAGACCGCTATAGCGCGACAGCCAGCTGCCCGACCACTGGTGATACTTGGCGTCCAGCCCCAGGCTGGCCATGTTCTTCGGAACAAATACCAATTGCTTGTCGAGCAGGCCGGTACCGGTGTTGTCCTTGGTGATCCGCGCATCGGTATAGGTATAGCTGGCACTGGCCCGCAGCCAGCGCGTCAGCGGCATGTCACCACTCAGCTCCACCCCTTTGGTCAGGCCTTCGGCAGCGTTGGTTTTCTGGCTGAGAATGGTGACCGTAGCCGGAATGGATGCCGTGTAAGGCCCGGTGTAGGCGGTTTCCTTCGAATAGATCATGTCGCTGATCTTGGTATGGAAATACGCCATCCGGATGTTTGCCCCATTTTTCAGGTTTATTTCCGTTCCCAGATCCCAAGCCTGGGCCTTTTCCGGCTTGAGATTGAAATCAGAAGTAATCAGTTTGGCGCCGGAAACGGTATCGGCGGCATACAGGTCATACAGCGTCGGAGCACGGAAAGCATTGCCCATTGAAGACTTCAGAGTAACTCCATCAATCAGTTTGTAGACCAGGGCAACACGCGGGCTCAGTGCTGAATAGGAGTGCTCATCGACATTGACCAGCGGATTGATGCCCGCCGGCTTCTTGATCGTTCCATGCGTAGACCAGTCGTCATAACGCGCCCCGAGATAGAGGGTAGCGGCGGAGGTGAGGCTGTATTGGTCCTGGATAAAAATCGAATTGGTCCGGGTATAACCATCAGCACTATCCGTCGTTGCCGTTTTGCTGTCGTCGTTACGCCAGTCGGAAACGGTATAGACCCGGCGATTGAGCTGCCCGGTATTGACGGCCAGCCCGGTAACGATGAAGTGATCATTGCCGGCAGCAAAGCTCAACTGAAGCTGCGCGTCATTCGTGATGTTCGGCGTGTGCGTTGCCGTACCCGGGCCACCAGAATAGGTGCTGGCGACTGTTGTCCCCTTGGACAGGTAGAAGGCATCACGGTCAAAACGGGAAACATCAAACTTGAGCAGAAAGTCGCCGAAGATCTTGCCTTCGTAGCCGGCAAAATAGCGCGTATCGACTTTAGAGTTCTCGCCAGGCAGGGAAAGCGAGGCTTCCGTCAGGCTGGCTATGCGTTTTCCGTCAATTTGCAGATTGGTCGCTGGAAGCGTGACATCACCCGCCGCGCTCTTCAGGTAAAGGTTGTACGGGCTATAACCGATCGTGCTGTCATAGTAAGTAAACCCCGCCTTAACCTTGCTATCAGGCGAGATGTCATAAAACAGAGTGGCATTGAAATTCTGGGCAGTCGATGCAACCGCTCCCTTGTCACCAATGATGTACTGCGTCACCCCCGTGTTATCGACTGTCTTCGTCCACCCGGAAACCGCTGTCGTACAGGTGCCACAAGCACCAGGCTTGACCGTGAGAAAGTCGTTCTTGGCATACCCTTCCATTTTCTGGTGGTAATAGCTCAAGGAAATTCCGAGGCCGCTTGCAAAACGATCGCGATAGCCAAACTCATACCTGGTCCGCTCGCCATCGCCAAAGCCCTGCGTATAGCCGGCATTGATCTCGCGTTTGGTCGGTGCCTTGGTGATCACGTTGATCACGCCACCAATGGCATCGCTGCCATATAGCGAGGAGGAAACGCCGGGCACGACTTCGATCCGCTCGACATCCCCCAGGCCAAGCGTGGAGAGATTCAGGTTGCCCGAATTAGCATCGGCCAGGCTAGCCACGCCGTCGATCACCACCTTGGTTCTTGCCCCGTAGGCCCCGCGCAACGAAATGATGGACGATCCGGCATCGCGGCTCGTATTGCCGACCGCGCCTCCGCGCAGATAAAGAGCAGGAACCTGGGCGGTCAGCACGTCGCCGAGGCGAATTGCATTCGAGTTTTCAATCTTGCTGGCGGTAATCACCGAAACATTGGACGGCGCTTCGGCTGTCGCTTGTTCAATCTTTGAAGCACTGACTACAACGTGGGAAAGCTGGCTGTCTTCTTCGGCAAACGCTGGTGCAAATGTGCCGGCAAAAGCGCTGGCCACCAGCGCGCCTAGTATTTTCCGCCGGAAGGCAGGGGCGCAGACGTCAGGCAGGTGCGTATTTTTCATGAGAAGGTATTTCCGGAAATATCGGATGAAATAAGAAGGAGTAGCGAAAATCAGCGCGCTTCCTGCGGCTGCGTCACGAAAGCGATCTTCATCAGGCCGTTGCGCTGCGCCGCTGCCATCACGTCGGCGACGACTTCGTAGCGGGTCGAGCGGTCGGCGCGCAGGTGCAACTCGGGATTGCCGGCGGTGAGTCCGGCGAAGCGCGCATCGAGTGCGTCACGGTGCACCGCCTCGCCGTCGAGGAAAACGATGCCTTGCGCATCGATCGCCAACTGGATCACGAGCGGCTTGTCGTCGAGCTTGCTCGAACTGACCTGCGGCAGGTCGACCGGGATCGCCTGGTGAAAGAGCGGTGCGGTGATGATGAAGATGACGAGCAGGACGAGCATCACGTCGACCAGCGGTGTCGTGTTGATGTCGGCCATGGGCATGTTCTGGCCTTCGCCGAAGGAACCGAAAGACATCGCCGCCCCTTACGCCGCTTTGGCCAGCGCATAGCGCGAGCCGGTGGTCAGGAAGGTGTGCAGGTCGTGTGCAAAGCCGTCGAGGTAGGCGGCCGACAAGCGGTTGGCGCGGTTCAGCGCGTTGTAGGCGAGCACGGCGGGAATCGCGACGAAGAGGCCGGCGGCCGTCATGATCAGCGCCTCGCCGACCGGCCCTGCAACCTTGTCGAGCACCACCTGGGTGGCGCCGGAGAGACCGACCAGCGCGTGGTAGATGCCCCATACCGTACCGAACAGGCCAATGAACGGCGCCGTCGAGCCGACCGAGGCGAGCAGCGTCAGGCCCGATTCGCAGCGTGCCTGGGCATGCACCATGTAGTTGCGCAGGCTGCGCGTCAGCACTTCGCTGACCGAGATGCCGCCGCCTATCGTCACTTCCTTCTGCTGCGCGTGCATTTTTGCGACATGCGCTGCGGTATCGGCCATGCCGGCAAAGATGCCGGTCGTATCCTTCTCCCGGATGGCGGCCAGGCCGCGCTCGAGATCGGCGGCGCCCCAGAAGGCGTCGAAAGCCTGGTCGATACTGCGGTTGAGCTTCAACTGGGCAAAGAAGCGGCTGCCGATGATCGCCCAGCTGAGCAGCGAAAGAATGGCCAGCACGACCGCGATGGAATGGGTGACGATATCGCCCTGGTTCCAGAAATGCATGATGCCCATGAATGACTCCTGATCTTAAGAAAGGGAAAAAACAATCGGCACGACTACCCAGGAAGCAACCTGGACAGTGCCGCGTTTGGCCGGCACGAAGCGCCACTGGGCGACGGTATCGAGCGCCGACTGGTCGAGCCGGGGAAAGCCGCTGCTGCGCTTGAGCTCGACCTTGAGCGCCTGGCCCTCGGGGCCGACATGGACGCGCAGATAGACGGTGCCGGTTTCGGCAAGCTGGCGTGAAGCGCGCGGATAGGGCGGCTTCGGGTTGGACAGGTAATCGGCGTCGAAACGGGCCTCGACCAGCGGCTCGGCCGCGGCAACCGCGACCGGCGCCGGAGCCGGCGCGGGCAGAGCAGCGGGAACGGGCGGCTGGACCGGCACGATGAAATCGCTCGTGGCGCTTTCCGTCTTGCTGGCAAGAATCGGCACGGGCTGGGTTTTCTGCGGCTGGCGCGGCACGACCTTGGGTGGCGGCGGCAGCACTTTCTTTTCTTCCGGCCGAACCGCCTCGACCATGCGCACGGCGAGCGGCCGTGCCACCTCGATCACGCTATCGGCGTGACCGATGCCCAAAACGACGAGGGCCACCAGCAGGCCATGCACGAGCAGGGCCGAACCGATACCGCCGGCGGCATGCTCGCGACCGGATGGATTGCCGTAGCTGCGCGGAAAAAACAAGGACACGCCGTAACCCCTTCCCTGAAATTCGGAGATCGCACCGGCGGGCATTTCTTGTGTTTTTTGCGCGTCGACCGGCACGGGCGGCAATTTGCCGCGGGGCGCATTGTTACCATTCGTTACATAAGCCGAAAGTGGCAAATTGTCGCAGGACGGGTGCGACAATTTGCCACTTTCCCCTTGTTTTTCAGGCTGTTATGGTCCGCGCTTTTCCATCCCGGACGAGGCAAAATGACACAGGGAACGGGTTTGCCGGCGGGCCGCGTGCTGGTCATCGACGATGACAACGTCTTCCGCCGCAGTCTGGTGCGCGCCTTGCAGCGACATGGCCTGACAGTAAGCGACACCGGCCACTACGCTGCCGTGCTACGCCTGGCCGAAGAACAGCAGCCGGATTTCGTGCTGCTCGACCTTAACCTCGGCGACGACCTGGGGATCAACCTGATTGCACCGCTGCGCGCCGCCCTGCCCGCCTGCCGCATCGTCGTGCTGAGCGGCTGCGGCAACCTGCCGGTTGCCGTCAATTGCATCAAGCAGGGCGCTGTCGATTATCTGGTCAAACCGGTCGAGGCGAGCGCCATCCTCGCCGCACTCTTCAAACGCGATCTTGCCGCCCGGGCCGTGCCGAGCAGCGAGCGCATGCCGCTCGAAGCGCTGGAAAGAGCGCACATCAGCCAGGTGCTGGCCGAGAACGACGGCAACATCAGTCGCACGGCCGAAATCCTGAAAATGCACCGGCGCACCCTGCAGCGCAAGCTGTCGAAATTCCAGCCGGCCAGCCGCGGCAACAAAGCCGGCGCCCGGGATGTCCGGCGCAGCGGCTGTACCGGGCAGACGCCCGGCCCGGCCTGAGCCGGACCAGCTTATTCCTCGATCGGCGCCGCCTTCGGCACGAAGCGGTCGAGATACAGATAGACCACCGGCGTCAGGTAAAGCGTCAGGAACTGCGACAGCAGCAGGCCGCCGACCACGGCCAGACCGAGCGGCCGGCGCACTTCGGCACCGGCGCCGATGCCGAGCGCGATCGGCAGCGTGCCGGCGAGCGCCGCCATGGTCGTCATCATGATCGGCCGGAAGCGGATGATGCAGGCGCTGTAAATCGCTTCGCGCGCGGCGACCAGCTTGTTGCGCTGCTGGTCGAGCGCGAAGTCGATCATCATGATGGCATTTTTCTTGACGATGCCGATCAGCATGATGACGCCGACGAAGGCGTAGAGACTGAGATCGACGCCAAACAGCAGCAGCGTCACCAGCGCGCCGAGACCGGCCGCCGGCAGGCCGGAAAGAATGGTCAGCGGGTGGATGAAGCTCTCGTAGAGAATGCCGAGCACGATATAGACGACCAGGATGGCGATCAGCAGCAGCACGCCGAGACCCTTCAGCGATGACTGGAAGGCCTGCGCCGTGCCCTGCAGGCTGGTATTGAGCGCCACCGGCAGGCTGATCCGGCTTTCCATGCCCTTGATGCGGTCGACCGCATCGCCGAGCGAAACGCCGGGCAGGAGGTTGAAGGAAATCGTCACCGAGGGCAGCTGACCCTGGTGATTGACGGTCAGCGCCTGCGTCTTGCGGCTGATCCGCGCCACCGTGTCGAGCGGGATCAGCTTGCCGCCGCTGGCCCGCACATAGAGCCGCGACAGCATCGCCGGCTCGGCCTGGAATTCGGGCGCCACCTCGAGAATCACCTGGTACTGGTTGGCGGCACCGTAGATGGTCGAGATCTGGCGCGAGCTGAAGGCGCTCTGCAGCGCATCCTCGACCTGGGCATAGGTCAGGCCAAGTGAGGACAGCTTGTCGCGGTCGATGTCGAGCGCAACGACCGGGCTCTGGTTGTTGAGATTGCTGGTGACATCGACAAAACCGGGCAGCTTGCGGATTTCGCCGAGCAGCTTGCCGGTCCACTCGTAAAGTTCGTCAAGATCGGTGTCCTGCAGCGTGTATTGGTACTGCGCCGCGGTCAGTTGGCCGCCGATGCGGATCACCGGCGGATTCTGCATATACACCTTGAGGCCGGGAATCGCGGCGAGCTTGGGGCGCAGCTCCTGAATGATCTGGTCCGGCGTCAGCTCGCGCTCGTCGCGCGGCTTGAGCAGCATGAAGATGCTGCCGGTGTTCGAGGTCGGCCGGATGCCGCCGCTGCCGACCGAGGACATGAAGGAACGGATGTTCGGGTCCTGCGCGACGATTGCCGCGGCCGCCCGCTGGTGCTCGACCATGGACGCGAAGGAGGCATCCTGCGCGCCTTCGGTGAAGGCGATCAACTGGCCGCTGTCGCCGCTCGGGATGAAGTCCTTGGGCACCGAAACGAAAGCCAGCACGGTCAACGCCAGGCTGAGGAAGAAACTGGCCAGGATCAGGCGCGGCCGCGCCATTGCCCAGGACAGGCTGCGCTCGTAGGCATTCTTCATCGCCTCGAAGAAACGCTCGAAAGCATTGAAAACGCGGCCATGCTGCTCGGCCTCGATGTGCTTGAGATAGCGGCTGCACAGCATCGGCGTCAGGGTCAGCGAGACGAAGCCGGACACCAGGATGGCGGCGCAGATGGTGACCGCGAACTCGTGCAGCAGGCGACCGACGATGCCGCTCATGAAGAGCACCGGGATGAACACCGCGATCAGCGAAATAGTCATCGAGATGATCGTGAAGCCGATCTCGCGCGCCCCCTTGATCGCCGCTTCGAACGGCGTTTCGCCCGCTTCCATGTGGCGCACGATGTTCTCGAGCATGACGATCGCGTCGTCGACGACGAAACCGACCGCCAGCGTCAGCGCGAGCAGCGACAGGTTGTCGAGGCTGTAGCCGAGCGCGTACATCACGGCGAAGGTGCCGATCACCGAAATCGGCAGCGCCAGGCCGGGAATCACCGTCGCCGACAGGTTGCGCAGGAAGAGCAGGATAACCAGGATGACCAGTGCACCGGCCAGCAGCAGCGTGAACTGCACGTCGTCGATGGCTTCGCGGATCGAGATGCTGCGGTCGTACAGCGTCGTCATCTCGATCGCCGCCGGCAGTTTGGCCTGGAAGCCGGGCAGGATCTTCTTGATCGAATCGACCGTCTCGATGGTGTTGCTGCCCGGCTGGCGCTGGATGGCGAGCACGATGGCGCGCTTGTCCACGTTCCAGCTGGCGATTTTGTTGTTCTCGACGGCGTCGACCGGTGTGGCGACTTCTTCCAGGCGGATCGGCGCACCGTTGCGCCAGGCAACGATCAGCGGCCGATAGGCGGCGGCATTGGCGAGCTGGCCGTTGTCCTTGATCGCGAAGGTCTGGCGGATGCCGTCGAAAATGCCGACCGGCTGGTTGACGTTGGCCTGGCTGATCGCCTGCTGCAACTCGTCGATGCCCATGCCGCGCGCCGCCAGCTGATCCGGGTTGGCGCGGATGCGGACGGCGAACTTCTGGGCGCCGTACACCTGCACCTGCGCCACGCCGGGCACCGTGGACAGGCGCTGCGCAAGCTGCGTCTGGGCGTATTCGTCGACCACCGGCAGCGGCAGCGTCGGCGACGACAATGCGATGTAGAAGACCGGCGAATCGGCCGGATTGACCTTGCGGAAGGACGGCGGCGTCGGCATGTTGGGCGGCAGCTTGCGCAAGGCTGCGGAAATCGCCGACTGCACGTCCTGCGCCGCCGCATCGATATTGCGTTCGAGCGAGAACTGCAAGGTGATCGAGGTCGAGCCCTGGGCACTGGTCGAGGTCATCGAATCGAGCCCGGCAATCGTCGAGAACTGCCCTTCGAGCGGCGTTGCCACCGCGGCCGCCATGGTTTCCGGCGCGGCACCGGGCAGGCTGGCACTGACCGAAATGGTCGGAAAATCGACGCTGGGCAGTTCGGATACCGGCAGCGCGCGGTAGGCAATGACGCCAAAGATGACCGCCGCCGCCACCAGCAGCGTCGTCATCACCGGCCGGCGGATACACAGTTCAGGCAGTTGCATGCGCGGCTCCGCTTATTTGGCCGGCGCGACAGTTGCCGCCGGTGTCGCGGCCGCTTTCTTCGCCACCACTTTGGCGCCCGGCGTCAGGCGCAGCTGGCCATCGACGACCACCGTTTCATCGGCGGCAACCCCCTTGAGCACGGCCGTCGCACCGGCATGACTGGCACCGACCTCGATCTTGCGCACGGCCACCTTGTCTTCTGCCTCGACAACATAGACGAAGGCGCCATCCGGCCCCTGCTGGATCGCCTCGCTGGGCACCGCAACGACGTTATCCAGCGTATCGAGATTCAGCGTCAGGTTGAGGAACTGGCCGGGCATCAGGGCCTCGTCGCGGTTCTCGAACAGGGCCTTGAGCAAAATCGTGCCGGTGGCGGCGTCGACCGTATTGTCGACAAAGCGGACCTTGCCGGTGAAAGTCGTCTGCCGCTCGCCGGGCAGATTGACGCTGACCGTCAGCCCCGCCTTGTCGGCCTTGGCTTGCGCGGCGCGCAGACGCGGCAGATATTTCTCCGGCAGCGCGAAGCCGACATAGAGCGGCTGCACGCGATTGATCACGGCCAGCCCGGTGTCGTTGGCCTTGACCGTGCCACCGGGGAACACCAACTTGGCGCCGACCACGCCGGCAAACGGCGCGCGGATGCTGGTGTAGGAAAGCTGCGAGCGGGCCAGTTCCAGCGCGGCCTGGTCGGCGCGGCGGGTGGCGGTCAGCGCGGCCTCGTTGCTGCGCATTTCATTGACCTTTTCCTCGGACACGAAGTTGCGGGCGCGCAGCGCGACATAGCGCTCGGTATCGGCCTTGGCCTTGGCCAGTTGCGCATCGTCGCGCGCCAGCGCCGCCTCGGCCTGCTGCAGGCGGAGGCCGAAATCATTGCCATCGAGGCGGATCAGCTCCTCGCCCTGGCGCACATGCTGGCCTTCGGTGAATTGCAGGCTGGCAACCTGACCATCGACGCGCGACTTGACCGTCACCGTCTCGTAAGCCTCGGCTCGTCCCACCGCGCTCAGGACGACCGGCATGTCCTGGGCGACGGCTTTGGCCAGTACCACCGGTACCGGTGGCGACACCTTGGCAACGGCCGCGCCCCCCGTCGAATTGCTCCAGTACCACCAGGCTGCGCCGGTTGCGAGGGCCGCAACGGCGACCATGACGGGCAAGTTCTTCTTTTTCATGTTTTATTCTGCGGGCTGAATAATTGATTAAAGCGGATGGTAACGACAAATCTGCCAGACATGTCGGCTCGTCACGCAGTGACCAGCCCCGACTGCGGCTTACTTGACGAGAACCACCGATTCGCCAGCGGCGCAATCGATCTGGAAGACCTGGCGGTCCTCGAGGCGCACCGCGGTCAGATGACCGCCCCACAGGCAGCCGGAATCGAGCGCCAGCATGTTGTCGGAAAGGCGGAAACCGAGCGCCGACCAGTGCCCGGTGACCAGCACCGACTTGGCGCTCTTGCGCCCGGGCACTTCGAACCACGGCATGTAGCCGGCCGGCGCCCGCGCCAGTTCGCCCTTGACCTTGAAATCCATGACACCGTCGGCGCTGCAGAAGCGCATCCGGGTCATCGCATTGACCACGGCGCGCAGACGCGGCCAGCCTTCGAGATCGTCGGACCAGCGATCGGGTTGGCTGCCCCACATGTTGGCAATGAATTCGCGGTATTGCTCGCCTTGCAGCGCCGCCTCAACCTCGCGCGCCAGCTTGCGCGCCTTCTTGATGCTCCATTGCGGCAGCAGGCCGGCATGCACCATGCAGTAATCGTCCTCGACATGACAGAGCGGCTGCTGCCGCAGCCAGTCGAGCAGTTCGGCACAATCCGGGGCATCGAGAATGGGCTGCAGCGTGTCGTCCTTGCCGCGCGCCTTGGCGCCGCCTTCGGCGACCATCAGCAGGTAGAGATCATGGTTGCCGAGCACGGTCAGCGCCGCCTTGCCCAGGCTCTTGACGAAGCGCAGCGTCTCGAGCGAACGCGGACCGCGATTGACCAGGTCGCCGACCAGCCACAGGCGATCATGCACCGGATCGAAGGCGCACTTGGCAAGCAATTGCTGCAGTGAATCGAAACACCCCTGAATGTCGCCTATGGCGTAAGTAGCCATGCCTCACCAATCCGCAAAAATAAGCGCCGGGCCGGTCTGATCAATGCCGGCTGGCGAAGGCCTGATTTTCTCCCAAATAAGGAGATAGGCGAAATCTGCTTTGCGCAGCGGTCGACCGCTGAAATCAGGCCGAATCTGCAGAACTGGTGAGCGGCTGGCTGGCGGCTGACGCGCTGACCGGCAAATCGGCGGAGGGCGCCTCGACCAGCGGCAAACGCGCGCCCAAGGCAATCGCTTCGCGTGCTTCTGCCGCGACCTGGCGGCGGTCTTCGCCGTGCAGGCCGCGCAGCGGTGTCGTCACCAGACGGGCAATCAGCCGGCGCCGGCCGAGAATCGCCCGCGTGCACTGACCGAGCGAAATATCGCCGTCGTAGCGCGGCGCCAGGCTGCGCTCACCGTCCAGCTCCCAGTAGGAAAGCGCCACCGGCAGCACCGGCCGCCCGGCACTCAGCGCCGGTTGCAGCAGCGCCGCGTGGAAATGCAGCAGGCTGCGCCCGTCCGTCGTCGTGCCTTCAGGGAAGACGGCGACATGCCGGCCGCGTCCGAGCAGCGCGGCAATTTCCTCGTTGACGATGCGGGCATGCCCGCGACTGCCGCGACGCAGGAAGATGGTGTCGTTCTTCGCGGCCAGCCAGCCGATCAGCGGCCAGTTGCGCACTTCCGCCTTGGAGACGAAGGCCGAGGGCAGCGCCGCATTGATGACGTAAATGTCGATCCACGAGATATGGTTGGCAACGACCAGCGCGCCGGGCGCGACATGCGTCAGATCGGCCTCGACCTCGATGCCGAGGCTGTCGAGCAGGGCAATCGCCCAGCTCGACTTCAGGCGCAGACGCGCCGCCTCGGTGCACAAGGGGAAAATCGCGAAACTGATCAGTACGCCGGCAATGACCAGCAGCGTCAGGCGAAGGATCCGGAAACAGCGGATCGGAAAGTTGGTTTGGTTCAGTCTGCTTGCCCCAGGTAATGCTTGGCGTAACGATTGGAAACCTTGGCCATCGGCAACAGGATGGGCAGGTCGGCCGTGTTGAAATCGGGATCCCATGCCGGTTCGCCGCAAATCCACGCGCCAGCACGCAGGTACCCCTTGATCAGCGGCGGCGTTTCGGCCGGCCGGTCCTGCTGTAGGGCGGCCAGCGGCAGCGGGCAGCGCGGGAAGACGCGGTATTCCTGCGGTCCCAGATATTCGGACAGGCGATTATACAAGCTGGCAGCAGCATGCCCGCCGTCAGCCATGCTGATCGAGGCGCAGCCGGTCAGATAGTCGTAGCCTTTCTCGGTCATGTACTGGGCGAGGCCGGACCAGAGCAGGGTAATCGTCGCGCCGGTGCGGTAATCGGGATGCACGCAGGAGCGACCGATCTCGACCAGGCGCGGCCGCAGGTGCTGCAGGCGGGTCAGGTCGAATTCGTTTTCCGAGTAGTAGCCGATCTGGCGCGCGTTTTCCGGCGACAGGATGCGATAGGTACCGACCACTTCGCCGCTTTGCGTGTCGCGCACCACCAGATGCTCGCAGTACGGGTCGTAGATGTCGTGATCGACGCCGGGCGTGCGGCTCGGCAGGTTGGCACCCATCTCGCCGGCGAAGACGCGGTAGCGCAGGCGCTGCGCTTCGAGAATGTCACTCGGGCTGCGCGCAAAACCGACCGCGAGCTGATGGCGTTTGGGACGATCGCGACCCGCTTCCTTGCGGATATTTTCCATTTTGTTCTCCTTGTTTGTCTGGAGAACAAGTCTGGATGAGCGTTGTTACATACGCGTTGCCCGAAGATGACGCGTATGTTTCAAGCGAATGCCTCTTACCAGGGCAGGGAACCGAAAGCGCGCTGGTAACGCGCGCCGATTTCCTCACGGCTCGGCTGGTGATTCTGGCCGCCACGATGCGCGATCTTGATCGCGCCCATCACCGCCGCCAGACGGCCGGTCGTCAGCCAGTCGTAGCCATTGACGATGCCGTAGAGCAGGCCGGAGCGGTAGGCATCGCCGCAGCCGGTCGGATCGAGCACCTGCTCGGCTTCGACGCAGGGAATTTCGATGCGCTGGCCATCGGCGTAGATCTCGGAACCTTCGCCACCGCGGGTGACAATCAGCGCCTTCACTTCCTTGGCGAGCTGTTCCAGGCTGCGCCCGGTGCGGTCGCAGGCCAGTTTGGCTTCGTAGTCGTTGAAGCAGGCGTAGTCGGCGAGCTGCAGGAAATCGAGCAGTTCATCGCCGTTGAACATCGGCAGACCCTGACCCGGATCGAAGATGAACGGCACGCCGGCCGCAGCGAAGTCGCGCGCGTGCTGCATCATGCCTTCGCGGCCATCCGGTGCGACGATGCCCAGTTTGGCGCCCTTGACCTGCTCGACCTTGTTGAGGTGCGAGAAAGTCATCGCGCCCGGATGGAAGGCGGTGATCTGGTTGTCGTCGAGATCGGTGGTGATGAAGGCCTGTGCCGTGAAGGTGCCCGGCACCTGGCGGATATGCGTGCGCGGCAGGCCGAGCTGGTCGAGACGGGCCAGATAAGGCGGCGCATCGTCGCCAACCGTGGCCATGATCATCGGCTCGCCGCCGAGCAGCATCAGGTTGTAGGCGATGTTGCCGGCACAGCCGCCGTATTCGCGGCGCAGCTCGGGCACCAGGAAAGCGACGTTCAGGATGTGAATCTGCTCGGGCAGGATGTGATTCTTGAAACGGTCGGGAAAGACCATGATGTTGTCGAAAGCCAGCGAGCCGCAGATCAGGGTAGTCATCGAGAATTCTCAGGGGTAAAAGACGTAAAGCCGGTAACCGGCGGCACCGATGTCGTGGGCCTCGATCCATAAGCGAACGGCGGTTTCGCCATTGGCCGGGAACGCGGCCGGCGAAACAGCCGGCGGCAAATAGTCGACCGCCGCCAACACGCGCCGCGAAACGACGGTGTCGTGGGTATCAGTCAGGGTCAGTTCAAGGGCTGGCCAGTCCTGCGCATAGGTGGCGCGATTGCGCAGCGTCGCCTGCAACACGAACATGCCGCGCTGGTTGTCAGCCTGCAGATCGGAGGCTTCGATCGTGACCAGTTCGACATTGCGCGACAAGGGCACGTCGACCTCCAGCAGCTCGTAGAGCGCGGCAGCATCCGGCAGACGACGCACGACATCGGTCCGGAAGTGGAACAGCAGTTGCGCCAGCAAGGTCAGCAAGAGCAGGCTGGAAACCAGCGCGAACGGCCAGACGGCCGGTCGGGCGTGGCCGCTGTCGAAAGCCCCCAGACCGCTGCTGGCCAGCGTACCGGCGGCCCAGCGGTTGTGGCTTTGACTGTCGGTGAGCTCGCGTATGGCAACCAGACCCGCCTCGCGGGCAGCCAGCGTGCTCTCTTCGGGCGACTCGGCGAGTTCTGCATCGAGACGCTCGACCGGTGGCAAATCGGGCTCTTCCGGCAGGTCGACCGCTGGCTCGGCCACCGCTGCGGCCGGCGGCTCAGGCTCAGGCTCAGGCTCAGGCTCAGGCTCAGGCTCAGGTTCCGGTTCCGGTTCCGGTTCCGGTTCCGGTTCCGGTTCCGGTTCCGGTTCCGGTTCCGGTTCCGGTTCCGGTTCCGGTTCCGGTTCCGGCAGGACTCTGTCTTCTACTTCGGCGAACGCGGCAGGATTTTCCGGAATTTCGCTACCAACAAGCACCGGAGGAACTTCCGAAACCGGCACTGGCGTTGCTTCAACCTGCGCCGTTTCGGTAATCAACTGGTCAAAGGCATTGAACAGGGTCTGGCAATGTCCGCAACGGACCTTTCCCGCCTTGAGGCGCAACTGCTCGGAGGTAACACGGAAAACCGTGCTGCAAGCCGGGCAGCGTGTTCGCATCAGGGCTTGACCCCACTCAGGCAGACCCAGTCCTCACGCGTATCGGCGACCTGCATCGGCAGCCACTGGGCGTAGATGCCGATGATTTCCTCGGCCTGCTCGCGCAGGATGCCGGACAGGGCCAGGCGACCGCCAGAGCGGACGTGCGCACAGATGGCCGGGGCCAGTACGCGCAACGGATTGGACAGGATATTGGCAACGACCAGATCGTACTCGCCAGCCACCGGCTGAGCCGAATCGGCGAACAGGGCGGTGACGCCGTTACGCTCGGCATTGGCCTTGGCCGCCTCGACCGCCTGCAGATCGATGTCGACACCCGCCACACGGCCGGCACCAAGACGTGCCGCAGCAATGGCCAGAATGCCGGAACCGCAGCCATAGTCGAGCACGGTGCAATCGGCACTGACCGTACGCTCCAGCCACTCCAGGCAAAGCCGGGTGGTCGGATGCGAACCGGTGCCGAAAGCCATTCCCGGGTCGAGAATCAGGTTGACCGCTGCCGGATCGGGCGATTCGTGCCAGGACGGCACGATCCACAGACGCTCGGAAACGCGGATCGGGTCAAACTGCGACTGGGTCAGCTGCACCCAGTTCTGCTCTTCGACCGTTTCAATGGAAAACGCGGGCACCTCGTCCAGACCGATCGCGGCACCGGCTGCAGCAAGCAGCGCGTGCGCATCGGCATCGGCCTCGAGCAAGGCAACGACGCGCGAATGCGCCCAGCCCGGCGAGTTGACCGAGCCCGGCTCGCCGAACTGCGGCTGCTCGTCCGGCGTGCCGGCGTCGGCATCCTCGATGCTGGCCGCCAGCGCGCCGGCTTCGAGCAGGGCGTCACAGAGCGGTTCGGCGCGCGAGGCGTCGGTCAGGAAACTGACACTTTGCCAACTCATATCAGTTCTTCACTTCGCCCTTGTCGGCGAGTTTCTGTTCGAGGTAATGAATGCTCGTACCACCTTCGACGAAGCGCGCGTCCTGCATCAGTTCCTGGTGCAGCGGGATATTGGTCTTGATGCCCTGAATGCTCATCTCGGACAGCGCGATGCGCATGCGACGGATGGCCTGCTCGCGGGTATCGCCGTAAGCGATGACCTTGGCGACCATGGAGTCGTAATGCGACGGCACGGTATAGCCCTGGTAGATGTGCGTATCGACGCGGATACCGGGACCGCCGGGCGGGTGATAGAACTCGATCTTGCCGGGACAGGGTACGAACGTGAAGGGATCTTCGGCGTTAATGCGGCATTCGATGGCATGACCGCGGAACACGACGTCCTTCTGCTTGTAGCGCAGCTTTTCACCGGCGGCAACGCGGATCTGCTCCTGAACCAGATCGACGCCGGTAATCATTTCGGTCACCGGATGTTCGACCTGGATGCGGGTGTTCATTTCAATGAAATAGAACTCGCCGTTTTCATAGAGGAATTCGAAAGTGCCGGCGCCACGGTAACCGATCTTGCGGCAGGCTTCGGCACAGCGCTCGCCGATGCGGGCGATCAGGCGGGCCGGAATATGCGGGGCCGGCGCTTCTTCGATGACCTTCTGGTGGCGGCGCTGCATCGAGCAGTCGCGTTCGCCGAGATAGATCGCACTCTTGTACTCGTCGGCCAGCACCTGGATTTCCACGTGACGCGGGTTTTCCAGGTACTTTTCCATGTACACCGCCGGGTTGCCGAAGAAAGTACCGGCTTCCTGACGGGTCATCGCCACGGCATTGACCAGCGCGGCTTCGGTGTGCACGACACGCATGCCGCGACCACCGCCGCCACCGGCGGCCTTGATGATCACCGGATAACCGACGGCACGGGCAATCTTGACGATTTCCTTCGGATCTTCCGGCAGGGCGCCGTCGGAACCGGGAACGCAGGGCACGCCGGCTTCCTTCATCGCCGCCTTGGCGGAAACCTTGTCGCCCATCAGGCGGATGGTTTCGGCACGCGGCCCGATGAAGACGAAACCGGAGGTTTCGACACGTTCGGCGAAGTCGGCGTTTTCCGAAAGGAAGCCGTAACCCGGGTGAATGGCCTGGGCATCGGTCACTTCGGCAGCCGAAATGATCGCCGGCACGTTCAGGTAGCTCAGCGTCGACGAGGCCGGGCCGATACAGACCGACTCGTCGGCCAGCTTGACGTACTTGGCGTGACGGTCGGCCTCGGAATAGACGACGACGGTCTTGATGCCAAGTTCGCGGCAGGCGCGCTGAATCCGCAGGGCAATCTCCCCGCGGTTGGCGATCAGAATTTTTTCAAACATGGCCATGATTAGCCAATCACGAACAGCGGTTCACCAAATTCGACCGGCTCGCCATTGTCGAGCAGGATGGCCTTGACCACGCCGGAGGCATCGGCTTCGATCTCGTTGAGCAGCTTCATGGCTTCGATGATGCACAGGGTTTCGCCCTGCTTGACGCTCTGGCCGACCTGCACGAAGGCTTCGGCACCCGGCGACGGCGAGCGGTAGAAAGTACCGACCATCGGCGACTTGACGACGTGACCTTCCGGCAAATCATCCTCGTCATCGAGGTTGACCGACGAGGCGGCCGGCGCACCCGGTGCAACCGGAGCCGGGGCAGCGTAATACTGCTGCGGCGCAGCAGCAACAGCGCCGTAATGCTTGGCGATACGGACTTTTTCTTCGCCCTCGGTGACTTCCAGCTCGGAGATACCCGATTCCTGAACGAGGTCGATAAGTTTCTTGAGTTTACGCAGATCCATGGAGACTCCCTTCGATATTGCGCCAGTTCGACGCAAGAAGCCGGCTTTTGGCCGGACTATTCAATGTTGATCTTGTTAAGCAGGTACTCGAGCGCCAGCAGGTAGCCCTCGTGACCCAGCCCGCAAATGACGCCGACGGCCAGATCGGAAAAGTACGAGTGATGCCGGAAGGACTCCCGCGCATGCACATTGGAAAGATGCACTTCGACAAACGGAATGGCCACCGCCGCCAGCGCATCGCGCAGCGCCACGCTGGTATGCGTGTAGGCGGCAGGATTGATGATGATGGCGCGTACGCCCTGTTCGCGAGCGGCGTGGATGCGCTCGATCAAGGCCCCTTCGTGATTGCTCTGGAAGGCCTCGAGATCAACCTCGGCAGCTTCCGCCATGCGGGCCAGTGCCATGTTGATGTCGGACAGGGTAACCCGACCGTAATGCTCGGGTTCACGAGTGCCAAGCAGGTTCAGATTCGGACCATGCACCACCAGGATGCGGGCCCTTTCGACCGGCTTGGAAGCGGTTTTTTGCTTCTTCATAGCTGCAAGTTTGCCGTAAATAGCCGCATTTTGTCCAGCCTATTCCAAAAGTAAGGCGCGCAGGGCCTCGGCACGAATCCGTTCGCGCGGATGGCCGTCGCGATGCTTCATCGTCACCCGCTCCATCTGCGGCGGCAGGATCACCAGATTGACGTCGGCAACCTCGGTTTCCAGGACCAGCACCGCCTCTGCCCTGTCGTTGCGCGCCTCGGCATGTTCGAAGTCGATATTGCGGTTAAGCAGGAAAATCTCGACCTCTTTCGCACTGTCGGCAAAAAGCAGGATGTCGATGGTCGAATACTCGCCAGCCGTGCCATCAAGCACCGAACCGGTCAGGTAGGGCCGGAAAGCCTCAAGCAATTCGAGGATGTGCAGGGCGACCTGGCGCTGGGCGAGCAGCAACTCAGTATGCCCTTCATCCTGGAACAGGCTGCGATAGGCGCGCAACTCGACATCAACTTCGGCGTTGTCGGGATAGGTCGTGTGTTCAGGCAAGCCAAGCTGCCGGGCCGCCTTGCGTTTGGCATGGTGGTAATCGGTAATGCCGTCCTCCACCATCAGGCGGGCGGCGGCGGCGGCGATACTGGCCCGGGCACTGGTGCTCGGGTGTTGCCTGTCATGACGGGGCATAGATGCTCAATCAGGGTAAAATCGCCCCCATTCTAACGGGCTTCTGTGACATGCACATTCACATTCTGGGTATCTGCGGCACCTTCATGGGCGGCGTCGCCCAACTGGCGGTTGCCGCCGGCCATCGCGTCACCGGCTGCGATGCCAATGTCTATCCGCCGATGAGCGACCAACTGCGCGCTGCCGGGGTCGATCTGATCGAGGGCTTCGGCATTGAACAACTGGCGCTGAACCCGGACGTATTCGTGGTCGGCAACGCCATTTCACGCGGCAACCCACTGCTCGAAGCCGTGCTCGACAAGGGCCTGCCCTATGTTTCCGGACCGCAATGGCTGGCCGAAAACGTGCTGCAGGGACGCTGGGTTCTCGGCGTCGCCGGCACGCACGGCAAAACCACGACCAGTTCGATGCTGGCCTGGATTCTTGAAGATGCCAATATGGCACCGGGCTTCCTGATCGGCGGCGTGCCACTCAATTTTGGCGTTTCAGCCCGCCTCGGCGACACGCCTTTCTTCGTCATCGAAGCCGACGAATACGACACCGCCTTCTGTGACAAGCGCTCCAAGTTCGTGCATTACAAGCCGCGCACCGTGGTCCTGAACAACCTGGAATTCGATCACGCCGACATCTTCGCCGATCTGGCTGCCATCGAAACGCAGTTCCACCACCTGGTGCGCACCCTGCCTGCTGCCGGCCTGATCGTCTCGAACGCCGGCGAAGCCAGTCTCGAACGCGTGCTGGCGCGCGGCTGCTGGACACCGATCGAGCGCTTCAACGACCAAGGCGGTTATCGCGTCACTGGCGACGATACCAACGGCGAGTTGGTCCTGCATGGCCCGCTAGGCGAGATCGGGCGCTGCACCTGGGCGCTGTCCGGCGAACACAACCGCGCCAATGCCTGCGCCGCGCTGCTCGCCGCGCGCCACGTCGGCGTGCCGCTCGACAAGGGACTGGAAGCGCTGAGCCGGTTCGTCAACGTCAAACGGCGCATGGAAGTGCGTGGCGAAGTGCGCGGCATTACCGTGTACGACGATTTCGCGCATCACCCGACCGCCATCGCCACCACCGTCGCCGGCCTGCGCCGCAAGGTGGGCGCCGCCCGCATCCTCGCCGTTTTCGAGCCACGCTCCAACACCATGAAGCTGGGCACGATGAAAAGCCAGTTGCCGGACAGCCTGCGCGAGGTCGATCTCGCGTTCTGCTACGGCGGCAATCTCGGCTGGGATGCCCGCGAAGCGCTGGCCCCGATGGGCGAACGCGCGCAAGTTGAAGACAATCTCGACGAACTTGTCGGCAAGATCGTTGCTGCGGCTCGTCCCGGCGACCAGATCCTGGTCATGAGCAACGGCGGCTTCGGCGGCATACACGGCAAGTTGCTGGCCGCATTGGCCAATTAGGCAGTCGCTGGACGGTCGACCGTCTCCGGAAGGCAAAAATGAAAATGGCGCAGGAAGGTTTCCCCTCCTGCGCCATTTTTGCGTCTGCAGTCGCTTAGCGTTCCATCGACTCGACCACGGCCAGCGCCGTCATGTTGACCAGGCGACGCACGGTGGCGGTCGAGGTCAGGACATGCACCGGACGCGCCGCGCCGAGCAGGATGGGGCCGATCGTCACACCTTCGCCGGCCGTCATCTTCAGCAGGTTGTAGGAGATGTTGGCAGCGTCAATGTTCGGCATGATCAGCAGATTGGCTTCGCCCTTCAGGGTCGATTCCGGATGCGCAGCCAGACGAACGTCTTCGGACAACGCCGAATCGCCATGCATTTCGCCGTCGATTTCCATTTCGCCATGGGTCATCGCCGATACCAGCGCCGAAGCACGGCTCATCTTGTGCGCCGACTCGGAGCTGCCGGAACCGAAATTGGAGTGCGAAAGCAGGGCAACCTTCGGGTGCAGGCCAAAACGCTTGACCTGTTCGGCGGCACTGATCGTCATTTCGGCGATTTCCTCGGCCGTCGGGTTCTCGTTGATGTGGGTATCGCAGATGAACAGCGAGCGCCCCGGCAGCATCAGGTAGTTCATCGCGGACAGCGTATTGACGCCCTGGCGCTTGCCGATGACTTCCTTGACCACGCCCATGTGATGACTGAACTGACCGGTCATGCCGCAGATCAGGCCGTCGGCGTAGCCGAGCTTCAACAGCATGGCACCAATCAGCGTCGGCTTGCGGCGCAGGGCTTCCTTGGCGATGGCCGGCGTCACACCACGGCGCGCCATCAACTGGTGATAGGCCGTCCAGCATTCGCGATAGCGCTCGTCGGATTCCGGATTGACGATGTCGAAGTCGACACCGGACTTGATGCGCAGATTGGCCTTGGCCAGGCGGTGTTCGATGACTTCCGGACGACCGATCAGGATCGGGCGGGCGAATTTTTCTTCGATCACCACCTGAACGGCGCGCAAAACGCGCTCATCTTCGCCTTCGGCATAAATAATGCGCTTGCCCTGAGCCTGGCGTGCGGCCTGGAAAATGGCGCGCATGCCGACACCGGTGTGATAGACGAATTCCGACAGCTTGGCACGGTAGGCATCCCAGTCGGTGATCGGACGGGTAGCAACGCCAGAGTCGATGGCAGCCTGGGCGACGGCCGGCGCAATCTTGACGATCAGGCGCGGGTCGAAAGGCGTCGGAATCAGGTACTCGGGACCGAAGCTCAGATCACGGCCGGGGTAGGCCATGGCCACTTCGTCAGTGACTTCCGCTTCGGCCAGTTCGGCAATCGCACGCACCGAGGCCAGCTTCATCTCTTCGGTAATGCGCGTCGCGCCAACATCGAGCGCACCGCGGAAGATGAAGGGGAAACACAGCACGTTGTTGACCTGGTTCACGTAGTCGGAACGGCCGGTGGCGATGATCGCATCCGGACGGACTTCCTTGACCAGTTCCGGCATGATTTCCGGCGTCGGGTTGGCGAGCGCGAAGACCATCGGCTTTTCGGCCATGCTGACGACCATTTCCTGCTTGACGACACCGGCAGCAGAGAGGCCGAGGAAGATATCGGCGCCGACCAGCGCTTCGCCCAGCGTGCGCTTTTCAGTGTTCTGGGCGTAGCGGGCCTTGGTTTCGTCCATGCCACCCGGGCGACCGACGTAGATGACGCCCTTCGAGTCGCAAATGGTGATGTTCTCGCGCTTGACGCCAAGATCGCACCACAGGTTCACGCAGGAAATGGCAGCCGCACCGGCGCCGGAGACGACGACCTTGACCTCTTCGATCTTCTTGCCGACGACCTTCAGGCCGTTGAGCATGGCGGCGCCGGAAATGATCGCCGTACCGTGCTGGTCATCGTGAAAAACGGGGATATTCATCCGCGCCTTGAGCTTCTCTTCGATATAGAAGCATTCCGGCGCCTTGATGTCTTCCAGGTTGATACCGCCGAGCGTCGGCTCCATGGCGGCGATCATGTCGATCAGCTTGTCCGGATCGTTTTCCGACAACTCGATGTCGAAGACGTCGATGCCGGCAAATTTCTTGAACAGGCAACCCTTTCCTTCCATCACCGGCTTGGCGGCGAGCGGGCCGATGTTGCCGAGGCCGAGCACGGCGGTGCCGTTGGTGATGACGCCGACCAGATTGGCGCGCGAGGTGTACCAGGCGGCGGTGGCCGGGTCTTCGACGATCGCGTCACAGGCGGCGGCAACGCCAGGAGAGTAGGCCAGCGCCAGATCGCGCTGGTTGGTCAGGCCCTTGGTCGGGCGCACGGAAATCTTGCCCGGGGTGGGCCAGCGATGGTATTCGAGAGCGGCTTCGCGCAGATCCTTTTCCACGGATTCTCCTGAGGGTTTGTCTGTTAGGGAAAACCCCGTAGATTACTCCAACTTATTGGGGCCCGAAAGCGTAATTATGAATTACAGTTACAATTACGTACAATCCGAAAGGCCTTTACAGGCCGCTCTGACGCGGCCGCCCCCTGACCTAGAAGCGATGCGAGACGGTCAGGCGGAAGCTGCGCGGTTCGCTCGGATGAATGTGCCGGTCGTCGTAGCCACCGGCCGTGCCATCGGCGCAACCGGCCGGGTTGGCCGCCTCGCCGGCAGTGCGCGAGCAATACCAGTATTCGATGTCATTCACCTTGCGATCGAACAGGTTGTACACGTCGAGCGCAAGCTGCGTTTGCTTGTCGAATTTGTAGCCGATGCGCAGGTTGGTCAGCGTCGACGCCGAAGAACGCACCGAGTTGTCCACGACCAAAGGTCGCGGCCCGAAGTAGCGCAGGCGCAGGGCGCCGTACCACGGCCCGAGATTGTCCAGGGTCAGGCCAAGATTGGCCGTGCCGGTCACCGCCCCCGGAATGTAATCGCCCACCACCGGATCGTGGTCGCGGAAGCGGGCATGCGACCAGGCGAGGTCGGCATCGAGCGCCAGCCAGTCGGACAGCACGTAGAGATTGGTCCATTCGACACCGTAACGCCGCGACGGGCGCGACGCTTCGGTGGTCCCGGCATCGCCGACGAAGAGCAACTCGGAGGCGGCGGTCAGTTGCCAGAGCGCAACGGTCGACTGCCAGCCGGGCAGGATTTCCGAACGCAGGCCGATTTCGTAGCCGCGCGTGCGCACCAGCGGCTGAACCTTGCTGACGGGAGTCACACCGTCGGCCGGATCGACGCGTATCGTCGTGCCGCGCGCGTCGTTGGAGTGAAAGCCGTGCCCGTAATTGAGATAGAGCTCGGTCTTGCGCCACGGCCCGAAGACCAGGGCCAGCTTTGGGGTCAGCATCTGGTCGCTGGCCCGCCCGGAATTGGCACTTAAACTGGCGTCGACCGTAAAGTCATAGGCATCGGCGCGCAGGCCCTGGATCGAACGGAACCAGTCGGTCCACCGCGTCTCGTTCTGCGCCCACAGCCCGATGCTGCGCTGCGTGACCTTGTCTTCGCGGATGGAGGACAAGGTTTCGCGATTGCTCGTCGCGTACAGTCCGACCGGGCTCAGACGGTCGACGCGCGTTTGCAGGCCAAAACTGTTCGTCACATCAAAACCGGCCCAGTTGTCGAACATCGCATGCGAGGCCGAAAAACCACCAGCCTGACGATGTTCGGACTGCTTGAACTGGTCGCCCGGCGGGCAGCCGTTGTTCAGGCAGTACTGGAAGTTGGACCACAGGTCGAGGTTCGATTGCAGCCACCAGACATTCGCCTTGCTCTGCGCCTTGCCCCAATGCTTCGCCCATTCGCCGGACAGGCTGTAGCGCTGCGTCTCGCCGCCGGTACTCGAATCAAGCGAACCGTAGCGGTCGACCGCGCCGCTGTCGATGGCGCGCTGGGCGATCTGGTCGGTAGAGGTCCAGCGCCCGCGATAGGCCATGCCGGTGATGGCAAAGCCGTTGTTGCGCGTGCCCTGGCTGTAACTGAGCACGCCGTTCAGCTTGCGGTAATGTTCGTCGACCTGCCACGGCCCGTCGTTATGAAACAGCTCCAGGCCGTAGAGCAGATGACCGCCGGCCAGCTCGGGCGAGCCGGCGATCAGGCTGCGCGCGTAGCCGTTCCGGCCGAGCGTCAGTTGCGCCAGCGTGCCGTCGAGGCGCCGCCGATAATCGATATGCGCCGCACCGGCCGACGAGAAATCGCCCTCTTCGGCGTAATACGGTCCCTTGCGGAAACTGATACGGTCGACCAGTTCCGGGATCAGGAAATTGAGATCGGTGTAACCCTGGCCGTGCGCATGCGTCGGCATGTTGACTGGCACGCCGCCGACGTAAGTCGCAAAATCGGTGCCGTGGTCGAGATTGAAACCGCGCAGGAAATACTGGTTGGCCTTGCCGTCGCCGGCATGCTGCGTGACGATCAGGCCAGGCACCATCTCCAGCGCCTCGCCGGGCCGCAGCATCGGCACGGCCGCCAGACGCTGGCTGGACACCACGCCCGCGCTGCCCGCCATCGCGATGCCTTCAAGATTCTCGGTTTGCGCGCGCACTTCGACGGTCGAAAGCGTGGCTTCCTCGGCCGCCGCGCCGGCACAAGCGAGCAAAAAATATGAGCAAATTAATTTTTGTCTTAACAGCATCGTCAAAAAAAGCCGGTTGCCCGGCCATTTCCCTATAAATGAATCAGGCCACGGCCGGCCGACGCGTCAGGCGCAGCGCCGCGACAAAGCTCAAGGCGATGATCGCCACCAGCGCAAATCCGAAAACCAGCTCCTTGCCCTCGCTCCAGACATCGACCGCCGGCGACAGCAGCTTGGCGGCGCCGAAAGCGGCGACCAGCAGGCTGATGCCGGAGACGACCAGGCCCATGACACGCGAAGCGACCAGCGCCACCTGGTCGGCGCGGGCAATCAGGCGGGCGATCCACAGGCCGTTGATGCCGTCGGTAAGCAGCATGCCGAGCATGAACAGCGACGCGAGGATCAGCGCATGTTCCCAGCCACCGAACTGGGTTGCGGTCAGCGCGAAGAAGGCGGCTTGCGACAGGGTGTCGAAGGACAGCGCGAACAGGGCGCCAACCAGCGCGATCAGCGCCGGCTGCGAAACATGGCGGAGGTTGCCGAGCAACTTGCCCTTGAGGCCAACCGGCTGGACGATTTCGTCCGGTCCGGCGGCGAGCACGGCGGCCAGGTTGAGGCTGCCAAGCGCAACCAGGAAGGCGATGGAAATCACGGCGCCGAGCAGGCCGAACCATTCCGGGACTTCCCAGCGCCCGGCAATGGCCGAGACGCCGAGCGCGATGGCCATGACCACAGCGCCATGGCCGAGCGAGAACAGCGTGCCGCAGTAACGCGCCAGAGCCGGCCGTTGCCGCGCGTTGTAGCGGGTCAGGCCGTCGATGGTGGCGAGGTGGTCGGCGTCGAAACCGTGCTTCATGCCAAGCACGAAGGTCAGGATGAGCAGCGACAGCCAGTCGGTGGGCAGGGTTTCCATGGCATCCGTATGAATGATTTTAGGATCTTCATACAAATTGCGTGCCAGCGCAATAAGTCATTGTTCGTATTGCATCTGCCTTGTTTTGCCGCCGCGCCGAACCGACAAAGTGGTCAGAGACTTTCCAGCGGCAGTGCCAAGACGAATTCCGCCCCGCCATCCGGCGCGTTGCCGGCCGTCAGGTGACCACCGTGCCGCTCGACGATGCCGTAGCTGATCGACAGCCCAAGCCCGGTACCCTGACCAACCGGCTTGGTGGTGAAAAACGGCTCGAACAGCCGGTCGAGATAATCGGCGGCGATGCCCGGCCCGTTGTCGATGAAACGCAGGACGGCCATGCCGTCGGCGCGGCTGCCGACGATCCTGAGCGTCGCCCGCGGCTGGTTGGCTGTCGCATCGCAGGCGTTCTGGATCAGGTTCATCACCACCTGCTGCAACTGGCCGGACGAACCGGAGCAGCGCAAATCGGCCGGCAAATCGAGGTCGACCGCAAATTTGCTCGCCGCGCTCTGCACCACCCAGCGCATCGAGCGCTCAACCACCTCGTTGAGGCTGACCTGCTCGGGCTGCATCTTGTCCACCGCCGAAAACCGTTTCAGCGCATCGACGATGTCGCGCGTGCGTTCGGCCCCCTCGATCATGCCGTCGATGAGTTGCGGCATGTCGGCGACGATGCGGTCGATGCGCAGTTCGCCGCGCATCGCCTGCAAGCCGGCATCGGCCGCCGCCGGGCTGGCATGCACGGCGTTCAGGTAGGCGTCGAGGCGGCCGGCGTAACGTTGCAGCGAGAGCACGTTGCCAAGCACAAAGCTGATCGGGTTATTGAGTTCATGCGCGACGCCGGCCACCAGGCGGCCCAGCGAAACCATTTTCTCGGCGTGCAGCAATTGCCCTTGCGTGCGTTTCAGATCGTCGTGCGCCTGGCGCAGCGCCGAATAGGCGCGGCGCAATTCGCCGACCGGGCGGCCGGTGACCACCATGCCCATCAGCTTGCCGGTCTGCGACAGACGCGGCGTGCAGTTCATCGAGACCGGTACGGTCGACCCGTCGCCGGCACGCAAAAAGAATTCGCAGTCGTGCACGCCCTCGCGCCCGAAACGGGCAAATATGTCACGTGCCTTGGCGCGCTCGACATCGTCGGCAAACAGGTCGAAGACCGGCTTGTGCTGCAATTCTTCGGTCGTCTTGCCGGCGATATGCGACAGAGAGGGATTGACCTCCTCGATATTGCCGTTGCGGTCGCAGACGATCAGGATGTCCGACATCGAGGCGAGCACGCTCTCGATGAACTGGTGGGACTCCTCGAGCGCGGCGTTCTTCTCTTCGAGCGCCACTTCGTACTGGAGGAGGTCGTTGTAGACCTCGTCCATTTTCTGGATGACTTCGATCCAGGCCTGCTCGCCGAGCTGCTCGGTGGCCGCCGGCAAGGGCGAATCGGTCGTCAGATCAGCGGGCCGGCCGGTAGTGGACATGTGCTGCGCCGTGTTCGTCGTGGGCGTGATGATGCTCGGGTTCGAGGGCGATCACGTTGAGCTTGCCGTGGCGCACGCCGCTCTCGGCCATCAGCTGGTCGGCAAATTGTCTGACCTCGGCGGTCGACCCTTGCAAAATGACGGTTTCCAGACAATTGTCGTGATCGAGATGGCTGTGCATGGCGGCCACGGTCAGGTCGTGGTGGTCGTGCTGCAGGCCGGTGATGCGCTCGGCCAGCTCGCGCTCGTGGTGGTTGTACACGTAAGAGAGATTGGCGACGCAATGCCCGGCCGGCGGATCGCGCTGGCGGTCGCTCTCGATGGCGCCGCGAATCAGGTCGCGCACCGCTTCCGAGCGGTTACTGTAGCCGCGCGCCGCGATCAGCTCGTCGAACTGGCTGGCCAGCGACTCGTCTAGCGAAATGGTAAAGCGCTCCATCGATCATCCCCTTGGCGAAAACACCGGCAACAATGCCGGCATTCCCGATACCGTGCAAGTCACTCGCGACAAAAAGCTGGAACGGGAAATGCTAGTAGATGACTGCAGTTCGGGAATCACGCTCTGGCATCCCTGCTTTCACAAGAAGCACATGTCGCAACAGGAGGATTCATCATGGCTCATACCGACATCCGACTCGCCGTCGCCGAAGAACGCACCATCTACGACGTGGCCGCCATCGAACGCGCCATGGAAGAGGCCGCCGGCAACCGCAACGAAGCGCTCGCCACCCTGTACGACAAGATGAAGCAGCGCGGCGGCGGCCGTTTCCTGATCCGCCCGACCGGCGCCGACATGATCGACGACCTCTACGACACCTGCCCCAACTTCAGCGACGTCATCGACGACCTGCGCAAATACGTCGCGCTGTCGGTGGCCGGCAACGAGCCGATGAGCTTCACGCCCATCCTGCTGCTCGGCGAACCGGGTATCGGCAAGACGCATTTCGCGCGCGAACTGGCGGCCCGCCTCGGCACCGGCCACGAATTCATCTCGATGAGCGCGTTGACCGCCGGCTGGGTGCTGTCCGGCGCCTCGTCGCAATGGAACAACGCCAAGCCGGGCAAGGTGGCGCACACTTTGGTGCATGGCGACTACGCCAACCCCATCGTGGTGCTCGACGAGATCGACAAAGCCGGCGGCGACTCGCGCTATGACCCGATGGGCGCCCTCTACGGCCTGCTCGAACACGACACGGCGCGTGCCTTCAAGGACGAGTTCATCGATATCGACATCGACGCCTCGCACATCCTGTGGGTGACGACGGCCAACGACGAACGTTCGATACCGGAACCCATCCTCAACCGCATGAACGTGTACGAAGTACCGCGCCCCGACCACGATGCCGCCATCAGCATCGCCGCCGCGCTCTACCGCGAGATCGTCGGCGAGCATGACTGGGGCTTCCCGCCGGAAGCCGAGGAAAGCGTGCTCGAACGCCTCGGTTCGCTGCCGCCGCGCGACATGCGCAAGCGCCTGCTCGCCGCTTTCGGTACGGCCAAGCTGGAAGGCCGCAACTGGCTGGAAGCAGCCGACTTCGAACAGGCCCGCATGGGGCGCAGTCGCAAGATCGGCTTCTGAAAACGCGCCCGGCCGTTCAGGCCGGGCGCCCATTCAAACGATCCTGCGCACCCGGACCCGGTTGCGCCCACCCTGCTTGGCGTCGGACAGCGCCAAATCGGCCACCGCGATGAACCGGTGCGGATTGAGTTCGAGCACGCGCGGCGTCATCGCGGCGCGTGCTCGACAAGCGCGTCTCGAGCAGGTTCATGATCGCCCGCCGCTTGTAGAGGCCGCTCAGTTCGGCGTGCATGGCCTGCGTTTCGAGTATGGAAGATGTCCGAAATTTTGCGTACCGGTCGCATCAAGGGAAGACTGCCGCCGATCATTGCACGTCGATTCGAGTGGGGAACGCCTTTCAGTACTGTCAATTCAGGCAACGCCCAAATTACTGTCGCTTCGAGGACTGTAGCGTGTGACCGGTACTGTACCTCCCTCGCTATCCTCCTCGCGTCTCGGCGCGCCGACAACGAAATTGAGCGGGATTACACCTGCCCAGACCGGCCATTCCAGATCCTCGACGTCGTCCTTTACCCCGGCGTCACGTATTTTGGCCGACGCCTCGGTCAGCGGAATTCGTAGCACGCTGGTAGCGTTCAGTTCCTTGTCGTTGATCGGACGTAAGGTGTTCCAGCGTCCGGGGTACAGACCTTCGATGAGGGCCTGTAGGCTGCGTTCTTTTTCCGCTGGATTGCTCACCAGTTCGAATTGGCCGTAGATCACCACCGAGCGGTAGTTCATCGAGTGGTGCATGGCCGAGCGGGCGAGCACCAGACCATCGGCCAGAGCGATCGTGATGCAGGCCTCGCCTTCCGTAAGTGCCTTAAGCATGCGCGATGCCTTGGCACCGTGGATGTAGAGATACTCGCCATCGCGCCAATGGATGGTCGGAATGGCGTGCACCGAACCCTCAATCTGGAATGCAACGCTGCAGATGACCGCTGCATCGACAATGGCGTTGATGGCCTCGGGGTTATAGTCGGCGCGATCCGGCTTACGAAATACGCGGGTGCGCGAGGAAGGAGCGGGAGAGAGGGTCATAGTCGCAGAGTTCCGGATGTTGTTGATGGCCCTACTTTACGGACCTCATGGTACCTTTCGTAGTGCCACAAAATGAACTAATCATGGAGCCACGATGGAACTGGACTGGCTACTCGCTCCGCCTTTGCCGGAAACAATGCCGCGACAGCGCGTTCTCTACCATCGCCTGCGCCAAGCCATCCTGTCCGGCCATATCGCTCCAGGCACCCAGCTTCCGGCTAGCCGCAGCTTGGCGAGCTCGCTGAAAATTTCCCGCAATACAGTTCTGTTCGCCTATGAGCAACTTGTTGCCGAAGGTTGTCTACTGGCAGATCGCCAAGGCACGCGCGTGGCAATGCTGTCCGTGCAGCCAGTTATGTTGCCAAGGAAAGAAGATGCGAACGAGGTGCCGCTGCAACTCTCCGTTCGCGCCGAGGTGGCTTTGCAGCCTGGGCCGGCGCGTGAGGCAGCCGTGTTGCCTTTTGCTCCCGGCACGCCCGACTATAGCGCCTTTCCTTTCCGCAGTTGGCGCACCTGCCTGGAGCGCGCGTGGCGCGATGCGGGGTGGCGCCAACTCGGCTATGCCGCGCACGGCGGCGACCCCGCACTGAGAGAGGCGCTTGCCGGCCACCTCACAACTGTCCGTGGTCTAGCGGTAGATGCCGGGCAAATTGTCATTACTGGTGGCACCCAGGCGGCGCTCGACCTCTGCGCCCGACTGCTCGGAGACCACGGCGATGTCGTTTGGGCCGAGAATCCCGGCTATCTCGCCGCGCGCGTCGCGTTTGGTCTAGCCGGGCTGCGCGTACATGACGTACCGGTCGATACAGAGGGCCTGGCACCGAGCGACAGAGACTGGTGTGAGCATCCGCCGCGCCTGATCATGATTACGCCATCGCACCAGTACCCGACCGGCCGCGTAATGTCCTTGCCGCGGCGTCTGGCCCTGATTGAGCGCGCCCTCCAGTCCGGCACCTGGATCATTGAGGACGATTACGACAGCGAATTCCGCCGTGCTGGCCCGGCGCCCCCTGCGCTGTTCGGTTTGAAGCCTGACGCTCCGATCGTCTACATCGGCACCTTCAGCAAGACTCTCTATCCTGGCTTGCGCCTCGGCTACCTAGTGTTGCCGCACGCCATTGCAGCCGATTTTGCCCGCGCTACAGCCCAGGCCACGCGCCCCGGGCAGGGTATTGAACAACGCGCACTGGCTGACTTCATTCGGCGGGGCTACTACACCGCCCATCTGCGTCGCATGCGAGCACGCTATACCGCCCGGCAGATCGCACTGCGCGCAGCGTTGAAGGAGGCATTTGGGCCATCCTTGACATTGTCGGGTGGTGAAGCAGGGTTGCATCTGGTGATGTGGCTGCCGCAGGAAATACGCGACACGGATGTAGCAACTCGAGCGGAGGCATTAGGGCTAGGGGTGCGAGCACTGAGTAGCTACACAAAAGCGCCGATGATTTGCAACGGCCTTGTGCTGGGGTACGGGAATCTGGAAGAAAAAATGCTTTTGGAGGGGGTGAGGCGATTGGTACTGGCGGTTCAATCTCAAAATAACAATATGCATCAGAGCTGATTCAGGCCGAAATGTGAAACTCAGTTTTCTGCACGTTTTCCGTAGCCACAAACAAATCAATGAGTTACACCTAATGCACCGTACAGACCATGCAGGGATCGAACGAGCGCACGACATGCTGGATGGTCGGCGGCGCGCCTTCCCCCGCCGCGAGTCCGAGCAGGGCCTTTTCCAGCGGTCCTTCCTGGTTGCTTGCATCGCGCGGCGAGAAGTTCCAGGTGGTCGGTGCGATGATCTGGTAACGCTCGATGCGGCCGCGTCGTATCGTCAGCCAGTGGCCGAGACTGCCGCGCGCCGCTTCGACCAGGCCGACGCCGCTGCCCTCGTCCGGCAGCACGCCCTGCGCACAGAAGGAGTCGCCCGGCTGCAGCGCCTGCACCCAGCCCTCCATGGCCGGAATCAGCCGTGCCAGTTCCTGCAGGCGGGCGACGACGCGGGCCATGACGCTGCCGCCGTCGCGCTGCACCAGATCGAGCAACAGCGGATTGCCGGCCACGACCTGGCGGGCAAGGGCGCCGACTTCATGGGCCCGACCGGCATAGCGCGGCGCCTTGCACCAAGTGTAGGCATCCGCCTTGTCGGCGGCGACGATGGTTTCACCCGCGGCCGGATGCCGCGGCTGATCGGCGAGCAGCCAGGCGCGCTCGGTATCTTCGGTAATTAGCGCCGGGGCGAAAGCTACCGTTTTTCCCTGCTGCCAGGTACCGGCCGGGAACAGCCCGTAGGCGCCGTGTGACAGGAAACGGTCGTCGGCCCGCCCGATACGCTCAAGCCCGAGATCGCCGGCAATTTTCAGGAAGGCCGGAAAATCGCCAGCCCGGCCATCCGCCCAGGCCAGTAATTCGGCCTTGCTGGCGAGTTGACCGATACGCTCCAGCGCATCGCCGAACAACCGGCGCTCAAGGAAGCTGCGGAATTCGCGCAACAGCGCGAGCAGGCGGATGCGCTCGCCAGCAGTGATCGCCCGCGTGCTGCCGCCCGGCTGGATGGCCAGGGTATGCGGCCAGCGCCCGGCGAGGAAGCCCATCAGGCGCAGGAAGCTGGCGCGCGCCGGCAAGACCTCGGCCGCAGCCGAGCCCTTGATCGCCGTGAAGCGCTCGGCAGTCGCCGCATGCCATGAACGGTCGACATAGTCCGGACGGGCAAAATCCGGCATGAAGAACAGGTAGAAATGCGTCAGGTGATCGGCCATGTTCTCGGTCGCCTGGATCAGGTGACGGGCGAGCAGGCCGTTCGGCGTCGGCGTCACGCCCATCGCGTCGGCCAGCGCCGTCGCGGCGGCGGCCGATTGCGCCACCGAGCAGATGCCGCAGATGCGCGGCACGATGGCCAGCGCGTCGAGCGGCGCACGCCCAACCAGGATCTGCTCGAAACCGCGGAACAGCGGCGAATTGACGTGAGCCGCCTGAATCCGCCCGCCTTCAAGCTCGAGACTGACCTCGAGATCGCCCTCGACACGGTTGAACGGTCCGACGACGATGCGGCTCATTTGCCACCGCCTTTCTTCTTGATCGCCGGCCGCAAGACGAGATGATCGACGACCGCGTTGTCGCGCACCCGCTTCGGCGTCGCCGACTTGGACAGCGCCGCAAGCGCGACAAACCAGGCTTTCGGCATGTCGCTCGGCAGGCCGATCGGAATGCCCGCCACCTTGGGCGTCTCCTGGAAGGCATGGCCGGGCGACTCGAAGCCGGGCTCGGTACAGGCGATGCAGGCGAAACCGCCGCGCAGGCAGGAGCCGCTGCCGTTCCAGGCGCGCAGATTGCAGTCGGCATGCGCCTGGGTGCCCTTGCAACCGAGGTTTTCCATCAGGCAGCCAAGGTCGGACTGCTTCTCGGCGCTCGCCTTGAATTCGTAATATTCGTTGCGCGGGCAGCCGTGATGCACCAGTTCGCCGGCGTAGAACAGCGGCCGCCCGAGTTCGTCCAGATCGGTGTCGGCCATGCCTTCCAGCGCCAGCTTTTGCAACGATTCGACGATCCAGCCCGGATGCGTCGGGCAACCGGCGATATTGACCACCGGCAGACCGCCGGCCGAGCGGAAGTCGGCGCCGAGCAGGCCGCCCGGCGTCTGTTCGTCGTACTGCAGGCCGCAGGCTTCAAGCGGATTGCCCGGCGTATTGGCCGAAAAGCCGCCGTAGGCCGTACAGGAACCGATCGCGAACACCCATTTGGCGTGCCCGGCCAGACGCGTCACCCATTCCGTGAGCGGCCGGCCGTTGCCGGCCATCAGGTGGAAACGGCCGCTGCCGTTCGGGCCGCGCAGCATGGCGCCTTCGACACACAGCACGTCGAAGGCCAGCTCGCCACTGGTGCAGGCCTCCAGCACGGCCAGCGCTTCGCCACCGCTGGCCTCGGACAGCGCCGGATGCCAGACGAACTCGATACCGGCATCGCGCAGTTCATCGAACAGGGAACGCGGTTCGGAGCACAGCAGCGACTGCGTGCAGCCGCCGCAACCGCCGCTTTGCAGCCAGAGGACTTTCATGCGTCCGGCTCCAGCCCGTAACGCGTCAGCTTGGCGCGCAGACCGACCCGCGACAGGCCGAGCTCACGCGCCGCACGCGACTTGTTGCCGCGATGCCGGCGCATCGCCTCGGCGAGCACTTCCATTTCCAGTTGCTCCATGCGCTCCTTGAGGCCGCCGCTCAGGCTGGCGCCGGATAAGGGAGTGCTGCCCGGCAGCTGCGCCGCGGGTTGGCGATCCACGATCTGACGCACGCGCGGCGAAAGCAACTCGATCCCCAGCAAGGGCGCATCGGCCAGCGCCAGCATGCGCAGGATTTCGTTCTGCAATTCGCGGACATTGCCCGGCCAGTGCCAGGCCGCCATGCAGGCCAGTGCGTCCGGCGAGAAGCCTTCGGCCGGCTTGTCCATGACCCGGCAGGCATTGTCGAGCAGGCGCCGGGCGAGCAGCGGCAAGTCGCCGGGTCGTTCGCGCAGGGCCGGCACATGCAACGAAATGGTTGCCAGGCGGTAGTAGAGATCCTCGCGAAAACGGCCGGTGCGGACGTCTTCTTCCAGATCGCGATTGGTCGCCGCAATGACGCGCACGTCAGCGCTCACCACCCGGTTGCTGCCGAGCGGGCGGAATTCGCCCTCCTGCAGCACGCGCAGCAATTTGACCTGGAAGGCCGGGCTGGTTTCGCCGATTTCGTCGAGGAACAAGGTGCCGCCATCGGCCTGCTGGAACAGACCGACCCGGTCTTCCACCGCGCCTGTGAAGGCGCCGCGCTTGTAGCCGAAGAGTTCCGATTCGAGCAGCGTGTCGGGCAGCGCACCGCAGTTCTCGGTGACGAAGGGCCGATGCGAGCGGCGGCTCTCGTAGTGGATGGCGCGGGCGATCATTTCCTTGCCGCTGCCCGACTCGCCGGTCACCATCACCGACAGGTCGTAGGGCGCGATGCGCTCGACCATGCCGCACAGCGCGTTGAGCGGGCTGCCCGACGCGCGGATCAGCGCGCCCAGACCGAAACTGCTTTTGGCCTTTTCCTGCTTGCTGTCGACGCGCTTCCTGAGCACCGGCTCGGCGGTGCGCAAATCCAGCGACAGGCGCTGATTTTCCTGCTGCAGGCGCCAGACTTCGGCGGCGCGCTGCAGCGTCAGCAGCAGTTGTTCCGGCTGCCAGGGCTTCAACAGGTATTGCCAGATGCCGGCTTCGTTGACGCCGGTAATAATGTCCTCGGCGTCGGTGTAGCCGGACAGGATGATGCGCACGACGTCCGGCCAGCGGTGCCGCACTTCCTTGAGAAAAACCACCCCGGTCGTGCCCGGCATGCGCTGGTCGCAAAGCACGATGCGGATCGCGGCGCTCGGCATCTCGCGCTCGAGCACGGCCAGCGCCTCGCTCGCCCCGGAGGCACAGAAGACTTCGAAATCTTCCTCCAGCGTGCGGCGCAGCGCTTCCTGCGAACGCACTTCGTCGTCGACGACAAGGACGGCGGGCAATTGGCGCAGGCTGGTCGGAATCATGTCGGCGTTTTCCAGTCGAGGTCGCGGTGGCGGGCAAGATGGCGCGGCGTCCACGAATTGGCCGTGCGCGAGACGAAATGATAGCGCGCGACGTGATACGACGGATCGAAGCCGTAGAAGTTGCGGCGCATTTCGCGCAGCTCTTCTTCCCGCCACACGGCGAGCGGCTTGGCCGCCTCGTCGGCGCGGCGCTTTTCGACTTTTGCAGCGAGTCGACCGCTGAAATCCGGCGCCGCGGCCAGTTCGGCGGCGCGCCGCGCGACATCGACGGCAAAGCCGGGACCGGGCAGGCAGGCATCGTAGAAACCCAGCTTGACCGCTTCCGGCGCCGTCATCGGCAGGCGGTGGCGCATGATCGCCTGCGCCCCGTCGACACCGACGCGCGGCGGCAGCAGGTAGGACCAGAATTCCGAGCCGTACAGGTTGCCCATGTTCTTGTAGTGCGGATTGAGCATGACGCCATCGCGCACCCAGACGAAATCGGCGGCGCGCGCCAGGAAGCAGCCGCCGGCGCCGGCATTGCCGCCCAGCGCGGCAACGGTCAACTGCGTTTCACAGCGCAAAATGGCCTCGGCCAGATCGTCGATGGCATTGATGTTGGCCCAGGATTCGTCGGCCGGACTCTCCGCTGCCTCGATGGTGTTGAGATGGATGCCGTTCGACCAGAAATCGCTGCCACCGCGCAGCACGATGACCCGCGTCGGCTGCGCCGTCGCCCACTGGAATGCCGCGGTCAGGCGCCGGCATTGCTCGGTGCTCATCGCGCCGTTGTAGAACTCGAAGGAGAAGAAACCGACGCCGCCGGCCTCTTCGTAAGCGATGTCCTGCCAGGTCGGTGTCGCCGACTTGTGCCAGCCAGGAAGCGGCAGCTCGGGCAGGGCCAGAGCTGCCGGGAAAGCCTGCGTCGCCGGCAACTTGATGCCGCCGGCACGCTTGGCGTGGCCGAGCCAGATGGCGCCATCAGCCGTGCCACGCAGGATGGCCGTCTCGCGCCGGCCGAGCAGTTCGCCGGGCGCGCCCTTGAGCGTCGCTTCCGGCCAGGCATCGAAGAGATGACAGGGCTGGCCGAACAACTCATCGGCAACGCCGGGAAAGCCGTCGGCGGCATTGAGGTGGGCAAGAATTTCGGCAGTCGTCTGCTGCTGCCAGTCGATACGCCGGTCAAGCTGGCGCATCAAGGCATGCGCCTGACCGGGCACGCGGGCCGGCGTGAAATTGCCGGCCTGGACCCGGTCGACCGCCTGGAGCACGGCATTTACCGCCGCCTCGGTGGTTTCGTTGCGATAGATCGAAGCCTTGCGCGCCGCGCGCAGCGGGAAGTTCGCCGAGGCCCAGACCGGCCCGGCATCCATTTCGGCCTCGGCCTGCAGCACCGTGACGCCCCATTCCGGCACACCCTGCTGGATCGCCCAGTCGAGCGCCGAAGGGCCGCGGTCGCCAACGCTGCCGGGATGCACGACCAGGCAAAGATGGCGCGACCAGATCGACTCGGGAATCGCCCGCTTGAGGAAGGGCGCCACGATCAGATCCGGCTGGAACAGCGCGACCGCTTCTTCGCTGACGCTGTCGGCGATGTCGAATTCGATGCTGATCTGGTGGCCGCGCCGGGTCAATTCGCAGAAAAGACGCTGCGTCAGACTGTTAAAAGAGTGTGTCAGAAAAAGAATTCGCATGCTTTTTGATTTTTTAAGTCGTCATGACATTGAAGTGAAGCCAGAAAGGGCCTGCCCTGCCGGGGCGAAAACCACTCACTAGACCATTGGTTATATTACCTTCGCGATATTTTTCAAATGCTTAGCTGTGATTACCATCCGTCAGACACCAGTAGTCAACCGGGGGAAACCAGTATGCAAGGACAACGCAAACGCGCCGAGGCACCCAAAGCCGCCCTCTATCGCGCACCACGACCGGAATACACCGCCGCCGTCCGTTACCTCGACGGCAAGCGCGACATTTTCCGCATCCGCAACGCCGACGACATCGCCGATGCCCGTGCCATGGTGCTTGACGAACTCGGCGACGTGCAATCGATCATGATCGCGCTGCGCCACCACTAAGCCTTTCAGCAGATCCGCGGCAACTGTTCGCCGCTCAGCCAGTCCACGATGCGCTTGCCACCGAAACCCGTCACCATCTGGACAAAGTGATTCGGATCCGCATGCACCGAACCGACAATTGCCGCATTGGCTCCAAGCGGATGCGCACGCATGCCTGACAACAATTTTTCCGCATCGCCGGCGGCACAGATCGCCACCAGCTTGCCTTCGTTGGCGACATAAAGCGGGTCCAGGCCGAGAAACTCGCAGGCCGCATTGACCGCCGGCTGCACCGGCAGCGCCTTTTCCTGCAGCAGCATGCCAACCCCGGACTGCTGGGCGATTTCGTTCAGCGTCGTGGCCAGGCCGCCGCGCGTCGGATCGCGCAGTACATGGATATCCGCCCCGCTCGCCCGCATCGCCGCGATCAGACCGTGCAGCGCCGCCGTGTCGGAAACGATGGGCGACTCGAAACCCAGGCTCTCGCGCTCGGCCATGATCGCCATGCCGTGATCGCCAAGCGTGCCGGAAACCAGGATCGCATCGCCGACCTGCGCGCCGCGCCCCGACAATTCCATGCCCGGCGCCACGACACCGACTCCGGTCGTCGTGATGAACACGCCATCGCCCTTGCCGCGCTCGACCACCTTGGTGTCGCCGGTCACCACCGGCACGCCGGCCTCCTTGCTCGCCGCCGCCATGCTTTGCACGATGCGCGCCAGATCGGCGAGCTTGAAGCCCTCTTCGAGGATGAAGCTGGCCGCCAGGTAAAGCGGCGTCGCCCCCAGCATCGCCACGTCGTTGATCGTGCCATGCACCGACAGGCAGCCGATATCGCCACCGGGAAAGAACAGCGGCGAGACGACATGCGCATCGGTCGCCATGACCAGGCGGCCTTCGCCGGCGGCCGGCAGCAGTGCGCCGTCATCGCCCTGGGCGAGATAGTCGTTGCCGAGGTGTCTGGCGAACAGCTCCTCGATCAGTTGCGCCATCGCCCGGCCACCGGCGCCATGCGCCATGTCGACCTGGCCGTGTTTGATGTCGAGGGGACGGATGTAGGTTTTTCGGGGTTGGGTCATGGGGTGGGGCCTGTTTCGGTCTCGGCTACGGAGGGTTCCGCCTTGCGTTGTGTCTCGCTTACGGAAGATGTTGTGCTGGTTTTACGGTGGGGTTCCGCCTTGCGAGGTGTCTTGCTTACGGAAGATGTTGTGCTTGTTTTGCGTTGGGGTTCCGCCTTGCGGGCGGGCATACTTTCTTTTGCTTCGCCAAAAGAAAGTAGCCAAAGAAAAGGCGACCCCAGGCTACGCGGTCGGCTGCGCCGACTCCCCTGCGCTACTCGCTGCTGGCGGGGGCTGCGGAACTCGGGGCTACGCCCCTCAGACAGTCCTCGCCCTTTTTCCGCCATCAGCTCCGTTGCTCGGCGCTCCACATGGGGACCCGGAAAGGCGTCGCCGCCGAACCGCTCAAAATGGTTTTTGCCGTTTTCCAGCGGTCGACCGCCAAAAAACACCCTTTTTGCTTTTTCCTGGGCAGAGCCGTTGTTCCGAGACGCCTTTCGGGTCCCCCTGAGAGGCGCTGAGCAACGCAGGACGGCCGGGGGCATTCGGCTTGCGTCTGTCTGAGCCGCAGGCGAGTTTAGCAAGCCGCCCGGACGACCGAGTAGCGCAAGGGACCGGGCAACGCCCGGCGCCGACCCGGGGGTCGCCTTTTCTTTGGCTACTTTCTTTTGGCGAAGCAAAAGAAAGTACGCCCGCGCCGCCAGCGCGGAACCCACCGGTTCCGAAGCCGGACAAAAATCAAACATCCTTATATCGCCCATACGTGTAATGCGCCGCACACCCCCCCTCCGACGACACCATGCACGACCCGATCGGATTCTCCGGCGTACACACCGTCCCGAACAGCTTGCAGTCCTGCGGTTTCTTGACGCCGCGCAGGATCGCCCCGCATTCGCAGGCCTTGTGGTCCGGCACCGGCCGGTAATCGAGCGGGAAGCGCTTTTCGGCGTCAAATTCGGCGAACTGGCTGCGTATGCGCAGCGCCGAATAGGGTAGGACGTTCAAACCGCGCCATTCGAAGTTCTTGCGCATTTCGAACACTTCAGCGACCAGTTGCTGCGCTTTCAGGTTGCCGTTGCGGTCGACGGCACGCGAGAACTCGTTTTCGACTTCGGCACGGCCTTCGTTGACCTGGCGGATCAGCATGCGGATCGCCTGCATCACGTCGAGCGGTTCGAAACCGGCGATGACCACCGGTTTGCGGTATTCCTCGGCGAAGAATTCGTAGGGTCGGCTGCCGATGATCGTCGACACGTGCGCCGGGCCGATGAAGCCGTCGAGCGGCACGGTGCCCCACTGGCGCACTTCCGGCGATTCGAGGATGCTGGAAATCGCCGATGGCGTCAGCACGTGGCAGCACAGCACCGAGAAATTCTTCAGGCCGAGCGCTGCGGCCTGTTTGATCGCCACCGCGGTCGGCGGCGTCGTCGTTTCGAAACCGATGGCGAAGAAGACGACCTGCTTGTCCGGGTTCTTCTGCGCCAGCGTCACTGCGTCGGCGCTCGAATACACCATGCGGATGTCGCCGCCCTGCGCCTTGGCCTTGAGCAGCGACAGGCCGTCCGAAGCCGGCACGCGCAGGCAGTCGCCGTAGGTGCACAACGTCACGCCTTCATCGAGGGCGAGGCGGATTGCCTGGTCGACGCGGCCGATCGGCAGCACGCAGACCGGGCAGCCCGGGCCGTGGATCATGCGCACGTTGTCGGGCAACAGATCGCTGACGCCGTAACGCGAGATGGCGTGCGTGTGGCCGCCGCAGAATTCCATGAAATGGTAGCTGCGCGCCGGATTCACCTCGCGCCGGATCGCTTCGGCGAGACCGGCGGCAACCTCGCCGTCGCGGAATTCGTCGATGTACTTCATCAGTGAACCGTCGCGTCGTCGCCCAGCTGGCCGAGTTCGGCAAACAGCGCCAGGGTGCGCGCCGCCTCTTCCGGATCGAGCTTGTTCAGCGCGTAGCCGACATGAACGATGACGTAATCGCCGACCGCCACATTGTCGACCAGCGACAGCGAGATTTCCTTGCGCACGCCGGCCAGGTCGACCACGGCATTGTCGTTGTCGCGCAGTTCAACGATCTGCGCGGGAATTGCCAGACACATTCTTCATCTCCTTGAACAACTTGCGCCCCAGCCAGGCCTGGCCAAGCGCCAAACCGCCGTCGTTGGGCGGAGCCTGGCGCGCTTCGAGCAGCGTCAGGCCGGCTTCTTCGAGATGCCGGCGCAAGGCCGTCATCAGCACTGCATTCATTGCACAACCGCCGGCCACGGCGATTTTTGCCCCATTTTGCGCGTCGACCGCCTGGCCGGCCCAGGCCGCCAGTCCGGCCGCAACCGTGGCATGGAAGAGCGCGGCGCCCTGCGCAGCATCATGGCAGATCAGCAATTCGGGAATCAAGGGCGAAAAATCGAGGATGCCTTCGCGCAGCACATAGCCGCCGGGCAGGGCATCGACCGGGCCGTAGCCCTGCGCCAGCGCCTCCAGCTCCATCGCCGCCTGGCCCTCGTATTGCGCCATTTCGCGCACGCCGAGCAGGCCGGCCGCGGCGTCGAACCAGCGGCCGAGGCTGGAACTGGGCGGGCAGCGCAGATTGCGTTCGAGCATCTGCAGCAGCGGTGCGCCCTCACGCTCCGGGTAGCGCTGCTTGAGCCAGCCGCCGACTCGGTAGCCGAGGCCGGCCCCATGCAGCGCGGCGAGCGCCATGCGCCAGGGTTCGCGCGCCGCGCGGTCGCCGCCGGGCAGTTTCAGTTCGTGCAGATGGCCAAGGCGTGCGCAGCCGGCAGCGTCCAGACGCAGCAATTCGCCGCCCCAGGCGCCGCCGTCCGGGCCGAGACCGACGCCGTCGAGCGCCAGCCCGACGATCGGCTCGTTGACGCCATGTTCAGCGCAGATCGCCGCCAGATGTGCCTGATGATGCGGCACGGCATGCGCCGGGACGGCGAATTCCTCGGCCAGGCGCAGCGCCAGTTGCGTCGATGGATAGTCCGGATGCAGGTCGTGCACGATCAGGTCGGGGCGCACGTCGAGGATGGCGAGCAGATGCGCCACGCTTTCTTCGAGAAAGCCGATGGCGGCGGCGTTGTCGAGACTGCCGATGTGCTGCGACAGGAAGGCTTGCTTGCCCTTCAGGACGCAGACCGTGTTCTTCAGGTAGCCACCAAGCGCCAGCACACTCGGCCCGCCGTCGGCCAGCGCAATCGGCAGCGGCACGTAACCGCGCGCCCGGCGGATGAAGGACGGGCCTTGCGGCGTGGCGCGCACGACCGAATCGTCGCAGCGCACGACGATGGCGCGATCGTGCAGCAAAAAGGCGTCGGCGATGCCGGCCAGGCGGGCCTGCGCTTCGGCATTGTCGATGACCAGCGGCTCGCCGTGCGGATTGGCGCTGGTCATCACCAGCAGCAAGTCGTTCGGTTCAGCCAGCCAGGCGGTGCCGGCCGGACGCCCGGCTGCTTCGTGCCAGAGCAGCAAATGCAGCGGTGTCGTCGGCAGCATGACGCCGAGTGCAGCCAGGCCGGGCGCGACGCCGGGCAGCTCGGCCACAGTTTTCGGACAGAGCACGATGGGCGCGGCCGGACTGTGCAGCAAATCGAATTCGGCTGCGCCGATCACGGCGAACTCGCCGAGCGCGGCGGCATTCAGGCCCATCAAGGCAAACGGCTTGGCTTCGCGCTGCTTGCGTTGACGCAACTCGGCGACCGCCGCCGCGTTACGCGCATCGCAGGCGAGATGGAAACCGCCCAGGCCCTTGAACGCAACGATCTGGCCGGCACGCAGGCGGGCCAGCGTTGCGGCAAAAGGATCGCCGTCTACCGGACTACCATCCGCCGCGAGCAAGGCCAGTTGCGGCCCGCAATCCGGGCAGCAGGTGGTTTCGGCATGAAAACGGCGGTCGGGCGCGCCCCGCAGGCCAGGGGGCCTTGGGCTCAAGTCCCCTTGGGGGAGTCGCTCGTATTCAGTCTGGCAGGCAGGACACAGCGGAAAACCGGCCAGGCTGGTCTGCGCCCGGTCGTAGGGAATGCTGCGGCTAACCGTGTAGCGCGGACCGCAGTGGGTGCAGGTGGTGAAGGGGTAACGCCAGCGCCGGTTGGCCGGGTCGCAGATATCGGCGATGCAGTCGGGACAGAGCGCGGCGTCGGGGCCGATCGCCGTGCTCACCGTGCCGGCGACGCTGTCGCGGATGATGAAATCCGTCTCCTCAACCGCGACCGCTTCCTCGGTGATGGCGTCGATGCGCGCCAGGCGCGGCACTTCGAGCGGCAGGCGGGCGATGAATTCGGCCGTTTTTTCCCCGTCGACCGCCAGGCTGACGCCGGCACCGTCGTTGCGCACCCAGCCGCGCAGACCGAGTTCGCTGGCGAGGCGCCAGACGTAGGGACGAAAGCCGACGCCCTGGACGAGACCGCGGATGCGCAGCAGACGACCGGAGGCGCTCATGCCACCCGATCGGGTCGTTGCCGACAACGACGGATCAGGCGACTGAAGCCCCAGGCAAGCACACCCGGCACAACGATGAAGCCGACAAACCCGGCGACCCCGCCGGCGAAACCATGGGCGCCCGCCACCGTCAGACCGAGATTCAAGACAATCAGCGCGCCGCCAGCCACGAGATCAAGCGGATCGCGCTCATTGTTTGCCATGTCCGGGTCGTCCTACTTGGCCGCCAGCTGGCGCTCGAGTTCGGCCACCCGCCGCTTCAGCGCATCGACGCTTTCGGAACGCCCGGCCACCTGCGCAGCCAGCCCGGCTTCGACCCAGGACAGCCAGGCACTCATGCCGTCGCCGCTGGTTGCCGAGACGCGGAAGATGGTGAGGTCCGGATTGACCCGGCGCGCGTTGGCTTCAGCCAGGTCGGCATCGAATTCGAGATAGGGCAGCAGGTCGCACTTGTTGAGCAGCATGACGTCGGCGGCGCGGAACATGTCCGGATACTTGAGCGGCTTGTCCTCGCCCTCGGTCACCGACAGGATGGCGACCTTGTGGTGTTCGCCGAGATCGAAGGCGGCCGGGCAGACCAGATTGCCGACGTTCTCGATCAGGAACAGCGAGTCGTCGGCCGGCTGCATGCGCTGCAGCGCGTGGCCGACCATGTGGCCGTCGAGATGGCAGCCCTTGCCGGTATTGATCTGCAGCGCGGCGACGCCGGTGGCACGGATGCGCTCGGCGTCGTTCGAGGTCTGCTGGTCGCCCTCGACGACGCTGATCGTCATCTTGTCCTTGAGCAGTTCGATGCTCTTGCAGAGCAGCGTCGTCTTGCCCGAGCCCGGGCTGGAGACGAGATTCAGCGCGAAGACGCCATGTTCGTCGAACCAGCTGCGATTGGCGGCGGCATAGCCGTTGTTCTTGCTGAGAATGTCCTGCTCGATCTGCACCATGCGGCTCTGGCTGAGACCGGGCACATGCGCGCGGGCTGGGCCGGCGCCGAAATCGAGATCGCCGCCGACCGCGTGTTCGTGATGGTGATGTTCGTGGGCATGTTCATGGCCTTGATCATGCGCGTGGCTGTGCTCGCCCCCATGTTCGTGCTTGTGCTCGCCGTCGTGGATGTGGGCGTGACTGTGTGCGCTGCCGTCGGCATGCTGGTGCGTATGCGCATGGACGCCGAGCGGCGCCTCGGCATGGGCGTGCTCGTGCGCATGCTCGTCGGCATGGTCATGGCTGTGCGTATGCACCGTGCCGTCGGCATGCACATGCGTGTGTTCGTGCCCGTCACCTTCGATGCGCGTTTCACCCGCGCCGCAACCGCAAACTGTACACATTCCCGTCTCCTGTTATTCGATCTCGATTTCCTTGACCCGCATTTCCGTGCCGCTGGTCGGCTGCACCTGGTAACTGCCGCATTGCGGGCAGGCGCCGTAGATTTCCGTCATCGGCACCGTCGCCGCGCAGGGCATACACCAGCCGGCACCTTGCGCCGCCACGATCTCCAGTGCCGCCCCCTGCGCGATGCTGCCGTGCGTCACCGCCTCGAAGCAGAAGCGGATGGCGTCCGGCTCGACCGACGACAGCGTGCCGATTTCCAGAACGACCAGTTTGACACGCCGGGCGTTTTCGCGCCGGGCAGTTTCTTCAACCAGTTGCAGCACGCCTTCGGCGAGCGACATTTCATGCATGCTTCAGCTCCAGCACATAGGGCAGACAGGGATCGAGCGCCAGCACGGCCTGCTCCAGCGCATGCCGGGCGGCCGCGCTGTCGGCGAAGTGCTGGCCGGCAAGCAGGATCTGCAAGCCGTCGGCGGCGGCAAAATGGCAGTCGGTCGGCGCCCAGACGCGGTAATTCCGCACTTTTTCCTCTTCGACATGTACGGCGTGGGTCAGCACGCCGCGCGCGCACATCGTCTGGCCGACGCCCCAGCCCTCAGCGCCAGCGGCGGCCACCGGATATGGCCGGTTTTCGGCCAGCGCGGTGGCCGCCAGTTCAACTTCCGCGAGGCGCCGGACATAGGCGGCGGCAATCGAGGCCGGCCGCTGCGGCTGCGGCGCTTCGGCGGCGCAGCCCAGCCAGTAGGCCAGCCAGCGCTCCGGCGCCAGAGCGGGAAATTCGGACACTGGTACCGGCGTACGGTCGACCAGCAAAACACGGCATTTTTCGGCCATCTCGCGCAGCGCGCCAGCAATCAAGCCTTGCGTCGCGGCGACACGCTCCGCCCCCTGCCGCTCACCGCGCCAGGCGATGAAGGCGGCGTTGGCCGGTTCGACGCCGAGCGCACTCGGCCAGTCGAGCAGCAGGCGCCAGAAATTTTCGTGCAGGAACTCGATCCACAACTCGCCATCATCGACCGGCCGCCGTGCCGCACCGGCCGCCGCGGCGAGTGCCGCCTGCGCCGCGGCACGCTGGGCGTGCGCGCATAGCGTGTAGAGATAGGGCACAGTCTTGACCACGGTCTCCGGATGCTGGCCGATGAACAGGCGCGCCACCGGCGGCCGGCGCAGTTGCACGCCGAGACTGTCGAGCCCGCCGGCAAGGTAGTTCGCCTGCACGGTAAGCAGACCGGCCGAAGTCAGCGGCGCACTCATGGCCGCAGTCCGAGAAAAGCACGTCGACCGGCCGGTCGGGCCGGCGCCTCGGCCGGCACCGCCAACGGCTCGGCAAACAGGGCCTCGGCCGCGGCCAGCGCGGTCAGGCGCGCCACGTCATGACTGGCGAAATCGAAAGCCGGCGAAAACAAAGAACAGAGGTGATAGATGCCCAGACTGGCCTCGTCGGCCACGGTGAATTCGTAATTGCCGGACGGAAACTGCCAGTCATACTTGCTGCAGGCCGCGAGCTCCGGCCAGTCGGCGTTGCCGGGCAGGCAGAGCAGGTTGATCGCCCATGGCGTGATCATCGCACCCGCCCAATGGCCATCGGCACGCCGGCGGAAGCCGAGCGCCTCGACCTGCAGCGCCGGATTGCACAGCGGCACATCGGCCATGCGCGTGCGGGCGATTTCGGCAAAAACCGCAACCAGATCGGTCGACGGGTCGTCCAGCCAGATTTTCATGCTGCCGAGATTCCCTTCACCCGGTCACCATGAACTTGTGCTTGGGCGCATCGCAGCCGGGACAACACCAGTCCTCGGGCAACTCGGCAAACGGCGTGCCGGGCGGAATCCGGCGGGTCTCGTCACCCGTCGCCGGATCGTACACCCACCAGCAGATGCCGCACTCGAGCCGGTCTTCTGGCTGGACGGCGAGAAAGCTTCCTTCGAAACGCATCCCGCCAGACTAGACCGGCTCGAGCATCATGTCGAGATATTCGCGCAGGCGTTCGAGCGAATCGGCGAAATCCTCGTCGGCGGCGAGCGCCACTTCCGGCATGCCGACGACCTCGATCGAGTTGAGGATCAATGTGTCCATCGAGTTGAAATACTGCACCCACCAGACGTTTTTCAGGCGCGTGCTGGTGATCCGGCAATTGCCGTAGCCGCGCGACAGGATGGACACCTCGCGGTGGCCGAGCCAGCCGTACAGCGTGTCGAGATCGGCATCGCTGACCGGCAGCAGGGTCAGGTTGATGACGTGCGCCGCAGCGCCCGGCTGCCAGGCCGCCGCCTGCAGGCGGAGTTCCTCGACCAGGGCCTGGGCGTTCATGCAGCCGGCCGGGTAAGCGGGCGCAGGCAGTTCGGCCTGTGTCGTTTGCTGCATGGCATCGACCAGGGCGACCGGGATGGCGCCGGTTTCCAGACGGTCGACGCTGAAAATACCGTCATTTTCAACTTTCAGTACCCGCCACAGCCCGGCGAAGGCGGTTTCCTGCACGCGCCAGTGTTGCGGCGCCGTGGTGAAAGCGCTGACTTCGCCGAAACCGAGCGACTGGTTGATGACGTCGCGCAGGCCGGCATCAAGGCCGAGCAGGTCGAGCGTGGCGCCGCCGGCGAAGCCGACCTTGGCCGCTGCATCGAGCAGATCGCCGAGCAGGCGGGCGGCGTGGTCGACGGTCTCGGGCGCGGCATTTTCCGGCAGACGCGGTGCCGAGAAGGTTTCCATGCCCTGCGGCATGGGCAGGTATTCCGGCGCTTCGTCGCCCTGCGAGCCGGGGCCCATGGCGACGACGGAAATCGGGAAGGGACGCATTTGCGAGGGGTTCATGCGCAGGCTCCTTGAGCATTTTCGCTGCGGACGGCAATGCCGATCGGCTTGGGTCGGGCCGGGCCATGCAGCAAGCCGGCCACTTCGTTCTGGTACTCGGCCCAGTCGCGGATGCCGTTCAGCGAGCCGACATACTGGCCGTCGCGCAGGAAAACGACAGCCGGCGCACGGGCGATGCCGTACTGCTGCATCAACGCCGGCGCAAAGTCGGCACCGGCCACCTGACGCGAAACCTGATCGCCCAGCCCTTTCAGCGACTCGGGCAGGATGACGCAGGCGTCGAGCACTTCCAGGTTGCGTTGCGGATCGTCGGTAAGGAGCAGGGCAGTTAGACCGGCGGCAAATTCGGGATCCGGGCGGTCGACGCGCTGAAAACCGTGTTTTTGCACCATGCGACCGAGTGCGGTTTCGAGACGTTCGAGGGAGGTCTGGCCGGCGGCGAGTTGGAGGCTCATGATTGTTGTGTCCTCAGATGTTCGGGGAGTTGGGGTTCGCGATCGAGATCGGCGAAAAAGGCGGAAAGATCGGTTTCGCCGGCGTCAACCGCAACCAGCGCATCGAGCGCAGCGTTGATCGCAGCGGCACGCTCGGCCGGGATGATTTCCCGTGCTGCATCAAGGAAACAGAGCAGCCAGGTGCCGGGTGGCTGCGCCCCGACCAGGCTCAAGTCGATGCGCAGCTCGCCGGAACGCCCGGCACAACGGGCGAAATGCTCGCCCGATTCGATGACCTGAACAGGAATGCCGAGACACATCCTAGGCTTCTTCCAGATTCAGGAAACGCGCGTCGCCCAGCCGGTAGGCCTGGCTGGCCGACGGCCGTTCGCCTTCGTAGATGTCGATGGCCAGGGCCGGGTCGGTCAGACCTTCGACTGCGCCCTGGCGCACACGGGCCGGCGCCCCCCAGCGTTCCAGCCACTTGAAGGCAACCGCAAGCGCCGCCGGCATCTGCGCCTTGACGATGTCGCGCAGGCTGCCGCCGTAGTCTTCGAGTTCTTCCGGCTGGACGCCGATCAGGACCAGTTCGGCCGGCAGCTTCTCGGTCAGCTCGGCGGCCATCAGCACTTCCTGGAAACCGGTCTGGTGCAGGCTCATTTTCTTGGCGCCCATGAAACGCGGTACCTGGTCACCCACCACTTCGCGCAGCGTACCCGGCGCGTCGCCGTAGTCGACCGCATCGAAAACCAGCAGGCAGTCCGCCTCCTGCACGTAAGGCAACAGGTAAAGGCCCTGCGTGCCGCCGTCCATCAGTTCAACCTGCGGCGGGAATTCCCAGCCGGCGTTGAGCGCCTCGACACAGCGCACGCCAAACCCCTCGTCGGCCCACAGCAGGTTACCGATACCGAGCACCAGAATGCGTTTGGAATTCATTGCCATCCCCAGAAAGAAACGCCCCGGCTACATTGGCAGACCGGGGCTTGTGCAGGCTGAACCATCAGCCGCGATTGATGGTCAGGCGCCGCCAGGGCAAGGCGGAGGCGCGCCGGCAGTGCACCTGCACGGCAAGCGCCGACAACGCAGCCCTGGCAAGCATGGCCATCAATCTTTGAACATCCGCCAGCCACTGATCATCGTCGAGATCAGTGATTGACGGCTCATGATGTCTTCGCGGATAGCGGCGTAGATGTGCACGACGGCAAAGCTCATCATGATCCACATGCCCAGCCGGTGCAGGTTATGCACCTGCAGCGAACCACCGAGCGCCGGGATGACCCAGCCGAACAGGCTGTCCTGCCAGCTGCCCAGACCCGCACCTTCGCTGTAGATCGCAAAACCGGTGATCACCATGCCGACGGCCAGTACGGTGAAGAAGAAGAACATCATCAGCTGCGCCATCGGGTTATGGCCGACATATTTCTTCGGGTACTTTTCGAGGAACAGATACCAGCGCACCTCGAAAAACACTTCGCTCCACCAGTGCTTGTTGGTCAGCGGCAGCATGAAGATCTGCCGGGCGTGGCGGTTGCCGACGAAAGCCCAGTAGATGCGGCCGAGCAGACCGACGGCAAAGATGTAGGCGGCGGCAAAATGGGCGAAACGGATATAGCCCATCAGGAAGGTCGTTGCCGCCTCGCCGGGCTGGGTCGGCAGCGGCGTCCCGATGAAATAACCGGTCACCGCCAGCACCACCATGGCGAGCGCATTGATCCAGTGCCACAGACGCACCGGTGCTTCATAGACGTAGATCGAACGGACTTGTTTACCGTGCCGTTCGGCCTCCAGCATGTCCTGTTGAGAAAGCATGGCGTGCTCCTTAGCGGACTTTTACCGTCGTCATTTCCTGTCCGTCCGGGCTCATCACATGCGTCGAGCAGGCCAGGCAGGGGTCGAAGGAGTGCAGCGTGCGCAGGATCTCGAGCGGCTCGTCGGCCTTGGCGACCGGCGTGTTCATCAACGCCGCCTCGAAGGCACCGATCTGGCCCTTGTGGTCACGCGGACCGCCGTTCCAGGTGGTGGGGACCACGCACTGGTAGTTGTCGATCTTGGTGTCCTTGATGCGGATCCAGTGACCGAGCGCACCGCGCGGCGCTTCCGTGAAACCGGCGCCCATGGCTTCCTTCGGCCAGGTGCTGGGCTCCCACTTTTCGATATTGGCGGTATTCAGGTCGCCGGCCTTGAGGTTGGCGATCAGCTTGGCGAACTGATCCTGCTGCAGCTTGACGCAGTACGCCGTTTCCAGACCGCGCGCCGCGGTGCGACCCAGGGTCGAGAACAGGGCGGTGACCGGCACGTCGAGCTTCTTGAGTGCGCCTTCGACCAGACCGTGGATTTCCGGATACTGCTTCGGTTGCAGGTAACCGAGGACCATGCGCGGCAGGCAACCGACTTCCATGGCGTGACCGCGCCAGCGCGGTGCCTTGATCCACGAGTACTTGCCGCCTTCGTCGAGTTCCTTGATCGCGGTCTTCGAGCCCTTGGTCTTCGGACCAAGTTCGAAATTCGGTTCGGTGATGCCGTCGAACGGATGCAGACCCTTGGTTTCGTCCGGGTACTTGTACCAGGAGTGGGCAACGAATTCCTGCACCTGTTCCGGATCCTTGAGGTCGACCGGGTGGATTTCATCAAGCTTGCCGTTGATGATCGCACCGCGCGGCAACAGCAGATTGCCCGAGCTGTAGTCATTGGCCCTCTGCGGCAGGTCGCCGTAGGACAGCATGTTCTGCGACGACAAGCCGCCACCGTAGTTCCAGGCCTTGTAGAAGGAACCGATGGCGAGCAGATCGGGAATGTAGACCTGTTCGACGAACTCGGCGGCGCGGTCGATGATGCTCTTGACCAGGTTCAGGCGTTCCATGTTGATGGCACCGACCGCCCCCGTGCCTTCCAGGTTGATGGCGCAGGGCACGCCGCCGACCAGCCAGTTCGGGTGCGGGTTCTTGCCGCCGAAGATGGTATGCACCTTGACGATTTCCTTCTGAAAATCGAGGGCTTCGAGGTAATGCGCGACCGCCATCAGGTTGGCTTCCGGCGGCAGCTTGTAGGCCGGGTTGCCCCAGTAGCCGTTCATGAACGGACCGAGCTGGCCGGATTCGACGAATTTCTTCAGGCGGTTCTGGATGTCGCGGAAATAGCCCGGTGACGACAGCGGCCAGGACGAGATACTCTGCGCCAGCGTCGAGGTGGCTTTCGGATCGGCCTTCAGTGCCGACACGACATCGACCCAGTCGAGGGCGTGCAGGTGGTAGAAGTGCACCAGGTGATCATGCACGTACAGGTTGAGCTGCATGATGTTGCGGATGGTGTTGGCGTTTTCCGGAATCTTGATCGACAGCGCATCCTCGACGGCGCGCACCGAGGTCAGCGCGTGCGTGCCGGTACAGACGCCGCAGATGCGCTCGGTGAAGGCCCAGGCGTCGCGCGGATCGCGGCCCTTGAGGATGACTTCCAGACCGCGCCACATGGTGCCGGTCGAGACGGCATTGCGGATGACGTTGTTGCTGTCGAGATTGACCTCGACGCGCATGTGCCCTTCGATGCGGCAGACCGGATCGACGACGACACGCTTGCCGGAGTTGTCGACATTGAAACCCTGAGTTTCGTAGGCCATCTTATTTTTCTCCCTTTTGTTCTTCAGTCTCGCCAGCCTTCTGGCGGGCGCGGGCCAAGGCGGTCACCGCGGCATGCGCGGCAATCGCGGCCCCCACCGTACCGGCGGCCGCCTTGCCGATTGCGTCGGCATTGCCTTCGACGCCGAAGGCCTTGATGTCGGTAACGCGGTCGTAGAACGAACCCTTGTCCCAGAAGCCTTCTTCGGAACAGCCGATACAGCCGTGGCCGGACTGCACCGGCCAGCTGACGCCGCCGTTCCAGCGCATCGACGAACAGGCGTTGTAGGTGGTCGGGCCCTTGCAGCCCATCTTGTAGAGGCAGTAGCCCTTGCGCGAACCCTCGTCATCCCAGGCTTCGGCAAACTGGCCGGCGTCGAAATGGCCGCGGCGATAGCACTTGTCGTGGATGCGTTGACCGTAGAACATCTTCGGGCGACCCTGGCGGTCGAGCTCGGGAATGCGGTCGAAGGTCAGCATGTAGGTGACAACGCCGGTCATCACTTCAGCGATCGGCGGGCAGCCCGGCACGTTGATGATCGGCTTGTCGGTGATCACCTTGTGCACCGGCGTAGCGCGCGTCGGATTCGGCTTGGCGGCCTGGACGCAGCCGTAGGAGGCGCAGGCGCCCCAGCTGATGATGGCCTTGGCATCGGCGCAGGTTTCGCGCAGCTTTTCGACAAACGGGCGACCGCCCTGGATGCAGAACATGCCATCCTCGTTGAGCGGCGGATTGCCTTCGACAGCAACGATATAGTTGCCCTTGTACTTTTTCTTGACCTCGTCGAGGATCGCTTCGGCCTGGTGACCGGCGGCGGCCATCAGCGTGTCGTCGTAGTCGAGCGACAGCATCGAGAGCACGACATCCTTGGTCAGCGGATGCGCCGAGCGGATGAAGGATTCGGAACAGCAGGTGCATTCCAGGCCATGCAGCCAGAGCACCGGCGTACGCGGCTTGTTTTCCAGCGCATGTGCGATGCGCGGTGCGGCAGCGCTGCCCAGGCCAAGCGAGGTGGCGGTCAGGCTGCAGAATTTCAGAAAGCTGCGCCGGGTAATCCCCTGGCGGCGCAGTACTTCATAGAATGTCTCGGTCACGTTCGATTCCCCCGTTGTTATGTCGCGTTGCGATGGGCCTTCTAGGCAAAGCGCGTGCCACGCCATCGGGGTTCTGGATTTATTCAATGAAATCAGTTCATTCCTGCCGAGCGGGACGGGCACAGGGAGCCGGCCGACAAACCCGGACCGACTACTTTCCTTCCACTGTGACAAGTTGATTTCCACCCCCGCAAAGAATGACTGTCGGATATACGTCACAGCTTTGCGCAGCAAGGCGCCCCAAGGTCTCGTTCTGGCTCTAAAATCCTTGTATTAGGAGAGAGACAGTGCCCAGAATTGCCGAACTGATTACACAACAAAGCGGACATCTCAGGCCCGACACCACGCTTGGTGAAGCAGCAGCGACGATGCTGAAGGAAAAGCTGTCGTCGGTCATCATTGTCGGCCCGGAAGGCATACTCGGCATCGCCACCGAGGGCGACATCCTGCATGCCATGCGCGAACACCGCGCCCTGGAGCAGGCAATCAGCAGCATCATGACGACGCCGGTGCATAGCGTCGTCGACACCACCGAATTACGCGCCGCCTACCGCGAAGCAGCGAATCTGGGCATTCGCCACATCGTCGTGACCGACGCTGGCGGCCAGCCGCTGGGTGTGGCCAGCGAATCGGATTTCCGTCGCCACCTGGGTACCGACTTCTACCGCCACCTGAACAATGTCGATACGTTGATGGAGCGGATGTTCCCGCGCCTGCCGCCGGATGCCTCGCTGGATGCCGCCCTGACGGCGATGGAGGCGGCACGCGCCAGTTGCGCCGTGGTTGTCGACCAACACAAGGCGATCGGCATCCTGACCGAGCGCGATGTCGTGCGCCTGTTCCTGAATGCCGAAGACAATCCGCCGCTCTCGGCCGTCATGACCCGGCCGCCGATCACGATAGGCGAGGAACGCTCGCTGGCCGAGGCGACCCTGATGATGAACTCGCATCGCATCCGGCATCTGGTCGTGGTCAACGGCAGCGGCCATGCGGTTGGCCTGCTCTCCGAACACACCCTGATGCGCCCGCTCGAGCTCGACCTGGTCGATGACGCACTGGCTGACCGTCTGGCACTGACCCGCACCAACAATCTCGCGCAGGAAGAAATCCAGCTCAATGATCGCTACCAGCGCGCCCTGCTCGACAATTTCCCCTTCCTCGTCTGGCTGAAAGACACCGAATCACGCTTTCTCGCGGGCAACCGCAGCCTGGCCGACACCTGTGGCGAGCGCTCACCGGCCGACCTGATCGGCAAGTCCGACTACGATTACTGGCCCCCCGAACTGGCCGAACGCTACCGGGCGGACGATCAGGCTGTCATGCGCAGCGGCCAGAAAAAAGTGGTGACCGAACCGATCGGACGGACACACCACCTGAACTGGTTCGAAACCTACAAGGCCCCGGTTTTCGGGGATGACGGCAAGCTGCTCGGCACGGTCGGTTTTGCCCAGGACATCTCGGACAGACGCCGCGCCGAAGAAGCCATCCTGCTGCGCAATGCGGCACTCGCCGGCATGTTGCGCAACGAACCGCTGGCCGGCATCCTCGAACTGATCGTCCTCTCCGTCGAGGCCGAAATTCCTGCCTGGCGCTGCGCCATCCAGCTTTACAGTGCCGGCGACCACGCCCTGCGCTATCTCGCCGCGCCGCGCCTGCCCGAAACCTTCTGCGAGGCGACGGCCGATATTCCGGTACACGCCGGCAACATCCCCTGCGCCGCAGCCGCGGCACTGCATCAGCGGGTGATCGCCGACGACCTCGCCGGCGGCGCCGCCCGCTCCGGCTTTGACCTGGCCGCCCAGGCGGCCGGTTTTGCCGCCGCCTGGGCCGAGCCCATCCTCTCGCCGCAAGGCGAACTGCTCGGCACCTTCAGCGCCTATCACAGCATGCCGGGCACGCCCGGCGATGAGCAGCAAGCCATCTTCACGCATGCCAGCCAACTGGCCGCCCTGATCATGGCGCACCAGCAGGGTGCCGAGAGCCTGCAGCAAAGCCAGAGCACCTTCCGCGGCATTTTCGACAGCATCAGCGAGGCGCTTTTCATCCAGGCCGAAGACGGCACTTTTCTCGATGCCAATCTCGGTGCCGAGCAGATTTTCGGCTACCCGCGCCCGGCCATGATCGGCCAGACCCACCACAAGCTCGGCGCCCCCGGTCTCAACGACCTGAGCAGAACCGGCTCGCATATCAGCGCCGCCATTGCCGGTACGCCACAGTACTTCGAGTATTGGGGCCAGGCTGCCGATGGCCGTATTTTCCCGGTCGACGTCCGCCTGCACCCGTGCACCTACTTCGGCCGCCAGGTACTGATCGCTTCGGTGGTCGATATCAGCGAAAGAAAACAGGCAGCGTTGCGCCTGGAAATCGAGCATGACCTGGCGCAGGCGCTGGCGACCGGGATGCCGCGCCAGGACGTGCTCGATACCATTCTCAAGGCAGCGTTGCGCTTTCCCGACCTCGACGCCGGCGGCATCTATTACCGCCAGGACAACGGCAGCTACCGCCTCGCCGCCGAGCAGGGACTGTCGGCTGATTTCGCCGGACTGAATGCCGAACTTGCCGCCGACACCCCGCAAGCCGCGGTCATCCGCAATGGCCGCCTGGTCTGCAGTTGCAGCGAAACGGGTGATCACTGCACGGAAGCGCCGCTGATCGCCGCCCCCCACCTTGAAGCGGAAGGCCTGCGCTGCCTGACGATATTGCCGGTGATGCTGGCCGGCGAGTCGATCGCCTGTCTTTACCTGGCCGGACGCCAGGTCAAACAGATTTCGCATGAAACGCTGCAGGCCCTGGAAACCCTGAGCAACACCTTTGCCCAGACCCTGCTCCGCCTGAATGCGCAAGAAGAAGCCGAGCGCCTGCAACACAACCTGAGCGGCCTGTTCAACAACCTGACGGACTTCCTGTTTGTCGTCGCCGAACAGGGACAGATCGTGCATTACAACCATACGGTTGCCGACAAGCTCGGTTATGGTCCGGTCGCCCTGCTCGGCCAGCACATCCATACGGTCAACCCGCTGGAAACGCGCGAAATGGCTGACCGGATACTCGACGAAATCCTCGCCGGCGAACGCTCAAGCAGTCCGCTGCCGCTGCTCCATGCCAACGGCAGCCGGATTGCCGTCGATACCCGCATCATCACCGGCTACTGGGACGGCCAACCCGCCATGTTCGCGATCGCCCAGGACATCCGCGAACGCCTGATTGCCGAAGAGCGCCAAAAACTGGCGGCCAGCGTTTTTGACAACGCGCACGAAGGCATCATGATCACCGACCCGGCCGGCCGGATCATCGAAGTTAATGCCACGTTCAGCGAGTTGACCGGTTATCCGCGCCAGGAAGCCATCGGCCAGACCGCCGACCTGCTCAAATCCGGCCATCACGACGCCGACTTCTACCGCGACATGTGGGAAACCATCCGCCAGGCGGGTTACTGGCGCGGCGAAGTATGGAACCGCAAGAAATCCGGCGAGATTTTTGTCGAACTGCTGACCATCTCGACGGTACACAACCGCGAAGGCATGATTTCCCACTTTGTCGGCATTTTTTCCGACATCACGCTGATCAAGGAACACCAGCAACGGCTTGAACACCTGGCCCATTTCGACGCCCTGACCCAGTTGCCCAACCGCATGCTGCTCGGCGACCGCATGCAACTCGCGATGGCGCAGACCGAACGCAACGGCAAGGTTCTCGCCGTCGCCTATCTCGATCTCGATGGTTTCAAGCCGGTCAATGACCAGTATGGACACTCGGTCGGCGACAAGTTGCTGGTTGAGGTCTCGCAGCGCCTGAAGAGTTGCATTCGCGCCGGCGACACCGTATCGCGGCTGGGCGGCGACGAGTTCGTGCTGCTTTTCGCCGAGCTCGACAGCATCCGCGATTGCGACTATGCGATCAGCCGGATCATCTCGGTCCTGACCATGCCGTTCCGGATTGCCGGCCACGAGATCTTCATCTCGGCCAGTATCGGCGTCACCCTCTACCCGCAGGATGGCTCCGACAGCGACACCCTGCTGCGCCACGCCGACCAGGCGATGTACGCGGCCAAGCAGGCCGGGCGCAACCGCTTTCACCTGTTCGACCCGGAAAACGACCGGCGCGCCCGCGTCCGCCGCGATGAAGTCGGGCGGATCCGCGAAGGCCTGGAGCAAGGCGAGTTCGTGCTTTTCTACCAGCCCAAGGTCGATATGCGCCAGGGCAGCGTGGTCGGGGCGGAGGCCCTGATCCGCTGGCAGCATCCGGAACGCGGCCTGCTCCTGCCGGGTGAGTTCCTGCCCGCCATCGAAGGGACCGAACTTGCCATCACGCTCGGCGACTGGGTGCTGCAGGAAGCATTGTGCCAGCTTGAAGACTGGCAGCAGCAAGGCCTCGGCATCACCGTCAGCGTCAATATTGCCGGCAACCACCTGCAGTCTCCGGGCTTTGCCGAGCGCCTGGGCGAACTGCTCGCCGCCCGTCCTGCGGTAGCGCCCCAGCATCTCGAACTGGAAGTTCTGGAAACCGCCGCCCTTGAAGACATTCCCCGGGTCGCCGCACTCTTCTCCGAATGCCGGCGTTTCGGTGTCAGCTTCTCGCTTGACGATTTCGGTACCGGCTATTCATCGCTGACCTATTTCCGGCGGCTGCCTGCCGACATCCTGAAAATCGACCAGTCCTTCGTCTGCGACATGCTGGATGACCCGGACGACCTCGCCATTGTCGAAGGCGTCATCGGCCTGACCCGCGCCTTTCAGCGCAAGGTCATCGCCGAGGGCGTCGAAACCGTCGAACACGGCATGGTCCTGCTGCTGCTCGGCTGCGACATGGCACAGGGTTTCGGCATTGCCCGCCCGATGCCGGCCGGACAACTCCCGGAATGGGTCACGCGATTCCGTCCGGATGAACTCTGGGGGTCAACCACCGCCTTCAACTGGTCGCGGGAAGACATCCCGATGCTGATTGCCGGGGTGGACCACACCCGCTGGATGAAGAAACTGTACGCTTGCCTCGCCGATGACGACGGTCGGCTGCCGGCACCGGAGCTGGATGAAAACGCCTGCCGTTTCGGCCGCTGGTACACCAGCCCGAAAGCCCAGCGCTATGCGACCATCAAGGAGTTCAACGAACTGGCGGACATTCACCGGCAGATTCATCAACTCGGCAAACAACTGCTCGATCGACGCCCCCCACCGGAACAAGCGCGCTTGCTTGCTGCAGTCGAAAAACTCAGCCAAACCCTGAGCGACCACCTGCAAAGAATCCAGACCGAGGTGCTGCTGACCCGTCAGGCAAGCAGGTGATAAGCCGGGTTGTGCAGGCCGGCCACGGCCGCCAGTAGCGCATCGATCGCTTTCGGGCGGATGAAGCCGGCGCGCCAGGCAAGGGCGATGCGGCGTGACGGCGCCGGCGCGCGGAAGGGAATGACGCTGATCAGCTCGTTGCTGTAGGGGTGGCCGAGCGCCCCTTCGGGCAACACCGAAACCCCCAGTCCGGAAGCCACCATGCAACGGATGGTGCCGATCGAGTGGCCCAGCCGGACGTCGGTTTCCGGACTGCTCACCTGCGGACAGGCGCCCAGCACCTGGTCGCGGAAGCAGTTGCCGGCCTTGAGCAGCAGCACTTCGTCGCCGGCCACTTCCTCGGGACTGATTTCCGCCATGTTTTCCCAGGCGTGACCGCGCGGCACGACGACCTTGAAGGATTCGTCGTAGAGCGGCCGGGTCAGCACGCCGGGCAACTCGAAGGGCAGGGCGATGATGACGACGTCGATCTCGTTGTCGCGCAGCATGTCGGCCAGCGTTGCCGTCATGTTTTCCTCGATGGCGAGCGGCATGCTGGGCGCCACCCGCTTCAGCGACTGGATCAGCTGCGGCAGCAGGTAAGGCCCGATGGTATGGATGACACCAAGGCGCAGCGGGCCTTCCAGCTGATCGCGCCCGCGCATGGCGATCTGCCGCACCTTGTCGGCTTCGGCGATGGCCTGCTGCGCCTGCTCGACGACGCGCAGCCCGACCGCACTCGGGCTGACGAAGCCCTTGCCGCGCTCGAACAACTGCACGCCGAACTCGTCTTCAAGACGGGCGATCGAGACGCTCAAGGTCGGCTGGCTGACCGAACAACGTTCGGCAGCACGACTGAAATTACCCTCCTGGGCGAGGGCAACGATGTAACGCAATTCGGTCAAGGTCATGACTATCCTCCGCAAAATGGTGGGGTCTATCGCCCCTTGCTGTTATAGGTGCAAGCTATAGCACCTATATACAAAACCCATAAAAATCATTGACTTGGATCAATGTTAACACATCCGAACAGGAGAGAATGGCCGCAGCAATTTTTCACAAAGGGAGAACATAACGATGCAACGCAGCATTTTGTCCACCGCCCTCGCGGTCATTTCCGGCCTGCTCATCAGCCAGCTTGCGCAGGCTGCCAGTCAGGAACCGATCCAGCCGATCGCTGCCGCCAAGGTCAGCAACCCGGCCCTCGTCGAACTCGGCAAGAAGCTCTACTTCGATCCGCGTCTGTCCAAGTCCGGCTTCATTTCCTGCAACTCCTGCCACAACCTGTCGATGGGCGGCACCGACAACATCAAGACCTCGATCGGTCACAACTGGAACGAAGGCCCGATCAACGCGCCGACCGTGCTCAATTCCAGCCTCAACCTCGCCCAGTTCTGGGACGGCCGCGCTGCCGACCTCAAGGCCCAGGCCGGCGGCCCGATCGCCAATCCGGGCGAGATGGCATTTACGCACACCCTGGCGATCAACGTGCTGCAATCGATCCCCGGCTATGTCGCGGAATTCAAGAAAGCCTTCGCTTCCGAGACGGTCGACATCGAAAAAGTGACAAAAGCCATCGCCGCCTTCGAGGAAACCCTGATCACCCCGAACTCGCGCTTCGACAAATGGCTGAAGGGCGACAAGAAGGCGCTGAGCAAGGATGAACTGGCCGGCTACAAACTGTTCAAGGAGACCGGCTGCGTCGCCTGCCACAACGGCCCGGCGGTCGGCGGCAACTCCTTCCAGAAGATGGGCCAGGTCGAAGCCTACAAGGCGTCGAGTCCGGCCGAAGGGCGCTCGGCAGTGACCGGCAAGGATGCCGACCGCTTCAACTTCAAGGTGCCGACCCTGCGCAACGTCGAAATGACCTATCCGTACTTCCACGACGGCGCCGCCAACACGCTGCCGGAAGCGGTCGACATCATGGCCCGCATCCAGCTCGGCAAGAAGTTCACGGCCGATGAAAATGCCAAGGTCGTTGCCTTCCTGAAGACGCTGACCGGCGACCAGCCGAACTTCAAGCTGCCGATCCTGCCGCCGTCGGCCGATGCCACGCCGCGTCCGACGCCCTTCGAGAAGAAATAGGCAGATCGATAGATGCCGTGACGGGGGCTGCGGCCCCCGTTTTTCTTGCCCGTTTTGTTTGATTCCCATCAATCTGCCGGTACACTTGCGCGCTCATAATTCACCGCTGATTTATTTCGGTTTTTCCCCTGATGCTTGAAGCTGACAATCTGGAATGCGTGCGCGGCGAGCGCCGCCTGTTCGCAGGCCTCAGCTTTCGGCTGGAGGCCGGAGAACTGCTGTATCTGCAGGGCAAGAACGGGGCCGGCAAGACCAGCCTGCTGCGCATGCTGATCGGCCTGCTGCCGCCGGAAGCCGGTGAAATCCGCTGGCAGGGCGCGAGCATCAAATCCGACGAATTCCGCGCCGATCTCTGCTATCTCGGCCACCTCAACGCGATCAAGGAAGAATTGACCCCGCTCGAGAACCTGCTCGCCGCGGCGCGTCTTGCCGACGAGGCGCTGAGCGAGGAAGAGGCGATCGATGCCCTCGAACAGGTCGGTCTCGCCGGACGCGAGGATCTCGCCTGCAAATACCTGTCGCAAGGCCAGAAACGGCGCGTCGCGCTGGCCCGCCTGGTCAAGGAAAAGCGGCCGCTGTGGATTCTCGACGAACCCTTCGTCGCCCTCGACGTTGCAGCGGTCGACTGGCTGGCCGGCATCATTTCCGGCCACCTGCAGCGCGGCGGCCTGGCCGTGATGACGACGCACCAGCTGGTCAATATCCCGGCCGGCAAGGTGCGCGAATTGCGTCTTTCCTGAGCGTCGACCGCTAATGTTCAAAATCGTCACTGCCGTCATCGCCCGCGACCTGAAACTGGCCATGCGCCGCCAGGCCGACATCGTCTCGGCGCTCTTCTTCTTTGTCATCGTGGTCAGCCTGTTCCCGCTCGGCGTCGGGCCGGAACCCGACCTGCTCAGGAAACTGGCGCCCGGCGTGCTGTGGGTCGCAGCCCTGCTCGCCACCATGCTGTCGCTGCCGCGCCTGTTCGCCGACGATCATCGCGACGGCACGCTCGAACAACTGGCACTGGCGCCACACCCTCTCGGGCTGGTCGTTACCGGCAAAGTGATCGCTCACTGGCTGGTCTCCGGCCTGCCCCTGGCGCTGATCGCCCCCATCCTCGGCATCCAGTTCGACCTGTCCGGCGACGCGCTGGTCGTGCTGACTTTTGCCATCCTGCTCGGCACGCCCGCCCTGTCCGGCATTGGCGCGATCGGCGCGGCGCTGACCCTGGGCCTGCGCGGCGGCGGCGTGCTGCTCTCGCTGCTCGTGCTGCCGCTCTACATCCCGGTGCTAATATTCGGCGCTGGCGCAGTCGATGCGACAGTGACCGGTCTCGGGGGGGAAGGTCATCTGTCCTTGCTGGCCGCCCTTACCTTTGCCTCACTCGGCTTCGCCCCCTGGGCGTCTGCCGCTGCCTTGAAGATTGCCCTCGAATGAAAGACCGCTTCAATCTCTATCGTTTCGCGTCACCGGCCACCTTCTACCCGCTGGCCGGGGCGCTGATTCCCTACTTTGTCGCCATTTCCGTCGTCTTCGGCCTGGCCGGGCTCTACCTCGGCATGCTGGTCGCGCCGACCGACTTCCAGCAGGGCGAGGGCTACCGGATCATCTTCATCCACGTCCCGGCGTCCTGGCTGTCGATGTTCATCTACCTGATCATGGCCGGCTGGGCTGCCATCGGGCTGGCCTTCAACACCCGCCTGTCGGGCATGATGGCGCAGGCGCTGGCGCCGACCGGCGCGCTGATGGCCTTCCTGTCGCTGTGGACCGGCGCCCTGTGGGGCAAGCCGATGTGGGGCACGTGGTGGGTCTGGGATGCGCGCCTGACCTCCGAGCTGATCCTGCTCTTCCTCTACATCGGCTACATGGCGCTGACCGCCGCGATCGACGATGCCAAGCGTGCCGACAAGGCGGGTGGCCTGTTGCTGCTGGTCGGCGTGGTCAATGTGCCGATCATCTATTTCTCGGTCAAATGGTGGAACACGCTGCACCAGGGTTCGAGCGTCAACCTGACCAAGTCGTCGATGGCCGAGACCATGCTTTGGGGCATGCTGCTGATGGCCATGTGCTTCTGGATGTATTCGATCGCCATCGCCTTCATGCGGGTGCGCACCATCATGCTTGAACGCGAGCGGCACACCGACTGGGTCAAGGCCCTGCTCGCGGGAGACGGCAAATGATCTACTGGAACAGCTTCTCCGACTTCCTCGCCATGGGCGGCTACGGTCTTTACGTCTGGGGGTCGTTCGGCGTCACCGCGGCGATCATGGCGATTGAACCTATTCTCGTCGTCCGCCATCGAAAGACCACCATCGCCCGCCTCAAGCGCCAGTTGCGCGCCGAAACCAGGAACACCGCAGAATGAAATCCCGTCACAAGAAACTCGCCCTGATCGGCGGCGCGCTGGCCATCATCGGCATCATCGCCGCGCTCGTCCTCAACGCGCTGAACAGCAACATCGCCCTCTACATCACGCCGAGCGAAGTCGCAGCGGGCAAGGCGCCGCAGGGCAAGACCTTCCGCATCGGCGGTCTGGTCAAGGAAGGCAGCCTGCAACGCCAGGCCGACGGCGTCACCATCGCCTTCGTGATCACCGATACCGCCAAGGACATCAGCGTGCATTACAAGGGCATCCTTCCCGACCTGTTCAAGGAAGGCAAAGGCGTCGTCGCGCAGGGCAAAATGACCGCAGAAAACCAGTTTACCGCCAGCGAAGTGCTCGCCAAGCATGACGAAAACTACATGCCGCCGGAAGCCGCCCAGGCGGTCAATGATGCGCAGGGCGCCAACCAGCATGTCTCGCCTTCATCGGCCGGCACCCAACCGAAAGCAGGCTACTGAGCATGATTCCTGAACTCGGTCATTTCGCCCTCATTCTTGCCACCCTGGTCGCGCTGATCCTCGGCACCCTGCCGCTGCTCGGTGCCCACCGCAACCATTCCGCCTGGATTGCACTGGCCCGTCCGGCCGCCTCGGCCATGGCCTTGCTGCTGACCATTTCCTTCGGCTGCCTGATCCAGGCCTTCGTCACGAACGACTTTTCCGTCGTTTATGCCGCCCAGCATTCGAACTCCCTGCTGCCGCTGCAATATCGCGTCGCCGCCGTCTGGGGCGGTCATGAAGGCTCGCTGCTGTTATGGATGCTGTTCCTGACCTGGTGGGCCTTTGCCGTCGCCATGCTGTCGCGCCAGTTGCCGGAAGCCATGGTCGCCCGCGTCCTCGGCACGCTCGGCCTGGTCGCCTTCGGCTTCCTGCTCTTCATCCTGATCACCTCGAATCCGTTCGAGCGCCTGCTGCCGGCCGCTGCCGAAGGGCGCGACCTGAATCCGCTGTTGCAGGACTTCGGCCTGGTCATCCACCCGCCGCTGCTCTACATGGGTTATGTCGGCTTCTCGGTCGCCTTCGCCTTCGCCATTGCGGCGCTGCTTTCCGGCCAGCTTGACGCGGCCTGGGCACGCTGGTCGCGCCCGTGGACAATGGCCGCCTGGTGCTTCCTGACCCTGGGCATCGCGATGGGCTCGTGGTGGGCCTATTACGAACTGGGCTGGGGCGGCTGGTGGTTCTGGGACCCGGTCGAAAACGCTTCCTTCATGCCCTGGCTGGTCGGTACGGCGCTGATCCATTCGCTGGCGGTCACCGAAAAGCGCGGCAGTTTCAAGAACTGGACGGTACTGCTGGCGATTTCCGCCTTCTCGCTGTCGCTGCTCGGCACCTTCCTGGTCCGTTCCGGCGTACTGACCTCGGTGCATGCCTTCGCCACCGACCCGCGCCGCGGCGTCTTCATCCTGATCTTCCTGGTCGCCGTGATCGGCAGCTCGCTGGCGCTGTTCGCCTGGCGCGCCCCCAAGGTTGGCCTGGGCGGGCGCTTCGGCCTGGTCTCGCGCGAGTCGCTGCTGCTCACCAACAACGTGCTGCTCGTCGTCGCCTGCGCCACCGTGCTGCTCGGCACGCTTTACCCGCTGCTGATCGATGCGCTCGGCGTCGGCAAGATCTCGGTCGGTCCACCGTATTTCAATGCCGTTTTTGTCCCGGTCATGACACCCTTGCTGTTCCTGATGGGCATCGGTCCCTTCGCGCGCTGGAAGGAAGCCTCCATCGCCGAAATCAGCCGTACCGTGCGCTGGGCCTTCGCCGCCGCAGTCGTCGTCGGCATCGCCCTGCCGCTGGTTTATGGCAGCTGGACGGCGTTGACCGCACTGGGCATCCTGCTCGCCGCCTGGATCGTGTTCACGGCACTAACCAACTTCGTCGAACGCGTCGGCAACACGCGTGGCAACCGTTCCTTCCTTGCTGCCGCACTGAGCCAGCCGCGCAGCTTCGTCGGCATGCACCTGGCCCACGTCGGCATCGCCGTTTTCGTCGTCGGCGTCACCATGGTGTCGAGCTTCCAGGAAGAAAAGGACGTCAAGATGGCGCCCGGCGAATCGGTCGATGTCGCCGGCTACCACTTCACCTTCAACGGCGTGAAGGCCGTCGAAGGCCCCAACTACATGGCGGCGCAGGGTGACTTCGACCTGGCGGTCAACGGCAAATTCCAGCGCAAAATGAACCCGGAAAAGCGCAATTACGCCTCCTCCGGCATGCCGATGACCGAAGCCTCGATCGATGCCGGCCTGCTGCGCGACGTCTATGTCTCGCTCGGCGAGCCGATCGACCGCGACAAGCCGGAAGGCGAATGGGCCGTGCGCGTCTATTACAAACCCTTCGTCGACTGGATCTGGGGCGGCTGCATCCTGATGGCGCTGGGCGGCCTGCTCGCGCTGCTCGATCGCCGTTACCGCGCCAAGGCGCGCGCCAGCGCCGCCATTCCCGCAGGAAGCCAAACCGCATGAACCGTTATTTCTGGATACTCGGCGGCTTTGCCGCCCTCGTCGTGCTGCTCGCCATCGGGCTCAATCTGAATCCGCGCGACGTCCCGTCGCCGCTGGTCGGCAAGCCGGCCCCGGCCTTCAGCCTGAACGTGCTCGCCAAGCCGGACACGACGCTCGGCCCGAAGGACATGCAGGGCAAGGTCTGGCTGCTCAACGTCTGGGCTTCGTGGTGCATCTCCTGCCGCCAGGAACACCCGGTGCTGGTCAATTTCTCGAAGAGCAGCAAGGTGCCGCTGGTTGGCCTCAACTACAAGGAAGTGCGCGGCGACGGCGAATTCGACATGGGCAAGATCTCCGCTGCCGACGAGAAGAAGCTCGCCTTCGAGCGCGCCGGAAAATGGCTGGCGACGCACGGCGACCCCTACACGCTGACCGTGATGGATCTCGACGGCCGCGTCGGCATCGACTACGGCGTCTATGGCGTGCCGGAAACCTACGTCATCGACAAGGCCGGCATCATCCGCATGAAGCACACCGGCCCGATCACGCCGGACGTCCTGTCCGGCAAGATCCTGCCGCTGATCGCGGAGCTCGACAAATGATCGCGCGCGTTCTGGTTTTTGCCCTTTTTCTCGCGTCGACCGCTGCCTTCGGCTCGGAAATCAACGAAGCGGCGCAAGCTGCCGACCCGGTGGCCGAAAAGCGCCTGCAGGGCCTTTCCGAAGAATTGCGCTGCCTGGTTTGCCAGAACCAGACCATTGCCGACTCGAATGCCGAACTGGCCGTCGACCTGCGCCGCGAAATCCGCGGCATGATCAAGGATGGCAAGTCGGACAAGGAAATCGTCGACTTCATGGTCGTCCGCTACGGCGACTTCGTGCTCTACCGGCCGCCGGTCAAGGGCATCACGCTGCTCCTCTGGGGCGGTCCGATCGCCCTGCTGCTGTTCGGCCTCTACGCCCTGCTGCGCTACCTGCGCCAGCGTGCCGGGCGCCTTGCCGACGATCAGCCACTGACCGCCGATGAAGCCCGCCGCGCCGCCGCGCTGCTCAAGGAAACCGACCCGAAATGATCCAGTTCGCCCTCATCGCCATATTGCTCATCGTGGTCGTCGCCGCCTTCATCCTGCCGCCGCTGTGGTTCGCCCGTCGCCCGCAGAACAGCACCGGCGATCGCCAGGCTTCGAATCTGGCCATTTTCCGCGACCAACTGGCCGACCTGGCGGCCGAGCATCAGGCCGGTGCGCTGGCTGATGCCGATTTCGCCCAGGCCGAGCGCGAAATCCAGCGTCGCCTGCTCGAGGAAGTCCCGGCCGGCAGCGGCGAAACCAGCACCAGCAATGCGCCGAGCCGCAAGACGGCAATCGCCCTGATCCTGCTCCTGCCCATCCTGGCGCTGGGTGCCTACGGCATCCTCGGCAACCCACGCGCTCTCGACCCGGCCCAGGCCGTCGCCCAGCCGCAGATGACGCCGGAACAGATCAATGAAATGGTGAGCCGGCTGGCCGCCCGCATGCAGGAGAATCCCGACGACCTCAAGGGCTGGCTGATGCTGGCGCGCTCCTACAAGACCATGGGCCGCTACGAGGAAGCCGGCAGCGCCTACGGGAAAGCAGAAAAGCTGGTCAATGAAGACCCCGAACTTCTCGCCAGCTATGCCGAAACCCTGGCCATGGCCGGCGGCAAGGGCCTCAAGGGCAAGCCGCGCCAGCTCGTCGAACGCGCCCTCAAGCTCGACCCCAAGCACGCGCATTCCCTGTTCCTGGCCGGCGCCGCCGCCATGGAAGCCGGTGACAACAAACAGGGCGTCGCCTACTGGGAAGCCCTGTTGCCGCAAGTCGATCCGGGTTCGGAAATCGACCAGATGCTGCGCAGCGGCATCGACAAGATGAAAGCCGGCGGCAAGAACTGACCGCCAGCACCCGGCGCAGACGCCACAGCCTGCGCCGGGTGCGTTCCACTCCGGCAACAATGGCGCTATGCTCTGCCTCATAACGCCATTCGCCAACCGGAGACATTCCATGCCCCAAGAGAAATTCCGTCTCGTCACGCGCAGTGACTTTGACGGCCTCGTCTGTGCCGTGCTGCTCAACGAACTCGACCTGATCGACGACATCAAGTTCGTGCATCCGAAAGACATGCAGGACGGCAAGATCGACATCACCGCGCGCGACATCACCACCAACCTGCCTTACGTCGCCGCCGCCCACCTCGCCTTCGACCACCACCTGTCGGAAACCATCCGCAACACCGGCGAGCGCAAGAATCACATCATCCAGGCGGAAGCCCCGTCGGCTGCGCGTGTTGTGTACAACTACTACGGCGGCAAGGAAGCCTTCCCGAACATCACCGACGACATGATGGATGCGGTCGACAAGGCCGATGCGGCACAATTCAGCCGCGACGAGATCCTCAATCCGACCGACTGGGTACTGCTCAACTATCTGATGGATGCACGCACCGGCCTCGGCCGCTTCCGTGACTTCCGGATCAGCAACTACACGCTGATGATGGATCTGATCAAATACTGCCGCAATCACGGCATCGACGAGATTCTCGCCCTGCCCGACGTCAAGGAGCGGGTCGATCTTTACGTCGAACAGGCGGCAATGGCCAGCGAACAGATCCAGCGCTGCACCACGGTACACAAAAACCTCGCGGTCCTCGACCTGCGCAATGAAGAGACCATCTGGGCGACCAACCGCTTCATGATCTACGCGCTCTTCCCGCAGACCAACATCTCGATCCACGTGCTGTGGGGCGTCCAGAAGCAGAACACGGTTTTCGCGACCGGCAAGTCGATTCTCGACCGCGGCAGCAAGACCAACGTTGGCGAACTGATGCTGCAGTACGGCGGCGGTGGTCACCAGGCAGCCGGCACCTGTCAGGTTGCCAACGATCAGGCTGCTGCAACACTGCAGGCGCTGATCACCAAGATCAACGCCGACGGCTGATCAGCTCTCGAAGGAAACCGGCGGAATGAGCGGCGGTGGCGTAAAGCCCAGTTCGATCATCTCCGCCTCCAGCTTGATGCGCAGGATCAACAGGCCATGCAGGCTCTCGCGTGCCTTGTCGTCGGCCCAGTTGGCGTGATGATCCTGCAGGCAGGCATCCAGCGCGTAACGATTGGCCAGATCGACCCCACAGATCGCAGCGTAACGGCGAATCTCGTGATCAAGATCGGCCAGTTCGCGTTCATAATGCTCGAATCCACTCATGGCTAAAGCATAACCCGAAAGGATTCTGAATGCACTGGCTGAACCTGCCCGCGCCCGAGCCAACCCGGCATGCCGCCTTTGCCGACCTGGCCAGCGCCAAGGCATGGCTCGCGGCCCAGCCCCAGACCCAGCCGCTGCTCATGCTCGAACTGCTGACCGGGCAACTCAATGCCGTAGACGGCGCGCGCCTGCCGTCCGGCCAGATCGCCGAACAGCTCGACCTCCTGCACGGCGCATCGGTCGCCACACTCGCCGCTCTCGAATCGCGCTATACGCGCAAGCCCTTGCCGATGCCGGTGGAAGACGAAGGCATCTTTCTCGCATCGCAACACCTGTGGGCCCGCCTGGGCATTGCCTATCTGCGTCTGGCGCCGCATTTTGCCCCCAAGGAAAAATGCCGGCTGCTGTTTCGCGCCACCAACGCTTTCCGGACCGCCGAGTTCTGCCACTTCCTGGCCTCCCGCGAATGTCCCGCCCAGCTCGATCAACTGCTCTTCGGTGTCCTGATTCAGGCCGAGAGCAGTGGCATCCTGCGTCAGCCGGTAACCGACAAGCATTTCCCGCATCTGGGCGAGGGCAATATTGCCGGGCTGCTCGCCTGGGCCTTCCTGCTTCGCCTGATCGATCCTTACCGCCTGACCGCGCCGCAACTGGCCGTGGCCAATCGCGCGATCAGCCGCTGGCGCGAGTTGTGCAGTTTTCACATGGAAGCCGACCAGAGTTCGCATGCCCGTGAAATCTCGCTCGCCTCGCTGTTCGGCACCACCTTGCCGGAAGGCATGCCGCGCTGGCTAGGCATTCGCTCGATCGCCCGCAAGATCAGCGCCCGCATCGAAGCCCTGCAAAATGGCGAGACTCCCGAATCACTGAAGCTCGGCCGTGAGCTCTCAGGAAGTGCCTGCATCCGCTTGTTGACCGACATCGACCGCTATCTGCTGGCCAGCCCGCCGGTCACCGGTAGCGAAAGCGGCGATGTCCAGCTCGCCTTCGGCCCGGCCGATGCCTACGCACTATTCACCGAAGAGCTGCTCAATCCCGAAGCCAGCATGGACATACGCAGTGAAGCTCTGGCCAATGAGCGCATGGCGATTTTCGGCTTCGACCAGGTGTCACGCATGCCGACTGCCGTCCAGCGTCTGCACATTCCGGGCGAAATGTGGAAAGTCTTCGACGGCATCGCAATCCGCCCGCCCGAGACCGGCGAACGCCGCCTGGCCCCCTGCCTGATCGCCACGCTGCGCGATGGCCAGGCACGCCTTGGCGTATTGCGGGCGCTGCTCGGCGACGCCGGCGGCAGCCTGAGCGCCACATTGGACTGGTATGCCGGCAAAGTCGAAGCCTGCCGCCTGAAGCCGCTGGGCCCGCGCGAACAGAAAATGCCGCGGGTGGCCGCCTTCCTGCTGCATGACGCCGGACAGGTGTCGCTGCTCATTCCGTCCGCCGCCCCGATCCGTCCCGGTATCGGCCTGGCCCTCGAAGGCGGCACGCTGGAGCATCTCGTACCGATCGAAGTCATCGAACGCGGTATCGACTTCGTTCGCTACAGTTGCCGTCTGGCCTGAGCAAATAAAAAGGCCCGTCGCGTGACGGGCCTTTTGTCCGGCGCTGCGCGAAAATGACCTCCGCGCAGTGGTCGACCGTCAGAAACGGTCGAAATCCGGCTTATTCGAACTCGATGATCACCTGATCCACCGACAGGCTTTCGCCGGCCGCAGCGGAGATCTTCTTGACCTTGCAGTCCTGGTCGGCCTTGAGGATATTTTCCATCTTCATGGCTTCGATGACCGCCAGCTTCTCGCCCGCCTTGACTTCCTGACCGACGCTGACTGCCACTTCGCGCAGCAGACCCGGCATCGGGGAAAGCAGGAACTTCGAGAGGTCGGGCGCCGGCTTTTCGGGCATCAGGGCCAGCAGTTCGGCAGCGCGGGCGCTCATCACCATGAAGTCGGCACGCGTGCCCCAGTGGAACAGGCTGTACTTGGTCTTGTGACGTTCGACCTGCAGGGTGAATGCTTCACCGTTGCAGGTACCGTTGAACAGCGACTCGCCCAGCTTCCAGTCGGACAGGATCTCGTATTGCTTGCCCTGGTATTCAACGTGGTAACCGCCAGCGATCGGACGCGCCACAACATGATGACTCTCGTTGCCGTTCGGATTCAGGCGAACAACACACCAGTTGTCGCTGACGATACGCTCGTGACCCTGCAACTGGCCGGTGATCGAAGCGGAACGGTCGGTGAAGGCGCGATAGACGTAGGCAGCAACAGAGACCAGCAGGGCCGGATCATCATGCGGCACCATCGAGGCGTCGAAACCCGTCGGGTAGTGCTTGGGGATGAAACCGGTATCGAAGATGCCGGAATGGAAAACCGGATGCTGCATCAGCGCGGCCTGGAACGGAATGTTCGAGGAAATGCCGCGGATGACGAAACCGTTCAGGGCATCACGCATGCGGGCGATGGCCTGCTCGCGGGTGGCAGCATGCACGATCAGCTTGGCGATCATCGAGTCGTAGAACATCGAGATTTCGCCACCGTCGTATACGCCGGTATCGACACGGGTCGTGCCATTGGCGTCGGTGGTTTCCTTGGGCGGCAGGAACTTGACCAGACGACCAGTGGACGGCAGGAAGCCGCGGAACGGGTCTTCGGCGTTGATCCGGCACTCCATGGACCAGCCGTTGATCTTGACGTCAGCCTGGGCCAGCGGCAGCTTTTCGCCGTAGGCAACGCGGATCATCTGCTCGACCAGGTCGAGGCCGGTGATCAGCTCGGTAACCGGATGTTCCACCTGCAGACGGGTGTTCATTTCCAGGAAGTAGAATTCCTTGGTCGCGCCGGAGACCACGAATTCGACCGTACCGGCCGACTCGTAATTCACGGCACGGGCCAGGGCCACGGCCTGTTCGCCCATCGCCTTGCGCATTTCCGGATCGACGAAGGGGCTCGGCGCCTCTTCGATGACCTTCTGGTGACGACGCTGGATCGAGCAATCGCGCTCGTTCAGGTACACGTAGTTGCCATGGCTGTCGCCAAGCACCTGGATTTCGATGTGGCGCGGTTCGAGCACGTACTTTTCGATGAAGACGCGGTCATCACCGAAGGAGTTGCGGGCTTCATTGACGCAGGAAGAGAAGCCTTCATGGGCTTCGGCATCGTTGTAGGCAACGCGCAGACCCTTGCCGCCGCCGCCGGCGGAAGCCTTGATCATCACCGGATAGCCGATGCCCTGGGCGATCTTGACGGCTTCGTCAGGACCCGCGATGGCCTCGTTGTAGCCCGGGATGGTGTTGACCTTGGCTTCGATGGCCAGCTTCTTGGACTCGATCTTGTCGCCCATCTTGGCGATGGAGTAGTGCTTCGGACCGATGAACTTGATGCCTTCTTCTTCCAGACGGCGGGAAAATGCGGCGTTCTCGGACAGGAAACCGTAGCCAGGATGGACGGCCTGAGCACCGGTCTGCTTGCAGGCAGCGATGATCTTGTCGGCAACCAGATAAGACTCTTTCGAGGCAGCCGGGCCGATGCAGACGGCTTCATCGGCCATATCGACGAACAAGGCATCCTTGTCGGCTTCGGAATAGACGGCGACCGTCTTGATGCCCATCTTGCGGGCGGTCTTGATGACACGGCAGGCGATTTCGCCGCGGTTTGCGATCAGAATTTTAGTGAACATATTCCTTTTTCTCCCTGACGCTTACAGAGGAATGTTGCCGTGCTTGCGCCACGGATTGTCGAGTTTCTTGTCGCGCAACATGGCCAGCGAGCGGGCAATACGCTTGCGGGTGGCATGCGGCATGATGACGTCGTCGATGAAGCCACGTGCGCCAGCCACGAACGGATTGGCGAACTTGTCCTTGTATTCGGCTTCGCGCTCGGCGAGCTTGGCCGGATCGTTCTTTTCCTCGCGGAAGATGATCTCGACGGCGCCCTTCGGGCCCATCACGGCGATTTCGGCAGACGGCCAGGCGAGATTGACGTCGCCGCGCAGGTGCTTGGACGACATCACGTCGTAAGCGCCGCCGTAGGCCTTGCGGGTAATCACGGTGACCTTCGGCACGGTACATTCGGCGTACGCGTAGAGCAGCTTGGCGCCGTGCTTGATGATGCCGCCGTATTCCTGCTGCGTACCCGGCATGAAGCCCGGCACATCGACGAAGGTGACGACCGGAATGTTGAAGGCATCGCAGAAGCGGACGAAACGGGCAGCCTTGATCGAGGACTTGATGTCCAGACAGCCGGCCAGCACCAGCGGCTGGTTGGCGACGATGCCGACCGGGTGGCCGTCAACGCGACCGAAGCCGATGATGATGTTCTTGGCGTAATCCGGCTGGATTTCGAAGAAATCGTTGTCGTCGACGACCTTGATCAGCAATTCCTTCATGTCGTACGGCTTGTTGTTATTGTCCGGCACCAGGGTGTCGAGCGAATAATCCATGCGACCGGCCGGATCGTTGGTCCAGGTAACCGGCGGCTTTTCCTTGTTGTTGGCCGGCAGGAAGTTCATGAAGCGGCGCAGCATGGACAGGGCTTCGACGTCGTTCTCGAAAGCGAGGTCGGCGACGCCGGACTTGCTGGTATGCGTCACTGCACCGCCCAGTTCTTCGGCGGTGACGTCTTCGTGGGTGACCGTCTTGACGACTTCCGGACCGGTCACGAACATGTAGGACGAGTCTTTCACCATGAAGATGAAATCGGTCATCGACGGCGAGTACACCGCACCACCGGCACAGGGGCCCATGATCATGGAGATCTGCGGCACGACGCCGGAGGCCATCACGTTGCGCTGGAACACGTCGGCGTAACCGCCGAGGGAGGCAACGCCTTCCTGGATGCGGGCGCCGCCCGAGTCATTGAGACCGATCACCGGGGCGCCAACCTTCATCGCCTGATCCATGACCTTGCAGATCTTCTCGGCATGGGTTTCCGACAGCGAGCCGCCGAACACGGTGAAATCCTGCGAGAAGACGAAGACCAGACGGCCGTTGATCGTGCCGTAGCCGATAACCACGCCGTCACCCGGAGTTTTTTCCGCCTGATCCATACCGAAATCGGTACAGCGGTGCTCCTTGAACATGTCCCATTCTTCGAAGGAATCCGGGTCGAGCAGCAGCTCGATACGTTCACGGGCGGTCAGCTTGCCCTTCTTGTGCTGGCTGTCGATACGCTTCTGGCCACCGCCGAGGCGGGCCAGTTCACGCTTTTTTTCCAGCTGGCGGATGATGTCGTGCATAGAAAACTCCCTAAGTGGATCGGGTGATTAGTGTTTCAGATAGTCGAGCAGCGCATACGCGGCAGCAGCCGGTGTCGTATGACCCTGTTCGACGGATTGGGTGAACGCGGGCAGGTTTTCCTGCACGCGCGGGTGAAGACGGAAATGCTGGCGCAGGCCGGAATCGATCATCTGCCACATCCAGGACAATGCCTGGTGTTGCCGCTTGGCCGCGAACTCGCCGGTCGGTTTGAGGGCGGCCTCGAATTTCTCGACCTGTTCCCAGAACTCGCCGATGCCCTGCTTGTGCAAGGCCGACAGGGCGATGACCGGCGGCGCCCAGTTCGGTGAGGCCGGACGCAGCATGTGCAACGCATTGCGCCACTGGGCACGGACAACGGCGGTAGCCTGCTTGTCGATGTCGGCCTTGTTGATGACCACCATGTCGGCGATCTCGACGATACCTTTTTTGATGGCCTGCAGATCGTCGCCGGCATTCGGCAACTGCAGCAGGCAAAACATGTCGACCATGCCGGCGACGGTCGTTTCCGACTGGCCGACGCCAACCGTCTCGATGATGATCACATCGTAGCCGGAGGCTTCGCAGAGCAGCATGGCTTCGCGCGACTTCTCGGCAACGCCGCCCAATGAACCGGAAGACGGACTCGGCCGGATGAAGGCTTCCTCGCGCTGACTGAGCAGCTCCATACGCGTCTTGTCGCCGAGGATGGAACCGCCGGACACCGAAGACGAGGGGTCGACCGCGAGCACGGCAAGTTTCTTGCCCTGCTCGATCAGCCAGACGCCGAGTGCTTCGATGAAAGTCGATTTACCCGCCCCCGGCACGCCGGAAATACCAATGCGGATCGCCTTGCCGGTGCTCGGCAGCAGCGCGTTCAGCACCTGCTGCGCGCGTTGCTGGTGATCCGGCCGCGTCGACTCGATCAGCGTGATGGCCTTGGCCAGCGCACGGCGCTGACCGGCCAGCACGCCGTCTACCAGCGCCTGATCGGCAGAAGAAAGGGAATGCGCCAGCACGGCAGCTTCGCCCGGATGCATGCAGGGCTTAGCCGCGTGCCTTGCGGATTTCTTCGATCACCTTGATGGCCGAATCCTCGATCCGGGTACCCGGCCCGAAGATGGCCTTGGCGCCGGCGTTGTACAGATAGTCGTAGTCCTGGGCCGGAATCACGCCACCGGCGAAGACGATGATGTCGTCACCGCCCTGATCCTTGAGCGCCTTGACCAGCTGCGGCAGCAAGGTCTTGTGACCGGCGGCCAGCGACGACACGCCGACGGCGTGCACGTCGTTTTCAATCGCCTGACGGGCAGCTTCTTCCGGGGTCTGGAAGAGCGGCCCCATATCGATGTCGAAACCGAGGTCGGCGTAGGCGGTAGCCACCACCTTGGCACCACGGTCATGGCCGTCCTGGCCGAGCTTGGCGATCATGATGCGCGGGCGACGACCTTCTTCTTCGGCGAACTTGGCGACATCGGCCTTGATCTTTTCCCAGCTTTCCTGACCTTCCACAACGCCTCCGTACACACCCGAAATGGTCTGGTTGTTGGCACGGAAACGACCAAAGATCTTTTCCAGCGCATCCGACACTTCACCGACCGTGGCGCGCAGGCGCATGGCCTTGACCGTCAGGTCGAGCAGATTGCCTTCGCCGGACTCAGCCGCAGCGGTCAACGCGTCCAGAGCGGCAGAAACGGCTGCTGAATCACGGGTAGCGCGAATTTGCTTCAAACGGGCGATCTGCGAATCGCGCACGGCATGGTTGTCGATATCGAGAATGTCGATCGCGTCTTCCTTGGCCAGCTTGTACTTGTTGACGCCAACGATGACGTCCTTGCCGGAGTCGATGCGCGCCTGCTTGTCGGCGGCGCAGGTTTCGACCTGCATCTTGGCCCAGCCCGATTCGACGGCCTTGGTCATGCCGCCCATCGCTTCGATTTCCTGGATGATGCCCCAGGCCTTGTCGGCCATGTCCTGGGTCAGCTTTTCCATCATGTAGGAGCCGGCCCACGGATCGACGACGTTGGTGATGTGGGTTTCTTCCTGGATGATCAACTGCGTGTTGCGGGCGATGCGCGACGAGAATTCGGTCGGCAGTGCGATGGCTTCATCCAGCGCATTGGTGTGCAACGACTGGGTGCCGCCGAAGACGGCCGCCATCGCTTCGATGGTGGTGCGCACGACGTTGTTGTACGGATCCTGCTCGGTCAGCGACCAGCCCGAGGTCTGGCTGTGCGTGCGCAGCATCTTCGACTTGGCGCTCTTGGCGTTGAAACCGGTCATGATGCGGTCCCACAACAGGCGGCCGGCGCGCATCTTGGCGATTTCCAGGTAGAAGTTCATGCCGACGGCCCAGAAGAAGGACAGGCGACCGGCGAAGGTGTCGACGTCCATGCCGGAAGCGACGCCGGTACGCACGTATTCCATGCCGTCAGCCAGCGTGAAGGCCAGTTCGATGGCCTGATTGGCACCGGCTTCCTGGATGTGATAACCGGAAATCGAGATCGAGTTGAACTTCGGCATGTGCTGCGCCGTGTAGCCGAAAATGTCGGCAATGATCTTCATCGACGGCTTGGGCGGATAGATATAGGTATTCCGCACCATGAACTCTTTGAGAATGTCGTTCTGGATGGTGCCGGACAGCTTGTCCTGCGAAACACCCTGTTCTTCGGCGGCAACGATGTAGCCGGCAAGAATCGGCAGCACGGCGCCGTTCATCGTCATCGAGACGGAAATCTTGTCGAGCGGGATGCTGTCGAAGAGGATCTTCATGTCTTCGACGGAGTCGATCGCGACGCCGGCCTTGCCGACGTCGCCCGTAACGCGGGCATTGTCCGAGTCGTAACCACGGTGCGTCGCCAGGTCGAAAGCCACGGAAACGCCCTGGCCGCCGGCGGCGAGCGCCTTGCGGTAGAAGGCGTTGGAGGCTTCGGCAGTGGAGAAACCGGCGTACTGACGGATGGTCCACGGCTTGACGGCATACATCGTCGGTTGCGGGCCGCGCAGATAAGGGGCGAAGCCGGGCAGGGTGTCAGCGAATTCCAGGCCGGCAACGTCAGCCTTCGTATACAGTGCCTTGACGGCCAGACCTTCCGGGGTGTTCCAGACCAGATTGCCGATATCGCCGCCCGGAGACTGTTTTGCTGCGGCCTTTTCCCATGCATCCAGGTTATTGGAATCAAAGAACTTTTCAGACATGACACACCCCTCGCTGATTCGATTTTTTCAGGCCGATGATGCAGAATTCAAAATTCTACGCTTTCAGACCCAGCTTGACATACCAAACCTCACATAATACTTTATCCATAATTATGGAAGCAAGCCGACAACGTATCGGCCAGCCCATTCACACTAGACGGAAACAATGAACCGCATTGCACCTACAGCGCTTTACCAGGAAGTGGCCGAACGATTGCGCCAGCGCATCTTCGCTCACGAACTGAATCCCGGCACCTGGATCGACGAGCAAAAACTCGCCGAACAGTACGGCATCTCCCGCACGCCACTGCGCGAAGCGCTCAAGGTACTGGCCTCGGAAGGACTCGTTGAACTGAAGCCACGCCGCGGCTGTTACGTCACCGAAATTTCGCGCCAGGATCTCGACGACATTTTCCCGCTGATGGCCATGCTGGAAGGACGTTGCGTCAGCGAAGCGATTGGCCGTGCCAAATCGGCCGATATCGCCCGGCTGAAAAAAATTCATGAGCAACTTGAATCCGCCGCACGCGATGGCCGCATCGACGCGTTCTTCGAGGCCAATCAGGAGTTTCACCGGCAAATTCAGCTCTTGTCTGGCAATCGCTGGTTGCTGACCGTAATTCAGGATCTGCGCAAGGTGCTCAAGCTGTCGCGTCTGCACTCGCTGTCGCTGGAAGGACGCCTGCAGCAGTCACTCGATGAGCATCGCATCATCATGGGCGCTCTTGAGGCTGGCGATACGGCCAAGGCCGAGAAGGCAATGCACGACCATCTGCTTTCCGGTCGCGAGGCGCTGGCCAAGATGCAGGACAGCCCAGCCAAATCCTAGTTGCCTTGGGGATGGCAACGCCATCCCCAATCAGTGCATCTGACTTTCGATATTGGCAAACAGTCGATCGTAAATATCGACCAGGGCATCACGATCCGCACTGCCCTTGACCCATTTCCTCGACTCGACCACCGCGATCGCTTCCTGCTCGATGGCCGGCAGGCTGGATACATCGAGTTTTTCCCCGTGCAGGATGGCCGTCACGTCGGACCGCGCCTTCTGGGCCATCTCCACCAACTGCATTGAAGAAATCATCGCGCGTGCCCCGGTTTCGATCGTCGCCGCCAACTCACCAACTTCCAGGGCCGATGCCGACGATAGTGTCAGGTTTTCACTGAACTCGGCCGCCGTCAGCCGCGCACCGTTTACCGAGCGATGCAAGCCGCCAATTTGCCGGGTTGCCGACTCCATTGAAGCACTGACTGCAGAGATGGCAACGGTGATTTCTTCGGCTGAGCGCTGCGACTGGTCGGCCAGCTTGCGTACCTCATCGGCCACGACGGCGAACCCCCGCCCGGCCTCGCCAGCCCGGGCTGCCTCGATCGCAGCATTGAGGGCGAGCAGATTGGTCTGTTTCGCAATACCGTCAATCCGACCGCTCAGATCGCGAATGGCGGCCGCCTTGGCATTGAGATCATCGAGCGCCTGCACGCCGCTCTCTGCCGCCTGTTGCGCATCGCCCAGGGCCGTCGACATACGGCCGGCCGCATTGGCCATGACACTCGCTGACTGTGCGAACTCCCCGGCCATGCTTTCGACCTGCACCGAGTGGCCACTGACTTCGTTCAAGGTGAGATCAACATGTTTGATCGCCATCGAAAGACCACGCTCGGAGCGCAGGAAAATACGCGACAACAAGGCCTCGCGGGCAACCGACTCCTGCGCCGCACCAAGGCGATCGAGCAGCAGTTGCATCTGCTCAAGCACCCCCCGGAAAGTACCGTGCAAACCGGTGGTCTGCAGGCGCCGCCAGTTGTGGTTCTCGGATGAGGCCGACATCGCACCGAGAATTTCCCGGAAAGCCGTTTCGGTCTGATCCAGCAAGGAGTTCAGATTGACGCGGATGGCTTCCAAGCGCCTATCCTGAAGGGCCTGCGGCATGCGGGCAACGAGATCCCCCTGACCGACCCGGCTGAGCAATTGGTCGAGTTCGGGCAAGGGCCCGGTGACAGCGCTTTCCGGCCAGAACAAAACAAGAAAGGCCGGAACCGAAAAAAGCACGACCAGCCAGGGCGAGACAAAGGCAGAACCAATACCGGCTCCGAGCAAGAGAGCCAGCGCCCAGCGCCTAAAGGGAAAAGACCAGTTCTTCATAGCTCATTCCTGTCTGTTGCAGCAGATCAAGCAAGACCTTGGTACCGGCCGCAATCGCATCCCTGGCACCGGCAGCGCTCTCGGCCGCCAGCATTTGCCGATAAACCGGCTCGATCTTGCTGATCGCATCGCGCCTCGGACAACGCCGCACCGAGGTGTAGCCGACGATTCGCTTGTTCCGGTCAAAATCCGGCGTGATATGGGTAAAAACCCAGTAGAAACTGCCATCCTTTGCCATGTTTTTCACATAGCCGAAGAACTCCCGCCCAGACTCTATGGTGTCCCAGGCCAGCTTGAATGCAGCCCGAGGCATATCCGGGTGACGAACGATATTGTGCTGGGTACCAAGGAGTTCAGCCTCGGTATACCCGGAAAATTCGATGAAAATCGGATTGCCGTAGGTAATGATGCCCTTGGCGGTGGTTTTCGAGACGATGAAATCGTCTTCGCGCATGCTGCGCTCGACTGTTGTCGGTTCGATCTTTCTTTTCATTTGACCCCCTGGGCGAGAAACGCCGCTCGGTAGCTTGTGTTGCCAATTTACTACATCGGCGAACGGTCGACCGGTTGGAGAGATCAAAAAAAACCCCGGCGGCTTGCGCCACCGGGGTTTTTCACCACTTGCGCAGCTTAGTGATTGCTGGCGGAAGCAGCACCGTAACCCGTCTGGGCACGGACATACTGATCTTCGAAAGCTTCGATTTCCTTGCCGGCACGCACGCTCGAATCCGTCTTCGAGAAGATGTAGGCAAACAGGAAGGCAATCGGCATCGCGAACAGTGCCGGCTGGGTGTAGGGGAACAGAGCCGCCTTGTAGCCCAGCACATCGACCCAGACCGACTTCGAGAACAGCACGAAGAGGACGGCAGAAACCAGACCACCATAGCCACCGAACAATGCGCCGCGAGTCGTCAGACCCTTCCAGTACATCGACAGGATCAGCACCGGGAAGTTGGCAGCCGCAGCCACACCGAACGCCAGACCGACCATGAAAGCGATGTTCTGCTTTTCGAACAGGATGCCGAGCACGATGGCAACAAAGCCGAGACAGATGGTGGCGATCTTCGAAACACGAATTTCCTTCGTTTCCGAAGCCTGGCCCTTCATGATGACGCGGGCGTAGAGATCGTGCGAGATGGCCGAAGCGCCAGCCAGTGCCAGACCGGAAACCACAGCCAGGATGGTGGCGAAGGCAACCGCCGCCAGGAAGCCGAGCAGCATGTCGCCGCCAACCGCCTTGGCCAGGTGCATGGCAACCATGTTGCCGCCACCGACCAGCTTGCCGCCGACCACGCCGCCTTCAAAAAACTCGGGGTTCTGACCGACGATCAGGATGCCACACAGGCCCATGATGAAGATGACGTTGAAGAAGTAGGCAACGAAACCGGAAGCGTAAAGCACCGACTTGCGGGCTTCCTTGGCATCAGTCACGGTGAAGAAGCGCATCAGGATGTGCGGCAGGCCAGCCGTACCGAACATCAGGCCGAGGCCGAGCGAAATGGCGGTCACCGGATCGGCGAGCAGGCTGCCCGGATACATCAGCTTGGGACCGAGGGCATGTGCCGCCGTCGCCTTTTCAAGCAGCGTCTGGAACGAGAAGCCGAACTGGCTGAAGGCGAGGAACATGACCAGCGTGCCACCGGCCAGCAACATGCAGGCCTTGATGATCTGCACCCAGGTCGTGGCAACCATGCCGCCGAAGGTGACGTACACCATCATCAGGATACCGACGGCGAAGATCGCGACGTTGTATTCCAGACCGAAGAGCAGCTTGATCAACTGACCGGCACCGACCATCTGGGCAATCAGGTAGAAGCAGACCACGACGAGCGACGAAATCGCGGCCATGGTGCGCACCTTGCCCTGATCGAGACGATAGGCGGTGATGTCGGAGAAGGTGAACTTGCCCAGGTTGCGCAGGCGTTCGGCCATCAGGAAGAGGATGATCGGCCAGCCGGCAAAGAAGGCCAGCATGTAGATGTAGCCATCGTAACCCTTGCCATAGACCATGGCGGTCAGACCGAGCAGCGTCGCGGCCGACATGTAGTCGCCGGCAATTGCCAGGCCGTTCTGGAAGCCGGTGATACCGCCACCCGCGGTGTAGAAGTCAGCGGTCGACTTGGTGCGGCTGGATGCCCAGTAAGTAATGCCCATCGTCATGCAGACGAAAAGACAGAACATGATGATGGCGTGCCAGTTGGTCGCCTGCTGTTCGGTGACGCCCTCGAGCGGGCCACCGGCAAAGGCCGTGGCCGCAACGGCGAAAAGACCGAGCGCGCTGGTAGTTTTGCTCAGATGACGCATTATTTGTTCTCCTTCCAGGCTTCCTTGACGATTTCCTGCGTCAGGGAGTCAAACTCGGTATTGGCGCGCTTCACATAAACAGCGGTAAGCACCCAGAAGAAAATGAACATGAACAGTTCGACGGCAACGCCGACCGTCCACATCGAACCTTCACTGACCGGCTGCCCCAAAGCGACGGGGTTGAATGCCACCACCATCACAAAGCCGTAAAACATGATCAAAACAATGGCCGCCAGGATCGTTGCGAAACGCGTGCGTTTCCCGACAAGCTCCTGAAATTTCGGATTGGCCCGCATCCGCTCATACATCGCGCTGCTCATGGTTGCTGTCCCCCTTAATTAATAATTACCGGAAAACCGGCGGCAGTATTATATCTTATACAAGACATTGGTTAATAGTGAATCGGGACCGCTCTATAATTCACAACTTCGCAACATGGATAAGCATTTGTTATGGCTACGGTCGACCTCTGCAACAACGGCGAAATCGCCACCCTGACCCTGAACAACCCCGGCAAGCTGAACGCCATCGACCTCGCGATGTGGCAGCAACTGGCTGAAAACATGGCTATTTTGTCGGTCGACCGCAACGTGCGCTGTATCGTCATCCGCGGCGCCGGCCACGAGGCCTTTGCTGCCGGCGGCGATCTCGAGGAATTTGTCACGGCCCGCACAACGCTTGAACAGGCGCTGCACTATCACGGCCAGGTTGCCCTCGCACTCAATGCCATCGCCGACTGCCCGCATCCGACCGTGGCCATGATCCAGGGCGCCTGCATCGGCGGCGGACTGGAAATCGCCGGCGTCTGCGACCTGCGCATCTGCAACGAAAACGCCCGTTTCGGCGCGCCGATCAACAAACTCGGTTTTTCGATGTACCCGGGTGAAATGGAAGGCCTGCTCAAGCTGGCCGGCGCTGCGGTTATGAAGGAAATCCTGCTCGAAGGCCGCATCCTGACCGCCACCGAGGCCTACGAAAAAGGCCTGGTGACGCGCGTCGTGCCGGATGCTCAGGTCGAGGACGAGGCTTACGCCACCGCCCGACGCATCTGCAACGGTGCGCCACTGGTCGCGGGCTGGCACAAGCAATGGATTCGCCGTCTGCAGAACGGTCGACCGCTCAACGACGAAGAAAAAGCCGCGTCCTTCGCCTTCCTCGACACCGAGGACTACAAGGAAGGCCTGGACGCCTTCCTGGCCAAGCGCAAACCGGTGTTCAAGGCGCGCTGATCAGCCGCCAAACACCGTGTGCAGCATCTTCGCCGAAAGCAGAATCAACACCCCGGCGAAGATCTTTTTCAGCGTCGCGACCGGCAGGCGGTGTGCCAGGCGCGCACCGAGCGGCGCCGTGAAAAAGGAAACGCTGCTGATCAGCAGGAAAGCCGGCAGGTAAACATAGCCGAGTGACCAGTCCGGCAAGCCGGCACTGCCCCAGCCATTGATCAGGTAACCCAGCGCCCCGGCCAGCGCGATCGGCAAGCCGATCGCCGCCGAGGTGCCGATTGCATTCTGCATCTTGACGTTGCACCAGGTCATGAACGGCACCGACAGCGAACCGCCGCCGATCGCCACCAGCGCCGAAATGATCCCGATGCCCGCCCCGACGCCCGCCATGCCGGCGGCGCCGGGCAGGTTGCGCGTCGGCTTTGGCTTGACGTTGAGAATCATCTGCAGCGACACATAGGCCATGAAGCAGGCAAAGAAGATGGCGAGCGGACGGGTAGGCACCTGCGAGGCGACAAAAGTACCGGCAAAAGTGCCAAGCAGGACACCCGGCGCAATCGCCTTGACGATATCCCAGCGCACCGCGCCGTGCGCATGATGGGCACGCAGGCTGGAGAGCGAAGTCAAGACGATGGCCGCCATCGACGTACCGAGTGCCAGATGGACCAGATGCTCGCTACCCACCCCCTGGGCAGCAAACATCGCCGTCAGCAGGGGCACCATGATGCCGCCACCACCCACCCCGAGCAGACCCGCGAACACCCCGACCAGGGCACCCAGCAACAAATAGGCAATCAGCCATTCAACAGCCATGTTCAAGACCCTTTCAGTGGATCATCGCCCAGCAGATGCCCGACGATGAAACTCCATTCGTCTGCAGCCACCGGCATAATCGACAGGCGATTACCACGCGCCAGCAGGCGCATGCCAGCCAGTTCCGGATGGCGACGCAGTTCGCCGAGTGAGAGAAAACTTGTTTTGCTGACAAAACAGACGTCACGCAACAGCCAGCGCGGATTATCCGGTGTCGCCTTCGGATCGAAATACGGGTTATCCCTGCGCCCGGCCGGTGTTGTGCTCTTCGGCTCAAACTGCGTCGCATCCGGATAGGGTTCGGAGCACACCTCGCAGATACCGGCGATGCCCGGCTCGGCACAGCCGGAATGATAGAAGAAGGCAAGATCGCCGATCTGCATCGCGTCGCGCATGAAATTGCGCGCCTGGTAGTTGCGTACGCCGAACCAGGGCACCGTCCGATCGGGCGCGGCAGCAAGGTCGTCGATCGACACCTCGTCGGGCTCGGATTTCATCAACCAGTAGTTCATGTCACGATTTCGGAAATGAAAACGGGTGGCAGAAATTCTGCCACCCGTTGAAGATTGGCCCCCGCAAGTGCCGTCAGGCCGGCATCCTGAACCTGAGTCCAGAGTGGCTGCATTCCTTCCGCATCAGGCACGCTCGACGAAGAGCACGCACAACAGCGGATTGACGGTCCGCAACCGATGCCAATTAGCATTGGTTCAAGGAATATATGGCCTTAACAAACACCGCAGGGGACACTCGGCGGACGACGCCGGGATCAGCAGGAATTGATCAGAGATCCAGTTGCTGCTGGGGCGCCAGCACGGTGTCTATCCGTGCTCCCATGTCGTCGATTCTACGCTTTGCTTCGGAAGTATCAACCGCTTCCGCAAAGCTTTTTTCGCCACTGCGGGAATCCCCGGAAAGCAGCTCGTGCGCGATGTTCAGGGCAGCCATGACAGCAACACGCTCGGCAATGGTGCTCTTCGTGCGCTGGGCAATTTCGCGCATTTTGCCGTCGACCAGATCGACCGCCAGCAACAGCGCATCGCGCTCCTCGGCGGTACAGGCAACGCGGTACTCGCGGCCCATGATCTTGACATCAAGGAAATTGGTCTCGGCGCTCATCTCAGACATCCTCGGGCAGCTTGTCGACCAGGCCTTCGAGGCGTTCGCGCGCAGCCGCCATGGTCTGCCGCAAATGCAGGCGCTCGACCTCGGCCGCAGCCATCTGGTTCTTCAGTACTTCGTTCTCGGCACGCAACTGCTGAACCAGGGCAACGACCTGTTCAACCTTGCCTTCGAGCGCTTCGAGTTCGCTATTCATGGCCCGGACTATAAATGTTAAAACCCCGCATGGTCAAGGACTAAGCCTTTATTCTCAAAGTAGTTTGTAGAAGGACAAACTGTAATTTTTGCTGCGCAGCAATACGTCACAAGGTAGAATGCGCGCCGTTACAGGTGCTGTGCACGGACTCTCCAAGCGCAGTTAAACGGGAAAGCGGTGCGTCTCCAAGGAGACCATTCCGCTGCTGCCCCCGCAACGGTAAGCAAGTGCGGGCGCGTCATCAGGCCACTGGGTGCAAACCTGGGAAGGCGGCGCGTCAAGACTTGCAAGCCCGGATACCGGCCTGGACACCAATGGAAGTACCACGGGGCGGTGGTGCCGGTCCCCGACCTGAACTCACTCCCTGCGCTTCCTTTTCAATGCTGTTCCGACGTGCGGGGACGCCTGTCGGGAAGGGGAAATCATGAATCCACGTTTAAAGCCGCTGGCTGCGCTGCTGCCCATCCTGTTTGCAAACATCGCCACGGCCGCTAGCCAGCCTCAAGAACTCGCCAATATCGTCGTCTCGGCAGCACGCATTCCGACATCTGACGTTGCCGCAACTTACGCCTCAGAAGTACACACCAGAGCCGATATCGACAATTCTGGCGCCCTGACGCTTTACGACTACCTGGCCAACCATACCTCTGTTTCGGTCATGCCCAGCTACGGCAATCGATTCACGCCAAAAATCGACATGCGCGGCTATGGCATCGGCGATGGCTACCAGAACATCGTCGTCAGCGTCGATGGTCAGCGCCTCAACAATATCGACATGAATCCCCAATTGATCGGTGGCGTCGCCTTGTCCGACATTGACCGGATCGAGATCACCAAGGGTAGTGGCTCGGTGATTTATGGTGATGGCGCCACCGCCGGAACGATACAGATCTACACCAAGGCACACCAAGGCGTGAGCATTCAGGCCTATGCCGGAAACAACCAGAGCTTCGGAACAACTGTCACGGCAGGAACCCGCAACGAGTATTTCTCAATCAGCGGAAGCTATGACCGCAGCGCGACGGATGGCGCGAGCAAGGCCGATGTTGCCGGACACAAAGCAAGTTCTGACAGTGAAATCGCCCGCCTTACCCTCAGCGGCAAACTTGGCGATGCGCTAACCGTGAAGCTGGATGGCTATAACGCCAATCTGGAAACTCGCTACCCCGGCTCCCTTACGCAAAGCCAGTTCAACAGTAACCCGTCACAAAGCGCTGGAAATACCTACTCCTATCAGGAACTCAAGTCGAACTACGTTCGCGGCAGCCTCGATTACCAACTTACCGAGCAACTAAAACTAAGCGCTAGCCACGCCCAAGAAGACAAGCAATCCGCCTTTGTCGGCTGGATTTCCAATTACGATCACAAGACCGACGAAATTGTTGCCACTTATGAAAGCAGTCGCATAGCTCTCACCGGTGGCTACCAGCAATTTGACGGCACCCGCTTTGGCAGTTCCGATCAGACTACCAAGAAAAACTCAGCCTGGTTTGCAAACGGACAGTTATTCATCGATGCCTTGACCCTGTCTGCCGGCCTTCGCCAAGAAAAAGTCGCTTATGCCTACAATCCGACGGCTGGCACGTCGCTCAAACAGGACAATGACCTCCAAGGCTGGGATATTGGCGCCAATTACCGCTTCAACAACCAGTTATCCGCATTTGCCAACCTGAACCATGCCTTCCAGGCCCCCGACATTGACCGCTTCTTCAATTTCGGCACTTTCAACCAGTTCATCGCCCCGGCCAAGGTCAACACGCTCAATCTCGGGATTAATCACGTTACGGCAGCAAACCGCCTGAAGGTGACGCTATTCCATGCAAAACTCGACAACGAAATTTATTACTACTCAACTGGCAGCTGGCTTACGTCTTACAACACCAACATCGACAAGTCACATAAATACGGGATCGAATTCCAGAACACCTGGAAAGCAACCGACAGCTTGTCTGTTTCAGGCAAATACGCCTACACCCGCGCCATCATTGATCGGGAACAGGACGGCGGTGGCGCCTATAACGGCAAGGATCTGCCCGGCGTTTCAAAACACACCGTCAATCTGGGGGCGACCTATCGCTTTGGCGAACGCTCCACGATCAGCCTGAATCAGGCGTGGCGCTCCGCGGCATGGGCGGCCGAAGATTTTGATAACAACAATGCACAAAAGCAGCGAGCTTACGCATCGACCGATGTTGCATATCGCTATCGCTATCAAAAATTCGAACTTTTCGCTTCGATCGAAAACCTGTTTGCCCGCAAGAACGGTATCTGGATTCGCGATGATGCGATTTATCCGGTTAACTTCAGCCGGGCCTGGCGCATCGGTATCCAGGCGAATTTCTAAAAGCCATGCCCACCCGCCGCCGCGCCTTCCTGATCCTTGCCAGCCTTGCCCTGTTGGCGGTGCTGAGTATCGGGCTGGCGTTGACGGTGGGCAGTCTGCGCATTCCGCCGGCCGACGTTTTCTCTGCCTTGCTCGGGCGTGAAGTGCCCGGCATCGATGTCGTGCTCGAACTGCGCCTGCCGCGCGCGCTGGCCGGTTTTGCCTGCGGCGGGTTGCTCGCGCTGGCCGGCGCGCTGATGCAGGTGCTGTTGCGCAATCCGCTGGCCGATCCTTACGTGCTGGGGATTTCCGGCGGCGCCGGTTGCGGCGCGCTGTTTGCCATCCTGCTCGGCCTGCCGGCGCTCGGCATCGACGGGCTGGCTTTTGCCGGCGCGCTCGGCGCGATGTTCCTGGTGTTCGGGCTGGCGCACGGCGACGGCAGCTGGACGCAGACGCGCCTGCTGCTGACCGGCGTCATCGTCGCTGCCGGCTGCGGTGCGCTGGTCGCGCTGATGCTCGCCATCGCCCCCGAAGATCGCCTGCGCGGCATGCTCTACTGGCTGATGGGCGATCTCGCCCAGGCTTCGGGCTGGTTGCCCGGCCTGCTCGCGCTGGTCGTCGGTCTGGCCCTGGCCATGCCCTTTGCCCGCGAACTCAACCTGCTGGCGCGCGGCATGCTGCAGGCGCAGGCGCTCGGCGTAGCGGTCAACCGCCTGCGCTATGCCATTTTCCTGCTCGCTTCGCTGGCTACCGCCGCTTCGGTGACCACGGCCGGCTCGATCGGTTTCGTCGGCTTGGTCGTGCCGCACCTGGTGCGTCTGGCGACCGGCAACGACCAGCGCCTGCTGCTGCCGGCCTCGGTGCTGGCCGGCGGTGCGCTGCTGGTGCTGGCCGATACGCTGGCCCGGACGCTGATCGCGCCGCAGCAACTGCCGGTCGGCGTGCTCACTGCGCTGATCGGCGTGCCGGTCTTCCTCATCCTGCTCGCGCGGCAACCGAAATGACCGGCCCCTTGCTCGAAGCCCGCCAACTGGCCGTCGAAATCGGCGGTCGGCGCGTCGTCGACCGTCTGGATCTGGCGCTGAACGGCGGCGAACGCCTGGCCATTCTCGGCCGCAACGGCGCCGGCAAATCGACGCTGCTCGCGACGCTGGCCGGCCTGCGCCCACCGGCTGCCGGCGCCGTGCTGCTCGGCGGCGAGGATGCCGCGCTGTTGCCGCCGCGCGACGCTGCCTTGCGCCGCGCCTGGCTCGGCCAATTCCACGCCGATCCGTTCGGCTCGACCGTACTCGAAACGGCGCTGACTGGCCGCCATCCGCATCTCGGACGCTGGGACTGGGAAACGACGCGCGATGCCGATCTGGCGCGCGGCGCACTGGCCGCCGTCGGTTTGCAAGGCATGGAAGAACGCCAGATCCACACGCTGTCCGGCGGCGAACGCCAGCGTCTGTCGATCGCCACGCTGCTCACCCAGGCGGCGCCGCTCTACCTGCTCGACGAGCCGCTGTCGCACCTCGACCTCAATCATCAGATGGCCGCGCTCGAACTGTTTGCCGGTACGGCGCGCGATTGCGGCGCCGGCGTCGTCATGGTCCTGCACGACCCGGCGCTGGCCCACCGTTTTTGCGACCGCGCGCTGCTCATCCACGGCGACGGCCACTACGAACTCGGACCGGTCGACACCGTCCTGACCGGCGAAACGCTGTCCGGACTCTACGGCTACACCCTGCGCCAGATCGACGACAACGGCCGGCGCTGCTTCATCCCGGAGTAAGACATGGTTACCCACGAACAACGCATGCAGAAAAAGAAGGCCGTGATCGACAACCAGATCGCCGCCGCCCAGGCCGAACGCGGCGTGCTGCTGATCAACACCGGCAATGGCAAAGGCAAGTCGTCGGCTGCTTTCGGCGTCGTCGCCCGCGCCCTCGGTCACGGCCTCAAGGTCGGCGTCGTGCAGTTCGTCAAGGGTCGCTCGGACACCGGCGAGGAAGCCTTTTTCCGCACCCAGCCGAACGTTACCTGGCATGTCGGCGGCGAAGGCTTCACCTGGGAAACCCAGGACAAGGAACGCGATGCCGCCGCTGCCCGCCACGCCTGGTCGATTGCCGGCGAACATCTGGGCAACCCGGAAATCGGCCTGGTCGTGCTCGACGAGATGACCTACGCCTTCAAGTACGGCTGGCTCGATCTCGATGCCGTGATCGCCAAACTGCTCGCCCGCCCGCTCATGCAGCACGTCATCGTCACCGGCCGCGGCGCCCCGGAAGCCCTGCGCGCCGCCGCCGACACGGTAAGCGACATCGGCAACGAGAAACACGCCTTCCAGGCCGGCATCAAGGCGATGCCGGGGCTGGAGTGGTGAGTCCCGGCCAGTTCCACGCCTAGCCACAAACCCCGTTTTACCTGCCGGAGCCGCCATGTCGCTCGCCTGTCCCGCCCTGCTCATCGCCGCCCCCGCCTCCGGCCAGGGCAAGACCACCGTCACTGCGGCGCTCGCCCGCCTGCATGCCAGGCAAGGCCGGCGCGTTACCGTCTTCAAGTGCGGCCCGGATTTTCTCGATCCGCAGATTCATGCCGTGGCCAGCGGTCGACCGTGCCAGAACCTCGATTTCGGCATGTGCGGCGAGGACGATGCGCGCTGGCGGCTGGCGCGCGCCGCGCGCGATTCCGACCTGATCCTCATTGAAGGCGTCATGGGCCTGTTCGACGGAACGCCGTCCGCCGCCGACATCGCCTGCCGCTTCGGCATTCCGGTCATGGCGATGATCGATGCCGGATCGATGGCCCAGACTTTCGGTGCCGTTGCGCACGGCCTCGCCAGCTACCGGCCCGGCCTGCCCTTTGCCGGCGTGCTCGCCAACCGCGTCGGCAGCGAACGTCATGCCGGCATGCTCAAGGACAGCCTGCCGCCCGGCATGGGCTGGTTCGGCGCGCTGTCGCGCAATGCCGCGGCGGCACTGCCCGAACGTCACCTCGGCCTGCTGCAGGCGGCCGAGATCGACGATCTGGAAAGCCGCCTCGACCAACTCGCCGATGCGCTGGCCGCCACCGCAACGGTCGACCTGCCAAACAGCATCGAATTCGCCAATGTTGCCGCACCCGGCGTCGCGCCACTGCTCAGCGGCCGGCGCATCGCGATTGCCCGCGACGCCGCCTACGGCTTCATCTACCCGGCCAACCTGGAAATGCTGACGGCGCTCGGTGCCGAATTGCACTTCTTCTCGCCCATCGCCGGCGAAACGCTGCCGGCGTGCGACGCCGTCTGGCTGCCCGGCGGCTATCCCGAACTGCATGCCACGGCGCTTTCGGCCAACTCGGCGCTGTGGACCGCCTTGCGCGCCCACGTCGCGGCCGGCAAACCACTGCTCGCCGAGTGCGGCGGCATGATGAGCCTGTTCGAGCAGGTCACCGACAAGGCCGGTGCGACACATGCCTTCGCCGGCCTGCTGCCCGGCGTCTCGGTCATGCAACCGCGCCTGGCCGCCCTCGGCACCCAGTTCGCCGATCTGCCGGAAGGACGGCTGGCCGGCCACACCTTCCATTATTCGAAGAGCGAAACACCGCTCACGCCGCTCCTCCGCGCGCATACTCCGGATGGCCGTAGTGGCGAGGCGATTTACCGGCTGGCGCGCCTGACCGCTTCCTACGTGCATTTCTACTTTCCATCGAACCCGCTCGCCTGCGCCGCCCTGTTCGCCTGATACTCTCCGTTTTTTACGAAGAGTAAATGCATTTAATCCATATTTTTCTGGAAACATAAGCCGGCTATGATCCGGCCCGTAGCACTCACCTCGATGGAGACAAACATGAAATCATTTGCTTTGATGGCCGCGGCTCTGGTCCTCGGCTTTACGCTGACCACCGGTGACGCCGAAGCCGCCCGTCGCCTCGGTGGCGGCAGCTCTTCCGGCATGCAGCGCCAGGCCGTGACCCCGAACAAGGCGACCAACGCCGCCCCGACCCAGAATCAGGCAGCACCGGCCGCCGCACCGCAAGCCCAGCCCAAGCGCTCGTGGATGGGCCCGCTCGCCGGCCTCGCCGCCGGTCTCGGCCTCGCCGCGCTGGCTTCGCATTTCGGCTTCGGCGAAGGCCTGGCCAACATGATGATGATCGGCCTGCTGGTCATGGGCGCCGTGATGCTGTTCGGCTTCCTGATGCGCAAGAAGGCGGCCAGTGCCCAACCCGGCATGCAGTACGCCAATGCCAACGCCGGTTATGGCGGCAATGCCGCACCGCAGCCTGATTTCATTCCGGCTGGCGGTTCTGCTGCCGCCCCGGCTGCCAATGCAGCGAACAGCGGCAACATTCCGGCCGGCTTCGATGTCGATGGCTTCGTGCGTAACGCCAAGGTCAACTTCATCCGTCTGCAGGCCGCCAACGATGCAGGCAACCTCGAGGACATCCGCGAATTCACCTCGCCCGAGATGTTTGCCGAGATCAAGCTGGGCATGGCCGAACGCGGCGCTGAAAAGCAGGAAACCGACGTCGTCCAGCTTAACGCCGAAGTGCTCGACGTTGCCGAAGAAGCCAGCCGTTACGTCGTCAGCGTGCGCTTCACCGGCCTGATCCGCGAGGAAAAGAACGCCGCGCCGGAAGCCTTCGACGAAATGTGGCACATGACCAAGCCGCGCAGCGGCAATGGCGGCTGGGTGCTGGCCGGTATCCAGCAAGTCCAGTAACACTGACGCAGCAGATGGCAGAAGGCCGGCGGAGCAATCCAGCCGGCCTTTTTTTACGGAGGTGCACATGGCAGCCTCAATCATCGGCGAGTTCATCGTGTCCGTGATCGGCGAAGTCCTCGTCCAGATTGTCTTTTACTACACCGGCAAGGCGGTCGTGCCAGTGATCAGCCTGGGTCGCTGGCTGACCGCCAGCATGAGCGATAGCGCGCCGCCCGGCCGGGCAAGCCGCCTGTCCTGGGTCGATGATGCCGGGCCGGCCAGGCGCTGGCCGGCTTTCTCTTCTACATCGCCCTGATTTTGTTCCTGGTTATCTATTAACAGCGCTAACGCTTGCCGGCCAGGCGGCGGAAAAAGCCGCGCCGGGAAGTGTCGGGGGCCGGTGCCGCGGGCAGGCTCGGCGGCACTGCTGACGGCATGCCGAAAATGAAGGCTTGCAGCGCGTCGACCGCTATCTGGCGGGCCGCGGCCATGTCCGGCACCAGACTCATCGGCGTGATCAGCGTGCTGAACTGATAGGTACCGAGTTCCTCCTCGCGCGCCGAGACGAAGGGCAGTGTACCGCCCGGCAGTTCGAGAAAGCGCCGCTGGCCGGCTGGAATCTCGCCCCACAGGGTGCCGCCGCCGGGCAACAGGTAAAGGCGCAGGAACCACGGCGTGATGACGACGCCGAACCAGTCGCCGGCGTGGCGGGCAAAGCCAAGGCTTTCGACATCGAGCGCCGGATTGATTTCCGCCATGTCCGGCTCGCCGCGCTGCCAGACGGCACGGTAATGGGCGGCAAGCAGCGCCGCCGGGCTCTCGGCATAAAGTACGACGGGGGAATCGACCTGGTTCATGAGCGGCAAGCGACACGGATTAAAGCCGGCATTCTCCGCCGACTTCGCGGCGCTGCCAATCAGCTCGAGCAGCTGACCGCGAGTCCGTTCGCCCAGTCCGGCGGCAAGGCGGCGTAAGCCTCGAACTCCGGCTGTTCGTCGTAAGGCCGGCGCAGGCAGGTGAGCAGGCGCTGCACCTCCGAGAAATCGCCGCTCTTCGCCTTCCGGATGGCGACCTCGGCCAGCCAGTTGCGCAGCACGTATTTCGGACTCGCCGCCCGCATCGCCGCCTGCCGTTCGGCATCCGGCCACGGCGTTTGCGCCAGGCGGGCGCGCCACTCGGCGAGCCAGGTGTCGCAGGCACTACGGTCGACGAACAGGTCGCGCAACGGGGCGTCGGTTTTGGCCATATTTTCGCGGTCGACCGCCGCCGGCAATTTCGCCAGCGAACGGAAGAACAGCGTGAAGTCGGGGCGGTGCTGCTGCAGGAAGCCGAAGGTTTCGCCGATGAAGTTCTCGTCGTCGGGCAAGCCGTCGCGCAAACCGAGCTTGGCGCGCATCAGTTGTTCGAACCTGCCTTCGAAAGCCGGGCCGTAATGCTCGTCGACCGCGGCCTTGCACTGCGCCGGCCGGCCGATCAGCGGCAGGAAGGCATCGGCCAGGCGATAGAGGTTCCATTGACCGATATGCGGCTGGTTGCGGTAGGTGTAGCGTCCCTGGTCATCAGAGTGATTGCAGATATGGCCGGGGTCGAAGGCTTCCATAAAACCGAACGGGCCGTAATCGAGGGTCAGGCCGAGAATCGACATGTTGTCGGTGTTCATCACGCCGTGCATGAAGCCGACCGCCATCCAGTGCGCGATCATCTCGCCGGTGCGGCGGGCCACGTCGGCGAGCAGCGCAGCGTAGGGGTTGGCCGCATCACGGCACGCCGGGCGGAAGGTGTCGATCACGTAATCGGCCAGTTGCTTCAATTCAGGCTGCCGGTCACGTGAGGCCCAATGTTCGAAGGAACCGAAACGCACGAAACCAGGCGCGACGCGGGCGACCACGGCCGCCGTTTCGATTTGCTCGCGGCGCACCGCCTGGTCGCCGCCGACGATGCACAGGGCACGCGTCGTCGGGATGCCGAGCCCGGCCATCGCCTCCGAACAGAGAAACTCGCGGATCGACGAGCGCAACACAGCGCGCCCGTCGGCACCGCGCGAATAAGGCGTGCGGCCCGCCCCCTTCAACTGGATTTCCCAGTGCCCGTGTTCGTTGCGCAGGCCACCGAGCAGATGCGCCCGACCGTCGCCCAACTGGCCGGCCCAGACGCCGAACTGGTGTCCGGAATAGACGGCGGCCAGCGGTTGACTGCCCGGCAGCAGACGATTTCCGGCGAAGATTTCGGCGAACTCCGGGCTGTTCAGCAGCTCCGCTTCCAGACCGACCAGCCCGGCCACTTCATCGCTGATCGCGACGACATGCGGATTGCTCAGGGGCTGCGGCGCCAGACGGGTGTAAAAGGCCTCGGGCAAGGCAGCAAAGCTGTTGTCGAAGCGGGGCGAGGCAGGTGCGTTCATGGCGGTCCGGATGGTTGCGTTGGCAGGAATATGTAGAGGTAGAGTACGAAAGCGGCCCGGCGTTCCCGGCTGATGCATAATCGCAGCACGCAATCCGGCAAGGCAGCGCATGATGGACCAACTCCCCCGCGAACATTTTCCGGCCGCCTGTACCGTGTTCGGCATCGACGAACCGGGCGATTCGGCCTACGCCATCGAAAGCGGCAGCGTCGAAGTACTGGCCGGCCCCGACCAGCAGCGCGTCGCCATCCTTGGCGTCGGCGAACTGTTCGGCGAAGTCGCGCTGCTCGACCACCTGCCGCGCACCGCCACGGTCCGCACGCTGGAGCCGACCACCCTGGTCCGCATCGAACGTCAGCATGTCAATGAACTGCTCAAGCGCAGCGACCCGGTCATCCGGCACCTGCTCGAACTGCTGCTGCAGCGCTTTCGCAGCAAGCACCGCGAACACCCGGACGAAGGCTCGGCGATGGCCGGCAGCGATGACCGCACCTGCGCCCTGCGCACCCTGGCCCTGACCCGCGATCTGGCGCACGCCCTCGATTTCGACCAGCTCGAACTGTATTACCAGCCGCTGATCAGCTTTTCGCGGCGCAACCTGGTCGGCTTCGAAGCCCTGGTCCGCTGGCGCCACCCGACGCTGGGCATGATCATGCCGCTCGAGTTCATCGGTCTGGCCGAACGCACCGGGCTGATCCACAAGCTGGGCGCCTGGGTGTTGCAGCGCGCCGTCGCCGACTGGGCCGGCCTGCGCCAGCACTGCCAGCCCGACGGCGGCCTGCCGCCCTTTGTCAGCGTCAACCTGTCGGCCGATGAACTTGGCGACCTCAGCATCGTCGACCGCATCCGCCAGCTCCTTAACAGCCATGCCATGCGGCCGCACGAACTGAAGATCGAGCTGACCGAAACGGTCATCATCGAAGATAGAAACAGCGTCAGTCAGGTACTGGAGCAACTCTCGGCGCTTGGCATCGCGATCGCGCTCGATGATTTCGGGACCGGTTATGCCGGCCTCGAAACGCTGAAAAGCCTGCCCATTTCCTGCCTCAAGATCGACAAGAACTTTGTCCAGGAAATCGACAGCTCGCTGCGCAGCCATGAAATCGTACTCACCGCCATCCAGCTTGCCGCCTCGCTCGGCATCAGCACCATCGCCGAAGGCATCGAGGATGAGGCGACTTTCCGCCGCCTCGACGCCATGGGTTGCGACGTCGCCCAGGGCTATTACTTCGCCCGGCCGATGCCGGCTGCAGCCGTCGCCGGCTGGCTGAAACAGTCCATCCACGAAGGAAAATGTGCCGCTGCAGCGGGTTGACCGCTGGCCGTCGATCAATGCCTTGCCGGCGGCCACAACGGCTGGCTACACTGGCGAGCTTCGTTCCGCCGACCAACCCCTTTTTCCGAGTATCCCGAGCATGCGCCGCTACCCGTTTTCCTTCGTCGCCCTGAGCAGCCTCGGCCTGCTTTGTGCCATTCCCGGCCTGATCAGCCTGGCCGGTTTCGGTGCCAGCCTGCATCCGGTGCTTGAAGACCCGATGGCCGGGCTGGCCTTTGTCGTGTCCGCGGTCGCCCTGATCGGCTCCGGCGCCTTTCCGCTGGTCATCGAGAAACTGAAGGAAAACGAGGGCGCCTGAACGGTCGACCGCCGGGAAAAGGCAAAAACTACTTCGTGCAGCCGCCGGAAACGCCGAAGTACTCGATACGTATGGTCAGCGCCGCACCGCCAACAATGGCCAGGAAAGTGACGATGGAACCGAGCGCCAGCGTCGAGATGCCGCTGATCCCCTGACCGACCGTGCAGCCCAGCGCCGTGACGCCGCCAAAGCCCATCAGCGCAGCGCCGATCAGATGGCGGGCGATGTCATCGACACCGGCAAAACCTTCCCAGCGGAAACTGCGGCTCAGCAAGGCCCAGGCCGCCGAACCGGCGACCACGCCGAGCACGCTGGCAATCCCGAAACTCATCTTGCGGCTGGTATCCGACCACAGCATCAGCAACTCAAGGAAATAAGCGCTCGGCGCGACGAAACTGAAGGCTTCCATGCGCCCGCTGTTGGTCGCCACAAAGGCTTCCTGCAGTGTCTCCGGGTCTTCCGCCAGATAGCCGAGATGGCCGCTGACATACCAGGCGGCGACGACCGCCAGACCGACCCCGAAGCCGCCGAGCAGGTTGTCGAGCGTCCAGAAATCGCGCTTGAACAGGCAGAAAGCGGTCAAGCCGCCGCCGATGCCGAGTACGCCAAGCGCAAAAGCGGTCTGCGCCTCGACTCCTGCCGAGCGCAGCAAGGCCGGCACGTCCTGACCGCCGGGCAAAGTCAGCGTCACCTTGTCGAGCACGCCGACACGGAAGACGCCGAGCACGCCGCGCATCGTCATGTAGGCGACCAGGCCGAGCACGATGAAGACGACCAGCGACTTGAGGTTGCCGCCACCGATGCGGATCAGCGTCTTCGAGCCGCAGCCGGAAGCCAGCACCATGCCGGCGCCGAAGCAGCCGCCGCCAACCAGGCAGGACAGCCAGTTGAAACTGGCGCCGCGGTAGATCGACTTGTCGAGATCGATCAAACCGGCCGCGTGCAGCGCACCGGCGCCGAGCACCGCAACGCCGATCGCCAGCAGCCACATGCGCATGCGGCTCCAGTTGCCCATCACGAGGATATCGGTAACCGCGCCCATGGTGCAGAACGAGGTCTTCTGGCCGAGTGCACCGAAACAGAAGGCCAGGGCGAAGGCGAGCCAGATGATGCTGGTGGCGGAAAGGGCTTCCATGCTCAGGCCGCGTAGTGCGTCGGATCGGCCACCCCGGCCGCGGCAAAGCCTTCGGCACGCAGGCGGCAGGAATCGCATTCGCCGCAGGCGTGGCCATCGGCATCGGCCTGGTAGCAGGAAACGGTGAGACCGTAATCGACGCCGAGCGCCGTACCGGTCTGGATGATCTGCGCCTTGGAAAGGTCGATCAGCGGCGCGTGGATGCTCAGCTTGACGCCCTCGACGCCGGCCTTGGTCGCCAGATTGGCCATCTTCTCGAAGGCGGCGATGTACTCGGGCCGGCAATCCGGGTAGCCGGAGTAGTCGACCGCATTGACGCCGACGAAGATGTCGCGGCTGCCGAGCACTTCGGCCCAGGCCAGGGCGAGCGAAAGCATGATGGTATTGCGCGCCGGGACGTAGGTCACCGGGATGCCGGGCTGCACGCCGCCGGTCGGTACGGCGATGGAGGTGTCGGTCAGCGCGGAACCGCCGAACTGGGCGAGGCCGAAATTGATCACGCGATGCTCGACGGCGCCGAGCGCCGCGGCCACCCGGCGCGCCGCATCGAGCTCGGCGCTGTGCCGTTGGCCGTAGTCGAAGGACAGGCAGTAGCAGTCAAAGCCCTGGCTTCTGGCCAGCGCAACACAGGTGGCGGAATCGAGTCCGCCGGAAAGAAGGACGACAGCAGGTTTCATAGTGGGGCAGGAAAAAACTGAACAGCCGCGATTGTGCCGGCATCCGGCCCATCCTGCAGCAGGATTTTGCCCTTCGGCTCATGTCGAAACGACTAGATCATCCAGTTATCGGGCGTTTCCAGCGGTTGACCGTAGCCGGCCAGGCTTTCCTCAAAATCGGCAAACGCGATCGGTCGACCGAACAGATAGCCCTGAAAACAGGTGCAGCCATGCTCGACCAGATAACGATGCTGCGCTTCCGACTCGACGCCCTCGGCCACCACGTTGAGGCGCAGCGTGTTGCCCATGGCGATGATCGCCCGCACGATCGCCGCATCGTCGGGATCGACGGCAATGTCGCGGATGAAGGAACGATCGACCTTGAGCTGCTCGAAGGGAAAACGCTTGAGGTAGGAAAGCGAGGCATAGCCGGTGCCGAAATCATCAAGCGAGAAACGTACGCCAATCTCGCGCAGCACCTGCATCTTCGCGACCACGCCCTCGACATTGTCGAGGAGCAGGCTTTCGGTCAGTTCCAGCTTGAGCAATTTGGGCTGCACGGCATGCCGCGTCAGCGCGGCCTGTACCTGATCGACGAAATCCGGCTGACGGAATTGCCGGGCGCTGACGTTGACCGACAGGTAAAGCCGCTGCGTGGCCGGATTGTCGGCCCAGCGCCGCAACTGGGCGCAGGCGGTATCGAGCACCCAGGTGCCGATCGGCACGATCAGGCCGGTTTCCTCGGCGAGCGGGATGAAGTCGGCTGGGCCGATCATCGCACCGTCCGGCGGTTGCCAGCGCAACAGGGTTTCCGCCCCGATCAGCTGGCGGGCGCTGTTGACCTGGGCCTGCACGTAGAGCACGAACTCATTGCGACTGAGCGCCCGACGCAGACGCGATTCGAGACTGGCCCGCGTATCGAGTGCGGTCTGCATCGCGCTGTCGAAAAAGCGCACGCTGTTGCGGCCGGCGTCCTTGGCCTTGTAGAGGGCGATGTCGGCCTGCTTGAGCAGCGCCTCGGTGGTCTTGTCGTGGCCGCAGAACAGGCTGACGCCGATGCTCGCCGAATGAAAGTGCTGGATATCGGGACAGACCAGGAAGGGCTCGTTGAGGCTGAGCCGGATTTTTTCGGCAACCGCTTCCGCCTGGATACTGGCGATCTCCGCCTCGCTGCCCAGGTCCTCAAGCATGACGATGAACTCGTCCCCGCCCTGGCGCGCCGCCGTATCCCCCTCGCGAATGCAGGCGCGCAGGCGACGGGCGACCTCAACCAGCAGACGGTCGCCGACATCATGGCCGAGCGTGTCGTTGAGATTCTTGAAATGATCGAGATCGATGATCAGCAGTGCACCGAATTGCTGGCTGCGCTTGCCGGCGACCCGTGCCAGACCAAGCCGGTTGAGCAACAGCCGCCGATTAGGCAGGGCGGTCAACGGGTCAAAAAAGGCCAGATTGTGGATTTCCGATTCGGCCAGCTTCAGATCGGAGATGTCCGAGAAGGTGCTGACGTAATGGGTCAACATCCCGCGATCGTCCCGCACCTCGCTGATGGTCAACCATTCGGGGAAAATGCCGCCGGATTTGCGCCGGTTCCAGACTTCCCCCTGCCAATGTCCGTTGGCATTCAGGCTATCCCACATCTGCCGATAGAACATCGCATCGTGCCGGCCCGACTTCAGCATCGCCGGCGTTCGCCCCATGCTTTCTTCGGCGGAATAACCGGTCAGGGTGGTAAAGGCGGGATTGACCCGCAGGATGCGACGCTCGGCATCGGTCACCATGATGGCCGCCTGCGATTTGAACGCCAGGGCCGCGATCTGCATGTCCTGCTCAAGGCGGGTACGCCAGGAAATATCACTGGCAATACCGAGATAGCCGATCAGTCTGCCGCGGGAATCTTTCAGCGCACTGACCGTCAGCTCGACCGGAAACTGCGAACCGTCCTTGCGCACATAGGTCCACTCCTCATGTGCGGCCTGGTTGTCGGCCAGACGGGCAACGAACACCTCGAAATCGGGACGGACGTCGCGCTCAAGCTCGAACGAAAGCAGGCGGGCCCGCGACTCGATTTCAGCTTCGAGATGGAAGATCGACGCCACCTGCTGTCCGACCACCTCGCTCCAGGCATAACCCAGCATGTGCCGGGCTACCGGGTTGAAATAAATGACCGTGCCGGTCGTATCGGTGGCAATGATGGCGCGCCCGGCATTTTCCAGGATGGCATGCTGGATCTCGCAGAGCTCCGGCAAGGTCTTGCCGGGCGCCACTTCAAGCTCGGTCAGGACACAAGCACCAGAGGGAATGCGATCAGCCATTGAGGGCAGCAGCCAACAATGGGCCGGTCACACAGTTGACCGGCAACGAAACCGGACGGAAAACCAACTCGTTCCATTCATCGGACATTTTTCCCCCTCATCCCCCATCTTCTCGCGCCGATCTCCAACGATCGTTCGTTTCAGTTTGGCGAAGATACTAGCCCAGCAATGACAATGCCGCAAGGATAGGTCAGACCAATCCTTGCGGCGGACCATCACCGGAAGAATCCGGTCAGCTGTGGGTCAGCAGTCCGAGCTCGCGGTCGAGCAGGGTTTCATCGCCAAGATTGAGGGCAACCAGGCGGCGCAGATGGGTAATGCTGTCGAGATCAATCTCGCGACAGGACAAGCCGAGCAGCTCGGCCTGGCTATGCACGACCGTGCATTCCATGCGGATGATCGGGCCGGCATCGTCGAGCTGGACCTCCAGGGTGCAGCGACTGCCGATCTTGGTGAACACCGCTGCATGCGGACGCACCAAGGCACCCTTGAGCGAGAGATCAAGCACCTCGACAGCCATTTCGCCGCTCGGCAAAAACAGGCTGGCTTCGGTCTGGAAGCGAATACGGGAAAACTGGCGGCGGTTGCTGGTCATGGATCTCTCCCCTTACTTGCCTTTCATGTTACCCCAAAGCAGCTTGTGCAGTTGCAGCTGGAAACGCACATTGAGGCCGTCTTCGAGAATCCAGGCCGCCAGATCGGCCGCTTCGATGCGCCCCTGGGCCGGCGAGAAAAGCACCGGGCACAAGGTATCGAGCTGGTGTTCGCGCAAGGCGCTACGTGCCCATTCGTAATCGGCCCGACTGGCGATGACGATCTTGATCTCGTCCTGTTCGTCGAGCAGGCCGAGATTTTCCCAGCGATTCTTCGCACTCTCGCCGGAGTCGGGCGCCTTCAAGTCCATTATTCGCGCCACACGCGGGTCGACCGCTGCGATATCGAGCGCCCCGGAAGTTTCCAGCGATACGTCGTAACCGGCATCGCACAGCGCCGCCAGCAGCGGCAGACATTCCTTCTGCGCCAGCGGCTCGCCGCCGGTAACGCAAACCTGGCGGGCCGGGTATTTCGCCACTTCGGCCAGCACCGACGCTATGGTTGCCGGGGCGCCACCGGTAAAGCTGTATTCGGTATCGCACCAGACACAGCGCAAGGGGCAACCGGTCAGGCGTACGAATACGGTCGGCAGGCCGACGCGGGAAGCCTCGCCTTGCAGCGAGTAGAAGATTTCAGTGATTCTCAGGGCCACAGGTAACTCTCACGCGAGTCGGCCGTCATGGCCGCGCAACGGAGGCGCTCCCGCATCACGCGGAAGCGCTGCCGCTCATTTTTTCTTCAGACGTTGCTGCGCCGATTCGGCAGCCGGGGTATTCGGATACTTGGCAATCACGGTCTCCAGCGAGCGTTTGACGCCGGTCGGGTTGCCCAGTTCCTGCTGGCAGGTCGCAATCGCCAGCCAGGCATCCGACGCCTTGGCGCTGTCCGGATACTTGGTCGTCACGATGCTCTGTGCCTCGATCGCCCGCTTGCAGTCGCGCTGGGCGTACCAGGCATTGCCCAGCCAGTACTGGGCATTGGGTGCCAGCGAACTGTCCGGATATTTCTGCACGAAAGCAGCAAAAGCCGCAGCAGCTTCCTTGTACTTGGCCGCCTTGAACTGGTTCAGGGCGCCTTCGTAGTCCTGGCTTTCCTTGGCCGGATCGCCTTTGATTGCGGCGGCCGGCGTGTTGGTCGAATCCGGCGTTGGCGCAGCGGCAACCGGCGTTTCGAACTTGCGCAGGCGCGAATCCAGATCGAGATAGAAATCCTGCGTCCGCTTGTCGCCGACTTCCTGCTTGTAACCCAGGGTTTCCAGCAAACCGCGCAGGCGGGCAATTTCATCCGCCTGGCGCTGGATCTGCGCCGACAACTCGAGCTGCGCCTTGGCCTGCTGGTCAAAGCGCGCCTCCGTCTTGATCCTGAAGTCAGTCAGTTGGCGACGCGCTTCCTCGTCATCAAAAATGCCGGCCTGGGCCTGTGTGGCACCCAGTGAGGCGATCAGGAGAACCAGACGGAGGCGACGCATGATCAGAACTCGCCGCGACCGTCGGCACCCTTGTAAAGGATGTCGGCACGACGGTTTTCCGCCCAGGCGGCTTCGTCATGACCATCGCTCTTCGGCTTTTCTTCGCCGAGGCTGACCGATTCAACCTGGTCTTCACGGGCGCCGAGCAGGGTCAGCGAACGACGCACGGCATCGGCACGCTTCTGGCCGAGCGACAGGTTGTATTCACGGCTGCCGCGCTCGTCGGTGTTGCCTTGCAGCAGGACCTTGAAGCCACGGTTGGCAACCAGATACTTGGCGTGGGCGGCAACCAGATCCTTGTACTCGCCCTTGACTTCGTAGCTGTCCAGATCGAAGAAGATGCTGCGCTTGGCCAGCGCGCTCTTCGGATCAGTCAGTTCACGCGGCAGGCCGTTGGCATCAACGCCACCGGCAATCACCGGGGCGACACCGGTGCTGGCACCCGAGCCGCCACGCGACTCGACCGGTGCACCGGAATTTTCATCAGGAATCGGGGTGGAGCTGCAACCAACGATGAGTGCGGAAAGCAGGGCGGGGATAAATAATTTTTTCACAACATTCTCCGGGAGGGATTATTGATAGAACGGGCCCCAGGCCGGTTCGCGCACATCACCTGCGGCGACCGAGAGGCGCTGTTTGATCCTGCCATCGCTGGACACAGCCGATAGTACGCCGCGCCCGCCGACTTCAGTGGCGATCAGGATCATGCGGCTGTTGGGGGCGAAACTTGGCGATTCGTCCTTGTGGGAATCCGTCAGCACCTGCACCTGGCGACTGGCCAGATCCATAACTGCCAACTGGAAGCGACCTTCGCGCCGGGCAATGAATGCCAGGCTCTTGCCATCCGGCGACGGGCGCGGCGAGACGTTGTAACTGCCCTCGAAAGTGATGCGCTGGGAATCACCGCCATTGGCGCCAACCCGGTAGATCTGCGGGCTGCCACCGCGATCCGAGGTGAAATAAATGCTGCCGCCATCGGCCGAGTAACGCGGTTCGGTATCGATGCCACCCGACTGGGTCAGGCGCTGAACGCCGCTGCCGTCGGCATTGACCGCATAAAGCTGCGAATTGCCGTCCTTGGAGAGAACGACGGCGAGGCGACGGCCATCCGGCGACCAGGCCGGCGCCGAATTGGAGCCCTTGAAATTGGCCACAATCTGGCGTTGACCGGAGGTGATCGAATGCACGTAGATCACCGGCTTCTTCTTCTCGAAGGACACATAGGCCAGCTTGCTGCCGTCCGGCGACCAGGTCGGCGAGATGATCGGTTCGGTCGAGGTCAGCGCGGTGGCGGCGCCCTGGCCGTCAGCATCGGCGATCTGCAGCAGGAACTGGCCGCGCGCCTTGACGACATAGGCGATGCGGGTCGAGAAGACGCCCTTCTCGCCGGTCAGCTTTTCGTAGATGTAATCGGCAATACGATGCCCAGCGGCGCGCAATTGCTGGTTGCTGGTCACGTAGACCGCGCCGCCCAGCGCCACACCCTTTTGCGTGTCATAGATCCGGAAGCGCGCTTCCATGCGGCCATCCGGGCTGCGCAGCAGGCTGCCGGCAGCGAGTGCATCGGAACCCTTGCTCTTCCAGTCGGCAAAATTGACCGGTGAATTTTCATCGAGCGCGACGCCGGTCGTATCGACCAGCTTGAACAGGCCGCTGCGCTCGAGATCGGAACGCACGGTCGAGGTGACGATGCGCGAGGCCGTCGCATCGCCGAGAAAATCGGCAATGGCGACCGGAATGCGATTGGCACCGGCACCGGTGATCTCGATCGAAAGCTGGGCCTGGGCCAGTGCACTCAGGCAGAGCGCAAACAGAACGAGGAAATATCGGGAGATTTTATGCATGTCGTTCATTTTCAATAAGTTTCGCGCGATTTTACTCTTCAAACGGCTTGTATTTGATTTCGAGCGTGCGCTGGAAAAGCGATGCGTCGTCCGGCTTGGGCAGGGGCGAGGATTTGCGGATAGCAGCTTCGATCGCCCGATCCAGCGCGGGATTACCACTGGATCGCTTTAGTTTGACGTCCAGAATTTCATGCGATGGCAGCTGACTGACCTCGAACACAGCTTCGGGATTGCCCTGTATTCCCGGTGGCAGCATGGAAAGATTGCTTTTGATTTTCACCCGGATCTTGTTCACGTAATCCGCCAAACCGCGCTTGTTCGCCGACGCCCGCTGTTCGGCTTCCGCTGCCGCCGCGTTGGCCATCTGCTGTGCCGAAGCCGTCGCCTTGGCGGTCGACGCCTTCAACTGATTGGTTTCCCTGGCCAATTCCTTGTCGAAATCGAATTTCGGCGCATCCGGCTTTTTCGGCTCGGGCTTGGGGGGCTCGGGTTTCTTCGGTTCCGGCTTGGGCGGTTCGGGCTTAGGCTCGGGTTTCTTGGGTTCGGGCTTTTTCTTGTCTTCCTTGACCACGATATCCGGCTTTTTCAGCACGGGTTCGGGCTTAGGCTCGACCTTGGGCAAGGGCTTCGGTTCCGGCCGTACCTCCGGTTCGGGCGGCGGCGGAGGTGGCGGTTGCAACGCAGGGACCGGACGGGCCGACCACAGTTCGACTTCCATCACTTCCGGCGGACTGCGCTTCCACTGCACACCGAGGAAGAGCGCCGCGATCAGCCCGACGTGCACCACGAAGGTGAACGCCAATGCGTATTTCTTGCCGGGCTCTTCAGGGCGCTGGTCGATCATGAATGCTATTTGCTGCCGGTTTCCAGGCCAACCTTGGCAAAGCCCAGCCGCTTGACCTCATCGAGCACTTCAATGACGTTCTTGAACTGGGTTTCCTTGTCGCCGGCGACCAGGACGGCAATTTCCTCGTCACCTTCCTTGAGGGAACTCAGCTGTTCCTTCATTTCCCTGACACCCTTGACCTTGGTTTCTTTGCCGCTGACGTTGAACACCGCAAGACTGCCATCCGCCTGGACTTCAACCTTGACGTACTTGGCCGGCTTCTGCGAAGCGGCGCCGGTGGTCGGCAGGTCGACCGAACCGGTCGTCATCATCGGCGTCGTCACCATGAAGATGACGAGCAATACGAGCATCACGTCGATATACGGAACGACGTTGATCTCGGCTTTGAGTCGGCGCTGGCGCATCACAGCTCCCGTGAAAATCGATCACGCGCAGCGCTGGGCAGGCGGCGAGTGAGACAGTGCTGCGCGCACGGCGAAGGAGCCAACGAAGTCAGCGCAAGCGTGGCCATTTTTAACGCATCTGCCGTTGCAGGATGTTGGAGAACTCTTCCATGAACGACTCGTAACGCACCGCGAGGCGGTCGATGTCGTGCGAGAAGCGGTTATAGGCGAGCACCGCCGGAATCGCCGCGAACAGGCCGATGGCGGTGGCGACCAGCGCTTCGGCAATACCCGGCGCGACGGACGACAGCGTCGCCTGGCCGACATTGGAGAGGCCGCGGAAGGCATGCATGATGCCCCACACCGTACCGAACAGACCGACATACGGCGATACCGAACCAACCGAGGCGAGGAAGGAGAGGTGCGACTCGAGCGCATCCATCTCGCGCTGGAAGGTGGCGCGCATGGCGCGGCGCGAACCATCGACGATGTCCTTCGGATCGAGGTTCTTCTGGCCCTTGAGCTTGGTGAATTCGCGGAAGCCGGCCTCGAAGATGCGTTCCATGGAACCGGCGTGGTGACGGTCGTTGACCGCGCTGTTGTAGAGATTGTTGAGATCACCGCCGGACCAGAAGTCGCGCTCGAAATTTTCGGTCTTGGCGCGCGCCTGGCGCACCGAGAACCACTTCATCGCGATGTAGTACCAGGACATGCAGGAGACGCCGGCGAGCAGCGCCATGACGACCTGCACCACCGCGCTGGCGTGCAGGATGAGCTGGAGGATGGAAAGGTCCTGGGTGACGTTCATTTAAGGGTTTCCAGTTTGCTGTGCAGGAATTCGGGAATCGCGGAAGGCGTCATCGTCGCCATGTTGACACAGGCAATCTCGACCGAGCCGGTGACCAGCTCTTCATCACCGCGCCGGACATGCTGGCGGAAGACGACGCGGACGCGGGTCAGCTTTTCGACTTCGAGGCCGACGGTCAGCTCGTCGTCGAGGCGGGCCGGCTTGAGATATTCACAGCTTGCCTTGCGGGCAACGAAGCCAATACCGGCATCGGCCGCCAGTTGCGACTGGTCGTGACCGGCAAAACGCATCCACTCGGTGCGGCAGCGTTCGAAGAATTTCAGGTAATTGGCGTAATAAACGACCCCGCCGGCATCGGTATCCTCGTAATAGACGCGCACGGGGATCGAAAAGGCGTTGGGCTTGGGCTCGTATTTCATCGTGCGATTTTACCTTGCGCTGCAACAATAGTATGTAACGGTGTGTTTCCTTGCTGATTTTCGCGTCGACCGCTCAGCAGCAATGCCTGGAAACATCCCGGTCACACAGCGATACACCGGCTTACATTCGCACTGACATCCAGGCGGTAACCAGCGGCGTTATTCGGCACAAGGCGCTGCAATATCGCAGCACCGGAAAACCAAACCACCCCGCTCAAGGAGATTCAAAATGTTCAAGTCCATCATCACTCTTGCTGTTGCCGCTGGTTTCGCTTCTGCCGCTTTCGCCCAGGCGCCGGCCGCCGCGCCTGCCGCCGCACCGACTGCCAAGGTCGTCGCCCCGGCCGCTGCTGCCGTCGAAAAGAAGGTTGAAGCACCGAAGGCTGCCGAAGCCGTCAAGACCGAAGCCGTGAAGAGCGCCGCTCCGGTCAAGGCCGAAGCTGCCCCGGTCGCGGAAAGCAAGCCGGCCAAGAAGGCCCACAAGGCAAAGAAGGCTGCCAAGGCTGAAGCCGCCGCCACGGTTGCTCCGGCGGTTGCCCCGGCTGCTGCAAGCGTCAAGTAAGCGCATCTCCCGAACAAAAAAGCCCCGGATGGAAGTCCGGGGCTTTTTTGCGTCGACCGTCTGGCGAGACTATTCGTCGGCGAGCAGGTCGCGCACCACGGCGCTGTTCGGCTCGGCCAGACCGAGATGGCGATAGATGGCCGGCGTCGCGATGCGGCCGCGCAGCGTGCGCTGCAGGTAGCCCTGCTGGATCAGGTAAGGCTCGAGCACGTCCTCGATGGTATCGCGTGCTTCGCCAATCGCGGCCGCGATGTTGTCCACGCCGACCGGACCACCGCCGAACTTGTCGATGATGGCGGAAAGCAGCTTGCGGTCCATGATGTCGAGCCCGGCCGGGTCAACGTCGAGCATGTGCAGCGCGGCATCGGCGACCGGGCGGGTGATGCTGCCGTCAGCCTTGACCTCCGCATAGTCGCGCACCCGCCGCAGCAGGCGGTTGGCGATACGCGGCGTACCGCGCGAGCGCTTGGCGATTTCGAGTGCACCTTCCGGGTCGATCGGCGCATTGAGCAGCGAAGCCGAACGGCTGACGATGCTCTGCAATTCCTGCGCGTTGTAGAACTCGAGGCGGGCGACGATGCCGAAACGGTCGCGCAGCGGATTGGTCAGCATGCCGGCCCGGGTCGTCGCGCCGATCAGCGTGAACGGCGGCAGGTCGAGCTTGACCGAGCGCGCCGCCGGCCCTTCGCCGATCATGATGTCGATCTGGAAATCTTCCAGCGCCGGGTAGAGGATTTCCTCGACCACCGGGCTCAAGCGATGGATTTCGTCGATGAACAGCACGTCGTGCGGCTCGAGATTGGTCAGGATCGCCGCCAGGTCGCCGGCGCGTTCGAGCACCGGCCCCGAGGTCTGGCGCATGTTGACGCCCATTTCGTGGGCGACGATGTGGGCCAGCGTCGTCTTGCCGAGGCCGGGCGGACCGAAGAGCAAGACGTGATCGAGCGAGTCGCCACGATTCTTGGCAGCCTGGATGAAGATTTCCAGCTGTTCGCGGATTTTCACCTGGCCGGTGTAATCGGCCAGGCGCTTCGGGCGCAGCGCACGTTCGAGGGCTTCTTCCTGCGCCGATTTGCTCTGCGGCGCGATGATGCGCTCGACCGCCACCAGTTTGTCGGTTTCGATCATGCGGGGTCTTCCTCACGCGTCCAGCGCCCGAACAGCATGTGGCCGAGCGCCAGCAGCACCGGCCCGAGAAAAATGCCGATGAAGCCGAAAACCAGCACGCCACCGAGCACACCGAGGCCGATCAGCAGGATGGAAATGCCGGCGCCGCGGGCGATCAGGACGGGCTTGACGAAATTATCGATGCTGCTGATCACGAACAGACCGTAAAGCACCATGAAAATCGCCCAGCCGGTCTGGTCCTGGGCGTACAGCCAGGCAGCAGCACCGCCCCAGATCAGGGGTGGGCCGATCGGGATCATCGACAGGAAAAAAGTGGCAAAGCCGAGCAGCATCGCAGCCGGCACACCGGCAATCAGGAAACCGATCGTCGCCACCGCGCCCTGCGCTGCCGCCGTGCCGACAATACCGAGCATGACGCCGATCACCGTGCCGCGCGTCTTTTCCAGCATTTCTTCGCCCAGTTCACCACCCAGCTTGTGAGCACCCACTTTCAGTGCATTGCTCACTTTGGCACCATCACGATAAAGGAAAAACACCACGAACAGAACCAGCGCCAGCTGCAACAGACCATTGGCGGCAATACCGCCGAGCGCCAGCGCAAACTGGCGGGCTGGCCCGCCCAGTTGCTTGACCAGCGCATTCAGCTCATCGCGATTACTCGCGATGTTGTGCCAGAACGCCTGGATTTCGCCGCCAAAGAACGGTAGACCGCTGAGCCAGGCCGGCGGGTCAAGCGGCATACCCTGTTCGACATAGGGTTTGACCAGGGCGATCAGCTTGTCGACGCCGTGCGCCAGGCTGCCGGCCAGGAAAACCGTCGGCAGCAGCATGATCAGCACGAGGAGCAGGGTCATCAGCGTGGCGCCCAGGGTGTCGCGTCCGCCAAGGCGGGGCAGCAGCTTTTCCGAATAGGCCGGCCAGGTGCAGATCCAGACCACGAAGGCAAAGAGCACGGCGCCGATCATCGGCCACAACACCGCCAGGCAGCCGACGATAAGCAGCACGACCAGCGCGACCTGCGCCAGTTGCTTGGGATTTTCGCTATTGAACATCAGACCTTGGAGAGCAGCTTGAGGGCCTGGCGGATACCGTCCGAGGTCCCGACATCGGCTGGCAGCAGCTTCATCGCTGAAGCCGCTTCCTTTTCGTTGTAGCCGAGCGCGAGCAGGGCGTTGGAAATGTCCTGTTTCGCATCGTCGACCGGTGAGCGGAGAGCGACGCCGGTGGTTTCGGCCAGCTTGCCCTTCAATTCGAGAAGCAGGCGTTCGGCCGTCTTCTTGCCGATGCCGGGAATCTTGATCAGGCGGCCGAGTTCCTGCTGCGCCACGGCCGCCGAAAGATCGCCAACCGACAGGCCGGAGAGTACCGACAGCGCGGTACGTGCGCCGATCCCGGAGACCTTGAGCAACTGGCGGAAGGCAAAGCGCTCGGCCTCGCTCAGGAAGCCGTAGAGATAATGCCCGTCCTCGCGCACCGCGAAGTGGGTGAGGAGCGTCGCCTTCTCGCCATTGGCCGGCAGGTTGTAGAAGGTGCTCATCGGCACATCGAGTTCGTAGCCGACGCCATTGACGTCGAGCACGATCTGCGGGGGATTTTTTTCGGCCAGGATGCCGGTCAGTCTGCCTATCATTGCGACGCGATCTCTTTCAGGACGAGGTACTGTAATTTCACACAGGTTCTCATCCTATCAGCCGGCCGCCGCGAACGCGATACCCGGCGGTCGCCAGCGCCCCCAAACCCTGCCCGCCATGCGCATGGCAAATGGCGCAGGCGAGCGCGTCGGCGGCATCGGCGCTGGGCGAAGCGGGCAGCGACAAAAGACGCACGACCATGTCCTGCACCTGCTCCTTGGCCGCCTTGCCGTGGCCGACCACCGCCTGCTTGACCTGCAGCGCAGTGTATTCAGCCACCGTCAGGTCGGCATGCACCAGCGCACTCAAGGCCGCGCCGCGCGCCTGGCCGAGCAGCAAAGTCGACTGTGGATTGACGTTGACGAAGACCTTCTCGACCGCCGCCTGATTCGGCGCATAGGTCGCAATCACCTCGCTGATCCCGGCAAACAGCGTCTTGATGCGCTCCGGCAATGACTGCTTGTCGTTCGACTTGATGCAGCCGCTGGCGACGTAGAGGAGCTGGTTACCGTGCTTTTCGATGACGCCAAAGCCGGTGATGCGCAAGCCGGGGTCGATGCCGAGAATGCGTGGAACGCTCATGCCCCACTCCGCCTGCGAGAAAGGTGACCGGCTTCAGCGCAGGCTAATCGGCAGCGCCGGTTAAGCGGGCAAAGCCCGCGGCCGGAGCTAAAGCCAACAAGCCGGAGGCCGAGAATGCGGGGTATTTCGCTCATTTCGCCCGCGCCACCAGGTAAACACCGCTCACCGCCAGCAACATGCCGGCCGTAGCGGTCAACGTCAGGATTTCACCGAAAACCGCCCAGGCAATCAGTGCCGTGGTCGGCGGCGTCAGATAGAACAGGCTGGCGACATTGACCGCGCTACCGCTGCGGATCAGCAGGTTCAACAAACCGATCGCGCCGATCGACAGGACCAGCACCAGCCAGCCCAGCGCAAAGACGAACTGGCCATTCCACTCGATCTGGAACTCGCCGGTCAGCGCGATGGCGATGGCCGTCACCAGGGCAGTCGGCACGAACTGGATCACCGAGCCGGTGCGCAGGTCGAAGCGGGCGCAATAGCGTTTCTGGTAGAGCGTGCCGACAGTAATGCCGAACAGCGCAATCACGGCCGGCAACAACATCGGGCCGAGTGCCGCCGCATCGCCGAACTTGCCAGAGACGACCAGCCCAACCCCGGCGAAACCGAGCGCCAGACCGGTCCACTGCCGGCCACTGACCTTTTCGCCAAGCAGCCAGCCGGCACCGCAAGCCGTCAACAGCGGCTGCATGCCGACCACCAGCGCCGTCACGCCGGCCGGCAGGCCGTGTTTGATGGCGATGAACACACCGCCGAGATAGACGGCATGCACCAGCACGCCGGAAACCCCGATATGCAGCCATTGCACCGGCGTCTTTGGCCACGGCGCCCGCGTCAGCAGGGCAATTGCCGTCATCAGCGCAATCACCAGCCCGTAACGCGCGAGCAGGAATGACAGGGGGTCGGCGAAAGGCAGGCCGTACTTGGCGCCAATGAAGCCGGTGCTCCACAGGAAGACGAAAAGGACAGGATAGAAACGCTGCATGCGGCTCAGGCCCCGGATTCGGACTTGATGGCGCAGCGCAGGCGGGTTTCGCGCAGGGTTTCGAACAGGGTGCGGGCATCGCCGCTGGCGCGGTGGCGGCGCAATTGCAGGCGTACTTCGACCAGTTGCCGGCTGGCATGCCAGTGGCTCTGCTCGCAATCGCCCAGCAACTCGCGCAGGTCCTTCAACTGGAACGAAGGCAGCAGATCGACCGCATCGAAAAGCAGGCTAAGCCAGACGTAGTCATAGGCCCAGGCATCGCAATAAATCACCTTGCCGCGCAATTGCCGGTTCAGGTCGAGACAGACATCAAGTGCCGCCCGGCCTTTTTCGACGAGCAAGGCGCGGGGGATGCCGTGCACCTGCTCGGCCGACTCATCCCAGTGCGTCCAGGCGGCTTCCGGACGGATCAGCGTGCAATACGATTCGCCGTCCGGTGTGTAGTAGCCGATCTCGATCGGATAGCTGCCGCGCCCGAAGCCCGAGGCTTCGATGTCGATGATGATCGGCAGCTCCATCGAGGTGCCGATCAGTCTTCGATGACGGCGGTGGTGTAGATTTCCTGGACGTCGTCGAGGTTTTCCAGCGCGTCGAGCAGCTTCTGCATCTTCACGCCTTCCTCGCCGGCAAAGACGTTTTCGCCTTCCGGCTTCATCGTCACTTCGCCGAACTCCGGCTTGAAACCGGCGGCTTCGAGCGCATCCTTGACCGCGATGTAGTCGTTCGGCGCGGTGATCACTTCGATCGAGCCGTCGTCGTTGGTCGCCACATCCTCGGCACCGGCTTCGATCGCCGCATCCATCAGCGCCGCTTCGTCGGTGCCCGGCGCGAACAGGATCTGGCCGCAATGCTTGAACTGGAAGGCCACGCAGCCGTCCGAACCCATGTTGCCGCCAAACTTGGAAAACGCGTGGCGCACTTCGGCCACCGTCCGCACCTTGTTGTCGGTCAGGCAGTCGACCATGATCGCCGCGCCACCGATGCCGTAGCCTTCGTAGCGGATCTCGATGTATTCGACGCCTTCGAGTTCGCCCGTACCTTTCTTGATCGCGGTATCGATCTTGTCCTTGGGCATGTTGACGCCCTTGGCCTTGTCGATCGCGACGCGCAGACGCGGGTTGAAGTTGCTGTCGCCGCCGCCCATCTTGGCGGCCACGGTGATTTCCTTGGCAATCTTGGAGAAGGCGGCGCCGCGCTTCTCGTCCTGGCGACCCTTACGGTGCTGGATATTGGCCCATTTACTATGACCTGCCATGCTTTTCTCACTGCAATAAACAAAGAAGGCGGCATTTTACCTGCAGCGGCGTTTCCCGTCAGAACGGCATGCACGCGGCCGTTTTACCTTCATTGACAATTGGCAGCGCCGGCATTGCTAGAATGTGAAAATCATTCACGAGGAGTCTGTTGCCATGTCCGAGCCCCTGTACCTTGCCAAGTCCGAAGACAGCTATCCGGCGCTGCTGCCGCAGATGGCCAACCGGCACGGGCTGATCACCGGCGCCACCGGCACGGGCAAGACCGTCACCCTGCAGTCGATTGCCGAACGCCTGTCGTTTGCCGGCGTGCCGGTCTTCATGGCCGACGTCAAGGGCGACCTGTCGGGCATGGGCGCCGCCGGCACGGTTACCCCGAAGCTGGAAGCGCGCCTCGCCGAACTCGGTCTCGAAGGCTTCGCCCCCTATGCCAATCCGGTCGCCTTCTGGGATGTCTTCGGCCAGGGCGGCGTGCCGGTGCGCGCCACCATTTCCGACATGGGGCCGCTGCTGCTCGCCCGCCTGCTCAATCTGAACGACACGCAGACCGGCGTGCTGCAACTGGTCTTCAAGATCGCCGACGACAAGGGCCTGCTGCTGATCGACCTCAAGGATCTGCGCGCCAGCATTCAGTACGTCGGCGAAAACGCCAAGGAATTCACCACCGAATACGGCAATGTCTCGGCCGCTTCGATCGGCGCCATCCAGCGCGGCCTGCTGACGCTCGAAGAGCAGGGCGGCGACGTCTTCTTCGGCGAGCCGATGCTCGACATCAACGACCTGATGCAGGTCGATGCCAACGGCCGCGGCGTGATCAACGTGCTCGCCGCCGAGAAGCTCGTGCAGTCGCCGGCCCTCTACTCCACCTTCCTGCTCTGGCTGCTCTCCGAACTGTTCGAGCAACTGCCGGAAGCCGGCGACCTCGACAAGCCCAAGCTGGTCTTCTTCTTCGACGAGGCCCACCTGCTCTTTTCCGATGCACCGCAAGCGTTGACCGACAAGGTCGAGCAGGTCGTCCGGCTGATCCGCTCCAAGGGCGTCGGCGTCTATTTCGTCACGCAAAACCCGCTCGACGTACCGGAAAAGATCCTCGGCCAGCTCGGCAACCGCGTCCAGCACGCGCTGCGTGCCTTTACGCCGCGCGACCAGAAGGCCGTGCAGGCAGCGGCGCAGACCATGCGCGCCAATCCGAAATTCGATGCCGCCACCGTGATCACCGAACTCGGCGTCGGCGAGGCGCTGGTCTCCTTCCTCGACGAGAAGGGCCGGCCGAGCATGGTCGAACGCAGCACCATCTTCCCGCCCGCCTCGCGCCTCGGTCCTCTGACGGCCGCCGAACGCCAGGCGATGATCCAGGCTTCGCCGCTGCTCGCCACCTACGGCCAGACGGTCGACCGCGAATCAGCCTACGAAATCCTGCGCGGCAAACCGGCCGCCCAGCAGCCGGCCCCCGGTGCGATTCCCGCGCCGCCGGCCGGCAACGCCGCCCCGGATGTCGACGACTGGGGCAACCATGCCGGTCAGGCCCGACCGACCGCCAGCCCGCAGCCGCGACAAAGCGCCCCGGCGCCCGAAGCTTCCGGTGGCGGCATCCTCGACAGCATCGGCGAAATGCTCGGCGGCAGCACCGGCCCGCGCGGCGGCAAGCGTGAAGGCATGATCGAGGCGGCCGCCAAGAGTGCCGCGCGCGGCATGGCCGGCACGGTCGGGCGCGAACTCGGCAAGCAGATCCTGCGCGGCGTGCTCGGCTCCATCCTCGGCGGTCGACGCTGAAAAAAGGGCGGTTTTCACCGCCCTTCTGTCTTGCGTAAAGCAAGCCGCCGGAATGACCTTGACATTGCCGGCGCGCCATCTACCTTGGGTTGAGGAGCACACTGACCCAAGGAGATGACACCATGGCATACGAAAATGTCGGTCTGGTCTGGACCCCTGATTCACTGGTCGAATATCTCGCAAGCATTGAGCCGCCCGCCTGGTGCCGGGCGATCACCCTGCATCACACCGGCGCCCCGTCGCTTGCCCAGCGACCACGCGGCTTTCTGCTGCAGCACATCCGCAACCTGCGCGACTTTTACCAGAACGAGAAACACTGGAGCGCCGGACCGCACCTGTTCATCGACGATGACGAAATCTTCGGCATGTGCGACCTGCAGAAAAAAGGCGTGCATGCGGTCAGTTTCAACAGTTCGGCGATCGGCATCGAAGTGCTCGGTGACTACGACACGGAAGACCCGCTGAGCGGCCGCGGCCTCGCCTGCTGGCAGACTGCGGCGGCAAGCTGCAGCGCCCTGAGCAGCTGGCTGGGACTCAAGGTCAACGCCGAGAGCATCCTGTTCCACCGCGACGACCCGACCACACGCAAATCCTGCCCGGGCAGCAAGGTGAAAAAGGACTGGTTCCTCAAACTGATCAAGACAAGCGGCGCCAACCCGATACCCACAGGAGAAACCGGCAAGCCGGATGTCGGCATGCCATGGGAGCAATGGACCTTCCGTGGCGAACGCTGGTGCGTGCCGGCCTACGCATTCCTGCTGGCGCGCGGCATGAAATCGAAGGACATTGTCGCCAGGCTCAAATCCGCCGGCGGCCTGTTCTTCTTCGCCAGCGAACAACTCGAAGGTGCCTTTTTTGCCGGCAAGGACAGCAACCTCAAACCCAACCAATGCACCTGGGCACCGGCCGGCGAGTTGCTGGAACTGCTCTGAGCCGGCTTCGCGCAACCCGAGGCTGCGACGGCACGGAGTTTTCCGTGCCGTTTTCTTTTGCCGGCACGGCGGACAAACGCTTAATATAAGCATTCTCTAATTTTCAAACGGACTCCGCCATGAAAAAGCTTCTCCCGCTCAGCCTGCTGCTCGCCGCCTTGCCCGCCCTGGCCCAGGATATTGCCGCCCTGACCGCAGAAACGAAGAAGGCCGTGCTGCCGGTCGTGCCCAAGGTCGTCAACGCCATGCAGGAAGCGGTGGCCGACAAGGGCGTGGCCGGCGCGATTCCGGTTTGCAAGGAACAGGCGCCGGAACTGATCGCGCAAAAACGCAAGGAAACCGGCTGGGACATCCGCCGCGTCAGCCTGAAGAGCCGCAATGCCGAACGCGGCACGCCCGATCTCTGGGAAGCCCGCGTCCTCGCCGATTTCAACATCCGCGCCGCACATGGCGAAAAGCCGGAAACCCTGGAAAAGAGCGAGATTGTCACGCTCGACGGCAAGCCCGTGCTGCGCTACATGAAGGCGCTGCCGACCGGCGATGTCTGCCTCAAGTGCCACGGCCCGGCCGAGAGCCTGGACGCAGGCCTCAAGGCCAAACTGGCGGAGAGCTACCCGCACGACCAGGCCACCGGCTATACCAAGGGCCAGATCCGCGGCGCCCTGACCGTCAAGCGGCCGCTCTAGCCGAAGCGGCTCAGGAAACGCCGGCCGCCTTGAGAAAAGGCGCGTAGGCGCGGTCCACCTTGAGGATGTGGTGCAGCAACCACTCCTTGAGGAAGTCGAGGACCGGCGGACCGACACTTTCTCCGCTCTCGAACTGCAGCAGCAACTGCATGGCACTCGCCGTGAACGCGTCGTGCTCGACCTTGTGGGCGGGCATTTCCGGATAGCCCAAGCGCTCGAACAACTCTTCCTCAAGCACGAAGTGGTTCATCGTGTAATCGACCAGGCCCTCGAGAATCTCGCCGAGCACGCTACGCTCGGGCGCCGTCTTGCTGATTTCGGCATGCAGGCGGTTGGTGGCATCGACCAACCAGCGATGCTGGTTATCGATGGATTGGATGCCCATTGCGAGGGCATCCGTCCATGGCATGAAAGACATCTAATTCCTCACAGAATCATGAAGCCGGCCCCTGTATTTTTGTTGGCCGGCGGCAGCGATGTTGCGACGGCAATGTTAAATAAATTCGCGGCTTTTCCGCAGCCCGCCTAGCCGGCAGCGCCCTTGCCGGCGAGATGCTCGAACAGGGCGCTTGCCGCCGGGCTCAGCGCGGCGCGCGAACGCACGCACAGCTGCAGGTCGCGCGGCGCCCAGGCATCGTTGATTTCGACCGTTTTTATCGCGTCGACCGCTACGCCGGGCGCTGCCGAGCGCGGCACCATGCCGATCCCGACACCAGCCGCGACCATGCGGCAGACGGCATTGAAACTGCGCACCTGGATGCGCACATCGAGACTGCCGCCGAGCTGGGCGGCGGCGTTCATCATGAAGGTGTGGATGGCGCTGCCGGCGTGCAGGCAGACGAAGGGCTCAGCGAGCACCTCGGCAAAATCCACGGCCGCGCGCGCCGCCAGCGGATGTGCCGCCGGCACCACGAGGACCAGGCGGTCGCGCCGGTAGGGCAGGGTTTCCAGTCCGGCCGGCTTGCCCGCCGCGGCGACGACGCCGATCTCGACCTGGCCGGCCGCCACCGCCTGGATGATCGCCGGACTCGGCTGTTCTTCCAGGCTGACCCGGATGCGTGGCTGATCGCGCAGGAAATCGCCGAGATCCTCGGGCAGGAAGCAGTTGATCGCATTGGTGTTGGCAAACACCGTGACCTGGCTGTTGAGACCGCTGGCGTAGGGTGCCAGGTCGGCATGCATCTGTTCGAGCTGGGCGAAAACCTGGCGCGCGTGGCGCAACAGCGACTCGCCGGCCGGCGTCGGTGCCAGGCCACGCGCATGCCGGCTGAACAGCGGCACGCCCAGCGCCGCTTCGAGCTGGGTCAGGCGATGGCTGGCCGAGGAGGGCGCGAGATGCACGCGCGCCGCGCCACGCGTCAGGCTGCCGCTGTCGGCGATCGCGGCGACCAGGCGCAGATCGGGCAGGTCGTAATACATGGTTTCGTCTCCAACGAATGCTCGCTTTGGATATTAGCAATTGCCAAGCGTCTGTGTGGCGTATTCAATGACCACCTGACTGCAATCCACGAGAACGACTTTGCCAAAATCGAACGCCCAGCCCAGCCATGCCGCCCTCGGTGCGGGCCTCGCCCTGCTTGCCGCCTTCGGTTTCTCGATGAAGGCGATCTTCGTCAAGCTGGCCTATCCGTACGGCGTCGACGCGATCACGCTGCTCGCGCTGCGCATGGGATTCGCGCTGCCGGTCTTTCTCTGGGTCGGGTTGGCCGGCCAGAAAGCCGGCGCCAGCCTCAGCCGCGGCGACTGGGGCAAACTCTTCCTGCTCGGCTGCTGCGGCTACTACGGCGCCAGCATTCTCGATTTCCTGGGCCTGTCCTACATCTCGGCCGGGCTCGAGCGCCTGATCCTGTTCACCTACCCAACGCTGACCATCCTGATCGGCATACTCTTCCAGGGCAAACCGTTCTCGCGCCGCGAAGGCATTGCCGTCGTGCTCTGCTATTGCGGCATCGGCTTTGCGTTCATGCACGACCTCGGCCTGAACGAGGCGCGCGATGTCTGGCTCGGCGGCGCGCTGGTCTTCGGCTCCAGCATCTCCTACGCCATCTACCTGTCGGGCAGCGGCCCGATGATCGCCCGCCTCGGGGCAATGCGCTTCTCGGCGCTGGCGATGTTGATGTCGTCGGCCGTCACCCTGCTGCATTTTGCCCTTGTCCAGCCGTTGACCGCCTTCATCCAGCCTTGGCCGGTCTACGGCTGGGGTCTGGCGATGGCGGTGTTCGCCACCATCGTGCCGGTTTTTGCCCAATCGGCAGCGATCCGCCGCATCGGCGCCGGCCAGGCCTCACTCTACGGCATGGTCGGACCGCTGCTCACCATCGCCTTCGGCTGGCTGCTTCTCGACGAGCACATTTCGCTGGCCCAGATGGCCGGTGCCGCCCTTGTCGTGGTCGGTATCCTGATCGTCAGCCGACGCTGAAAAAGGGCGGTAGAATCCGACGCATGATCGGAATTCTACTCATCACCCACGGCAGCTACGGCGAGGCTCTCGTCCAGAACGCCTGCCACGTCCTCAACAAGCGCCCGGTCCAGCTCAACCAGCTCGGCGTTGCCGCCCAGGACGATCCGCTCGACCTCCTGCCGCTGGCCCGCCAGATGCTGCAACTGGTCGATAACGGCAAGGGCGTACTGGTACTCACCGACATCTTCGGCGCCAGCCCGGCCAATCTCGCACTCAAGCTGCTCGAACCGGGTCGGATTGAAGGCATCGCCGGCGTCAATCTGCCAATGCTGCTGCGCGCCCTGACCTACCGCGACAAGGGCATGGAAACCCTGCTGACGCGCGCCACCAGCGGCGGCCGCGACGGCGTCATCAACATGCAGGAATACTGAAATGCAGACCACGGAAGCCGAAATCATCAACAAGCTGGGTTTGCATGCCCGCGCCTCCGCCAAGCTGACCCAGCTCGCCGGCAAGTATCAGTGCGAAGTCTGGATGAGCAAGGGCAGCCGCCGCATCAACGCCAAGAGCATCATGGGCGTGATGATGCTGGCTGCCGGCAAGGGCTCGAAAGTAACGCTGGAAACCGACGGCGCCGACGAGACCGAAGCCATGGCCGCGCTGCTCGCGCTGATTGCCGACTACTTCGGCGAAGGGGAGTAAGGCGCCATGAGCTTTACCCTGCACGGTCTCGGTGTTTCAGGCGGCATCGCCATCGGTCGGGCGATGCTGATGTCGCACGCAACGCTGGAAGTATCGCACCTGACCATCGCACCGCGCATGGTCGACAAGGAAATTGCCCGCTTCGAAGCCGCCGTCGCACTGGTCAAGAGCGAACTGCTGACCATGAAGGAAACCACCGAGCACGCCCCGGCCGAACTCGCCGCCTTCATCGATATCCACACCATGTTCCTGGAAGACCCGGAGCTGGTCGACAAGCCGCGCGAGATCATCCGCGAGCGGCGCTGCAATGCCGAGTGGGCGCTGGTGCAGCAGATGGAGCACCTGGTCGGACAGTTCGAACAGTTTGACGACCCCTACCTGCGCGAGCGCAAGTTCGACGTCGTCCAGGTCGTCGAGCGCGTCATCAAGGAACTGCTCGGCCGCCCCGGCAAGGCGGTGCTCAAACCGGCCAAGGGCGTCAAGGAAGAAAGCCGCATCGTCGTCGCGCACGATCTGTCGCCGGCCGATGTCATTGCCTTCAAGGACCACCGTTTCGCCTCCTTCATCACCGATGTCGGCGGCGCCACCTCGCACACCGCCATTCTCGCCCGCAGCTTGGCGATCCCGTCGGTGGTCGGCATGGAGAATGCCCGCTCGCTGATCCGCGACGGCGAACAGATCATCGTCGATGGCACGCGCGGCGTCGTCATCGTCAATCCGGACCCGCGCGTCCTTGAAGAATACCTGCTGCGCAAGAACCAGATCGAGCTTGAGCGCTCCAAGCTCAAGCGCCTGATTACCGCCAAGTCGCAGACCCTCGACGGCGTGGACGTGCAATTGTTCGCCAACATCGAGCTGCCGGGCGACGTGCCGATTTCGCTCGCCGCCGGCGCCGAGGGCATCGGTCTGTTCCGTACCGAATTCCTCTTCCTCGACCGTGGCGACATGCCGGACGAGCAGGAACAGTTCGAGGCCTACAAGAAGGTGGTCAAGGGCATGGCCGGCCGCCCGGTCACCATCCGTACCTTCGACCTCGGCAACGACAAGGACATCCGTCCCGACAACAACGCCAACGACCGCGTGCACACCAACCCGGCACTGGGTCGCCGTGCCATCCGCCTGTCCCTGGCCGAGCCGCGCATGTTCCAGACGCAGTTGCGGGCCATCCTGCGCGCCTCGAAATACGGTCCGATCAAGCTGCTCATCCCGATGCTGGCGCACGCCCACGAGATCGACCAGACGCTGGCCGCGCTCGAGCAGGCCAAATCCAGCCTGCGCGGCGAGAAAATCAGCTTCGACGAGAACATCCAGGTCGGCGGCATGATCGAGATTCCGGCCGCCGCCCTGGCGGTCGGCCTGTTCCTGCGCCGCCTCGACTTCCTGTCGATCGGCACCAACGACCTGATCCAGTACACCCTGGCGATCGACCGTTCCGACGAACAGGTCGCCAGCCTCTACGACCCGCTGCACCCGGCGGTGCTGATGCTGATCGCGCATACGCTGGCGAGCGCCGAAAAGGTCGGCATCCCGGTTTCGGTGTGCGGCGAAATGGCCGGCGATACCGCGCTGACCCGCCTGCTGCTCGGCATGGGCCTGCGCATTTTCTCGATGCACCCGTCGCAGATCCTGCAAGTCAAGAGTCACGTCCTCAAATCCGAAGTCAACGAGCTCACCCCCGCAGTACGCCGCATGCTCCGCCTCGACGAGCCGGCCAAGTTGCGCGAAGCGCTTGAAAAACTCAATAGCTGAGTCATCACCATGCATACCAAGAAAATATTCGGGCTGCTCCTGCTCTCAGCCAGCCTATTTACTTCCACCGCCCATGCCCAGGGCAACACCTTCAAGGTCGGCATTGCACCGCACACCAGCGCCCGGGTAATTCTCGAAATGTACCAGCCGCTACGCCACCATCTCGAGCGCACCCTGGGTCAGCCGGTCGACATCCAGACCGCACCCGACTTCACGGAATTCGGGCGCCGTGCGTTGAACCAGGAATACGACATTGCCGTCACGACCGGTCACCAGGCGCGTCTCTACCAGACCGACGCCGGCTATCTGCCGCTGCTCACCTACAAGGCCGATTTCAAGGCCGTCGCCCTGGTGGCAAAGGACAACAAGTACCGCAAGCCGAGCGATCTTAACGGTGCAACCGTGCTCGCCCTGTCACCCACCTCGCTGGTTTCACTGTGGGGCGTGCGCTGGCTGAAAAGCAACAACATCAAGGAGTTGACCGTGCGTTACGTGTCGGCGGCCGACAGCGTCAGCCGCCAGGTGCTGGCCGGCGATGCCGCGCTGGCCTTCACCTCGCTGGCCAACTTCCAGAAACTTCCGGCCGAGCAGCAGGAGGCGCTGCGCATCGTGGCCGAAAGCGAGGCCATGGCCGGCCGCGTCTATCTGCTCAACAAGCGGCAGAGCGGTCAGCAAGCCAAGGTCGAAGCGGCCTTGTGGTCATTCGCCGACTCGGAAGAGGGCCGCAAATATTTTGAGCAGAACAAGCTGGAAGGCTATCGCAAGCTGCGTCCGAAAGAACTCGAAGCGATGGAACCCTACGCGGCGGAAACCCGGCAGATTCTCAAGGGCAAATGATGCATTTCCTCCCCCTGCATACGGTTCGGGGAAAACTGCTGCTCGTGGCCATTGCCGTCGAAGCGCTGATGCTGACGCTGCTAGTCGCCAACAGCCTGCGCCTGCTCACCGACAACATGGGCACCCAGGCCAAGGTACATGCCGAGCAGATCGCGCCGGTGCTGATCGCCGCCATCGTCGCGCCGCTCGCCCAGCGCGATTACGCGACCGTGCAGGCCGTACTCGACGAGAGTTCGGCAGTCGATGGCATCGACTACGTTGCCGTCACCGATATCAGCGGCAAACGCCTGGCCAGCAGTGGCTGGCCGGCCGATCAGGACCTGCCGCTGCCGGACCAGGAATTCCGTCTCTTCGACAACGAAAAGGCGTCGCCACGCTATGACGTGATGATTCCGGTCGACGCCTATGGCCAGAAACTCGCCATCCTGCATTTCGGCCTCAGTCTCAAACAGATCATCCAGGCACACGGCCAGCTGTTCAAGCAGGGAGTCGGCATCGCGCTGCTCGAAATCATTCTCTCGGCAGGACTGATGGCCCTGCTCGGTTATTTCCTGACCCGCCACCTGAGTGCGCTGACCCTGGCCAGCCGGGCAGTCGCCGCCGGCAACCTGACGCCGCCGCCGGTGCCGGAAGGCAATGACGAGGTCGGGCGCCTGGGTGCGACCTTCAATGCGATGTCGCGCGCCATCGCCGAACGGATTCGCGAGCTGACCGAAGCGCGCGACGAGGAAAAGCGCCTGGCCCAGGCCGCCGAAGCCGGTGCCCGCGAAAAAACCGCTTTCCTGGCCACCGTCAGCCACGAAATCCGCACACCGATGAACGGCATTCTCGGCATGACCGATTTGGCCCTATCCACCGAGTTGACCGCCGAGCAGCGCGAATACCTGACCTGGGTCAAGCTGTCGGGCGAAAGCCTGCTGCGCGTGCTCAACGACATCCTCGATTTCTCCAAGATCGATGCCGGCCAGCTTGGCGTCGAAGCGGTCTCGCTCAACCTGACTGAAATGCTCGACAGCATGGTCGGAATCTACTCGGCCCAGGCCAGCGAAAAAGGTCTGTCGCTTGGCTGGCAGGCCGACAACACGCTGCCCGGACAGGTCGTCAGCGACCCGGTGCGCTTGCGGCAAATACTGAGCAATCTGGTTGGCAACGCCCTGAAATTCACCGAGCACGGCAGTGTCAGCATCAAGGTTCGGGCTGAACCGCTGGCAACGGTCGACGCGCTGGAACTGCACTTTTCCGTCGTCGACACCGGCATCGGCATTCCGGGCAACAAGCAGGAAATGATCTTTGCCCCGTTTTCCCAGGCGGAGAGCTCAACCACGCGCAAGTACGGCGGCACCGGCCTCGGCCTGGCGATTGTCAGCCGCCTGGTCAAGCTGCTCGGCGGCGAAATCGATGTCGTCAGCCAGCCCGGCCAGGGCAGCACTTTCCACTTTTCGATCTGCTGCCGGCTGACCGAAACGCCACACACCGCGGCCAGCACTCCGACGATCACATCGTTGCCGAACCACAGCCTGGCCGGCAAAAAAATCCTTCTCGTCGAAGACACACCGGTCAACCAGATCCTCGGCAAGAAATTGCTCGCAAAATTCGGGTGTGAAGTCATCCTTGCCGAAGATGGACTACAGGCACTGGCCGCCTGTGCGGCCGAGCAGTTCGACCTGGTCCTGATGGACATGCAGATGCCCAACATGGACGGCCTCGAAGCGACCCGCCAGCTACGCGTGCGGGAAAGCGAATCCGGCCGGCCGCGCCTGCCGATCATCGCACTCACCGCCAATGCCATGAGCGCCGACCGCGACAACTGCCTGGCCGCCGGCATGGACGATTTCATCGCCAAGCCCTTCCGCGCCGATAACATGCTGGAAGTCATCCACCGCCACTGCAGCCCCGACGATCAGGCGCAAGCCTGATCCCAGCGGTCAACGCGCCGGATCGGTCAGAAATGCAATCTTGACGATGTGGGCGCGCTGCGCCGCGGCCATCACGTCAGCCACCTTTTCGTAGCGCACGCCGCGATCGGCGCGCAGGTGCAGTTCCGGCTGGCGCGCACTGGCTTCGGCGAAGCGGGCATCGAGATCGGCCCGCGCCATGGCCGCGCCATCCCAGAAAATATTGCCGTCGGCATCGATCGCCAGCTGGATGACGACCGGCTTGTCTTCCAGCTTGGTCGCGCTGACCTGCGGCAGGTCGATCGGCACCGCCTGGTGAAAGAGCGGCGCGGTGATGATGAAGATGACGAGCAGGACGAGCATCACGTCGACCAGCGGCGTCGTGTTGATCTCGGCCATCGGCTGGCCACTGCTGCTCTCGTCGAAGCTGCCGAATGCCATGGCTCAGCCCTGCCGGTTGCCGCGCGCGGCGTCGAGACTGACCAGGTTGGCATTGCCGCCAACGCGCACGCCGGTCGTCAGGTAGGCATGCAGGTCGTGCGCGAAGCCGTCGAGTTGCACCGCGACCAGGCGATTGGCGCGGGTGAACGCGTTGTAGGCGAGCACCGCCGGAATCGCGACAAACAGGCCGGCGGCGGTCATGATCAGCGCCTCGCCAACCGGCCCGGCGACCTTGTCGAGTACCACCTGCGTCGCGCCGGACAGGCTGACCAGCGCGTGGTAGATGCCCCACACCGTACCGAACAGGCCGATGAAGGGAGCAGTCGAGCCGACTGAAGCGAGAAAGGTCAGGCCACGCTCGTTGCGGGCCTGGGTATTGACGATGTGCGAGCGCATCGCCCGCGTCACGAACTCGCTGGCATTGACGCCGGCGCCGATGCCGCGCGCCGCATTCTGCTGGTGCGCCTGGGCGGCATGCGCGCCAGTCAGCGCCAGACCGGAAAACACACCGGAGACATCGTCGCGGCGCAAACCTTCGAGTGCCTCGGGCAGGGAATCGGCATTCCAGAACCCGCTCAGCGCCCGCTCCTGCAGCCGCGAAGCCCGCCACAAGGACATCAGCTTGCTGACGATCACCGACCAGGAGGCCAGCGACAACAGCGCCAGAATGACTGCCGTGGTGTGGGTGACCAGATCGCCCTGCCCCCAGAAGTGGGCCAGGCCCATTTGCGATTCCATGCTTTTCCTTTCCTTACTCTAGCGCGAAGGTGACCGGCACGATCACCGAGGATTCAACTGCTTCGTCGCCGCGCCGGGCCGGCACGAAGCGCCAGCGCGTCACGGCATCGAGCGCCGCCGTGTCCAGACGGCTGAAACCGCTGGAACGCGACACCGCCACATCCAGCGCCGCGCCTTGCGGGCTGACCCGGACCTTCAACAAAACCTTGCCCTCTTCGCCATTGCGCCGCGAAATTGCCGGATACACCGGCTTCGGATTATGCAGGTAATCGGCATCGAAACGGGCTGCGACAACGGCAACCGGCGCCGGCGGCGCAATCACCGGCGGCGCGGGCGGGGCCGGTGGCTGTGGCGCGACAACAAAGGTCGCCGGCGCTGCCATCGGCGTTTCGACAGCAAGGACCGGCGCCGCCTGCACCGGCTTGTGCACCTGCGGCACCGCCTTCGGTGGCGGCGGCAAGGGGCGGGCCGGCAGATCGGGCTTGCGTTCCTCGAGCATGGGCAGGAGGCGGACGCTGATGCTGGTCGGCAACTCGACCAGTTCGTTCTTCACCGAGACATAAAGCGCCGCGTAGAGCAGCAGCAGATGCAGCGCCAGCACGACCAGCCCGTTGATCAGGCGTTCGCCGGGCGTCGCCTTGACTTCGGAACGATCCAGCGGGGGCAGCGAAACGGCAGTCACGGTAGCGGGCAATCGGTGAAATGAACAAAACCCGGCCAGGCCGGGATCCGGGGCAGGCCGATTCTAAGGGGTCGAAGCCAAGCAACGGGTGTGGCAAATTGTCGCAGAAAACAGCGGGCCGGCGCACCCCGGCAAATCCGTAGAAAAACTCGGATCGGCTCGCCGCTGGCCGGGAAAAATGCGCTTTTTTGCCGGTCGACCGCTGGCGCGCGGAAGACCGGCCACCTTGCCTCAGTCCGCCTTGTCGGCGCTGAGCAGGCGCTCGCAGTAGCGGGCGAGCAGGTCGATCTCGAGATTGACCCGGCTGCCCGCCTGCAGGTACTGCAGCGTGGTGTTTTCCAGCGTGTGCGGGATCAGGTTGATGGTGAAGTCAGTGCCATTCACGTCATTGGTCGTCAGGCTGGTGCCATTGACGGTGATCGAGCCCTTGCGTGCAATGAACTTGGCGATGTCTTTCGGGGCGCGGATTTCGAGCAGGCGGTTATCGCCGACCGGGTCGAAGCGCAGCACTTCGCCGACGCCGTCGACGTGACCGGAAACCAGGTGGCCGCCGATGACATCGTTCAAACGCAGGGCTTTTTCCAGGTTGACCGGGCCGGGCGCGTCGAGGCCGACGGTACAGGACAGCGTCTCGGGCGAGACATCGACCATGAACTGATTGCCTTCGCGGGCAACCACGGTCAGGCAGACGCCGTTGTGGGCGATCGAGTCGCCGAACTGGACTTCGCCGAGGTCGAGCTTGCCGGCGTCGACGGTCAGGCGGTAGCCGACTTCGCGCGGCGTCAGATGGGTGATGCGGCCAACCGCCGCGATGATTCCAGAGAACATGGCAGAACCTGTTGTGCAGAAAACGCCGACTTTAGCATGAGGCATGGCGCTGGCGACTTGCGGGAAAAGCCGGCAGGGCATACTGTTTTCACCTTTACAGAATAAATTCACCATAGGGAGACAAAATGAAGCAAAAATTGCTCGCCACACTGCTCGCCGCACTTGCCGCCAACGCCCTGGCCGACATCAATGTCGGCGTGACCCTGTCGGCGACCGGGCCGGCCGCCTCGCTCGGCATTCCGGAAAAGAACACCATCGAGCTGCTGCCGAAAACCATCGCCGGCCAGAAGATCAATTACATCGTGCTCGACGATGCTTCCGACACGACCACGGCGGTCAAGAACACCAAGAAACTGATTAGCGAGAGCCGGGTCGATGTCGTGATCGGTTCGACGACGACGCCCAATGCGCTGGCCATGATCGACGTCGCCGCCGAAAACGAAACGCCGATGATCGCGCTCGCCGCCTCGGCACGCATCGTCGAGCCGATGGACGACAAGCGGCGCTGGGTATTCAAGACGCCGCAGAACGACGCACAGATGTCCACGGCGATCATCGAGCACATGACCAGCAACAACGTGAAGAGCGTTGCCTACATCGGCTTTTCCGACGCCTACGGCGAAGGCTGGTGGAACGAATTCTCGAAGCTGGCCGAGGTGCGCAAGCTCAAGCTGGTCGGCAACGAGCGCTTCAACCGCACCGACACCAGCGTCACCGGCCAGGTCCTCAAGCTGCTTGCCGCCAAACCGGATGCGATCCTGATCGGTGGCGCCGGCACGCCGGCCGCGCTGCCGCAGAAGTCGCTCAAGGAAAAGGGATTCAAGGGCCTGATCTACCAGACGCACGGCGTCGCCAACAACGACTTCCTGCGCGTCTGCGGCAAGGATTGCGAAGGCACGGTGCTGCCGACCGGCCCGGTACTGGTCGCGGCGCAACTGCCGGCCGACAATCCGGTCAAGAAGGCCGCCAGCGAATATGTCAGCAAGTACGAAGCCGTGCATGGCAAGGGCAGCATCAGCGCCTTCGGCGGCTATGCCTGGGATGCCGGCCTGCTGCTCGGCAATGCCATCCCGGCGGCGCTGAAAAAGGCCCAGCCGGGCAGCCGCGAGTTCCGCCTGGCGCTGCGCGATGCGCTGGAAGCGACCAGGAACCTGCCGGCCGCACATGGCGTCTTCAACATGAGCCCGACCGACCACCTCGGCTTCGACCAGCGCGCCCGCGTCATGGTCAACATCCAGGACGGCGCCTGGAAGCTGGCGAAATAGCAACGCCTATCCCCGCCAAGGCGCGGCCGGGCAGGAGTCCGGCCGCTACCGTGTTAAAATTTCGACCTTTCGACATCCGTCCATGGAGCAAATCATGTCCAAAAAGCTGGCTCTGGCTGTTCTCGCTGCATTTTCTGCCGCCGCCTTCGCTGACATCAATGTCGGCGTTTCCGTTTCAGCCACCGGCCCGGCTGCCTCGCTCGGCATCCCGGAAAAGAACACGATTGCCCTGCTGCCGGCCAGTATCGGCGGCCAGAAGGTGAATTACATCATCCTCGACGACGCCACCGACCCGACCGCCGCCGCCAAGAACATCAAGAAGCTGATCAGCGAAAACAAGGTCGATGTCGTGATCGGTTCGAGCACGACGCCGAACTCGCTGGCCATGATGGACGTAGCGGTCGACAACGAAACACCGATGATTTCCATGGCCGGCTCGGCAATCGTCGTCGAACCGATGGATGCCAAGCGCCAGTGGGTCTTCAAGACGGCCCAGAACGACGCGCACATGGCGACCGCCATCGTCCAGCACATGACCGATAAGAATGTGCAGACGGTCGCCTTCATCGGCTTTGCCGATGCCTACGGCGAAGGCTGGTACAAGGAGTTCGCCAAGATCGCCGAAGCCCGCAAGCTGAAGATCGTCGCCAGCGAGCGCTACCAGCGCAACGACACCTCGGTGACCGGCCAGATCCTCAAGATCATGGCTGCAAAGCCGGATGCCATCCTGGTCGGCGGCGCCGGCACGCCGGCCGTGCTGCCGCAGAAGGCGCTCAAGGAAAAGGGCTACAAGGGCCTGATCTATCAAACGCACGGTGTCGCCAACAACGACTTCCTGCGCGTCGGCGGCAAGGATGTCGAAGGCGCCTTCCTGCCGGTCGGCCCGATGGTCATCGCCAACCAGTTGCCGAACGACAATCCGGTCAAGAAATCGGCCCTGGAATACGTGAACAAGTACGAAGCCGCCTACGGCAAGGGCAGCGTCAGCTCCTTCGGCGGTCACGCCTGGGACGCCGGCGTGCTGCTCGGCAGCGCCATTCCGGTCGCCCTCAAGAAGGCCAAGCCGGGTAGCGTCGAGTTCCGCCGCGCCCTGCGCGACGCCATCGAAGGCACCAGGAACCTGCCGGCTGCCCACGGCATCTTCAACCTGACGCCCAACGACCACCAGGGTTATGACCAGCGCGCCCGCGTCATGGCCACCATCGAAAACAACGCCTGGAAACTGGTCAAATAATCTAGCCGCTCCACGCTGGCCCAATCCCGCCGCCGGCCGTGATTCCACGGCCGGCGGTGCATTTTGGCCGGCGCCGGCAAGCAGTCATCGGTAAGCCATGGACCTTCAAATCCTTCTTCTTCTCGGCCAGGACGGCATCACCAACGGGGCCATCTACGCCCTGCTGGCGCTTGCGCTGGTGCTGGTCTTCGCGGTCACCCGCGTCATTTTCATTCCGCAGGGCGAATTCGTCGCCTACGGCGCGCTGACTCTTGCCTCGCTGCAGGCCGGCAAGGTGCCGGGCACCATCTGGCTGCTGGTCGGGCTGGGTGCGACCATCGCCGTGCTCGACGGCTTTCAGCTGCTGCGCGAAAAACGCTACGCCAAGCTGCCGCCGCTGCTCATCTTCAATGTCGGCCTGCCGCTGCTCGCTGCTGCCGGCTTGTTCGCGATCCCACCGACCGAGCTGCCGCTCTGGCTGCAGGTGGTGATTGCCATGCTGCTCGTCGTGCCGCTCGGCCCGATGATCTACCGCCTCGCCTTCCAGCCGCTGGCCAGTGCCTCGGTACTCGTGCTGCTGATCGTCTCGGTCGCCGTGCACGTTGCGTTGATCGGTCTCGGCCTGCTCTTCTTCGGCGCCGAAGGCTCGCGTACACCGCCGTTCACCGAAATCAGCTTCGAGCTGGCCGGCGCGCCGCTGCAAGGACAGACCGTGCTGGTCGTGGTCGCCTCGGCGGCGCTGATCATCGGCCTCTATTTCTTCTTCGAGCGCACCATCTACGGCAAGGCGCTGCGCGCCACCGCGATGAACCGCACCGGCGCCCGCCTGATGGGCATCCCGCCCGCCCTCGCCGGCAAGCTGTGCCTGACGCTGGCGGCCGCGATCGGTGCTTTCTCCGGCATCCTGATCGCGCCGATCACCACCATCTACTACGATTCCGGCTTCCTGATCGGCCTCAAGGGCTTCGTCGGCGCCATCATCGGCGGCCTCGCCTCCTATCCGGTCGCCGCCCTCGGCGCCATCCTGGTCGGCCTGCTCGAATCCTACTCGTCGTTCTACGCCAGCGCCTTCAAGGAAGTCATCGTGTTCACGCTGATCATCCCGGTGCTGCTGTGGCGCTCATTGACCTCCAAGCATGTCGAGGAGGAGGAAGAGTGATGCGCCACCGAGCAGGGGCCCCGCTTGGCGGGGATGCGAGTACGGCGCAACGCGCTTGTCGCCGACAAACAGAATTTTCAATCATGCACAATCTTTCGGAGGCGACCGAGTGATGCGCCACCTCCCACTCGCCATTTTCGTCGTCCTGCTCGGCATTGCGCCGCAGGTCCTGCCCGAATTCCACGTCACGCTGCTCAACTACATCGGCCTCTACGCCGTCGTCGTCGTCGGCCTCGTGCTGCTGACCGGGGTCGGCGGCCTGACCTCGTTCGGCCAGGCCGCTTTCGTCGGGCTCGGCGCCTACACCACCGCCTACCTGACCACGAGCTACGGTTTCTCGCCGTGGGCGACCCTGTTCATCGGTCTTGTCCTGACCGGCAGCGTCGCCTTTCTGCTCGGCTTCATCACCTTGCGCATGGGCGGCCATTACCTGCCGCTCGGCACCATCGCCTGGGGCATCAGCCTGTATTTCCTGTTCGGCAATCTCGAATTGCTCGGCGGCCATACCGGCATCACCGGCATCCCGGCCGTTTCGCTGTTCGGCTGGGACATGAAATCGGGCCGCGAATTTTTCTACCTGATCTGGCTGTTCGTGTTGCTCGCCATCCTGGCCGTGCGCAACCTGCTCGATTCGCGCCAGGGCCGCGCCATTCGCGCCCTCAAGGGCGGCAGCGTGATGGCCGAGGCGATGGGCGTCAATACGCCGCACACCAAGATCGTCATCTTCCTGATCGCCGCGCTGCTCGCCAGCATCTCGGGCTGGCTGTACGCGCACCTGCAGCGCTTCGTCAATCCGACGCCGTTCGCCATTGCGCAGGGCATCGAATACCTGTTCATGGGCGTCGTCGGCGGCATCGGCCACGTCTGGGGCGCCGTGCTCGGCGCCAGCCTGATCACCATCCTCAAGCAGTGGCTGCAGGACTGGCTGCCGCAGATTCTCGGCCAGAGCGGCAATTTCGAGATCATCGTGTTCGGCGTCGCCATGGTGCTGATCCTGCAGAAAGCGCGCGACGGCCTGTGGCCGGTCATCCTGCGCCGCCTGCCGACACGTTCGCTGCAACGCGCCGTACCGCAGGCGGAAATGCTGCCCAAACGCGCGGCTACCGCTGCCGGCACCGTGCTGCTGACGGCCGAGGAAGTCACCAAGCGTTTCGGCGGCCTGGTCGCCAACAACAACATGTCGCTGTCGGTGCAGGCGGGCGAGGTGATGGCGCTGATCGGCCCGAACGGCGCTGGCAAGAGCACGATGTTCAACTGCATCTCGGCGGTCAGCCCGGCCACTTCCGGCAAAATCGCCTTCCTCGGCGAGTCGACCGGCAAGCTGCTGGCGCGCGACATCGCCCGGCGCGGCATGAGCCGCACCTTCCAGCACGTGCGCCTGCTCGGCAACATGAGCGTGCTCGAAAACGTCGCGATCGGCGCCCATCTGCGCGGCAACAAGGGCGTGCTGGCCGCGGCCTTGCGCCTCGACCGCGCCGAAGAACAAGGCCTGCTCGCCGAAGCCGCCCGCCAGATCGAACGGGTCGGCCTCAAAGACCACATGTTCGATGCGGCCGGTAGCCTGGCCCTCGGCCAGCAGCGCATCGTCGAAATCGCCCGCGCCCTTGCTTCCGATCCCTGCCTGCTGCTCCTCGACGAACCGGCCGCCGGCCTGCGTTACCAGGAAAAGGTCGCGCTCGGCGAACTGCTCAAGAAACTGCGCGCCGAAGGCATGGGCATCCTGCTCGTCGAACACGACATGGATTTCGTCATGGGCCTGGCCGATCGCGTCGTGGTCATGGAATTCGGCGAGAAGATCGCCGAGGGCAAGCCGGAAGAGGTCCAGCGCGACCCGAAGGTGCTCGAAGCCTATCTCGGCGGAGTTGAATGATGAGCAAGCACGCACACCTGCACGACCACGAGGTCATCCTCGACGTGAAGAACCTGCGCGTCGCCTACGGCAAGGTCGAGGCGCTGCACGAAGTGAATCTGACCATCCGGCGCGGCGAGATCGTCACCGTGATCGGCCCGAACGGCGCCGGCAAGACCACCTTGCTCGCCTCGCTGATGGGCCTCTTGCCGGCCGATGGCGAGATCGTCTACATGGGCCACGCCCAGGGCCGCGAGCGCGAAGTCGAAACCCTGGTCCGCCAGGGCATGACGCTGGTTCCGGAAAAGCGCGAGCTGTTCGCCGAGATGAGCGTCGAGGACAACCTGCTGCTCGGCGCCTTCGACCGCTACCGCACCGGCCACCGCGACCAGATGGAAACCATGGACGAGGTCTTCGAGCTCTTCCCGCGTCTCGAAGAACGCCGCGCCCAGCTCGCCGGCACGTTGTCCGGCGGCGAACGCCAGATGCTGGCGATGGGCCGCGCCCTGATGGCCAAGCCCAAGCTCTTGATGCTCGACGAACCCAGCCTCGGCCTGGCACCGCTGATCATCAAGGAAATCTTCCGCATCATCGCCGAACTCAAGCAGACCGGCGTCGCCATCCTGCTCGTCGAGCAGAACGCGCGCGCCGCGCTGCAGATCGCCGATTACGGCTACGTGCTGGAAACCGGCGAAGTCTCGCTGTCCGGCCCGAGCGCCGAACTGGCCGCCGATCCGCGCGTCATCGAGGCCTATCTCGGCCTCGGTCACAAGCAAAAGTAAAAACGGCCTTTTTTACCGGTCGACCGCTACGGCCGACCGGTTTTCATTTCATGCAATCAACGCTCGTCGCGTTCGCGCCGACGTTCGCCACGCTTGTCGCCCGGCGGCGCTTCGCGGGCCGGGGCGGGCGCGGCCTGCGGCATCGGTGCCCGCATCGGCTGCGGTGCCGCCTGCGGCATTTCGCGCTGACGCGGCACGTCGACCGGGCGCGGCATCTCGCGTTCCTGCCGTGAAAAATCCGGACGCTGGATTTCGCGCTGGCGAACCTGCGGCTCGACAGCAGCAGGCTGGAATGCCGGCGCCTCGCGCACCACGGGCGGCCGCCGTTCTTCGCGAACGACGGGCATTTCCCGCATTCTCGGCAGGTCGACCGGACGGGCGACTTCACGTTCCTGACGCATGAAGCCCGGACGCCGGCTGTCACCCTCCTGGCGCGGCATATCGCCGCCCGCAGACGGTAACGACGGGTTCTCACGTATAACCGCCGGCCGCCGCTCTTCACGCACCACCGGCATTTCCTGGGTTCGCGGCGCGTCTACCGGAGGGGCGATTTCGCGCTCCGGACGCACGAAGCCCGGCCGCCGGTTATCACCATCCTGGCGCGGCATATCGCCACCCGCAGACGGTAACGACGGGTTCTCACGCATCACCGCCGGCCGCCGCTCTTCACGCACCACCGGCATTTCCGGTGTTTTTGGCGCGTCGACCGGACGGACCACTTCACGCTCCTGACGCGTGAAGCCCGGACGCCGGCTATCCCGTTCCTGACGCGGCGCATCGACAGCGGGCAAGGTTTGCGGCGACAGTGGATTTTCACGCACAACGGCGGGCCGCCGCCCATCCTCGCTACGTTCGGGCAAACGACCGGGCATCACGTCACGTCGGCGACCATCGGCATCGCCCGCCGGCATGCCATCACGACTGCGCGGCTCGCCCTGCAACGCAGGCTGACGCGGCCCATCGTCACGCCGGAACGACCGGCCTTCACCGAACGGCATGCCTGCGTCGCGCCGGCTTTCATCACGCAACTGGCGGCCCCCGGCCGGCGGCCGCAATACGTTGTCGGGTGCGGCGCGAACCTGCGGCACGCGCTCCAGATCACGCCGCTCGTGCCGCCCCATGTCGCCGGCGTTGATCGGCCGCCCTTCGCGCAGGAAGGCCGAAGGCACGACCGTCACCGCCTGCGGCAAGGCGCGATGGACATAGGATTGCGGCGGTCCGTTGCGCATTGCCCGGTCAACCAGGCCCATGTCGCGGATATGCGCATGGTTGACCCGATGCACATAGGCCGAGCTGGCATGAAAACCGGGCACATAGACTTCGCGCGGGGCGAGCGGGAACCAGCCGACCGCCGGCGCCGCACCAAAACTGAAACTGGCGCTCCAGCCCGGATTGCCGATCCAGGCCACCAGGGCCGGCGCATAGACCGGACGGGCAACATACGTTCCCGGCGCCCAGCCCCAGCGCCCGCGCACCTGCACCCAGCGGCCGTAATGGAAGGGGGCAAAACCCCATGGCGCCTGATCGACCCAGGTCCAGCCCCAGGGCGCAACCCAGGCCCAGCGGCCAACCCGGTAGGGCGCCCAGTCGTCGGCGACGCTCCGCGGATACCAGACGGCACCGTATTCGGTCCGGACCTGCCAGTCACCGTAAGCGTCCAGATCCTGGTAACCGGTCATCGCCGGCGAAACATGGCGCCGTGACTGGCTGGCGAGGGCGGCATTCTCGCGCTCGCCAACCCAGTAATCGAAGGCATCGCGATCGTAATCGGCCGCGATGCGAAGCGGCTCGCCGGCGTAGAGGCTGGCCTTCTGGCCCGCCCGCACCGGCGTGTTGCGTTCGCCGTCATTGAACACCGCCTGACCGGCCTGGGCGGTCAACTCGGTGTGATCGGAGAAAACGTCGATGCGAAAACGCCCCGGCGTCGCAAAGCGGATACGGCCTTCCGGCGTCTGCACCGTCACGTCATTGCTCTGCTCGGGGTCGAGAATGCTCACCGCCAGCGTGCCGCGCTGCAACTGCAGGCTGACTTCGCGATCATCGAGCACCGGAAAGGCAAGACTGGCGCCGCCGGCCAGACGAAAAGCCGTCGATCCGACCCAGACCTCGGCACGACCGCGGCGTTCGCTCTCAAGTACCGCGCCGCTGCTGATCGGCCAGTTGATGCTGGCCGGCCCGCCTTCGTCGTCACGGTCAACCCGGAAATTGACACCATTTTCAACCAGCGCGAGACGCCCGACCCGCGCCGGCGGATCGGCCTGCGCCGGCGCAGCGGCCAGCACGGCAAACAGGATCAGGAACAGACGCAGGAAAAGAGGCTGGCGGCGCATGGCAAACTCCGGACATTCAGGCGGTGAGATGAACGAATAACGCCCGAGTGCGGCAGACGATGGACGCCCGCCGCAGAATAAATGGTTTCAGGATGTTGCTGCCGGCAAACGCCGTTCAGGCCGCGTCGACTTCGATGCCGTATTTGTTGGCCACCGTGACATAGAGTTCGCGCGCCGAGGCCACCTTGGCGCTCTTGCGATCCTTGCGCTGGGCGCGCTGCAGATAATCCTGCGCGCGCGCCGCCAACTCTTTGTCCCAGCCCTTTTTGTCGAGCAGGGTGAAAATGGCCTTCGCGGCATTGACCAGGAACTGCAGGTTGGGAACCTGTTCGGCCGCCTGGATCAGCAACTCGACGGCGCCTTCCAGATCGCCATTGCGCGCCGCCATGACGCCCTTGTTGTTGAGTTCGATGATCTGTTTGCCGACCTGATCGAGCAAGGCCTTACCGGCATCCGGCTGCCCGGTCTTTTCGAACACGCTGGTGATATGCCCGATCAGATGCGGATCTTCATGATTTTCGGCAGCCACCTGGCGCATGATTTTCTGCGCCGCATCCTGCTTGCCTGTGGCGTAGCAGGCGTGCGCCAGATCGACGGCCAGGCGTTGCGAGACATGCTTGCCCTTGGCACCGGCCTCGGCAACGACCTCCTGCTGCAGGGCGATGGCCTGCTCGACCAGGCCTTGCGCCTTGTCGGACGAACCTTCCATGTCGAGGCAGAGACTTTCGGTGACCAGTGCCGCCAGTTCGGCCTGCTTGTCGCCGCGCCATTCGCGCTTCATGTCGGCGGTGATCTTGCGCGAAGCGGCGACGTCGCCTTTTTCAACAAGCACCCGCGACAGGTTGGCAAAGTCGTCCACGGTGCGCAGGCTGGAGCCACGACTGCGATCAATCACCTTGGCATAGGCCTTTTCGGCACCGAGCAGATCCTTGTTGCGCGCCGCCGTATCGCCGACCAGCCGCTGCCGGATGGTGTTGTGCGGCGAGGCATCAGCCGCCCGTTGCAGGACATGCTGCGCATCGACCAGACGGCCCTTGGCCTCATGCACGGAGGCGAGGAAATCGTAGGCGGAAAGGAACTCCGGTGCCTCTTCCAGCACCTGCTCGGCCAGATCGCCGGCCTCATCGAGCGCCCCGCGATCGCGCAAGGCGGTGGCCAGTCCCATCTTGGCCCAGGGCACGACACGACCTTCGAGCACGCGGCGGAACACCTCTTCGGCTTCCGCCGTCTTGCCCAGGGTATGCAGCAATTCGCCCTTGAAGCGCAGCGCATCGTACATGTAGGCCGGTTGCTGCTGGATCACCCGGTCACAGGCGGCAATCGCCTCCTGCAGGGCGCCGCGCTCGATCTGCTCGTAGATCCGGCGCAATACGTGTTTCTTGAAAATCGCCTTGACCAGGCGGGCCTGCAACTGGTCAGCCGTAAACGGCTTGATCAGGTAGTCGTCCGGCGCCAGTTCGGCCATCGACACGACGTTGGTGTAACCGCGCTCGCTGGTGATGATCAGATAGACCGTGCCGAGCGGAATCAGATGGGCATGCCGCAATTCTTCGAGCAACTGCTGGCCATCGCGGCCGTCATCGAGAACAAAGTCGGACAACACGATATCGAAACGGTTGGTCTTGACCTGGCGAATCACCTCGGCCGAATTGCCGGCGCCGTGAACGGCAGTCACCCCGAGCGCAGCCAGCATCAGGCGCAGCGATTCGCGCGCCGGCGGGTGCCGGTCGACGATCAAAACCCGCTTTTTTGTCAGTGACTGCTGCAAAACCAGCAGCATCTCGTCGTTATCGAGAGCGCTCATGCTATTTGCTTGCCTAGTGCGAATCTCGGCAAGTTACTTGAGTTCGGCAGGCAGGGCAAGGCATGCCGGGATGCGGCCGCCGGTCAGCCCCGGACCTGCTACTCGCCGCAGCGCGGCAGCGGCGCGGCGAAAACTTCGATTTTTCAGCGACCTGACGTAAAATCCGGCTCCCGATACTGCACCGCAGCAAGGCTATTCCCATGCTCTATCCCACCCGTTTTGATGTCATCGTTGTCGGCGGCGGTCATGCCGGCACCGAGGCTGCGCTGGCCGCAGCGCGGATGGGGGCGAACACGCTCTTGCTGACCCACAATCTCGACACGCTCGGCGCGATGAGCTGCAACCCGTCGATCGGCGGCATCGGCAAGGGCCACCTGGTGCGCGAAGTCGATGCGCTGGGCGGGGCGATGGCGGCAGCGACCGACGAAGCCGGTATCCAGTTCCGCATCCTCAATGCCTCAAAGGGCCCGGCCGTGCGCGCCACCCGCGCCCAGGCCGACCGCGTGCTGTACAAGCAGGCAATCCGTTCGCGCCTGGAAAACCAGCCCAACCTGACCATCTTTGCCGAAGCCTGCGACGACCTGATCGTCGAAGGCGACAAGGTCTGCGGCGCCGTCACCCAGCTCGGCATCCGCTTTTTGGCCGATTCCGTGGTGTTGACCGCCGGCACCTTCCTCAACGGCAAGATACACGTCGGCCTGGAGAACTACACCGGCGGCCGCATGGGCGATCCGCCCTCGGTATCGCTGGCGGCACGCCTCAAGGAACTGAATCTGCCGCAAGGCCGCCTGAAGACCGGCACACCGCCGCGCCTGGATGGCAAGACCATCGATTTCTCGGTGATGGAAGAACAGCATTCGGACAACCCGCTGCCGGTCTTTTCCTTCCTCGGCAACGCCGCCCAGCACCCGCGCCAGCTGCCGTGCTGGATCACCGAAACCAATGAGCGCACGCACGACATCATCCGCAGCGGCCTCGACCGCTCGCCGATGTACACCGGCGTCATCGAAGGCGTCGGCCCGCGCTACTGCCCGTCGATCGAAGACAAGATCCACCGCTTCGCCGACAAGAACCAGCACAACGTCTTCCTCGAGCCGGAAGGCCTGACCACGCACGAGATCTACCCGAACGGCGTCTCCACCAGCCTGCCTTTCGACATCCAGCTGGCACTGGTGCGCTCGATCCGCGGCATGGAAAACTGCCACATCCTGCGCCCCGGCTATGCCATCGAATACGATTTCTACGATCCGCGCGGCCTCAAGGACACGCTGGAGTCGAAGGCGATCAACGGTCTGTTCTTCGCCGGCCAGATCAACGGCACGACCGGCTATGAAGAGGCTGCCGCGCAGGGCCTGCTCGCCGGCGTCAATGCCGTGCGCTACCTGCGCAACGAAGCAGGCTGGTGTCCGAAGCGCAACGAGGCCTACCTCGGCGTGCTGGTCGACGACCTGATCACGCGCGGCGTTTCCGACCCGTACCGGATGTTCACCAGCCGCGCCGAATACCGCCTCAGCCTGCGCGAGGACAACGCCGATCTGCGCCTGACCGAACAGGGCCGGGCGCTCGGCCTGATCGACGATAGCCGCTGGGCTGCCTTCTGCCAAAAGCGCGATGCCATCGCCGCCGAGCAGGAGCGCCTGAAAGCGACCTGGGTCAATCCGAAAATCCTGCCGGCCGAGGATGCACTACGCGTACTCGGCAAGGCCATCGAGCATGAGTACAACCTGTTCGAACTGCTGCGCCGCCCGGAAATTTCCTACGCCTCGCTGCTGACGCTGCCCGGCGCCGGTGAAGCGCTGAGCGACCCGGCGGTCGTCGAACAACTGGAAATCTCCGCCAAGTACCAGGGCTATATCGACCGCCAGGCCGAGGAAGTCGCCAAGTCGAGTTCCTACGAAAATACCGCGCTACCGGTCGATCTCGATTACGGCAAGGTGGCCGGCCTGTCCAATGAAGTGAAGCAGAAACTGGCCCTGCACAAGCCGCAGACCATCGGTCAGGCTTCGCGCATCCAGGGCATCACGCCGGCGGCGATTTCGCTGCTGCTGATCCACCTCAAGCGCTTCAACCTGAGCCAGGCCGCATGAGCGCCATGACCCTAGCCGCCGGCCTCGCCGAACTCGGCATCGACTTGCCGGAAGAGGCGCAGCACAAGCTGCTCGCCTTCCGCGACCTGCTGCTGAAGTGGAACAAGACCTACAACCTGACCGCGCTGCGCGATCCGGAACAGGTCATTTCGCATCACCTGCTCGATTCGCTCGCGATCCTGCCGCATGTCGGCCCCGGCGCGCTGCTCGATGTCGGTAGCGGCGGCGGCCTGCCCGGCATTCCGCTGGCAATCGCGCGCCCCGAACTGTCGGTCAGCATGGTCGATACCGTGCAGAAGAAGGCAACTTTCCTGCAACAGGCGGCGATCGAACTCGGCCTGAAGAATATTCGGGCGCATCACGCCCGGGTCGAGGAAATGCAGGGACAATATGCGCAGATCAGTTCGCGCGCCTTTGCCGAGATCGGCCTGTTCATCAGCCTAACCCGCCACCTGCTGGCGCCAGGCGGGCGCTGGCTGGCCATGAAGGGCGTCCGTCCGGATGCCGAACTTGAATCCCTGCCGGTCGACATCGTTGTGGAAGCCATTATTCCACTGCATGTGCCGGGGCTGGATGCCGAACGCCATTTGATCATTCTGAAAGCCGGGTCATGAAAGTACTCGCCATAACCAACCAGAAGGGCGGCGTCGGCAAGACGACCACCGCCGTCAATCTGGCTGCCTCGCTCGGCGCCGAAGGCCAGCGCGTGCTGCTGATCGACATGGACCCGCAGGGCAATGCAACGACCGGCGCCGGCATCACCAAGAAGGAAGCGCTGCCCACGGTGTACCAGTTGCTGATCGGTGCCGCGACACTAAGCGAGGTCTGCATCAAGACCGAATTCGACTTCGACATCCTGCCCGCCAACCGCGAACTGGCCGGTGCCGAAGTCGAGCTGATCGAACTCGATCAGCGCGAATACCGCCTCAAGAACGCCCTACAGGCCGGCCACGCCACTTACGACTTCATCCTGATCGACTGCCCGCCGGCGCTCAACATGCTGACGGTCAACGGCCTGGTCGCCTCCGATTCCGTGCTGATCCCGATGCAGTGCGAGTACTACGCGCTGGAAGGCCTCTCCGACCTCGTCGAAACCCTGCGCAAGGTTCGCCACCACCTCAATTCGCGCCTCGAGATCGAGGGCCTGCTGCGCACCATGTACAACCCGCAGAGCACGCTGACGCAACAGGTCTCGAACGAACTGGAAAGCCACTTCGGCAACAAGGTCTACAAGACCATCGTGCCGCGCAACGTCCGCCTCGCCGAAGCACCGTCCTACGGCAAGCCGGTGATTGCCTTCGACAAAAACTCCAAGGGTGCGCAGGCCTACAGCGCGCTCGCCAAAGAAATTCTCGAGAGGGTCGCCCCATGATCAAGATGAAAGGACTCGGCCGCGGCCTGGATGCCCTGCTTTCCGGCAGCGACAAGCCGCAGGGTGACGAACAGCGCAATCTGCCGGTCGAGCGTCTGCGCCCCGGCAAATACCAGCCGCGCACCCACATGGACCAGGAGTCGCTCGCCGAACTCGCCGCCTCGATCAAGACCCAGGGCGTCATGCAACCGATCCTGGTCCGTGCCGTCGACAGCACGCCGGGTGCCGAACGCTACGAAATCGTCGCCGGCGAGCGCCGCTGGCGCGCCTCGCAACTGGCCGGCCTGAGCGAAGTCCCGGTCCTCGTGCGCAGCATCCCCGACGAACAGGCGCTGGCCATGGCCCTGATCGAGAACATCCAGCGCGAAAACCTCAATCCGCTCGAAGAAGCCCAGGGCCTGCAACGCCTGATCGACGAGTTCGGTCTGACCCACCAGCAGGCCGCCGATGCGGTTGGCCGTTCGCGTCCGGCCGCCTCCAATTTGCTGCGTCTGCTGCAGTTGACCGGTGCCGCCCAGGAATTGCTGATGACCGGCAAGCTCGACATGGGCCACGCCCGCGCCCTGCTGCCGCTGCCCGCAGCACAGCAGGTTGCCGTTGCCCAGCGCATCGTGCTCAAGGGATTGTCGGTGCGCGAAGCCGAACGCCTTGTGCAGCAGATCCTCACACCACCGGAAAAAGCCGCCGAGCGCCCGGTCGACCGTGACCTGCTGCGCCTGCAGGAAGAACTTTCCGATGTCATGGGCGCCAATGTCGCGATCCGCAGCAACAAGAAGGGCGCCGGCAAAATCACCATCGAATTCGGCGACCTCGATCAACTCGACGGCATCCTCGGCAAACTGCGTTAAACCCCGGTAAACCGCGCCAGTCAACGAAATCCTACGGGAAAACCCCTAATTTTCATTGACGTAGAAATGCCCAGTCTTGTATCATTTAGGTCTGTGTGGCACGTCCGGTCAACGATTGCAAGGCACCATGTACAAGGCGATTTATCTCCAATTTGGTGCGGCAGTGATAACAGCAATCGGGGCTGGTTTAATCGTGGGAACGCGGGGGCTTGTTTCGGTGGGATTGGCGGCGATCGCCAGCATACTTCCCAACCTTTTCTTTGCCGTCCGGCTGACGATGTTGAGCAACCGCCCCGGCAATATCTACGCGGCGAACTTCTTCATCGGTGAGTTCCTCAAGATCGGCGTCACCATTGGATTACTGGCAATCGCCATCAAGGGGTATCCCGAGATGCACTGGCCCAGCTTGTTGATCGGCTTCGCGATTGTTTTGCATGCAGGTTTTATAGCGTTCTGGAAGAAACCCTGATTATGTCTACAGCAGGCCACGAAGAAACAGCAGCAAACGCGCCGACCGCCGGCGAATACATCGTTCACCACCTGACGCAATGGAATACCACCGGTCATGCGCAGAAGGATGTGATCGATTTCAGCGTTCTCAATCTCGACACCATGATCTTTTCCGTCCTGATGGGCGTACTGGGTCTGTTCGTCATGTGGCGTGTCGCCAAGAGCGTCACTTCCGGCGTGCCGGGTCGCATGCAGGCAGCCGTCGAAATCGTTCTTGAAATGGTCAACGACCAGGCCAAGGGCATCGTCCATAGCGCCGAATCCCGCAAGTTCGTCGGCCCGCTGGCGCTGACCGTGTTCATCTGGATCTTCCTGATGAACTCGATGGACTTCCTGCCGGTCGATCTGTTGCCGACGCTGTGGCAGACCATCACCGATGACCATCACGCCTATCTGCGCGTTGTCCCGACCGCCGACCTTAACGGCACGCTGGGCATGTCGGCCGGCGTCCTGCTAGTCTGCGTGTACTACAACATCAAGATCAAGGGTATTGGCGGCTGGATCCACGAACTCTTCACCGCACCGTTCGGCAGCCACCCGCTGCTCTACCCGATCAATTTCGCCATGCAGATGATCGAATTCCTCGCCAAGACCGTTTCCCACGGCATGCGACTGTTCGGCAACATGTATGCAGGCGAACTGGTATTCATGCTGATCGCACTGATGGGTGCAGCCTGGACTGCAAGCGCCACCGGCGTTTCCCTGTTCCTCGGCCACATCGTCGCCGGTTCGATCTGGGCAATCTTCCACATCCTGATTGTTGCCCTGCAAGCTTTCATCTTCATGATGCTGACGCTGGTCTATGTCGGCCAGGCTCACGAAGCGCACTGATTTCGTTGTAACTTTGTAGTCTTTTATTTTTTAACTTAGCAAGGAGTTGTCATGGAACACGTTCTCGGTTTTGTTGCTCTGGCTGCCGGCCTGATCATTGGTCTGGGTGCTATCGGTGCCTGTATCGGTATCGGCCTGATGGGCGGCAAGTACATTGAAGCCTCTGCCCGCCAGCCTGAGTTGATGAACGCTCTGCAAACCAAGATGTTCCTGCTGGCCGGTCTGATCGACGCTGCATTCCTGATTGGCGTTGGTATCGCCATGATGTTCGCCTTCGCCAATCCGTTCAAGCTGGTTTAATCGGTCCTCAACCGATCAACTCTTTAGAGGACTAATACCGTGAATCTGAACGCAACGTTGTTTGCACAGCTCGTTGTGTTCTTCATTCTGGCGTGGTTCACGATGCAATTCGTGTGGCCCCCCATTGTGAAGGCGCTCGACGAGCGTGCGAAGAAGATCGCGGATGGACTGGCTGCCGCTGAACGCGGCAAGCATGATCTCGAACTGGCTACCAAGCGCTCCACGGATGCTCTCCGTGAAGGCAAGGAAAAGGCCGCCGAACTGATCGCCAACGCTGAAAAGCGTGCCGCTCAGGTTATCGACGAAGCAAAGGTAACGGCCAAGGCCGAAGCTGACCGCATCGTCGCAGGCGCCAAGGCAGAAATCGACCAGGAAGCTGTACGCGCCAAGGAACAATTGCGCGAACAAGTCTCTTCCCTGGTGGTTGCCGGTGCAGAACAAATTCTGCGTCGCGAGATCAATGCCCAGGCTCATGCCGATATTCTGGCCACGATCAAACAGGATCTGTAAAGCTTATGGCTGAATCTGTCACCATCGCTCGCCCCTACGCTGACGCTGCATTTCGCATCGCTCAGGAAACCGGGGCGCAGGGCATCTGGTCTGCACGCCTCCAGCGTCTGGCCTTTATCGCCCAGGACGGGGACATGGCTTCGGTCATGGGCAATCCCCGGCTCTCCGCCGAGCAGGTTGCCGATCTGTTGATTTCGCTGTCTGAAGACAGCGACGTAACCCTTGGCAGCTTTATTCGTACCCTCGCAGAAAACCGGCGTCTCGCACTCCTGCCGGAGATTTCCCGGCTTTTCGAACTGGCCAAGAGCCAGGAAGAAGGGGTCAAGGAGGCGGTGGTGCATTCCGCATTTCCCATTGACGACAGCCAAATCGCTGCTCTGCTGCAACAGCTCGAGCCCCGCTTTGGTACCCGCCTGACTGCTCGCGTCGTAATCGACCCGAGCCTGATCGGTGGGGTGAAAATTGCCGTCGGTGACCAGGTGCTGGATGCTTCAGTCCGCGGCAAACTCGACTCGATGGCCGTGGCGCTGAACAACTAGGAGAATTTCATGCAGTTGAATCCTTCCGAAATTTCTGAACTGATCAAGAGCAAAATCCAGAACCTGCAGGGCGCATCGGAAGTGCGCACGCAGGGCACCGTGGTTTCCGTCACTGACGGTATCGTGCGCGTGCATGGTTTGCAAGACGTCATGCAAGGCGAAATGCTGGAATTCCCCGGCAACACCTTCGGCATGGCACTCAACCTCGAGCGCGACTCTGTCGGCGCCGTTATTCTTGGCGAATACGAGCACATCTCTGAAGGCGACGTCGTCAAGACGACCGGTCGAATTCTGGAAGTGCCGGTTGGTCCGGAACTGCTTGGCCGCGTGGTCAACACCCTCGGTCAGCCGATCGACGGCAAGGGCCCGATCAACGCCAAGCTGACCGACAAGCTGGAAAAGGTTGCTCCGGGCGTTATTTGGCGCAAGTCCGTTTCCCAGCCGGTGCAAACCGGTCTGAAGTGTGTGGACTCCATGGTTCCGGTTGGTCGTGGTCAGCGCGAGCTGATCATTGGCGACCGCCAGACCGGCAAGACCGCCGTTGCAGTCGACGCCATCATCAACCAGAAGGGCAAGAACCTCTTCTGCGTTTATGTTGCTATCGGCCAGAAGGCTTCCACCATCGCCAACGTCGTGCGCAAGCTCGAAGAACACGGCGCAATGGAATACACCATCGTCGTTGCTGCTTCCGCTTCCGAATCCGCTGCTCTGCAATACCTGGCTCCGTATGCCGGCTGCACGATGGGCGAGTATTTCCGAGACCGCGGTCAAGACGCACTGATCATTTATGACGATTTGACCAAGCAGGCTTGGGGCTACCGTCAGGTTTCCCTGCTGCTGCGCCGTCCGCCGGGCCGCGAAGCCTATCCGGGCGACGTGTTCTATCTCCACTCCCGTCTGCTGGAACGCGCCGCTCGCGTTTCCGAAGCCTGGGTCGAGAAGTTCACCAATGGCGAAGTCACGGGCAAGAGCGGTTCGCTGACCGCACTGCCGGTTATCGAAACCCAGGCAGGTGACGTTTCTGCCTTCGTTCCGACCAACGTGATCTCGATTACCGATGGCCAGATCTTCCTGGAAACCGACCTTTTCAACGCCGGTATCCGTCCTGCTATCAATGCCGGTATCTCCGTGTCCCGCGTCGGTGGCGCTGCCCAGACCAAGCTGATCAAAAAGCTCGGCGGCGGTGTCCGTCTGGCTCTGGCCCAGTACCGCGAACTCGCTGCGTTCGCCCAGTTTGCTTCCGATCTCGACGAAGCAACCCGCAAGCAGCTGGAGCGTGGTCGCCTGGTGACCGAGCTGATGAAGCAGGCCCAGTACTCGCCGATGAACATCTCCGACATGGCCGTCACGCTGTACGCAGCTGACAAGGGTTATTTCGACGATGTCGAAGTCAAGCGTGCCCTGGAATGCGAAAAGGCCATGATCAGCTACCTGAAGGCCAACTGCGCCGATGTCATGAACACCATGGAATCGACTGCAGACCTCAGTGGCGACACCGAAAAGGCACTTGCTGCCGGGATCGCCGCTTTCAAGAGCAGCTGGGCCTGATCGGCTAGGAGAATTGCATGGCTAGCGGCAAGGAAATTCGCAACAAGATCAAGAGCGTCGAAAACACGCGCAAGATCACCAAGGCCATGGAAATGGTGGCCGCATCCAAAATGCGCAAAGCGCAGGAGCGGATGCGTGCTGCCCGTCCTTATGGCGAGAAAATCCGGCGCGTTGCAGGCAATCTGTCGCACGCCCTGACCGAGTACAAGCATCCCTTCCTGAACAAGCGTGAACAAGCCAATGTCGGCATCGTTCTCGTGACGTCGGACAAGGGTCTGTGCGGCGGTTTGAACTCCAACCTCTTGCGCCTTGCGGTGATCAAGATGAAGGAATTCGATGCTCAGGGCACGAAATTTCAGGCGACCTGCATCGGCAACAAGGGTCTCGGCTTCATGCAGCGTGCCGGTGCGAAGATCGTTTCGCACGTAACAGCTCTTGGCGATACGCCGCATCTGGAAAAGCTGATCGGGCCGGTCAAGGTTCAACTTGATGCCTACATGAACGGTGAGATCGATGCGCTTTACATCGGCTACACCCGCTTCATCAACACGATGAAGCAGGAACCGGTCTTCGAACAAGTTCTCCCGCTGACTGGCGAAGCTGTTGGTTCGTCCAAGTCGAACTGGGATTACGTGTACGAACCGGAAGCCAAGGCGGTCATCGACGATCTTTTGATCCGTTACGTCGAAGCAATGATTTATCAGGCTGTGGCCGAAAACATGGCCTCCGAGCAGTCCGCCCGGATGGTTGCCATGAAGTCCGCTTCCGACAACGCCAAGACCGTCATCGGTGACTTGAAGCTGGTTTACAACAAGGCCCGTCAGGCTGCGATTACCAAGGAACTCTCGGAAATCGTCAGCGGCGCCGCCGCGGTGTGACGCGTAGATTTTAATTTTTGGGGATTTGAATATGAGTCAAGGTTCAATCGTTCAGTGCATCGGCGCCGTTGTGGACATCCACTTCCCGCGCGAAGCAATGCCGAAGGTCTACGACGCCCTCAAGCTCGATGCTTCTGAAGCAAACGGCATGGCGGAAGAAGGCCTGACCTTCGAAGTTCAGCAACAGCTGGGCGACGGCGTGGTTCGCACCATTGCCATGGGTTCATCCGACGGCCTGCGCCGCGGCATGAAGGTTAACAACACCGGTGCTGGCATCTCCGTGCCGGTCGGCATGGGCACGCTGGGTCGCATCATGGACGTCCTCGGCCGTCCGATCGACGAAGCCGGTCCGATCGACAGCGACGAACTGCGCGAAATCCACGCAGCCGCACCGAAGTTCGACGAACTGTCGTCTTCCGTCGATCTGCTGGAAACCGGCATCAAGGTTATCGACCTGATCTGCCCGTTCGCCAAGGGCGGCAAGGTTGGCCTGTTCGGTGGCGCCGGCGTCGGCAAGACCGTTAACATGATGGAACTGATCAACAACATCGCCAAGCAACACGCCGGTCTGTCGGTGTTTGCCGGTGTTGGTGAGCGTACCCGTGAAGGTAACGACTTCTATCACGAAATGAAGGACTCCAACGTTCTCGACAAGGTCGCGATGGTGTTCGGTCAGATGAACGAGCCGCCGGGCAACCGTCTGCGCGTCGCGCTGACCGGTCTGACCATGGCCGAACGTTTCCGTGATGATGGTCGTGACATCCTGTTCTTCGTCGACAACATCTATCGCTACACGCTGGCCGGTACCGAAGTGTCCGCACTGCTCGGCCGTATGCCTTCCGCCGTGGGCTATCAGCCGACGCTGGCTGAAGAAATGGGCCGTCTGCAAGAGCGTATCACCTCGACCAAGGTGGGTTCGATCACCTCCATCCAGGCCGTGTACGTGCCTGCCGATGACTTGACCGACCCGTCGCCTGCTACCACCTTCCTGCACCTCGACTCCACCGTTGTGTTGTCGCGTGACATCGCCTCCCTGGGTATCTACCCGGCTGTCGATCCGCTCGACTCCACCTCGCGCCAGCTCGATCCGCAAGTCGTTGGTGAAGAGCATTACTCGGTTGCCCGTGCCGTGCAGATGAATCTGCAGCGCTACAAGGAACTGCGTGACATCATCGCGATTCTGGGTATGGACGAACTGTCTCCTGAAGACAAGCTCGCCGTTTCCCGCGCTCGCAAGATCCAGCGCTTCCTGTCGCAGCCGTTCCACGTTGCTGAAGTCTTCACCGGCTCGCCGGGCAAGTTCGTTTCCCTCAAGGACACGATCAAGGGCTTCAAGGGCATTTGTGCCGGCGAATACGATCACCTGCCGGAACAAGCGTTCTACATGGTCGGCGGTATCGAGGAAGTCATCGAGAAGGCCAAGACGCTGCAGTGATGCGGCGTCGGCATAGGAGCCAGTAATGGTAATGACTGTTCATTGTGATGTCGTCAGCGCCGAGGAGTCCATCTTCTCCGGCCTGGTGGAAATGGCGGTGTTTCCCGGTGAAGCCGGGGAACTCGGCATTCTGCCGCACCATACGCCCTTGCTCACCCGCATCAAGCCCGGCACCATTCGTCTGAAGGTGCCGGATCAGAGCGATTTCGAGCTGGTCTATGTGTCTGGTGGAATGCTGGAAGTTCAGCCCGACATGATTACCGTGTTGGCAGATACCGCCATCCGTGCTCATGACCTGGACGAAGCCAAGGCTCTGGAAGCCAAGAAGCGTGCCGAAGAAGCGCTTGCCAACCGGCAAGCCGAAATGGACTACGCCTCTGCCGAAGCGGAGCTGGCCCAGGCCATCGCCCAGCTTCAGGCCATTCAGCGTCTGCGCAAGTCGGTACACTGATTCCGGTTATCCGGATGACAAAAAGGGCAGCTTAGGCTGCCCTTTTTATTTGCTCGAAACATTGGTAGTCAGAGACGAGCCAGACGTTTTTCCAGGCGTGCGAGATCGTCGCGCAAAACATCGACCTGCCGCCCGAATGCCTCGAGTTCGCGGCGCGGCACAATCCAGTCGGAGTCTTCGCTCGCATACTCGGCGAGATTTGTGAACAAGCGCGTAAACGACTCCCGGCCTTGCCTGCTCAGGGTATGCCGCGCCATTTCAAGCCGGCGAGCCGGGATATCGCCGACATAATGCGCCAGATCAGCTTCGACATCCCAGCGCAGATTACGAAACACAAACGCCAAGGTTTCGGCAAAATCAGCAGAGCCGGAAAGCTTCGCCGCCTGAAAAACACTTTTCCGGTCGGTCAGGAAACGAATCGGTGTATCAAGCGGCAGGCTGATGGTCACGGCCGGAGAGTGCTCTGCCGAACCTGCCTGGAACAGGCCATCATTATCGACCAGCAGATGCAGATCAAGCGGCCCCGCCTGGATCAGTGCATGACTGCCGGCGTGGGAACGCAGGCGTTCCTGCGCCCAGGACTCGGCAAGAAGCAGATGATTCAGGGCGGCGGGAACAAGGCGAAGCAATGCGCTCATCCCGGTTCACCAGGCGTGTAGCGGTCGACGCCTGAAAACAGGCGATTTCCAGGCGTACTCATTTCAGAATTTGAAGCCGCGATGCAGAGCGACGACGCCGAGCGCCATGTTGAAATATTCAACTTTCTCGAAGCCGACTTTTTCCATCATCTCCTTCAACTCTTCCTGACCAGGATGCATGCGGATCGATTCCGACAGGTAGCGATAGCTGTCCGAGTCATTGGTAACCAGCTGGCCAACACGCGGGATGACCTGGAAAGAGTAGAAATCGTAAACCGGCGCCAGCGGCTTCCAGATTTTCGAGAACTCGAGGACCAGCAGACGGCCGCCCGGGCGCAAGACACGATACATCTCGGCCAGCGCCGCATCCTTGTGCGTCATGTTGCGCAGGCCGAAAGCGACCGTCACACAATCAAACCAGTCGTCGGGGAAGGGTAGCTTTTCCGCATCACATTGCGCAGCCGGCACCATGTAGCCCTTGTCGAGCAGGCGATCGCGACCGCGCGCCAGCATGGCGTTATTGATGTCGGTCAGCCAGACCTGGCCGCTCTTGCCGACCCGCTTGGCAAAAGCCAGCGAAAGGTCACCGGTACCGCCAGCCACATCGAGCACGCGCGAGCCTTCGCGCACACCGCTACGCTGGATGGTGAAAGCCTTCCACAGACGATGCATGCCGCCCGACATCAGATCGTTCATCAAGTCGTAACGACTGGCGACCGAATCGAATACGTCGGCGACACGCCGGGCTTTTTCCTGCTCGGCTACGGTCTCGTAGCCAAAATGTGTAGTGTCTTTAGTCATGGTTTCAGTGATGGTGACCGCAAGATCCTCCGGCCGCCGGGCGCGAGGTCGTATCGACATCGCGGGACAAGCCTTGCGCTTCAATTTGTTTCAGATATTCCGCCCAGAGTTCAGCCTGGTGCTTGCCCAGGTTGTAGAGCAGGTCCCAGGAATAAAGTCCGCTGTCGTGGCCGTCGGAAAAAACCAGACGCAGGGCGTAGGTACCAACCGGCTCGATACGCTCGATATCGACGTTACGTTTGCCCGTCTGCAGGGTTTCCTGTCCCGGACCGTGACCGCGTGCCTCGGCCGATGGGGTATAGACCCGCAGGTATTCAAAATCGAGCGTGAAACTTTCAGCGTCCGCGTAGGCGATCTCCAGCCGACGTGATTTCTGGTGCAGCTTGATTTCGCTTGGAATCGGTGTGTCCCGATCAATGCCAGCCATAGTGATCTCCGGAGTGAGGGCGATAGTTTAGCGCACTCGTTCTCCCCCGGCGGCAAGATGTATCAAAGGGAGTCGTAACTGATCCGGTCGAAATCGATACCCCGCTGCAGGATGTGCTTGAGGCGCAACTGCCAGATTTGCCCTCCGGAAAAAACTTCCAGCACACGACTGGCCTGATAGACCCCGGCGGGCAAGACAATGGATGCCTCTTCATGGACGACGGGCACCGATGGCAGCAAAAACGCACGCATGAAGCGGTGATTCACCGAATTGCCCTCACCGGCATAGCGAACGGCGCAGCCACTCGGCATGCCGGGCAAAATGGCGACGCCAACAACCAGGCCGCCATTTTCTTCCTGCATCAGCCAGGTGGCGTAGACGAGCAGGAAATGCTCGCCGTCATGCGGCCGAACCACCATCAACTGGTTATGCGCCAGCTTTTGCCCGGCGCAGGTTCTCGCCAGGCGAAAGCCGTTCGCCGAATGATTGATCACCGACCACTCATCAACCGGAAAACTGATCTGTGGCTTGATGCTCAACGCCACCCCGGGTTCGGCCCGGTCGCGGAAGGTGAACAGCTGATCGAACTCGTCGCGCGAGTAGGCCTTGGCGGAATCGGGCTGCTCGAACTCCTGACCGGTCACGCAATAATGCATGGCATCGAAGCCGGTCGCCACATGTGCAATTCCCTCGGTATCGAAGCGCCGGAATTTGCGCGGCGAAGCCGACTGCGTCCAGGGCCGCGAGAGATGCTCGAGGAGCTGGATGACATGGCCGGAGGTTTCCTCGCCCAGGCCAAGCTGGGAGGGCGTCATGCGCTGCCGCAACTGGCTGATCATGTGATTGATCTGCAGACCGAGGCGCGTCGTATCCAGCCGACGGGCATCATCGTCCGGACCATCGGCGACAGCCCCCGGGTGCAGCGGGACATCCTTCATCAACTCGACCACGTAGGGAGGAACTTCCAAGTCGTTTTCGAGCGGATGAATCGACACCAGCGGTGCCCACATGCCGGCCCAGCGTCGGATCAGATTGAGATTGCGCACGCTGTTGCTGTACGGACTGGCAATTTCGATCAACAACAGGGTCGTATAGGCAGCCGCACAGTGTGTCGCCTGCAAGGTGTTTTCCAGGGCATCCTCGACCGGTGTGTAGGCAACGCCCCATTCCTCGGCCGTTTCGTAATAGCCGTGCAACTCCATCCAGATGCCGGCCGGCAATTCGCGGCGCGCCCGGTAGTGCTCGAGGATAACCATGCCGGTGTAGTACAGGCAGCGATGCAGGATGGCCGCCATCAGGGCGTTGTATTGGGGATTCTCGGCGTCGGGTTCCTCGATCCGGGCACACAGCGCATACGCCTTGCTCATGCGACGCCAGGCCGCCACCACCTGCTGGAAACAGCTCTCTTCCTCGTCGGCAAGCGGAAGAGCCTTGTTGTGATAACGCCGCGCCATTTCCTCTTCGACGAAACACATCGGCACCCGCGCCTGTTCAAGCAATGCCAGCAGCACACCGGGATCAGGCGGACTCGCCAGCAGGGTATCGAGAAAACGGATCAGCTGCAGTTCGGCCTGCGCCGGATTGGCCAGCGGCAATTGCGCGATGAAGTCCATCCCGCTTTGCAGATCCGGAATCAACAGTTCGGAAAGATTGTTGTTATTCGTGCTCATGATGGATCCAGTCTATTGCCCGACAGTTCCAAGCGCCAGCGCCAAGGCAGCAACCAGGCTGGCATCATCAACTTCCGGTATCCCGACAATACCATCGCGGTGTACCGCCCCCCAGATCGGTTCGGGAAAATGACGGTCATCCTGCCAACGCGGTATGACGTGCCAGTGCACATGCGGCACCATGTTGCCAAAGCTGGCCAGATTGATCTTGTCCGGCTTGAACAAGGCCCGGACCACGCCCTCGACGGCAAAAACGACATCCATCAACTGCCGACGCTGGCCGGCGTCAAGATCGGTCATTTCACGGACATGGGCATTCAGGATGACCCGGCAAAAGCCGGGGTAGTGCGGGTCCGCCACCCGGATGACACGGCAGAGCGACGATTGCCAGAGCACCTCTCCGCCAGTCGTCGCACACAATTCACAAGCCTTGCCGCTGTTATCCACGTTCGCATCCCCCTATATGGAGAAAGCATTACACCGGAAACGGAATACTGCAAGCCGCTACCGGATGAATGCCTGGCATTTACCGGTAGACGGCCAGAAAAAGCGAAAAATCAGAGCAATACGCGCTCGATCCCGCCGTTGTTCGCACGGTCGACATACTGCACCATCCAGTTTTCACCGAGCAGGTGCTTGGCCATTTCGACGACGATGTAATCCGCCTTGGTGCCGGCATCGTCATCGTAACGCGACAGGCCCTGAAGACAGGCCGGGCAGGAAGTCAGGATCTTGACGTCACCGGTAAAGCCGTCGGCGCGCAAGGCCGTCGCCCCCTTCTCGATTTCTTCCTGCTTGCGGAACTTGACCTGGGTCGCGATATCCGGACGCGAATAGGCGAAGGAGCCGGAATCGCCGCAGCAGCGGTCGGTCAGCGGCACGTCCTGGCCCATCAGCGCCTTGGTCACGGCGAGCGGCGCATAGGCCTTCATCGGCGTATGGCAGGGATCGTGGTACATGTAGCGCGTGCCTTCGACACCTTCCAGCTTGACGCCCTTTTCCATGAGATATTCGTGGATGTCGAGCAGGCGGCAACCGGGGAAGATCTTCTCGAACTGGTACTTCTGCAGCTGATCCATGCAGGTGCCGCAGGACACGATCACCGTCTTGATGTCGAGATAGTTCAACGTGTTGGCGACACGGTGGAAGAGCACACGATTGTCGGTGGTGATCTTCTGGCCCTTGTCCTCGTCGCCCGATGAGGTCTGCGGATAGCCGCAGCACAGGTAGCCCGGCGGCAGCACCGTGGTCGCACCGATTTCGTAGAGCATGGCCTGGGTGGCCAGACCGACCTGCGAGAACAGGCGCTCGGAACCGCAACCGGGGAAGTAGAAGACGGCATCCGAGTCCTCGGTCGTCTTCTGCGGATTGCGGATGACCGGGATCACTTCGGCGTCCTCGATGTCGAGCAGGGCGCGCGACGTACGCTTGGGCAGGTTGCCCGGCATCGGCCGGTTGAGGAAGTGGATGACCTGCGTCTTGACGCTCGGCGCACCCAGCGTGGCCGGCGGATGGGCGCGGCTGTCCTGGATCAGGCCGAGCGCCTTGGCCGCCTTGTGGGCGAGGCGCTGCGCCTTGAAGCCGAAGTCCATCATGACGCCGCGCATCAGCTTGATGGTCGCCGGATCCTTCAGGTTCAGATAGGTCATCGCCGCCACGGTGCCGGGGCTGAAGCGCTTCTTGTCTTGTTTGCGCAGGAAATTGCGCATGGCGACGGAAACATCGCCAAAATCGATGTCGACCGGACAGGGCTTGACGCAGCGATGGCAGACCGTGCAATGGTCGGCGACGTCGTTGAATTCGTCGAAATGCTTGAGCGAAATGCCGCGTCGGGTCTGTTCCTCGTAAAGGAAGGCTTCGACCAGCAGCGAGGTCGCCAGGATCTTGTTGCGCGGGCTGTAGAGCAGGTTGGCACGCGGCACATGCGTCGAACAGACCGGCTTGCACTTGCCGCAGCGCAGGCAGTCCTTGACCATGTCGGAGATCTTGCCGATCTCGGACTGCTCCATGATCAGCGACTCGGTGCCGAGCAGGCTGAACGACGGCGTGTAGGCATTGCCCATGTCGCCGCCGGGCATCAGCTTGCCCTTGTTGAAATGGTTGTGCGGATCGACCTTCTGCTTGTAGGCGCGGAAGGGCGCAATCTCGGCGTCGGTCAGGAACTCGAGCTTGGTGATGCCAATGCCGTGTTCGCCGGAAATCACGCCGTTCAGCGAACGCGCCAGGTGCATGATGCGCTCGACCGCCTTGTTGGCCGTCTGCAGCATCTCGTAATTGTCCGAATTGACCGGGATGTTGGTATGCACGTTACCGTCGCCGGCATGCATGTGCAGCGCGACAAAGACGCGGGCGCGCAGGGTTTCCTTGTGGATCGCCTCGATGCGCTCGATGATCGGGCGGTAAACGCTGCCGTCGAAGATCTTGGACAGCCGCGAATGCAGTTCCTGTTTCCACGAGACGCGAACCGAGTAATCCTGCAGACGGTGGAAGAGACGCGGATTTTCCGCCCGGTTGCTCAGCTCACCGGCCTGCACGCCATAGGACAGGAAGCGCGATTCGGCTTCGGCCAAGGGCAGATCGAGATTGTCGAGCAGCCACTCCCAGCGCAGACGCACCGCCTCGACATAGTCCAGGGCCGCCTGCCGGCGATCGCCGATCAGCACGTCGGTGTCGAGCGTCGTGTCGCCGCGGTGCAAGGGCAGTTCGCCCTTGAGAAATTCGGACAGCGCGTCGCACAGGGCAAGCTTGTTCTGCGTCGACAACTCGATGTTGATGCGCTCGATGCCGTCGCAGTAATCGCCCATGCGCGGCAGCGGGATGACGACGTCTTCATTGACCTTGAAGGCATTGGTATGGCGCGAAATGGCGGCAGTTCGCGAACGGTCGAGCCAGAATTTCTTGCGTGTTTCGGCGTTGACCGCAATGAAGCCCTCGGCGCCGCGCACGTTGCACATGCGGACGACTTCGGAAGCGGCCGCCATCACGGCGTTTTCGTCATGCCCGACGAGATCGCCGAGCAGCACCATCTTCGGCCGCCCGTGGCGCTTCGCCTTGGTCGCGTAGCCAACCGCCTTGACGTAGCGCTCGTCGAGGTGCTCGAGGCCTGCCAGCTGCACGCCGGCGGCAAGACCGGCTCCGCCCGGCTTGAAGTAATCGGTGATCTCGACGATGGCCGGCACGGCTTCGCGCACCTGGCCGAAGAATTCGAGACAGACGGTGCGCGTCACCGGCGGCATCTTGTGCAGCACCCAGCGCGCCGCGACGATGATGCCGTCGGTGCCTTCCTTCTGCACGCCCGGCACGCCGCCGAGGAACTTGTCGGTGACGTCCTTGCCCAGCCCGACCTTGCGGCAGGCGGCGCCCGGCATGGTCAGGACTTCCTCGCCAAGCAGCTTCTTGCCGCTCGGGTCGAAGCGCTTCAGGCGGAATTCGACATTTTCCTGCTCGTGGATCTTGCCGTAGTTGTGATTGACGCGCTCGACTTCCAGCCAGTTGCCGTCCGGATCGACCATCTTCCACCAGGCCAGGTTGTCGAGCGCCGTGCCCCACAGCACGGCCTTCTTGCCGCCGGCATTCATGGCGATGTTGCCGCCGATGCAGGACGCGGAAGCCGAGGTCGGGTCGACTGCGAAGACGCGGCCGGCCAGCGAGGCGGCTTCAGCGACGCGATCGGTGACCACGCCGGCGCCGGTGCGGATCGTCGCGTACGGCGTTTCATGGCCGGCCAGCACCAGCTCCTCGACCGGGCCGATGTCGATCAGCTTTTCGGTATTGATCACCGCCGAGTAGGGCGTCAGCGGCACGGCGCCGCCGGTATAGCCGGTGCCGCCGCCACGCGGAATGATGGTCAGGCCGGCTTCGATGCAGCCGCGCACGAGATGGCCGATTTCCTCTTCGGTATCCGGATAGAGGACGACAAAAGGATATTCGACGCGCCAGTCGGTCGCATCGGTAACGTGCGAGACACGCGCCAGGCCGTCGAAGGCGATGTTGTCCTTGCGCGTATGCTTGCCGAGATACTTCAGCACCTTGCGACGCAAGTCGATGGTTTCGCCGAAGCGGGCCTCGAAACGATTGACGGCTTCGTGCGCCGCCTCGACCAGGCGCTTGACCCGGGCTGCGCGCACGCTGTCTTCCTGGGCGCTTTCGGCACGCCGCTTTTCGACTTCGCTCAGGCGGTGACGCAGGGCGCTGACCAGCGCATCGCGCCGCTCGCGATTGTCGAGCAGGTCGTCTTCCAGATACGGGTTGCGCTGGACAACCCAGATGTCGCCGAGCACTTCGTAGAGCATGCGCGCCGAACGACCGGTGACGCGCTCGCTGCGCAGTTCGTCGAGCACCGCCCAGTTGTCGGCGCCGAGCAGGCGGATGACGATCTCGCGATCGGAAAACGAGGTGTAGTTGTAGGGGATTTCGCGCAGGCGGGCAGTCATGGAAGCAGCCGGGGGTCCGTCAAAAGGTGGATTTTAGCGTATTGCAGCGCAAGACGCGGGTTCAGTCGACCACGACAACGGCCCGGGGTTCAGTCCGTTTGCGCAGCTTGCCGGCCCGATTTGCCCTTGGCCAGGCGAAAATGCCGCCCCACATCGTGTCGACCGGCGACACGACAGCATGTCTCGGGCAAAATCGCGGCAGCCCCCGTTAATCGACCTGGTTGCCATGGAAAACTTCGAAAAATTGCTGGCAATCGTCAGACGCAAAGCCGTGTATGACCGGAACAATCCCTGGTACAAGGGCCCGGAAAGCTATCTGCACGGCTTGAAGGACGAGGTCGACGAGGTTATCGAGGAAATTCCCCGGCAGCGCGGCGCCTACCTGGAAGACGAACTGGGCGACCTGCTCTGGAACAGCCTGAATGCCGTGATCGCGCTGGAAAAGGCGCACGGCATCACGCTTGAGTCGGTCCTCGCCAGGACCTGCCGCAAATTCGAAAACCGTCTTTCCGGCATCGAAGCCGGACGCTCCTGGCAGGAGATCAAGGAAGAACAGAAGCAGGCGCTGGCACGCGAACACTCAGCGGGCACCAACCGCTAAGAGTCTCAGTGCGGCAAGGCCGTCTGCGCCACCAGCCAGTAACGGACAAACTTGCCAATCGCCATGAACAGGCAGCAGGGCAACCAGTGCAGACGCAGCCAGCCGGCGGCAACGCAAAAGGCATCGCCAACCAGCGGCAGCCAGGACAACAAAAGGACGGAACTGCCCCAACGCTGGAACGCCGCCAGATAAGGCAGACGCTCAAGCTTTTGCCAGCGCGGCAAATAGCGCCCGGCCCACCACGACAGCATGCCGCCCAGCGTATTGCCAACGGTCGACACGCCCAGCGCGGCAAAAACCAGATTCGGCTCCTGGCGCAGGAAGGCATACAGGGCCAGCTCGGAGCCACCCGGCAACAACGTCGCCGCGAGCAGGCTGTAGAGGCCGAGGCCCCACAGCCCGTAAGCGGGATCGAACTCGGGCAGGGTCAAGTGCGGAAACTGGCCGCGCTTTGCTCCAGCGAGCGCGCCACGTTTTCCAGCGCGCGCACCTCGCTGAGCAGGCTGCCCGCCTGCAGACTGTTCGAGTCGGCCGACTGGGCAATGCGCTCGACGGCCTGGGCGATGGCATGGCTGGTCGTGCCCTGCTCGTTCGCGGCACTGGCGATTTCCGAGGATGCCTCGACCGAGCGGCGGCCCGATTCAGCAATCGCCTCCAGAGCAGTTTCGGCCTCGGCGGCGAGGCGCGACGCCTCCCTGGCCTGACCGGCGATCTGCTTGGCATTCTCGGCGGCACTGGCGGTACCGGACGAAGTGGCGGACACGGTCTGGGTAATCTGCGCCGTGAACTGCGCGGATTTTTCCGCCAGCTTGCGTACCTCATCGGCCACCACGGCGAAGCCGCGCCCGGCCTCGCCGGCGCGGGCGGCTTCGATAGCCGCATTAAGGGCGAGCAGGTTGGTCTGGTCGGCCAGTTCGGAAATCGACCCGGCCATGCCGGCGATTTCCCGGGCATTGCCTGCCAGTTGTGCCATCAGGGCTTCGGCGCTGGCCGTTTCTTCGGCAATCTTGCGCATTTCGCTGCTGACCGCGGTCGCTGCCGCCATGCCTTGCCGTGCCAGCGCCAGTGTTTCGTTCGCCGCCTTTTCGGAATGCAGGGTCTGATCGGCCGTATGGGTGATGCTCACCGACAATTGCTCGACAGCAGCCGCCAGTTCGCTGGCTGACGCCGACTGCTCTTCGGCCGCGGCAGCCACCGACTGGGCGGCACGCTCAAGAGACTCGGCCGAAGCAAAGGCCGTGGTCGACGAGCGGGCGATGTTGCGCACCAGGCCGCCGATGTTTTCCCTGGCAGTATTCGCTTCGCTGGCAATCACCCCGATTTCGCAGTGGGCCGGCGGAATCGCCTGCGAGAAATCGCCCGCCCCCATCCGGCGTACCCCCTCCGCCACCGGCATCACCCCGGCCAGGCCGCGGTTGGCGGCGACCCAGGCGGCGATGGCGCAAAGCAGGGCACCGAGCAAACAGGCAAGGCCCAGTTGCCAGCGCATCGCGGCGGCGTTCTTGTTGTATTCGTCGATCCAGGTACCACCTGCCACCGTCCAGCCCCAGGCCGGCGAACGCTTGAAGACGACGATCTTCTCGCGCTCCCTGCCGCTCTCGTCGGTATAGGGATAAACAATCGTTCCTTCCGCCTTGGCCGACATTTCGCTGGCCAGCATCAGCATCGGGCCTTTCACTTCCTTCGTGTTCTTGCCCTCAAGCTTGGGATGCAGCGTGAAATAGCTGTCTTCGACGTTCGCTTCAACCTTGATCGCGTAGGGATAGCCGGTATCGCCGAACTTCATGCCTTTCAGGGTTTCATTCAGGCGCGCCATGTCGTCGCTGACATTCGAACGCACCGACCAGGCGCCAACCACCTTGCCCTGGCCATTCTTGATCGGCAGGAAGGCGCTGACGTAAAACTTGCCACTGCGCTGGACGACGCCCGACCATTCATTACCTTCAAGCACCGTCTTCGTTTCCGGGGTATTGGCGGCAATCGGCTTGCCAACCATGCTCTTGCCGTCCTTGTCCTTGAGCAGCGTCGCCGCCCGCACCATCTCGCCCTTGTCGTTGAACAACAGCAAGGCCGGCTCGGCGATCAGCAGCTCCTTCCAGCGCAGCATCAGCTTTTCGTTGCCATTGACCACTTCGCCGCCCGCCCGATAGACGGGCAGGCCGAAAGCATCCTTCTCGCCGGTCGCGTCCGCTGACTTCAGCGTATCGCCCAGCATCATCTTGAGAACACCCATGCGCTTGCGGCCAGCCGCTTCGTGCGTCTTGGCGGTCAGTTCGAGCAGGTCCACGACGGCCGAAACCTGACCGCGCGCCGCCTCTTCGGCACTCAGCCGCTCGGCGCGTGAAAAGGTGAACAACGAAAAAATTGCCACGATCGCAAAGGCCAGGCCACAAACGCCCGCCACAGTGATCGCAACTCGGGTAGCCAGCTTCCCGGTGCGCATGCAGATTCTCCTGATTATTTTTTAATAAGCCGGCAATTCTGGGCCCCCGGATATCGCCGTGCAATGCCCCGAAGAGACAAACACCGCGGGAAGCTGCTAGATTTCGTCTTTTACCCCGCAGGAAAACACCATGCACGCCGTACCCGACTATCTGGAAAAAGTTCTCAACGCACAGGTTTACGACGTTGCGATTGAAACGCCGCTCGAACTGGCGACGAACCTTTCCATCCGCGTCGGCAACAAGATCCTGCTCAAGCGCGAAGACATGCAGCCGGTGTTTTCCTTCAAGCTGCGCGGCGCCTACAACAAGATCGCCAGCCTCTCGGCCGAGAAGATGAAGCGCGGCGTGATCTGCGCTTCGGCCGGCAACCACGCCCAGGGCGTGGCACTGTCGGCGGCAAAACTGGGTTGCCGGGCGGTGATCGTGATGCCGACCTCGACGCCGGCGATCAAGGTCGACGCGGTGCGCGCCCGCGGCGGCGAAGTCGTGCTGCATGGCGATTCCTTCGACGACTCCTACGCGCATGCACTGGAGCTGGAAAAATCCGAGAAGCTGACTTTCGTGCATCCTTTCGACGATCCGGAAGTGATCGCCGGCCAAGGCACTGTCGCCATGGAAATCCTGCGCCAGCACTCACGTCACAACGGACCGATCCACGCCGTGTTCTGCGCCATCGGCGGCGGCGGCCTGGCGGCCGGCGTTGCCGCCTACATCAAGCGCCTGCGTCCGGAAATCAAGGTGATCGGCGTCGAGACCTTCGACGCCGATGCGATGAAGCAGTCGATCGCCGCCGGCAAGCGCGTCCGCCTCGAGCAGGTTGGCCTGTTCTCCGACGGCACGGCGGTGAAATACGTTGGCGAGGAAACCTTCCGCCTGTGCAAGGAATACCTCGACGACATCATCCTGGTCGACACCGATGCAATCTGCGCCGCGATCAAGGATGTCTTCGAGGACACCCGCTCCATCGTCGAGCCGGCCGGTGCTCTGGCCGTCGCCGGCGCCAAGGAATACGCGCGCCAGCACAAGTTGAAGGACAAGAACCTGGTCGCCGTGACTTCCGGCGCCAACATGAATTTCGACCGCCTGCGCTTCGTTGCCGAACGCGCCGAGGTCGGCGAGCGCCGCGAAGCCGTGCTCGCCGTGACGCTGCCGGAGAAGCCGGGCGCCTACAAGAAATTTCTCGGCCTGATCGGCAAGCGCAACGTCACCGAGTTCAACTACCGCTACCACACGGCCAGCGAGGCCCACGTTTTTGTCGGTATCCAGGTGGTCGACCGCCACGAATCGGGCAAATTGGTCGAACAGCTGGTCAAGCACGGCTACCCGGCGCTCGACCTGACCGACGACGAGATGGCGAAGAATCACATTCGCCACATGGTCGGCGGACATGCGCCGCAGGTCTGTGAAAAAGGCATGCAGGAACTGGTTTACCGCTTCGAGTTCCCGGAAAAGCCGGGTGCCCTGATGAATTTCCTGACCCAGATGAGCGCCGGCTGGAACATCAGCCTGTTCCATTACCGCAATCACGGTGCCGACTACGGCCGCGTCCTCGTCGGCATACAGGTGCCGGCCGCCGAGATGGACGAGTTCCGGAATTTCCTCAAGAACCTGGGCTACGCCCACTGGGACGAAAGCCAGAATCCGGCCTACAAGCTCTTTCTTGGCTAATCAAGATTTGTTATAACGAATTAACAATCCATTCTTTTACAGAATAACCAGCCCTCCCTAAACTCCGGTCATCAAAATCATTCGATGACCGGAGTTTTTCATGCGCAAATTTGCCCTTTCCGCGGCGTTGACCGCTACGCTGGCCATCGGCACAGCCTTTGCCCAGACCTCGCTGCTTAACGTCTCCTACGACCCGACGCGCGAGCTGTACAAGGATTTCAACGCCGCCTTCAGCAAGCACTGGCAGAGCAAGACCGGCCAGCAGGTCAATGTCCGCCAGTCGCACGGCGGCTCCGGCAAGCAGGCGATGGCGGTGCGCGACGGCCTCGACGCCGACGTCGTGACGCTCGCCCTGGCCTACGACATCGACGCCCTGGTCGAGCGCAAGCTGATTCCGGCCGACTGGCAGAAACGCTTCCCGAACAATTCCTCGCCCTACACCTCGACCGTCGTCTTCCTCGTCCGCAAGGGCAACCCGAAGAACATCCGCGACTGGGGCGACCTCGCCAAACCGGGCGTCGGCGTCATCACGCCGAATCCGAAGACCTCCGGCGGCGCGCGCTGGAACTACCTGGCGGCCTGGGCCTGGGCCCTCAAGCAGCCGGGCGGCAACGAGCAGAAAGCCGGCGAATTCCTCGCCGCCGTGTTCAGGAACGTGCCGGTGCTCGACTCCGGCGCGCGCGGCTCGACCACGACCTTCGTCGAACGCGGCCTCGGCGACGTGCTGATCGCCTGGGAAAACGAGGCGCAGCTGGCGGTCAACGAGATCGGCCGCGACAAATTCGAGATCGTCGCCCCCAGCCTGTCCATCCTTGCCGAGCCGCCGGTCGCCGTCGTCGACAAGGTTGCCGAGAAGCACGGCACGCGCCTCACCGCGCAGGCCTATCTCGACTACCTCTATTCCGAGGAAGGCCAGAACATCGCCGCCAAGCACTATTACCGGCCGCGCGACGCCAAGGTCGCTGCCAAATACGCGGCGCAGTTCCCGAAACTGAAGCTGGTCACCATCGACGACACCTTCGGCGGCTGGCAGAAGGCGCAGAAGGCGCACTTCGCCGACGGCGGCAGCTTCGACCGCATTTACCTGAAAAAGTAGGAAAGGAGCGCCGCATGCCACTCAGCGAACTGGTCCGCTATTTCAATGCCGCCGACAGTGCCGGGCAGAGTACGCTTTACCCGGAGGGCAAGCGGGTCGCCGCCTGGCATGACGGCTTGCATCTCGCCTCGCGCTTTCAGCCCATCGTCGATCTGGCGCAGGAACGCATCGTCGGGCACCAGGCGACGCTCGCCGTGCGCAGCGAGGATGGCACGCCGCTCAGTCCGGAGACGGCCTACGAACGCTGCAGCAGCCCCGAGTCCATCGTCCATTTCGACCGCCTGTGCCGCACCCTGCATGCGCTCAACTTTCTCGCGCAGCAGCGCTACGCCGGCGGCTACCTGCAGCTCGCCATCCACCCGCGCCACCTGCTCGCCGTGCAAAGCCAGCACGGCCTGGTGTACGAAGCCATCCTCAAGCGCTGCGGCCTGGCGCCGGAAGACATCGTGCTCGACATCGATGCCGTCGGAATCGGCACGGACCAGCGCCTCGACACGGCACTCGCCAACTACCGCCGGCGCGGTTACCGCCTCGCCCTGCGCCAGACGGCGCTCGCCACCGATTTGCTGCAGCGCCTGCAACCGGCCATCGTGCGCCTGAATGAAATTGGCCCGCCCGACACGGTCGACCGCCCGGAACCGCTTTATTTCGAACTTTCCGGCATCGACAATACCGATACTCTGGTCGCGGCGCGCGCCGCCGGCATCCAGCTCGGCCAGGGCCGCCTGTTCGGCGAACCGGCGGCCGACTGCCGGCCAACCCACAACGAGCGCAGAGTCGCCTACAATTCGCAGATCCCAACCGGAGACCCCACATGAAAATCGCCAACAACGTGACCGAGCTGGTCGGCAACACACCACTGGTTCGCCTCAACCGCGTCAGCGCCGGCTGTGGCGCGACGATTGCCGCCAAGCTCGAATTCTTCAATCCCGGCCACAGCGTCAAGGATCGCATCGCGGTCGCCATGCTCGACGCCGCCATCGCCGCCGGCAAGATCGGTCCCGATACCGTCGTCCTCGAACCGACCTCCGGCAACACCGGCATCGGGCTGGCCATGGTCTGCGCCGCACGCGGCATCAAGGCCGCCTTCGTGATGCCGGAAACGATGAGCCGCGAACGCAAGCTGCTGTTGAAGGCCTACGGCGCCGAACTGATCCTGACCCCGGGCCCCGAAGGCATGGGCGGCGCGATCGCCAAGGCTGCGGCACTGGCCGCCGCCGATACGAAATATTTCGTGCCGCAGCAATTTGAAAACCCGGCCAATCCGGAAGTTCACCGCCACACGACAGCCGAGGAAATCTGGCGCGACACCGACGGCCAGGTCGACATTTTCGTCGCCGGCGTCGGCACCGGCGGCACCGTCACCGGCGTCGGCGAAGTGCTCAAGGCGAAGAAGCCGGGCGTCAAGATCGTCGCCGTCGAACCGGATTCCTCGCCGGTGCTTTCCGGCGGCGCCAAGGGCCCGCACCCGATCCAGGGCATCGGCGCCGGCTTCGTGCCGGGCGTGCTCAATACCGGCGTCTACGACGAGGTCATCCGCGTCAAGAACGAAGACGCCTTCAGCACGGCGCGCCAGATGGCGACCGAAGAAGGCCTGCTCGTCGGCATTTCTTCCGGCGCCGCGACCTGGGCCGCGCTCGAACTCGCCAAGCGCCCGGAAAACGCCGGCAAACTGATCGTCGTGATCATTCCCTCGTTCGGCGAACGCTACCTGTCGACCCCGCTCTACCAGCACCTCGAGGTTTGAGCATTTTCGACACGCCGCTCGACCGGCGTGCTTCCGACTCCATCAAGTGGAGCAAGTACGCCGGGCGCGATGTCCTGCCGCTGTGGGTGGCGGACATGGACTTTGCCGCGCCGCCGGCCGTCCTTGAGCGCCTGCAGCAACGCCTGAGCCACGGCGTCTTCGGCTATGGCGGCGCCTGGCCGTCGCTGACCGACGCCGTACTCGCCCACCTTGAGGACGAGTATCAGTGGCGGGTCGAGCCGGAATGGCTGGTCTGGCTGCCCGGCCTGGTCAGCGGCCTGAACGTCGCCTGCCGCGCGGTCGACGGCGACGTGCTGACGGCGACGCCGATCTATCCGCCTTTCCTGTCGGCACCGCATTTCTCCGGCCGCGCCCTGCACCGGGTCGAACTGGCGTGCCCGGACGGCCATTGGCAGTGGGACAAAAATGCCCTTTTTGCCGCGTCGACCGCCAGCCGGCTATTCCTGCTCTGCCATCCGCATAATCCGGTCGGGCGTTGCTGGTGTCGCGACGAACTGCTCGAGCTCGCCGCCTTCGCGGCCGCGCGCGACCTGATCGTCTGCTCCGACGAGATCCATTGCGGCCTGATCCTCGACGCCGACAAGCGCCACATCCCGTTCGCCAGCCTGTCGCCGGATGCGGCGCAGCGCAGCATCACGCTGCTGGCGCCATCGAAGACCTTCAACATCCCCGGCCTCGGTTGCGCCTTCGCCGTCATTCCCGATCCCGGCCTGCGCCGGCGTTTCGAACGGGCCATGAACGGCATCGTGCCGCACGTCAATGTGCTCGGCCTGGCCGCCTGCGAAGCGGCTTATCGCGACTGCACCGACTGGCACCGCGAACTGGTCGCCTACCTGGCCGGCAACCGCGACCGCGTGGAAGCAGCGGTCAACGCGCTGCCGGGAGCCAAAATGAGTCATGTCGAAGCAACCTACCTGGCCTGGATCGATGTCCGCGAACTCGGGCTGGCCAAGCCGGCCGCCCATTTCGAAGCACACGGCCTCGGCCTCTCGGACGGTGCCGACTTCGGCGCGCCGGGCTGGCTGCGCCTCAATTTCGGCTGCACCCGGGCGACGCTGGACGAAGCGCTCAGCCGTTTCAGCAAAGCCTGCCAAACCACATGAATCCCTACCTGCTCGCCGTTCTCGCCCTGCTTCTCGCCGCCATCGCCCAGACCAGCGCCGCCTGGATCGCCGCCGAATCGTTTTGGCGCAAAGGGCAGGGCAGCGGCTCGCGCCGTTCCTGGCTGGCGCTGACCCTTGCCGCCGGACTGCTCGCCCTGCACTCCGGCTACACACTCGAACTGGCCCTGCGTACCGGCCTTTACGATCTGCGCCAGGCCATTCTGGCGGCCCTGATCGGCCTGCTCTTTGCGCTCGGCATCTACGGTCTCAGGCGGCAGGCCTGAAGGCGCCCGCCTCGGTGACAATCCAGTCCAGCCGCTGATCGTGGCTTTCCGGCCGGATGCTGTCCAGGCGGTTGATCTCGAAGCCGACGCCGACCGCCAGCGGACGCGGCTCCAGCGCCGCCAGGGTGCGATCGAAATAGCCACCGCCGTAACCGAGGCGATAGCCGGCCGCATCAAAACCGTTCAGGGGCAACAGGATCAGGTCGGGCACCAGGAAATCTCCGGCGACCGGCGTCGGAATGCCGTAGCGATCGGCGATCAGCTCGGCGCCCGGCAGCCAGTGACGAAAGGCGAGCGGCGTATCTGCGGCGACCACCACCGGCAAAGCCGCCTTGGCGCCCTGCGCCCCCCAGGCATCGACCAACGCCCGCACATCCGGCTCATGCTTGATCGGCCAGCAGAAGGCGACCACGCGCGGACATGGCAGGCAGTCCAGCAGATGCGCCACGATGGCCGCCGACAGCGCTGCATGCTGCACTTCGCCGAGCGCCGCCCGACGCGCCACCATCTCGCGCCGCATTGCCCGTCGCCAGGCCGTGTTATCCTCGATCAGCTCATTCATTAGTCAAATGTCAAATCCAGCATGAAGTTTCACGTATTCGTATTAAGTCTAGCGGTTTCACTCCCGCTTGTAGCACAGGAAAGCAACGACTTTGCCTTTCTCGCCGCCCGTGACGCCTTCCGCAGCGGTGATCGCAACAAGCTGGAGCGGGCCAGCAGCCAGCTCGGCAACCATGAACTGGCCGCCTACGTCGAAAACTACCGGCTGCGCATGTGGATGGACCAGGGCGACGCCGCCGGCATGCGCGCCTTCCTTGAGCGCAACGACAAGACTTATGTCGCCGAGAAGCTGCGCGCCGACTGGATCCGCTGGCTGGGCAAACGCGCCAACTGGAGCGACGTCGATAGCGAATATCCCCGGCTGATCGCCCCCGAAGCGGATGTCACCTGTTACAGCCAGCAGGCCCGCCTCGCCCGCAATGACAAGGCCGTCCTCGACGAAGCAGAAAAACTCTGGCTGACCCAGATCGAGCCGCCCGAGCCCTGCCGGCCGGTGCTTGACGCGCTGGTCGTCGCCCAGCGCATGGGCAGCGACGATGTCTGGGCGCGCGCCCGCCGCCAGCTGGAAGCAAACCGGCCAGTCTGGACGAAGACGACGCTGAACTACCTGCCGGACAACCAGTTGCCCGACAGCAAGACGCTGGACGCCGCCATCGCGAATCCGATGGGCTATCTGGTCCGCCAGCCGGGCAGTTGGTCAGCCAGCCGCAGCGGCCGCGAACTGGCGATTTTTGCCATCCAGCGCATCGCCACCAATGATCCGCGGGCCGCCGCCGACGAACTCGACAAGCTGAAGAGCCGCCTGCAGGATGGCGAAAAGCAGTGGGCCTGGGGCCAGATCGGCCTGCAAGCCGCCAAGAAGCACATGCCGGAAGCGGTCGCCTGGTACGAGAATGCCGGCAAGATTGCCCTGTCCGACGACGCCTACCAGTGGAAGGTGCGCGCCGCCTTGCGCGCCAGGGAATGGGGCATCGTCCACAACACCATACTCGCCATGCCGGCGGCACTCGCCGCCCAGCCCGAATGGATCTACTGGCTGGGCCGCGCCCACAAGGCGGGCGGCCGCACCACCGACGCCAACGCCCTGTTCGAGAAAATTGCCGGCCAGGCCAGTTTCTACGGCAATCTGGCCGACGAGGAACTCGGCCGCGCCATCACGCCGCCGCCCAAGGCCAAGGCAGCGACGGCCGAAGAACAGAAGGCGGCTCGCGACAACCCGGCAATCCGCCGCGCCATGGCTTTTTTCCGGCTCGACATGCGCACCGAGGCCGTCCGCGAGTGGAACTGGTCGCTGCGCGGCATGGAAGACCGCGAACTGCTCGCCGCCGCCGACCTCGCCCGCCGCAACCAGATCTGGGACCGCGCCATCAACACGGCTGACCGGACCAAAAACGAACACGATTACACGCTACGCTTTCTCGCGCCCTACGGCGAGCAGGTCCGCCCCGCCGCCCAGAACCAGTCGCTCGACGACGCCTGGGTCTATGGCCTGATGCGCCAGGAAAGCCGCTTCATCACCAGTGCCAAGTCGAGTGTCGGTGCATCCGGCCTGATGCAGCTGATGCCGGCCACCGCCAAATGGGTCGCCAAGAAGATCGGCCTGCGCGACTTCAGCCAGAGCCAGGTGCACGATGCCCAGACCAACGTCCTGCTCGGCACCAGCTACATGCGCCTGGTCATGGAAAATCTCGACAACCATCCGGTGCTCGCCTCGGCCGCGTATAACGCCGGTCCCGGCCGGGCCAAGAAATGGCGGGCCGATCAGGCGCTGGAAGGCGCCATTTACGCCGAGTCGATTCCCTTCAGCGAAACCCGTGACTACGTCAAGAAGGTCATGAGCAATGCCGTCTATTATTCGATATTATTCAACGGCAAGCCGGATTCACTGAAAGCCAGGCTGGGTATCGTCGGTCCGCGCAGCAACGACACCCCCAAAGATGCCGATTTGCCCTAAAGTGCACCTTTATTTCGTCCAGCATGCGACCGCCCCATGGGTGACCTGACCACGACAATTGCCACGCCCCAGGCATCGGGTGATGCCTTTCATGTCCTGCGCGACTGTCGTGCGCTGTATCTCAAGTTACTTGAGCATGCGCTGCTCGAAGTCGAAAACCTGCCGGTCAATGCCGTGAAGGCCTTCCTGCAGGCGGTCGGCACCTATTACGACGAAATGACGGCAACGCGCCGGCGCAGCGGTTTCGAGGTCGCCAAAGGGCTGACCTCGTCGCGCATCACGCTGGTGGATGAAAGCGATCTCGAACTGGAAATCCGCCTCGGCAATTTTTCCGCCCATCTGATGGAAAGCACCGGCGGCGATCTATGGCGCGTCTATCTGCGCTTCATGACCCTGCTCAATCGTCCGGATCTGAGTACGACCGACAACCCGGTCGGGCCGCGCGGCATTTCCCAGGGGATTGTCGAGCTGTGCGCGCGCATGGGCGAAAGCCAGGAAAAGACCCTGGCCCGTGTCGACCGCCTGGAAATTGGCTTTTCCCGGTCGTTGACCGGTCTGTATTCAGCGCTCAACGATTTCCTCGCCGAACGGCATGTTGCGCCGGCCCAGCCCGCCATTATCACGACACCGGAGGCTGGCACCCCGGTGGCTGGCAGCCCGGCCGGCAGCGCCCCGACTCCGGCTACCAACCTGCAAAGCCGCCTGCTCGGCCCGGCCACGGCGACACCGGAGAAACTCGCACCGGCGGCATTTGAAGCGCTATTTGCCCGCCTCGATGACCTGGCTCGTTCGGGAAAACTGACCCTGCCACCGGTTCATTCATCAACCGCGACCAGCCCGTCGCTGGAAATGCTCATTCCCGGCCTGTTTGACGCGGCCGACAGTGCATCGCCCCAACCGGCCTCGCTCGGTTCAAGTGAGTTGGGCATCCCGGGTGGTACAACTGCGGCAGCCAGCATCGACAGTATCGCGCTGATTTTCCGGGCCATTCTCGACCAGCCGGAACTACCGGAGGCGATCAAGACCATCCTGTTCAGCCTGCAGATTCCGCTCCTCAAACTGGCGCTGCTCGACAGCCGGTTTTTCACGGACAAAGCACATCCGGGCCATCTGCTGGTTGACCGGATCGCCCGTGCCGCCCTTGGCCTGCCCTCCGACACCCCCTCCGGAAATCCGCTCTGTGCGAGCATCGACAATATCGCGGCCGGAATACGCAACAAGTCAGCCAGTGACATCAAGGTTTTCGAAAAGGCGATCGGCGAACTGAACGCACTGATTACCGAGCGCGACAACCAGATTAGCCGTTCGGCTGCGGCGTATTTACCCCTGCTGCACCAGGTCGAGCGGCGCAAACATGCGCAGCAACGTTGCCGTGACCTCATCGAGCAACACCTCTCGCCGAACGTGCCGGCCGTGATCGCAACATTTTTGCGCACGCACTGGCAAAAGGTGCTGCTCGTCAGCTGGATGGAGAATGGCGAGCAAAGCACGCTCTGGCAGGACAACACCGCCCTGGTCAAGGATCTGCTGTGGAGCATCGAGCCCAAGACCGAGATCGACGACCGCAAACACCTTGCCAAGATGCTGCCCGCGGTGGTCCAGCGCCTGAATGCCGGCATGGCACGTATCGGTCTGGATGAAGCCAGCCAGAGCAGCTTCCTCGACGCCTGTTTCGCGCTGCAGACGACCGCCATGCGCGGAGCGGCAAATCCAGCCGATATCGCCGTTCCGACTGCTTATGCCAGCGCCGGCAAGAGCCTGGCAATCAGCGAATTGAGCACCGACAAGCTGTTGCTGAAAATCCACGACCTGGGCGCCGATGCAACGCTGCCCGGCCACAGCACGGCATTGCCGCCGGTCGGCACCTGGCTGCGCCTGACCGAGATCGAGGAGCAGGCCATCTGCGGGCTGCTCTGCCAGATCAGTCCGGACAGCGGTCTGCTGCTGATCGCCAATCCGGACTGGGGTTTTGCGCTCGCCATGCATCCCGATCTGCTCGAACAAAAGCTCAAGGCAGGCAGCGCCCGCAATTGCACGCACGACTCGCTGTTCGACAAGGCTGCCGAACAGGCACTGCATTCGCCGGCCGCTCTTTGAAAAAAGCCGCGGCACAAGCGTCAGCAACGCTGAAATTGCCTTAAAATTCAAGTTTTTCGCATTCTGTTTCCGGGGTTCCACATGGACATCAAAAAGGTCTTGCTGCTGGGGGGTAGCGGTTTTCTCGGCACCTACATTGCCAATCGCCTCTCGCAACGCGGCATCGAAGTCACCATTCCGACCCGCCGTCGCGAACGGACCAAGGCGCTGATCATTCAGCCCAATATCGATATGCCGGAAGTCGATATCCACTGCGAAAAAACCCTGGCATCGCTGATGCAGGGCAAGGATGCGGTGATCAACCTGGTCGGCATCCTGCACAGCCGCGATGTCCAGTTCCCGTACAGCCCGGATTTCGGTAATGCGCACGTCGAACTGCCGAAGAAGATCATTGCCGCCTGCAAGGCAAGCGGCGTGCGTCGTCTGGTGCATATGAGCGCACTCAAGGCCGATCCGCAGGCGCCGTCGGAATATCTCGCCTCGAAGGGCGAAGGCGAAGCCGTCGTGCTCGCCGCCGGAAGCGATCTGGACGTCACCGTGTTCCGGCCGTCGGTGATTTTCGGCCTGGGCGACTCTTTCCTGTCCACCTTCGCCAGCGTCCTGAAAAAGGCACCGATCTTCCCGCTCGGTTTCGGACATGCCCGCTTCCAGCCGGTCTGGGCCGCCGATGTCGCCGATGCCTTCGTCGACAGTCTGGGCAACGAAGCCACCTTTGGTCAGGCCTACGACCTGGTCGGCCCCAAGGTTTATACCCTGCGCGAACTGGTCGACTACACCGCCGAACTGACCCGCAGCACGGCAAGGATCATCGCCCTGTCCGAAAGCTGGGCCTACCTGCAGGCCGGCCTGATGTGGCTGGCCCCGCAGCCGCTGCTTTCGCCGGACAACCTGCGCTCGATGCAGGTCGACAGCGTTTGCGACAGCAGTTGCAATCCGCCGGCCGACTGGAAACCGACGGCACTCGAAGCCATTGCACCGACCTACGTCGCGCAGAACACGCCGAAGGGCAAGCTCGACAGCTTCCGCTTCCGCGCCGGACGCTAAATCCAGCCCGCTTCGCCCGTGCAGATTTACATCGTCGGCGGCGCTGTCCGCGACGAATTGCTCGGCCGGACCAATGCCGACCGCGACTATGTCGTGGTCGGCGCTTCACCGGAAATCATGCTGGCGCGCGGCTTTCGGCCGGTCGGCAAGGATTTCCCGGTGTTTCTGCACCCGCAGACTCAGGACGAATATGCGCTGGCCCGCACCGAAAGGAAGAGCGGGCACGGCTATCATGGCTTCAGCTTTCACGCGGCGCCGGATGTCACGCTGGAACAGGACCTCGCCCGCCGCGACCTGACCATCAATGCGATGGCCAAAGGCGACGACGGCACGCTGGTTGATCCGTTTGGCGGTCAACAGGATCTGCAGGCCAAAATCCTCCGCCACGTCGGCCCGGCCTTTGCCGAAGACCCGGTCCGCATCCTGCGCATTGCCCGCTTTGCCGCACGTTTTCACGAATTTTCGGTCGCTCCGGAAACCCTGAGCCTGATGCGCAGCATGGTGAGCAGCGGCGAAGTCGATCACCTGGTTGCCGAACGCGTCTGGCAGGAACTCGCCAAGGGCCTGATGGAAGACCATCCGGCCCGCATGTTCATGGTTCTGCGCGATTGCGGCGCACTGGCCAGGCTATTGCCGGAACTCGATGCATTGTTCGGTGTGCCGCAGCGCGCCGATTACCACCCGGAAATCGATACCGGCATCCACACCATGATGGTGCTCGAACAGACGGCCCGCCATCGCTTCCCGTTAGCGGTCCGCTTTGCCGGCCTGACCCACGATCTCGGCAAGGCAACCACGCCGGCCGACATCCTGCCCCGCCACATCGGCCACGAAGCGCGCAGCGTCGATCTCAGCGAACAACTGTGTGCCCGCCTCAAGGTTCCCAACGATTGCCGCGACCTGGCGCTGCTGATGGCCAGACATCACGGCAATATTCATCGGGCGGCCGAGCTGAAACCGGCTACCATGGTTTCATTGCTGGAAAAGACCGACGCCCTGCGCCGGCCGGAACGCTTCCAGCAACTGCTCGATACCTGCCTGTGCGACTTTACCGGCCGCCTCGGTTGGGAAGATCGCCCCTACGACAGTCCGGCCCGCCTGCTTTCTGCCCTGGCAGCGGTCAACCGCGTCGAAGCGGGCAAAATCGCCGCCGCCTGTGCCGACAAGTCGAGCATTCCGGAACGCATCCAGCAGGCGCGCATTGCTGCCGTCAAAGAGCAGCTAAATGACTTTCGCAATTAACCAGAGCAAAGCCGAGAAAATGATCGTCGTGGCCAGCGGAAACATGTAGCGACGACCGCGCCACCGGAAGCTGAAGTCGCCGGGCAACTGACCGAACCGGATGAAACGCGCGAGATGGGGAGTGATGATCCCGAGCAAAAAAATCGCGACGACCAGCGTCAGTATCCACTTCAACATTGAGCCTTGCACCGCAGGGTGAAAATCGCATTTAAACACGCTTCAACCCCACAGATTGCCATGCTAAAAACTCAAATGATTGAAGGGCTGGAAGTATTTTCCTGCCTGCCTGCCAAAAAAACGAATCGCCCGCCTGTACTCTTCGTTCATGGCGCCTTTGCCGGCGGCTGGATGTGGACCGAAACCTTCATGCCCTTCCTCGCCAAGGCCGGCTATCCCTGCTATGCGCTGTCCTTGCGCGGGCACGGCGGCAGTGCCGGCATCGACCAGATCGACTGGCACTCGATCAACGACTTCGTCGCCGACGTCAATACCGTGGTCAATTGGCTGGGTACGCCGCCCGTTCTGGTCGGTCATTCAATGGGCGGCTTCGTCGTCCAGAAGTATCTGGAGCATCATCAGGTACCCGGTGCGGCGCTGGTCTGCTCGGTACCGCCGCAAGGCCTGATCGCCGCCCAGTTCCATCTGATGTTCCAGAAGCCGCAGCTGTTCATGGACATCAACAGCATCATGAGCGGCAATTACCCGGATACGGAAATCCTCAAGGAAGCGCTGTTTGCCGGTGAAATCGACCCGACCATGCTGGCCGCCTGGCTGGACCGCATGCAGCCTGAATCGCATCGGGCGCTGTGGGACATGTCGATGTTCAACCTGCCCAACCTGCATGCCATGCATCGCCCGCCGATGCTGATCCTGGGCGCCGAACTCGATGTGCTGGTGCCGGCCTTCCTGGTGCAGGCAACGGCGCACACCTATGGCTTACCGGTACATATTTTCCGCAATATGGGTCACGCCGTGACCCACGAAAAAGAATGGCCGCTGGTTGCGGCCATGTTGCGCGACTGGCTGAACGACATCACGCCTTGACGTCGATACTGTTGCCCAGGTTCGGCGGGTTGTTCGGCATCTGCGGCACCGCCTGCAACAACTGCATGGCGTTTTGTGCCTGAATATCCATTGCCTTCTTGAGCACCAGCGTACTGACAGCATCGCCCGTCTGGGCTTGCGACAGTGCGCTACTCAAGGTTCCTACGGAGGAGACATCCATGTTTCTTCCTTCCCGACGATCCGGATCAGGCCTTCAGTTTAGCGGCCCGTCCGGGGAAAGCAATAAAAAATACAAAAGCGCGAATATTGCTCGGAAAATCGGACTACAAACGCCGGCTCTGATCGCCACTGACAAAGCCGCACAGTGCTTCGGACGAATGCTCGTCCAGGCCCCGCCCGATCGCGATGACCTTGAACAGTTCGCCCATCTCATGCGGCATCAGCAGTTTGTTCACCGCGCTCGCCGCGCGAATGTAGTCCGGCGTCGCCGCCGGTAGGGCGCCCAGACGATCGAGAATGCCGCAGTTGAGCAGGAACTGGCCCTGGCTGGTGTAACCGAGCAGTTCCAGGCCATTGCCGTGCGCCGCCGCAATAATGGCCGTGAAATCGACGTGGACCGTTACGTCCTGCAGCCCCGGCAAGTAGAACGGGTCCGGGTGCGCAAAGTGGCGGTAGTGACACATCAGCGTGCCGCGCGCCCGTTGCTGGTGATAAAACTCGCGGCGCGGAAAACCATAGTCGATCAGGAGCAGGGCGCCGCTTTGCAGGCGATGCCCCCATTCCGCCGCCCAGGCACGACAGGCGAGACTGATTTCACTCTCGAATCCGGGCGGCAATTGGCATTGTTCGCCGATCTCGCGGGCAGCGGCAAGCAATTCACCGGTCGCCGGTCGTTCTTCCCAGACGAAAGCACCATTGGCATCCAGGGCCACACCGCGCGCAAAAATGCCATCTTCACGCCAGGCCACAATATCCGCCGGCATCGCATCCAGCAGTTCATTGCCGATCACCACCCCGGAGAAATCTTCGGGCAGGGCATCGAGCCAGCGCACACGATCGAGCAGATGCGGCGCTTCGGCCGCCAGGGTCGCCTGCTGGCGCTGACGCAGGTCCGCCGACAGGTCGAGAATGCAATAACTGGCCGGCAAGGCTTCCAGACGCTCGAGTTCAAGCAGCAGATCGGCAGCCAGGCGACCGGTGCCGGCCCCGACCTCGAGCACGACAGGCGCCGATTGCGCCATGATCTGGGCGACCTGGCGAGCCAGCGCCTGCCCGAACAGGCCGGTCATTCCGGGCGCCGTGATGAAATCTCCGGCCGCACCGAATTTATGCGCACCTGCCGTGTAATAGCCAAGGCCCGGCGCATAAAGCAGCAGTTCCATGAAACTGGCGAAGGACAGCCAGCCACACGCGGCAACGATCTGTTGCTGGATCGCGTGCGTCAGTTTTTCGCTATGGGCTTGTGCGTCGGGAGAGGGGAGAGGCAGGTCCATGGCAACTCCGAAAAACGCGGATTTTATCCGGCAAAACGGGCGCCTTTCGAATTCGGGCTGTTTATTTTCGTCGACCGCCTGGCAGACGGATAGCGCGCAATGCCGGAACAACGGAAAATTGCCGCCCTTCTCGGGGTAAACTCCGCCTTTCGCTGCAAATTCAGCAGCATCCGTCCGGCAAAGATCATCATGACCCAATCGAACACCCTGCTCAAACTGCGCAAATACCTGGAAAGCCGTACCGGCAAGGCCATCGGCGACTACAACATGATCGAGGACGGCGACACCATCCTGGTCTGCGTCTCCGGCGGCAAGGATTCCTATACCCTGCTCGCCATGCTGATGGCCATGCAGCAGCGCGCTCCCATCAAATTCCGGCTGATCGCGATGAATCTCGATCAGAAACAACCGGGTTTCCCGGCCGACATCCTGCCGCGCTATTTCGAATCGCTCGGCATCGAGCATCGCATCGTCGAGGCTGACACCTATTCGATCGTCAAGGACAAGATCCCGGAAGGCAAGACGACCTGCTCGCTGTGCTCGCGCCTGCGCCGCGGCATCATTTATAAAACCGCCAAGGAACTGGGCGCCAACAAGATCGCCCTTGGCCACCATCGCGACGACATGGTGCATACGCTGTTCCTCAACCTGCTCTTCGGCGGCAAGATGAAGGCGATGCCGCCCAAACTGGTGACCGACGATCATGCCCACGTCGTCATCCGGCCGCTCGCCTATTGCGCCGAGAACGACATTGCCAAGTTCGCGCGCGGCATGGAATTCCCCATCATCCCGTGCAATTTGTGCGGTTCGCAGGAAAACCTGCAACGCCAGAAAATCCGCGAGATGATGCAGGACTGGGACAAGCGCTTCCCGGGCCGTACCGAATCGGTGATGACGGCACTGCAGAATGTCGTGCCCTCGCATCTCGCCGACAACAAGCTGTTCGACTTCCGCGGCCTGACGCTGGATACGGCAGTCGACGAGGGGGATATCGTCTTCGACAGCCCGGAAATGCCGATCAGCGGCAGCATTCCCATCCAGTTTGGCGCATAACGCCGGGATTGCAACAATCCGTTTATAATCGCGTTTTCAATATCTTGCGGCAACGAGCAGTCCATGAGCACTCAGCAACGCAAATTGATTGTCATGTTTGCCGACGTATCCGGCAGCGCCCGCCTGTTTGAACGCCTGGGCGACACGGAAGCCATGCATGCCGTGGAACGCTGCCTGAAACGCATGAATCGCTCGATCGAAAGCTACCGCGGTCGCATTGTTCAGGTGGTCGGCGATGAAGTACTTGCCGCCTTCGAGACCGCAGAGGACGCCTGCCAGGCCTCGATCGACATGCAACAGCGCATCGCCGATCTGCCACCGGTTTCGGGCCTGAAGCTGACTATCCGCATCGGTCTGCATGCCGGTCTGGTCAATGAAACAGGCAGTGAATTGAGTGGCGAGGTAATCACCACTGCCGCTCGCGTTGTCGGTCTGGCCCGCCGCGACCAGATCCTCGGCAGCACCACACTGATTGCCGAGCTCGGCCCGATTGGCGCACTCAACACCCGCCCGATGCCGAGTTTGGGAACAATTCAGGAGAATGGCGAACAACTCGACATTTTCCAGATCGACTGGTCTGCAAACGTGGTGCCAGGCCAGTTCAGTTCGCTCAGCGTCATGCCGGTCGACCGTCTCTGCGTCCGCTACCATGGCCAAGCCCATCTGCTCGATGACAAGGTGCGGGTTCTTACCTTGGGGCGCGATCCCGGCAGCAAGCTGTACATCTCGGATCGCAAGGCCTCGCGGGCGCACGCACGGATCGAAAAGCGCAACAACGGTTACTATCTGGTCGATACCAGTACCAACGGTACCTTTGTCAATTTTGCCGGCCAGCAGGAAGTGCTTGTACGTCAACACGAGATCCTGATGCAGGGCAGCGGCATTATCTGTTTCGGTGCCTCGATCAAGGATCCCAAGGCCGACCAGGCAATTTTCGAACACCTGTAAACGAAAACAGGCCATCTTTCGATGGCCTGCTCTGGCAGCCAGGAACGGCTATTATTTGGCGCCAGCCTGGGCGTCAGCCACACATTTCTTCACAAAACTGTTGCGCGCAGCACCCGCCAGTTTCTTTTCCTTGGCCGTCGATTCGCAGGCGCTCACTTCCGGTCCCTTGGCATCGGCCTGGCACTTTTTCAGGAAGCTGTTCTTGGCGGCACCCGCCAGCTTCTTTTCCGCGGCACGGGCAGCACAGTCATCGGCGGCATAGACAGAAGATACAGCCATAACGAGGGCAAGCAGGCTAAGCAATTTTTTCATTAACGACTCCTGAATCAGTAGGGAAAAGGCTCGCAAACTATCGGCGATTCAGGCGTCATCGTCAAGCATGATGCGCTGCTGACGATCCATGAAATCCTGCATGCTGTCGATGCCGCGCAATTGCAGGATGGTATTGCGCACCGCAGCTTCAAGAAGGACCGCCAGATTGCGCCCGGCCGCGACCGGGATCAGCACCTTGCGCACTGCGACACCAAGGACTTCCTGGGTCTGGGCATCAAGCGGCAAACGTGGCGCATCGCTGCCGGCCAGCGCCTTTTGCAGATGGACGATCAGTTTCAGCTTCATTTTTCGCCGCGAAGCGGTTTCGCCGAAAATGGTCCGGATATTGAGCAAGCCGAGACCGCGCACTTCAAGAAAGTCGCGCAGCATGCCCGGACAACGGCCTTCGATGGTCGTCGGTGCGATGCGGGCCATTTCGACGACATCATCGGCGACCAGGCCGTGACCGCGCGAAATCAGTTCGAGCGCCAGTTCGGACTTGCCGACCCCGGAATCACCGGTAATCAGCACCCCCATGCCCAGCACATCCATGAAGACGCCGTGCAGATTGACGGTGTCGGCCAGTCGTGCTGAGAGATAGATACGCAGCAGGTCGATGACCGCCGAACACGGCTTGGGTGAAAGGATCAATGGCGTATTGAACTGGCGACAGGCTTCCGCCAGCATCGGCGGCGGCGTCAGGCCATCGGCAACGATAACGGCCGGCGACTGCGCCTCCAGCAAATCCTGGAACATCTGGCCGAAACGGCGCTCGCCGATGCGCATGGCCCAGTCATACTCAGCCTGGCCCATGACCTGCAGGCGCTCCGGGTGGATGACATTGATATGGCCGACAACATCGGCACCATAGTTGTTTGCCGCCTTCAGCTCGATCATGCAATCGCTTTGCTGGCCGGCTACCCAGTTGAGCAACAGCTTGTCGCGGTTGTCCTCATAGAGCTGGACCAGGCTGATGTGGCGCACGGCTGAAGTCAGGACTGGAAAAGGGTCACGATCGCGGCCGCATCCGACGCCGCCAACAGGGCTTCGCGGAAGGTACGATCGGAAAAACGCTGGGCGAGTTCGGAAAGAATCTGCAAATGCTGCTCGGTTGCCTGTTCGGGAACCAGCAGGACAAAGAGCAGATTGACCGGACGTCCGTCAGGGGAATCGAAGGGGACCGGGGTGGTCAGGCGCATGAAGGCGCCGGAGGCCTGCTTGAGACCCTTGATGCGGCCATGCGGAATGGCAATGCCCTGACCGAGACCGGTCGAGCCAAGTTTTTCACGGGCGAACAGACTGTCGAAAATGACCGAGCGGGCGAGTCCGAGATGGCTCTCGAAAAGCATGCCGGCCTGTTCGAACACCCGTTTTTTGCTGCTGGCATCAAGGTCGAGAAGCACCTGCGAAGCCGGCAGAATATTCGTTAGGGGGTTGTTCATAGGGAATTTGAAAACCAGGGCCGCAACACTTCTGCTGCGGCCGGTCGGCTATTAGTCAGCCATGTGGTGTACAGGCTTGTCACCGCGATGGTGATCCTGGACCTTTTGCTTGTACTTCTGAACCTGACGGTCCAGCTTGTCAAACAGCGCATCGATGGCGGCGTAGAGGTCATCGCCGTTTTCTTCAACGTGAATGTCCTTGCCCGGCACATGCAACGTCACTTCAGCCTTCTGCTTGAGCTTCTCTACGGACAGAACCACGTTAACACCGGTGACTTTGTCAAAATGGCGAACGACGGGATCGAGTTTGTTCTCGACGTATTCGCGCAATGCCGGGGTAACTTCGATGTGGTGACCAGCGATCTGCAGATTCATTTTTTCTCCTCTCTCTACAGGGTCTTGCGTAAATTGACCGGCGGGATGTTGAGTGACTCGCGATATTTGGCTACCGTGCGTCGGGCTACAACAATTCCCTGCTGGCCTAGTATTTCGGATAATTGACTATCCGACAAGGGCTTCTTGCCATCCTCGGCACTGATCAATTGCTTGATCAGGGCGCGAATGGCGGTGGCAGAACAGGCACCACCGGTATCGGTGGACACATGACTGCCGAAAAAGTATTTCAATTCAAAGATGCCGCGCGGCGTCGCCATGTATTTCTGGCTGGTGACGCGCGATACGGTCGACTCGTGCAAACCGAGAATATCGGCGATTTCGCGCAGCACCAAAGGCCGCATCGCCACTTCACCATGCTCGAAAAACTGGCGCTGACGATCGACAATTGCCTGCGTCACGCGATGAATAGTCTCGAAACGCTGCTGCACATTCTTGATCAGCCAGCGCGCTTCCTGCAGCTGGCCGGTCAGGTTGCCATTGCCGCGCCGCTGCCGCGAGAGAATCTCGGCATACAGGCGGTTGATGCGCAGGCGCGGGTAGGCATCCGGATTGATGTAGGCGGTCCATTTGCCCTTGAGCTTCCTGACCATCACGTCCGGCGTGATGTAACGCGCTTCGGTCTGCGAGAAACGCGCCCCCGGCCTCGGGTTGAGGCTGACGATCAGCGATTGCGCCGCCTTCAGTGCATCGTCGTCACAGGCGGTCAACCGGCGGATTTTGGCAAAATCGCGCGCCGCGAGCAGTTCCAGATGTTTCTCGACGATCGCCAGGGCAAGGGCCTGTATCTCGTCGGCCGGCATCGCTTTCAGTTGCAGCGCCAGGCATTCGCTCGGATTGCGTGCGCCGATCCCGGTCGGATCGAAATGCTGGATGTGGTGCAGGGCGATTTCCAGCTCTTCGAGCTCGATCTCGTATTCCGGCGGCAGGGTTTCCCACAGCTCCTCAAGCGTGGCCGAGAGATAGCCGTCATCGTCCAGCGCTTCGATCAGGAAACGGACCAGGCTGCGATCGCGTTCGCTGAGCTGGGTCATGCCCAGCTGCCAGCCGAGATGCTCGCGCAGGCTGGTTGCAGCCGAATGGATGTCGCGTGAATCGCTGTCGTCGTCTTCGTCGCGCCCGGCACCGGTAAAGGTCCCGGCATCGGAAGCCCAACGGTCGTCGTCGACTTCGGACGGTGCACTCGGCACTTCCTGTTCGCGCTCCTCGCGGGAGTCCCGCTCGCGCTCTTCGGCCGGTTCGCTGCGCGTCGTTTCGTTGGCCGGCGAATCGAATTGCTGCGCCGCCCCAAAGGATTCCGTACCGGCCTCGTCCTCACGCTCCAGCATCGGATTTTCCAGCAGGTAACGCTCGATTTCCTGCTGCATCTCGACCGTCGACAACTGTAATAGCTTGATCGACTGCTGCAACTGCGGCGTCAGTGCCAGATGCTGGGATAGTTTTAGTTGGAGAGCTGGCTTCATCGGTTCGGGTTGGGGTGCTGCCTAGCGGTCAGAGCTTGAAGTGCTCGCCGAGATAAACCTTGCGGACGCTTTCATTATCAACGATTTCGTCCGGCCGTCCAGACGCCAGAACGCGTCCGGCGTTAATAATATAGGCGTGATCGCAGATACCAAGCGTTTCACGCACGTTGTGGTCGGTAATCAGGACACCGATTCCGCGCTCCTTGAGGAAGCGGATGATCTTCTGGATCTCCAGTACAGCAATCGGATCGACACCGGCAAACGGTTCATCGAGCAGGATGAAGCGCGGGTTGGTGGCCAGGGCACGGGCGATTTCGACACGCCGACGTTCGCCCCCGGACAGTGCGGCCGCATTGACGTGCCGGACATGGCCGATGTGCAGTTCGCTGAGCAGGCCTTCCAGGCGGTCGTCGAGTTCCTGTTCCGGCAGCTTGAGCAGCTCGAGCACGGCGCGGATGTTCTCTTCAACATTGAGCTTGCGGAAGACCGAGGCTTCCTGCGGCAGGTAGGACAGGCCGAGGCGGGCCCGGCTGTGCATCGGCAGGTGGGTGAGGCGGACATCGTCGATATAGACCTCGCCGCCGTCGGCCGCGACCAGGCCGACAATCATGTAGAAGCAGGTCGTCTTACCGGCACCGTTCGGGCCGAGCAGACCGACGACCTCGCCGCTTTTGACATCAAAGGAAACATCCTCGACCACCGTCCGCGACTTGTAGCGCTTCTTGAGGTTGTGGGCACTCAGGGTGGACACTTTGACATCGCTCATTCATCGGCTCCGCGCATGACACGGCGAATGGCGTCGCCGGAAAAACCGCGATATTGCAAAAAACGCATCTGTTTGGCCCGCTCGGCCGCCGATTGCGGCAACTCGCGGAATTTTCTCGCCCATACCGCCTTGCAACGCTCGGCTTCATCGCCGGCCTCGGGCAAGGCGTCGGCAATGTCGTCATCACCGATGCCGCATTGCCGCAGTTCCTGCTTCAGCCGCGCATTGCCGTAGCGCCCGGCACGGGCGACGACGCGCTGACTGGCATAACGCGAGTCGGAAAGCAGGCGCTCGGCCTGCAGGCGTTCGAGCACGGCTTCGAGCTGTTCTTCCGACTCCGCCTGCGCGGCGAGCTTGGCCTTCAACTCCGCCCGGCTGTGATCACGCCGGGTGAGGAGTCGAAGCGCGGCAACCCGCAGCGCAGCAGAGGGATCAGCCATCAACCTTGGCTGCCTTGACCGGCTTGATGACATTGGTGCTGGCCGCCTCGCGGATGCCCGCCTCGATCTCGGCGGCGATTTCCGGATTGGCCTTGAGGAACTCGCGGGAATTGTCCTTGCCCTGACCGATTTTTTCGCCCTTGTAGGAATACCAGGCGCCGGATTTCTCGACCAGCTTGTGGGCAACCCCGAGTTCGACGATTTCGCCGTGGCGGGAAATGCCTTCGCCGTACAGGATGTCGAAAATGGCTTCGCGGAAGGGCGGCGACACCTTGTTCTTGACGACCTTGACCTTGGTTTCGCTGCCGATGACTTCATCGCCCTTCTTGATCGAGCCGATGCGGCGGATGTCGAGGCGCACGGAAGCGTAGAACTTGAGCGCATTGCCGCCGGTCGTCGTTTCCGGCGAACCGAACATGACGCCGATCTTCATACGGATCTGGTTGATGAAGATGACCAGGGTGTTGGTCTTCTTGATGTTGGCGGTCAGCTTGCGCAGCGCCTGGCTCATCAGGCGGGCGTGCAGGCCGACCATCTGGTCGCCCATCTCGCCTTCGATTTCGGCACGCGGCGTCAGCGCGGCGACCGAGTCGATGACGATGATGTCTACCGAGCCGGAACGGACCAGCATGTCGGAGATTTCGAGGGCCTGTTCACCGGTATCCGGCTGCGAGATCAGCAGGTCGCCGACATTGACGCCGAGCTTCTGGGCATATTGCGGATCGAGCGCGTGTTCGGCGTCGATGAAGGCGGCAACGCCACCCAGCTTCTGCATTTCGGCAATGACCTGCAGACAGAGCGTGGTCTTGCCCGAGGATTCCGGACCGTAGATTTCAACAACGCGGCCGCGCGGCAGACCGCCAACGCCCAACGCGATATCCAAGCCGAGCGAACCGGTGGACACCACCTGGATGCCTTCGTCGATCTCGGCATCGCCCATCTTCATGATGGAGCCTTTGCCGAACTGCTTTTCAATCTGTTGCAGCGCTGCGCTGAGCGCCTTTGCCTTGTTGTCGTCCATGGGGGTACCTCGAAAATTTGAGCGGATTATGGCACAGGGGCCGAAGATGGAATAGAAATTGCTGCATCAGCAGAAAGGCCGGTTCAAGACAAACAAATATCCTTTTGCTGCATTACCCGGAGAAAGCGACAGAACACGCGGTATATTCTCGCCGGCTGATTTGGCGCCCACCGGATACTGGGTATAAATACAGTACATTTACAGTAAGCTATTGGCAAGCAAATTATTCGCCCGATGCAATTCAAACACCTCTTCGCTCTGCTCATGCTGACCACGACCCTCGCTGCCGTCGGCAAACCCGCCGCCTGGTACTGGTGGGCCAGCCGCCTCGACGGCCAGCGCATCTGCGCCCAGACGGCGCCGGCAAAAGGCTGGCTGCGGCAGAGTGGACCGTTCGCCGACAGTCGCTGCAGCGACGTCCCGCCCCGCCAGCCATGAGCGCCTATTGCCCGCCGGTAGACACCGGCCTGACCCCGCTTTTCGTCGATGACACGCTGCTCATCGTCGACAAGCCGGCCGGCCTGCTCTCGGTGCCCGGCCGCGGCGAAGACAAGGCGGATTGCCTGGTCAGCCGCATCCAGGTGCAATTTGCCGATGCGCTGATCGTGCACCGCCTGGACATGTCGACGTCCGGCCTGCTCGTGCTGGCGCGCGGCGAGGAAATGCACCGACTGCTCTCGAAACTTTTCCGCGACCGCCTGGTGGACAAGCGCTACGTCGCCGTCGTCGACGGCCTGCTTAAGGCAGAGCAGGGCGAGGTCGAACTGCCGCTCATCTGCGACTGGCCGAACCGGCCGCGCCAGAAGGTCGATTTCGACATCGGCAAGCCGTCGCTGACCCGCTTCCGCCGCCTCGAACTTGACCCGATCAACAAGGTCACGCGCGTCGAACTCGAACCCTTTACCGGCCGCTCGCACCAGTTGCGCGTGCACATGGCCGAGCTCGGTCATCCGATTCTCGGTGACGACCTTTACGCTGGCGCCGCCGAAGGCAAGGCAGATCGCCTGTTGCTGCACGCCATGGATTTGGCCTTTTCCCACCCGTTGACCGGTGAGGCGCTGCGTTTCCACTGCCCGCCGCCGTTCTGATCCGGGCAGGGCGCAATCACCTTATAATTTCCGCGTTTTCAACCTCTTGGCTCGGTTCACCACAAGCTCATGCTGATCTGGTTCGTCGTTCTCTACCTGCTCGCTTCCATCGGCATCGGCCTCTTTGCGGCAAGAAGCGTGCACAGCGCCAAGGACTTCGCCGTCGCCGGCCGTCACCTGCCGCTGCCGGTCGTCACCGCCACCGTGTTCGCCACCTGGTTCGGCGCCGAAGCGGTGTTCGGGGTCTCCGCCACCTTCGTCAAGGACGGCCTCTCCGGCGTCGTCGCCGACCCGTTCGGCTCCTCGATGTGCCTCATCATTGCCGGCGTCTTCTTCTCGCGCAAACTCTACAAGCTCAACATCCTGACCCTCGGCGACTATTTCCGCCTGCGCTACAACCGTTCGGTCGAAGTGCTGACCACGCTCTGCATCGTCGCTTCCTACCTCGGCTGGGTATCGGCCCAGATCAAGGCGCTCGGCCTGGTCTTCAATGTCGTCACCGACGGCTACCTCAGCCAGCCGGCCGGCATGATCCTCGGCGCCGCCATCGTGCTGACCTACACCACCTTCGGCGGCATGCTCTCGGTCGCCATCCTCGATTTCGTGCAGATGGGCGTCATCATGGGCGGCATGCTGTTCATCGCCTGGCTGGTGTCCGGCCTGACCGGCGGCGTCGAAACGGTGATCCAGCATGCGGCCGAGGCCGGCAAACTCGATTTCTTCCCACCGCCCGATCCCTGGCTGTGGCTGTCCTTCCTCGGCGCCTGGATCACCATGATGCTCGGCTCGATTCCGCAACAGGACGTCTTCCAGCGCATCACCTCGGCCAAGAGCCAGAAGATCGCGCTGTGGGGATCCATCCTCGGCGCCTCGATCTATTTCTGCTTCACCTTCGTGCCGATGTTCATCGCCTACTCGGCGACGCTGATCGACCCGACGCTGTTCAACGGCCTGCTGCAGACCGACTCGCAACTCGTCTTGCCGACGCTGGTCCTGCAGCACACGCCGGTCTTCGCCCAGGCCATCTTCTTCGGCGCGGTACTCTCGGCGATCATGAGCTGTTCGTCGGCAACGCTGCTCGCCCCCGCCGTCGCCTTCTCGGAAAACATCGTCCGCGATTTCTTCCCGCACATGGGCGACCACCAGTTCCTGCGCGTCATGCGCGCCGCGATCGTCGTTTTCGCCGGCATCGTGCTCGCCTTTGCGTTGTACTCCAACGCCAGCATCTTCAAGATGGTCGAGAACGCCTACAAGGTGACACTGGCCGGCGCCTTCGTGCCGCTCTTCTTCGGCGCCTTCTGGAAGCGGGCAACGACGCAGGGCGCGCTGGCCGCCATTTTCGGCGGTCTGGCCTCGTGGCTGCTGGTCGAGGCGCTGGTCGGCAGTAGCGTTTCCAGCGGTGACTACGCCTACGCGCTGGCCAATGTCGGCCAACTCGTGCCGCCGCAGCTGATCGGCCTCGGCGTCAGCATCCTGGGCATGATTGCCGGCTCATTATTGCCGCAATGGATCGGTCGACCGACGCCGAAGGCCGATATTCACGCCGAACTGCATCACCGTGCCGCCGCCGAAACGCATCACGCCAGCGATCATCCGCGCCCGCACCAAACACCCTGACAATGTTACGGAACGGCGGGCACGCCGACACCTTTGTGTCCAAACCGGCTGACGCGACGCCGGATACACCCTAAAATCCGCTGCATGACTCAGCACGGCCGTGGCCCCATCCTGCTCGCCCGCTACCTGGCCCTGGCCTGGTGCGGGCTGGTCATCTATGGCAGCCTGCATCCGTTCTCCGGCTGGCGCGACACCGGCATCTCGCCCTTCGCCTTCCTCGAAGGCGGCTGGCCGCGTTACTGGACCGTCTTCGATCTCGCCGTCAATGTCGCCGTCTATATCCCGCTCGGCTTCCTGCTGACCCTGGCGCTTGACCGCATTCCCGGCCGTTACAGCGCGCCGGTGCTGGCCGTGCTGCTCGCCGCCGGCGTCAGTTTCAGCCTGGAAAGCCTGCAGACCTGGCTGCCCTCGCGCGTTCCGTCCAACCTCGATCTCGCCTGCAACAGCCTGGGCGGACTGCTCGGCGCGATCTGGGCGCAATACGTCGGGCCGCGCATCTTCGCCCGCATCACCGCGCTCGAACATCGCCTGATCGCGCCGGTCCCGCACGCCGAACTCGGCCTGACCCTGCTCGGTCTCTGGCTGCTCGTGCCGCTCTCGCCGGAAACCCTGCTCTTCGGCGCCGGCGATCTGCGCCAGACACTCGGTCTGGCCGGGGCCGTTCCCTTCGCTGCCGACAGCTTTGCGCTGATCGAAGCCAGCATCACCGCCCTCAACGCGATCGCGGTCGGTCTCATCCTTCGCCTGCTCACGGCCCGCCTGCTCTGGGCCTACATCGTCGTACCGCTGTTCCTGATCCTCGGCCTGGTCGTCCGCACCCTGGCCTCGGCGATCCTGATCAATCCGGGAGAGGCGCTGGCCTGGCTGACCCCCGGCGCGCAGATGGGCCTGCTCGTCGCCCTGCTCTTTCTTGCCGTCAGCCTGGCCCTGCCGGCCACCCTGCGCTTAATGCTCGCCGCATTGGCCCTGATGTCTGCTACCGTGCTGGTCAACCTTGCCCCGCCCAACCCGTATTCGATGGCTGCACTCGCCACCTGGCGGCAAGGACACTTCCTGAACTTCAATGGTTTGACCCGACTGGTAGGTACCCTATGGCCCTTCCTGACCCTGCCGTTTCTGCTCCTGACGACACGTCGACCGTAAGCTGGCATGCCGAGACGGCCGCGGCCGTCGCCCAACACCTTGAGGTCGACACCGCTGCCGGCCTGAGCGACGAAGAAGCCGCCCGCCGGCTGCTCGAACACGGCCCCAACCAGCTCAGCGCCGTGCCCGGCCGCCCGGCCTGGAAGCGCTTTGCCGACCAGTTGATCCAGCCGCTGGTCCTCGTCCTGATCGGCGCCGGGGTGGTCACCGCCGGCCTCGGCGAAGGGGTGGACTCGAGCGTCATTTTCGCCGTCGTGCTGCTCAACGCGGGCATCGGCTACTGGCAGGAAGCCAAGGCCGAAGGCGCGCTGGCAGCGCTCGCCAGAAGCGTCGCGACACCGGTCACCGTGCGCCGCGGCGGCCACCGCCAGCAAATGGACGCCAGCCAGCTGGTGCCCGGCGATATCGTGCTGCTCGCCGCCGGCGACCGCGTGCCGGCCGACCTGCGCCTCTTCCTCGAACACGAACTGCACACCGACGAATCGATGCTGACCGGCGAATCGCTGCCGGTCGCCAAACACACCGACGTGCTGCCCGCCGACACCCTGCTCGCCGAACGCCTGAACATGGCCTATGCCGGTGCCACCGTCGTCGCCGGGCAGGGCTGCGGCCTGGTCATTGCCACCGGCGATGCCACCGAAACCGGGCGCATTGCCGACCTGATCGCCAGCGCGCCGGAACTGGCAACGCCGCTGACCCGCAAGATGGCGACCTTCTCCAACTGGCTGTTGTGGGCAATCGGCGGCCTGGCGCTGCTGACCGCCGGCGTCGGCCTGCTGCGCGGCGAATCGGCATTCGAGATGTTCATGGCGGCCGTCGCGCTCGCCGTCGGCGCCATTCCGGAAGGCCTGCCGGCCGCCGTCACCGTCACGCTGGCGATCGGCGTCGCCCGCATGGCCAAGCGCCGGGCCATCATCCGGCGTCTGGCCGCGGTCGAAACCCTGGGCAGCACGACGGTCATCTGTTCCGACAAGACCGGCACCCTGACCGAAAACGCGATGACCGTGCATGCGCTGCTCTGCGCCGGCCGGCACTACGCGGTCAGCGGCCACGGTTACAACCCGGAAGGCGACATCCGCCTCGATGAACAGCCGGCCGGCATCGCCGGCGCCCTGCGCGAAGCCCTGGTTGCCGGCGCCCTGTGCAACGATGCCAGCCTGGCACGCAGCGGCCAGCACTGGAAAATCACCGGCGACCCGACCGAAGCCGCGCTGCTCGTCGCGGCGCGCAAGGGCAAGCTCGAAGAACACACCCTGCAGGCGCTGTTCCCGCGCCAGGACGTCCTGCCCTTCGATGCCACCCGCCAGTACATGGCGACGGCACATGCCGGCGATGCCGGCCAGATCATCTACATCAAGGGCGCGCTGGAAAAACTGCTGCCGCGCTGCGTCGACCGTCTGGACGAGCACGGCCAGTCAGTTCCGTTCGCAATCGCCGAAATCGAGGCCGCCGCCCGCAGCCTGGCCGAGCAGGGCATGCGCGTGCTGCTGCTCGCCCGCCGCCTCAACCGGCCGGGCGCCGCACTCAACGACGACAGCCTGCATGACCTGACCCTGCTCGGTCTGGCCGGCATGATCGACCCGCCGCGCAAGGCGGCGATTTCGGCCATCCGCAACTGTCACTCGGCCGGCATCCGGGTCAAGATGATCACCGGCGACCATGCCGTCACCGCGCTCGCCATCGCCGCGCAGATCGGCATCGATGCCAGACAGGCGCTGACCGGCCGCGAGCTGGCCGAACTCGACGAAGCGGCGCTCGCCGTCGCCGCTCACGCAACCGACGTCTTCGCCCGCGTCGAACCGGAACAGAAGCTGCGCCTGGTCCGCGCCCTGCAGGCGCGCGGCGAGGTCGTGGCGATGACCGGCGACGGCGTCAACGACGCGCCGGCGCTGAAGCAGGCCAATATCGGCATCGCCATGGGCCGGGGCGGCACCGAAGTCGCCAAGGAAGCGGCCGCCATGGTGCTCACCGACGACAATTTCGCCAGCATCGAGGCGGCGGTCGAGGAAGGGCGCGGCGTCTGGGACAATCTGGTCAAATTCATCACCTGGACGCTGCCGACCAACTTCGGCGAAGGCCTGGTCATCGTCGCCGCCATCCTCTTCGGCTCCACCCTGCCGATCACGCCGCTGCAGATCCTCTGGATCAACATGAGCACCGCCGTGCTGCTCGGCCTGCCGCTCGCCTTCGAGCCGATCGAGCGCGGCATCATGCGCCGCGCGCCGCGCCGCCTGGAAACGCCGGTGCTTGATGCCGCGCTGATCCGGCGCATCGTGCTTGTCTCCATCCTGCTGCTCGCCGGTTCGTTCGGACTGTTCCTGTGGGAACTTAAACAGGGGCACACGCTGCCCGAAGCGCGCACCGTAGCGGTCAACGTCTTCGTGATGGTCGAAATGCTTTATCTCTTCAACTGCCGCTCGCTGACCCGCAGTTTCTGGAGCCTCGGCCTCTTTTCCAATCTCTGGGTATGGGGCGGCATCGGCAGCATGGCGCTGCTGCAATTGCTGCTCACCTATTGGCCGCCGCTCAACCGCGTTTTCCAGACAGCACCGATCGGCTGGCAGGAGTGGGGCGAAATCTTTGCGGTCGGCATCGCCAGTTCGTTGCTCATCGGTCTGGAGAAATACTGGAGCCACGCCCGGCATTCAGCGTGAAACCGGGCAGTTATAATGCTCAGCCCCAAGGAGAAAACGATGAGCTATTTCGAACACCACGTCTTCATCTGCACCAACCAGCGCGACGCCGGCGAACAGTGCTGCAACAGCATTGGCGGCTCGGAAATGTTCGCCTACGCCAAGGACCGCATCGGCCAGCTGAAGAAGAACGGCCCGGGCAATATCCGCATCAACAAGGCCGGCTGCCTCGGCCGCTGCGACCAGGGTCCGGTCATGGTCGTCTATCCGCAGGAAACCTGGTATTCCTTCATCGACCAGAGCGATGTCGATGAAATCATCGACGAACACCTGCTGCATGGCCGCATCGTCGAACGCCTGAAGATCTGAACATGAAAGCCCCGGAAGAAAAAATCATCGTCGCCGGCCCGGTCGGCAATATCGACACCATCATGGAGCGGCCGGACGCCCCGAAGGGCATTGCGCTGATCGCCCATCCGCATCCGATGGGTGGCGGCGCCAATACCAACAAGGTCGCCTACACGCTGGCCCGAACCTTCGTCAGCCTCGGCTATGCCGCCTTCCGCCCGAATTTCCGCGGCGTTGGTGGCAGTGAAGGCGAGCACGACGAAGGCATCGGCGAAACCGACGACCTGCTCGCCGTGCTCGAAGAAGCCAAACGCCGCTGCGGCGACCTGCCGGTCGTGCTGGCCGGCTTCTCGTTCGGCGCCTACTGTCAGACCCGCGTCGCCAAGCGCCTGGCCGAAGCCGGGCATCCGGCGCAGCGCCTGGTCCTGGTCGGCACCGCCTCCGGCCACGTCGAAGGCAGCCGCCAATACGACACCGAAGCCGTGCCGCACGACACCATCGTCATCCATGGTGCCGACGACACGCTGGTGCCGCCCGCCAACGTCTACGCCTGGGCGCTGCCGCTCGACCTGCCCGTAGTCATGGTGCCCGGCGCCGACCATTTCTTCCACCGGCGTCTGCACCTGATCCGCGACATCATCACGCGCGCCTGGCGACACTAAGTGACGGCACTCAGCGTCTCCAATCTGCGCAAGGTCTATGGCGGCACGGAAGTCGTCGCCGGCCTGTCCTTTGCCGTCGAACCCGGCATCTGCTTCGGCCTGCTCGGCCCGAACGGTGCCGGCAAGACGACGACGCTGCGCCTCTGCCTCGGCCTGACCGGCCCGGACAGCGGCGAAATCAGCCTGAACGGCTGCGCCATTCCGGTCGATGCCCAGCAGGCGAGGGCGCGCGTTGGCGTGGTGCCGCAGTTCGACAACCTCGATCCGGATTTCACGGCCAGCGAGAACCTGCTCGTCTTCGGCCGCTATTTCGGCCTCAAGGACGCCGACGTCAAGGCGCGCATCCCGCAACTGCTCGAATTCGCCGGCCTGACCGGCAAGGCCGACGCCCGCATCGCAACGCTGTCCGGCGGCATGAAGCGGCGTCTGACCCTGGCCCGCGCCCTGGTCAACGACCCCGATATCGTCTTTCTCGACGAGCCGACCACCGGCCTCGACCCGCAGGCCCGCCACCTGATCTGGGATCGACTGAAACAACTCAAGTCGGCCGGCAAGACGCTGATCCTGACGACGCATTTCATGGATGAGGCGGAGCGCCTGTGCGACCGACTGATGGTCATCGACCACGGCAAGAAGATCACCGAAGGCAGCCCGCGCCAACTGATCGCCGAGCACATCGAACCGCAGGTCATCGAAGTCTATGACGAAGCCGGCGGCAACCTGGGCGCCTTCGTCGAGGCCAATCGGCAACTCGCCGAACGCGTCGAAACGAGCGGCGAAACCGCCTTCTTCTATTGCCGCGAACCGCGCGAACTGCTCGCCCGACTGGCTGCCGCCGACGGCCTGCGCTACCTGCACCGCGCCTCCAACCTGGAAGACGTCTTCATCAAGCTGACCGGGCGCGAATTGCGCGATTGAAGCAAGCGGGAAAGCACTCATGAAACTCAACAAGCAGGCCGGCGTCTGGGCCATCATCTATTGCCCAGCGGCCGGCACCTTCCTGTTCGGCAGGCGTTCCGAGACGGTCAACAAGCCCGGCGTCTGGAATTTCTTCGGCGGCCATGTCGATCCGGGCGAAACGCCACAGCAGGCCTTGCTGCGCGAACTCTCGGAAGAAGCCGGTATCGAGCGCAAGGGCGATGATCTGGTCCACTTCGGCGGCGTCAGCGATAGCGAAATCCAGGGCCTGGGCTACGTCGAAGCCTTGCGCGAACTGCATTACTACCTGCTGCTCGCCGACAGCGAATTCGAACCCCGACTCAACCACGAACATTCCGAATTCCGCTGGCTGAAGCCGCACAACCTGCCGCACAACCTGAACCGTCCCTCGGCCATCGCCATCAATATCGGTCTGATCCAGAAAGCGCTGCAACTGGCGGCTTAACCCCGGCCAGGCCGGGGGATTGCCGCAAATCAGTCCTTGCGCCGCAGCAAGACCAGCAGGATACCCAGCCCGAGCAGCACGCTCAGGCCGATGAGCAGCAGGGTGTGGGATTTTTCTTCCGGGACAACGACGGTAGTTTCTCCCGGCACGACCACAACCTTCTGCTCCGGAAGAATGGTGAGCGCAAAGCGGGTAATTCTCTGGTCGGCAAAGGCTGCGCCGGTCGCACCGGTGAAACCGAGATACATGCTCGGGCCGAACTTGGCGGCGAGGTCGATACTGACGCTATCGCTGATCGGGAAAGCCTTGCCGTCCACATTGAGCGTACCGCTCATGCTCAGCTGGTGCGCTGCGGCATCGTAGCTCACGGTCTCGCTGCCAGTGACCAGTTGGGCCGTACCGAGCGGGGTCGGCGCCTTTTTGCTGGTTGAGGGATTCCCGTCGATATTCAGACCCGCCGTATTGTTGAACCAGGTCTGCACCACCGAACCGACGCCATCCAGGCCGAAGTAGGCAAGATAGCTGCCCGCATCGACATTGCCGATCGCATTCGCACCCTTGTTCTGGAGGACCAGCGCGACGCCGTCCGCCATGTTTTCCCGGCCGGCATTGGCCAGCGAGAAATCGTAGGTCACCGTAAACGAACGGGCCGTCGCCAGCGGGCTGGTCAACCAGGCGGCGCCACCTTGTCCCTGGAGATTGCCGGTCAGCTGCAACTCGCCGCTTTGCATGGCGGCGGAACCCACCAGATTGACCTCGCTACCGCTGAAGGTTTCCGCCCTGACCGGCAGGGAAAGCAGTGTTGAGGCAACGGTAATTGCGAGCAGCATGGTGCGCATGATTATCTCCCTTGAATAAAGACCACCTTATGGTGAGTGTTATTCACTATACATCTTTAAACAGGGTGCTACGCCGTTTGCATAGGCGGAAATTCAATGGGGGCAGGGAAATTGGTTTTTTGATTCAACCTGACTGTGTTCAAACTCAGAAAACAGGGGGAAAGCCTGCCGGCAGCTTTGTGCCCTTTGCTGCCGTTCGCTACTTGGGACAGCAGACGTTCAACGGTTGAAGCTACCGGCGCGCTCCAGCGCATCGGGTTGACTGAGATGCTAGGTTGCTCTCTCCGCTGCTTATGCCTTATCTGCGAACAAATTATTCGATTCTGGTCACTTTATCTCCATGGAATCCATTCGGGCGATTTGTCACGCTTGCCCGCCTGATAATCCAGCCAGGCGCGATTCCAAAGGACACTGCTTTCGTACGGGTCATCGCTGAGTTTTTCAGGGCGATGGTGGCTCAAGCTAGTCGGATAGTATTCCTCGCGGCACTCCATGGCATCACGCCTTTGCCCGTTCGGACCGATCGGGCACCACGCCTTACCGTCCGGCGCAGCCGCCCATGTAACGCCTTGTTTGAAGCAGGACAGCGCGCGAAACTGCGGCTCAATGACTGTTTTTCCTTTGCCGTCTTGCAAGCCCCACAGGCCAGCCTTCTCGAAGAAGCGCAATCCGCCCTCGCAGTTCAGTGTCGGCTCGGGGGTTAGCCTATCTCTGGCAGGCTTTTCAACGCGCTTACCGTAGGCATTGATCCATTGGGGGGCTTTACCTTCGTCCACGACGAATATGCCTTCGCGATCCGGTCGCAGCCGAGCAAAGCGGGGCTTGACAGTGAAGGCGCCGGAGCGGTCGATGACCCCCCATTTTCCATCGACTTGAACAGCCGTGTGGTTTCCGAAAAATGGATAGAGGTTCTCGAAGCCATTCTTGCCACCGAGGGCGGACCCGTCCTCCAAGACAATGAACCACTTTCCATTGCGCTTGGCTGAGAAGGGTCCCGGGCAATCTTTCCTCTGGAAATATCCAGTATCAAATGGACCGACCGACTGACTATCCCCCGGTCTTCGAAATTCAACGGTATCGCCGCGCTGAACGATGGTCAGGCCGCCAGGACACTCGACTATAGTCTTCGCGTCGAGTTGGTCCGGAATCAGGCGCCCGTTTGGATCGATGCTGTACCAGGTTTTGCCGATCCGACCACGCGGCAACTTGCCGTCGTCGCTAATCTCAACCTTGTCGAAATAGCGATCGGCGAGCAGCGTGCCATCGGCGCGCACGATTCCCTCTCTGACCTCGTTCTGCGTGCCATCCGGATTGTACTGTTTGCCCTCCAGAGCAAGACCGTACCCTCCACGCCAGTAGCTGAGTTGCGCGAACTTCAAAGGCACGACAAGTTTGCCCTCGCCATCAACAGCGCCGCGACGAAGGGCCTCCCGACGCTGTTGCGGAGGTAGCGAATAGTCTGGCATCGACTCGACAATTGCATGCGTTTCCGACAGCCATTGCACGTGATGGTATCGTGGGGTCACCTGCCAGGTCCCGTCACCCCGCATGAGGCCCCAGATGTCTTCGTTGTGATCATCCTTGCTGCCAGCCCAGATAAGTCCGCGTTCCGGCTTGTCGAAACGTTGGAACTTCAGCTTCTGATCGGAAAGCCATCCTTTGGAGACATGGTAAAGACCCGCGCCATTCATCAGTACGAAGGCAAACGGATCGGAATACGCCTCCAATTGCTCGCCGTCGGATGAAGATCGCGCCGGCTTTTCCTGCAAAGGTTCTGCGATGAAAGTTCCTCCGGCAAAGGGGATGATCCGCTTGAATTCCGGCGACACAACAAGCTTCCCTGATCGATCAATAATCCCGGATGCATTGTTCAGCCGGATTTCCGCATACGCACCTGTAAAGAAGCCTGCGTTCTGAAAGCGAGGCTTGATAACAACCGTTCCAGTCGTATCAATAAAGCCATACTGCCCTTCAATGCGAACGGCAGCGAAGCCTTCGCTGAACGGCTTGGCAACTTCGAATCGCTGAGGAATCCGCTCCACCCGGCTGTCTTTTTCGACATAGCCGCAGAGCTGGAACGGGCCGCCGCATTGCGGGAATAGTTCGGCGCCGCCCTCCGCTGTCAGCGCAGACAAGGGAGCAAGCAAAGTGAGGGTTGCGATAGCCAACGGGCCAGTTCGCCCAAGCCGAATCTTTAACCGTTCCGTGAAAAGGTGCACAGGAATTCTTTCGTATTCATCGGCGCGCCCGCCGAAAAAAAGCACGCTAAGCCAAAAGCATAACCGCACATCGGGGGGAATGTCTGCAATCGGCATTCCGGGGCAAGGTCCGCTCCTGGCCGTCTCCCGTCCTCCCCCACCCCATCAAACCCCGCCATGCCTTTCCTGCCGTTGCACCAGGCCGCCCGCCGTCCGCGCCACCGGTTTGGGCCGCTCCTTGAGCAGGCCCTGCAAGCAGGCCGGATTGGCGCGGGCGCCGCTTGCCTGGTAGTCGGCGAGCAGAAGCGGGCGTACCGTTTCGTCCGGATGGCCAAGCTCCTGTGTCAGGTAGTCGAACAGGCAGTCGACCAGCATTTCCGGGGTAAAAGTGCTGGTCTGGGCGGTCGTTTGCCAGAGCCAGTCGGCAAATGCGGCGAAGGCGGCAAAGGGCGAGGGTGCGGCGAGCAAAAGCGGCAAGGTTTGCGGGAAGCGGCCGGAATTGGCGTAGAGGTCCCAGTAGCGGGCAAGGCGGGTGAAACGCCGGACGGTCGACGCGTCCACGGCGCCGGTTTCGATGATGGAATAGGGCGGCAGGCTGGCGTAGACCATGCCGAATTCGGCGCTGTGGCGAACGATGGGCGTACCGCGCAGGCGCTTGAGGATGCCGAGCTGGATTTCGTGCGGCCGGTGCGCGTACAGACGGTCGAAACTCGCGGCAAAGCTCTGCCAGCTCTCGCCGGGCAGGCCGAAAATCAGGTCGGCGTGCAGGTGGGCCGGGCTGTGTGCGACCAGCCAGTCGAGGTTGGCGCCGCTCTTTTCATTGTCCTGGCGGCGCGAGATGCGTTGCTGCACTTCCGGGTTGAAGGTCTGGATGCCGACCTCGAACTGCAACACGCCGGGCGGGAAGCGGACGATCATTTCCTTGAGGCGCTCCGGCAGGTGATCGGGAATCACCTCGAAATGCAGGAAGAGATCCGGCGTCAGGCGCTCGAGGAAGAATTGCAGTATCTGCAGCGAGCTGTCGATCTTCAGGTTGAAGGTGCGGTCGACGAACTTGAAATTGCGCGCGCCGCGTTGATACAAGCCATCGAGCGCGGCAAGAAAACGCGCGGCGTCGAAGGCCCAGGCCGTCTTGTCGAGCGCGCTCAGGCAGAACTCACACTTGAACGGGCAACCACGCGAGGCCTCGACGTAGAGCAGGCGATGCGCCAGATCGGCGGACGTGAATTCGTCATAGGGCAGCTCGATCTGCTCGAGCGGCGGCTGTTCGCCGGGAATCACCTTCATCAGCGGCGGCGGCCCCTCGATCAGGGCGCGGCAGAGTTTGGCGAAACTGACATCGCCCCAGCCGGTGATGACATGGTCGGCGAGCCGGACGATTTCCTGTTGCGCCCATTCGTGGCTGACTTCCGGCCCGCCGAGGACGATTTTCAGCGCCGGCCGGGCTTCTTTCAGTAGCCGCACAACTTCGGTCGTCGGTGCGACATTCCAGATATAGACGCCAAAACCGACGATCTGCGTGACGCCTTCGGCCGCCTCGCCGAGTTCGTCGAGCAGGGCAGCGACGATTTCCGCCACCGGGCGGCTGATCGTGAATTCGCGCAGCACGGCAGCGGCGCGCAGCGCCGGGCTGCCATGCCGGGCCAGGTTGGCGAGCAGGTAGCGCAGGCCGAGCGAGGCGTGGATGTAGCGGGCGTTAAGCGTGCAGAGAACGATGGCGGGCGAGGACATGCCGCCATTTTGACATCTTCGCTGCGGCCTGACCGGTCAACGGCCGGGCGCGGGCCTTTTTCCGCCGTTGCTTACCAGGAGCGCGCACCCATCATGTAGTTGCGGGTTTCCTTCGGACTTTCGCGGGGAATTTCGACCGGCGTGATGACGACCGGGGCCGGCGCCACGACAACGACCGGCTCCGGTGCCGGCAGGAGCAGGTCGCGCAGGCGCAGGACCATGATCAACAGCTCTTCGTCGAGCGCCGCTTCCTCGATTTCGGCGAGACGTTCGCGGGCGTAGGCCGGCTCGCGGCCCAGACGCTCGAGATCGACCGTCTGGCTCAGCGTGCGCTTGACCATCAATTTGAAACGGGCCATCAGCTGGGCCCTTTCAAGTTTTTCATCCATCGACGGTTCTCCTTTTTATACGCGCCGACAAAGCGCGATCGGGGTTGGTGGTGCATTGCAGCGAAAATCATGCCGGCGACCGGTCGACCGGATAAAAACGCCAAAAATCATTCACTTGCAATAATTCCCTGGGAGCAACAGGGAATGCCCGCTGCCTGAAACTGGTGCAAGGGCATTCCTGACCGGGCCGTCATGGTGCGCCGCAATAAAAAGCAGCCGCGCCACTTCACAGTAAAATAGGCCGCTCTTTCCTCAACGGTGCATCCGATGCTCCCTGGCTTACACCGCCCCGGCTGGTTTCCGGTCTGGCAGCGCAACTTCCTCGTCTGGCGCAAGCTCGCCCTGCCGTCCATTCTCGGCAACCTGGCCGACCCGCTGATCTACATGCTCGGCCTCGGTTACGGGCTGGGCGCGATGCTGCCCAATATCGACGGCCAGTCCTACGTCGCCTTCCTTTCGGCCGGCACGGTGTGCGCCTCGACGATGAACGCGGCGACCTTCGAGGCCCTCTATTCGTCGTTCTCGCGCATGCATGTGCAGAAAACCTGGGACGCCATCCTCAACACGCCGCTCGGCCTCGCCGATGTCGTCGCCGGCGAGCTGTTCTGGGCGGCCACCAAGTCGCTGTTCTCCGGCGCTGCCATTCTCGTCGTGATCACTGGTCTCGGCCTGACGCACGGCCCGCTCGTGCTTTGGGCGCTGCCGGCGATCATCCTGACCGGGCTGGCCTTCGCCGCGCTCGGCCTGATCTGGAACGCGCTGGCGCCGTCCTACGATTTCTTCATGTATTACTTCACGCTGTTCATCACGCCGATGACGCTGATTTCCGGCGTTTTCTTCCCGACCGGGCAATTGCCGGGCTGGCTCGCCACCATCGGCCAGATCCTGCCGCTGGCGCAAGGCGTCGCGCTGATCCGGCCGCTGCTTGCCGGCAATATGCCGCCCGATGCACTGCTCCATATCGGCGTGCTGCTCGCCACCACTGGCATCGCCTTCGCCATCGCGCTGCGCCTGACCCGGCGCCGCCTGCTCAAGTAGGAAGCCCATGACCACGCTGCTCGTCCTCTGCAACTGCCCCGACGAAGAAGTCGCCAACCGCATCGCGCTCGCCGTCCTCGAAAGCGGGCTGGCCGTCTGCGTCAATATCCTGCCACGCGTCCAGTCGCTCTACCGCTGGCAGGGCAAGATCGAGTCGGCGACGGAAATCCCGCTTTTCATCAAGTCGACCGCTGCGAACTACCCGGCGCTCGAAGCCGCGATCCAGAAACTACACCCCTACGACATTCCCGAAATCATCGCGCTGCCCGTCGAGCGCGGCTTGCCGGCCTACCTGAACTGGGTGGCGGCGGAAACGGTCCAACAGCCATGATGCGCATTCTCTTCGTCTTCCTGCTCCTCTTCGGTCAACTCGCCCAGGCCGAGGAATTCCTCGACCCGGCGGTCGCCTTCAAGCCTGCCGTGCGCGCCCTTGACGGGCAGACGCTGGAAATCAGCTACGAGATCGCCAAGGGCTATTACCTCTACCGCGACAAGTTCCGCTTTGCCGTCGATGGCGAAAGCGCCACGCTCGGCGCGCCGGTTTTCCCCAAGGGCAAGGAAAAGGACGACGAGAATTTCGGCAAGGTCGAGGTCTATTACAAGACGGTCGCCATCCGCGTGCCGGTCGAGCGCAGCAGTTCCGGACCGCTGCCGCTGACCCTCAAGCTGAGTTCGCAGGGCTGCGCCGACGCCGGCATCTGCTACCCGCCACAAAGCCAGACGCTGAGCGTCGAACTGCCCGATCCGGCCAGCGCCCCGGCGGCCGCTTCCGGCCCGGCGGTCGACGGCGACGAAAGCAGCAAAATCGCCGCGACACTGAAGAACGCCGGCTTCTGGGTCAATCTCGCCTTCTTCTTCGTGGCCGGCCTCGGCCTGTCGCTGACGCCCTGTGTCTTCCCGATGATTCCCATCCTTTCCGGCATCATTGCCGGCCAGGGCCACAAGGTTTCGCACGCACGCGGTTTCGCGCTGGCGCTCGCCTACGTGCTCGGCATGGCGGTGACCTACGCCGCCGCCGGGGTCGCCGCCGGCCTGTCCGGCACGCTGGTCTCAAGCGCGCTGCAAAGCCCGTGGGTGCTCGGCGCCTTCGCGCTGGTCTTCGTCGTGCTCTCCTTCTCGATGTTCGGCTTCTACGAGCTGCAACTGCCGACCTCGCTGCAGAGCAAGCTGTCGGAAGAATCCGGCCACCTGCAGGGCGGGCGCGGCATCGGCGTCTTCGTGATGGGCGCGCTGTCGGCGCTGATTGTCGGCCCCTGCGTCGCCGCACCGCTTGCCGGCGCGCTGCTCTACATCGGCCAGACCGGCGATGCCGTGCTCGGCGGCACGGCGCTGTTCGTCATGGCGCTCGGCATGGGCGTGCCGCTGCTCGTGGTCGGCGTTGCCGGCGGCTCGCTGCTGCCGCGCGCCGGCGCCTGGATGGAAGCGGTCAAGAAGGGCTTCGGCGTGCTCCTGCTCGCCACCGCCGTCTGGCTGGTTTCGCCGGTCATTCCGGCCGTCGCGCAGATGCTCGCCTGGGCCGCCTTGTTGATCATCCCGGCCATCTACCTGCACGCGCTCGACCCCCTGCCGCCACACGCCAAGGGCTGGCAGCGTTTCTGGAAAGGCATCGGCATCGTCATGCTGCTGACCGGTGCGGCGTTGCTGATCGGCGCCCTGGCCGGCAGCCGCGATCCGCTGCAACCGCTCGCCGGTTTGCGCGGTCAGGCGATCGCCGCCGAAGAAAAGCATCTGCCCTTCGAGCGTGTTGCCTCGCTCGCCGAACTGGAGCAGAAAATCATGGCAGCCGGCCAGCCGGTGATGCTCGATTTTTATGCCGACTGGTGCGTCTCGTGCAAGGAAATGGAGCGCTTTACCTTCGCCGATCAGGCTGTACGCGCCAAACTGGCCGGTTTCAAGCTGTTTCAGGCCGATGTCACGGCCAATTCGGCCGATGACAAGGCCTTGCTCGCCAAGTTTGGCCTGTTCGGCCCGCCCGGCATTCTCTTTTTTGCGCCGGATGGCCGCGAACTGAAGAATGCCCGCGTCGTCGGCTTCCAGGATGCGCCGACCTTCCTGCAAACGCTGGCGAAAATGCCCGTCCAGACGGCCCAAACGGTCCGTTAATTTTTGTAAAAAGAAGGCCTTGGGCTAAAATGCTGCCCACTATGGATTCTCTAGGCCTGATCCGCGAATTTCTCCAGAACCGTCTCGGCGTTGCGCCGGAACGGGTTGTTGCCGACGCCACCCTCGTTTCGCTCGGGGTGGATTCGCTGATGATGCTCGAATTGATGTTCGAGTTCGAGGATCGTTTCGGCATCACGCTCTCCAAAGACCTGAAAAGCCCGAAAACCGTTGGCGACATGACCACGCTGATGGACCGGCTGCGCCAAGCCAAGGGCTGAACCATGATGCAGCGGCGGGTGGCGATTACCGGCCTCGGCCTGGTCAGTCCGTTTGGCGGCGACCTGCCCGATTTCTTTGCCCGCCTGCTCGCCGGTGAATCCGCCGTGCATTTCCTGCAGACCGACGACGTGCCGCGCCCGCTTGCCATTCCCTTCGTCAGCTGCCCCGGTTTCGACGCCGATGCCGAACTCGGCAAGCCGCTGGCCGGCACCATGGACCGCTTCGCCCAGCTCGGCACGGCCGCCGCGTACCGCGCCTGGCAGGATGCCGGCCTGACACGCGGTCAACCGGCCGAAAACCGCGAAAACTGGGGCGTTTCCTGGGGCACGGCGCTGGGCGGCACACTGGCCTACGAAAAGGGCTACAAGGAGCTGTGGATCAAGGGCCGCGAGCGCGTCTCGCCGCTTTCGGTGATCCTCGGCATGAACAACGCGGCCAACGCCCACATCTCGATCCAGCTCGGTCTGGGCGGCGTCAGCATGAGCCACACCGTGGCCTGCGCCTCGTCCGCCATCGCCATCGGCGAAGCCTTCCGTCGCGTGCGCAGCGGCGAAGCCCCGGTGATGCTGACCGGCGGTTCCGACGTGCCGCAGGCCTACGGCGTCGCCCGTGCCTGGGAGGCGCTGCGCGTCATGGCCAATTGCGATGCAGAAACGGCCGCGCAGGCCTGTCGACCGTTCAGCGCCGAACGGACCGGCCTGGTACTGGGCGAGGGCGGGGCGGCGCTGGTCCTCGAAGACTGGGAACATGCCGTCGCGCGCGGCGCCCGCATCCACGGCGAGATGGTCGGCTATGGCACGACCTGCGACCACAGCCACCTGGTGCGCCCCGATGCCGCCGGCCAGGTGCGTGCGCTCAACATGGCGCTGGCCGATGCCAGCCTGACGCCGGCCGACATCGATTACGTCAACGCGCACGGCACGGCCACCGCCGAAGGCGATCCGGTCGAGGTCGCCGCCTTGCGAACGGTGTTCGGTGAAGCTGCCGCCCGCCTCGCGGTCAGCGGCACCAAGTCCATGCACGGCCATCAGCTCGGTGCCGCCGGCGCCATCGAGGCGATCATCACCATCCTCGCTTTGCGCGAACAGGCGATTCCGCCCACCGCGCACCTCGGCGAGCTCGATCCGGCCTGCGCCGGCGTCGATCACGTCGGCAGCGGCCGGGCGCAACAACTGCGCGCCGCGCTCTCCAATTCCTTTGCCTTTGGCGGCAGCAATGCGGTGCTCGCATTCCGCGCCGTCGCGCCTTAATCCACGGAAATCCCGCCATGTCACTAGCCATCTCCCCGGAAACCGTCGAAGCCCTGCTGCCGGAAGTCGCCGAACTGATCATTTCGGCCCTCAATCTCGACATGGCCGCCAGCGAAATCGAGCCGGATGCTCCACTGTTCGGTGAAGGCCTCGGCCTTGACTCGATCGATGTGCTCGAACTGGCGCTGGTCATTTCCAAGCGCTACGGCTTCCAGCTCAAGTCGGACAACGAGGACAACATCCGCATCTTCACCTCGCTGCGTTCGCTGACGAGCCACATCGCCGCCCAGCGGACGAAATGACCGGGCTGAGTCCGGCCGCCATCCTGCGCAGCCTGGCCGTCGGCGTGCTGGTCGTCGCCTGGGCCATCCTCGCCCATTACGGCAGCGCCGGCGACGGCCCGGCCGATTTTTCCGCCGCGCTCGCCACCGCGCCCATTCTCGCCTTCGTCGTGATCCTGCTCTGGCGCGTCGGCCAGCCGCTGCTGATCGGCCTCGGCGGCCTGCTCATCCTCGCCCTGCTGGCGCTGAGCTGGCCCACCCTGCGCCAGAACATCGCGCTGCTTTTTTACGTGCAGCATCTCGGCACCAACCTGGCGCTGGGTACCTTGTTCGGACGCAGCCTGATCGGCAACGGCGACGCGCTGGTCACCACCTTTGCCAAGCTCGCCCACGACGGCGTGATTTCGGAGGCCAAGGCGCGTTACACGCGGCAGGTCACCGTTGCCTGGACGATCTTCTTTTTCGGCTCGGCGGCGCTGTCGACCGTGCTGATCCTCTTCGCGCCGACCGTCGTCTGGTCGGTCTTCGTCAATCTGCTGAGCACGCCCCTGCTGGTGCTGATGTTCGCCGGCGAACACCTGATCCGCAACCGCGTGCTGCCGCCGGAAGACCGCTCCAGCATCGCCGACACCATCCGCGGCTACCGCGCCTCGGCCGCCCGCCGCGCCCACCGATGAGCCAGCATCTGCCCCTGCTCGGCCATGCCGACCTCGACGCCGTCTTCGCCTACCGCCCGGATGGCCCGGTCAGCGTGCGCGCCTTCCTCGCCGACGTGCAGGCACTGGCCGCGCTGCTGCCGCCCGGCCGGCACCTGCTCAACGTCTGCCAGGACCGCTACCGCTTCACGGTCGGCTTCGCGGCCGGCCTGATCAGCGGCAAGACCAGCCTGCAACCTTCGTCACAGTCGGCCGAAACGCTGCACCAGATTCGCCAGGATTGCCCCGATGTCGGCTGCCTGTGCGACGGCGAATTCGCCAGCCAGGATCTGCCGCGTCTCGACTACCCGGTCACACTGCCAGCGGTCGACGCCACAAAAATCACGGAAATCCCGCTGATCGCAGTCGAGCATGTCGCCGCCCGCTTGTTCACCTCCGGCTCGACCGGGCGGCCGCAGCCGCACGACAAGCACTGGGGCAAGCTGGTCGCCAACGGCCGCGCCGAAGCCGAACGCCTCGGCCTGCTCGCGACGCGGCACAGCATCGTCGGCACCGTGCCGGCGCAGCACAGCTACGGTTTCGAATCGACGGTACTGCTCGCCCTGCATGGCAACGCACCGTTCTGGTCGGGCAAGCCCTTCTATCCGCAGGATATCGTCGCCGCCCTCGAGGCCGTGCCGGCACCGCGCCTGCTGGTGTCCACGCCTTTCCACCTGTCGGCACTGATCCAGTCCGGGCTGGCTTTGCCCACGATCGACCAGTTGCTGTCGGCGACCGCACCGCTCTCCGCCAAGCTGGCCGGCGAAGTCGAAGCGGCCTGCGGCGCGCCGCTCTTTGAAATCTACGGCTCGACCGAAAGCAGCCAGCTCGCCAGCCGGCGCACCACCGCCGACCCGGTCTGGCAGTTGCTCGCCGGCGTACGCCTCGAGCAGGAAGAAGACATCACTTTTGCCGTCGGCGGTCACGTCGAGGGCCGGGTCGGGCTGTCCGACATCATCGAGCTACTGCCCGCCAACCGCTTCCTGCTGCACGGTCGACAGGCCGATCTGGTCAATATTGCCGGCAAGCGCACCTCGCTCGCCTACCTCAATCACCAGATCATGGCCGTCGAAGGCGTCGTCGATGCCGCCTTCTTCCTGCCCGACGACGAGTCTGCCGACGGCATCACGCGCCTCTGTGCCTTCGTCGTCGCGCCGACGCTGAACAGCCGCGCCTTGCTCGCCGCGCTGCGGCCGCGCGTCGATGCGATCTTCCTGCCGCGCCCGCTGGTCTTCGTCGATGCACTGCCGCGCAACACCACCGGCAAGCTGCCGCGCACCGAACTACAGGCGCTCTACGCCGCCAAGGTCAGCCATGACTGAGTTCATCTGGCCGGTACCGGCCGAACATCCCGCCTTTGCCGGCCACTTTCCCGGCAATCCGATCGTGCCCGGCGTCGTCATCCTCGATCAGGCGCTGTTGTTTGCCGAAAAACTGCTTGCCGCAGGCGTCGACCGTACGGGCGCCTGGCAGGTCGGCAATGCCAAGTTCCTCAGCCCGGTCGCGCCCGGCGAAGTGCTGCTGTTCGCGCTCGAACAGAAAGCCAGCGGCAGCATCGCCTTCAGCGTCAAAAGCGGCGAACGCAGCGTTGCTTCCGGCAGCCTGACGCCGCCCGCGCCATGACCCAGCCCGCCACGCAAAGCTGGCTACGCCAGCAGGAACGCAGCAATCTCGCCATCCTCCGGCTGATGGTGTGGATTTCGCTGACCCTGGGGCGCGGCATTGGCCGCCTTGTGCTCTACGGCATCGCCATCTATTACGTGCTGTTTTCACCCAAGGCGCGGCATTTCAGCCGCGAATACCTGCACCGTTCGCTCGACCGCTGGGCCGAATGGTCGGACGGTTTCCGCCATGTATTTTCCTTTGCGAGCACCATCCACGATCGCATCTACCTGCTCAACGACCGTTTCGACCTGTTCGACATCGAGGTGGTCGGCGCCGAGGCGCTGCAGGCGGCGCTGGCAAAGCAGCCCGGCGCGCTGCTGATCGGCGCCCATTTCGGCAGTTTCGAAGTGCTGCGTTCGGTCGGCCGCGGCCAGGCCGGGCTCAAGGTGGCGATGATGATGTACGAGGAAAACGCCCGCAAGATCAACGCCACGCTGGAAGCGATCAACCCGGCGGCAACGCGCGACATCATCGCGCTCGGTCGCGTCGATTCGATGCTGGAAGCGCGCGACAAGCTCGACCAGGGCTACCTCGTCGGCATGCTCGCCGACCGCAGCCTGGGCGACGACCCAACGGTCGACTGCGAATTTCTCGGCGAAATGGCGCCGTTCCCGGTCGGCCCCTGGCGCATGGCGGCGATGCTGCGCCGGCCGGTGTTCTTCATGGCCGGCATCTACCTCGGCGGCAACCGCTACCGCATTCATTTCGAGCCGCTCGCCGACTTCACCGATACCCAGCGCGGCGAACGCGATGCCGCGATGCGCGCCGCGCAGCAGCATTACGCCGAGCGCCTGAGCCATTTCTGCCGGCAAGCGCCCTACAACTGGTTCAATTTCTACGACTTCTGGCAGAAAAAATGATCAAACGCCTCGTTTCCGGCCTGCTTCTCGCCGCCCTCGCGCTGCCCGCCTGCGCCGCCTTCGACGTCGGCCAGCTGATGGACGACCTGGCCCGCCACAAGGGCGGCAAGGCCAAGTTCGTCGAGAAGAAATACATCTCCCTGCTCGACAAGCCGGTCATCTCGACCGGCGAACTGACCTACACGGCGCCGGCCTTCCTCGAAAAACGCACGCTGACGCCCAAGGTCGAAACCCTGCGCCTGGAAAAGGACCTGCTCAGCATCGAGCGCGAGAAGCAGAAGATCAGCATCAACCTGGCCAGCCAGCCGGAAGCGCTGGCTTTCATCGACAGCATCCGCGGCACGCTGACCGGCAACCGCGCCGCGCTCGAGAAGAATTACCTGCTCAGCCTGGCCGGCAATCCCGATAAATGGGTGCTCACCCTGCTGCCCAGCGACCAGAAAATCTCCGCCCTCGTGCTGCGCATCACGGTCAGCGGCAGCAAGAACCAGATCCGCAGCATCGAATACCTGCAGGCCGACGGTGACCGCGCCGTGATGAGCATCGAACCGCTCGAGGCCAGATGAGCAAAGCCGGCCGCGCCTTCCTGCTCTGGCTGCTGGCCATGCTGGCCGGGGCGGCCATCGTCTGGAACAGCCGCTTCACGGCCGACATGTCCTTCTTCCTGCCCTCGCACCCGAGCGCCGAGCAGCAGGTCCTGGTCGACCAGTTGAAGGAGGGCGTTGTTTCGCGTCTGCTAATGGTTGCCATCGCCGGCGGCGACGAAACGCAACGCGCCGCCCTGTCGCGCGAGCTGCGCGGTCGACTGGCCAAAATGCCCGAATTTGTCTCGGTGCAGAACGGCGAGAGCGACAGCCAGGCCGCCGACCGTGATTTCCTGTTTCGCCACCGCTATCTGCTCAGCCCGGCGGTGACGCCCGAGCGCTTTACGGTCGACGGCCTGGAAAAGAGCATTTCCGACAGCGTCGACCGCCTGGCCTCGCCGCTCGGCATGCTGTTGAAACCGCTGCTGCCGCGCGATCCGACCGGCGAAATGCTTGAGTTGCTGCGCGGCCTCAATGCCGGTGCACAACCGGACAGCAAGGCCGGCGTCTGGGCCTCGCACGACGGCGAGCGGGCGATGCTGCTGATCCAGACCACGGCGCTCGGCTCCGATACCGACGGCCAGGAAAACGCGATCAAGCTGATCCGCGCCCAGTTCGCCGAGGCCGCGCCAGGGCAGGGCATTGCCAACGCCAGCCTGCAACTGTCCGGCCCCGGCCTGTTCGCGGTCAATTCGCGGGCGACGATCAAGGACGAAGTCAGCCGCCTGTCGACGATCAGTACGCTGGCCATCGTTGCCGTGCTGTTCTTCGTCTATCGCTCGCTGCGCCTGCTCGGCCTCGGCATGTTGCCGGTCGTTTCCGGCGCGCTGGCCGGTGTCGTCGCGGTCAGCCTGGCCTACGGCACGGTGTTCGGCATCACCGTCGGTTTCGGCTCGGCACTGATCGGCGAGGCAGTCGATTACTCGATTTATTACTTCGTGCAATCCGGCCGCAACGGCCTGACCGACTGGAAACAGCGCTTCTGGCCGACCATCCGGCTCGGTGTGCTGACCTCGACGGCCGGCTTCGGCGCGCTGCTTTTTTCCGGCTTTCCCGGCCTCGCCCAGCTCGGCCTCTATTCGCTGGCCGGCGTCGCCACCGCGGCGCTGGTCACCCGCTTCGTGCTGCCGCAACTCGGCCAGGCCAACGGCCAGACGCGCGACCTGACGCCATTCGGACGACGTGCGCTGGCCGGCGTGCAGACGCTGCGCCATCTGCGCTGGCCGGTCCTCGCCCTGGCGCTGGCCGCGACTGCGACACTATTCGCCGAACGCGAGCATTTGTGGAATCCCGAACTTGCGGCGCTCAGCCCGGTCAGTCAAGCCGACCAGGCGGTCGACATGGCGCTGCGCGCCGATATCGGCGCGCCGGATGCACGCTACCTGGTGGTAATCGACGCCGCCGATCGCGAAAGCGCCTTGCGCCAGGCTGAAGCGACCGGCCAGCGGCTCGATGCGCTGGTCGCCAGCGGCCAGCTCGGCGGCTACGACAGCCCGAGCCGTTTCCTGCCCAGCCAGGCCAGCCAGGACGCCCGCCGCGCTAGCCTGCCCGCGGCTGACCAACTGCGCCCGCGCCTGCAGGCGGCCCTCGTCGATTCGCCGCTCGCTGCCGGCAAGCTCGAGGGCTTCCTGAGCGATGTCGAACAGGCGCGCGGCGCCGGCAATATCGAACGCGCCAGCCTGAACGGCACCAGCCTGGCACTCGCCGTCGATTCGCTGCTGCTGCCGCACGGCGCCGGCTGGAGCGTGTTGCTGCCGCTGCGGGCCGGCGAACAGGCGATAGCCCCGAGCGCCATCCGCAGCGCGCTGGCCGGCAACGATGCCCTGTTCATCGACATGAAGGCCGAGTTCGACAAGCTCTACAACGATTACCTGCACGAAGCCATGCTGCTGTCACTGGCCGGCCTGGGCGCCATCGTCGTGCTCCTCGCCGCGACCCTGCGTTCGCCGCGCCGACTCGGTGCCGTGCTGCTGCCGCTGGTCCTCGCCGTGCTTCTCGTCATTGCCGGCCTGCATCTGCTCGGCGAGCGCCTGCACCTGATGCACCTGATCGGCATGCTGCTGATCGTCGCGGTCGGCTCCAACTACGCGCTGTTCTTCGACCGCGCCAGCGACGAACACCGGCTTGATCCCGAGACGCTGGCCTCGATGCTGCTCGCCAACCTGACCACCGCAATCGGCTTCGGCACGCTCGCCCTGTCGCAGGTGCCGGTGCTGCACGCAGTCGGCGTCACGGTCGGGCCGGGCGCCATCCTGGCGCTGCTGCTGGCGGCGATTTTCGCGCCACGGGCAAGCGCGGCATGAACGCCCCGCTGCGCACCGTCGAACGCAAGACCGGCGCCAGCACGCTGCTCGTGCTGCTGCCCGGCGCCTACATGACGGCCGCCGATTTCGCCACGGCCGGCTTCTTCGACGCCATCGCCCGCCGCCAGCTGGCGCTCGATCTCGTCGCGGTCGACCTCGATCTTGAGGCGATTTCCAGCGGCGCCGCCTTGCCGGCGCTGCAGGCGCAGATCCTCGCGCCGGCCCGCCAACAGGGCTACAGCCAGGTCTGGCTGGGCGGCATTTCGCTCGGCGGCCTGCTTGCCTTGTGCCACAACGCCGACACGCCGGGCAGCGTCGATGGCCTGTGCCTGCTCGCGCCCTATCCGGGCAGCCGCCTGACCACCAACGCGATCGCCCGCGCCGGCGGGCTGGACGTCTGGCAGGCCAGCGCCGAAGAACTGACCGACCCGGAATTCCGCGCCTGGCAATGGCTGCAGAAACCGCCGGCCGATTTCCCGGTGTTCGTCGGCTACGGCACGGAAGACCGTTTCGCGGCCGGCATGGCGCAGATCGCCGGCTGTTTCCCGCAAGACGCGCGCTGTGCCATCCCCGGTGATCACGACTGGCCGGTCTGGCAGGTTTTGTGGGAACATTTTCTCGATAGCGGAAAGTTGCCGGTCTGATCATGCAGAAACGCTGGATTCCTTCGCCCACCCTGAAACTCAGTTTCGCCACGCATGCCGCGGCCGGCCTCGGCGCGCTCGCCGTGCCCGGCGCCTGGCCCTGGGCGCTCGGCGCCGTCGCCCTCAACCAGGCGATCCTGACCGGCGCCGGCATGCTGCCGCGCAGCAGCCTGCTCGGCCCCAACCTGACCCGCCTGCCGGCGGCGGCAATCGCCCGCCGTGAAATCGCGCTGACCATAGACGACGGCCCGCATCCGGAAGTCACGCCGCGCGTCCTCGACCTGCTCGATGCGGCGCAGGCCAAAGCCAGCTTTTTCTGCATCGGCCGCCAGGCTCGCCTGTATCCGGCGCTGTGCCGCGAGATCGTCGCCCGCGGCCATCGTGTCGAGAACCACGGCGACTCGCATTCCAGCCTGTTCGCCACCTTCGGCTTCGGCCGCATGCAGGCCGACATCGCCGCGGCGCAGAGCACACTGGCCGACATCACCGGCCAGGCGCCGCAGTTCTTCCGGCCCACCGCCGGCCTGCGCAATCCCTTCCTCGACCCGGTGCTGCACCGTCTCGACCTGCAACTCGCCGCCTGGACGCGCCGCCCCTACGACACGCGCGAGGGCTCGCCGCGCACGGTTTATCAGCGCCTGATCCACGACCTCGCCGCCGGCGACATCCTGCTCATGCACGACGGCAATTCGGCGCCCAGCGCCGACGGCACGCCGGTCATCCTCGGCGTCCTGCCCTGCCTGCTGCAAACCCTGGCCGAACAAGGCCTGCACTCCGTCACCCTGACTTCCTCCCTGACGCCATGACTTCACGTTTCCTGCAAACCCTGCTCGACGATGCCAGCCGTCCCTTCCGGCCCGGCGGCCATTTCGCCTACCACTATGCACGCGGCAAGCTGTCTTCCGACTGCATCTTCCGCGAGTTGCTCAAGCGCGGCATTTTCCCGGCCGAAGGACGTTTTCTCGACCTCGGCTGTGGCCAGGGCAGCCTGTTTTCCTGGCTGCTCGCCGCCCGCAATCTCTACGAGCAGGGCAACTGGCCGAGCGACTGGGCAGCCGCCCCGAAGCCGCTCAGCCTGCATGGCTATGAACTGATGCAGAAGGATGTCGACCGCGCTGCCCGTGCCTTCGGTGCCGACCATCCGGTCGTCGCCATCCGCCAGGGCGACATGTGCAAGGTCGATTTCGGCCAGGTCGATGTCGTGACCATCCTCGACGCCCTGCATTACATCGACCACCAGCGCCAGAAAGACGTGCTGCGCCGCATCCGCGCCGCCCTGCCGCCCGGCGGCCTGTTCCTGACCCGGGTCGGCGACAAGGGCGCCGGTCTGCCCTATCACCTGTGCAACTGGGTCGACCATGCCGTCACCTTCGTGCGCGGTCACCGCCTGCCGACGCTGTACGGCCGCCCGCTCGCCGAATGGGTCGATTTGCTGAAAAACCTCGGCTTCCAGGTCGAAACCATGCCAATGACCGAAGGCAAGCCCTTCGCCAACATCATGCTGATTTGCCGCGTACCGGCTGAAGCCACGATCTGATGCTGGAAATCCTCGCCTTCCTGGCCGGCTCCGCGCTCGTCCTCTGGTGGTCGCGCGATGCCATCCGCCTGCCCGGCACGCATGGCTTCTACCGCTTCTTCGTCTGGGAAGCGATCCTGCTCCTCGTCGTCCTCAATCACGAACCCTGGGGCAAACAACCGTTCTCGCCGCACCAGACCACCTCCTGGGTCCTGATGCTGCTCAGCATCGGGCTTGCGCTGGGCGGCCTGATCACCCTGCGCCGCGAAGGCAAGGCCGGCGAAGCACGGCACGAACCCGGACTGTACAGTTTCGAAAAGACGACCCACCTGGTCAGCAGCGGCCTCTTCGCCTACATCCGCCATCCGATGTACACCTCGCTGCTGGCACTGGCCTGGGGAGCCTTCTTCCAGGACCCGAACCTGAGCGGCAGCGTGGTTGCCGGCTTCGCTTCACTGTTCCTGCTGCTCACGGCAAAAGCCGACGAAAGGGAATGCCTGCGCTATTTCGGCCCACAATATGCCGAATACAAGCAGCGCACCTGGATGTTCATTCCCTTCCTTCTCTAAGCCACTGATAAAATGGCGGGCTGACGAATTCGAGGCCCACCGTGACCCCGCTCCTTCTTTCCAGCTACACCGCCACCACCTGCCTGGGCAGCGGCCTTGCGGCAACGCTTGCCGGCCTGCGCGATGGACGCAGCGGCCTGCAGCCCTGCCATTTCGAAACGGTAGACCTCGCCACCTGGATCGGTGAAGTCGCAGCGGTCGACGCGCAAAAACTGCCCGAAATGCTGGCCCGCTACGATTGCCGCAACAATCGCCTGACCCAGCTCGGCCTCGAAGCCGACAGTTTCGCCGATCAGGTCCGTGCTGCCATCGGGCGTTACGGCAAGAGTCGCGTCGGCGTCTTCCTCGGCACCAGCACGGCCGGCATCCTGCAAACCGAACTGGCCTACCGCCGGCGCGATCCGGAAAGCGGCGCGCTGCCCGACGACTTCATCTACCGCACGACGCACAACTCCTTCTCGCTGGCTGAATTCACGCGCGACTACTTCGGCCTGGAAGGCCCGGCCATGGCCGTGTCCACCGCCTGTTCGTCGAGCGCCAAGGTGTTCGCCGCGGCGGCCCGGCAACTGGCGCTCGGCACGATCGACGCGGCCATCGTCGGCGGCGTCGATACGCTGTGCCTGACCACGCTGTACGGTTTCGCCTCGCTGCAACTGACTTCCGACCAACCGTGCCGCCCCTACGATGCCGCGCGCAACGGCATTTCGGTCGGCGAGGGCGCCGCCTTTGCGCTGCTCGAACGCGCCCCGGCCAGTCCGGCCGCCGGCTCGATACTGCTGCTCGGCACCGGCGAATCGAGCGACGCGTATCACATGTCCTCGCCGCACCCGGAAGGCCTCGGCGCCAAGCTGGCCATGGAGGCCGCGCTGCGCTCGGCCGGTCTGACCGCCGACGCTATCGACTACATCAACCTGCACGGCACCTCGACGCCGGCCAACGATGCCGCCGAGGGCAAGGCCGTCGTCGCGCTGTTCGGCGACCGCGTGCCGTGCAGCTCGACCAAGGGTGCCACCGGCCACACGCTGGGCGCCGCCGGCGCCGTCGAAGCGGTGATCTGCGCCCTGGCGCTGAGCCACGACCTGTTGCCGGGCAGCCCCAACACGGCAGCCCTCGACCCGGGCATTCCCATCCAGTATCTCCTGCACAGCCGCAACGGCCAGGTCCGGCACGCGCTGTCCAATTCCTTCGGTTTCGGCGGCAGCAACTGCAGCCTTGTCTTCGGAGTCGCCGCATGAACCCGACCCCGCTCACTGCCTGGATTTCCGGCATCGGCTTCATCGCCCCGGGCCTGCCCGACTGGGCCACGGCACGCGCCGTGCTGCTCGGCGAACAGCCCTATGTCGCCGCCCCTTCGGTGCTGCCCAGCCCGGCCATCCTGCCGCCGGCCGAACGCCGCCGCGCCAGCCGCGTCGTCAAGCTGACCCTGGGCATCGGCCTCGAAGCCGCCGCCCATGCCGGCGCCGACGTCGCGACGCTGGCCACGGTGTTTTCCGCCTCCGGTGCCGACGGCCACAACTGCCATGCGCTGTGCGAACAGCTGGCGACCGACGACCGCCAGATCTCGCCGACCCGCTTCCACAATTCCGTGCATAACGCCGCCGCCGGCTACTGGGGTATCGCCACGCATGCGATGGCACCCTGCCAGGTGCTGTGCGCCTTCGACGCGAGTTTCGGCGCCGGCCTGCTCGACACGCTCGGCCAGGTCATCGTCGACCAGCAGCCGACCCTGCTCATCGCCTACGACAGCGAATACCCGGAACCGCTGCACGCCAAGCGCGACACGCCCGATTGCGCCGGTGTCGCGCTGCTGCTCACGCCGGAAAGGACGGCCAATTCACTGGCACGGATCACGGTCAGCCCGAGCACGGCAGCAGCCGAGCAATTCGCCGACGCGGCGCTGGAAAACCTGCGCACGACCATCCCGGCGATGCGCGCGCTGCCGCTGCTGCACAAGCTGGTCCGCGGCGAAGCCGGCCCGGTCTGCCTCGACTACCTGCCGCCGATGCAACTCATGGTCGATCTGCAGCCGTGCTAGACCACGCCTGGATCGCCGCCCACATCCCGCATCAGGGCGACATATGTCTGCTCGACTCAGTGGTCGACTGGTCGGAAAACGCGATTTCCTGCCGCGCCGTCAGCCACACCGATCCGGCCAACCCGCTGCGCGCCGCAAACCGGCTCGGCGCCGCGACCGGCATCGAGTACGCAGCGCAGGCCATGGCCATCCACGGCGCCCTGCTCGCCGGCCAGGATGACGCGCCGCGCCAGGGCTACCTGACCAGCGTGCGCAGCGTCACGCTGCACGTGGACCGCCTCGACGACCTGAGCGGGCCGCTCGATGTCCAGGCCGAACGCCTGTCCGGCGACGCCAACAACATCCTTTACCAGTTCTCCGTCGGTCATGCCGGCCGCTGCCTCATCGAAGGCCGCGCCGCCGTCGTGCTCGATGCCGCAGCCCTCACCAAGGAATCCGCATGAAACGCGCCCTCGTCACCGGCGGCAGCGGCGGCATCGGCGCCGCCATCTGCAAGCGCCTCGCCGCCGACGGTCACCACGTCATCGTCCACGCCAACCGCAGTCTCGGCAAGGCCGATGCCGTCGTCGCCGAAATCGTCGCCGCCGGCGGCAGTGGCGAAGCGGTCAGCTTCGACGTCACCGACCGCGCAGCGACCGCCGAGGCACTCGCTGCGCTGCTCGAAGCCGGGCCCATCCAGATCCTGGTCAATAACGCCGGCATCCACAGCGATGCAGTCTTTCCCGGCATGTCGGGCGAACAGTGGGATTCAGTGGTCGACGTCTCGCTGAACGGCTTTTTCAACGTGACGCAGCCGCTGACCATGCCGATGCTCCGCACGCGCTGGGGCCGCATCGTCAATATTTCGTCGATTGCCGGCATCACCGGCAACCGCGGCCAGGTCAATTACTCCGCCGCCAAGGCCGCGCTGCACGCCGCCGGCAAATCGCTGGCGCTGGAACTGGCCAGCCGCAACATCACGGTCAACGCCGTGGCGCCGGGCATTATCGCGACCGACATGATCGAAGGTGCCTTCGACGCCGACGCGATCAAGAAACTGGTGCCCATGCAGCGTGCCGGCCAGCCGGAAGAAGTCGCCGATCTCGTCGCCTTCCTCGCCTCCGACCGTGCCGCCTATATCTCCGGTCAGGTCATCTCGATCAACGGCGCGATGATCTGAAGCTTCAGACCGGCCGCTCCCAGGGCGGCGCCGGGCTGAGCAACAATTCCAGTTCGTCGAGGAAGACGCGCACGCGCGGCAGACGGACCCGGCTCGGCGTGTAGCAGGCGTAAAGATGCTGGCCGAAGCCGTTGCGCGGTTCGTAGTCGCCGAGCACGACCTGCAGGCTGCCGCGCGCCAGCTCGGGCGCACACAGGTAGGTCGGCAGGATGCCGATGCCGTGTCCGTCGAGCACGGCCTGCTGGATGCAGTCGATATTGTTGATCTGGAAACTGCCGCTGACCCGGACCGTGCTTTCCTCGCCCTGGCGATCGGTCAGGATCCACTCACTCGGCCCGCCGCCGTTCAGCGAATAATCGAAGCAGGGGTGCTCGACCAGATCGGCCGGCAGACGCGGTTCGCCATGTCCGGCCAGATAGGCCGGCGCGGCGCAGAGCACCCGCTGCAGGAAGACCAGCTTGCGCGCCACGGCATCCTCGGGCGGCAGTTTGGTGATGCGCAGCGCGAGGTCGATCTTGCCTTCGGCCAGGTCGACCAGCTGGTCGGTCAGCACCAGTTCGCATTGCAGGTGCGGATAGCGCGCCGCGATGCGCGGCAGCAACGGCGCCACGTAGATCCGGCCGAAGGTGAGCGGGGCGCTGATGCGCAGCACGCCGCGCGGCACGTCGCCGAGATTGCGCACGGCCAGCTCGGTACTCTCGACCGCTTCCAGCGCCCGCAACGCGTGCTGGTAGAAGACTTCGCCGGACGGCGTCAGGCTCAGCCGGCGCGTCGTGCGTTCAAGCAGGCGCACGCCGAAGGCCTGCTCCAGTTCGCCGACCTGCTTGCTGACCTGCGCCCGCGTGCAATCCAGGCGCCGCGCCGCAGCCGCCATGCTGCCGGCCTCGACCACCTTCACGAAACTTGCCCAACTGTTCAACCAGTTCATCTGTCAACGATCCATTGACGGACTGGCACAAAAATCCGTCTATTTGTCTATGTTTTAGCCGACTATAGTATGCCATCTTCGTCAGCCTGCTTGCGGGCTGCTTTTTTCGGAAAATTGTTCATGTTTCGCACCCTCGCCAAGCCCGAAGTCTTGCTCACCACGCTCGCTGCAGCCGGCATCCTGATGATCACCATGGGCGGCCGCCAGTCCTTCGGCCTGTTTATTGCCCCGCTCGATGCGTCGACCGGTCTGGGCATCGCCTCGATCAGCCTGGCACTTGCCGTCGGCCAGTTCACCTGGGGCGCCATCCAGCCCGTCGCCGGCGCCGTCGCCGACCGCTACGGCCCGCGTGCCGTGCTGATCGCCGGCATCCTGCTGATGGCGCTGGGCTGCGCGCTGACTCCCTTCATGGGCAGCGGCTTCGGCCTGATCGTGACGCTCGGCATTCTCGCCAACATGGGTTCCGGCGCCGGCAGCTTTTCCGTGCTGATCGGCGCCGCCGCGCAGCGCCTGCCGCTTGAGGCGCGCGGCACGGCATCCGGCGTGATCAATGCCGGCGGCTCCTTCGGCCAGTTCGTCTTTGCGCCGGTGCTGCAGAAGCTGATCCAGGGCATCGGCTGGATGAACACGATGTGGGCCCTGGCCCTGATCACGCTGAGTGCGCTGCCGCTGGTCGGCAAGCTGACCGCCGGCGAAAAGGTGCATATCCAGCACGCGACGCCGGACGGCGGCCTGAAGAATGCCATCCGCGAAGCCTTCGCCGACCGCAGTTACTGGCTGCTGCATGCCGGCTTCTTCACCTGCGGCTTCCACATCGCCTTCCTGGTCACCCACCTGCCGGGCGAAGTGAATCTGTGCGGCCTGCCGCCTTCGGTGGCCAGCTGGTCGCTGGCGATCATCGGCCTGGCCAACATCTTCGGCAGCCTGTATGCCGGTTCCTGCGTCGCCAAGTACCGCAGCAAGTACGTGCTGGCGGCGATGTACGGCTCGCGCGCCGTACTCGTCGCGCTTTACCTGATGGCGCCGCGCACCGAATGGACCTACTACCTGTTCGCCGCCGGCCTCGGCTTCACCTGGCTGGCTACCGTGCCGCCGACCGCGGCCATCGTCGGCAAGCTGTTCGGCATCCGCTATCTCGGCACCCTGTTCGGCCTGACCCTGTTGTCGCACCAGATCGGCGGCTTCCTCGGGGCTTACCTGGGCGGCCTGGCAATCACGCAATACGGTGATTACACCTGGATGTGGTACGCCGACATGGCGCTGGCGACGCTCGCAGCACTGGTCAATCTGCCAATCCGCGAAGCCCCGGTCGTCCGCCCGGCGACCGCCTGATCATCCCGAAAGGAAAAGCATGAGCCAGCTCCACCCCGAAGTGACGCCGGAAATCCTCAACCGGCGCGGCGACGAATACCTGCCCGGCTATCTCGGTATTGAGGTCGTCAGCATTGAACAGGGCGTGCTGCATGCGCGCATGCCGGTAAAGAAACTGCATGTCGCGCCCAACGAGTTTCTGCACGCGGCGAGTATCGTCGCACTCGCCGACACCAGTTGCGGCTACGGCACCATCGCCCACCTGCCGGCCGGCGCGCAGTCCTTCACCACCATCGAGCTGAAGAGCAACCACCTAGCGACGGTGCGCGAAGGCAGTATCGTCTGCGTCGCCACCGCGCAGCATCTGGGCAAGACGACGCAGGTCTGGGATGCCGTGGTCAGCGATGCAGCCAGTGGCCGCAAACTGGCGCTGTTTCGCTGCACGCAGATGATTCTCTGGCCGAAAGGCTGAGCCAGCGGTTCACTTGGCGCGGAAGATGATTTCGCGCAGGCGCGCCAGCTTGGGCGCGACCAGCGGCACAGTGAGCATGGTGCTGGCCACCGCCATCAGCAGCAGGGCGGTAAACGCCTCGCTGGTGATGATTTTCTTGTCGAGCAGGATGTTCACGAAAATGATCATGATCAGGGCCTTGGTCTGCAGCAACCAGCCGATGATCGAAGCCTCGCCCGGCTGCCACTTGAGGATTTTGCCAGCGATTTGAATGCCGAGCAGCTTGCCGGTCACCGAGGCAAAGAGCAGCAGGCCGGCGGCAACGAAGACCGCTTCGCCGCCCATGCTCCAGTTGGTGCGCAGACCGGTCGACAGGAAAAAGACCGGCATAATCACCAGCAGCACATGGTGGCGAAGCAGGTCCATTTTTTCCTGATCGAACCATTCGGCTTCCATGACCGCACCGGCCAGGAAGGCGCCGACCATGAAATGCAGCCCCGACCAGTCGGCCCCGAAGGCACAGACGGCGAGCCAGATCAGCGCGACATACCAGCGGTCGCGCTCGGCCAGCCAGGTCATCAGCTTGCGGAAGGCGAAGCCGAGCACGATGAAGGCAAGCAGGAAGGCGAGCTGCTTGCCGACCCGTTCCCAGTCCATCAGGATCATCGCCAGCACCCCCCAGATCGCGATGTCGTCCACGCTGGCGTAGCGCAGGATGCGCTGGCCGATCGGCTGGCGCAGGATTTCCAGCTTTTCCATCAACAGGATCAGGATGGGCAGCGCGGTTACTGCGCAGGCCATGCCGACGCCGAGCACGAATTGCCAGGTCATCGCTTTTGGCCCCATCCAGCCATCGCTCAGCAGCAGGAAGAGCGCGGCGAGGCAGCCGAAGACGAGCGGCGTGCCGAGCGCCAACCCGGCCGTGATACCGCTCTCGCGACGATGTTCCCAGGCCTTGCGCAGGTCGAGTTCAATGCCGGCAATGCAGACGAAGAGCATCACCGCCCACCAGGCGATGCCGTTCAGCGACTGGATGACGGCCGGCGTGAATACGAAGGCGTAGTAATCGGGGAAGAAGCGGCCAAGCACGCCCGGCCCGAGCAGGATGCCGGTGATGATCTGGACGACGACGAGCGGCGCGTAGTACTCGGTACGGCCAACCCGCCAGATCAGGTAAGGCACCGTGAAGATGATGCTCATCGCGATCAGGAAGACTTCGGTGGTATTCATGGCGGTCGACCGGTGAAAAAGTCAGAAAATGCGGCGCACGATGAGCAGCGGCAGGCGGACGACAAAGCCGAGGAAGAGCCGGGTGTGCATCCAGGTCAGCAGCGTGTTGTCGCGCAGGTAGCGGAAATGCGAGACACCGCCTTCGTCGGCCCGGAAATAGCGCACCGGCGCATCGATGTTGAGCGGCTTGACGCCGGCCCAGCACAGGCGGACGACGGCTTCCGGATCGAAGTCGAAGCGGCGCATGAAACGGTTGCGGTGCATGATGCGCATCAGCGGCACAATCGGATAGACGCGGAAACCGTACAGCGAATCGCCGATACCCATCCACAGCGTTTCCAGGTTGGCCCAGCCGTTCGAGACCTTGCGCCCGTTGACGCGCAGCGCCGGCGCATCGGCGTCGAATACCGGCTTGCCGAGCACCATGTGGCCGGGCAGGCGCTGCGAGGCGGCCATGAAGGCGGGAATCAGATCGGCCGGGTGCTGGCCGTCGGAATCCATGGTCAGCGCGTGCGTGAAGCCGGCCGCGGCAGCCTGGCTGATGCCTTCGAGCACGGCGGCACCCTTGCCGCGGTTTTCCGGCAGCACGATGACGCGCAGGCCGGGACATTCGCCGGCCAGCGCCTGCAATTGCTCGGCACTGCCGTCGGTACTGCCGTCGACCACGACCCAGACCGGCGACCACTGCGCCAGTGCGGCACGCACCGTGGCGAGGACCTTTGGACCGGGGTTGTAGCTGGGAATCAGGACGAGGTGGCTGGTGGAGGCTTCAGACGGCATGGCGGATGGTCGACGGGTTTTCAGGGGGCATTTCCAGCGTCTGCCGGAAATAGTTTTCGAGTTCGCCGCTAAAGGCAACGACATCAGCGACCGGAGCAAAACGCCGACCGAGGCGGATGCGACAGGCAAGCGGCAATACCGGACGACGGAATAGCGGCCAGGCCTTGCCGAGGTAAGGCGTCGAGAATTCGATGAGCAGGGTCTGCACCGGGATGCCGGTACGGCTCGAAATCAGGCCGGTACTCGGCGTGCACGGATCGAGCGGGAAATTCGTGGTGCGCGTTCCTTCCGGAAAGATCACCAGGTGGGCCCCGCCCTGCAACTCCTCGCGCGCGCCGAGAATCATCTCGAGCGGTGCGTTGTTGCGGATGTAGCGGGCGAGACGGGCCGCGGCGCCGAACAGGATGTTGTCCATCAGCGCCGCCTTCATGACGCAGACGGCATTGGGCAGACGCGAGACGACCATCACCGCATCGAGCAGGGAAGGGTGGTTGGCGGCCAGGATGAGCGGGCCCTGGTCACGCAGCGCATCCAGCTCGGTGAGGTCGAAGCGGCAGGTACACAGGCGTTCAAGCAGGTGCAGGTAGAAACGGAAACCGTGCGAAATCATCCGCCGCCCGAGCGGCTGGCCGAGCCGGCGCGGCAACAGGGGATAAAGCAGCATCGCGAACGGCAACCAGAGCAGGCAAAGCAGGGCCAGCGAAGCAAGGCCGACCACCATGGCGACATACTCGTAGGCAATCCACAGCGGATTGCCCACCGGTCGCTGATCAGTCATTGACCATCACACGCGTCGACGATTCACCAAGAATCCAGGTGATTGCGATGCCGCCGGCGACATAGTCCTTCTTGCGCATCAGCGGGCTGTCTTCAAAGGTCGCGCCGCTCATGTTGTCGTAACGCAGGAAACTGCCGATCCAGTATTTCGGGAAGCGCTTCGAGAAGGCAACCAGGTACTGCATGCCGGCATAACCTGCTTTCGCTTCATAGGCCGGGCGATCCGGCGTCGCGTATTGCGTGTCGACCGAATAGTAGTAGGCATGCTGCCGCTTGTCGCCGAACAGCGGCCCGGCCAGCATGCCGAGATTCCAGCCCGGCATGCCGGGCAGGTCGGTGATGTCCATGTTCAGCTTGGGATGGAAAACCCAGCCGATATCCTTGGGCGAACCTTCGAGGGTGATCGCGGTGCGCAAGGGCAGCAGCAGCTTGACGAAGCGGGCACGGTTCTCGGAGCGCCACAGCGTGACATCGACTTGCGGCCCGATTTCGAAACTGCCCTTGAGATCGGACATGCCCTTGCGCGCCGTGATGTCCTCGCTGCTCGCCGGTGCCGACAAAGCCATGCTGACCGTCAGGTCGAGCCGGTCGGAATCGAAGAAGCTGCCGCGGATGCCCTGGCGGTCGGCCTTGAGAAAATCGCCGTGGTAGCTGAAGTGCGGCACCGGCATCAGGAAATTGTTGCTCTGGTCGGAACCGCGATAGGCCGGGAAGCTCAGGGCGGCGACGCCGGCACCGATTTCCCAGAGCGGCCGTTCCTCGGCTGCCTGTACGGCGCTGGTCGCAACAAGGAGGGTGGCCAGCGCCGCCCCGGTGGTTTTGACGATCGTGCGCATCAGCAGCTCCCCAGCGTGTGCGAGGCCATCGCCTCGATTTCCAGCAACAGATCGTGCCGGCAGATGTCTGCCTGCACGTAAACAATTTCGGCAGTGCTGCCGACGATATCATCCAGCACTTCCCTGACCGCCAGGAAATCGGCCGCATGGCGGATATAAACGCGGTAGGACAACTCATCCAGCTTGAACGAAGACGAACGGCACAAGCGGTTGGCCTCGCCGAGCACCGCGGCGATGTTGGCCATCGATTCGCGGCACTGCCCGGACAGATCGCCCAAATGCACGGTCTGATGCCCGACGATGCTGGCCGTCCCGGAAATGAACAGGACTTCCTGCGCCGGCGGATAGACCAGTGCGGCGCGCGAAAAGGTCGGGCTGCGCGGACCGTATTCGCTCGGGTAATTGTAGGCGCTGACTTGGCGCGGATTCTCGACCGGCACGGCGGGCTCGCGCCCGGCCATGAAGGCGATCGACAAGGGCCCGCTGGCCAGGCCGATGGCGCAGGCAGCCGGCACGTTGCCGGTGGAACCACGGGCATATTCGAGAAAGGCGTCCTGGCGACCGATGTTGAACTGGCGATAACGCTCCAGCCCGTCGACCTCCTGGTTGATCCCGGCCAGATAGTTCCAGACCCGCCACAGATGCGGCAGACCTTCCGCTTCGAGGAGGCGGAAAATCCGCCGGTAGGCTTCCTGGCTGGCAGCCTGCAACGGTGAACCCGGCAAGACAGGCGAAAATGCCGCTTCGTCGAGGTCGATCACGCCGTAGAGCAGATTGCCGGCGCGGCGCCAGGCGATGCCTTCAAACTTGCCGGCCGTACAGGCTTCGTTGCAACGCCAGATTTCCTGCATGCCGGCACTGCCGGTGCCCAGCACCGGCGTCGCAATCGCCTGCACCGGCCAGACCGGCGGGCGCAGCGGCCGGGCAGCCCCCAGCCAGACGCCGCCCAGCACCTGATCCGCCTCGCCGCTGGCGGCAAAAGGCAGATCCTGGAGCGGTAGACCGGTAAAAAGCTGCAGATTCACTAGGCGTTATAGACGGCGGGAACTTCCACCGGCCGAATATTGAAGTTGCGACGTTTCCAGCCCATGAAAGCGCGTTTTGGCTGGATGATGTTGGCGATGTAATAAAGCACCTTGAACATCAGGATCGAACGCCAGATCGGCGTCTTGCCGAAAATGTCGCCGGCGAGCACGGAAAGCAGGGCTTCCTTGACGCGGAAAATGTTCTTCGGATACATGAAGAAGTCACGCATGATCGGGTTAGTCACGCGGTAGATGAACCACGAGAACTCCTTCGGACCGTGCTTCATCAGTGCATCGAAACGCTTCAGCGCCGCCGCCGCCCTGGCCGGCTCGCGCAGGCAGGTATCGATTGCCTCGGCGCCGATCACGCCGCTGTTCATGGCGAGCAGCACGCCCGACGAGAACACCGGGTCGATGAAAGCGTAGGCGTCGCCGAGCAGCATGTAGTTCTGACCGTGATTGCGTTCGGAAACATAGGAGAAGTTGCCGGTTGCCTCGACCTTGTTGACCAGCTTGGCGTCCTTCAGACGCTCGGCCAGCGCCGGACACATCGCGATGCCGTCCATCAGGAACTGCTCGATGTTACGGTCGCCAATGGTCTTCATGTAGTAGGGCCAGGTCACCATGCCGATGCTGGTCGTGTCGTTCATCATCGGAATGAACCAGAACCAGCCGTGCTCGAACCAGAAGATGGTGATGTTGCCGGCCGCCTGGCCGTCATGGCGCTTGGCGCCGGCAAAGTGGCCGTAGATTGCCGAGCTGTTGTGCTTCGGATTGCGGTGCTTGATCTGGAAACGGTTGGCGAGGAAGGTGTCGCGCCCGGAAGCATCGACCACGAAGCGCGCCTTCCATTCCGATTCACGGCCGTCGTCGTGCAGGGCACGCACGATGGCACCGCTGTTGTCGGGCAGGAAATCGACGGCCTTGGCCTTGCAGCCTTCATGCACCTCGACACCTTTCTTCTCGGCGTTGCGGATCAGGATGGTGTCGAACTCGTCGCGCTTGACCTGATAGGCATAGGGCATCGACTTGTCCCAGGCATCGGCGAATTCGAAGCACTGCGCCATGTCGTGATGCGGCGAGACGAATTCGGCGCCCGGCTTGACCATGCCGATCGCCTTCACTTCCTCGGCAATGCCCATCCGCTCGAAGAGCGGCAGATTGGCCGGCAACAGCGATTCGCCAATGTGAAAACGCGGATGGCGGGCCTTTTCCAGCACCACCACCTTGTAGCCCTTTTCGGTCAGGAACGGCGCCACCGTCGTTCCGGCCGGGCCGCCACCAATCACCAGAACGTCGCATTCCTGACGTTCGATATCCTTCGCCTGCTGTTCCATCAAACCATTCCCCCGAAGTATCTCTGTGGTCGCGAAGTTTATTTTTTGGCTTTGTACGTCATGTAGCCAACCGTTTCCGAATGGCCGTCAATCTTGCTTACCGTACCCTTGGCCCAATAGACGTAATAGGGGCCGAAGCTCGACCACCAGTAACGCCAGTAGGGGCCGTTCAGGTTCGGATTTTCATTGGTTTGCGGATGCCCGACCGCCATGATGACCTGTTCCCTGCTCATGCCGCGCAGCAGCTTGCCTTCTTCGATGGCCTTGCGGGTCAACGGCGCAAATTTGGCGATTTTCAACTTCGGATCATCAAGCACGACCAGCTTGTTTACCCATTGCTCGGTCGTTTCCTGGACCCGGCCATAGTCCAGACCAAGCCGCATCGGCTTGCCATTAATCTCGACGTAGGCGCGGTAACCGTCGATCTTCTTCACGTTGATCGGCGTACCCGCGGCGATGAACGGCAGTTGCGCCAGATTGGCGTCATTGATCCAGTCGCCGTCATAGTGCAGGTTGCAGCAGGCATAACCGCTGCGCACATAGGTTTCCGTCTTTTTCGCCTGGGCCGTCGGCTTGGCATCGTCCGGTTTGGTTTCGCCCGAATTGCCGCCACAGGCGCTCAGGCTGCCAAGTGCGGCGAGCACGGTCAACCCGCAAAAATAGGCAAAAATGCTTGTTCTTCTCATGTCGATACCCCCCGTATCCCCAGCGAAGTAGCCGGCGATTATACCGCTGTCGACAAGGACGGCGGCGTACAACAGGACGTACCTTCCTCAATCAGCGGAATGATCGCCTTCATCGCTTCGCGGCGCGACAGTTTGACCGGCGACATCGAAACGATGTTGTCCACCAGCAGATCCTTGCTCAGGAAAGGCTTGAGCCCGAGCGGCTGGCGCGGATGCAGCCTGAACTCGCGTTTGGCCTTTTCCAGCTGCTCCTTGTTGGAACTAAAATAACGCGCCGCGGCGATGGTTTCCGGCAAGTGCTTGACGACATGCCAGAGACTCCAGCGGTGTTGCCACAGGCGCTTGGCAAAACGCCGGCGGTAGCCCTTGCTGTCGTAAAAGCGTTTGACGTGCCAGTTGTACAGCGCGTCCATCTCTTCGCGCGACTTGAAACCGTGCGGCAGGAAAACGAAATTCAGGCAGTTCATCAGGCGCCAGTCCTCGATGAAATCGCCGGACACCTGGCTGGCGCATTCTTCCCAGATCGGCGCGCCATGCAACGGGCTGAACTTGGTCATGTTCATCTCGTCGAGTTCGAGCGAGAGGATGAAATCGCTGGTCACCTTGACGGTTTCCGGCGTTTCGCCGGGCATGCCGAAAATGAACAGGCCCTTGGCACGCATGCCGGCCGCGTGGATCTGACGCACCGTGTCACGTACCGCGTCAAGCGTGACGCCGGCCTTGTGGCGCTCCATCATCGCCGGATCGGCCGATTCGACGCCCATGGAAACCATCAGCACGCCGGCTTTCTTGAGCTGGGCGAGCATTTCGTCCGAGGTATGGCCGGTGCGGATGGCGCAATTCCACTGCACGCCGAGCGGCTTGTCGATCAGCAACTGGCAGAGATCCATGACGCGCTGCTTCTTGGCCGTGAACAGGTCGTCGTACATGTTGATGTGATAGACCCCGAAGTTGTCCCGCAGGTACTTCATGTGGTCGTAGGTGTATTGCGCCGAGTTGGTCTTGTACAGGCGCTCGAACACCGTGCGGTCGCAGAATGAGCAGGTGTAGGGACAACCGCGCGAGGTGATCATCGTTGCACCGTAGCGCTTTTCATAGGCGAACAGCGGCAGGTGGTAGGCATGCGGGAAGCCGGCCAGCTTCTCGTAAGCCGGGAAGGGCAGTTCATCGAGATCGAGGATGCGGTCGCGGCGCGGATTGACGACGATCTTGCCCTGCTCGTTGCGCCAGATCAGGTTGCCGATTTCGGCCAGCGGCTTGCCGTCCGCGAGATCGAGCAGAGCACCTTCACCTTCACCCATCACCAGGTAGTCGATTTCCGGGAAATGTTCGAGGATGGGCGCGCCCAGCGAGGACACATGAACATTGCCGAAAACGATCTTGATCTCGGGCCGGCGCTCGCGGATATAGGTAGCAATCTCGACGGCATCCATGAAACCGGAGGTGGTCGCCGAAAAACCGACCATTTCCGGATCGGTGGCGAGCACGATTTCGGCATTTTCGGTAATCGTCGGTGGTGCATAAGGCCCCAGGCAATCGTGCAGCTGGACACTATGTCCAAATTTTTCCAGCCAGGAAGCGAGCTGCATGATCCCGATCGGCGGCATGCGATTGGCCAGTACCGAAAAATCGGGCTGACCAGGCACAAAATTGAAACCGGCGGGATGAACGAGCGTAATGCGCATGGACTGTTCCTTGGGCGAAGTGGCTGGATTTTATTAGAAAAAACCATCCCGATTGAGTTCCGGCAAAAGTATTGCCGAATACTGCATGCGCAAAGCTGCAGCGAAAATTCATAATTCATAAAATGATCCGCCAATTCAGCCAATAATGGCGTTTCATGCCATTATTACGACCATAAAAACAGGCGGATTTTCTGACATGGATGCTTTGACAATTGGACTGATTGCTGCCGGCGTCGCCGGTGGTATCGCTTTGATATTTCGCGGACGCAATTCCGAAAATCCGGAATCGACCGCTATCGACCTGGGGCTCAAACAAAGCCGCGAACGTCGGCCGCAGCAGCGCCAACTCGAACTTGATCCGGAAACCCGTCTGCTTGAGCGTCCGAAGCGTCAATATCGGCTGTTGAACGATGCCGAACAGGAACTCTATATCCGCCTGCTTGAAGCCATGCCCAACATGCGTGTTTTTGCCCAGGTTGGTGTTGCGCAGCTTGCCCTGTTGCGGGGCAGGGTTGATGCCCAGCGCTTGCGTGGCATGTCAGGTCGTAGCGTGGACTTTGTGGTCTGCGGTGCCGATTTTGGCATCGTTGCCGCAATCGAACTGGCCTGGCCGACACCCGCTGGAGAAAATCACGGTGAACAGGAAAAACAAACGGCTCTCGAAAGCCTGGGCATTCCGTTGATCGTTTTCCGTCCCAACCAGCTTCCGGATGCAGATGCAATCAGTCGTGAGATCGCCGATGCCATCATCAGCCGCAATCGGCTAGAAAAGGAAAGAAGCTAAGGCTGTTTTCAACAGTCGTGCTTTTGCCAAAATGCGCGACTGTACTGTCTTTAATAAGAACTATATATAAAGCTAAGACTAATACTATCTCAGTAACAGTTCTGTGGATAAGTCTGAATTATTCAATTATTACAGGTGCTTGAACGATTTTTTTCGTTTCTTGAAAGCTGCGGATAGCCTGGGGATGAATTCTGGACAGTTTTTGCCATCCGGGGATATTCAACTTTTATCCACATTCGCCTGACAATTTTTCCACAGGCTTATCAACAAGGCCATCGGCTACACGGTCGACCGGTAAAAAAGGCAAAAAATGCCTTATTTACCGATGCAAAAACGGCTGAAAATAACGCCGAGCAGATCGTCCGCTGTGAATTCACCGGTAATTTCGCCAAGCGCCTGCTGCGTCAGGCGCAGTTCTTCGGCAAACAGTTCGAGCGCGGGTAGGGGGCTCTCCACAACCTGTCGTGCTGCTGCCAGATGCTCCTGGGCGAGGGCAAGAGCACGCAGATGCCGTTCGCGGGCAATGAAGACATCTTCGGTCTGATGCCAGCCGGCAATCCGCAGCAGTTCCTGGCGGAGCAGTTCGATGCCGCTGTTGGCCTTGGCCGACAGCGAGATGGCAATGCCGCCGGGTTCTTCATGACGCTCTGCAGCGCGGCCCGCCAGATCGATCTTGTTGTAGATCGTGATGCGTTGCAGACGCTCGGGAAGACGCGCCAGAATTTCGCGGTCTGCTTCACCGACGCCAGTTCTCGCATCAACCAGCAACAATACGACGTCACTGCGCTCGATCTCGCGCCAGCTGCGTTCGATACCGATCTTTTCAACTTCATCCTCGGTCTCGCGCAGGCCGGCGGTATCGATGATGTGGAGCGGAATTCCTTCAATCTGGATGGTCGACCGCAAGGCATCGCGCGTCGTGCCGGCAATCGGCGTGACGATGGCCAGATCGTCGCCACTCAGGCGATTGAGCAGCGATGACTTGCCGACGTTGGGCTGGCCGGCCAGCACGACGTGCAGGCCCGATTGCAGGAGCTTGCCCTGGCCGGCCCGGTCGAAGATTCCGGCGAGGCGAAACTGCAGGTCTTCGAGCCGGCCAAAGGCATTGGCGGCCTTGAGGAAATCGATGTCTTCCTCGGGAAAATCGAGAGTTGCCTCGACCAGCATGCGCAGGTTGATCAGTTCGTCGGTCAGGCCATGAATGGCTTTGGAAAACTCACCCTGCAGCGAACGTACGGCCGAGCGGGCGGCGCTGGTGGTCGCCGCATCGATCAGGTCGGCAACCGCTTCGGCCTGGGCCAGATCGAGCTTGCCGTTAAGGAAGGCGCGGCGGCTGAATTCGCCGGGTTCCGCGAGGCGGGCACCGAGGTCGAGACAACGGGCGAGCAACATCTGCATGACGACCGGCCCGCCGTGGCCTTGCAGTTCAAGCACATCCTCACCGGTAAACGAGTGCGGATCGGGGAAAAACAGGAGGAGGCCGCTGTCGATGCTGCTGCCGTCGGTGGCCTTGAAGTCGGCCAGCGTTGCGTAACGTGGCTTCGGTGTCTTGCCGGTCAGCGAAAAAGCAAAGGGCAGCAAATTGCTGCCCGAGATGCGAATGACGCCGACCCCGCCACGACCGGGGGCCGTGGCGATGGCAGCGATGGTGTCGTGATTCACACCTTAGGCCTTCGGATCGTTGGCAGCCTTGCCGCCGGCGTCGATGGCGCGCGTGATGTGCCATTGCTGGGCAATGGAAAGCACGTTATTGACGACCCAGTAAAGCACCAAACCGGCCGGGAACCAGAAGAACATGACACCGAAGATCAGCGGCATGGCCATCATCACCTTGGCCTGGATAGGATCCGGCGGCGTCGGGTTGAGCTTGGTCTGCAGGAACATCGAAGCCATCATGATGACCGGCAGGATGAAGTAGGGGTCAGCCGAGGCGAGATCCTTGATCCACAGGATCCAGGGCGCATCGCGCATCTCGACGGCACCGAGCAGTACCCAGTAGAGCGAGATGAAGACCGGAATCTGGACCAGGATGGGCAGGCAGCCCCCCAGCGGATTGACCTTTTCGGTCTGGTACATCTTCATCATTTCCTGATTCAGACGCTGCTTGTCGTCAGCAAAGCGCTCCTTGAGCTGCATCAGACGCGGCGTCAGAACCTTCATTTTTGCCATTGACTTGTAGGAAGCAGCCGACAGCGGGAAGAAGATGGCCTTGATGATGATGGTCAGCACGACAATCGCCCAGCCCCAGTTGCCGACCAGGCTGTGAATTGCCTGCAGGGCCCAGAAAATCGGTGCGGCGACCATGGTCAGCCAGCCGTAGTCGACGACCAGATCAAGGCCGGCCGCTACCTGCTTGAGTGCGGATTGTTCCTGCGGGCCGGCATAGAGAGTAACCGAGGTTTCACCCTTGGCACCCGGCGCAATTTCGGCAACCGGCACGATCACGCCAGCCTGGAAGACATTGCTGCCGTCCATCTTGCGCATGTAGAACTCATGCGGCGTCTTGTCCTTGGGTACCAGTGCGGCGACAAAATAGTGCTGAACCATGGCCAGCCAGCCGTTATCAGCCGTCTTGTTGAACTTGGCCTTGTTGTCAGCGATGTCGTCAAAACTGATTTTTTGATACTTGTCGGCTTCGGTATACACAGCCGGCCCGGTAAACGTCGAAACCATCTTGGTTTCACCGGCCGGGCTGACATTGTCACGCTGCAGCTGGAAGTAGGCATGCGGTGCGAAAGCCTTGTCGCTGCCATTGGTGATTTCCCAGGCGACATCGATGCTGTAGGAAGCGCGCTTGAAAGTCAGGATTTTGGCAACCTTGATGCCGTCGGTAGTTGCAGCTTCCAGACGCACCTTCAGTTCATCGGAACCCTCAGCCAGGCTGCTTGGCCCGGCAACACGCTTGAAGATGGAGCGGTGCGACGGCAGACCGTCGGTCAGACCACTCTGCGCAGCGTATTGGTGCGTGGCCTCGAAGAGCTGGAAGGTTTTTTCCTTGTCTTCATGTGCCTTGTACTTGAGCAGTTCAAGTTCAACCAGATCACCACCTACGGAAGAAATGGTCGCCTTGACCAGATCGGTAGTGATGGTGAAGGTTTCAGCCGTCGCAACAGTTGCCGCCGGCGCGACCACCGGTGCGCCGGGCACGGAACCGGCATGCAAGGCAGCAGAAGGCGTCGGCGCAGCACCGGCGGCCGCATTTGCCGCAACGGCCTCGGCCGGCTTCGGCTGGTTGTACTTCTGCCAGTTTTCCCACAGCATGAAGCTCGAGAACGTGAAGATCAAAACCAGAATCAGGCGACGAGTGTCCATGAACTGCCTACATAATCAAGCTTACTTATCTCAGGGTACCGGATCGTACCCACCGGGATGCCAGGGATGACAGCGGCAGAGGCGCTTTGCGCCCAGCCAGCCACCCTTGATGGCACCGTGTTTCTGTACGGCTTCTGCCGCATATTCCGAGCAACTCGGAAAATAACGGCAGCGTCGCCCCAACAAGGGGCTGATCGCATATTGATAGACCTTGATAAGGCCAAGCAACAGGCGTTTCATTATTCTTCCCGCTTCGGCCGGGGCCGTCGCAGTTTGTCAATCAGAGCAAGAAAATCACTGGCCAGCAGTTTGCCATCAAGTGGTGCAGGCTTGACTGCAAGCCGGACCACCAGATCGCATGCCGGCAGATTTACCCTCTGACAGCGAAACTGTTCGCGAATGATACGTTTGACTTTGTTACGGTCAACCGATCGTTTCAGCAATTTTTTGGCAACCACCACCCCGAGCCGTGGATCGTCTGAACCACTTGCTCTTGGTTGATAGTGCAGCATCAGCAACTTGCCGCGAATAGCCTTCCTGAAACCAAAAACGGATGAGAACTCATCCGTTTTTGTCAGGCGATAGCGTCTGGCGAAGGTTTGTTCCACCTCGCCGAACGTCCGGTTTAAACAGCCAGACGTGTGCGGCCCTTGGCGCGGCGAGCAGCAATAACTGCACGGCCACCCTTGGTGCGCATACGAACCAGGAAGCCATGGGTGCGCTTGCGGCGCACGACCGAAGGTTGATACGTGCGTTTCATTTGGTAATCCCTTGATGTGCTTAGAAAAACGCATGATTACACCGCGTTTATGGGGGCGTTGTCAAGATCAATTATTTGATAAAGCTGTGGATAACTTTGTGGATGAGAGGTAGAATCCTGCCTCTGATGGCGGCCTTCAAGCCGCCTATTTTGTTATTGATTAACACAATAAATCAATTAGTTAATTCCGGATTTGCGATGCTCGTCGCAAGCGGAAAAGGGGTATCGCAATCCATGGCCGGTTTCTGGGAATCCTGTTTGCTCCGTTTTGAGCAGGAATTGCCCGCGCAGCAATTCAATACCTGGATCAAGCCTTTGCGGCTTGAAGGTGAAAATGCGCCAGAAGAAGGCTTGCGCCTGATTGCACCGAACGGCTTCATCATGAAGTGGGTCAAGGATCGTTACCTGAGCCGTATCGAAGAGTACAGCCATAGCTTCTTCTCGGTTCCCACCGGCATTACCTTGGTCATCAGCAACAAGGGAAGTAGTGCCCGTCCGGAAAACCGGATCAATCCGAACAGTGCTGCACAAAGCGAAATTTCTTCTGTCGTTTCCGGCAGCACCGAGAAACCGCGCAGCAAGAGCGGCAACTACGAGAAGTCGCGCCTCTTTTCGTCATTCACCTTCGACAATCTGGTAGTCGGCAAGGCCAATGACCTGGCGCGTGCCGCCGCCGTGCAGGTGGCCAACAATCCTGGTGGTGCCTACAACCCACTGTTCATCTATGGCGGCGCCGGTCTCGGCAAGACCCACCTGATTCACGCGATCGGCAACACCATCCTTGCCGAAAACCCGGAAAAGATCGTGCGCTACGTGCATGCCGAGGATTACTACTCGGACGTCGTGCGCGCCTATCAGCAAAAGTCCTTCGACACCTTCAAGCGCATGTACCGGACGCTGGATGTGCTGTTGCTCGACGATGTGCAGTTCTTCAACGGCAAGAACCGCTCGCAGGAAGAATTCTTCTTCCTGTTCAATGCGCTGATCGAAGCTCGCAAGCAGATCATCATCACCTGCGATACCTATCCCAAGGATATCAACGGCCTCGACGACCGCCTGGTGACTCGTTTCGACTGGGGTCTGACCGTGCAGATCGAGCCGCCGGAACTGGAAATGCGCGTCGCCATCCTGAAGAAGAAGGCGGAAGCGGAAGGCCTGCAGCTCGACGACGAAGTGGCTTTCTTCATTGCCAAACATCTGCGCTCCAACGTGCGCGAACTCGAAGGTGCCCTCAAGAAGGTGCTCGCCTATTCTTCCTTCCACGGTCGCATCATTGCCCTCGACCTGGCCAAGGAAGCGTTGAAGGATCTGATCGGTTCGGTACGCAATGTCGGTATGGACAACATCCAGAAGACGGTGGCCGACTATTACAAGATCAAGGTCGCCGATCTTTTCTCGAAAAAGCGGACGCGTGCCATTGCCCGGCCGCGTCAGGCGGCAATGTGGTTATGTCGTGAAGTGACTTCGCACAGTTTTCCGGAAATTGGTGACGCTTTTGGCGGACGTGATCACACAACCGTCATCCATGCGGTAAAAACGATTGATTCCCTGCGCCTCAAGGAAAGCGAACTGAATCACGACCTGCATGTGTTGTTGCAGGTGTTGAAAGGATAAGGCTGTTAGTAAGTCTGTGGGAAAGCTGTCCATGCTTTGTGGATCATCTGTTGATTCCCGGTTTATGGGAAAATTGTCCAGAATTCATCCACAGGCAATTCAGAGCTTTCTGCAGAGCGTAAAAACTGCGTTAGTTTGTTGATGTTAAAGATTAATTTTTAGTTATCCACAGAGTAGTTCCCGATATAGTCTACTTAGGAATTTAATTTATGGTTCTTATTAAAACCCATAGAGACACGCTTTTGGCCCCTTTACAGTCCGTATCGGGGATCGTTGAAAGGCGTCATACGCTTCCCATTCTTTCCAACGTGCTGTTGGAAAAGAAGGGCGACCGTCTCACCCTGCTTGCTACCGATATTGAAATCCAGATCACCACGGCAACCGATTGTGCCGGCAGCGAAGGTGATGGCGCCGTAACGGTTGGCGCACGCAAGTTGCAGGAAATCCTGCGTTCCTTGCCCGATACCTCGGAAGTCAGTCTTGTCCTCGAAGACAAGCGTCTGCAGGTACGTGCCGGCAAGAGCCGTTTCAGCCTGCAGACCCTGCCGGCTGACGACTTCCCGCGCATGACGATGACCGAAGGCGAAACCAAGCAGTTTTCGATCACGCAAAAAGCTTTCCGCCAATTGCTCGGCAAGACCCAGTACAGCATGGCCGCCCAGGACGTTCGTTATTACCTGAACGGCTTGCTGTTGCTGGTCGAAGGCAAGGAATTGCGTGCCGTGGCCACCGACGGTCATCGTCTGGCTTACGCCAGCGTCGAGATCGAAGCCGATCTGCCGCGTCAGGAAATGATCCTGCCGCGCAAGACGGTGCTCGAACTGAATCGCCTGCTGGTCGACAACGACGAGCCGCTCAATATTTCACTGACCTCGAATCAGGTCCGTTTCTCGTTTGGCTCGGTGGTTCTGGTTTCCAAGCTGATCGACGGCAAGTTCCCGGATTACGAGCGTGTTGTGCCGGCAACCCTGAAGAATCACATGACGGTCGGTCGTCAGATCCTGATGCAGGCGATGAGCCGTGCCGCCATTCTGACCAACGAAAAATTCCGCGGCGTGCGCGTGGTTCTGGGCGACAATAGCCTGAAATTGATCGCCGCCAATGCCGAGCAGGAAGAGGCTCAGGAAGAAATCGAAGTGCAATACACCGGCGACGTCATCGATGTCGGCTTCAATGTCGGCTATCTGCTGGATGTGCTCAACAACGTGCACACCGAAGAAATCCAGTGGAGTTTCAACGATGCCAACTCCAGCGCGCTGATTACCGTACCGGGCAATGAGCGATTCAAGTACGTTGTCATGCCGATGCGTATTTGAGCCCTGTATCTAAAGACCAGTTTCACGTGGAACACATGCAATGAGCGAAGAAAACACGCCGATCAACACCCCGCAGGACGGCTCGCCGGCCTATGGCGAATCCAGCATTCAGATTCTCGAAGGGCTGGAAGCCGTCCGCAAGCGTCCGGGCATGTATATCGGCGACACTTCCGATGGCACCGGCCTGCACCATCTGGTGTTCGAGGTTGTGGACAACTCGATCGACGAAGCACTGGCCGGGCATTGTGACGATATCGTCGTCACCATCCATACCGACAACTCGATCAGCGTTACCGACAACGGCCGGGGCATTCCGGTTGGCGTCAAGATGGACGACAAGCACGAGCCGAAGCGCTCGGCGGCCGAAATCGCGCTGACCGAACTGCACGCCGGTGGCAAGTTCAACCAGAACTCCTACAAGGTGTCGGGCGGTTTGCATGGTGTCGGCGTGTCCTGCGTCAATGCGCTGTCGAAGTGGCTACGCCTGACCATCCGCCGCGATGGCAAGAAGCACACGATGGAATTCTGCCGCGGCCATGCTGTTGACCGTGTCATCGAAGTGCGTGACGGCATCGAAGTCTCGCCGCTCAAGGTGGTTGGTGAAACCGAGAAGCGGGGTACGGAAGTGCACTTCCTCGCCGACGAGGAAATCTTCGAGCACATCGAGTTTCACTACGAAATTCTCGCCAAGCGCCTGCGTGAGCTGTCCTTCCTCAACAATGGCGTGCGTATCCGCCTGATCGACCAGCGGACCGGCAAGGAAGAGGATTTTGCCTTTGCCGGCGGCGTGCAGAGCTTCGTCGAATACATCAACCGCAGCAAGAGCGTCCTGCATCCGAGTATTTTCTACTCGGCCGGCGAAGCCAAGGTCGGTGATACCGGTGTCACCATCGGCGTCGAAGTGGCCATGCAGTGGAACGATTCGTACCAGGAACAGGTGCTCTGTTTCACCAACAATATTCCGCAATCCGACGGTGGTACCCACCTGACCGGCCTGCGCGCCGCGATGACGCGGGTGATCAACAAGTACATCGACGAACACGAAATCGCCAAGAAGGCCAAGGTCGAGATCGCCGGCGACGATATGCGCGAAGGCCTGGCCTGTGTGCTGTCGGTCAAGATGCCCGATCCCAAGTTCGCCTCGCAGACCAAGATGAAGCTGGTTTCCAGCGAAGCCCGCCCGGCCGTCGAAGAAGTCGTTGCCCAGAAGCTCGCTGACTTCCTGCTCGAACGTCCGGCCGACGCCAAGATCATTACCGGCAAGATCGTCGAAGCCTCGCGGGCCCGCGAGGCCGCCCGCCGTGCGCGCGAACTGACGCGCCGCAAGGGTGTGCTAGACGGTATCGGCCTGCCCGGCAAACTGGCCGACTGCCAGGAAAAGGATCCCGCCCTCTGCGAAATGTACGTGGTCGAGGGCGACTCCGCCGGCGGCTCCGCCAAGCAGGGTCGCGACCGCAAGTTCCAGGCCATCCTGCCGTTGCGCGGCAAGGTGCTCAACGTCGAGAAGGCCCGTTTCGACAAGCTGATTTCCTCCGAGCAGATTGTCACGCTGATCACGGCGCTTGGCACCGGTATCGGCAAGGACGAGTTCAAAATCGAGAAGCTGCGTTATCACCGCATCATCATCATGACTGACGCGGACGTTGACGGCGCCCACATCCGTACCCTGCTGCTGACGCTGCTCTATCGCCAGATGCCGGAGCTGATCGACCGCGGCTATGTGTATATCGCCCAGCCGCCGCTGTACAAGGTCAAGCACGGCAAGACCGAGCGTTACCTCAAGGACGATCAGGAATATCACCAGTTCCTGCTGCGCATGGCGATGGACGAAGCCAGCCTGACGCCGCGTGCCGGTGCCGAGCCGATTGTCGGTGCGGCCCTCGAGGAATTGGCCCGTTCCTGGCTGTTGACCGAAGCAGTCATCGAACGGGTTTCGCATCTGGTTGATCCGCTGGTCCTCAAGTCGCTCGTTCAGCACAACCTCAAGCTCGATCTGAGCAGCGAAGCCGGTGCCACCACCAGTGCCGAACTGCTGACCAAGCATCTCGACGGCAAAATCCGTGTCGTGCCGCGTTACGACGACATCCAGGAACGCTGGACGCTGCGCGTCGAAAAGATTCACCATGGCAACCTCAAGGTCGGCCTGATCGATGAAGACCTGCTGCTTTCCGGTGACTTCATGCAACTGCGCCGTACCGCAGAAACCCTGGCTGATCTGTTTGGTGCCGGCGCCTTCATGGCGCGTGGCGAGAAGAAATTCACCGTGACCAATTTCGGCGACGCCATGAAGTGGCTGCTGGCCGATGTCGAGCGCGGTATCAGCAAGCAGCGCTACAAAGGTCTGGGCGAAATGAATCCGGATCAGCTCTGGGAAACGACCATGGATCCCAAGGTGCGCCGCCTGCTGCGCGTGCAGATCGATGATGCGATCGCCGCTGACGAGATCTTCACCACCCTGATGGGCGAGCTGGTCGAACCAAGACGGGCGTTTATCGAAACCAATGCCTTGAATGCACGGATCGATATTTAAGTAATTTTTGCTTTCAGGAAAAGGCTCCGCTGGTCGGAGCCTTTTCTTTGTCGGGAGTTTTTCATGCGGGTTGTGATTCAGCGGGTCAAAGAGGCTTCGGTAGCGGTCGACGGTGAAATTTGCGGCAAAATCGGGGCGGGTTTGCTGATTCTGGCGGGTTTCGAAGAAGCCGATACGGCAGCCGATCTGGACTGGATGGCGGGCAAGATTGTGCGCAGCCGCATTTTTTCTGATGCGGATGGCGTGATGAACTGCAGTGTCCAGGAGGTGGGTGGCGGGATTCTGGCGGTGTCGCAGTTCACGCTTTACGCCTCGCTGAAGAAGGGCAACCGGCCGTCGTGGAGTCGGGCGGCGCGTGGCGATATCTCGCAGCCGCTGTTCGAACGCTTCGTGGCAAAACTGGAGCAGGAATTGGGTCGACCGGTGGCCACCGGCATTTTCGGTGCCGACATGCAGGTCAGTTTGCTCAACGACGGGCCGGTCACCCTGACGGTTGATTCGCGCAATCCCGACTAGGCGAATGCCTGGTACAGCTGTTCGATGCCCTTGAGTGCGCCAAGCGGCAAGGCCAGGGCATCCGGGCGATGAGCGATTTCCGGCTCGTTCGGATTGAGGCGGATCAACCGGCCCGGTTGCCGTTCGGAGAAATTGCGCACGCTGGGTACCTGCGTTCCGGCACCGATTTCCAGCGTTACCAGACGGTCGACCGTGGCCAGCCAGCGTTGCAGGTTTTGCCGTTGCAGCGCACTGCGTCGCTCCAGCCATTGCCAGTCGTTGAACATCAGGATGTTGGGGCGGGCCAGTTGGCCGCAACGCCGGCAAAGCGGCGGATCACCAATGAGCAGGCAGTTTTCGCTATCGACCTCGGGTTGAAAACTGTCAGCCGGCCAGATTTCCTCACTGCATGCGGCGGCGCATTGCAGGTGGCTGATCGAGCCATGCACTTCGCAGACCCGCTCGGCCGGAAAGCCGGCTTTCTTGAAGTGGCCATCGACGTTGCTGGTGAACACGAAGGCGCCGTGCTCCAGCTTTTCGGCGAGCGCGAGCAGCATGGCAAAGCCGGCATGCGGTTTGGTCTGGCGATAGAGCGCCAGGCGATGCCCGTAAAAGCCCCAGGCAAGCGCCGGGTTGCGTTCAAAGGCGGCGGGGTTGGCGATGGCCTCAAATGCGATGCGGGCTCTGCCCAGGGCCGGGTAAACGCCCCAGAAGCCTCCCGGACCGCGAAAGTCCGGCAAGCCGGAATCGATGCCCATGCCGGCGCCGGCGGTAAGCAGCAAGCCATCGGCTTGGCGGATCCAGGCGGCGGCTTGCTCGATTTGCATCAGCCGGGGAGGAAGAGGCTGATCAGGAGGCTGCCCAGGTAAAGGGCGATTGCCAGTCCGAAGATGGTCAGCAAGCGCGTTGCCCAGTATTTCTCGAGGCGTTGCTGGGCCTGTTCGCGCTCGGCCAGTTGTTGCAGAAGCCGCAGCTTTTGCCGCGGTATATCGGTCAACCGCGCGGAAAGCGCCTTTTTTGCTTGATGTCTGGATGGAAAAGACGCCATGACCGAAAAATCAGTCGCTATCCTTCGGGCTGGTCAGAACGCCCGGATAACCCTGCGGATCATCGCGATGGGCGTAGATTTCGTTGATCTTGAATTCGACGTCGGTGAGTGGCCCAAATTCATCCGCGTAGATTTCCCTGACCTGAAGGATTTCCGGCAAGGCCTTTTCGAATGCGCGCATCAGGCTTGGATCGAAATGAAGACCGGACTGTTTCTGCATCAGCTCCAGCGATTCTTCGATCGGGTAGGCCTTTTTGTAGGGGCGGACCGAAACCAGCGCATCAAAGACGTCGGCGATGGCCACGATGCGTCCCTCGAGCGGAATATTTTCGCCTTTCAGGCCTTGCGGATATCCGCTGCCATCCCATTTTTCGTGGTGTGAAAGGGCAATGATGCGGGCCGTTTCGAGCAACTCGTTTTCATGTTTACCGATGATTTCGGCGCCCATGATCGGGTGCTGCTGCATGATCTTCCATTCTTCTGCATCCAGTTTGCCCGGCTTGAGCAGGATCGAATCGGGAATGCCGATTTTGCCGATGTCGTGCATCGGCGCGGTGTTGAAGATGATGTTGGCGGTTTCTTCACCCAGGCCGTGCGCTTCGGCGACCAAGCGGGCGTAGTGGCTCATGCGCAGCACATGGTTGCCGGTTTCGTTGTCCTTGAATTCGGCGGCACGCCCGAGGCGGCGGATGATCTGCTGCCGCGTTGTCATCAGCTCGTGGGTGCGCTGCTTGACCATGCGCTCGAGTTCGCGGCTCTGGTCGTAAAGCGCCAGATGGGTGCGCACGCGTGCCTTGACGATGGGCGGGCTGATCGGCTTGGTGATGTAATCGACGGCGCCGAGTTCGAGGCCTCGCTCCTCGTCTTCGATCGAGCTCATGGCGGTGACGAAAATGACCGGAATACGGCGCCGGTCGGGATTGGCCTTGAGGCGGCGGCAGATTTCCAGGCCGGAGAGGCCGGGCATCATGATGTCGAGCAGGATGAGGTCGGGCGGTTCGTCCGAGTAGGCGATCTTCAGTGCCTTTTCACCTGAGGTGGCGACCCGGATCCGATAGTCGTTGCCGAGCAGTTCGCTGAGCAGGGTGATGTTTTCCGGCGTGTCATCGACAACGAGAATGCTCTGTTTGGGTAGCAATGAGATCATGGCTGGCTGCGGATTTCGTCCGTATTGAGATCGATGGAGAGTTCGCCGGCAATTTTCAGCAGCGTTTCGATGGCACTGTCAAATTCGTAGCTTTCAACATCGCGAACCAGCTTCTTGACTTGCAGCGGATCGGTCTGCGCGTTGAGTTCTTGTTCAATTGTAGCGATTTGCTGGACTGCCGACGCATCCGAGTTGGCGAGCAGTCTCTGCATCTCGATCAGCGAGGCGCGCAAACGGGCGCTATCCTGCGGCAAGAGCGAGACCGCGCTGTTTCTGACCTCATTTTTCTTTAGCGTGTTTGCCTGCAGCAGAAGTTTGTCGAGGGCAGTGGCTAGTTCCCGGAGCAAGGTGTCGATTTGTTCCGACTCGTTCAGCGCCGAGTTTTTCAGCTTGCTTTCCAGGGCTTGGGCCAGTGCCGCCACCTGATTGGCGCCGATATTGCCGGCCAGGCCACGCAGGGTGTGCGCAAGGAGGTGCATTTTCTCGACGTCACCGGCAAGGCGCCAGGCTTTCAGGCGTTCGATCGCATCGGCCTGGTTTTCATGGAAGCGCCTCAGGATGCGTTCGAACATGGCCCGATTGCCACCCAGACGTTTGAGGGCGGCATTCTCATCAAGAACGGCAAGCTCGGAGATGCTCGTTTCCTGGTTTGCCGCGGCCGGGAGTGACGGGGCTTCCGCTGTGCTGCTGGTCTTGTTCAGCCAGCGGGCCAGCGTGGCGTAAAGCAGTTCGACGTCGATCGGCTTGGCGATGTGGTCGTTCATGCCTGTCGCAATACAGTGCTCGCGGTCGCTGGCCATGGCATTGGCGGTCATGGCGATGATCGGAAGTGCGGCGAAACGCGGCTCGGAGCGAATCTGCCGGGTGGCTTCGTAGCCGTCCATCACCGGCATCTGGCAGTCCATCAGTACCAGGTCATAGTGCGCCTGTCTGACACACTTGACGGCCTCTTCGCCATTGACCGCAAGCTCGACGGTCAACCCGGTCAAACAGAGCATTTCCTCGGCCAGTTCACGATTCACTTCGTTGTCTTCAACGAGCAGGACATGATGTCCGGAAAGATCGGGGCGACCGCTGCCGGCAAGCTTGCCAGCCTGCATTTCGGCGCCATTCCGGTGGTGTACCGTCTCGACAATGCAGTCGAAAAGGGAGGATGGCGTGATCGGCTTGGCGAGTATCGCGTCAACGCTGAGGCCGTCCAATTGCTGGCGCAACTCGTCGTGATCGAAGGCGGTTGTCATGATGACTTTGACTGCCGCATCCAGGGCCTGTGTTTCGCGCAGGCGACGCAGTGTCTCGATGCCGTCCATGCCGGGCATTTTCCAGTCGATGATCAGCAACTGGTAGGGCTGGTCGGCGGCGCTGGCGCGGGCGACTTCGGCAAGCCCCTCGGGGCCGCTGGCAACGGCATGGCTGGGCAAGCCGAAGGCGAGCAACTGATGGTGGAAAATCTGCCGGGCACCGGGGCTGTCATCGATGACCAGGGTGTTCAATTGTTCGGGCAGGCCGAGGCGGCCGCGGCTGATCCCGGTTTCGGCGGCGAGTCCGAAGGGCAGCGTGAAATGGAAACGACTGCCGACGCCCGGCGTGCTGTTGACGCCGATCCGGCCACCCATCATCTCGACGATGCGCTTGCTGATTGAAAGACCCAGCCCGGTGCCACCGTATTTTCGGGTGGTTGAACTGTCGGCCTGGCTGAAGGCCTTGAACAGTTGCTGTTGCTGTTCTTCCGACATGCCGATGCCGGTATCGCGGACTTCGAAGCGTAGTTCGACGCCATCTTCGTTACGCGAAACCAGGCTGACGGTCAGCGTGACTTCGCCCTGTTCGGTGAATTTGACGGCATTGCCGATCAGGTTGAGCAATACCTGGTTGAGGCGCAACGGATCGCCCTGCAGATTCCCCGGCACATCGTTGGCGATGTCGAAGAGCAGTTCGAGCCCGCGTTCGCTGGCCTTGACCAGGCAGATGTCGGCGAGATTTTGCAGGTTGTCGTCGAGACGAAAGGCGGTTTGCTCGATGAGCATCTTGCCGGCCTCGATTTTCGACAGATCGAGAATGTCGTTGATGATGCCGAGCAGGCCCTTGGCGGCATTGTCGACCTTGCTCAGATAATTTTTCTGGCGGATGGTCAGGTCGGTTTGCAGTGCGAGGTGGGTCATGCCGATGATGGCATTCATCGGGGTGCGGATTTCGTGGCTCATGTTGGCCAGGAAGTCGGCCTTGGCGGCGGCGGCATCTTCGGCGGCGGTACGGGCGCGCTCGGATTCGCGTTCGGCGTTCTTGAGCGGGGTGATATCGACGATGACGCCGATCAGCCCGCCCGGTTCGTCTTCCGTCGTGCGGAAGCCGGTTACCGAGTACAGCGTGTCGCGCAGGATGCCGTCAGCGGTCGACATCGGAATTTCGCGGGAAATGCGGCCGCATTCGGCAATCACCTGTTCGTCTTCAAGCTGATAGGCGAGGCGCATTTCTTCCGGCAGGTAGTCGAGATCGAGTCCCCGCTTGCCGATGAAATCGGCGCGATCGATGCCAAAAAACGCTTCGTAAGCATGATTGCAGCCCAGGAAGCGGGTATGCGGCCCCTTGTAGAAGATGGGGTTGGGAATGGTGTCGAGCAGCGCTTGCAGGAAGGCAAACTGGCGGATCAGTTCCGCTTCCATCTGGCGGCGGTCGGTGATGTCGAGCACGGTGACGAGCAGTGAGTCGAGTTCGCCGCTATCGCTTTGGATGGGCGCGATCTGCACATCGCCCCAACGCGTTTCGCCACCCTTGGCGAGAAACTCGAATTCGCTGCGGATGAACTTCTCCTGACCGCTGGCGAGTCTGGCCAGTGCGGTTTCCAGCCTGTCCTGTTCGTGCAGCGGCAGGACGCGGATATCCGGTTTCGTGAGCAGGGCGTCGATCGGATAGCCGGTGAACTCGGCATAGGCGCGGTTAACCTGGGTGCGCTGTTTTTGCGGGCTCAGGCTGACGATGCCGACCGCCGCATTATCGAAGACCGCGCGGAAGAAGCTTTCGCGTTTTTGCAGGATGCCCTGGTTTTCGCGCAGCGCCTGGGTGCGATTGGCAACCGTGATTTCCAGTTCGGAATAGGCGTCCTGCAGGGCTTGGCGCGAGTTGCACAGGTGTTCGCGCATGGTCTCAAGGGCGGTGGCGAGTTGGGTGACCTCGCGCCAGGGTGCGTCGCTGAACACCGGGTCGTCCAGCTCCAGTTTGCCGATGCGTTCGCTTTCTTCGGCGAGGGCGAGGAGCGGATGTCCGAATTGCTTGGCCAGCCGGATCGCCACGATCAGGCCAAGAGCCAGACAGACCAGCGTGATCAGCGCGAGCAGCCAGAGATCCCGCTGACTGGTTGGATTGAAATCGCTTTCCGGTGCGAAAACGCCGATCCAGACGCGTTGGGTGCCGCTGTCGATTGGCCGGAAATGGCTGAGCCAGTCGCCGTCAGGCAACTCGAAGCCGTTCAGGCCGCCGTTTTGCCGACCGCCATTGTGCCAGGCGGCGTAGCCCGCACTCAGTTCGGGCATTTCCAGTTCTTCGGCAGTTTTCAACAGGGCTTTATTGATGGCAGCCCGGTCGGTGAAGCGGGGGTCATGCGGTGGCGCCAGCAATTTTCCGTCGGCAGTAAACAATGCAGCCTTTTTATGGGAGCCTGGTGTCAGTTGTGTCGTGTATTCGGCAATATCGCTGAGCCTGACGTCATGGCCGATGACATAACGGGAGCCGTCGGCAGCCCGCCAGCTTGTCGCTGCGGTCAGGCCGGCCTCCTTGGTCGTGTAGAAAATGTAGGGCGCCGTCCAGAAGATCGACTGTGGGTCGCTCAGCGCCATGGCCCCCTTGAACCAGGGACGGGTGCGGGCATCGTAGTCGCGCTGGCGCATTTCGACGCTTTCGATCTGGCGCTGCGCATTCCAGGTGATCCAGTAGGTCTGGTCGCCCCAGTTGGCCGGATCGCTGATGCGATTGATCCAGTGCCCGTCGCTGTTGCGCAGGAGCAGGAATTCACGGCCGGATTCGTGCGCGAAAATGACCGAGGAAATGTCGTTGTTGTTGGCGAGAATGGGGAAAAACAGCTCGTTGAAGCGCAACAGCTGGTTGTGATCGAGTCCGCCGTTTTCGCCCCAGTCCCGGCTGCTGCGCAGGGTGATTTCAACGGTCTTGACGAGGCGGTTGAGGCGCGCTTCCAGTTGCTCGGAAACAAGCTGCATCTGGGCTTCGGCCAGACGCTCGATACTTGGGCGGCCGATCAGCAGATAGATGCTGAAGGAGAAGACGGCGAGGGCAAAAAGGATGAGCAGCCCGACACGCAGGATCAGGCTGTTGGCAAAGCCGGGCTTGCGGAATGAGATACCCTGAAACAATACACACCCCTTTGTCTGCCGGCTTGTCGGCCGGGTCTGCTGGCGCTATTTGGCTGTCGTGTGCAGAAGCCGGTTGAGGAGATATACGACTAGCATCCGGTAGTGTCAACTCGGCCCGCAGTGAATCACGGGATGACGTTGATGGGTGGGGGTTGGCCGATGAATTCTAGGCGTTTGTGCAAGGCTTCGCTGACGAAAATCCGCTCCTGGCGGTCGACGCGCAAAACCATGCCGATTTGCATTTGCTTCGCCATCTCCCGCCAGCGTTCGTCGCCGGCAACGAAGATCGGCTTGGATGTGGCATCGGACAGCGTGCCTGCCCTCGGGCCGGCGGGAATCAGCACGGTGACAGCCTGCGTGTGATCGACCGGATAGCCGGTTCGCGGGTCGAGCAGGTGGGCATAGCGTTTGCCGCCGACTTCGAAGAAACGCTGGTAATCACCGGAGGTGCCGATCGCTTCGCCGTCTTCCAGGGCGATGGTGGCGAGCGGGCCGGGCTGGCGCGGATGCTGGATGCCGACCCGCCATTTCTTGCCTTCCTTGCTGCCCAGCGCCATGACATTGCCGCCGATGTTGATCAGCGCGTTGTTGATGCCCTGGGCGCGCAGGATGGCGGCGGCGCGGTCGAGGGCGACGCCTTTCAGGTAGCCGCCGAAATCGAGGGCGACGTTGCGGTTGCGGCTGCTGATCGTGGTGTCGTGGATGCTGATGTCAGCCAGCGACGGCTTCTTCGCCAGCCAGGCCTTGATGTCGGCCTCGGGCGGCAATTCGGCCTTGAACTCGTCGGCCTGAAAACCCCAGAGTTTGATCAGTTGACCGATGGCCGGATCGAACAGGTAGTCGCCCTGCTTGCTGAGCTGCTGCGCCTCGCTGACGAAGCCGGCCAGTTCGGGGCTCACGCTTAGCGGCTTGCCGGCGGCAATCGCATCGTTCAGTGCGGTCAGTTCGGACGGTTGCCAGGCGTGGTAGGCGCGGTGCAGGCGGTCGAATTCGCGCAGCACGGCGGCAATCGCCTGCCGGCCCTGTTCCGGGTCATTGCTGACGACCAGCACTTCGACGCGCGTGCCGAAAACGTAGGCCTGCTGTTCCTGCAAGGGTGTCCGGCCACAGGCCGTCAGCCAGAGCAGGGAAAGAAGGATCAGGCAATGCCGCATGCGTGTTCGATCGCCGTGATGAAGGCACCGGCTGCATCGAAGCCCGTCTGCTGACGGATTTCGACCATGCAGGTCGGGCTGGTGACATTGATTTCGGTGAGATGGCTGCCGATGACGTCGAGGCCGACCAGCATCAGGCCGCGCTTGAACAGGATGGGGCCGAGGTGTTCGGCGATCTCGCGGTCACGCGGCGAAAGTTCCTGCGCGACGCCGGTGCCGCCGACCGCCAGGTTGCCGCGCGTCTCGCCGGCCTTGGGGATGCGCGCCAGGCAATAGGGAACCGGCTTGCCGGCAATCAGCAGGATGCGTTTGTCGCCCTGGCTGATCTCGGGCAGGTAGCGCTGCGCCATCACGGTGCGCGCGCCTTCGTGCGTGAGCGTCTCGATGATGACGTTGCGGTTCGGATCATTGCGGTGGATGCGGAAAATCTGGCTGCCGCCCATGCCGTCGAGCGGCTTGAGGATGACATCGCGCTGCTCGTCGATGAAATGCTGCAGCAGATGCATGTCGCGCGCGATCAGCGTGGTCGGTGCGTATTGCTCGAACTCGGTGATCGCGATCTTTTCCGAATGCTCGCGCAGCGCACGCGGCCGGTTGAAGACGCGCACGCCGCTCGCTTCGGCGCGTTCGAGCAGCCAGGTCGCGGTGATGTACTCGAAATCGAAGGGCGGGTCCTTGCGCATGATCACACCGTCGAAAGCCTTGAGCGGCAGCCATTCGCGGTGGGTTTCGCGGTACCAGTCGTGATCGTCGGGGCGCAGGTGCAGATGCACCGCCTCGCCGAAGACGCCGCCGGCGTGGTGGCCGGCTTCGGCGGTGCGCCAGCCGAGCGTTGCGCAATCGATCGCGTAGACCTCGTGACCGTGCTTCTCGGCGGCCCGCATCATGGCCACGGAAGAGTCCTTCCAGGCTTTCAGGGAATCGAGCGGGTCGAGGATGAAAGCCAGTTTCAGCGACTGGCTGCTGCCGCCGAGCAGGTGTTTTTCGAAATGGAGTTGTTGCGTCACAGGCCCGATTTTCAGCCGTTTTCGGGCGTCGACCGCTCAAGCTCGACCGCCGCCGCCAGACAGGCGAGACGACCGACCACGCCGTAGGCGTAGAAGCGGTTGGGTGGGGAATCCGGGTTGCCGCAGCGATAGTCGGGCAGGTTGCAGCCGGTTTCAAAGGCGAGCGGCTCGAAGTGCATGCCCGGCGCGTTGAGGTTCTCGTCCTTGCCGCGCCCGGTATGCACGCGGTAGAAGCCGCCGACCACGTAGCGGTCGATCATGTAGATCACCGGTTCGGCGACTGCGTCGTTGAGCGTCTCGAAGGAATGCACGCCTTCCTGGATCAGCACCTCGGAGACTTCGAGGCCTTCCTTGCCGACGCTCATCTTGTTGCGCTGCTTGCGGTTGAGCGCGATGACTTCATCGGCGTCGCGCACCGTCATCACGCCCATGCCGTAGGTGCCGGCATCGGCCTTGACGACGACGTAGGGCGTTTCGGTGATGCCGTATTCCTTGTACTTTTCCTTGACGATGTCGAGCACGGCGGCGACGTTGGCGGCGAGACATTCCTCGCCCTGGCGCTCATGGAAGTTGATGCTGCGGCAGACCGAGAAGGCCGGGTTGATGCGCCACGGATCGATGCCGATTTCCTTGGCAAAGTCGTTGGCGACCTGGTCGTAGGCGGCGAAGTGGTTGGACTTGCGACGCACCGCCCAGCCGGCATGCACCGGCGGCAGCACGACCTGTTCGTGCAGGTTCTGCAGGATGGCCGGGATGCCGGCCGACAGGTCATTGTTGAGCAGGACGGCGCAGGGTTCGAAACCGGCGACGCCGAGCCGGTTGCCGTTGCGGACCAGGGGTTCGAGCAGCAGGCTCTGGCCGTTCGGCAGGTCGATCGTGGTCGGCTGGGTGATTTCCGGCAGCATCGAGCCGAGGCGGACGTTAAGCCCGGTCTGCTTGAGGATGGCGGCAATCTGCGCGACGTTCTGCAGGTAGAACTGATTGCGCGTGTGGTTTTCGGGAATCAGCAGCAGGCTGCGCGCATCCGGGCAGAACTTCTCGATGGCGCTCATCGCGGCCTGCACGCAGAGCGGCAGGAAGGCCGGATTCAGGTTGTTGAAACCGCCGGGAAAGAGGTTGGTGTCGACCGGCGCCAGCTTGAAGCCGGAGTTGCGCAGGTCGCACGACGAATAGAAGGGCGGGGTGTGCTCCTGCCACTGGCCGCGCAGCCAGTGTTCGATCTGCGTGCTGCTTTCCAGGAACTTGCGTTCGAGTTCGAGCAGGGGGCCGGTGAGGGCGGTTGTCAGGTGTGGAACCATGGTGCTGTCTCTAAATCCCGGGGTTTTTATTGTGGCTGCAAATCTTACACCGCAGTGCACAAAATTGGGCTGCGGCCACACGGTCAACCCGTTGAAAACAGGTAAAATTCGGCCCTTGGTTTTACCGCTTGTCTTACATCAATTCGTAGATCGGAATCGTCGTGCTTGTCGCCGCCAATATCACCATGCAGTTCGGGGTCAAACCCCTGTTCGAGAACGTTAACGTCAAATTCGGCGAAGGCTACCGCTATGGCCTGATCGGCGCCAACGGGGCGGGCAAATCGACCTTCATGAAAATCCTCTGTGGCGCGCTTGAGCCGTCGGCTGGCAATGTCTCGAAAGAGAAGCATGAACGCATGGCCTACCTGAAGCAGGACCAGTTCGCCTACGAAGACATGCGCGTCCTCGACGTCGTGATGGCCGGTCACGAGGAACTGTGGGCGGCGATCCAGGAACGCGATGCGATTTACGCCAATCCGGAAGCGACCGAAGACGACTACATGACGGCCGCCGAACTCGAAGGCAAGGTTGGCGAATACGACGGTTATACCGCCGAATCGCGCGCCGGCGAACTGCTGCTCGGCGTCGGTATCCCGACCGAACAGCACAACGGCCCGATGAGCCAGGTTGCGCCCGGCTGGAAGCTGCGCGTGCTGCTCTGCCAGGCGCTGTTCGCCAATCCGGACATCCTGCTGCTCGACGAACCGACCAACAACCTCGACATCAACACCATCCGCTGGCTGGAAGACATCCTCAACGCGCGTGAGTCGACGATGATCATCATCTCCCACGATCGTCACTTCCTGAACCAGGTCTGCACCCACATGGCCGACCTCGACTACGGCAGGATCACGACCTACGCCGGCAACTACGACGACTTCATGGAAGCCGCGCAGCAGGCCCGCGAACGCCTGTCGAACGCCAATGCCAAGGCCAAGGAACGCATCGCCGAACTGCAGACCTTCGTGCGCCGCTTCTCGGCCAACGCCTCCAAGGCCAAGCAGGCAACCAGCCGCATGAAGCTGATCGACAAGCTCAAGCCGGAAGACGTCAAGCCGTCGTCGCGCCAGTATCCGTGGATCCGCTTCGACTACGATGAGAAGGCCAAGCTGCATCGTCAGGCGGTCGAGATCGAAAACCTCTCCTTCACCTACGAGGGTGGCGAGCGCAAGATCTTCAACAACCTGACGCTAACCATCAACGCTGGTGAAAAGATCGCCGTGATCGGTGAGAACGGCGTCGGCAAGACGACCTTCCTGAAGCTGCTGATGGGCGAAGTGACAGCGCAATTCGGCACCGTCAAATGGGCGGAAAAGGCCTATCCGGGTTACTACGCGCAGGACCACAGCGCCCAGTTTGCCGGCGAGCAGAGCCTGACCGAGTGGATTGCCGGCTATGCCCGTGCCACCATCGAAGACGGCGGCGACCTGGAAACCCTGATCCGCGGCACGCTCGGTCGCCTGCTGTTCTCCGGTGACGAGGTCAAGAAGCCGGTCAACGTCATCTCCGGTGGCGAGCAGGGCCGCATGCTGTTCGGCAAGCTGATGCTGTCCAAGCATAACGTCCTGATCATGGACGAACCGACCAACCACCTCGACATGGAATCGATCGAAGCGCTCAACAGCGGCCTGGAAAAATTCCCTGGCACCCTGGTTTTCGTCTCGCACGACCGCGAATTCGTTTCCTCGTTGTCCACGCGTGTTCTTGAGGTCAGGAACGATGGCCGCATCATCGATTACCTCGGCGGCTACGAAGACTACCTGGCCAGCCAGGGCGTCAATTAAGCCTCTTCAGCCCAATGGAAAATGCCCGCGAAAGCGGGCATTTTTGCTGGTCGACCGGTTCTGCCGGATTTACTGCAGCGGACCGCCGGCAGCCAATGTCCGGATGATGCGGACGCAATCGACATCCGACTGGTGATACGCCGATTTGACGTATTCGATGTAGGCCCGGTCTTCCGAATTGGGGTTGTTGGCCAGGGTTGTTTCGTAAGTGAAGCGCAGGAACAGGAAGCCCGGCTCGGGTTCTTCGATGGCAATGCGCAGGCCGCCGCCGGCATGGGCTTCGGACGGCACGATGTCGAAGCGCACCGAGTGCATATCGACCAGCGTGACGCGGTCCTGGATCACGGCCGGGCCGAAATCGAGTTCGCGCAGCAGCGTATCGGCCTGGCGTTCGAGGATGGTGAAGGCTTCCAGGCCGGGCAGGAAGGGGATGGGATTCTCGACGCGGTGGAGCAGGCCCTGCCACAATTGCTGGCGGTCGAGCGGCTCAATCAGCGGATTTTCCGGGTCGTTGATCTGGATGAGGTGTTCGAAATTCATGGCCGAATTGTATTGCATCGGCCGGCCGCCGATAAGCGGCTTGCCGCTGTTTGCTGCGCGCTGAGTAAGCGATGCGGCGTGTTAACATGCTGGCCATGCAACTAGAACGTATCCTCCAAAAACACGGTTTCGGCACCCGCAAGGAATGTCGCGGGCTGATTCGCCGTGAACGCGTCGCCATCAATGGCGAAATCTGCGACGATCCCTTCGCGGAAATCGATATCGAGGGCCTGGTCTTTACGGTCGACGGTGTCGATTGGCCATATCTTGAATTCGCCACGCTGATGCTGCACAAGCCGGTGCATTACGAATGCTCGCGCAAGCCCAAGCATCATCCCGGCGTGCTCGAACTGCTGCCGGTGCAATTGCGCGAACGCGACGTGCAGCCGATCGGCCGGCTCGACGAAGACACCACCGGCCTGCTGCTGATCACCAACGACGGCCAGCTCAATCATCAGCTGTCCTCGGCCAAGCGCAAGGTGCCCAAGGTTTATCTGGCGACTACCAAGCATCCCGTCGATCAGGCCCAGATCGATCAACTGCTGGCCGGCGTGTTGCTCGCCGACGAATACGAACCGATTGCCGCTGCGGCCGCGGAAATTGCCGGCGAAAACCTGTTGCGCCTGACCCTGACCGAGGGCAAGTACCACCAGGTCAAGCGCATGGTGGCGGCGGTCAGCAACCGCGTCGAAGCCCTGCACCGCGAATCGGTGGGCGAACTTTCGCTGCCGGTCGATCTGCAGCCCGGCGAATGGCGCTGGTTGACAGCGGTCGACCAGCAAAAACTGGGTTATTTGCCATGACTTTGACCGAAATGCGCTACATCGTGGCCCTGGCCCGCGAGCGTCATTTCGGCAAGGCGGCAGAAGCCTGCCACGTCAGCCAGCCGACCTTGTCGGTAGCGCTGAAGAAGGTCGAAGGGCAGTTGGGTGCGGCATTGTTCGAACGGACGGCGTCTGATGTGCGGATTACCGCGCTCGGCGAACGCATCGTCGCCCAGGCCAAGCGCGTGCTCGACGAGGCGGTGCGTCTCGAGGAAATCGCCGATTCGACCGGTGATCCGCTGAGCGGTCAGCTGCGCGTCGGCATCATCTACAGCATCGCGCCCTACCTGCTGCCGCAGTTCATTCCGGCCCTGCACCAGCAGGCGCCGAACATGCCGCTCTTCCTCAAGGAAGACTTCACCGGCAACCTGATTCCCGCGCTCAAGGCCGGCGAGCTTGACGTCATCGTCATCGCACTGCCCTTCGCCGAACCCGGCCTGGTCGCCCAAGCGGTCTACGAAGAGCCGTTCCGTGTCGTCGTGCCGGCAGCGCATCCGTGGAGTCGGCGGGAAGCGATTCCGGCCGACGAACTGGACGGCCAGAATCTGCTGCTGCTCGGTCAGGGCAATTGTTTCCGCGATCAGGTGCTGGAATCCTGCCCGCGCCTGACGGCGCCCGATGGTCTGGCGCATTCGCTCGAAGGCGGTTCGCTGGAAACCATCCGCTACATGGTGGCGAGCGGTGCCGGCATTGCCGTCATGCCGAGCACGGCCGCCGATCCTCTGGTCGGCAAGGAGGCGATGGTCAAGGTTTTGCCCTTCGCCGGCACGCAACCGTCACGTACCGTCGGTCTGGTCTGGCGGGTGACTTTCCCAAGGCCGCAAGCCATCGATGCGGTACGGGCGGCGCTGCTCTCCTGCGAGTTGCCGGGAGCAAGCAGCAAGCGCTGAGGTTTCACGTGGAACGCGCGTCCCGCTTGCGGGACAAGAAAAAGGGGCCATCGGCCCCTTTTCTCATTCTGCTTCGGCGGCTTTCTTTTTCGCCGGCGCCTTGGGTTTGGCGACTTTCTTTTCGAACTCGAAACTCACCTTGCCGTCCTTGGCGACCAGATAGGCCGAGAATTTGCGGCGTGTGCGGTTGGAGACGAATTCCTTCAAAAGATCGGTTTTGCCCTCGGTCAGCAATTTCTGCATCTGGCCTGGTTCGATCGGTTGTTGCAGGATGACCTTGCCGGAACGGAAGTCGCAGCTCTTCTCGGGGCCGACCGATTTTTCGCAGACGTAGGTGCTGCCGTGGTCATAGACGTTGGCTGCACACTTCGGGCATTTGCCGAGGCTGGTCTGGGCTGAAAAGTCGACCGGTTCGTTGTTGGCTTCGTCGTTCTTGTCCTGGCCGAAGTCGAATTCCGGTTCCATCTTGTCGTTCAACTTGATGGCGGCCGAGAAGGTGCGGCCCATCTTGTTGCGGAAGCCGGTCAGCGGGCCGATCTGCTTCTCGTTGATCAGGGTGTCGATTTCGGCCGGTTCGAACTGGCGGCCGGCAACGATCTTCCACAGCGAGTAGTCGCAGCCGCCGCACTGGAACTTCTTGTAGGTTTCGCGAATCTCGCCGCCGCAGCGCGGGCACTTGGCGGTCAACACGCCAAAATCGCCGGGAATCGTGTCGGCCTCGAAGGTCTTGGCGCGCTCGACCATGTGGCGGGTCATTTCGGCGATTTCGCGCATGAATTCCTCGCGCGTGAATTCGCCCTTTTCGATGCGGCCGAGCTTCCATTCCCAGTCGCCGGTCAGTTCCGGCTGGGTCAGTTCGTTGATGCCGAGGCCGTTCAACAGCGTCATCAGCGAGAAGGCCTTGGCGGTCGGTGTCAGCTCGCGGCCTTCGCGCAGCATGTACTGCTCGCCGATCAGGTTTTCGATGATCTGGGCACGCGTTGCCGGCGTGCCGAGGCCACGCCCGGCCATCGCGGCCTTGAGTTCCTCGTCATCGACCATCTTGCCGGCGCCTTCCATGGCGGAGAGCAGGGTGGCTTCCGAGTAGCGCGGCGGCGGCTTGGTTTCGTTGGCCTTGACCGTGACTTCCTCGGTTTTGACCTTTTCATCCTTGTCGACCGCAACGAGATTGCCCTCGGTGCCTTCCTGGCCTTCCTTGCCATGCACGGCCAGCCAGCCCGGATTGACCAGCACCTTGCCCTCGGTCTTGAAGGGGTGGCCTTCGACGCGGGTGATGCGGGTAGTCACCATGTATTCGGCGGCCGGGAAGAAGACCGACAGGAAGCGGCGGACGACGAAGTCGTAGAGTTTTTGTTCGACTTCGTTGAGGTTCTTCGGCGCTTGCGGCGTCGGGATGATTGCAAAGTGATCGCTGATCTTGGCGTTGTTGAAGATGCGCTTGTTCGGCAGCACCCAGTTGCGCGCCAGGATCTGGTGCGCGAAGGGCGAGTAGCGGGCGAGCAGCACTTCGTCGTGGCCCTTGCCGGCGCCTTCGCCGGTCAGGATGGTCAGCGTCTCGCGCACCGTCGGCAGGTAGTCTTCCGGCAGGCAGCGTGAATCGGTCCGCGGGTAGGTCAGGACCTTGTGCTTTTCGTAGAGCGCCTGGGCGATCGACAGCGTCGTCTTGGCCGAGAAGCCGAATCGGGCGTTGGCCTCGCGCTGCAGGCTGGTCAGGTCGAAGAGCAGCGGCGAGAGACGGGTTTCCGGCTTGGCTTCTTCCGTGACGATACCCGGCTTGCCGGACGTCGCGGCACGGATGGCTTCGGCCTTGTTCAGTTCCCACAGGCGGTCGGCACGGGCATGCTCGTCTTCGGCTTTGCCCTTGTAGGCTTCGTCGAACCACTTGCCGGTGTAGTTGCCGGCCTTGGCGGCGAAATCGGCTTCGACTTCCCAGTAGTCGCGCGACTTGAATTCGCGGATCCGGCGTTCGCGCTCGACGACGATGGCCAGCGTCGGGGTCTGCACGCGGCCGACGGTGGTCAGGTGGAAGCCGCCGGTTTTCGAATTGAAGGCGGTCATCGCCCGCGTGCCGTTGATGCCGACCAGCCAGTCGGATTCGGAACGGCAGACGGCGGCATCGCCCAGGCCCTGCATTTCGTTGCCCTGGCGCAGACGCGTGAAACCGTCGCGGATCGCGCCCTGGGTCATCGATTGCAGCCACAGGCGCTGGATCGGCTTGGTGGTCTTGGTGTGTTGCGCGATGTAGTTGAAGATCAACTCGCCTTCGCGCCCCGCGTCACATGCGTTGATCAGGGCGGCGACGTCCTTGCGCTTGATCAGCTTGGTCAGCACCTTGAGGCGCGACTCGGTCTTTTCGATCGGCTTCAGCGCGAAATGCGGCGGGATGACCGGCAGATGGGCAAACGACCATTTGCCGCGCTTGACCTCGAATTCTTCCGGGCAGGCCAGTTCCAGCAGGTGACCGACGGCCGACGAGATGACGTGCGTCTCGCTTTCGAAGTAGTCGTCGTGCTTGGTAAAGCCGCCCAGCGCCTTGGCAATGTCGGCCGCGACGGATGGTTTTTCGGCGATGATCAGTTTTTTGGTCATGGGGTCTGCCTGTTGGATGCCGGGGCATGATAAGTGCCCGGCGCGCGGCTTGGCAAGCCATCTATATATATGCAGCGATTTAGTTGAGGCGCTGGTAGCGGTTGCCGGGCAGGGTGGCGAGTACGCCGGAGAGCTCCAGCGTCAGCAATTCGGTGAGCAGTTGTTCGGTGCTGTAACCGGTCCGTTCGGCCAGTTGGTCTAGGCTGCACGGATCGTGGCCAAGGGCGATGAGCAGGGGATCTTCGGTCCGATGGGTGGCCTCATCCGGAAGCTGATTGTTCGCCGTCAGGTTGCCCAGTTCTTCCAGTATGTCGTCAGCGGTTTCGACCAGCTTGGCGCCTTGCCTGATCAGTTTGTGGCAGCCCCGGGCAAGCGGGGAATGGATGGAGCCGGGGATGGCAAAAACCTCGCGTCCCTGCTCGCCGGCGAGGCGCGCCGTGATCAGGGAGCCGCTTTCCGGCGCGGCTTCGACGACCAGTACGCCGCGTGCCAGGCCGGAAATGATCCGGTTGCGGCGGGGAAAATTGGCCGCCAGCACCGGTGTACCGAGGGGGAACTCGGAAACGATCAGGCCGCGTTCGGCGATCTGCAGGGCCAGCTCCTTGTTGCGGGCGGGGTAGATGCGGTCGGCGCCGGTGCCGATGACGGCAATCGTGTTGCCGTTGGCGGCCAGCGCACCTTGATGAGCGGCCGCATCGATGCCGAGCGCCAGGCCGCTGATGATGGTCAAACCTTGTCCAGCCAGCGTCCGGGCAAAGGCGTGGGCAGTCTGCAGGCCTTGTGGTGTGGCATTGCGACTGCCGACGACAGCCAGGCCTGGCTGCTCCAACAATTCCGGGTTGCCGCGCAGGTAGAGCACATTGGGCGGGTCGGGAATTTCCAGCAGAGCGGACGGGTAGGTGTCGTCGGCCAGGGTCAGGATGTGCTGTTCAGGGGCTTCCGCCCAGTTCAGGCTACGGTTGACGGCTTCGCTTGCATCAAAATCAAACAGCAGGTCGGCATGTTCGCCGATGACCGAACGTGCAGCCAGTCTGCCTGCAGCGAAAATTCCTTCCGGTAAACCAAAAGCGGCGAGAAGCTTTCTCTGCCTCTCGCCGCCGATTCCGGGGATCAGGGTCAGCCGCAGCCAGGCGGCCAGACCTTCGGTTGTTGTCACGGATTTCTGAGGGAGTCGCCAATCATCACGGATTTTTCCGATTGAACCACTAGCGCGTAGCTGACACGATCGAAGACGCGGAAGATAAATGCCAGCGCATAACGTTCTTCCGGGATGGGGGTTGAGACACGCTTGCCTTTTTCGTCGTAGCCAATGGAAAGCCGGTTGCGATACAGAGCGACGACGTGGCCAACTTCAAACGCATCATGAGTGCCGCGGTTGATCGTGATGACAGAACTGGTACCGCCTTCATTGGCGCCACCGTAGATGGCTATGATTTTGCCGGAAACGTCTTGTTCTGGGCGATGCGGCACGTAGGCCACAATCTCGGCGAGCGGCGTTGGCAACAAGCGATCGCCACGGCCAATTTCTTGTTTTGCGATTGTGATTTTGACGGAAGCTGGTTCGCCGGGTTCGAGCAAGCGGGCATTACCGAGGAAAAATGCTTCATGGCCGAGGACCTCGCCGGTGTCCGGATCCTTCAGGGCCTTGCCCGGACGGAAGATGTTCCAGTTCACAACGCTGGTATCGGGAATGCCGGTGACGTAGGCGGTGTCGCCACTGCCCATGAAAACCCGATCCTCCTGCGAGGCGATGATGCGGGCAATGTTGTCGTGGGCGCCGGGTTCGATGACCAGCGGTTGCGAGAGGAAGGGCTCGATTGCATTTGGCGGAATGCTCGGTACGATCTGCTGTACGGCTTCGCTGTACACCTTGGGCTGCAAACGGCCATTGCCCGTGCTACCGACTGATTTGCCAATCTTCAAGCGCGGTTTGCCGTTGACGTAGTCGAGCATGATCACGTCGCCGGGATAGATCCAGTGCGGATTCTTGATCTCGGCCTTGTTCATGTTCCAGATTTCCGGCCAGCGCCAGGGTTGCTTGAGAAATTTGCCGGAAATGCCCCACAGGGTGTCACCGCGGACGACAATGTGGCGATCAGGGGGATTGTCGACGAGTTGAAGCGGCTCTTCGGCAGATGCGCAGAAGGCCGTTACGGCCAGGATGAGCGCGGATATAATGCGAACCATTGTCGTAACCTCTCGTGCCGGTGGAACGCGGTGCGATCAACACTGTCTGAATAGTGTCTGGCAAGCCGGTTCATATCTCGGAAATTGCTGGAGATTCTGCACGTAATAACCTAATCGAGCAAGCTTTTCATCCGTTTTCCCTATGGCACTTCTACCCATTTTGCGTTTCCCCGATGTCCGGCTGAAAAAAGTCGCCGCGCCGGTTTCAACTATTGACGATGGCATCCGTAAACTCGTCGCCGACATGGCCGAGACCATGTACGAGGCGCCCGGTATCGGGCTGGCTGCGACCCAGGTCGATGTGCATAAGCAGATCGTCGTGATCGACATTTCCGAAGAGAAGAACGACCTGCGGGTGTTCATCAATCCGCGTCTCGATCAATGCGCGGGGTCGCAGGAGGGCGAGGAAGGCTGCCTGTCGGTGCCCGGCATCTACGACAAGGTCGAGCGGGCCGAATTCGTCACCGTGCATTACCTCGATCTTGACGGCAAGACACAGTCCCTGCAGGCCGACGGCCTGCTTGCCGTGTGCATCCAGCACGAACTGGATCACCTGAACGGCAAGGTTTTCGTCGATCACCTGTCGCAACTCAAACAGACCCGGATCCGGAACAAGCTGGCGAAGCAGGCGCGCGTCACCGCATGAGGCTGATCTTCGCCGGGACACCGGAATTTGCCGCACAGGCGCTGCAAGCAATCATTGCGGCTGGTCATGAGGTAGCGTTGGTGCTGACTCAGCCCGACCGTCCGGCTGGCCGCGGCATGAGCCTGCAGCCGTCGCCGGTCAAGAAACTGGCGCTCGAACACGGTATCGATGTCTTCCAGCCCTTGAGCCTCAAGGATGCCGAGGCGCAGGCGAGGATTGCTGCCATGCAGGCCGAGGTGATGGTGGTTGCCGCCTACGGGCTGATCCTGCCGCAAGTCGTGCTCGACATGCCGCGTCTGGGCTGCATCAATATTCACGCTTCGCTGTTGCCGCGCTGGCGCGGTGCCGCACCGATCCAGCGCGCGTTGCTCGCCGGCGATGCCGAGACGGGGGTCTGCATCATGCAGATGGAAGCCGGCCTCGATACCGGGCCGGTGCTGCTGCGCGGCGCTTTCCCGATTGCATCAACGGATACGACCGCGACACTGCATGACCGTCTGGCCGAGTTGGGCGCAAACCTTGCCGTCGAGGCGCTCGGCAAATTGCCGTTGCCGGCAGTTGCACAGCCGTTCGAAGGCATCACCTACGCGCACAAGATCGAGAAGGCGGAAGCGCTGATCGACTGGTCGAAAAGTGCTGCCGAACTCGATCGCCACATCCGTGCCTTCAATCCGTTTCCCGGTGCCCAGGCCTTGCTGGGTGGGCAGACCGTGAAGTTGTGGCGGGCCGAACCGGTCGTTGGTGAAGGTGAAATCGGGCAGGTTTTGCAGGTCGACCGGCAGGCGCTCGTGGTCGCCTGTGGCTCAGGGGCGCTGGCGATCAGCGAGTTGCAAAAGGCAGGCGGCAAGCGTCTGCCGGTGCAGCAGTTCCTGGCCGGCAACCCGCTGCAGGTGGGCGATCGTTTCGATCTGCCGGGCTGAGTGACGTGGGCTGCGTCCGGCGTTGCTGCCGGATGTCGCGCTAACTGCCGAGGTGGCCGCGTGCCACCTCTTTCTTTTCCAGCCGGCCAGGTGCGAAGGTGGCGATGACTTCGGCAAACAGCGCGCGGGCCCGAACACTGTTATCGCCACTGAAGTTGCAGACGTAGACATCCAGCGTGACGCCGCCGATTTCCGGCCATGTGTGCACGGCCAGGTGTGATTCGGCCAGCACCACGGTGCCGGTGACACCGGCCGGCTGGCCGGTGGCGTTTTCGAAGGTGTGGAAGAGTCGACCGACCACGCTCAGGCCATGCCGGCGACAGGCATCGACACAATAGTGTTCCAGCCCGGCGGCATCGAGCAGCAAGTTCGGGGCACAGCGGCAGTCGTGCAGGTCAGCGATCAGGTGCAGGCCATTCATTTGGCAATTCTATGGCGTTTCACGTGAAACCCGGCGGGCAAAAATGCCTTCGAGCAGGCGGCCGAGCCGATAACCGGCATTGACGATCTGCCGTTCGGCGATGCCGCGCGCCTGCGAGTCGAACTCTTCGGTAATCAAAGGTAGCAGGCTGCCGGCCGGGGGGTAGGCGGCAGCAAGCAGACGGTGGCTTTCGTTGCGCCAGCCGGTAACCGAACTTTGGGCGGGCGCCGGATAGCGGGCGAGCAGCTCGGCGGCACGGTTGTCCAGGCGCTTGCCGCGCAGGGAAGACGGCCCGGGCAATTCATCCCAGTACTGATGCAAGCTGGAGAAGGGTTGGCGGCGGGCCGGGTTTTCGATTTCCACGCGGTTGCCGCCATCGTCGCCCTCCTTGCCGACATGCAGCGGCTGGTGGATGTCGCCGACCAGATGCAGCAGCCAGGGCACTGCCCAGGAAATCTGCTCCGGGCTGGCGGTCGACCGCAAAATCTGGCTGATTTTCCCGATCTGGCGGTCGATTTCGCCGGCCCGGCGTTTGCCCCTGGCGTCGAGGTCGACGTAATGCCAGCGTTTGTGGCGGGCCTGGTCGAACAGGCCGGGAATGGCCGGTGTCGCGGCTCCCCGGGTTTCGTCGTAATAGCGGGGGTCATGCCGGATGCTGTCCGGCCAGGTTGCCGCTTCGGCGAAGATGGCGCGCGGCTCGTCGGAGCGGGATTTTTCCTGCCAGCGCGGGTAGTCAGGGTGACGGGCCAGGATTTCGGCAATCTGCTGCCGGCTGGCTGGCGACAATTGCTGCCAGGCGATGACGGCGCTCAACCGATGGCCAGCCCCATTCCAGGCGTGGACGATGGGCGGACAGAGGAGCAGGAAGAACAGAATCAGGAATCGACGCATTGCGGCATTATGCCGCGTGCGATAATCACAGACTATGTCGAAACTGCCGCTCACCTCACTGGCTTTTGCGCTGCAACAAGCCGCCCTCATCAACGTCGCCGTCTTTGCCGGGCAAAGCCTGGCCGATGGCCTGCTTGGCCGTGTTGATCCGCTTGCCCGCCCGGCGGTTCAGGATCTGGTCTATGGCAGCCTGCGCCAGTACGGACGGGGCGATTTCTTTTTGTCCCGCCTGCTCAGCAAGCCGCTGGCTGCCGAAGAAATTCGCGCCTTGTTGCTGGTCGCGATCTACCGTCTGGAAACCCGTCCGGACGCGGCGCATACCGTGGTCGATCAGGCCGTGGTGGCGGCCGGCGTCATGGCCGAAGGCCGTTTCCGTTCGCTGGTTAATGCCGTGCTGCGCAATTTCCTGCGGCAGCAAGCGGCGCTGAATACCGATCTGGCGGCCGACGAACTGGCCTCCAGCCAGCATCCCGACTGGTGGCTGGCGCAATTGCAAACGGCCTATCCGAACGATTGGCCGGCCATCGTCGCAGTCGGCAACGCGCCGCCGCCGATGGCGCTGCGTGTCAATCTGCGCCGCATCGGCCGTGACGAGTATCAACAGCGTCTGAGTGGCGTCGATATCGCCTCGACGCCAATCGACGAGGCTGGTCTGATGCTCGACAAGCCGGTGGGTGTTGATCGTCTGCCCGGTTTTTTCGACGGCCTGGTTTCCGTTCAGGATCCGGGCGCCCAGCGCACCGCCAGCCTGCTCGACCCGCAGCCTGGCAGTCGTGTGCTGGATGCCTGTGCCGCACCCGGTGGCAAGACGGCGCATTTGCTCGAACGCGCCGAGCTCGATCTGCTGGCGCTCGATCTCAAGCCGTCGCGTTGTCGCCGCATCGAGGAAAATCTGGCTCGCCTCGGGCTGCAGGCCGGGGTCAAGGCGGCCGATTGCGCCAAACTGAATTTGTGGTGGGACGGCCGTCCCTTCGATGCCGTGCTTGCTGACGTGCCCTGTACGGCAAGCGGTGTTGTGCGCCGTAATCCGGATGCCAAGTGGCTGCGCCGGGAGACCGATATCGCCAGCTTTGCGGCCAGCCAGGCGCGTATTCTCGATGCCTTGTGGCAGGTTGTCCGGCCGGGGGGTAAACTGCTTTACGTGACCTGTTCGGTTTTTCCGGCTGAAAATACCGAACAGATCGGGCTGTTCCTGGCGCGCCAGCCGCTGGCTCGCCGCTGCCATGAGGAACAGCTTTTGCCTACCGCTGAACATGATGGTTTCTTCTATTGCCTCCTCGAAAAACGTGACTGAGCGACTCCGGCGCTGGCTGTTGCTGCTGGTTTTCCTGCCGGTACTGGCGTGGACCGCAGAGATCGACATTGCAGCGCCGCAGATCGTGGCCGGCGATGATGGCTACGTGCTGTCGGCCGATTTCACTTTCGAACTGAACCAGCGCCTGGAAGAAGCGGTGACCAAGGGCGTCGTGCTCTATTTTGTCGCCGACTTCGAGCTTTCCCGGCCGCGCTGGTACTGGTTAGACGAAAAACTGCTCAGCCGAAGCCAGACCTACCGCCTGTCCTATCACGCGCTGACCCGGCAATACCGCTTGTCCACCGGCGCGCTGCACCAGTCGTTTTCCTCCTTGTCCGACGCCTTGCGCATGTTGGCGCGCCTGCGCAACTGGGTGGTGATCGACCGGAACGACAAGAGCATCAAGGCGGGTGAGCCGTATCAAGCCGCCTTGCGCCTGCGTCTGGACATCACGCAGTTGCCGCGTCCCTTCCAGATCAGCGCGCTCGGCAACAAGGAATGGAGCCTGTCTTCCGACTGGAAGACCTGGCAGCTCAGCCTGCCTGCCGTGTTGCCGGCGGAGGTCAAGTGAAGCGTTTCGTCGCCGCCAGCGGCGCGCTTGCTGCAGCCGTCGGTGCCATTGTCTGGTTCCTGCTGCTGATGTCGACGGCGGCGGATACGGTCATTTTTTCGCGCAATTACCCCTTGCTGATCGCCCTCAACATCATGCTGGCGCTCGGCATGCTCGCCCTCGTCGGCTCACAGCTGCGTTCCTTGTGGCGCGACTACCAGGCGCAGGTTTTCGGCGCCCGCCTCAAGCTGCGCCTGATGCTGATGTTCGGCGTCATTGCCGTGCTGCCGGGGGCGCTGGTCTACGGCGTTTCCGTGCAGTTCGTGACGCGTTCGATCGAGAGCTGGTTCGACGTGCGCGTCGAGAAGGCGCTCGAGTCCGGCCTGCATCTCGGTCGCTCGGCCCTCGATTCGCTGCTTGCCGACCTTGGTGAAAAGGGGCGCAGCATGGCCTCCGAACTGTCCGACATCCAGGAGTTTTCCCGCCGCTCGGCCCTGTTGCGCCTGCGTGACGAAAAGGGCGTGCAGTCGGCGGCGCTGTTCTCGCTTGGTGGCCAGCTGCTTTCCAGCGCGACCGGCGAACTGGGGGCCTTGCTGCCGGAACTGCCGACCCAGGCCCAGCTCAAGCAGGCGCGCAGCACGCGGGCAGTCAGTTCGGTCGAAGGTGAGGGCGGCAAGCTCTTTTTGCGCGTGCTGGTGGCCGTGACGGCGCGTGACGTTTTCGAGGAACCGCGCATCCTGCAACTGATCCAGCCGGTGCCGGAAGGTCTGGCGCACGACGCCGATGCGGTGCAGGCTGTTTATCGCGATTACCAGGAACTGCAGTTGGCACGCGAGGGCCTGACCCGCATTTATGCCCTGACTTTGACGTTGACCGTGCTGGTTGCGCTGTTCGGCGCCTTCGCACTGGCCTACGTCATGGCCCGCCGCCTGGTGGCGCCGCTGCACATCCTGGCCGAAGGCACGCAGGCCGTGGCGCAGGGCGACTTTTCGCCGCGCCAGGCAATCTACAGCGGCGACGAACTCGGCGTGCTGACCCAGTCCTTTAACCGGATGACCCGCCAGCTCAACGAAGCACGGCACGAAACCGAGCGCCATCGGGGGGAACTGGAGTCTGCGCGCGGCTATCTCGAATCGATCCTCGCCAACCTGTCGGCCGGTGTGCTGGTTTTCGACCGCCATTTCGTATTGCGTACGGTCAACGAAGGCGCTTTGACCGTTTTGAACGATGATTTCACCGGCCTGATCGGCGAAGCCGTTGAAAACTGGCCGCGCCAGAGCATCATGGGCGAATGCATCCGTACGCATTTTTCGGCCACCGACGAAGTCGAATGGCAAGCCCAGCTTGAACTGGAGCGCCCGAACGGCATGCCGCAGGTCTTGCTGCTGCGCGGTTCGCGCCTGCCGGAAGCGAGCGGTGGCGGCGATGTCGTGGTGTTCGACGATGTGACGCGGATGATCGCCGCCCAGCGCAGCGCGGCCTGGGGCGAAGTGGCCCGGCGCCTGGCGCACGAGATCAAGAACCCGCTGACGCCGATCCAGCTGTCGGCGGAGCGCCTGCAGTTCAAGCTGGCTGGCAAGCTGCTCAACGGCGATGCCGACATGCTGGCGCGCGGCACGCAGACCATCATCAATCAGGTGCAGGCAATGAAGCGCATGGTCGACGATTTCCGCGACTATGCCCGCCTGCCGGCACCGGAAGTTTCGCCGCTCGATCTCAACGAATTGATCGGCGAAGTGCTCGGCCTCTATGAAAGCTCGTCGGCCCGCATCGAAACCGAACTGGCCGCCGATCTGCCGGCTGTCCTTGGTGATGCGACGCAGCTACGCCAGATCATCCACAATCTGCTGCGCAATGCCGAAGATGCGCTCGAGGAGCGTCCGGATAGCTGCATCCGGATCATTACCGAGCGCCTCGGCCGCTGCGCCCGCCTGCAGATCGCCGATAACGGCCCCGGCTTCCCGGCCGAACTGCTGCCCCGGATTTTTGAACCCTACGTCACCACCAAGGCCCGCGGTACCGGCCTTGGCCTGCCCATCGTCAAGAAAATTGTCGAAGAACACCTGGGCACTATCGAAATCAGCAATGCACCGGAAGGCGGAGCACGAATCGACATTCGTCTGCCCCTGGTGAAGGAGGAGAGCCAATAATGGCGATTATTCTGGTCGTTGACGACGAAGTCGGCATCCGCGAACTACTGTCGGAAATCCTGATCGACGAGGGCTACGATGTCCGCCTCGCCGAAAATGCCGCAGCCGCCCGCCGGGTGCGCGGCGAACTGCGCCCCGATCTGGTCCTGCTCGACATCTGGATGCCCGACACCGACGGCATCTCGTTGTTGAAGGAGTGGCATGCCGGCGGCCAGCTCAACATGCCGGTGGTGATGATGTCGGGTCACGGCACCATTGATACGGCGGTTGAGGCGACGCGTTTCGGCGCCTTCGATTTTCTCGAAAAGCCGATTGCGCTGCAAAAGCTGCTGTCCACGGTGCAGAAGGCGCTCAAGCACGATGCGCCGCCGCAACGCCCGCCGCTGACCCTGGAAGCCTTCGGGCGCTCGGCTTTCATCAAGGAATTCAAGCGCCGGCTCGAACAGGCCGCCGCCAAGTCGCCGCTGCTGCTGCTCAAAGGCGCGACCGGCGGCATGGCCGAAATCTGCGCGCGCACGCTGCAGACGCCACGCGCACCCTGGCTGGACCTGTCCGGTATCAGCAGCGCCCTGACTCAGGAAATGCTGGAAAAGGTCAGTGGCGGCCTGCTCTTTGTGCCGGACCTGTCGGCCCTGGGTAAGATGCAGCAAATGAACCTGTCCTATGCGGTCGACCGTCTGGAAAAGCTCAATTTGCAGCTGGTCGCCGCTACCGCCCGGCCGCTTGCCACGCTGGGCGAAGCGGGCTGGGATGGCAAGCTGCTCACCCGCCTGGGTGAAGTCTTTGTCGCCATGCCCTCGCTGGCGGGGCATGCCGACGAATTGCCGGAAATCGCCAGCCTGCTGCTGAGCAATTTCGTCGAGCGCGGCGAAGTCCCGCCCCGCCGTTTCTCGACCGGTGCCCTCAATGCCTTGCGTACGCTGCCCTGGAAGAGCCTGCCCGACGCCAGCTGGACCGATCTCTATGTGCTGGTCCGCAACCTGGCCCTGACCGCGCTCGAAGAAGACATTTCGGCCGAGGATGTGATCCGCGTGACGCCCGAGAAGGAAGGGAACAGCCAGGAACTGGTTTCGCTGCAGCCCTTGCTCGAGCAACCGTTGCGCGAAGCGCGCGATGCCTTCGAGAAGCTGTATTTCGAGCATCATCTGCGTCTCGAGGGCGGCAACATGACCAAGCTCGCCGAGCGTTCCGGCCTGGAACGCACGCACCTGTATCGCAAGCTGAAGCAACTCGACGTCAAACTCGGCAAGCGCAACGAGGAATAGCTGACGGCGGCTGCGCGGCAGCCGTGACCTGATGCCCGGAAAGGCGGATAATGCCGCCTTTCCGAATTCATGGCGGAGTGCGACGTGAGCCGACCCAAAAACGATACCTTCCTGCGTGCCCTGCTCAAGGAGCCGACCGAATACACCCCGCTCTGGCTGATGCGCCAGGCCGGTCGCTACCTGCCGGAGTACTGCGAAACCCGCAAGCGGGCCGGCAATTTCCTGAACCTGTGCAAGTCGCCGACCCTGGCCTGCGAAGTCACATTGCAGCCGCTGGCCCGCTACGACCTCGACGCGGCCATCCTGTTTTCCGACATCCTGACCGTGCCGGATGCGATGGGGCTCGGTCTCTACTTCGCTGAAGGCGAGGGCCCGCGTTTCGAGCGTCCGCTGCGCGAGGAGTGGGCGATCAACAACCTGACCGCTACCGATCCCTACGAACATCTCGGCTACGTCATGGATGCGGTGGCCGAAATCCGCCGCGCACTGGACAACTCGGTACCGCTGATCGGCTTCTCCGGCAGCCCGTACACGCTCGCGTGCTACATGGTTGAAGGCCAGGGTTCGAGCGATTTCCGCCATATCAAGGGCATGATGTACAGCCGGCCGGACCTGCTGCACAAGATCCTGTCGGTAACGACCGAATCGGTGATTTCCTACTTGAATGCCCAGATCGATTCCGGCGCCCAGGCCGTGATGATTTTCGATACCTGGGGCGGCTCGCTGTCGAACGCGGCCTACCAGGAGTTCTCGCTGCAATACATGCAGCGCATCGTTGCCGGCCTGAAGAAGGAAAAGGACGGCCAGCGCATTCCGAGCATCGTGTTCACCAAGAACGGCGGCCTGTGGCTGGAAAAGATTGCCGCGATCGGCTGCGATGCGGTCGGCCTGGACTGGACGATCGATATCGGCGAAGCGCGTCGCCGCGTGGGCGACAAGGTCACGCTGCAGGGCAATCTCGATCCGAACGTGCTGTTCGCTGGGCCGGAAGTCGTCGCTGCCGAAGCGAAGAAGGTGCTCGACAGCTTCGGCGCCGGCAACACCGGTCACGTCTTCAACCTGGGTCACGGCATTTCGCAATACACGCCGCCGGAAAGTGTCACCGCGCTGGTTGAAACCGTGCATGCGCACAGCCGGTTATTACGTAAGTAATAGCCATAAGTAGGGGTCAAGGCGCTACTTATGCACAGTGCCTTGATCACCGGAGCAAAGAATTCCGGGAAATCGCTTGACAGGACGGTTATTGTCCAAGTTAATGAATTAAAAGGGATTTGTGTTTTGCCTATTATTTCGGCGAAGTGACAAATTCCTTTCCTGACCGCTACTTAGCGCAAACTTCCCGAAGAAATCCACAAAGTTATCCACAGCTTTTGTGGGTAAGATAAAAACCTTGTCTCTGGCAAGGTTTTCCCCAGGAAAACCGGAGAAATTTCGGCTCGTCGCCGCTGATCCATGCCCGTCTTACGCGTCGCCCTCGATTTGCCCCTGCACCGGCTGTTCGATTATGTCGCGGCCGAGGCGTCGACCGCTGACGTCGGCTTGCGCGTGCGCGTGCCCTTCGGGCGCGGCGAGAAAATCGGCATCATCGTCGAGGTCGCGGCGGGCAGCGACTGGCCGCTCGAACAATTGAAGGTGGCCGGTGAGATCCTGCGCGACGTGCCGCCCCTGCCGGCCGATTTCCTGCGCTTGTGCGAGTTTGCCAGCAGCTATTACCAGGCGGCCTATGGCGAGGTGTTGTTGCAGGCCTTGCCGGCCGGTCTCAAGCGGCTCGATCCACCGACCCGGCGCAACGCGCGTCCGGCGAAAGTCACGGAAAGCGTGCCCCGACCGGAGTTGACCGTTGAGCAAGCGGTTGCCGTCGAGGCGATCGATCCGGCCACCGGCTTTGCCGCGCATCTGCTGCATGGCGTGACCGGCAGCGGCAAGACCGAGGTTTATCTGCGCCTGATCGAGCGCACGCTGGCCGCCGGCCAGCAGGTGCTGCTGCTGGTCCCGGAAATCAACCTGACGCCGCAGCTCGAAGGCCGGGTGCGGGCGCGTTTTCCCGAGACCGGCGTTGTTTCTCTGCACAGCGAACTCGCCGAGGCGGCGCGCGAGCGGAACTGGCGGGCTGCCTTTGCCGGCGAGGCGAGCATCGTGCTCGGCACGCGCCTGGCGATTTTCACGCCGCTGCCGCGCCTCGGCCTGATCATCATCGACGAGGAGCACGATTCCTCGTTCAAGCAGCAGGACGGCATGCGCTATTCGGCGCGCGATGTCGGCGTCTTTCGCGCCCGTCAGCTTGGCATTCCCATTTTGCTTGGTTCGGCGACGCCGTCGCTGGAGTCCTGGGCCAATGCGCAGGGCACGCGCTATAACTTGCTGACGCTCAAGGAGCGGGCCAATCCTGAAGCCTCGCTGCCCACGGTCCACGTGCTGGATACGCGAAAAATGGTCTTGCAGGAAGGCGTCAGCGCCGCGCTGGTGGCCGGTATCCGCGAGCGCCTGGCGCGCGGCGAGCAGAGCCTGGTTTTCCTCAACCGGCGTGGCTACGCGCCCGTGCTGGCCTGTCCGGCCTGCGGCTGGGTGTCGCGCTGCACGCGCTGTGCCGCCAACATGGTGCTGCATCTCGCCGACCGCCGCTTGCGCTGCCATCATTGCGGCTGCGAGCATCGCATCCCGAAGGCCTGCCCGACCTGCGGCAACCAGGACATTCATCCTTTCGGGCGCGGCACGCAGCGCCTCGAAGGCTGGCTGCGCGAAACCTTCCCGGAAGCGCGCATCCTGCGCGTCGACCGCGATTCGGTGAAAAGCCGCAAGCAATGGGAAGCGATCCTCGAACGCATCCACGGCGGTGAGGCCGACATTCTGGTCGGCACGCAGATGCTGGCCAAGGGCCACGATTTCCCCAAGCTGACCCTGGTCGGCGTGCTCGGCGCCGATTCGGCGCTCTTTGCCGCCGACTGGCGCGCCCCGGAGCGCCTGTTCGCGCAGTTGATGCAGGTCGCCGGCCGCGCCGGCCGCGCCGAGCTGAAGGGCGAAGTGCTGATCCAGACGCAGTATCCGGATCATTCGCTGTACGCGGCGCTGGTCAAACACGATTACCCCGGTTTTGCCGCGACCCTGCTCAAGGAGCGCGAGCAGGCCGGTTTCCCGCCTTATGCCTTCCAGGCCATGCTGCGCGCCGAAGCGCCGCTGATGGCCGATGCCATCGCCTTTCTGACCACGGCGGCCAGCCTGCCGGTGGTCGCCGAGCACGGCAATATCCTGGTGTTCGATCCGATCCCGATGAAAATGGCGCGCCTGGCCAATCTCGAACGCGGTCAACTGCTCGTCGAATCGCATTCCCGGCCGGCCATGCAGGCTTTCCTGCCGTATTGGCGCGAAGCCGTCGAAGGCATCAAGGCGCCTGCGAAATTGCGCTGGCATATCGAAGTCGACCCCTACGAATTCTGACCGGCACGACCCTTGCGGATAGATGCACCCAAACCACTCAAGGAGGGTGTCATGCGTATCCAGGAATCGAACGTTCAACTCTCGGCCAATCACGAGGCCAGTCGCAGCCAAACCAGCGAAACGACCATGAACACGGACTTTCGCGCCTTGTTCAAGAGCCTCGCGGCGGTCCCGGACGAAGGCGAGGCAGCGGTGCGCCAGCGCGTGCAGAAACTGTTGCAGTCGCTGGTCGACGCCATTCTTGCCGCGATCGATGGCAAGAAATGCAGCGACGATCTTGCCGCCGGCAAGGATTTGCCGGCCGAGGCGGCAAGTACGGCAAGCTCGGCGCCCGCCGGTCGCGCTGCGGAAATCACCTGGCAGCGCACGGTGTGTGAAACCGTTTCCGAGTCGGAGCGGACCGATGTCTGCGGTAGCGGCAAGGTGAAAACCTGCGATGGCCGGGCGATCGACTTCGACTTCTCGCTCGCTCTTTCACGCGATTACCAGAGCACGAAGACGAGCAGCGAATCCGGCAGCATCGCGTTGCGCGACCCGCTGGTGCTCAGCTTTTCCGGCAATTCCTGCGAGTTGACCGATGAGCGCCTGAGCTTTGACCTGAATGCCGATGGTGTCGCGGAGCAGATTCCCGGTCTGGGGGCCGCCAGTTGCTTCCTGGTCTTCGACCGTAACGGCAACGGCAAGGCCGACAACGGCAGCGAGTTGTTCGGTGTGGCCAGCGGCTACGGCTTTAACGACCTCGCCAAGCTCGACAGCGACCACAACGGCTGGATAGACGAGGCGGACCCGGCGTGGAGCCAGCTTGGCCTGTGGTCGGGCAAGGACTACCAGACGTTGGGCGAAGGCGGCGTCGGCGCGCTTTACACCGGCGCGGTCGACGCGCCGTTTTCGCTCAAAACCAGGGACAACGAACTGCTCGGCCAGATCCGGGCGGCCGGTGTCTATCTCTCCGAAGCGGGCGAGGTGGGCAACCTGCAGCAGGTCGATTTGGCCGTTTCAGCTGCGTCGACCGCCCAGGAACAGCCAGAGCAGAGCCAGCAACTGGCCGCCTAGCAGGCTGAAAAAGGCGGCGCGGAAGGCTGCGTCGCCAGTCCAGCCGGCGGCCTGCAGGTTGTCGACGAGGATGCCGATGCCCCATTGCAAGCCGAAGGCACCGGCAAAGACGAGCAGATTGAGTGCCGTGTTGGCGCGTCCCGACAGAGCCGGTGGAAACGCCTGTGCGACCAGCGAATAGGATATGTTGGACAGCGAGAAGCAGGCGCCGAGCACCGGCCACAGCAGGTTGCCGGCTAGCGTCGGCTGGGCGCTGATCAGGCCGAAGCAGGCGAGGGCGACCAGCATCGCGCCGAGGTAGAGCTTGTCCAGGGAAATGCCGCGCCGGACCAGTCGCGTCGCGAAGAATCCCATGAACAGGAAGCCGGCGAGCATGGCGGCGCTGATCAGGGTCAGGCGATAGGCGATGCCGGTACCCGCCAGCCCTTCGAGCACCGTCATCCAGCGCGAGGCCCACAGGCCCTGTACGGCCATGAAACCGCCGGTGAAGAAGAAACCCATCGGCGCATAGCGCCAGAAATGCCGGCTGGCGAATATGCTGCGTACGCCAGCCATTTGCGCGGCAAAGCCGCCGGCCTGCTTTTCCTCGCCGGCCTTGTCGGGAACCAGGAACCAGAGCAGCGCGGCGACGAGCAGGGTAGTTGCGGCCAGGCCGAGGGCGATCTCGCGCCAGCTGGCGAAGCCGAGCGCCAGTTCGAGCGGTTTCGACGCGGCGAGCGCACCGAGGCCGCCCGAGGCCATGATCCAGCCGGTCAGCGAGGCCTGGCGCTCAGGCGGAAACCATTGGCTGAAGGCCTTGAACGAGGCCATCAGGCAGGCCGAGACGCCAAGTCCGATCAGCGCCCGCCCGCTGGCCAGGCCGCCCAGCGTGTCGGATAGCGCAAAGACGGCGGCGCCGGCGGCGGCGAGCAGAAGCAGGCCAGCCTCGACGCGGCGCGGCCCGAAGCGGTCGAGCAGCATGCCGAGCGGCAACTGCGCCGCGCCAAAGGCAAGGAAATAGGTGCTGGTCAGCAGGCCGAGGGCGTTGTCGCCAAGCGCCAGCTCGCGCGCCAGCACCGGGCCGATCACGGCATTGGCGGTGCGGAACAGGTAGGACAGGAAATAACCTGCGGCAAAGGGCAGGAAGAGGCTGATCCACAGCCGGCGTTGGTTGCTCTGATTCATGGCTTTCCAGGTTTCACGTGGAACTGCTCGCCTGATTCTGGTGCAGCCAGGCGAGGCGGGTTTCGATTTTTTGCCGCCAACCCTGCGCCATGCCGGGCGCGGCGGCGAGAGCGGCCAGTTCGGCGAGCGGCGGGCGATGCGTCTGGCAGAGCAGCAGGGCGGCGGCCAGCGTCAGGCTGTTGCTGGCGGCTTGTTCCAGAATCAGCTCGGCGCCGGGTTCAACCCGGCCGGGCGTCAGGACGCGCCAGTACCAGCCGGTCAGGCGTTGTTCGGCGATGAACAGCGCCATGCCGTCGCTGGCAAAACGCTCGTCGATCTTCCAGCACGGATTGCGCGGCTGGCAGACCTGCAGGCGGGCGTTGCCCAGGCGGTAGATGTCGCCGATGCAGACATCGCTTTCGTCGAGGTCGGCGGTGGCGATGTTTTCGCCGAGACTGCCGGGAACAAGTTGCGCCGCGGCTTCCGGAAAGCGGGCGGCCAGTCGTGCGTAATGCCGGCTCGGGTAGAGATGGACGGCTTTTTCCGGCCCGCCGTGTACGCGCCGGTCGGCCTGATGGTCGCTGGTGAAGCCTTCCGGGCCGAGTTCGAGCGGGCTGCTCGCCGGCTGTTTGTAGATGCCGCTTGGCCGGCCGGATTCAGGAAGCGGCCGGATGTCGCCGACGAAGAGAGAGATGTGCGCCATGGTCGCCGGATTTTGCCACTAATTCCACAACCAGGCGGCGCCGCGTACCCCCGAGGAATCCCCATGTGTCGGGGGCAGGATCTTGTTGTAAAAAACGTCGGAAAAAACATGTGGACCGCAGGCCGCCGGCAAGTTGCGGTAGAGGCGCTGCATTTTCGACAGGCCGCCGCCGAGCACGATCACGTCCGGGTCGAGGATGTTGATGATGCCGGCCAGGGCACGGCCAAGGCGGGCTTCGTAGCGCGCCAGGGTGGCGCTGCAGGCGGCATCGCCGGCGTTGGCGCGGGCTTCGATCTCGATCGCATTCAAGGCCTCGCCGCTGTTGATCAGATGGTCGCGCGCCATGGCCGGACCGGACAGCCAGGCTTCGACGCAGCCGCGGTGGCCGCAATAACAATCCGGCGCCGGGCCGTTATCGCCGTCCGCAGGCGGCAAGGGGTTATGCCCCCATTCGCCGGCTATCGCGTTGGCGCCGGTCAGTACCCGGCCATGGACGACGATGCCGCCGCCGACGCCGGTGCCGAGAATGACGCCAAAGACGATATTTGCGCCCCGGCCGCTGCCGTCGATGGCTTCGGACAAGGCAAAGCAGTTGGCGTCGTTGGCCAGACGGATTTCACGCTGGAGCAGGGTTTGCAGATCCTGGCGCAGCGGCTGGCCGATCAGGCAGGTGGAGTTGGCATTCTTGATCAGGCCGGTCGCCAGCGATTCGGCGCCGGGGATGGCGAGGCCGACGCTGCCGCGTTGGCCGAGTTCATTTTCGGTATTTTCGACCAGTCGACCGATGGCCGCCAGCGTCGCCCGGTAATCGCCCTGCGGGGTGGCGATGCGCCGGCGCAGCCGTTCGTTGCCATCGTCGGCGAGCGCGATGATCTCGATCTTGCTGCCGCCGAGGTCGATGCCGAGACGCAAGGCTCAGACCCGGACGGCTATGCCCTTGACGTTGCCGTAGGTGGTGGTCAATGTGCGCAGCACGCTGCCGCCGGCTTCGAGGAGCAGCATGAAGAGATTGCGTTCGGAATACAGGCAGACCGGGCCCTTGATGCCGTATTTCTTGACCATCGGCGGTGCCAGCTCGCAGAAGCGCGCTTCGACATCTTCGTCGTAGCAGGCGTAGCCCTCGCTCAGTTCGGAGTGCAGGCCGAGGATGGAGACGTAGAGCTTGCCGCCGATGCGCAGCTTGTGCAGCAATTCGCGGACGAGCTGGCGCGCTTCGGCATAAGGCAGGCCGCACAGGCTGCGCCGCACGATGATGATGTCGAAAGGCTCGCCGGATGAGTTTTCGGGTGGCTGCGGCAGGGCGCAGGGGGCGAAGCTGATTTCGTTGCCCATGCCGGCGGCGAGAATGCGGCCATTGATGTCCTGGCGTCGCGACTCGTCGTCGGCGACGGTGACCTGGGCGCCGAGGCGGGCGAACTCGGTGGCCAGTTGGCAATGACCGGCTGGCATGATCAGTACCGATACCCGGTTGTCGAAGCGATGGCGTTTGACGCACTCTTCCAGCGCGAAGCGTTCGAGCTCGTCGGTGCCTGGCTCCATCGGATTGACGGTACTATGTGTACTCATGCTTTATCTCTCCCTTGAGTTCATTGTGCACGATGGCCGGGTGCTCTGACAACCCGGATGGTCAAAGGAAGCAAATATGCTGGTTAGATTTGTATCGAGTGAAACGGGCGAAGTCCTGATGTTTGCCGAAACGGCGAAGATCTTGCTGGAAGCCATCGGCAAGGAAACGACGGCGCGTGGCACTTTCACGCGGGAGGAAATGCCGCTTGCCGCCGAGGCTTTGCGCCAGGCGGTGGCACGTGCCGGCAAGCCGCCCGAGGAAGATGAAGAAGAACGCGACAAGACCAAGCCGCCGGTGGTCGCACTCGGTACGCGTGCCTGGCCGTTGATTGAAATGCTCGACCGCACCGGTCGTTCCGGTCCGGACGCCAACATCATCTGGGAAGCGTCAGAAGCCTTCTGACGCCCGATCCGTGCTCAGAAGAGCTCGATGTCGTCGTTCTTGTCCTTCATTTCCGCCATGAAATGATCGATCGCTTCCTGCACCGGCATGCCCTGCATGACCGCTTCGAACATCGCGATTTCTTCGCGGGTCGTGTACTTGCACTTGATCTTTGACTGCAGCGCGACCCATTCACCCGGATTGAACAGGCGCCCGGTGTCGCCGACCAGATCGCTCAAGTCGCCGAGGCTGATGCCGACGTGGGCGAGGCGCTGCACCAGCTTGTCGTAAAACTGGAAGGCGATGATCGCCTGGTGCACCATGCTCGAGACGTGTTCCGAGATGCCGCCGAGATTCTTCTTGGCTTCGCCGACCGAACCATCGTCGGGCAGGGTTTCGACGGTATCGGAGATGGTCCGCATATAGCCGGCCATGGTCGTGAAGGAATCGGTCAGCACTTCGACCGAAGCATTGCTGTCCTTCATTGCCGCTTCGATCTGGACGGCGGCCAGTTCCAGCATCAGCACGGTTTCACGGACCTGGCTCCAGTTCAGGTCGGGGCTGTGGGCGCTTGAGCCACGTTGGTGGTGTGTCTTGTTGCTCATTCTTGTCGTCTGTCCTCTGGTGGTTCGCCAGACTATAGCGCAAGCGCCGCCGCGAATTCCAGCCCGCAGCTATTGGTATTGCCGGTTTTGCCGCGATAATTCGCCGATGAAATCCTGTCTTCTCCCGGTTTTTTGCTTTTTTGGCCTGTCGACCGCTGCCGCCGCGGCGCCTCTGGTTGCGGTCGATGTCGGCCACGGCAACAACGACACCGGAGCGCTCAGCGCGCGCGGCCGCGCCGAATTCGAATTCAACGGCGTGCTGGCGCGGGTTCTGGTCAAGGCCCTGCGCGAAAAGACACTGGCGGTGCGGGAAATCAACTTCGCCGGCGATATCGGCAGCCTGAGCGCCCGCCCGGAGCAGGCCAAAGGCAGCGACTTCTTCATCTCCATCCACCACGATTCGATCAGCGAAGCCTGGCTCAAGCCCTGGGTCTGGGAGGGCGTCGAGCGCACCCATACCGACGTCAAACGCGGCTACGGCATTTTCGTGTCACCGCAGAATCCCGACCTTGAAACCAGCCTGCGCTGCGCTTCGGCGATCGGCAGCCAGCTTCGCCGTGCCGGTTTCGTACCGACGCCCTGGCATGGCCGCAAACACAAGCCGGCCGATGCTGAAAACGGCGTCTGGTATTACGACAATCTTGTGGTTTTGTACCGCACGAGCTTGCCGGCCGTGCTTTTCGAGGCCGGGGTGATCAAGCACCGCGATGAAGAGTTGGAGTTGCTCGATCCCGAGCGTCAGGCCTTGATGGCCGATGTCGTGGCGACCGGCATCGCGGCCTGCCTTTCCGTCAAAGAAACATCGGCTCCGGCGTCAGAGCCACCGCAAAGCGTGCCCTGACCTCGGCCTGCACGGCCGCCATGGTGCGTTTGACGTCGTCGCCGTTGGCGCCGCCCCGGTTGACCAGGACCAGTGCCTGTTTTTCGTACATGCCGACCGGCCCGAGATTTTTTCCCTTCCAGCCAGCTTGCTCGATCAGCCAGCCGGCGGCCAGTTTGACCCGGCCATCGGGTTGCGGATAGCGCGGCAGATTCGGAAAATCAGCGGCCAGGCGCTCGGCTTCTGCGGCGCTGACCACCGGGTTGTGGAAGAAGCTGCCGGTATTCGGGATCTGCGCCGGGTCGGGCAGCTTGCGCTGGCGTACCGCAATGATCGCGTTGGCGATTTCCTGCGGCGTCGGCGCGGCGATCTCGCGCGCCGCCAGTTCCTGCGCCACATCGGTGTAGCGGATATTGGGTTGCCAGGCTTTGGCCAGGCGGAAAACCACTGAAACGATCGCCATCCGGCCGCTCAAATGCCAGCCTTGCTGCTTGAACAGGCTGTCGCGGTAGGCGAAACGGCAGGCCTGGCGGTCGACCGTTGTAAATGCCTGTTTTTCAAAATCCCAGGCGCTCAGTGAGTGGAAACATTCGCCGACCTCCAACCCGTAAGCGCCGATATTCTGGATCGGCGCCGCGCCGACCGTGCCGGGAATCAGGCTGAGGTTTTCCAGGCCGGGCCAGCCCTGCGCCAGCGTCCACTGTACGAAATCATGCCAGTTCTCGCCGGCGCCGGCTTCGATGTACCAGGCCTCGTCGTCTTCCTGCAGCAAGCGCTTGCCGGGGATCGCCATGTGCAGCAGCAGGCCGGCAAAATCGCCGGTCAGCACGAGGTTGCTGCCGCCGCCAAGGATGAAGCGCTGCTCGTCTTTCAGTGCCGGATCGGTCAACTGCGCCGGATCGCTGATTTTCAGGTAGCGCGCCGCCTTGCCGGGCAAGGCGAGGGTGTTGAAGGGCGTCAGGTCGACGGCGGAGGCGAGCTTCATGCGCTCATGCGCCGAGCAGCAGCGCGCCGAGCGCTGCCGGCTGCGCCGCCGCCCGCCAGCCGGGTCGCATTTCGTCGGCGCTCAGGCTGCCGTAACCCCAGGTCACGGCGATGAAGGGCAGGCCGTTGGCGTCGGCCGACTCGCCGTCCTCGCTGCGGTCGCCGATGTAGATCGCCTGTTCCCGGGCAATGTTCTGGTCGGCAAGCAGGCGGGCAATCATCGCTGCCTTGTCGGGCAGACGTGGCGTGAATAGGTCGAGGGCATAAACATGGGCGAAATGCCCGCTCCAGCCAAGATGATCGAGGATCAGCCGGGTCGGGTGAATGCGCTTGTTGGTGGCAATCGACAGCGTCAGCCCGGCTTCGGCCAGTCCGGCGAGCAATTCGCCGACCCCGGCAAACGCGGCCGTCGCCTTGTAGCCCTCGCTGTCGTAACTCGCCTTGAAGGCTTCGGCCAGCCCGGCGACCAGGGCCGGATCATCGCTGCCCGACAGCAGTTGCAGGGTTTCCACGAGCGGCGGCCCGATCACGCTGTCGTCGATGGTTCGCGCCGGCGCAACGCCGGTCCGCGCAAAAGCCTCGCGAAAACTCGCCAGGATGGCGGGCGCGGAGTCGATCAGGGTGCCGTCGAGGTCAAAAAGAATGTGCGGGTGGCGGGGCATGGCGGCAAGAGACAGTTGTCGGAGGCGCGATTATCGCCTGCGTTGAGGCTTTCGGTCACAAACCGGTCGTCGGGAAATGGCTTGCGCGAAACAAAAAATGCCCGCCAGCAAGGGCGGGCGTGGCGGTCAATCAGACAAGTAGATCGACCGCCGCGTACAGCACCCGAATCAGAGCAGCGGCGCCAGCCAGTATTCGGCGTCCTTGAGCGACATGCCCTTGCGTGCCGCCCAATCTTCCAGCTGATCGCGTCCGATCTTCGGAATGGCGAAGTAGGTCGATGCCGGATGCCCGATGTAGAAGCCGGACACCGCCGCTGCCGGCGTCATCGCGCAGGATTCGGTGAGCTGCATGCCGGCCGTGTTCGGGGCGTCGAGCAGGGCGAACAGTTCGCGCTTGGCGGTGTGGTCCGGGCAGGCCGGGTAGCCGGGGGCAGGGCGGATGCCCTTGTATTGCTCGTTGATCAGGGCGTCGTTGTCGAGCTTCTCGTCGCTGGCGTAGCCCCAGTAGTGAGTGCGTACTTCGGCGTGCAGCCATTCAGCAGCCGCTTCGGCGAAACGGTCGGCGAGCGACTTGAGCATGATCGCCGAGTAGTCGTCGTTGGCTTTCTCGAAAGCGGCGACGCGTTCGTCGATGCCCAGACCGGCAGTGACGGCGAAGGCGCCGACATAATCCTCTGCGCCGACATAATCGGCCAGCGCGACGTTGAACCGGCCCTTCGGCTGTTTGTGCTGCTGACGCAGGCCAACCCAGCGGGTCAGTTCGGTCGTGCGGCTTTCGTCGCTGTAGATGATGATGTCTTCGTTGTCGCCGCGGGCCGGGTAGAGCCCGAACACGGCTTTGGCGGTCAACCACTTCTCGCCGACGATTTTTCTCAGCATGGCTTGTGCATCGGCAAACAACTGGCGGGCGGTTTCGCCGACCACTTCGTTTTGCAGGATGGCCGGGTAGCGGCCGGCCAGGTCCCAGCTTTGGAAGAAGGGCGACCAGTCGATGTAGGGCACCAGCTTTTCCAGGTCCAGCGTCAGTGTGTGGCGGCCGGGCTGTTGCGGTTTGACCGGCGTATGGCTTTCGTTCCACGTGAAACGGTTGGTGCGCGCTTCGGCCAGCGTAACCAGCGTCGCGCCCTTGCGGCCGGCGTGTTCGGCGCGCACGGTTTCGTATTCGGCGACGATCTCGGCCATGTAGCCGTCGCGCTGCTCGGCGGAGAGCAGCTTGGTGGCGACGCCGACGGCGCGCGAGGCGTCCGGCACGTAAACCACGGCGCCTTCGGTATTGGGGGCGATCTTGATCGCGGTGTGGGCGCGGCTGGTCGTGGCGCCGCCGATCAGCAGCGGCTGTTTCATGTTCAGGCGCTGCATTTCGCTGGCGACGTGGGCCATTTCTTCGAGCGACGGCGTGATCAGGCCGGACAGACCGATGATATCGACGCGATGTTCGAGCGCCGCCTTGAGGATGTTGTCGCAACTGACCATGACGCCGAGGTCGACCACGTCGTAGCCATTGCAGCCGAGCACGACGCCGACGATGTTCTTGCCGATGTCGTGCACGTCGCCCTTGACCGTGGCCATCAGGATCTTGCCCTTGCTGCCCAGGCCGGTGCGGGTCTTTTCCGCCTCGATGTAGGGCAGCAGGTGGGCGACCGCCTGTTTCATGACGCGCGCCGACTTGACGACTTGCGGCAGGAACATCTTGCCGGCGCCGAACAGGTCGCCGACGACGTTCATGCCGTTCATCAGCGGTCCTTCGATCACGGAAAGCGGCGGTTTGCCTTCACCTTCGAGCTTGGCGCGCACTTCCTCGGTATCGGCCACGACGAAATCGGTGATGCCCTTGATCAGCGCGTGTTCCAGACGCTTCTCGACCGACTGCTCACGCCAGATGAGATCCGGACCGGAATCCTTGGCCTTGCCTTCCTTGACGGTCTGGGCGAAATCAACCAAGGCTTCGCCGGCGCCGGGGTTCTTGTTCAAGACCACGTCCTCGACCTTGGCGCGCAGCACCGGCTCCAGATCGTCGTACACGCCGAGCATGCCGGCATTGACGATGCCCATGGTCATGCCAGCCTGGATCGCGTGGTAGAGGAAGACGGTGTGGATCGCTTCACGCACCGCGTCGTTGCCGCGGAAGCTGAACGAAACGTTCGAGACGCCGCCGGAAATGTGCGCATGTGGCAGGTTCTGCTTGATCCAGCGCACCGACTCGATGAAATCGACGGCGTAGTTGTCGTGCTCGGGGATGCCGGTGGCGATGGCGAAGATGTTCGGGTCGAAAATGATGTCTTCGGCCGGGAAGCCGATGCTTAGCAGCAGCTCGTAGGCGCGCTGGCAAATCTCCGTCTTGCGGGCGTAGGTGTCGGCCTGGCCCTTTTCGTCGAAAGCCATGACGATGACGGCGGCGCCGTAGCGGCGGGCAAGTTTCGCCTGTTCGATGAACTTGGCCTCGCCTTCCTTCATCGAGATCGAATTGACGATGCCCTTGCCCTGGATGCACTTGAGGCCGGCTTCGATGACTTCCCACTTCGACGAGTCGATCATGATCGGCACGCGCGAGATGTCCGGTTCCGAAGCGATCAGCTTGAGGAAACGATCCATCGCGGCGATCGAGTCGAGCATCGCCTCGTCCATGTTGATGTCGATCACCTGGGCGCCGTTTTCGACCTGCTGGCGGGCGACGGCCAGCGCGTCGTCGAAGCGGCCTTCGAGAATCATCCGGGCGAAGGCTTTCGAACCGGTGACGTTGGTGCGTTCGCCGACGTTCACGTAGAGCGAATCGGCGCCGACGTTGAACGGCTCGAGCCCGGACAGGCGCAGCTTCTTTTCGATTTCCGGCACTTTGCGCGGGTTGACCGCTGCGACGCGCTCGGCGATGACGCGGATGTGATCCGGCGAGGTGCCGCAACAGCCGCCAACAATATTGACGATGCCGGTCTTGGCCCAGCTCTCGATCTCGTCGGCGAGCATTTCCGGCGTTTCGTCGTAGCCGCCGAAGGCGTTGGGCAGGCCGGCGTTCGGGTGGGCGGAAACGAAGCAGTCGCAGACGCGCGACAGCTCTTCGACGTACTGGCGCAACTCGTTGGCGCCGAGCGCGCAGTTCAGGCCGAAGGAAAGCGGCTGGATGTGGTTCAGCGAATTCCAGAAAGCCTCGGCGGTCTGGCCCGACAGCGTGCGGCCGGAAGCGTCGGTGATCGTGCCAGAGATCATCACCGGCCAACGCCGGCCGGTCTGCTCGAAGAAGCTTTCGATGGCGAACAGCGCAGCCTTGGCGTTCAGCGTGTCGAACACGGTTTCGACGAGCAGGATGTCGGCGCCGCCGTCGACCAGGCCGCTGATCGATTCGAGGTAGTTGGCGACCAGTTCGTCGAAAGTGACGTTGCGATAGCCGGGGTCGTTGACGTCCGGCGAGATCGAGGCGGTGCGGCTGGTCGGGCCGAGCACGCCGGCGACGAAGCGTGGCTTGGCCGGGTTGGCGGCGGTGAATTCGTCGCACAGTTCGCGGGCGATGCGGGCGCCTTCGAAATTCAGCTCATAGACCAGCTCGGTCAGGTTGTAATCGGCCTGCGACACCGAGGTCGAATTGAAGGTGCAGGTTTCGAGAATGTCGGCGCCGGCTTCGAGGTAGGCGCGGTGGATGCCGCTGATGATCTGCGGCTGGGTCAGCAGCAGCAGGTCGTTGTTGCCCTTGAGGTCGTGCGGGTGATCCTTCAGGCGCTCGCCGCGGTAGTCCGCTTCCTGCAGTCCATGGCGCTGGATCATCGTGCCCATGGCGCCGTCGAGGACGAGCAGGCGCTGCTGGAGCAGGGATTGGAGTTCGGCAGTACGGTCGGCTTGGATCATGGATCACCTCGGCAAAACAAAATACACGCCGGAGGGAGCCGAAAAAAAGGCGCCACAAACCGGCTGGGTTTGCGAGCGCCGTTGATCATTGCCAAGCCTGGCCCCAGTGCAGGGTCGCAGCGCTCCTTGGCAGAGGCGCTAGTTTACCGGCCGCCGCCCGGCCTGCCAAGTGCCTTGATTTATCAGGCAGCAGTCTTTGGTTTTATGGTGCTAGCCTTTCGTTGCGACGCGCTGCGAGGTCTTCTTGACGCCGCCGGAAGCCAGGTCGAAATGCACCATGAAGTAGGTTTCCTCCATCGGGGTGACGCCGGCGATGCGCCATTCCCAGATGTCTTCGCCGAGATTGTCGAACACTACCTTGGAGCCGGGCGCGCCGATCAGCCGGCGGACTTCGGCGCGGCTCATGCCGTCGCGGATCTTTGCGAGATTGGCCGGGGTCAGCACCTGTTCCATCGTGCGGACGATCTGGTCGTTGCCGATGGTGATCATGTAGCAGCTCGTGCCATTCGGCTGGCGGTTATATTCCCAGGTCACGCTGCCGTCGTCGTTGCCGAATTCGTAAGCCGGGTTGCCCATGCGCGAGCGGACTTCGGCGGCAGTGGTGATGCCTGGCTTGATTTCAGGCAGATTGACCGCATCGCAGGCGGGCAGCAGGGCGGCGCCAATGGCGGCGAGTGCGGTACTGATCCAGGCGGGAATTTTCATTTATTGCGTCTCCATTGGCGGTGAGCGAAAGCGGCCAGGCCACCGAGGCCGAGCAGGCCGGCCATGCCGAGTGACAGGGTCAGGGTCGACCCCCAAAGCAGCGGCACGATCAGGCCGGCGGCGATGCTGTTGGCGCCGGACTGGAAAAAGGTCTGGCAGGATGCGGCGAGACCGCGCTGTTCGGGGAAGGGGTCGAGGGCGAGCAGGGTCAGGCTGGGCATCGCCAGCGACATGCCGAGCGTGTAGACAAAGATCGGCATGACACTCCACGGCAGCCCGGGCGGCAGGGCGAGATTCAGGCTGACATTGAGGGTGGCGGCGCTGATCATCAGGAGATAGCCGAGGCCGATGGTCTTTTCCGGCGAGCGCTTGCCGGCCAGTCGGCCGGACAACCAGGCGCCGCTCATCAGGCCGCTCATCGCCGGACCGAACAGCCAGAGAAAGCCGGTTTCCGGCACGCCGAGGTGCTTCATCAGGAAAGTCGGCGCCGACAGCACGTAGATGAAGAAGCCGAGGAAATTCAGCGACAGCGCGGCGCAGGCAAACAGGAAGCGTGGCGAGGTCAGCACCTTGAAATAGCTGCGGCCGAGGTAGGCGGGCTTCAGCGACTGGCGCTTTTCCGGCGGCAGGGTTTCCGGCAGCAGTTTCCAGCAGGCGAAACCGAGCGCAGCGGTCGACAGCACCAGGAAGGCAAAAATCGAGCGCCAGCCGAACAGGGTCTGCAGCCAGCCGCCGATGACCGGTGCGATGGCCGGCGCCAGCGCGAACATCATGGTGATCTGCGACATCAGGCGCTGCGCCGGCGGGCCGTCGAACAGGTCGCGCACGATGGCGCGGCTGATGACGATGCCGGCGCCGGCCGTAACGCCCTGCATGGCGCGCCAGAACCACAGTTGCTCGATGCTGGTGGCGACGAAGCAGCCGGCCGAGGCCAGCCCGAACAGGCCGAGTGCGGCCAGGATCACCCGGCGGCGGCCGAAACGGTCGGCAATCGCGCCGTGCCACAGGGTCATCACGGCAAAGGCGAGCAGGTAGGCCGACAAGGTTTGCTGCACCTGGTGCGGCGTCGCATCGAGTTTTTCGCCGATCTCGTGAAAGGACGGCAGGTAGGTGTCGATGGAAAACGGGCCGAGCGCGGAGAGCGCGGCCAGCAACATCGCTATGCCGCGTGGTGCGGGACGGACTTTAGTCATGGGTGAGACGCCGATACTGGATGGCTTCTCCGACATGCGGGGCGAGGATTCGTTCGCTGCCGGCCAGATCGGCAATGGTGCGGGCGACCTTGAGGATGCGGTGCCAGGCACGCGCCGAGAGATCGAGGCGGGTGATCGCCTGCTTGAGCAGGCTGGCGCCCTTGTCATCCGGCGTGCAGTGGATTTCGACCTCGCCGGCCGTGAGCCGCGCATTCGGCTTGTGCTGGCGCTCGTATTGCCGGGCTGCCGCCGGTTCGACACGGTTGCGCACGTCGGCCGATGATTCGCCATCGCTCTTGCCGCTCAGCGCCTCGGCCGGCAGCGCCGGGACTTCGATCAGGATGTCGATGCGATCGAGGAAGGGACCGGACAGACGGCCTTTGTAGCGGGCAATCTGGTCGGGCGTGCAGCGGCATTTGCCATTGCTGTGACCGTGAAAGCCGCAAGGACACGGATTCATTGCGGCGACCAGCTGGAATTCGGCCGGGAATTCGGCATGACGGGCGGCACGGGCGATATGGATACGGCCGGTTTCCAGCGGTTCACGCAGGGTTTCGAGGACTTTTCGGTCGAACTCCGGGATTTCGTCAAGGAACAATATTCCTTGGTGCGCCAGGCTGATCTCCCCTGGACGTGGCGGATTGCCACCGCCGACCAGGGCGACCGCCGAGGCAGTGTGGTGCGGCTGGCGATAGGGGCGGATGCCGAAGGCTTCCGGGCGGAATTGCCCGGCCAAGGACAGGACGGCTGCGGACGCGCGCGCGGCTTCAATATCCAATGCCGGCATCAGGCCGGGCAGGCGGGCGGCGAGCATCGATTTGCCGGAGCCGGGCGGGCCGATCATCATCAGGGAATGGCCGCCGGCTGCCGCGACTTCCAGGGCGCGCTTGGCCTGATGTTGGCCGCGCACCTCGGCAAGATCGGGGAAAACAGGTGTTTTTTCCGTGTCGACCGCTGGCGCCGCTGCGAGCAATTGCTGCCCGGCCAAATGCGCACAGACTTCCAGCAGGGAACTGGCCGCAAGAATATTGTCGGCCCCGGTCAGTGCGGCTTCCCGGGCGCTGGATTCGGGCAGGATGAAGGCCTTGCCATTGCCGGCCGTCTGCAGCGCCATGGCGAGCGCGCCGCGAATCGGGCGCAGTTCGCCGGAGAGCGACAACTCGCCGGCAAATTCATAATCGGCCAGCGCCTTGGCCGGGGTTTGACCGCTCGCCGCGAGAATGCCCAGCGCGATCGGCAGGTCGAAACGCCCGGACTCCTTGGGCAGATCGGCCGGTGCCAGATTGACGGTGATGCGCTTGGCGGGGAATTCGAAGCCGGAGTTGAGAATGGCGGCGCGGACGCGGTCGCGCGCTTCCTTGACTTCGGTATCGGGCAGGCCGACCAGCGTGAAGCTGGGCAAGCCGCTCGCAATATGCACCTCGACCAGAACGGGTGGTGCATTGAGGCCGTCGAGTCCGCGACTGTGAGCGACGGCCAGTGCCATGTTTTAAGCCTGACGTGCCTTTTCCAGCGCTTCGACCCGGGTTTCGAGTTCTTTCAGCTTTTCACGGGTTCGGGCCAGTACCTGGGCCTGAACATCGAACTCCTCGCGTGTCACCAGGTCCAGCTTGCCGAGCAGGCCGCTGATCACGGCCTTGGCATTCTTTTCAATATCCCGTGCGGGTGAATTGGCGAGCAGCGCGCTGATTTTGGCGCCGAAATCTTCAAGGGTTTTGGGGTCTAGCATGACTTTCCTCCGTAGAATTCCAGTTTATCACAGCGCATGTTGGACTCATTTTGGAATGCCGCTCGTATGTGGTGCGTGACAGTCTGTAACTGCACGCATTTGGTGCGCCAAGTTGGTGCTGATTCCCTGATGCCAGTTGCAAATTGTTGATTTTTATTAAAAAAAACACCTGGCACGCCTCGTGCTATTTCTGTTCGGCACACTTTTATTTCATGCTATTCAAACTGTACTGTAGGAGAGAAACAATGAAAAAATCCCTGATCGCTCTGGCACTGGTTGGTGCTTTCGCCGCTCCGGCTTTCGCTGAAGAAGCCGCTGCCCCGGCTGAGCACACTTTCACCGCCAACATCGGCGCCGTGACCAACTACGTTTTCCGCGGTATCACGCAGAGCCAGCATCAGCCAGCCATCCAGGGCGGTGTCGATTATGCTCACTCGAGCGGTATCTATGTCGGCGCCTGGGCTTCTTCCATTGAATGGGTGAATCGTCGCGATTACGTCTATCAAAAAGACAACAACATCGAACTCGACCTTTACGCTGGTTACAAGGGCGCGATCGGCGACTTCTCCTATGACGTCGGTGCCATTCGTTATTTCTACCCGGGTGACTTCAATGTTGCTGGCACCGCGGTTACTGCCAACACGACGGAAGCCTACATTGCCGGTAGCTGGAAGTATTTCACGCTGAAGTACAACCGTGCGCTGACCAGCTTCATCGGTTGGGGTAATACGACTGCCGATACGAAGAGTAAGGGCAGTGATTACATCGATCTGACCATGACCTACCCGATCGATGAAACCCTGAATGTCATCGCCCACATCGGCCATCAGAACGTCAAGAACAACAGCTTTGCCAGCTACAACGATATCAAGCTGGGCGTGACCAAGGACTTCGGCTTTGCTGTGGTTGGTCTGGCTTACACCGCGACCGACGCCGATCACAAGGTTCTGAACGGCGACTACAACTTCTCTGGCAAGAACGCCGGCAAGCAGGTTCTCGCTGCTTCCATCACCAAGACTTTCTAATCCGCTTTAAAACTTCCCCGCTGGTGACCCGGCCGGCGCTGGCGGGGAAGCAACCAATATCAACCCTTGTGAGGAACTACTCATGAAATTCGTTACCGCCATCATCAAGCCGTTCAAGCTTGACGAAGTGCGTGAGGCGCTTTCCGCCATTGGCGTGCAAGGCATCACGGTCACTGAAGTGAAGGGTTTCGGCCGGCAAAAAGGGCACACCGAGCTGTATCGGGGTGCTGAATATGTCGTCGATTTCCTGCCGAAGGTCAAAATCGAGGCTGCCGTGAAGAGCGAGCAACTCGACCAGGTCATCGAAGCCATCGAAAAATCCGCCAGCACCGGCAAGATCGGTGACGGCAAGATTTTCGTCTTCGAACTCGAACAAGTCATTCGTATCCGTACCGGTGAAACCGGTACCGATGCCCTGTAAGGAGATCGCGCAATGAAACGCCTATTTGCAATGCTCGCCCTGCTCGGCGCCGTCGGTTTTGCCGCGCCGACCTGGGCTGAAGAGAAGGCCGCTCCGGCTGAAGCAGTGACGGCCCCGGCCGCTGCTGCTCCCGCTGCCGCAGCTCCGGCTGCCGAGGCCGCCCCTGCCGCTGAAGCCGCTCCGGCTGCTGCACCGGTTCCGCCGAACAAGGGTGACAACGCCTGGGTCATGGTCAGCGCCGCGCTGGTCATCCTGATGTCCATCCCCGGTCTGGCCCTGTTCTACGGCGGTCTGGTCCGCACCAAGAACATGCTGTCGGTGCTGATGCAGGTCTTCGTCACCTTCTCGCTGATCTCGCTGCTCTGGGTGGTCTATGGCTACTCCGCAGCCTTCACCGAAGGTAACGAATTCTTCGGCGTGCTCGACAAGCTCTTCCTGAAGGGTGTGACGGTTGATTCCGTTGCTGCAACCTTCACCAAGGGTGTCAATATTTCCGAGCTGGCCTACGTGATCTTCCAGGGCGCTTTCGCCGCCATTACCTGCGGCCTGATCGTCGGCGCCTTTGCTGAACGTGCCAAGTTCGCTGCCGTGCTGGTCTTCATGGTGATCTGGTTCACGCTGTCCTACATCCCGATGGCTCACATGGTCTGGTATTGGGCGGGTCCTGATGCCTACATCGATGCTGCTGCTGGCGAAGCTGCCGGCAAGACGGCTGGCTTCCTGTTCCAGAAGGGCGCGCTTGATTTCGCCGGCGGTACCGTCGTGCATATCAATGCTGCTATTGCCGGCCTGGTCGGTGCCTACATGATTGGCAAGCGTACCGGTCTGGGCAATGTTGCCATGGCTCCGCACTCGCTGACCTTCACGATGATCGGTGCTTCCCTGCTGTGGTTCGGCTGGTTCGGTTTCAACGCCGGCTCCGCTCTCGAAGCCTCTGGCGGTGCTGCTCTGGCCATGGTCAATACCTGGGTTGCCACGGCTGCTGCCGCGCTGTCCTGGATGTTTGCCGAATGGATGCTCAAGGGCAAGCCGTCGATGCTGGGTGCTGCTTCCGGTGCCGTTGCCGGTCTGGTTGCGATCACCCCGGCTGCCGGCTTCGTCGGTGTCATGGGCGCCATCATCATCGGCCTGCTGGCTGGTGTGGTTTGCCTGTGGGGCGTCAATGGCCTGAAGAAGCTGCTCGGTGCTGATGACTCCCTCGACGTCTTCGGCGTCCATGGCGTCGGCGGCATCCTCGGTGCCATGCTGACCGGTGTCTTCGCTGATCCGGCTCTCGGCGGCACGGGCGTCTATGACTACGTTGCCAACGCTGTTGGTGCCTACGACATGACCGCTCAGCTGATCTCGCAAGCCTGGGGTGTCGGTACCGTGATCGTCTGGTCTGGCGTCGTCTCCTTCGTTGCTTACAAACTGGTGGATATCGTCATCGGTCTGCGTGTGCCGGAAGACGAAGAGCGTGAAGGTCTCGACCTCACCTCGCACGGCGAAACCGCTTACCACCACTAAGATCGTTGTTTGGAGGCCGGTCCTGCGACCGGTCTCAAGCTTGCCAGAAGCAAGCTTGAAAATCTCTGTAGTCTCTCTCCTTCGGGCACCTTCGGGTGCCCGTTTTTTTGCCGGCAATGCCGGTTTTTGCCTTTTTTCAGGCGTCGACCGCCAGGCAGGGACTTACTTGATGAGCGGGAGGAGGGCGCGGAATTGCTCGGTGCCGGCGGCGTGCAGCCACTCGAAGAGAACCATCTCGGTGGTGACGATGCCGACTCCGGCTGCACGCAGGCGTTCGATGGCGGCGCTGCGGTTTTCCGGCGTGCGCGAAGAGGCCGCATCGGCGACCAGATAGACCGCGAAACCGGCGGCAAGCAGCCCGAAAGCTGTCTGCAGCACGCAGACATGGGTTTCGGTGCCGGTCAGGATGACCTGCTGCTTTTGCGCGCTGCGCAGCAGATCGAGCACGCCGGGCTCGGCGGTGCAGGAGAAATGCGTTTTCTCGAAAAAGCGGGCGTCGTGTGCCGCCGCGCGGACGGCTTCGAGACTGGGGCCGAGGCCGCGCACGTATTGCTCGGAAACGAAGGCCGGCACATCGAGCTGGCGGGCAGCTTCGAGCAGGCGGACGGAATTGGCGACGACGCGTTCGCCGTCATGAATCGCCGGCGCCAGCTTCTGCTGCAGGTCGATGACCAGCAGCAGCGAATCTTCGCGCCGGATCAGCATCGGCTCAGCGGAATACGATGGTCTTGTTGCCATGCACCAGCACCCGGTCTTCCAGGTGGTAGCGCAGGCCGCGGGCGAGCACCGTCTTCTCGATGTCTTTGCCGTAACGCACCATGTCTTCCGGCGAATCGGAGTGGTCGATGCGGATGACGTCCTGCTCGATGATCGGTCCCTGATCGAGTTCGGCGGTCACGTAATGACAGGTCGCGCCGATCAGCTTGACGCCGCGTTCATAGGCCTGGTGATAAGGCTTGGCGCCGGCAAAGCTGGGCAGGAAGCTGTGATGGATGTTGATGATCTTGCCGGCCAGGGCGGCACACAGTTCCGGCGAAAGGATCTGCATGTAGCGCGCGAGCACCATGGTGTCGCCATGCACATCCTCAAAGATGCGCTGCATCTCGGCGTAGGCCGCCTTCTTGTTGTCGGCGGTGACCGGCACATGATGGAAGGGGATGCCGTGCCATTCGACGAAACCGCGGAAAGTGTCGTGGTTCGAAATGACGCACGGGATCTCGATGTCGAGTTCCTTGGCCTGCCAGCGCGCCAGCAGGTCGTAGAGACAGTGTTCCTGCTTGGAAACCATCACCACGACACGTTTCTTGACGGCGCTGTCGTTGATCTGCCAGGTCATCGACAAGGGTTCGGCGACTTCCGTGCGGAAACGTTCGCGGAACTCGGCGAGCAGGCAGGGCAGCGAATCCGCCTTGATCTCGATGCGCATGAAATAGCGACCGCTCAGCACGTCCGAGTGGAAGCTCGACTCGAGAATCCAGCCGCCATTGCCGGCGATGAAACCGGAAACGCGGGCGATGATGCCGACCTGGTCGGGGCAGGAAGCGGAAAGGGTGTAGAAACGGTCGCGATGCATGTTTTAGGATCGAGCTATTAGGATCGAGGATCCAGTGGGGTTGGTCTTGCTAGGTCACTGGATCTCAGGCAATAAACTGAGGATTGAGGTATTAGGATCGAGGACCTAGTGGGTTTGATCTTGCTAGGCAACTCGATCCTAACGACTAGCAGCTAGCAAATGCCTTGTCGATTTCGCTGCGCAGGTCGTCGTAATTGAGGACGACCGGATACTGCGGGAATTCGCGGATGACGTTTTCCGGCGGGTGGAACAGGATGCCGCCGTGGGCTTCGCCGAGCATCGCCGTGTCGTTGTAGGAGTCGCCGGCCGCAACGATCTTGAAGTTCAGCTCCTTGAAGCGCTTGACCGCTTCCTGCTTCTGGTTCGGCATGCGCAGGTGGTAGGCAACCAGCATGCCGGCAGCGTCGGCTTCCAGCGAATGGCAGAACAGCGTCGGCCAGCCGAGCTGGCGCATCAGCGGATGCGCGAATTCGTAGAAGGTGTCGGACAGGATGACGACCTGGTAATCCTCGCGCAGCTTGTCGAGGAAGGCGCGCGCGCCCGGCATCGGGCCCATTTCGGCGATCACCTTCTGGATATCCGGCAGGCCGAGCTTGTGCTCGCGCAGGATGTTCAGGCGATAGGTCATCAGCTTGTCGTAATCCGGCTCTTCGCGCGTCGTGCGCATCAGCTCGGGAATGCCCGTGCGCTTGGAGAATTCGATCCAGATTTCGGGAACAAGGACCCCTTCGAGGTCGAGGCAGACGATTTGCACGGGTTGGCTCCTGCGGAGGTATTCGGAAGGGGGCGATTTTACCTTATGAGGGATGGGATTCGGCTGGTTTTGGGGTTTTTGGGGGAGTTGACCGGTGAGGGCGCTTCTTTGGTGGAATGATGTGCTCGTTTTACGGCTGTGGTCCGCCTGGCGGGCAGGCTGCGTTGGGCGCTTAACCGCTGCTTTCCGCGCTGCGGCGCGGGCGTACTTTCTTTTGGCGAAGCAAAAGAAAGTATGCCCGCCCGCAAGGCGGAACAGAGCCGCAAAACAAGCACAACATCTTCCGTAAGCGAGACATCCCGCAAGGCGGAACCCCAACGTAAAACAAGCACAACACCCACCGTAGCCGAGACTAAGCCCAAAAAAGAGCAAAACCGGAGGTCAGTCAACCGCTGGCAACCCCTCCAGCGCCTCATGCACCTCCAGCCAGCGCATTTCCGCCTCATCGATCTGTTCGCCAAGCAAAGCCGCCTGCTTGTGCATTTCTTCGCTTTTTGCGCGGTCGACCGATGTGTAGAAGTCAGGATCGGCAAACACGGTTTCCAGTGCTGCCTTTTCCTCGTTCCACTTGGCGAGCTTCCTTTCGAGTTGCTCGATTTCCTTGAGCAGTGGCCGGCGCTGGCTGAGGATGGCCTGGCGATTGGCCTTGGCATCGGCCCGCGACTGCAGGCGTTCGTTCTTTTCGGCGGCCATTTCCGGCTCGGCGGCGCGTTCGGCGCTGCGCTGGGCGGCCAGCCAGGCGGCGTAGTCGTCGAGGTCGCCGTCGAATTCGCTGGCCTTGCCGTCGGCGACGAGGATCAGTTCGTCGGCGCAGGTGCGCAGCAGGTGGCGGTCGTGCGAGACGAAGACCATGCCGCCTTCGAAGTCCTGCATGGCGAAGGTCAGGGCTTCGCGCATTTCGAGGTCGAGGTGGTTGGTCGGTTCGTCGAGCAGCAGCAGGTTGGGTTTGGTGCGGATGAGCAGAGCCAGCGCCAGGCGGGATTTCTCGCCGCCCGAGAAGGGTTCGATGGCGCGCATTGCCATGTCGCCGCGGAAATCGAAGCCGCCGATGTAGTCGCGCAGTTCCTGCTCCGGCGTCGTCGGTTCGAGGCGGACCAGGTGTTGCAGCGGCGATTCGTCGGGGCGCAGCTGTTCGAGCTGGTGCTGTGCGAAGTAGCCGATGTTGAGCGCCTTGGCTTCCTTGCGCTCGCCGCCCTGCTGTTCGATGGCGCCGGCGAGCAGCTTGATCAGCGTCGATTTGCCGGCACCGTTGCGGCCGAGCAGGCCGATGCGGCAGCCCGGACGCAGCACGAGCGAGACATGGTCGAGGATCTTGCGGTCGGCGTAGCCGGCCGAGGCTTTTTCGATGCTCAGCAGCGGATCGGGCAGGGCGCTGGGCGTCCGGAAGCTGAACTGGAAGGGCGAATCGGCGTGTGCCGCAGCGACCATTTCCATGCGTTCCAGCGTCTTGATCCGGCTCTGCGCCTGGCGCGCCTTGGTCGCCTTGGCGCGGAAGCGCTCGATGTAGCTGGATAGATGCGCAATCTGCCGCTGCTGCGCTTCGTAGGCCGATTGCTGCGTCGCCAGGCGCGCGGCGCGGGCGCGTTCGTAATCGGAATAACCGCCACTGGTCAGGGTCAGGCGCTGCAGGTCGATGGCGAGAATCTGGCCGACCACGGCGTCGAGGAAGTCGCGGTCGTGTGAAATCAGCAGCAGCGTTGCCGGCGTGTTCTTGAGCCAGGTTTCCAGCCAGAACACGGCGTCGAGATCGAGGTGATTGGTCGGCTCGTCGAGCAGCAGCAGGTCGGCGCGGCAGGACAGGGCGCGCGCCAGGTTGAGGCGGACGCGCCAGCCGCCGGAGAATTCGGCGACCGTGCGCGTGAAGTCGGCATCCTTGAAACCGAGGCCGTGCAGGATTTCGGCGGCGCGCGCCTTGGCCGAATAACCTTCGATTTCGCCGTAACGGGCATGCAGGTGGCCGATCGCGACGCCGTCGCCGCGCGCTTCGGCGGCGGCCAGTTCGCGTTCGACACGGCGCAGTTCGAGATCGCCGTCGAGCACGAACTCAAGCGCCGTATCGGGCAGGGCCGGCGTTTCCTGGGCGACGCGGGCGATGTGCCAGCTGGCCGGGATCTCGACATCGCCCGATTCGGCGTGCAGCTCGTTGGCAAGCAGCGCGAACAGGCTGGATTTGCCGCAGCCATTGGCGCCGACGACGCCGACTTTCCAGCCGGGGTGGATCTGGACGGAGGCATCGATAACCAGCGGGCGGCCGGCGCGGGCGAAGGTGACTTGGCGCAGTGCAATCATGAGGCGGCAGATTATAGCGGCGGGCTGCTAAAATCCCGCGCATGATCAAGCAGATTCGCTCCGAACAGCTCAAGCCGGGCATGTACATCCACGACCTCAATTGTGGCTGGCTGGATCATCCCTTCGTTTCCAGCACCTTCAAGGTGCGCGACGAGGCGACGGTGAGCAAGATCATCGAACTCGGCATCCGCGAGCTCTACATCGACACCGTCAAGGGCGCCGATGTCTGGGAGGCGCGCACGCAGAGCGAGGTCAATGCCGAGCTTGAGCAGCGCATGCAGGAAATCGCCGCCAAGAAGTCGGAGCGGCCGGTGGTGGTCGAGCTGCGCGAGGAAACCGCGCGCGCCCGGCGCCTGCACGGCGAAGCCAACAAGATCGTGCGCAACCTGATGGAAGATGTCCGTTTAGGGCAAAAAATCGAGGTCGACCGTCTGGCGCCGCTGGTCGAGAGCACCGTCGAGTCCATCTTCCGCAATCAGGATGCCTTGCTGCCGCTGGCCCGCCTCAAGAACCACGACGATTACACCTTCGAGCACTCGGTCAGCGTCTGCGCGCTGCTTGTCGCCTTTGGCCGTGCCATGAAGCTGGCCAAGGAAGATATCCGCGAACTGGCGATGGGCGGCCTGCTGCACGATGTCGGCAAGGCCAGCATCCCGGACGTGATCCTCAACAAGCCGGGCAAGCTCGATGACGCCGAGTTCACCAAGATGCAGTCGCATGTCGTGCAGGGCGTTGTGCTGCTGCAGCAAAGCGGCGGCATCAGCAAGATCGCCCTGCAGGTGGTCGGCGAGCACCACGAACGTTTTGACAGCACCGGCTATCCGCGCCACCTGGGCAGCGAAAAGATCTCGCTGTATGGCCAGATGGCGGCGATTGTCGATGTCTATGACGCCATTTCATCGGAGCGCGTCTATCACAAGGGCATGCCGCCGCCGCAGGCGCTGAAGAAGCTGCTTGAGTGGAGCGATCACCATTTCGACCCGCAACTGGTCAAAACCTTCATCCGCGCCATCGGCGTCTATCCGACCGGCACCCTGGTCCAGCTCGAAAGCAAGCGGCTCGGCGTCGTCGTCGAGCAGAATGAAGGTAACCTGCTCGAACCGGTGGTGCGGATTTTTTACCACGCCGGCCAGAAACACTACATCCCGCCCGAAACCGTGGATATCTCCAAGGTTCAGGACCGCATCGCCAGTTTTGAGAATTACGAAAAATGGAATATCGATCCCTATCACTGGCTGCCTGCCTGATCAGCCTGGCTTGCCTGGCGGCACCCGCCCTGGCCGACCAGGCTGTCGATCCGGCCCTGGAGCAGGACTGGAAGGCGCGTCTCGACAAGGCGGCTGCCCTGCAGGCCGAAGGCAAGCAGCGCCAGGCCGAGGCGGCACGCGTTCAGGCGCTGAAGGATGCCGAGTGCGAGCACAAGTTTCTCGTCAATAGCTGCCTGAACGAGAGTCGTGAAGAATACATGGTGGTTTCCCGCCAGGCGCGCTTGCTCGAAAATGAAGGCAAGGCCATCGAGCGTCAGGTCAAAAAGGAGCAGTTGAGCGAGCATGACCGCCAGCAGCGTGCCGAGGCGCCCAAACGCGCCGCCGAGTTGCAGGCACGCCAGACAGAAACTGCGGCGCTGCGTGACGAAGCGGAAAGCCGCGAAGCAGCAATCCGCACCGACAAGGAGAGGAAGGCGGCGGAAGGTGCCCGGCGCAAGGCTGACGATGCGGCAAAACAGCGCCGCAAGCAGCAGGAACACGCCGCCCGGGTTGCCGAAAAGATGGACAAGGCCGCGCGTCGGGCAGCCGAAGCGCCGGGGCAGTAGGCGAGCCGCATTCATGATTCGCAAAATTCCGATTGGCCAGTTGTTGCCCGGCATGTATGTCGTGGATCTGCACAAGCATTGGCTGGAACACAACATCTGGCAGCGCCGCTTCATGATCCGCGACGAGGCGCATGTCCAGAAGCTGGTCTACGAAGGCATCGAGGAAGTCAGTATCGATCTCGGCCGCGGTATCGACGTTCCGCCGCCACCGCCGCCACCCGAACGTAGTTCGACGGAGTTCGAGCGCAAGTTCCTGTCGCTGGCCGAACGTTTTGCCCCTGGACCGCGCCAGGTTTCGCTGGGTGAAGAGCGGCGCCGTGCCGCGCGTCTGCTCAGTGACGCCGGCAGCATGCTCAACGAGCTGATGATTGCCGCCCAGATTGGTCGTGAAGTCGACGCGGCGCGCCTTGAGCCGCTGATCGGCAAGATGCTGGAGTCGATCCGGCGCAATCCCGATGCGCTGGTGCCGCTCGCCCGCCTGAAAACCCGCGATGCCTATGCCGCCGACCACGCCGTCGCCACTGCCGGCCTGATCATCGCGCTCGGCCTGCAGCAGGGCCTGCCCGACCCGGAAATCGAAAAACTGGCGATCGGCACCATGCTCAAGGACATCGGCCAGGCGGCGCTCGACGAAACCCTGATCACCAAGCCCGGCATGCTGTCGCAGGCCGAGTATTCGACCGTCAAGAGCCATGTCGAGGAAGGCTTGGCCGTGCTCGAGGCGACCTCGCGCCTGTCCGAGACCTCGGTCGCCGTCGTGCTCGAACACCACGAGCGCTACAACGGCTGCGGCTATCCCTATCGTATGGCGGGCGACGAAATTTCCGCCGCCGGGCGCATGGCGGCGATTGTCGATACCTACGACGCGATGACGTCGGATCGCCCCTATCGCCAGGCCATGTCGCCGGCACTGGTGCTGCGCCAGCTCTTCGAGCAAGGCGGTACGCAGTTCGATCCGACGCTGGTTTCCGCTTTCGTGCGTACGGTCGGCGTCTATCCGGTCGGGACGCTGGTTTTGCTGGAAAGCGGCCATCTCGCCGTGGTCGACGAGCTGCATCAGGACAATCTGCTCAGCCCGCTGGTGCGTGTCATCTACCATGCCGGCCGGCAGCAGTACGTGACGCCGGTCGAGGTCGACCTGTCGCGCAAGGTCGGCAATCACTACGGCAAGATCGTGCGCGCCGAGAACTACGAGCGCTGGGGACTCAGTCCGCTGCGCTGGCAACCTGCCTGATCAGTTTGCGGATCGGCGTCGGCACGCCGGCGTCGGCGGCCTTGGCAATTTCCACCCATTCCAGGCCGGGCTCGGCACAGGCCTGACTTGTCGCCACCTCGCACAGCACCGGCTGCAGGGTCAGGCGAAAATGCGTGAACACATGCTTGAACGGCGTCAGCTCGCGCTGTTCGGTGACATGCAGACCAAGGCGGGCGAGCACGTCGGCCGGCTCGCCTTCGGGCGGCACCAGCAGGCCGCCCCACAGGCCGCTCGGCGGGCGCCTTTCGAGCAACAGGCGCTGGCCGTCGCTGATCAGCACGAAACTGCTGCTGCGCTCCGGCACAGCCTTGCGCGGCTTGGCCTGCGGCAGTTCGCCCTGGCGCCCGTCGCGGCAGGCGACGCATTCGGCGGCAAGCGGGCAGTAGCCGCAGCGCGGCCGGCCGCGCGTGCATAGCGTCGCGCCGAGATCCATCAGGCCCTGTGTATAGGCTTCGATATCGCTTTCCGGCAGCAGCGACTCGGCGAGTTGCCAGAGCGCACGGTCGACCGGCGCTGCGCCGGGAAAACCCTCAATGCCGAAATGCCGGCACAGCACGCGCTTGACGTTGCCGTCGAGAATCGCGGCGCGCTGCCCGAAGGCAAAGGCAGCCACCGCCGCCGCGGTCGACCGGCCGATGCCCGGCAATTCCACCAGCTGTTCGCTGCTTTTCGGGAATTTTCCGGCGTGCACCGCCACGATCTGCTGCGCACAGCGATGCAGGTTGCGCGCCCTGGCGTAATAGCCGAGGCCGGCCCAATGCTCGATCACCGCCTCGATCGGCGCGGCGGCGAGGGCGGCGACATCGGGAAAGCTGGCGAGGAAACGCTGGTAATAGGGAACCACCGTCGCCACCTGCGTTTGTTGCAGCATGATCTCGGAAAGCCAGATGCGGTAAGGATCGCGCGTGTTCTGCCAGGGCAGGTCGTGGCGCCCGGCGACTTTCTGCCAGGCGATCAGGCGGATGGTGAAGGAATGCGGAACGGCCAATTCTGCCTCGACGTGGGGGGCGGGAGCACGGATAATACGGCCTTTTTCCGCCGGACCCCCCGATGTCTCAAGCTCAAGCCGATACCCGCGCCCTGCGCAACGCCCTCGGGCAATTTGCTACCGGTATCGCCATCGTTACCGCCATCGATCCGGATGGCCATCCCATCGGGCTGACCGTCAATTCCTTTTCCGCCGTGTCGCTCGACCCGGCGCTCGTCCTCTGGTGCCTCGACAACGGCTCGCACAACCTGGCCGCCTTCCAGCGCGCCAGCCATCACGCGATCAACATCCTGTCGGTTGACCAGAAGGATCTCTCCAACCGTTTCGCCACCTGGCCGGCCGACCGCTTCGTCGGCATCGACTGGCACGCCGGCGCCGGCGGCGCTCCGGTTTTCCCCGGTTGCTGCGCGACTTTCGAAGTCGCCAACGCAACGCAAACCGCTGGCGGCGACCACACCATCTTCATCGGCCGCGTCGAACGCTACGCCCAGGCCAGCGAACTCGCCCCACTGCTTTTCCACGCCGGCCAGTACCGCACGCTCGCCGACTCCTGAGAAAGATTGAACCGACCGCCTTCTGCGCATAGAATGGCGGCCAGTCACCCAGAGCGGGCGTCGTATAATGGTAATACCCTAGCTTCCCAAGCTAGAGCCGTGGGTTCGATTCCCATCGCCCGCTCCAACTGATTCAGACAGGCCGTTGATCTGTCATTGAAAAGCCAACCTCAACGGGTTGGCTTTTTTGTTGTCGGGTCGACAAGCGATTCGCAGGTTTTTCTCTCGTCGACCGTCCTGGAACCCGAATGAACAATCCCTTCCTCGAAATTGCCGAGTTGCAGTTCCTGCAGGGCGACGATGCGGCGGCCTTGCGCACGGCGCGGATGGGGCTGGCCTTGGCGCCGCTGCATCCCGAGTTGCTGGAAATTGCGGCGACTTGCGCGGAGCGCCTGGGAGATGACGCTGCAGCTGCCGATGGCTGGCAGGCCTTGTTTGCCGCCGACCCGGCCGCGATCCATGCCCTGAACAGCCTGGCCCTGGCGCGCGAGCGGCTTGGCCAGCCGGCGGCGGCCGAGACGGCTTATCGCCAGGCGTTGGAACTGCTGCCGGACGATGCCAACCTGCACGCCAATCTTGGTTTGCTGCTGGAAAAATCCGGGCGTCTGGACATGGCGGAGGATCACCAGCGGCGGGCGGTGGCGCTGGCCCCCGATTCGGCCGAGATCCATTCCAACCTGGCGGCACTGCTCGCCCGGACCGGGCGCGAGGTGGAGGCGGAAAGTCTTTATCGGATGGCGATCCGGCTCGATCCGGCGTTTGCCACGGCGCATTCGAATCTTGGCGTATTGCTCGTCGATACCAGCCGCGAGGCGGAGGCCGAGGTGAGTTTTCGCGAGGCGCTGCGTCTGCAGCCGGATTATCTGCAGGGGCGGATGAATCTTGCCCAGTTGCTGCTCATGCAGGGGCGTCTGGCGGAAGGCTGGCCGCTTTACGAAAGCCGGCAGCAGGTCTATGTCGAGGCGGGCAGCGGTCCGGCCGTGCGTTTGCCGCCTTGCCCGCAATGGCAGGGCGAGTCGCTGGCCGGCAAGTCCATCGTCGTGCTGCCGGAGCAGGGGATGGGCGACGAGATCCAGTTCGTGCGCTATCTCGTCTGGCTGAAGGCGCAGGGGCCGGCACGCCTGACCCTGGTCTGCCGGGCGGCGCAGAAGGCCTTGCTGCAGACGCTGGCCGGGCCGGATGTCGTACTTGAACTGGGCGAGGCGGCACCGTATCTGGCCGCGCACGATTACTGGGTCTTTCTGCTCAGTTTGCCGCTGCATGCCGGCACGACGCTGGCGACGATTCCGGCGGCGGTTCCGTATCTGTTTGCTGACCCGCTGCGGCGCGAGCGTTTCGCACCGCTGTTGGCGGGCGAGGGCTTGCGCGTTGGCGTCGTCTGGCGCGGCAATCCGTTGCACAGCAACGATGCCGATCGTTCGCTGCCCGGCCTGGAAACGCTGGCGCCGCTGTGGGCGATTGCCGGCGTGCGCTTCTTCAGCCTGCAGAAGAGTCCGCTCGAATTGCCGCCGCCTCCCGCCGGACAGCCGCTGGTCGATCTCGCGTCACAGCTTGGCGATTTTGCCGATACGGCGGCGGCGCTGGCCGGGCTCGACCTGCTGGTCACGGTCGATACCTCGGTCGCTCATTTGGCCGGTGCGCTTGGCGTGCCGTGCTGGATGCTGCTTCCCGTCTATAAATCCGACTGGCGCTGGCAGAAAGGGCAGAGCGACAGCCCGTGGTACCCTTCCCTGCGCTTGTTCTGGCAGACGCAGCGCGGCGATTGGGCGGGTCCGGTGGTTGAGGTCGCGGCGGCCTTGCAGGATTTTTTGCAGGCGAGACAGATCGCCTGAAAGTTGCCCGTTTTAAGCGGTCGACCGCTAAAAAGCAGCGATTTTGCTGTCAGCCAAGCAGCTTGCGCTGGTCGAGGAATTTTTCCAGGATTTCGAGGCGGGCGAGCGGGTCTTCGAGTTCGAGCAGCTTTTGCTTGGCGAGATTCTGGACGGGCAGGATCTCGGTGATGCGGTAGCCGACCCATTCCGCGTCGTCGAAATGATGCGGCTCCGGCATGCGCTCCGGACCGAGGTCGCCGACCACGCGGCGCAGCAGCGGCAGCAGGCGCTGGCGCTCGGGCGGCACGGCGAGCGGGCCGTTGTCGGAGATGATCTCGACGCGTGCTTCCTGCAATTGGGCGGCGCCCAGGCGTTTTTCCAGAATGCGGAAGCGGCGACTGCCGCGCGCGGTGATCTGCAGGATGCCGAGTTGTTCCATTTCCCAGTCGCCGATCTCGGCCAGCGTGCCGACCGGGTGCGGTTCGGCAGCCGGGCCGGTTTCTTCGCCGCTGGCGATCAGGCAGATGCCGAAGGGCTTGCTTTCCTTCATGCAGGCGGCGGCCATGTCGAGATAGCGCTGCTCAAAGATCTTCAACGGCAACACGCTGCCGGGAAAGAGCACGGTCTGCAGCGGGAAGAGCGGAATGTCCATGGTTTCGACGACGGGGCCGGATGGCGTGCGGGAAAAATCGAACCAGCCCATCATTCGCCCCAGCGTTGCATCAAGGTGTGCGGCACGCCGACCTGGTCGAGGACGCGGGCGACTACGAAGTCGACGATGTCCTGCACGCTTTGCGGGTGCTGGTAGAAACCGGGGCTGGGCGGCAGGATGACGGCACCGGCGCGTGACAGGCGCAGCATGTTTTCGAGGTGGATGGCCGAGAACGGCGTTTCACGTGGAACCAGCACCAGCTTGCGGCCTTCCTTGAGGACGACGTCGGCGGCGCGTTCGATGAGATTGTCGGCCAGGCCCTGGGCGATGGCGGCCAGCGTGCCCATCGAACACGGGCAGACGACCATCGCGTCGGGCGGGTTGGAACCGGAGGCGACCGGCGCGAACCATTCCTCGCGGCCGAAAACGGCCAGTTTTTCCGCGTCGACCGTTGGGAAGCGGGCGAGCAGGGCAGCTTTGGCCTCGCTCGGCCGTGACGGCAATTCAAAATCCAGTTCCTGCCGCGCGACGACCTGGGAGGCCTGCGAGTAGAGCAACTGCACTTGGCAGCCGGCGGTGAGCAGGCATTCCAGCAGGCGCAGGCCGTAGGGCATGCCGGAGGCGCCGGTCAGGGCAAGGCAGATGGTCTTGGGCATTAGCGGACTTCCGGTGGGGCGGGTTCAGCCAGCAGTTTAGCCGCGATCAGGCCGTTGATGGTGCCGAAGACCAGCGCCGCGCCGGCAAAGACCGGGGTGAGCAGGAAGACGCCGTCGTGTGGGATCAGCCAGGCGCGGGCGAGCAGCAACTGGCCGCCGATATGCGCGAAGGCGGCGAGGATGGACAGGCTGACCGGGCCGAACCAGCGCTGCGGCAGATGCCGGGCGAGGCCGAGGGTGAGCAGGCTGAGCGTGGTGCCGGTCAGCGACAGGAAGAAGCCGGGCGCTAGGAAATAGCCGAGTAGCAGGCTGCCGGCCAAAACCCGCAGGCCGCTGACCCAGACCGCCGTGCCCCAGCCGTAGCGGGCGAGGACGACGAGGGTGACGATATTGGCAAGGCCCGGCTTGACGCCGGGCAGCGGCGACGGGATCGCCGCATCGACCAGCGACAGGCCGACCGCTGCGGTAGCCAGCCAGGCGACGCGACGGTCTTCGGCGGTGACCACGATTTGAGTCACGCCGGGCCGTGGCCCGGGGTCTCCTCGCGACGAGTTTGCTGCGCCTTCGGCGCGAGTATTGTCTGTCGCGCTCGCCTCGCCATGAATGGCAGCGCCTGCACCAGACGCGTGCTCAGTAACTGATCGAGTCATAGACCTTGGTCCGGCCGGCAATCTGGACGCTGACGCGGTTCGGGGCGCAGATGGCGATTTCGCCGGGGCGCATCAGCCAGCCCTGCTTGACGCAATACTGGCGCGGCCCGGGATCGGAGATGACGCGGGCGCGGCCGGGCTCGATGGCGATCAGTGTCGTGCCGAGCGGGCCGCTGACTTCGAATTGCTTGCGGCTGCGCAGGTCGACTTCGGCAAAGACCTGACCCTCCTGGCGAATGATCGCGCGCTCGGCCATGCCGCCTTGCCAGAAGAGCGGAATGCTGCCGCCGACGGCCAGGGCGCCGAGCAGCATGACCAGCCAGTCGCCGGGGCGGAGCAGGTTCAGCCAATGCATGGCGGCTGGTGTGGGCAGGCAGGCAAGGAAAGGCCGCTCAGCCGGCCAGCGTACGGTGGCGGACCAGAACGCGGGCCTGCCGGGCAAACTGGCGGCCCAGCCATTCCGCGATGTAAACCGAACGATGCTGGCCGCCGGTACAGCCGATGGCCACGGTCAGGTAATTGCGGTTGTCGCGGATGTAGGCGGGCAGCCAGTTGCTGACGAAGCGGCTGATGTCGTCGCGCATGCGGCGGACTTCCGTTTCGCCTTCGAGGAAGTCGATGACCGGCTGGTCGCGCCCGGTGAGCGGGCGCAGTTCGGTGTCGTAATGCGGGTTGGGCAGGCAGCGCACGTCGAAGACGAGATCGGCATCGAGCGGCAGGCCATGCTTGAAACCGAAGGACTCGAACATCAGGGTCAGGCCCTGGCCGGGTTCGGCTTCGATGAACTGGCGCACCCATTCGCGCAGCGCGTTGGCTTTCAGACCGCTGGTGTCGATGCGGTGACCGAGATCGGAAATCGGGGTCAGCATGTCGCGCTCGGCGCGGATCGACTCTTCCAGCGTCTGGTCGGCGGTGGCCAGCGGGTGGCGGCGGCGCGATTCGGAGTAGCGCTTGAGCAGCGTCTCCTGATTGGCGTGCAGGAACAGGAAATTGTGGCGTGTGCCGCTTTCGGTCAGCTTTAGCAGCTTTTCCGGCAGAAGTTCGATGCCATGCCCGGAGCGGGCATCGATGGCAACCGCCACCTTGGCGATCTGTTCTTCCTTGAGCATGCCGACCAAGAGCGTCAGCATCGACACCGGCAGGTTGTCGACGCAGTAGTAGCCGGCATCTTCGAGCAGGTGCAGGGCAACCGACTTGCCTGAGCCGGAAAGGCCGCTGATGAGAATGAGTTCCATCAGCCAGAGCATAATCAACGCGGCGCGGCCCGGCAACCCGCGGCATAATAGAAATAAACAAGGAGATGCTCATGCCCTCGCCCCTTCCCCTGCTCGAATTGCCCTTTCTCGCCGAGTTGACCGCCCAGCGCCGCGATATCCACGCGCATCCCGAACTGGCTTTCGACGAGAACCGGACGGCCGAACTGGTCGCCCGCGAACTGGAGCGTTACGGCCTGGAAGTGCATCGTGGCATCGCCAAAACCGGCGTCGTCGGCGTGTTGCGGGCGGGTTCGTCGGAGAAAATGATCGGCCTGCGTGCCGACATGGATGCGCTGCCGCTCTGCGAACTCAACGAGTTTCCGCACCACTCGAAACACCAGGGCAAGATGCACGCCTGCGGCCACGACGGGCATACCGCGATGCTGCTCGGCGCGGCGCGCTATCTCGCAGCGAATCCCGACTTTGACGGCACCGCCGTGTTCATTTTCCAGCCGGCCGAGGAGTCGGAGGGCGGTGCCGCGGTGATGATCGAGGACGGCCTGTTCGAACGTTTCCCGGTCGATGCGGTATTCGGCCTGCACAACTGGCCGGGCATCCCGGTCGGCGAGATGATGGCGATGCCGGGCCCGGTGATGGCCGGCACCTGTGCCTTCGAGATTTTCGTGCGCGGGCACGGCTGCCATGCCGCGATGCCGCACCAGGGCGTCGACTCCATCGTCGCCGGCGCGCAACTGGTACAGGCGCTGCAGACCGTGGTCAGCCGCACGCTGCATCCCTGCGAGTCGGCGGTGGTCAGCGTCACGCAATTCCATGCCGGCGAAGCCTGGAACATCATTCCGGAAGAGGTCGTCTTGCGCGGCACCATCCGCAGTTTCAAGCCCGAGGTGCAGGAGAACGTCGAGCGCGCCATCGAGCGTTTGTGCAGTGGCATTGCGGCCGCCAACGGCGCCCAGATCACGGTGCATTTCGATCATCGTTACCCGCCGACGGTCAACAGTCCTGCCGAGGCAAAATTCTGTCAGGCTGTCGCCAGCTCTGTGTTTGGACAAGAGCGTGTGCTCACTGACATCCTGCCGTCGATGGGGGCGGAGGACTTCGCCTACATGCTGCGCGAAAAGCCGGGCTGCTACGTCTGGCTCGGCAACGGGCCGGGCACTGGCGGTTGTACGCTGCACAATCCGCATTACGATTTCAACGACGAACTGCTGACGCTTGGCGTCAGCTACTGGGTACGCCTGGTGCAACAGGCCATGCCGCGGACCTGAAAACATGCATCCGGCCAAGGTCGACCGGTGCCGGCTCGGTCAACTCACCGATTTGCCCAATATTGGTCCGGCCTGTGCCGCTGATCTGCGTCTGATCGGCATTGGCGAGCCGGCCCAACTGGTCGGGCGCGATCCCTACGCCATGTACGCGCAGCTTTGCACCGTGACCGGGCAGCGCCACGACCCCTGCGTGATCGATGTCTTCATCTCGATCACGCGTTTCATGGCTGGCGAAGCGGCGCAGCCGTGGTGGGAATACAGCGCCGAGCGCAAGCGCCGCTTGGGTTCCGCTTAAACCCGGAAGCGGGCGACCGACTGGCTGAGGGCGCCCGAGACGTTTTTCAGGCGACCGGCCGAGCCGACCACGTCGCGCATTGCCCGGTCGTTCTGCTCAATCAATGCCTGCACTTGTTCGACGTGCGACTGGATAGCGTGCTCGGTCTGACTTTCGACATCAATGGCCTGGGCAATGCGTTGCACGACCTGGCTGACTTCGAGCGAACTGGCGTTCATGCGATTGAAAGCCTCGCGCGCCTGATGCGACAGTTCGACGCTGTGGCCGACCTGCAGCAGTCCTGATTCCATGCCTTCGACAGCGCGCTGGGTACCGTTGCGGATGCGGTCGACCATGGCGGAAATCTCGGCGGTTGACTGCGTGGTCCTTTCAGCCAGCTTGCGCACTTCATCGGCCACCACGGCAAAGCCGCGCCCCTGTTCGCCGGCGCGGGCCGCTTCGATGGCGGCATTGAGGGCGAGCAGATTGGTCTGGCTGGCGATGTCGGAAATGACGCCAAGGATGGAGTTGATCTGTACCGACTGGGCGCCGAGTTCCTGGATATGGCCGGCGGTCACGCGTACCGACTCGGCCATCGCTTCGGTTTCGACCGCCGTCCTGCCGGCCAGAGCGGCGCCGCTGTCGGAGATGCTGCCCGATTCGGCAACGATGCGCTCGGCTTCGCTGACGGCGCTCATCACTTCGTTCAGGCTGCCGGTCAGGTTTTGCGTATTGCCGACCATGGCGCTGGCCAACTGCAGTTGTTGCGTACTGCCGGCGGCAACGAGATCGGTGGCATCGGCGACCTGGCGGGCGGTCTGGTCTACATCGCGGGCATGGCCGGACAGCGTGCCGACCAGCTGGCGCAGGTGTTCCTGCATGGCGGCGAGGGCGGCGAGCAGGCTGTCGCGGTCGTTGCCGAGCAGGCTGATCGGCTGGGTGAGATCGCCGGTTGCCACGGCATTGGCCACCTGGCGGGCGTAAGCCGGTTCGCCGCCGAGTTCGCGGCGGACATAGGCGAGCGTCGTTACAACGCTGCCGATACCGATCGCCACGGCGAGCAGGGCGAGGCCGAGGATGATTTTCTGCTCGCGTTCGACCTGGCTGGTGACTTCGCTGCGATGGGTTTCGGTGAGCTTCTGCAGAGCCTCGATATCATCGAGCAGGGCTTTCTTGAGGGCACGCCAGGCCGGCGTTTCCTTGCTGTTGATCAGGGTTTTCGCTTCGTCGAGATGGCCGCTCTTGAGTGCTTCCATGACCTGTTTCTGGGCGTCGGCCTGGGCGCTGGCGAGTGGCTCCAGACGGCTCACCGAACTGGCAAAACCGTCGACGGTGGCGGCGGCCCGGCTGGCCGTATCGCGCGCTGTGGCGAAATCCTTGCGCGCCTTTTCGAGATTTTCGAAGGCTTTCGGATTGGCCGGGTCGAGCACGATATTGCGCAATGCCTGCCCCATCTGCAAGCCTTGCGCATACATTTCGCGGTAGCCCTGGTTGAGGCTGCCGACGCCGTCGAGAAAAGCGCCGAACTGGGCGGAGGAGGAGTGGAGGCCGCCGTAGGCAACAACAACTGCGGTGATGAAGGCGGCCATGATCAGTGTCATGCCGAGCAGCAGCCGGTTACGGAAACTCATGGCAAAACCCCTTTGTGAATTAGGGTTTTATTATACTTATCCGGCAAATTTTGGCGCAGATTGCTGATGCTTTACATTTTTGTTGTTTCAGGTCTGTCTCGTTTGCCTTGCAACAAGCGGCACAGGGCTTGGGCGCTGGTTATCACAAAAGCCTATTGGCATTTTTTCTGCCTCGTTCAGGCTGCCGCCTTGCTGACGACAGCAAGGCTTGGCCGTTCTTCCATGCCCTTTTTCAGGGTCAGGTAGCGCAGGCAGGAAACGCGCAAAAAGGACGAGAAATTGTCGATTTCGCCGCGATAGGCCAGTAATTCATCATAAAGCCGGGCGATCAGCTGGTTGGTTGTGAATCCGTCACTCGCGGCGAGTTCGGCCAGGATGTCCCAGAACAGGTTTTCCAGGCGGATCTTGGTGACGCAGCCGTGGATGCGCAGCGAGCGCGAACGCGACTCGTAGAGGATGGGGTCGGCCTTGACGTAAAGCTCGCACATCGCTGCCTCCAGTGCTGAGGAAAGGGCGGCCGCGACTGGCCGCCCGGATACGACATCAGAGTTCGATGCGCGTTCCCAGCACCTGCAGGAACTTGGCCAGCCAGTCCGGATGCGCCGGCCAGGCCGGGGCGGTGACCAGCTTGCCGTCTACCTTGGCCTGGTCGACCGGGATGTCGGCATAGATGCCGCCGGCTGCGCTCACTTCCGGGCCGCAGGCTGGGTAGGCGCTGCAGGTGCGGCTGGCCAGCACGCTAGCCGCGGCGAGCAGCTGGGCGCCGTGGCAGATCGCGGCAATCGGTTTATTGGTATTGGCGAAATGCTGCACGGCGGCAATCACCTGCGGGTTGAGGCGCAGGTATTCCGGGGCGCGGCCGCCGGGAATGACCAGCGCGTCGTAGTCCTCGACCTTGATTTCATCGAAGCTGGCGTTGAGCGTGAAATTGTGGCCCGGCTTCTCGGAATAGGTCTGGTCGCCCTCGAAGTCGTGGATCGCGGTACGCACCTGCTGGCCGGCCTTTTTGCCCGGGCAGACGGCGTGGACCGTATGGCCGACCATCAATAGCGCCTGGAAGGGCACCATGGTTTCGTAGTCTTCGGTGTAGTCACCGGTGAGCATGAGGATTTTCTGCGCTGCCATGTTTGTCTCCTTGGAATTGATATTGCGGCAAGGGACATTCTCGGCATATCGCAGGACAGCGGGTAGCAGCCGGTTGCTACCGGCATGAAAAACTCAGCCGGCGCTCAGCCAGCCGTCTTCGAGCTGCAGCGCGCCGACCAGCAGCAGCTCGCGTTCGAGGCGCTCGCACAACAGGTCTTCCGGCAGGTCGAGGTAGCGTTTGTTTACGTCGACGGCAAAGGGTAGGCCGAGGATGAAGCCGGCGAAGTCCGTCTCGCGCAGACGGCGTTTTTCCATCATGGCGAAGGAAGCGATAACCTTGATCGCATGCCAGGCCAGTTTGTCGATGCTGGCGGCGAAACTGTCGAGGCGGCGGAAAGCGCGCTCGAAAGCGAGGTCGACCGCTGCGAACGGGCTGCCATGACCGGGAATGACGATGTCGATCGGCAGGTGGGCGAGCATTTCCAGCGTTGCCCGCGTGCTCGCCAGGCCGTCGGCCTCGCCGAGCAGTTCCGGGAAGATGACGCCGAAGCCGTTTTCCCAGAGCGCATCGCCGGAGATCAGGATGCGCCGCTCCGGGTTGTAGTAGGCGAGCGCTTCCATGTCGTGGCCGGGTACGGCCAGCGCCTGCCAGTTCAGGCCGCCCATGGCGAACTGGTCGCCCGGCGCGAGCAGGCTGTCGTGCTGGAAGCGGCCGCCTTGCTGGCCGAGCGGCGAGAGGAGCAGGGCGTTTTCGTCCCAGTCGGCAATCACTGCATGCAAGCCGGCCGGGACGACGATTTCGCAGCCATGGACGGCCTGCAGCGCCGCGTTGCCGCCGATATGGTCGGAGTGCGAGTGGGTATTTATCAGTCTTTTGAGGCGTCGACCGTCCAGCGCATTGCCGACCAGTTCGACGGTCTGCGCCGCATGCGTGACATAGCCGCTGTCGATCAGCGTTGCTTCCGGGCCGTCAAAACACAGGATGTTGTTGGCCGACAGCCAGCCGCGCTCGAGGACGAGCAGCGAGTCCGGCAGGCCAGGCTTCATGCCGGCGTATCCAGAGCGTGGTCAGCGGGAGCGGGGGTATCTACGGGCGAATTGCCGGCCGCATCGCCTTGCGGCTCGTCCAGCGGCGGCCGGCCGCAGCCCAGGCAGTAGCCGGAATCGGGGTCGAGCTCGCAGATGCCGACGCAGGGGTAGAGGTCTTCCAGGTTATCCATGGGATTTCGTTGGGCAATGGTTGGTAGCGGCACCGGCTTGCTCGCGGCGGCGGGCGACAGCGGCCAGAATCAGCGCGCGACCGGCATCGTCGCTGCGCGACCAGCGGGTGATTTCGTCGATGGTGCGGTGGCAGCCCTGACAGAGGCCGCTCTGCGCGTCCATCTTGCAGAGGTTGATACAGGGGGAAGCAAGCATCAGATCAGGATGTAACGGTGTTGCCGGTCGCGCACTTTTTCCAGGGCTGCCAGGGCATCCTGGCGCGGAATCCGGACGAGCATGGCTATGTGCTGACGCCGGTCGCGGCTGATAAGTTCCGGGAAATTCAGTGTTTGCGCCGACGTGTCGTCGGTCGGCGTCTTTTGCACGACCCCCAGCCGGTCGACCGTAATGTTGACCGGACGCAGGAAAAGCGCGGTTTCCGGTGTACGCAGGAAGTCGCAGAGTGAATCGGCCAGATGTTCGGGCATCAACAACTCGGTATTCTGGCGCAGGCGGAAATCGAGTTCGGCGAGGTGCCGGGTGTGCGATTCGGCCAGGTGCTGCTCCATGCTCTTGCCTTGCGCGGCGAACTGCGCGTGCTCGACCGAGGCATCGCTACGCAGGCTCTGCCGTTCGCGGCGCAGCGCATCGACGTGGGCATTGAAGGAATGCAGCAGGCTTTCCAGCGCCTTGGTGCGCAGGCGTTCCCGGGTCAGTTCGGGATCGTTGTCGGGTTCGACCAGGGTCTGGTCGGAAAAATAGAGGATTTCCTGCGCCACGTCGTTGCGGATGATGTCGCCCTGCTGCGCCATGCCGAACTGCTTTTTCTGCTGCCGGCGGGCAGCCAGCATGGCGAAAAAATATTCTTCGGCAAAGGATTCCGGCTGCTCGAGAAAATCCTGCAACTTGTGGCAGCGGCCGAGCATTTCGTCGATGTCGCCCGCGGTTGCGAACAGCGCATGGATCAGCGGGTCGGCACCGAAGGCACGGCGGTCGATGTCGATCGGGCCGGGCAGCGCCGCGACCAGCCCTGTGCAGTAAGCGAGTGCATGCTCGACGGCGGGGGCAAGCTGGCGTTCGAGGTTGGGCACGACACGCAGCAAGGGATCGACCATGCCGATGACGTGGTCGATTGCAGCCTGCAGGCTGGCAGCGGGCGGGGGGGACGGCTTCAGTAAATCAGCAACGGCAGAGAAAAGGCTCACTCGGCATTCTTGGCGCAGATGGCCCGGCCGGCCTTGGCGCCGTTCGGGCGATTGATGGTCCTGGAAATCCAGTCACCGATAGCCGTCAGTGTAGCCAGATTGATGCCGGTTTCAATGCCCAGGCTGCTTAATAAATAGACAACGTCTTCGGTCGCGACATTGCCGGAGGCACCTTTGGCGTAGGGACAGCCGCCCAGCCCGGCAATCGAGCTGTCGAAAGTCGCCATGCCGAGTTGCAGCGAGGCGTAAATGTTGGCAATCGCCATGCCGTAGGTGTCGTGGTAATGCCCGGCGAGATGCTCGACCGGAATTTTGCGCGCACAGGCCTCGATCATGCGGCTGACGCTGGCCGGGTTGCCGACGCCGATGGTATCGCCCAGCGACACTTCGTAGCAGCCCATGTCGTACAGGGTGCGGGCGACGCTGGCCGCCTGCTCGGGGGCGATGTCGCCTTCGTAAGGGCAGCCGACGACGCAGGAAACATAGCCGCGGACGCGGATTTCCAGCGCGCTGGCCGCAGAAACGATGGGTTCGAAGCGTTTCAGGCTCTCGGAAATCGAGCAATTGATGTTTTTCCGGGAAAAGCTCTCGGATGCGGCACCGAAAATGGCGACTTCATCTGCCCCGGCCTGGATCGCGGCATCGAAACCCTGCAAATTCGGGGTCAGCGCGGCGTATACCGTACCGGGCCGGCGGCGGATGCCCTGCATCACCGCCGTGTTGTCGCCCATCTGCGGCACCCATTTCGGCGACACGAAGGAGGTCGCCTCGATGACCGGCAGCCCGGCTGCGGCCAGCCGCTCGATCAGCTCGATCTTGATTTCGGTCGGGACGACCTGTTTTTCATTCTGCAGCCCGTCGCGCGGGCCGACTTCGACGATTTTGACTTTGCTGGGGAGATTCATGGATGGACCTCGTGTACTCCCTCCCCTTCAAGGGGAGGGCCAGGGTGGGGATGGGTTTGGGCAAGTGCGGCCATGATGCTTTCGATGACTGCTTCCGTTTCCTGAAAAACCTGATTGTTCCAGAAACGAAGCACCCGAAAGCCTGCTACCTGAAGGAAGCGCGTCCGTTCATTGTCTGCGCTAGCTGTTTCCGCATGTTGCCCACCATCAAGTTCTATGACCAGCTTCCGTTCCAGGCAGACAAAATCGAGAACACAGTTGCTGAAAGGATGTTGGCGCCGAAACTTCACGCCAAGCTGTTTGCCGCGCAGGAATCGCCAGAGAAAGCGCTCGGCGTCAGTTGCTTCTTTCCTGAGTTCCTGAGGAATCCGGTTTTTTTGCAACCACGTGTTGTCTTGTCCTTGCATTCTCTGACCCATCCCCCACCCGGCCTCCCCCTTGAAGGGGGAGGGGCTTAGTTTGTCTCGAATTCGACCAATGCCGCGCCGTCGCTGACCTGTTCGCCGGCTGCGTAGCAGAAGGCCTTGACGGTACCGGTGGCGGGGGCGGTGATGGTGTGTTCCATTTTCATCGCTTCCAGAATCAGCAGCGGCGTACCTTTTTCCACCTTCTGGCCGACCTGCGCGAGCAGGGCGACGACCTTGCCAGGCATCGGCGCAGTCAGGCCGCCACCGTGGCTGTCCCCGGCATCGACACGGTGCAGCGGGTCATCGCGCAGAAGTGAGTACGTGCTACCGTTGAGGAATACGGCGCGTTTCCCGTCTACGCCAACGACGCTGGCGATCAGGCGGCGGTCGTCGAGTTCGACGGCAAAACGGTCGCCATCCAGTTTCTTGCCGCGTGCCTGCGTCGTTTCACCGTGCAGCGTGATCCGCCAGTGATCGTCCTGATAACGGACATGCGCGTCGACCAGCGTTTCGCCATCGCGGAAGCTGATCGTGCGCGCCGAACTCAGGTTCATGCGCCAGCCGTCGCGGGCGTGCCAGGGCGAGAACGGATCGCCGCTGCCTTTGGCGGCCTGCCGGGCTGCATGCTGTTCCCAGAGCAGTTCGCCGACCGTGGCCACCAGCAGCGCATCGCGCGGCACGGCCTGGGCGGCGGGGAAAAGGAATTCCTTCTGGCGTTCGATCAGGCCGGTGTCGAGGTCGGCGCCGGCAAAGGCCGGGCAGGCGACAAGGCGCGACAGAAAATCGATATTGGTGGTGACGCCGGCGACGCGGTAGTCGGCCAGGGCCTTGCGCATGCGGGCCAGTGCGGCAGCGCGGTTTTCGTCCCAGACGATCAGCTTGGCGACCATCGGGTCGTAGTAGGGCGTGATCTCGTCGCCTTCTTCGACGCCGGTATCGACCCGGACGTTGATCGACTCGGCGGGCGGCGTCAGGCGGATCAGCCGGCCGGTCGAGGGCAGGAAGCCCTTGTTCGCATCCTCGGCGTAGATGCGTGCTTCGAGTGCGTGGCCGCGGATCTGCAACTGGTTTTGCGCAAGCGGCAGCGGTTGACCGCTGGCGACGCGCAATTGCCATTCGACGAGGTCCTGGCCGGTGATCATCTCGGTGACCGGATGTTCGACCTGCAGGCGGGTGTTCATTTCCATGAAGTAGAACGAGCCGTCCTGATTGGCGATGAACTCGACCGTGCCGGCGCCGACGTAACCGACCGCCTTGGCTGCGGCAACCGCTGCTTCGCCCATCTCGCGGCGGCGCTCCTCGCTCATGCCGGGGGCGGGCGCTTCTTCCAGCACCTTCTGGTGGCGGCGCTGCACCGAGCAGTCGCGCTCGAACAGGTAAACGCAGTTGCCGAGGCTGTCGGCAAAGACCTGGATTTCGATGTGGCGCGGCTTGGTGATGTATTTCTCGATCAGCACGTGATCATTGCCGAAGCTGGAAATCGCCTCGCGCTTGCAGGAGGCCAGCGCATCGGGGAAATCCTCGCTTCTCTCGACCAGGCGCATGCCCTTGCCGCCGCCGCCGGCTGCCGCCTTGATCAGCACCGGGTAGCCGATCTGGTCGGCTTCCTTGTGCAGCAATTCTGGCGTCTGATCGTCGCCGTGGTAACCCGGCGTCAGCGGCACGGCCGCCTTGCCCATCAGTTTCTTGGCTTCGGACTTCGAGCCCATGGCGCGGATCGCCGAAGCCGGCGGGCCGATGAAGGCGATGCCGGCCGCGGCCAGCGCATCGGCGAAATCGGCATTCTCGGAAAGGAAGCCGTAGCCGGGGTGGACCGCTTGGGCGCCGGTGCGCCGGCAGGCGTCGATGATCTTCTCGGCGACCAGGTAGGACTCGCGGGCGGCGGCCGGGCCGAGCAGCACGGCTTCGTCGGCGAGGCGGACATGGCGAGCATTGGCATCGGCCTCGGAATAGACGGCGACGGTGCGGATGCCGAGGCGGCGTGCGGTTTTAATTACCCGGCAGGCTATTTCTCCGCGGTTGGCGATGAGGATCTTGTTGAACATGGCTTATTCCCCTATCCAGGCAGGCGAACGTTTATCGAGAAAGGCGGCAATGCCTTCGCGGGCTTCCGGCGTGGCGCGCAGGTGGGCGATGCGGTGGGCAGTTTCCTCGACCAGGGTTTCGTTGACCGGCTGGCCGGCGACGGCGCGGATCAGGTCCTTGGCCGCAGCCTGGGCGAGCGGGCCGCCCTGGAGCAGGGCGGTGGCGATTTCCTGCACCTTGGCATCGAGCTGTTCGGCGTCGACACATTCGTGTACCAGGCCGATTTCGCGGGCGCGTTCGGCGCTGATGCGCTCGGCCGACTGGAAGTAGCGCGTCGCCTGACGGGCGCCGATGGCGCGTAGCACGTAGGGCGAAATGGCCGAGGGGATGATGCCGAATTTGACTTCTGAGGTCGCAAACACGGCTTTTGTCGCGGCGACAGCGACGTCGCAGGCGGCAGCGAGACCCATGCCGCCACCGAGCGCGGCGCCCTGGACACGGGCGATGGTCGGCTTTTTCATCTCGGCCAGCGTGCGCAGCATGCGGGCGAGGGCACGCGCGTCGTTGAGATTGTCGTCGAGCCCGTTGTTGGCGGCGCGCTTCATCCAGTTCAGGTCGGCGCCGGCCGAAAAGCTTTTGCCGCGGCCGGCGAGGACGACGACGCGGACGTCCTTGTCTTCATCGAGGGCGATGCAGGCGGCGGTGAGTTCGGCGATCAGGAGTTCGTCGAAGGCGTTGTGCAGGTCGGGCCGGTTCATCCAGATCGTGGCGACCGGGCCGGTGAGTTCGATTTCCAGGGCTTGGAAGGGCATGGTTTGTCTCGTTTTGTTGTTTGGGCTTTGTTTAGTTGGTGGGGGTGTGCTTGGTCTCGGCTACGGTGGGTGTAGCGCTTGTTTTACGTTGGGGTTCCGCCTTGCGGGCGGGCGTACTTTCTTCTTGCTTCGCCAAGAAGAAAGTAGCCAAAGAAGAAGGCGACCCCCGGGTCGGCGCCGGGCGTTGCCCGGTCCCTTGCGCTACTCGGCAGGCCGGGCGGCTTGCTAAACTCGCCTGCGGCTCAGACAGACGCAAGCCGAAACCCCCGGCCAGCCTGCGTTGCTCAGCGCCTCTCAGGGGGACCCGAAAGGCGTCGCCGCCGAACCGGTAGAGATGGTTTTGGGTTGTTTCCAGCGGTCGACCGTTAAAAATAAGGCTATTCCTTTTTTCTTCCTGGGCAGAGCCGTCGTTCCGAGACGCTTTTCCGGGTCCCCATGTGGAGCGCCGAGCAACGGAGAAGGGCCGAGTTCCGCAGCCGCCCGGTCCTTTGAGTAGCGCAGGGGAGTCGGCAACGCCGACCGCGTAGCCTGGGGTCGCCTTTTCTTTGGCTACTTTCTTTTGGCGAAGCAAAAGAAAGTACGCCCGCCCGCAAGGCGGAACCCCAAGCCTGTCAAACGGAACCCCAAGCTCATCCAACGCAACTCCATACCGAATCGAGCGAGATCTCATTTAAAAGAAGCCCCCTCCCGAATCAGCCCCGCCATCGGCTGCCCAGCCAGCGCCTCAACCAGGCTGGCCTGATTAACCGCCGGCTGGTTCTGGCTGACCTTCCATTTGCCAATGAGACGGTCAATCGAAATCTCGATCCCGACAATCGCCCCAAGCATTTTCTCGATGTAATCAGCCGGTGCATCACCAACCGCCCAAGGCTTGGCCAACCCGCCCTCGTGTTCGGCGGTCAACGCCGTCAATTGCGCCAAAAGCCAGTCGGTGTCGTCGACCAGCTGCAGGCGGCCATGCGCATGCACGGCGCAGTAGTTCCAGGTCGGTACGACCTTGCCGTGTTCGGCCTTGGTCGCGTAGTTGGAAGGGCTGATGTAGCACTCGTGCCCCTGGAAAATGACCAGAATTTCGCTGTCGACCGTCTGGCGCGCCAGCGGATTGCCGCGCGCGACATGGCCACGCAGCGTGCCGTGGGGGCCGGCTTCCGTATCGAGCAGCAGTGGCACATGATTGGCCTCCAGCCCGTCGGGTCCGTGCGTGACGACGGTGGCGAGCGGGAAGGCGCGCATCAGGTCATGCAGGCGGGCCGGGTCGCTGACTGCGAAGTGCTTGGGCAGGTACATCGTCTTACATCCGGAAGATGCCGAACTTCGTTTCTTCGGCCGGCGCGTTCATCGAGGCGGAAAGGCCGAGGCCGAGGACGCGGCGGGTGTCGGCCGGGTCGATGATGCCGTCGTCCCAGAGCCGTGCCGAGGCGTAGTAGGGATGGCCCTGCGTCTCGTATTGCTCGCGGATCGGCGCCTTGAAAGCGGCTTCTTCCTCGGTGCTCCAGGTCTTGCCGGCCGCTTCGATGCCGTCGCGCTTGACCGTGGCCAGCACGCCGGCCGCCTGTTCGCCGCCCATCACCGAGATGCGCGCGTTCGGCCACATCCACAGGAAGCGGGGCGAGTAGGCGCGGCCGCACATGCCGTAGTTGCCGGCACCGAAACTGCCGCCGATGACGACGGTGAATTTCGGCACCTTGGCGGTGGCGACAGCGGTCACCATCTTGGCACCGTCGCGCGCGATGCCGCCGTTTTCGTACTTGCGGCCGACCATGAAGCCGGTGATGTTCTGCAGGAAGACGAGCGGAATGCCGCGCTGGGCGCAGAGTTCGATGAAATGCGCACCCTTGAGGGCCGATTCGCTGAACAAAATGCCGTTGTTGGCGACGATCCCCACCGGGTAGCCGTAGATGCGGGCAAAGCCACAGACCAGCGTCGTGCCGTAGCGGGCCTTGAATTCGTCGAAGTCGGAGCCGTCAACGATGCGGGCGATGATCTCGCGCACGTCGAAAGGCTTCTTGGCATCGGTCGGAATCACGCCGTACAGTTCTTCCGGGCTGAACAGCGGCTCGGTCGGGGCGGTCAACGTGACTGGCGGGGCCTTTTTCCAGTTCAGATCCTTGACGATGCGCCGCGCGATGGCCAGCGCGTGCGCGTCGTTCTCGGCCAGATGATCGACGACGCCGGAGATGCGCGTATGCACGTCGGCGCCGCCGAGGTCTTCGGCCGAGACGACCTCACCGGTTGCCGCCTTGACCAGCGGCGGGCCGCCCAAAAAGATCGTGCCCTGGTTCTTGACGATGATCGACTCGTCGCACATCGCCGGCACGTAGGCGCCGCCGGCCGTGCATGAGCCCATCACGGCGGCAATCTGCGGGATGCCGGCAGCCGACAGGTTGGCCTGGTTGAAGAAGATGCGGCCGAAATGTTCCTTGTCCGGGAAGACCTCGTCCTGCATGGGCAGGAAGGCGCCGCCGGAATCGACCAGATAGATGCAGGGCAGGCGGTTTTCCAGGGCGATTTCCTGGGCGCGCAGGTGCTTTTTGACGGTCAGCGGGTAATAGGTGCCGCCCTTCACCGTCGCATCGTTGGCAACGATCATGCATTCGATGCCCTCGACGCGGCCGATGCCGGCGATCACCGAGGCGGCCGGTACGTCGCCGCCGTACATGCCGTAGGCCGCGAACTGGCCGATCTCAAGGAAGGGCGTGCCGGGATCGAGCAGGGCGCTGACCCGCTCGCGCGGCAGCAGCTTGCCGCGTGCCAGGTGCTTCTGGCGCGCCGCTTCCGGGCCGCCGAGGGCGATCTTCTCGACCTTTTCATGCAGGTCGGCGACAACCGTGGTCATCGCGGCCGCGTTGGCCTGGAAGTCGGCGCTGCGCGGGTTGAGTTGGGATTTCAGGATGGTCATGTCTCCTCGCTTCTTTTATGTGTGCGTTGCCTGAAAAATCGGGTGGGGTGCTACAACTCTTTTTCCTGTTTCAGCCAGTTGCTGACCGGTTCCGGCTGGAATGCCGCCATCGCCGCGAGCAGGCGTTCGCCGTCGCTGTCGGCCAGTGCCATGGCGCGGTTCTGCGGACGCAGGAAACCTTCGTCGACGGCATGGTCGAACAGCGCCAGCAGCGGATCGTAGAAGCCGTTTACATTGAGCAGGCCCATCGGTTTCACGTGAAACCCGAGCTGGCCCCAGGTCAGCACCTCGCAGAATTCCTCGAAGGTGCCAAAGCCGCCGGGCATGGCGATGAAGCCGTCGGCCAACTCGGCCATGCGCGCCTTGCGCGTGTGCATCGAGTCGACGACTTCCAGGCGGTTGAGCGCGCGGTGCTCGACATGGCGGCCATCGACCTCCTTGCCCATCAGCGCCTGCGGAATGACGCCGATGACGCTGCCGCCGGCACTCAGGCAGGCATCGGCAACGACGCCCATCAGCCCGACATTGCCGCCGCCATAGACCAGCTCGATGCCGCGTGCCGCCAGCAGGCGGCCGAGCTTTTCGGCTTCGTTGCGGTAGAGCGGGTTATGGCCGGGGTTGGCGCCACAGAAGACACAGATACGTTTCATGTTTTTCTCGGTTGTTACTGCTTAGAAACCGCCGCTTTCCAGCCAGTGTTCGATCTGCGGCAGGCGGTCGGCGCCGAAGAAGTGTTCGCCGTCGATGATCACGTGCGGCGAGCCGAAGACGCCGGCGGCCAGCGCCTGCGTGCATTCGTCCTTGAGTCTGGCCTTGATTTCCGGGCTTTGCAGCGCGGCGGCCAGCGCCGTACGGTCGACGCCCAGATTTGCGGCAATTTCCAGCACGGTGTCCGGCGACGAAATATCAAGGTCGGTGACGAAGAAGGCGCGATAGACGGCGTGCGCGAACTGCCGGGCGAGCGCGCAGTCCTGGCCGTGCAGCCAGTAATAGGCGCGCGCCGCGTTCTGCGTCGGCAGCGGGAAGCGGCTTGGCATCTTGTAGGGAATGCCCATGTGGCGGGCCGAGCGGGCGAAGTCGTGCAGCATGTACTGGCCCTTGCTGCTGATGCCGTCGGCCGGCGGGCGTGAGCCGGTGGCCTGGAAGATGATGCCGAGCAGGATCGGGTGCCATCTGACCTTGCGCCCGTGCCGGGCGGCGACGGCGTCGATTTTCTCGGCCAGCAGGTAGCCGTAGGGGCTGGAAAAATCGAACCAGAAGTCGAGCGGGGCCTTTTCTGCTGTTTCGTTCATGTTTGTCTCCGTGAGGTTGGCGGCGGTCGCCGGTTTTTTGTCTTTTGTACCGGTCGACCGCTGGCTGTTGCTTATTCGGCGGCGATAGAGCGCCCGATCACCAGACGCTGGATATCGTTGGCACCTTCGTAGATCTGGCAGATGCGCACATCGCGGTAAATGCGCTCGACCGGGAAGTCGCTGGTGTAGCCGACGCCGCCGTGAATCTGGATGGCGTCGGAGGCGATCTTCTCGGCGGCTTCCGAGGCAAACATCTTGGCCATCGAGGCTTCCTTGAGGCAGGGCTTGCCGGCATCCTTCAATTGGGCGGCGCGCCAGACCATGAGGCGGGCGGCGTCGAGCAGGGTGTTCATGTCGGCCAGTTTGAAGTTGACTGCCTGGTGGTCGATGATCGGCACACCGAAGGTGACGCGCTCCTTGGCGTAGCGCACGGCGGCTTCAAAGGCGGCACGCGCCATGCCGATGCTCTGCGCGGCAATGCCGATGCGGCCGGCTTCGAGGTTGGAGAGGGCGATCTTGTAGCCTTCGCCTTCCTTGCCGAGCAGCGCCGAGGCCGGCACGCGGCAGTTTTCCAGGATGATCTGCACGGTGTCGGAAGCGTGCTGGCCCATCTTGTCTTCGGTACGGCCGACGATGAAACCGGGCGTTGCGGTCGGAATCAGGAAGCAGGAAATGCCCTTCTTGCCGGCCGCCTTGTCGGTGACGGCGAAGACGATGGCCATCTGGGCGTGCTTGCCGGTGGTGATGAACTGCTTGACGCCATTGAGGACGAAGAAGTCGCCATCCTTGTCGGCACGGGTGGTGATCGCGGCGGCGTCGGAGCCGGTGTGCGGTTCGGTCAGGCAGAAGCAGCCGAGCTTTTCGCCGCGGGCGAGCGGCTTCAGCCATTCTTCCTTCTGCGCATCGGTGCCGTATTTCTGGGTGATGCCGCAGGCCAGCGAGTTCTGTACCGAGACGATGGTCGAGGTGGCGCCATCGCCGGCGGCGATTTCTTCCAGGGTCAGGACCAGCGACATGTAATCCATGCCGGCACCGTCCCATTCTTCCGGCACGACCATGCCGAGCGCGCCGAGCTCACCGAGCTCCTTCAGGGCCTGGGCCGGGAAGGTGTGGTTGCGGTCCCATTCGGCGGCAAAGGGGGCGAGGCGTTCCTGCGCGAAGCTGCGCATGGTGTCGCGGATCATTTCCTGTTCTTGGGTCAGAATCATGTGCGAATCTCCAGAGAAGTTTTTTGTTGTGTGGTGAGCCAGACGCCGGCAATGACCAGCAGGCCCCCGACAAGTACCGACAGGCCGAGTCGCTCGTCGAGCAGCAGCGCCGCCTGCAGTACGGCAAACACCGGGACCAGATTAATGAAAATCGAGGCATGGCCGGCGCCCAGCTGGTGCACCGCTTCGGTGAACCAGGTGTAGGCGATGGCGGTGCCGAAAATGGCAAGAAAAAGCATGGCGGCCCATACCTGCCCGGACCATGTCGCCGGGGCCATGTCACCCTGAACCAGGGCGGCGATCCCGAGGAAAGCCGCGCCGACCAGGCTGCCGTAGAGTGTCGTGGCGAGTGGTGACAGTGTTTTGGTCGCCTGCCGGCCGATGAAGGTATACGCCGCCCAGCTCAGCACGCAGCCGATAATCAGCCATTCGCCGACCCCCACCGTGCCCTGGATCAGGGCCAGTGGATTGCCGTTGCCGATCACCGTCAGGCAGCCGGCCAGCGCGATCGCGCTGCCGAGTGCCTTGCGCCGGTTCATGCGTTCATGGCCGAATAGCCAGGCGGCCAGCACGATGACCACCGGGTTGAGCGCCACGACCAGTGCGCCGCGGCCGGCGGTGATGTGCTGCAAGCCGTAGAAAAAGCACAGGCCGTAAAGAAATATCCCGAAAAAGCCCAGTCCGCAGACGACGCCCCACTCACGGCTGCTGCGCAAGCGCGGCAGCGTCCGGCCGGAAAGCAGGAGCGCCGCGGCCAGCACCATGGCCGTGACCACGAAGCGGATGGCCGCGATGCCGAGCGGAGCAGATACCTCCCGGGCAATGATGCGCCCGGCGATCCAGGTGCCTCCCCAAAAGAACATCGCGGCGACCAGTTTGGCGTAGGTAAGCGGAAGGGCCTTTTGCGGCAATTACAGCATTTCCACCGCGAGGGCCGTGGCTTCGCCGCCGCCGATGCAGAGCGAGGCAACGCCGCGCTTCTTGCCGTATTTCTTCAGTGCACCGAGCAGCGAAACGACGATACGCGCGCCGGAGGCACCGATCGGGTGGCCGAGCGCACAGGCGCCGCCGTGGATGTTGACCTTGGCCGGATCGAGCTTGAGGTCGTGCAGCGCGGCCATGGTGACGACGGCGAAGGCTTCGTTGATTTCGTAGAGATCGACGCTCTCGGCGGTCCACCCGGTTTTTGCGAACAATTTCTGCATCGCGCCGACCGGTGCCGACGGGAACAGGGCGGGGACGCCGGCATGCGTGGTGTGCGCGACGATGCGGGCAACCGGGCTGAGGCCGAGCTTGGCAGCCTGCGATTCGCGCATCAGGACCATGGCGGCAGCGCCGTCGGAAATCGACGAGGAATTGGCGGCGGTGACCGTGCCATCCTTCTTGAAAGCCGGCTTCAAAGTCGGGATTTTTTCGACGTTGACCGCAAACGGGCCTTCGTCCTTGTCGATGACGACGTCGCCCTTGCGGCCGGCGACGGTGGTCGGGGCGATTTCCCAGGCGAAGGAGCCGTTGTTGCTGGCCTCGATGGCGCGGGTGGTCGAGCGGACGGCGAATTCATCCTGTGCTTCGCGGGTGAAACCGTAAGTGGTCGCACACTCTTCGGCAAACGTGCCCATCAGGCGGCCGCGGGTTTCCTTGCTGTAGGCGTCTTCAAGACCATCCATGAACATGTGGTCGAACATCTGGCCGTGGCCGAGACGATAGCCGCCGCGTGCCTTGGCGAGCAGGTAGGGGGCGTTGGTCATCGACTCCATGCCGCCGACTACGGCTGCGCCGTAGGAGCCGGCAAGAATGCCGTCGTGGCCGAGCATGGTCGCCTTCATGGCGGAACCGCACACCTTGTGAATGGTGGCGCAGCCGGCGGAAATCGGCAGGCCGGCCTGCAGGGCGGCCTGGCGGGCCGGGGCCTGGCCCTGGCCGGCTTGCAGCACGCAGCCCATCAGCACTTCCTCGATCAGGTTGGCGTCGATGCCGGCGCGCTCGACGGCGGCCTTGATGGCGACGGCACCGAGGTTGGCGGCGGTCAGGCTGGCAAAGCCACCCTGAAAAGCCCCCATCGGAGTGCGGGCGGCGGAAACGATAACAATGGGATCGGTCATGACGGGTTCCTCAGGTAATTGTTCGGAAAAATGAGATGGGGGCTTTCGGCGCAGGCTAACTTCGCGCAGCGAACGTTAAGGCGCGCAGCGCCGGCCGGAGTCAAACGCCCCCATGGCGGTACGGGCGGCGGAAACGATGACAATCGGGTCGTTCATGCTGATTTCTCCTGCGTGCTTGTTATCAAATCATGCTTCCAACGCCTTCAATGCGGCGTCGTAGCGGGTGGGTAAATCTTCGGGACAATCGACGGTAATGCCGAGGTCGTGCATCAGGCCATCCTTGAGGCCGTACAGCCAGCCGTGCACGGTGAGCTTTTGCTGGCGCATCCAGGCGTCCTTGACGACCGGCGTGTGGCAAAGGTTGACCACCTGTTCGAGCACGTTCAGTTCGCACAGGCGATCATGGCGCTGCGCTTCGGGCAGGGCATTGATGTGGGCAAGGTGCTTGTTGTGGACTTCCTGCACGTTGTGCAGCCAGAAATCGACGATGCCGACCCGCGTCTTGTTGAGTGCTGCGCCGACGCCGCCGCAACCGTAGTGGCCGACGACCATGATGTGCTTCACTTTCAGCACATCGACCGCGTACTGGATCACCGACAGGCAGTTCATGTCGGTATGCAGCACCAGGTTGGCGACGTTGCGATGCACGAACACTTCGCCCGGCAGCAGGCCGACGATCTGGTTGGCCGGCACGCGCGAGTCGGAACAGCCGATCCACAGGAATTCCGGGGCCTGCAGCTTGGACAGCTTGTTGAAGTAGGTCGGATCGACCTCCTGCATGCGCTGCGCCCAGGCGCGATTGAAGTCGAACAGGTGCGAGAGGTTCTCGTTGCGGATTTCCTCTTCCGACCAGTTGTCGAGGTCGAGTGCCAGGAACATCGTGCCTTCGACCGGCGTCTGGTAGTAGTTCGGCGCTTCGGTGAAACCCAGTTCGCGGTAGAGCTTCACGGCCATGCGCATGTTGGGCAGGGTGTCGATGATCAGCTTGCGGTAGCCGATTTCCTTGGCCGCCTTGATCGCTGCCAGTGCCAGTGTCGAGCCGATGCCATGGCCGCGTTGTTCCGGATCGACATAGAGGCGCTTCATTTCGCAGACGCCATCGCTGTCGGAGAGCGGGCGCACCCCGACGCAGCCGGCCGGTCGACCATCGATTTCGGCAAAAAACAGCCGGCCCTGCGGCGCGACATAGGCGCCGGGCAGGGAAGCCATTTCCTGATCGAAATTCTGGTACGACAGGTCGACACCCAGCCAGGCCGCGTAATTGCGGAAGTACTGGCGGACCTGCTCGAGGGCTTCGGTATCGCTGGCGGTAAGGGTGCGTAAGGTAACGGGCATGCTGTTCAGCTCCATGTGGCGATGCTCCTGTCCGGAGCATCGGCAGGAGCGTGTTATATGGTTTCCACGGAAAACCCGTGATTGATCAGCATTCTACCTTTGCTGCGGCGCATCATCAGCGGGTCTCCGCCATCAGTTCGCGACCGATCAGCATGCGGCGAATTTCGCTGGTGCCGGCACCGATCTCGTACAGTTTTGCATCGCGCCACAAACGCCCGGTCGGATACTCGTTGGTGTAGCCGACGCCGCCCAGCGTCTGGATCGCCTCGCCGGCCATCCAGGTCGCCTTTTCGGCGGAATAGAGGATGGCGCCGGCAGCGTCCTTGCGCAGGGTGCGCGAGTGGTCGCTGGCATCACAGGCGCGGCCGACGGCATAGACGTAGGCGCGGGTGGCCTGCCAGGTCGAATACAGGTCGGCGACCTTGCCCTGCATCAGCTGGAAGTCGCCGATCGCCTGGCCGAACTGCTTGCGCTCGTGCAGGTAGGGCACGACGACGTCCATGCAGGCGGCCATGATGCCGAGCGGACCACCGCAGAGCACGGCGCGTTCGTAGTCGAGACCTGACATCAGCACCTTGGTGCCGTTGCCGATGCCGCCGAGTACGTTCTCCTCCGGCACTTCACAGTCGTCGAAGAAGAGCGGGAAGGTGTTGGAGCCGCGCATGCCCAGCTTGTCGAGGTGCGTACCGTGCGTGAAACCCTTGAAACCCTTCTCGACGATGAAGGCAGTCATGCCCTTGGCACCGGCGGCCGGGTCGGTCTTGGCGTAGACGACCAGGGTATCGGCATCGCCGCCGTTGGTGATCCACATCTTCGAACCGTTGAGGACGTAGCGGTCGCCCTTTTTCTCGGCCTTCAGTTTCATCGAAACCACATCGGAACCGGCATTTGGCTCGGACATGGCGAGCGCGCCGACATGTTCGCCGGAGATCAGTTTGGGCAGGTATTTCTGGCGTTGGGCTTCCGTGCCGTTGCGGCGAATCTGGTTTACGCACAAATTCGAGTGTGCACCGTATGACAGCCCGACCGAGGCGGAGGCGCGCGAGATTTCCTCGAGGGCGACGATGTGGGCGAGGTAGCCCATGTTCGTGCCGCCGTATTCCTCGCCGGCGGTCATGCCGAGCAGGCCCATGTCGCCGAATTTTTTCCAGAGGTCGGCCGGGAATTCGTTCACGCGGTCGATTTCTGCGGCGCGCGGCGCGATTTCGGCATCGGCAAATGCTTTCACCGCATCGCGCAGCAGGTTGATGTCTTCGCCGAGGCCGAAGTCGAGGCTGGGAATGTTCATAGGGTTTGTCTCCGTCTAGTTATGAATTGCCTGCTTGCTGCGCTGCCAGTGTGGATTTTTCCGGCAGTTCAAGCTCCCTGGCAACTTGATGCTGAATTCAGCTTTCCTGCGATTGTATTGACGTTGACGTTAACGTCAACTGCCTGGCAAAAAAATATCAGCTGGCGGCGCGGCGGTTCAGCTCCTGCTGGCATTGCTGCTCGAACTGGTCAATTTCGCCGAGCATGGCTTCGATGTCCTCGCGCTGCTGTTCGAGAGCTTCCCGCCGTTTCGACATGATGCGCAGGCATTCCTGCAGTTGTGGCGTTTCATCCTCGGTCGAGGCGTACATGCCGATCAGGTCCTTGATTTCGGCCAGCGACAGGCCAAGGCGTTTGCCGCGCAGGGCCATTTTCAGGCGGGCGCGGTCGCGCCGGGTGAAAACCCGCTTGCTGCCCTCGCGTTCAGGCGACAGGATGCCCTGGTCTTCCCAGAAGCGGATGGTGCGCGGGGTGATGCCGAATTCGCGGGCGAGATCGGAAATGGCAAAGGTAATGGCCGGCTGGCTCAAACGAGTCTCCTCAAAGTGCGCGTCAGTAAATCAGAAGAGGGGGGTTTTTTCAATTGGCCAGGCCTATGGTAACTTGCTCCTTCAAATAAAAAGGTTCGTTTCATGTTCCCCCAATATCCCCACGCCCAGCCGCCGGCAGCCGGCGAACTCAAGGAAGTCGCGCCCGGTGTTTTCTGGTTGCGCATGCCCCTGCCGTTCCAGCTCGATCACATCAACCTCTGGCTGCTGCGTGACGGTGATGGCTGGACCATCATCGATACCGGTTTCCCTGATGACGGCGTGCGCGCCACCTGGTCGGCAATCATCGAGCGCCTTGACGGGCCGGTCCGGCGCCTGATCGTCACCCATTTTCATCCTGACCATCTTGGTCTCGCCACCTGGCTGATGGAGAAAACCGGAGCGACGCTGCTGATGACTACCGGCGAGTTCCTGACTGCGCATGTGGTCTGGAACGAGGTCGGCGGCCACGGTGCCCGGTTCATGGTTGAACAGTTCCGCCAGCACGGGCTGGATGCCGAACGGCTGACCAAGTTCGAGAAGCGCGGCTCCGGTTATCGCAAGGCGGTACCGGCGCTGCCCGAGTATTACCAGCGCATCAAGGTCGGCGATGTCGTGACGGTCAACGGCCTGGATTGGCAAATAATCATCGGCCACGGCCATGCGCCCGAGCATATGTCGCTTTACTGTCCCGAACTCGGCGTGTTAGTTTCCGGAGACATGCTTTTGCCGAGAATATCGACCAATGTCAGCGTGTTCGCGGCGACGCCGGATGCCGATGCCCTGGGCTGGTATTTGGAGTCACTCGATGAACTGACAGGAAATATTCCGGAAAAGACCCTGGTGTTACCTTCGCACGGTCTGCCTTTCTTCGGAATAGGGGCCCGGGTGGAGGCGTTGCACGCGCACCATGAAGATCGCTTGCGTGCATTGGAGAGCAGTTGTGAACAAGCGCCACAGAGCGCCGCAGACTTACTCGAGACCCTCTTCCAGCGGGCACTCGATACGCATCAAACCATGTTCGCCATGGGTGAGGCCATTGCTCACCTGAATTATCTTGAACAAGCCGGCCGGCTGTCGCGCAGCACCGACGCCGACGGGGTAATTCGCTACACGCGGTCGCCCAAAGCCGCGCACTGACAGAGGGAGTTTCAAGCATGTCGCAGCAAACCGAAGACAAGGGCGCCAATCTGCCCAATCCGGCGGAAATCGCCAAGACCTACGCCGAAGTCGCCCAGCGCGCCTCGCGCCTGATCACCAGTTTCGTTGAAAAGAAGGCCAAGGATGGCGTCAGCGCGCCGACCGATGAACTCGGCGTCGCCAAGGCCTTCATGGACCTGTCGTCCCGTCTGCTGGCCAATCCGTACAAGGTGGCCCAGACCCAGATGAACATGATGTGGGACTATTTCTCGCTGTGGCAGAACACCTCGATGAAGATGATGGGCATGCCGGTGCAGGCACCGGTTGCCTCGCCGAAGAAGGGTGACAACCGCTTCAAGGACGAAGAGTGGGAACAGCATTTCCTGTTCGACTTCGTCAAGCAGTCCTACCTGATCACTGCCCGTCACCTGCATGACACCGTCGCCGATACCGAAGGTCTCGACGAAGCCACGCAGCAGAAGGTCAACTTCTTCACCCGCCAGTACATCGATGCGCTGTCGCCGTCGAACTTTGCCCTGACCAATCCGGAAGTTTTCCGCGAAACCGTCAAGAGCCACGGCCAGAACCTGATCAAGGGCCTCAACAACCTGCTGCACGACGTCGAGTCCGGCGATGGCCAACTGCGCATCCGCATGACCGATACCTCGGCTTTCGAGATGGGCAAGAACGTTGCCACGACGCCGGGCAAGGTCATCTTCCAGAACGAACTGTTCCAGCTGATCCAGTACAACCCGAGCACGCCCGACCAGAACAAGAAGCCGTTCCTGATCGTGCCGCCGTGGATCAACAAGTACTACATCCTCGACTTGCGCGAGAAGAACTCCATGGTCAAGTGGGCGACCGACCAGGGCCACACCACCTTCATCATGTCGTGGACCAACCCGGACGAGAAGCTGGCCAAGAAGTCCTTCGAGAACTATCTGCTTGAAGGTTCGCTCGAGGCGATCAACCAGGTCTGTGCCCACACCGGCGAAGACAGCGTCAATCTGGCCGGCTACTGCCTGGGCGGCACGCTGACCATGACCACGCTCGCCTACATGGCCGCCAAGAAGGACAAGCGCGCCAATTCCGCCACCTTCTTCACGACCATGCTCGACTTCTCCGAGCCGGGCGAACTGGGCATCTTCCTTGATGAAGGCGCTGTTTCCGGTCTCGAAAAGAAGATGGCCGAGCGCGGCTTCCTCGAAGGCTCAGAAATGGCCGGTACCTTCAACATGCTGAAGGCCAACGACCTGATCTGGTCTTTCGTGGTGAACAACTACCTGATGGGCAAGGATCCGTTCCCGTTCGACCTGCTCTACTGGAACTCGGATTCGACCCGCATGCCGGCCGCAATGCACAGTTATTACCTGCGCAACATGTATCTCGGCAACCTGCTCAAGGAACCGGGTGGCCTGACGCTGGCCGGTGTCAAGATCGACATCTCCAAGGTCAAGACCCCGTGCTACTTCATCTCGACCATCGAAGACCACATCGCACCGTGGAAGAGCACCTACATGGGCGCCCGCCTGCCGTCCGGCCCGACCAAGTTCGTGCTCGGCGGCTCCGGCCACATCGCCGGCATCGTCAATCCGCCGGTCGCCAACAAGTATGGCTACTGGACCAATGACGCGACCGACGGCAATCTGCCGGAAAGCCCGGAAGACTTCCTGGCCGGTGCAACCCAGAATGCCGGTTCGTGGTGGACGCACTGGAACCAGTGGGTGACCAGCCTGCCGGGTGGTTCGACCAAGGTCAAGGCACGTCAGCCGGAAGACGGCACGCTCAAGGTCATCGAAGATGCCCCGGGCAGCTACGTCAAGTTCCGTCTCGACACGCAGAAGAAGGAAAGCTGATCCGGCAAGGGATCAAAACAAAAAGGGAGGCTGCGGCCTCCCTTTTTTTCGAACCTGATTTGTTGCCGAGGGTCAAACCTACACCTGCTGAAAGGAGGTGCATCATGCTTTCGGACTCTCCTGTTGTTAGCGTTCACATTCCCGTGTCCTTGCGTAGCCATGCCGGTGGCCGCGCCGAATTAATGGCCAGCGGCGATACCGTAGGCGATATTTTCGAGACTATCAGTCACGAATATCCGGCCATGCGCCCGCATTTGTTGCTCGGCAAAACCGACATCGCTCCTGGCTTGACGGTATTTCTTGGTGCGCGCAGCGTGCGCGACCTGCAGGGACTGGCGACGCCGATCGATCAGGAGGAGCTGATCAGCCTCGTGCTGACCGGCTGATCAACGACTGAACAGGGGGAGTTTGGGCAGGTTGGGCCATTCAATGGCATCCAGCATGTTCTTGACGATCAGGCCCAGTTCCGTGTCGCCGGTGATTTCCAGTTCGCGGTTGAAAAACAGCGTATCCGGGTCTTCCTGGCGGGCGACCAGTTGCAGGAAGGCCGACAGGTTGGCGGCGAAAGCCAGGTCAGGTTCGCGCGTCGTCTGGAATTGCGGCCGGAAAAGTCCGTCGCGATAGGTGAATGTCGCCTTGCCGCCGGTATCCAGGACATGGATGCTGAACAGTTTGTCTTCCAGGGCGGTCAACTCGCTTTCCGGCAGCAATTTCATTTTCAGCGCGACGTTCAGCCCGGCGATCAGGGTCAGCGTATGCGGCCATTGCGGCAGCCGCTTCCCGATCTCGCCGATGATGGCGGGCAGGTGGAACTTTGGGATGGTGAAATTCTGGTCCATGCTCATGCTCCCAGTTGGGCGAGGGCTTGTGTGTGGTGGGCAACGATGCCGGCATCGCCGAACCAGTAGCCGTCGACCAGGCCGCTGGCATTCCAGCCGGTGGTGTCGGGTTGCGGCGTCTCGCCGCGGCGGGCGGCGTCGAAGGCAGCGATGATGGCATTGATGTGCTGCTTTTGCGGGCTGATCCGGACGATGTCGATGCCCATGGCGAGCATTTGCGGGATTTCGTGCAGCAGGTTGTAGCTCTGCGCCGACATGGTCTGGATGCCGTTGATGCACAGGAAGTCCTGGCCATCGCGGGTGGTCAGGGTCAGACCCTCGGCATGGTCGAGGCACTTGAACTGGCAGTCGTCCTTGTTCAGGTCGTAATGCCGGGCCGTGAAGCAGCGGGCCGAGAAGGCGAGCGGTAGCTTGCCATAGACGAAAACCTCGGTTTCGACGCCGGCCGGCCGGCTGCCGTGCAGGTTTTCAATCAGCGTGCGGCTGGCCTCGAGTGGCGGCACCCAGCGCTTCAGGCCGTGTTTGGCGAAGGTGGCGAGCGTTGCCTCGTTGTAGATGTTGAGATGCGGGCCGGCGACGAAATCCTGCCCGTGCACGAGGTTGACCGCCCCGAGATCGTTGGCTTCGAGCTTGCAGCCGGCTTCGTCGACCAGGCGGCGCAGTGCCTTCAGGTCGCTTTCCGATTCGAGCAGGGCCTGCGCCGAAACGACGACCTCCTTGCCGGCATCGGTCAGATCGCGGGCCAGACCGATCCAGTCGGCGGTGCGCAGTTGCTGCCGGCGCGAACAGACGACTTCGCCGACGTAGATGATGTCGAGGGCCGGGTTCTGCGCCATTTCGGCGTAGAACTCCATGACTTCGGCCTTGGGCCAGAAATAGAGCAGGGGTCCGAGGGAAAGCTTCATTCTTATCTCCACGGCCGGTTGTAGGCGCCGAGCGTCGCCTGGCTGCCTTCGGAGACCTTGGCCAGTTCGGCCTGCCAGGCCGGCTTGACATGGTAGCGCTCGCCGCCTTCAGCCAGCGCATCGAGCGCGGCGCGCAGTGTGCGGGTAACCTGGGTGACGTAGGCCGGGCTGCGCTGGCGGCCTTCGACCTTGATCGCGCGCACGCCGATTTTCATGATTTCGGGCAGGATGGAGATGACATTCAGGCTGGTCGGCTCTTCCAGCGCGTAATAGGTTTCGCCCTGGACCTCGAAGCGGCCCTTGCACAGGGTCGGATAGCCGGCCGGTTCATCGTCGCCGAAGCGGTCGATAAGAATGCCGTTGAGGCGGGTTTCCATGGTGCCGGGCTTTTTGTCCCACTTGACGTACTTGGCCGGCGAGCAGGCGCCGACCGTGTTCGGCGACTCGCCGCAGGCGTAGGACGACAGCCAGCAGCGGCCCTCGTTCATGACGCACAGGCTGCCGAAACCGAAGACCTCGATCTCGACGGTGGTGTTTTTGATGACATTCTCGACCTGGGCCAGGGTCAGGACGCGCGGCAGCACGGCGCGCTTGATGCCGAATTCGCGCTGGCAGAAATTGATCGCTTCGTAACTGGTCGCCGAGCCCTGCACCGAGAGGTGCAAACGCTGCTGCGGATGCTTGTTGCGGGCATAGTCGAGCAGCCCGACGTCGGCCAGGATAATCGCGTCCACGCCCTGGTCGACCGCTGCATCGACTGCCTTGTGCCATTCGCCGACGCGTCCGGCCTGCGGGAAGGTGTTGATCGCGAGCAGGATTTCGCGGCCCTTGGCGTGGGCGTAGCGGATGCCTTCGGCCATGTTCTTGGTGTCGAAATTGAGGCCGGCGAAATTGCGCGCGTTGGTGTCATTCTTGAAGCCGAGGTAAACCGCATCGGCGCCATTGTCGACCGCAGCCTTGAGCGCGGGCAGGCTGCCGGCCGGGCAGATCAGATCAGGCAGGGAACTCATGGAATAGGGACCGGAAGGATCAGCCGGGCAGTATAGCCAGCGCACGCCGGCTGCCATTGATCCTGGTCAAAGAGCCGGTGTCTGGCTCAGCGGATGACGACGGTCGGCTTGTAACCGAGCGTGCTGCGGATTTTTTCCGCGACCTTGTCGGCGTCGCTACGATTGGCGTAGGGGCCGATTTGCAGGCGATGAATGCCGGCCCCTTGATTGACCTGCATGCTTTCATTGAGCCAGTCGAGTTCACGGCTCAAATGGTTTTTCAGATTTTCGGCATTGTCGGCATTGGCAAAGGCGCCCAGTTGCAGATAGACACCTTTGGCGACGCTCTTTTCACCTGTGCTGTCGCTGCTGCTGGAGGTTTGTACCGGGCGTTCTTCCTGGCGCATGCGCATCGCCATCTGCTCGATATCGTCTGTGCCGGTCGGGCTGGTGACGGGCTTTTGCGGCGAGATCTGGGCATAGGTGACGCCGGTCGCTTCGCCCGGAATGATCGCTTCGACATCGACCAGGCCACTGCCGCCATTGATCAGGCCGAGCTTGTAGGCGGCGGTATAGGACAGATCGATGACGCGATCGGCGTGGAAGGGGCCGCGGTCGGTGATGCGCACGATGACCGACTTGCCACTCTGGGCATGCGTAACACGGACATAGGACGGCAAGGCCAGGGTGGGGTGCGCCGCGGTCATCGCGAACATGTCGTAGGGCTCGCCGATGGATGTCTTCTGGCCATGGAATTTCTTGCCGTACCAGCTGGCGATGCCGCGCGCCTTGTAGGGTTTGACGGCGGTATTCGGTACGTATTCCTTGCCGAGCACGACATAGGGACGCGTCGCCGGCTTGTGCAGCGGCTCCCATTTCGGTTCCGCGTCAGGAATATCGTCGAGACCGTCCGGAATCTCGTCGGCCGGGCCGTCATCCTTGTAGAAACCGCCGCCCCGCTTCAGCGTCACGCCGGGTTTCCGGGTTGGCGTCGGCGCTCTGGAAATTGGGCTTTTTGCCGTGTCGACCGTTGTCTCCCGCTCCGGGTACCGCGGCGAACCGCCGCAGGCGGCAAGCAGCGAGACGAGCAGCGTGGCCGGGAGAAGGCGCCAGATCATTTCTTGACCAGCATGCGGTGGGTATGGATCGACATCAGCATGCCGATACCGAGGAACAGGGTTACCAGCGCCGTGCCGCCATAACTCATGAAGGGCAGCGGCACGCCGACGACCGGCAGGATACCGCTGACCATGCCCATGTTGATGAAGGCGTAGGTGAAGAAGCCGAGTGTAATGGCACCGGCGAGCAGGCGCGAGAACAGGGTTGGCGCCGCCGAGGCGATCATCAGGCCGCGTCCGATCAGCATGGTGTAGAGGAAGAGCAGCACAAGGTTGCCCATCAGTCCCCATTCTTCCGAGAAGACCGCAAAAATGAAGTCGGTGTGCTTTTCCGGGATGAATTCGAGGTGGGTCTGCGTGCCGTTCAAATAGCCCTTGCCGATGGCGCCGCCCGAACCGATCGCGATGGTCGCCTGGATGATGTGATAGCCCGAACCGAGCGGGTCGGTGGTTGGGTCGATCAGGGTCAGGATGCGCTTTTGCTGATAGTCATGCAGCATGCCCCAGATGAAGGGGGCGGCGGAGGCGCCGACGACGATCATGCCGATGATGATCTTCCAGGGCAGGCCGGCGAAGAAAATGACGTAAAAACCGGCGGCGCCAACCAATAGTGCGGTACCAAGGTCGGGTTGCTTGGCGATCAGGGCAAACGGGACAATCAGCAGCAGGGCCGCGACGACGTAATGTTTGAATCTGAGCGTTGCTTCGTATTTCTGGAAATACCAGGCCAGCATCAGGGGCATCGCGATCTTCATGATCTCGGATGGCTGGATACGGGTGAAGCCGAGCGACAGCCAGCGGCGGGCACCGTTGATCTTGATGCCGAAGAGAAAGACGGCGACGAGCAGAACCAGGCCGAGCACATAAAGCGGAATCGCAAAGCTCATCAGCTTTTGTGGCGGCAGGCGGGAAACGAACCACATGATGATCATGGCCACGCCCATGTTGCCGGCCTGCGACAAAACCCGCTGGTTGCCGTCAAAGGTTGCCGAATGCACGGTGGCCAGGCCGATTGCCATGATTGCCAGCGTGATGCAGAACAGCGGAAAGTCGATATGGGCAATCAATTGCTGCCAGCCGCGCCGCAAGGTTCCGACAACATCAATCATTATTCGACCTCCTCTTCGACGGCGGCGCTGTCTTCGGGCGCGGCGCCGGCCGGCAATTTGCCGAGCAGATAGTAGTCGATGACCATGCGGGCGATCGGCGCCGCCGACTGGGCGCCAAAGCCACCATTCTCGACCAGCACGGCGAGGGCGATTTTCGGATTGTTGGCCGGCGCAAAGGCGATGAACAGGGCGTGGTCGCGCAGTTCCTTCTTGACGCCACCCTCCTTGTATTGTGCCCCTTTCAGTGAGAAGACCTGTGCCGTACCGGTTTTGCCGGCGGCTTCATAGGGGGCGCCGGCAAAGGCGCGGGCGCCGGTACCTTCCTTGTTCACGCCGACCATGGCGCGGCGGATCACCTCGACATTTTCCGGCCTGAGATTGAGGTCGCGGATGGGCTGCCGTTCGATCAGGCGTTTCTGCCCGGTCTTGGTGTCAATGATGTGATGCACGATGTGCGGTCGGAACATCACGCCATTATTGGCAATCGTCGCTGTCGCCTGGGCGAGCTGGATCGGGGTGTAAGCGTTGTAACCCTGGCCGATACCGATCGAAATGGTTTCGCCGGCGTACCATTTCTGCTGTTCCGGCTTTTTGAAGCGCTGCCTTTTCCATTCCTGCGAGGGCAGTACGCCCTTGGATTCGCCGTATTCATCCTTGCCGAGATCGACACCGGTGCGCTGGCCGAGGCCGAGTTGGCCCATGAACTTGGCGATATTGTCGATACCCATGTCGTTGGCCAGCATGTAATAGTAGGTATCGCATGAGTGGACGATGGATTTGTACATGTCGACGATGCCATGCCCGCCCTTTTTGTCGTCGCGGAATTGGTGGTTGCCGAAATTGTAGAAACCGGGGTCGCTGATTGCCTGGCTGGGCGTGCGTTTTCCCATTTCCAGTGCGGCCAGTGCCATGAAGGGCTTGAAGGTCGAGCCGGGGGGGTAGGCGCCATTGATGGCGCGGTTGACCATGGGCTTGCTCGGATGCTCGTTGAGTTCTTTCCAGTTGTCCGGCGTGATGCCGTCGACGAAAAGGTTCGGGTCGTAGGTCGGGTTGGAGACCAGGGCCAGGATGCCGCCGGTCGATGGCTCAATGGCGACCAGCGAGCCCTTGCGGTCGCCGAAAGCCTGCTCGGTGATTTCCTGCAGCTTGGCATCCAGGGTCAGGGCCAGATTGTTGCCGGAAACCGGCGGGATGCGTTTTAGGCTGCGCAAGGCGTGGCCGCCAGCATCGATCTCGACTTCCTCGTAGCCGGTCTGGCCATGCAGTTCGAACTCGTAGTGCTGTTCCAGGCCGGTCTTGCCGATGTGGTCGGTGCCCTTGAACATGGCCTGCTGTTCGGCCTCCTCGATCCATTTCAGGTCGCGGTCGGTGATTCGGCCGATATAGCCGATGGCATGCGAGGCGACCGTGCCAAGCGGATACTGGCGGAAAAGCCGGGCCTTCACCTCGATACCGGGAAAGCGATAACGCTGGGCGGCAAATTTGGCGACTTCGGCATCGGTCAAGCGGGTCCGGATCGGGATGGATTCGAAATTTTTCGCCTCGTCCATCAGGCGCTTGAAGCGCTTCCTGTCCTTGGGTTGGATATCGATGATGGCCGCCAGCTCGTCGATGGCGACTTCCAGATCGGGAACGCGGGAGGGCGTGATTTCCAGCGTGAAGGCCGAGTAATTGCGGGCCAGGACCGTGCCGTTGCGGTCGGTAATGACGCCCCGGTTGGGCACAATGGGAATCAGCGCAATCCGGTTGTCCTCGGCGCGTGTCTGATAGAAATCATGCTGGATGACCTGCAGCCAGACAAAGCGGCCGAGCAGCAGCGAGAAGGCGAGCAGGACGGCGATAGCCGCAAAGCCGGAACGGAAACGAAAGCGGTCGAGATCGGCTTCGGGATTGTGGAAATCACCCACGGGTCGCCACCTGTTCAGATCGGTCGATCAGGATCCTGCTCGACCGGCTGGTATTGCGGCAAAAGCAGGATGAAGGTGGCAGGAATCCAGAGCAGGGCGGCGATGAGCGGCCCGATGAAATAACTCAGTCCGGGGAATTCGGCACCGACCGCCAGGCGCATCAAGGCCTGGACAAGCTGGGCGCCGACCAGCAGCGGCATGACCTGCAGGGCTTGCTGCGCGAGCGGAAACCAGAGCAGGCGACGGGAAGCGGCGGTCGAGACATAGGCGAGCAGGACATAGGCAAAACAATGCTGGCCAAGTACCGAGCCATCGGCGACATCCATCAGCAGGCCGAGAATGAAGGCCCAGCCCATGCCGACGCGACGGAATTCACGCACGCTCCAGAAACAGAGCACGAGCGCTACCCAGTCGGGCATGGCCGGCCAGTGGGAGGTCGGCAGAAAATTGAGCAGAACGGCGGCAATCAGGCTCAGGAAAATGAACCAGGGGCGAACCGGGAGCAGGATGCGCGAAGAGGAGAAGGTCGGTTGCATCAGTTGGTCTTTTTCGCGCGGTTCTTCTGGCGGACCGTCATCTTGTCGCTGCCGCTTTCCCGGCTGGCGGATTCAGGCGGAGCCGGCGGCAAGGGCTGGCGAGGATCGAGGACCATGATTTCGCCGAAATTCTCGACGCCGGCCACCGGCACGCAGAAGATGCGGGCAAACGAGTAGGCGCTGTCGCGCTCGATATTAATTACCTTGGCAACCGGGAAACCGGGCAGGTAGATGCCGTCGAGGCCTGACGTCACCAGGATGTCGCCTTCCTGGACATCGGCATTGGCCGGCATGTAGCGCAGTTCGAGCTGGCCGTTGCCGAGACCGAAGACGACCGAGCGCTGGCCGCTGCGCACGATCTGGACCGGCACCGCCTGATCCTTGTCGGTAATCAGCGTGATTTCGGCCGAGAAGGGGAAGACGCGAGTCACCTGACCGACGACGCCGGTTTCATCGATGGCCGGCTGGCCGGCAACGATGCCTGACTGCTGGCCCTTGTCGACGATGACCTTGCGCGAGAAGGGGTCGCGGGCGGTGTAGAGAATCTGGGCAACCTGGCCGTTGGCCTTTTCGCGTTCCTTGACGCTGAGCAATTTGCGCAGGCGCTCGTTTTCCACCTCGAGCTGGATCAGGCGTTGCAGGTTGGGGGCGGTGTTGAGCTGGGCGTGCTTGAGCGCGTTGTTCTCTTGCTGCAGTGCCTGCAGGCCCTGCAGATAGTTGTTGGCATAATCGACCAGGCTGCCCGGTGTCTGGGCGACGCGCTGTACCGGGTCGATGAGCAGGGTGATGCTCTGGCGCAGCAGGTTGAGGCTGCGGAAACGCAGGTCGAGCACGAACACCGCCAGTGAAATGGCGATGTAGAAAGTCAGAAGGGCCAGCGGTGCTGGCCCTCGCTTGAAGAACGGTGGCGGTGCGTGGTCGATGCCGGCCATCGCTCAAGCCTGTCGTGCAGCGGTCAACGGTCAGTCCGAGGCAAAAATGCTGCCGAGCTTGTCCATCTTTTCCAGCGCCATGCCGCAACCGCGGGCAACGCAGGTCAGCGGTTCGTCGGCAACGATCACCGGCAGACCGGTTTCTTCCATCAGCAGACGGTCGAGGTCGCGCAACAGGGCGCCGCCACCGGTCAGGACCATGCCCTTTTCGGCAATGTCGGCACCGAGTTCGGGCGGGGTCTTTTCCAGCGCCGACTTGACGGCGGAAACGATCTGGTTGAGCGGGTCGGTCAGTGCTTCAAGGATTTCGTTGGACGAAATCGTGAACTTGCGCGGGATGCCCTCGGCCTTGTTTATGCCGGAAACTTCCATTTCACGGACTTCGGCGCCCGGGAAGGCGGAGCCGATGTTTTTCTTGATGTTCTCGGCGGTGTTCTCGCCGATCATCATGCCGTAGTTGCGGCTGATGTAATTGATGATGGCTTCGTCGAGCTTGTCGCCGCCGACGCGCACGGAGCCGGCATAGACCATGCCGCCCAGCGAGATGACGCCGACTTCGGTGGTGCCGCCGCCGATATCGACGACCATCGAGCCGGTCGCTTCGGCAACCGGCAGGCCGGCACCGATTGCTGCAGCCATCGGTTCCTCGATCAGGTAAACCTGGCTGGCGCCGGCACCGATTGCGGATTCGCGGATGGCGCGGCGTTCAACCTGGGTCGAACCGGAGGGCACGCAGATGATGATGCGCGGGCTCGGGCTGAACAGCTTCGAGTCATGCACCTTCTTGATGAATTGCTTGAGCATCTGTTCGGTGACGGTGAAGTCAGCGATCACGCCGTCCTTCATCGGACGAATGACGGTGATGCTACCCGGTGCCTTGCCAAGCATTTCCTTGGCTTCCTTGCCGACGGCCTGGATGGTTTTTTTGGCATTGGGGCCGCCTTCGAGGCGGATGGCGACGACCGAAGGCTCATCGAGGACGATGGAGCGACCGCGAACATAAATCAGCGTATTCGCTGTGCCAAGGTCGATGGCCAGATCGTTTGAGAAATATTTACTGAGGAAACCGAACATCTGCTGTGACTCCGCTGGGGGGGGTGCGGTAGGGAAAACTTTTATGATACCTTATAACGCTTTCCATTTTAAGACTTTGTGCGCCGCAATAAAGTCTTTGGCAGCCATGTCGCTCACATTAGAACAGGTTCAGCGCATCGCCCATCTCGCTCGTATCGAGGTCAGCGAATCCGAAGCGCTCTCCACCCAAACCCACCTCAACGGCATCTTCCAGTTGATCGAGCAGATGCAGGCCGTAGACACCGCCGGCGTCGAGCCGATGGCGCACGCACAGGATCTCAGTCAGCGTTTGCGCGCCGACGTGGTCAGTGAAGTCGATGGTCGGGCCGCCTTCCTGGCGATCGCTCCGGAAAGCGAAGCCGGTCTCTTCCTCGTGCCGAAGGTGATCGAATGATCAATGCCAGCCTCAAACAGCTGTCGCAGGCCCTGGCCGCGAAGCAGATTTCCAGCGTCGAGCTGACCCAACTGTTTCTTGAGCGCATCGCGCGCCTGAATCCGACGCTGAATGCATTCGTAACGGTCGACGCCGAAAAAAGCCTCAATTCCGCCCGCGCCGCCGATGCGCGTATTGCTGCCGGTAATGCCGGCCTGCTGACCGGTATCCCGATCGCCCAGAAGGACATCTTCTGTGCCGAAGGCTGGCGCACGACCTGCGGTTCGAAGATGCTGGCCAATTTCGTCTCGCCCTACGATGCGACGGTGATCCGCAAGATGGAAAGCGAAGCCGGCCTGGTTTCGCTGGGCAAGACCAACATGGACGAATTCGCGATGGGCTCGTCGAACGAAACCTCGTTCTTCGGCCCGGTGCGCAATCCCTGGGATAGCGAACGCGTGCCTGGTGGCTCGTCCGGCGGTTCGGCGGCAGCCGTGGCCGCGCGTCTGGCGCCGGCCGCAACCGGTACCGATACCGGCGGTTCGATCCGTCAGCCGGCGGCGCTGTGCAATCTGACCGGCCTCAAGCCGACTTACGGCGTGGTCTCGCGCTACGGCATGATTGCCTTCGCATCCTCGCTCGACCAGGCCGGCCCGATGGCGGCCAGCGCCGAAGACTGTGCGCTGCTGCTCAACAGCATGGCCGGTTTCGACGAGCGCGACTCGACCTCGCTCGAGCGTCCGCGCGAAGATTACAGCCGTGATCTGGAAAAGCCGCTCGCCGGCCTGCGCATCGGCCTGCCCAAGGAATTCTTTGGCGAAGGTTGTGATGCCGCCGTGATGGCAGCCGTGCGTGCCGCCATTGCCGAATACGAAAAGCTGGGTGCAACGACCGTCGAGGTTTCGCTGCCCAATTCCCACCTGTCGGTGCCGGCCTATTACGTCATCGCGCCGGCCGAAGCCAGTTCCAACCTGTCGCGTTTCGACGGGGTGCGTTACGGTTTCCGCGCCGAGGATTACGGCAATCTCGACGACATGTACATGAAGAGCCGCGCCCAGGGCTTCGGCGCCGAGGTCAAGCGCCGCATCATGATCGGTGCCTACGTGCTGTCACACGGCTACTACGACGCCTACTACCTGCAGGCACAGCGCATCCGCCGCCTGATCGCCAACGACTTCGTCGAAGCCTTCAAGTCCTGCGACGTGATCATGGGGCCGACTTCGCCGTCCACCGCCTTCAAGCTCGGTGAAAAGGCGGCCGATCCGGTGCAGATGTACCTGTCGGACATTTACACGATTGCGGTCAATCTGGCCGGTCTGCCTGGCATGTCGGTACCTTGCGGTTTTGTCGGCGGTTTGCCGGTGGGCTTGCAACTGGTCGGTAATTATTTTGCCGAAGCGCAGTTGCTCAATGTCGCACATCGTTATCAGCAGGCAACGGACTGGCATCAGCGTCGGCCGGCCGGTCTGGTCTGAACATGAAGGCAGCTTGGTGGCTGCTGGTTATGCTGGCGGCCGGTTGCGCCGAGGTCGAGAAGCAACCGGAACCGGTGGTTTCTGCCGAACCGGAGAAGGAAGCGTCAGCGGTCAGCAGCGAACCGAAATTCAAGAATTCGACCCTGAAGTACCTGGCCAACCGCAACCTGAAGCCGCAGCCGACGCGTCCGCTCAACGTCAAGTCGAAGTGCTCGCACAAGGATGCGGTCGGTACGACGACCCAGCTCGACCTGCTGGTCAAGGAGTCGCTGATCAAGAGCTTCAGCGCCCAGGTGACGATGAAGGGTTACGGTGCCTGCCGCTTCAACCTGAACGACTTCGAGCAGGTGGAAAAAATGCCGCAGCCGCTGCTCCGCCACAAGAAAGATCAGGGCTGCCAGGTCCGCATGTGGGAGCAGGGCGCCAAGATGACGATTGCTTTCAACAGTTGCCCGAAAGCCTGCGACGGGGATGCTTTCAGCTACCTCTGGCCGATCATGGTCGAGGCGAAATCGGGACGTTGTTTCTGAACGGATGACATTATGAATCAGTGGGAAGTGGTGATTGGCATCGAAACGCATGCGCAGCTGGCGACCGTTTCGAAAATTTTCTCCGGCGCCTCGACGGCTTTCGGGGCTGAACCCAATACGCAGGCCTGTGCGGTCGACCTCGCTTTGCCCGGCGTTTTGCCGGTGCTCAACAAGCAGGCCGTCGAATGCGCCATCCGCTTCGGTCTGGCGATTGACGCCGAAGTCGCCCGCAAGTCGGTTTTCGCCCGCAAGAACTACTTCTACCCGGATCTGCCCAAGGGTTACCAGATCAGCCAGATGGACCTGCCGGTCGTCGTCGGCGGCCAGATCGCGGTACAGGTTGGTCAGGGCGACAAGGCCTACGAAAAGGTCGTGCACCTGACGCGTGCCCACCTTGAAGAAGATGCCGGCAAATCGCTGCACGAGGATTTTCACGGCAAGTCGGGTATCGACCTCAATCGTGCCGGCACGCCGCTGCTCGAAATCGTCACCGAGCCGGACATGCGCTCCTCCGATGAAGCCGTCGCCTACGCCAAGGCCCTGCACGCGCTGGTCCAGTGGATCGGCATCTGCGACGGCAACATGCAGGAAGGCTCGTTCCGCTGCGACGCCAACGTTTCGGTGCGCCCGAAAGGCCAGGCCGAGTTCGGCACGCGCCGCGAAATCAAGAACCTGAATTCCTTCCGTTTCCTCAAGGAAGCCATCGACTTCGAAGTGCAGTGGCAGATCAACGAGATCGAGGAAGGCCGCCGGATCCAGCAGGCGACCGTGCTGTTCGATCCGGACAGCGGCGAGACGCGGATGATGCGCAGCAAGGAAGACGCGCACGACTATCGCTATTTCCCCGATCCCGACCTGCTGCCGCTGATCATTTCCGATGAGTGGCTCGCCCGCGTGCGTAGCGAGTTGCCCGAGCTGCCGGTGCAGAAGCGCGAACGCTTCGTCAGCGAGTTCGGTCTATCGGTGTACGACGCGACGACGCTGACCGCCAGCCAGGAAATGGCCGCTTATTTCGAGTCTACCGTTACGGTTGCCGGCAAGGCCAATGCCAAGCCCTGCGCCAACTGGGTGATGGTCGACCTGGCGGCACGCCTCAACAAGGAGGGCCAGGAAATCAGCACTTCGCCGGTCAGCGCCGAACAACTGGGCGGCTTGATTCTGCGTATCGCCGACAACACCATTTCCAACAACATCGCGAAAAAGGTGTTCGATGGACTGTGGACCGGTGAAGGCAAGACGGCCGACGAGATCATCGAGAAGCAGGGCTTGAAGCAGATTACCGATACGGGCGCCATCGAGGCGCTGGTCGATGAAGTCCTCGCTGCGAATGCCGCCAATGTCGCAGAATTCCGCGCCGGCAAGGAAAAGGCGTTCAATGCGCTGGTCGGTCAGGTGATGAAGGCGGCCAAGGGCAAGGCCAATCCGCAGCAGGTCAATGATCTGTTGCGCGCCAAGCTGGCAGGCTGATCAGCGGATGACGGGTCTGGCCGGGGCGCCTGGGCTGCGCCGGCCAGTCAGTTCCTGGTAGCGCTTGCGATCCGCTTCATACTTGTTGCGGATGGTTTCCATGTCGTGCTTCTTGATATCGAGCAGTTCCTGCTCGACCTTGATCTCGTGCTCGACGGCCCGTAGATTTTTTTCCAGTTCGGGCGGCAGACGCTTCTTTTTATAAAACTCTGCTTCGTCGGCCAGCTTCTTGCGATTTTTCGTCGCGTTGTCGATCTTGGCCTGGGTGGCGGCAATCGCCAGGTTGAGGTCGTTCTCGGCCTTGCGCTGGGCAAGGTCGATATCCTGCGGCGTCGCATAGGTATCAAGCAGGGCCTGATCCTTGCGCTGCTGTTCGCGAGCCGCTTCGTCCAGCTGTTTTTTGCGCTGGTTTTCCAGCACCTGTTGCGCCTTTTCTTCCGGTGTCAGCGGCGGGCCGACTTCCTTGATGACGTTGCCGCCGCTGTCGAGCACGCGATAGGGGCGGCCCCGACACTGGTCCGGAAGCGTGTCGCTACACACCCGGCGCCCGTTGCTGGCATCCTGGCAGCAATAAAACTCACCGCCTGCCTGGGCCGGAATGGCGAGCAGGAGCAGGAACGGTGCGAGCAGGAATTTAGACGCTGACACCGTACTGTTCGCGGTAGCGAGCGACGGCATCGCGATACGATGCAAACTCGGAATGGTGCTCGAGGAAGGCCATCAGGTCAGCCAGGCCGGCAACGGCGATCACCGGGATGCCGTAATCGCGCTGGACTTCCTGGACAGCGGACAAATCGCCCAGGCCGCGTTCCTGGCGGTCGAGTGCAATCAGCACGCCGGCCGGGGTCGCACCGGCGGCACGGATCATCTCGACGGATTCGCGTACCGAGGTGCCGGCCGAGATCACGTCATCAACGATCAGTACCTTGCCGCTGAGCGGGGCGCCGACAATGGTGCCGCCTTCGCCGTGATCCTTGGCTTCCTTGCGGTTGTAGGCAAAGGGGAAGTTGCTGCCGCGGCCGGCGAGGGCAACGGCGATCGCTGCAACCAGCGGAATTCCCTTGTAGGCCGGGCCGAACAGCATGTCGAACTGGATGCCGCCGGTTTCAGCAGCTTTCGCGTAGAATTCGGCGAGACGGCCGAGCGAATTGCCATCGTTGAACAAACCGGCGTTGAAGAAATAAGGCGAGAGCCGTCCAGCCTTGGTCTTGAATTCGCCAAAGCGCAAAACTTTGCAGTCGACCGCGAATTCGATGAAATCCTGACGAAAGTCCATATTTTTCCATTTCCTGTGGTCAGTCTGCGCTGACCGGTACATTGCCCAATGTTACGCATCATCTCCCTGAATCTCAACGGTATACGCTCCGCCTGGAGTAAAAATGTGTTGCCCTGGGTGGTTGCCCAACAGGCCGACATCATCTGCCTGCAGGAACTGAAGGCACAATTGCCTGATCTTTCGCCCGAAATGCTGCAGCCCGACGGCATGCATGCCTTTTATCACTGTGCCGAGAAAAAGGGCTACAGCGGCGTCGGTATCTGGAGCCGGAGCAAGCCGGATCGCGTCATCGAGGGCTTTGACGGTGGTGAATTCGATGCCGAAGGGCGGTATATCCGGGCCGATTTCGGCAACCTGTCGGTGATTTCGCTGTATTTGCCGTCCGGCTCCTCGTCGCCCGAGCGCCAGGAAGCAAAGTTCCGTTTTCTTGATCTGTTCTTCCCGAAAATGCTTGCCCTGCGGGCCGAAGGTCGGGAAATCGTGCTTTGCGGCGACTGGAATATCGCGCATCAGCAAATTGACCTGAAAAACTGGAAATCGAACCAGAAAAACTCCGGTTTCCTGCCCGAGGAGCGCGCCTGGCTGAGCCGGGTATTCGACGAGCAGGGCTGGGTCGATGTCTATCGCCGGCTTTATCCCGCGACGACCGATGATTGCTACACCTGGTGGAGCAATCGCGGCCAGGCCTGGGCCAAGAATGTCGGCTGGCGCATCGACTACCAGATCGCGACGCCGGGGATTGCCGCACTGGCCAAGGATGCTTCGGTCTACAAGGCCGAGCGTTTTTCCGATCACGCGCCGCTGATTGTTGATTACGATTAGATTAAAAGCCCGGATGCGAATTGATTTCGCGAGACGGACGGGCTAACCTGTACCCCTTGCTTAACTGTCATCAACGAGGTTGAAAAATGTCCCAAGAACTGAGCGCTGCCAACAAAGACAAGCTGGTTTCCGACCTGAAGGCCGTTGTTTCCGATGCCGAAGAAATCCTGCGCGCCACTGCCGGTGCTGCCGGTGAAAAGGTGGGCGAACTGCGTACCAAGATTGAACTGCGTCTGCGCGATGCCAAGGAACGTCTGGCCGATGCCGAAGCCATCCTGGTCGACAAGACCAAGGCTGCTGCTCGTGCCACCGATGATTTCGTACATGACCAGCCGTGGAAGGCCGTTGGCGTTGCCGCTGCTCTGGGTCTCGCGCTCGGCGTCCTGATCGGTCGTCGCTAAGCGCATGCTGCAGGATGCGGGCGGTGAAGGTGGCCGCGAAGGCCTCTTTGCCTCCCTGAAAAACATGATCGCGACGCTGGTCGCGATCGGCAAGACGCGCGCCGAGCTGCTGATCACCGAACTTGAGGAGGAGAAAATCCGCCTCATGTCGATGTGGTCGAAGGCAATCGGCGCGGCGTTTCTGCTCGCCGTTGGCGTGATCATGGCGGTTTTCTGTCTGGCCCTGCTGTTCTGGGAACAGCGCGTATTGGTCTTCGGCATTTTTGCCGTGCTGTTCATCGCTGGCGGGCTGATGCTGGTTGCATCGTTGAAGACGCAGGCGGCACGTCCGAGCAAGCTTCTGCGTTCCAGCTTGTCCGAACTGGAAGCCGATATCGAGCAATTGCGTCGCTACGCGCAAAAGCCGGAATGAACGAGAAAGCTCTCGCTCTCGCCATGCGGCATGGCGCTCTCAAGGCGCGCATTGACGAGCAACGGCGGTTGCTTGGCCAGCACGTGGCGCCTTTGGAGTCGGCTTTGGCGCGTGGTGATGCGGCGCTGCAAGGTATTGACTGGCTGAAGCAGCACCCGGCCGCCATCGTGGCGGCGGTTGCGGCTGTTGTTGTCGTCAGGCCCAAGGCAGCGTGGCGCTGGGCGAAGCGTGGTTTCTTTGTCTGGCGAGGGTGGCAGGCAATACGCAACAAGTTGCTGGCGAGTTCCTAGGCGTGGCCGGGGGCGATCCTGTCGAGGCATCTGCACCAGCCTGGTGGCAGCAGATTCTTAGGTCGCAGCGGCGCGAAGCGCAGCGCATACAGACGGAATTTGCTGCGGTGCGTGGCCTGATGCCGCTGTTGATGAAGGCGCGCAACGGCGGTCACTGGTCGCTGGAAGAAAAAGAAGAAATCATCAGCCATCTGCGCCGGATGGCGCATTTGTCCCCTTACCTGATTGTATTGATGTTGCCAGGCTCGGTTTTCCTGTTGCCGGCTTATGCCTGGTGGCTGGACCGGCGCCGCCTTAACCGCCGAGACTGACCGATTCGGCCCGCGTATTCCAGGGGGCCACTTTCAGTAGCAACAACATGCCGGGGATGGCCAGTGCGGCGCACAGCCAGAAGAAATTGAACCAGCCCAGTGCTTCGACCAGCCAGCCGGCCGAGGCATTGATGAAGGTGCGCGGCACGGCAGCCAGACTCGTGAACAAGGCCATCTGCGTTGCCGTGTAGGCGGGGTGGGTCGAGCGGGCGATGAAAGCGACGAAGGCCGCCGTACCCAGACCGACCCCGAATGCTTCCAGCCCGATCACGAAGGCGAGCGCGATGCGTTCGTTGGCGCCGATACTGTCGTAATGGCCTTGTGCGGCCAGCCAGGCAAAGCCGAAAATCGACACCAGCTGGACCACCCCGAACAACCACAGCGCCCGGTTGATGCCCAGTTTGACCATCCACAGGCCGCCGAGCAGGGCACCGATGACGGCCGGCCACAGCCCGGCATGCTTGGCGATCAGGCCGATGTCGGTCTTGGTAAAGCCCATGTCGAGGTAGAAGGGGGTAGCCAGCGCCGTGCACAGGCTGTCGCCAACCTTGTACAGGAAGATGAAGCCGAGGATCAGCAGGGCGCCGCGCCAGCCCTGACGTCCCATGAATTCGTGAAACGGCTCGGTGACGGCCTGGCGCAGGGTCTTGGGGGCGCCCCTGACCAGCGGTTCGCTGACCAGCCAGGCCATGGCCATGCCGGGCAGCATGAAGGCGCTGGTAATCCAGAATACTTCGTGCCACGGCAGGCGGTCGGCCAGGATCAGCGACAGCGAGCCGGGAATCAAACCGGCGATGCGGTAGGCGTTCACATGCACGGCATTGCCAAGGCCGAGTTCGTCGTCGCGCAAAATCTCGCGCCGGAAGGCGTCGACCGCTATGTCCTGGGTGCCGGACAGGAAGGCGAGCAGCGTGGCCAGCCAGAGAATCGGCCAGATGTTGTCTTTCGGGCTCAGCCCGCCCATGAAACCGATGGTCAGCAGCAGGCCGATCTGGGTCAGTAGCATCCAGCCGCGCCGGCGGCCGAAACCCGGGATGCTGAAACGGTCGAGCAACGGTGACCAGAGAAATTTCCAGGTGTAGGGAAACTGGATCAGCGCGAAGAAACCGATGGTCTTGAGGTCGATGCCCTCGCTGCGCAGCCAGGCCGGCAGCAGGTTGAGCAACAGGTAGAGGGGCAGGCCGGAGGAAAAGCCGGTGAAGATGCAGATCAGCATCTTCCGGGTGAGCAGCGCGGCGAGCCAGGCCGGCATCAGCGCGGCTGGGTCAGGCGGTAAACCGCCAGGCTGCCGAGGAAATTAACGTCGCGGTCGGCGCTGCAGGTAACCGGATTGCCTTCTTCATCGAGTACGCTGCGCTCGCGGATGATCAGGCCCATCCTGGCGCACAGGGCTTCGAAGTCGAGCAATGTGAAGAAACGCACGTTGGGCGAGTCGTACCACTCATAAGGCAGGTCTTCGGAAACCGGCATGCGGCCGTCGAGCACCGAGCGCAGGTTCTTCCAGTAGGCGAAATTGGGGAAGGAGACGACGGCTTCGCGGCCGACGCGCAGCATTTCGCGCAGGATCCCTTCGGTGTGGCGCACGGTCTGCAGGGTGCGCGACAGCACGACGTGGTCGAAGGCCTGGTCGGCGAATTCGTCGAGGCCTTTTTCCAGGTTGCCCTGGATGATATTGATGCCGTTCTTGATCGCGGCGAGCACGTTGGCGTCATCGATCTCGACACCGACGCCGCTGACGCCGCGTGTCTCGATGAGGTGCTTCAGCAGCGTGCCGTCGCCGCAACCGAGGTCGAGTACACGGTGGCCTGGCTCGACCCAGCCGGCAATCACCGCGAAATCGGGGCGGCCCAGGGTGTGCGTGGTCATAGCTTGATGTTCCGCAGGTAGGCGTCGACGACGCCGTGATACTGGGCGTCTTCCATGAGGAAGGAGTCGTGGCCGAAGTTGAGGTCGATCTCGGCGTAGGAAACGTTGCGGCGTGCTGCCAGCAGAGCGGCGACAATTTCCTTGGAGCGGGCCGGCGTGAAGCGCCAGTCGGTAGTGAAGGAGGCGATCAGGAAATTGGCCTTGGTGCGCGCCAGGGTCTTGTTGAGATCGCCGTCGTCCTCGCGCGACGGATCGAAATAGTCGAGCGCCTTGGTCATCAGCAGATAGGTGTTGGCGTCGAAATAGCCGGCGAACTTGTCGCCCTGGTAGCGCAAATAGGATTCAACCTCGAACTCGACGTCGAAACCGAAGGAAAATGCGCTGTTGCGCAGTTCGCGACCGAATTTCTCACCCATCTGGTCGTCCGACAGATAGGTGATGTGGCCGAGCATGCGGGCCAGGCGCAGGCCGCGCACCGGTCGGGTGTTGTGTTGGTAGTAATTGCCGCCGTGGAAGTCGGGGTCGGTCAGGATGGCCTGGCGCGCGACGTCGTTGAAGGCGATGTTCTGCGCCGAGAGCTTGGGTGCGGCGGCGATCACGATGGCGTTGCGGACGCGCTCCGGGTAGGTGATGCTCCAGCGCAGGGCCTGCATGCCGCCCAGGCTGCCACCCATGACGGCGGCCCAGCTGTCGATGCCGAGCCGGTCGGCCAGCCGTGCCTGGGCATGTACCCAGTCATTGACCGCGACGATCGGGAAATCGGCGCCCCATTGCTTGCCGGTGGCGGGATTGATTGACGACGGGCCGGTCGAGCCGTGACAGCCGCCGAGATTGTTCAGGCCGACGATGAAGAAACGCTCGGTATCGAGCGGTCGGCCGGGGCCGATGATGTTGTCCCACCAGCCGATGTTGTCCGGCTGGTCGGCGTAGTGGCCGGCAACGTGATGGTGGCCGGACAGCGCGTGACAGACGAGGATGGCGTTCGACTTGGCCGCATTGAGCGTGCCGTAGGTTTCATAGACCAGATCGTAGGCTGGCAGAATCCCGCCGCTGCGCAGATGCAGCGGTTGGTCGAAATGGGCGCGTTGTGATTCGACGGCGCCGACGGAATGTCCTGACATACTGTTCCTGAAAACAAAAACCCAGTTGGCTGAAAAACGCGAACTGGGCGGTTCCCGTTTTAGCTGTATTTAGAAGCGCCCGCAATCAGAGCTCAAATCGGCGCGGCTGGCATGTTGCCAGCGTGTGGCAGACAATACCGAGCAGCCCGTGAAAAGTCAATGAAATGGCCGTCCCTGAGCAAATCGCGGCCGACAGGGGAAGTTTTGTTAAGATGCAGAAAAGCGTCAGATATTGGGGGAATTGTGGCAACTAACCTGCTTGAACAACGGCGGCATCAGCGTATTCGTTTTGGCAATCCGCCACCGATACAGATTGGTTACGGCGGAAGTATCGGCGAAGGTGCCATTGTCAATCTTTCGCTCTCTGGTTTGATGGTGCGTACGGCCCTTGAACTGGATATCGGCCACGTGGCCGGTTGCGAGTTTTCGCTGTTCGGGTCGCCCGTGATCGACGTTCCGGTGACCGTGGTCAGTCGGGTTGGCGATTTGTTCGGTGCGCGTTTCCAGACTGGGCCGATCAACCAGATCATCATTGACGACGCGATCAGCTCAGCCCTGGCTTCCGGACAAGCTTCGATCCTGTCGGTCAACGACCTGGCCGGGCGCAAGGTGATGCGTATTTCCGGCGGTCTGAATGGCGCTTTGGAGAGTGATTTCATGCATGCCCTGACCCGGGTCGGCATTCACGAAATGGACCTTGCCGGCGTGACGACTGTCGATCAGGCTGGCCTGGCATTGTGTCGGGCGGCAACGAGCTTGCATGGTGTGACGATTGGCGCCCGGTCGGAGGCATTCTCCGGCGCCTGGAATCTGGCTCTGGCCATCGCGGGTGAGGTTGAAGGTCCTTGAACCCCTTGTTTCCCGTAAAAATTTTTGCCAAATCGTGTCCGCGTCTCCTTTTTCCTGTGGGGCTACTGTGTCTTGCGACAGCAGCCATGGCCGAAGATGAAGCCATTTATTTCAGCGATCTGCCGGTTGTTGCATCGGTCAGTCGTCTGCCGCAAAGACTGGCCGATGCACCGACGGCAGTGACGGTGATCGATCGCGACATCATCAAGGCATCCGGTGCGCGCGATCTGAACGATATATTTCGTCTGGTGCCCGGCTTCCAGACTTATCCGAATACGACTGAGACGGCGCGGGTCAGCTATCACGGGATGGGGGAGGGCGAGTATGGGGCGCGAGTACAGGTTTTGATCGACGGGCGTTCGATGTATTCGCCCCTGTTCGGCGGTGGCGTCAATTGGGCAACCTTGCCGGTGGCACTGGACGATATCGAGCGTATCGAGGTCGTGCGCGGTACCAATGCCGTCTCTTACGGCAGCAATGCCTTCCTTGGCGTGATTAACATCATTACGGTTGATCCAGCGCTGACGCATGGTCTTTCGCTGTCGACCAGTTTCGGCAACCAGAATGTCCGCGATTACAACTTCAGGTTAGGCGGAAAAATCGGGGAAACAGGCGATTTTCGTTTCACTTTCAAACAGCAGAATGACGACGGTCTGACTAATCGTTACGACTGGGTTGATTCATATTTTTCTCGACTGGTTGATCTACGGGCCGATTTTTCCTTGTCCGATCGAGATAGTCTGCAGGTTAGTCTGGGGCAGGCGGAAGGCGTGAGCCAGGTTGGTCGGCTGGGCAGTATGATTTCTATTCCCGGTTTGCCGCCGATTGACGGCGACCCGATACGCGACCTCAAACAAAAGGATATTTATGTCCAGCTCTTGTGGCGCCGGGTGTTCTCTCCTGGTTCAGACCTGCAAGTGCGCTATTCCTATGTTGAGGATCGATCAAGCGATGCTTTTTCAGTCAGCATTCCGGGTCAGAGTTATGTTTTTAATCAGTCGGGTGACGAGGGGGTTCGGCATGAGATTGAGCTCCAGCATAGTCTGAAAATGGCGGAATCCGCACGCCTTGCCTGGGGGGCAAGCTGGCGTGATGATGGGACTCGTTCGAAGTGGTCCTTGTCAGGGCGAGGGATGGTGCATCGAGATGTCAGTCGTTTGTTCGGTAATCTGGAGTGGAAGCCTGTCCGATGGTTTACCGGCAATGTCGGTATTGCAGGAGAAAATGATTCGTTGGCCGGATTTCACCTGTCCCCCAGGCTAAGTACCAACTTTCACCTGAATGCAGAAAATACGCTCAGACTCGGGGTGTCAAGAGCGTATCGAAATAGCAGTACGGTTGACTATCTTGGCAATGCGAAGGTGATACTTGCTAACACGTTGATTTATAACGTGTATCAAGGGAATCGAAGTCTTCCGTCGGAGCGCCTGGATACGGTTGAGGTCGGTTATCTGGGTGACTGGCGTGACTGGCGGGCGAGTCTGGATGTACGGCTGTTCAGTGAAAAAATCTATGATCGATTGTTCAGAATAGATTTGGGAACCGGAGCCTCAGTACCGGATACCACTTTGCCGGATGCCACGGTACCAATACAGAATATCCACATCTACGGTGTCGAATATCAGTTCAAATGGCAACCTTTTGACAATACTCGTTTGCTTGTCAATCAGGCCTTTACCCGGGCCGATGCGGATTACCTTGCTTCGGCCTTGGGTTTGTCGGGATCGACGCTGGCCAATGCGTCCGATGCACAGAAAATCGATTACTTCACCGAGCATTCAATGCCGCGGCGCTCAAGCTCACTCCTGTTGATGCAGAAATTACCGTTCGGACTTGATTTTTCGATCGCCGGATACTGGCAGGACATGATGAAGTGGACAACGAATACCTCTTCAGTCAAATACCAACGTTACGATGCGCGCCTGGGCTATCCCTTCCGTTTTAGTGGTTTACGCGGTGAGTTTGCGCTTACCGTGCAGTCGCTGAACGGCACCCACAGCGAATACAAGTCCAGCATTAATAATCCCGACGGACGTCTCGTCGAACGTCGTCAGTGGCTGAGCCTGCGACTGGATTACTAGCCGTTCAGGCGGAGCGGATAACGGCGCCTTCCAGCCATACTTCGAAGGGTTCGCAGGGCGCCACCGCCAGTCCCTGGGCATAGCTGATACCGAGTTCTTCGAGTTGCTGCAGCTTTGCCGGATCGTTGATGTTGTCGGCGATCGAGTGAATGTCGAGATCGGCGGTGATTTCCTGCACCGCACGCAAGAGTGCCGTCGAGGCGCGATTGCCGCCGAGGTCGCGGGTCAGGCTGCGGCTCAGTTTGACGCAGGCCGGTGCAATGGCACGCAGGTGGCTGAACGAAGAGAGTCCGCCACCGAAGTCGTCGAGCCCGACCTGGCAACCCAGGGCGCGGACCTGGCGCGAGAATTCGAGTGCCTGGCTGTTGTGGTGCGTCGTCACATCTTCCGAAAAAATCAGGCAAAGCCCGTCGCCCGGCAGGTTGTGGCGGGCCAGGTTGCGGGCAATCAAGTCGATGATCGCGCGGCGGCCGAGCGATGTGCGGGAGAGCGGGATCAGGCAGTGCAATTGCTTGTTGTGGCGGCGCGCGCGGTCGATGGCATTAATCGCCGTTTCTATGAAACGCTGGTCGATGCTTGACGCCAGATCATAGCGTTCCGCCGCATCGATCAGGGCCGACAGCGCAATCGGCGCTTGCCCCGGTTCATGCAGACGGGCGCTCAGTTCGACGTAGTGATAGCCGGGGGCGTCATTTTGCAGCGCCTTGAGCGGCAGGGCCTCGATCAGCAGGCGGTCTTCGGCCAGCGCGCTGGCAATGCGTCCGGCCCAGTTGTTGCTCTCCTGGCGGCGTTCCGGCACGTTGCTGGTTTCCTGCTCACAGACCTGGTTGCGACCACTTTCCTTGGCGCGGTAGCAGGCCGAGTCACTGGCGGCGAGGACTTCATTGATGTTGCGTACCCGCCGGCTGACGGGCGTCAGACCGATACTGGCGCCGATCGCGAAAACCTTGTCCTGCCAGATGAAGCGGTAGGCACCGGCGAGGCCACAGATGTCATCTGCCACCTGCCGGGCGCGGGCGCCACTGCAGTTGGCGAGGATGATGCCGAATTCGTCGCCGCCGAGGCGGGCCAGGGTGTCTTCTTCACGCAGGCGCCCCTGGAACAGTTGCGAAATCTGGCGCAACAGTTCGTCGCCGGCCAGGTGGCCGCAGGTGTCATTGACCGGCTTGAAGCGGTCGAGGTCGAGCAGCAGGACGCTGAATTCCTCGCCGCCGGCCTGGACGGCCGAGAGCGCCTTATCCAGGCGGTTCTCGAACTCGCGCCGGTTGAGCAGGCCGGTCAGCGCATCGTGGCGGGCCTGGAAAGCGAGTTGGGCGGTGGCCTCCTCGATCCGGCTCTGCATCGAGTGATGGACTTCCTCGAGGTGGTTGGCCATCTCGTTGAAGCCATGTTCGAGAATGCCGAGTTCGGCGCTCGAATGAGTCGGCACGCGCGTGTCGAGGCGTCCCGAGGACATCTCGCGTACTGCCTGGACAAGGCGCTTGAGCGGGCGGGCCAGGCTGTCGGCCATGGCAATCGCGAGCAGGGCAATGCCGATCAGTCCGATGAAAACAATGATCAATCCACGCAGCAGCAACTCGCGCTGCTGATTGATCAGTTCGGTCTTGTCGAATTCGATGAAAACATGACCAATCACTTCCGGCGGGGTTGGCTTGGTGTTGCTCGATACCGGCTCGAACAGCGCGTCGCTTTCGTTCTGCGAGCGCAGCACGGGCGCGCCGAAGGCGATCCAGCTTTCGGTTTCGGTGACCATTTTCGGTCCGTCCAGCGACTGGCGGAGGATCTCGCTGGCCAGCGAAACGCGGCCGCCGACGGCAATGGCGCGGCCTTTCGGACTGACGATGATGGTTGCCTTGACATCCGATTCCTGGATGGTGGTCTGGGCCAGCCCGTGCAGGCTCTCGATTTGCCCGGAAATGATGCCGTATTCACTGATCTGGGCGAGATAACGCACGGTGGCGAGTGCCTTGGTGCGCAATTCGCCTTCCAGGGTCTGGATACCGCTCAGCGTGAAATAGGAGACCAGCGTAATGGCGATAGCGGCACTTGGCAGGAGCGAGAGCAGCAAGAGTCGCTGGCGGAGGTTGAGGCGAGTCATCGGGCATCCTTGTCGGCGAGCATGGCGCGGCGGATATCGGCTTCGTCGGGGAGATTGAGGTTGAGCGCCTGGGCGACGTTCTGGTTGATCTGGACGGCAAACTGGCTGGGCGGCATCGGCGCGGGCAGCGTGTTGGTGAATGCAAGGACAAGTTCCGCGCTCTGGCGGGCAATCTGGGCCGGGGTCGAGTAGAGCGCGGCGAGCGCACCGGCATTGACCAGGGCAGCGGAGAAGGCGACCACCGGGCGCTGATGGCGGTAGGTGGTGACCAGGATGGCCTTGATGTTGTCGCGCTTGTAGATGTTGGTGTCGGGCGTGGCGAGCAGTACGTGGACCCGGGACAAGAGCGTAGACAACGCTGGCAACAGGGTCCGGTCGGTATCGCTTTCCTCGCTGTCGAGAATCAGGCCTGCCGCATTGAAGGCATGTTGAAACTGATTGTTTTGCGGCCGGGTTTCGGCGCTGATCAGCATGCCAATGCGGTTTTTGCCGGGCAGCAGTTGACGTAGAAAGGAAGCTTGTCTGGCCGGTGGCTGGTCGAGATAGATGGCGGTCAGGCGCCGGTTGCGGCTGCCGCTTTCGGCGACCAGCTTGTCGTAGACCTGGCGCGGAATCAGTGTCGCGATAATCGGTGTGCTGCCGCCGCGGCCCAGTACCTGGCGCAAGGCCGTGCTGCCGGCGGCGATGATCAGGTCGGCGCGCTCCGTGCCATCCTCGGCGGCATCGAGCCCGACCGGGTAGCGGCTCAGTTTCCAGTTGCTGCCATCAAGGGCATCGCGCAGGGTGGCGCTGAATTCGGCATAGGGCCCGGTCGATTCGCTGAGTACCAGCGCGACGTTGCCGGCCCGCGCCAGAGGAACGACCAACAGAAAGACGAACAGGAGGCGCAGGGTGGCCAGAACCATCGGCACAATATAGCGGGTTGTCCTATGCCAAAGCAATGCGTGATATCCGCAGGCTTGATGCAGGAAGGGCGCTTTTGCCTGGCGGCCTGTCGGGTGTCCGCATAATGCGGATGCCGGCAATACCTCTATGGCAAAGCGTTCCGGCACGGCTGCTCAGCGACCGGCCGGTGCTTTCGCGGGCGGCGCGAAATCGAGCAGTTCGAGGAGCAGGGGCAGGCCTTCGCTGATTGCGACCGGGCCTGGCGTCAGGATGATCGCCGACTTGATTTCGTGCAGGCGGCCGTTTTGCACCGCCGTAACGGTCGACCAGCCGGCACGGGCAGAAATGCGCTCCGGCCGGAAGTGCTTGCCGCACCACGAACCGATGATGACTTCCGGATCGCGCCGGACGATTTCCAGCGGCTCGGCCAGGATGCGGTCGCGCGCCAGTGGCGAGCCGGCGCGTTCGGGAAATATGTCGGTGCCGCCGGCGATCTCGATCAGCTCGGACACCCAGCGCACGGCGGTGATGTTCGGCTCGTCCCATTCCTCGAAATAGACGCGTGGCCGGTGGCCGCTGCGCGCCAGTCGTTCGGCGGCAATGGCTCTGGCGGCCTCGATCTGCGCTTCCAACTCGGCAACCAGTTCCGCTGCCTTGGCTTCGGCCCCGACCAGCCGGCCCAGGGTTTCGATCATGCCGAGGATGTCGTCCACGCTGCGCATGTTGAAGGCGTAGACCGGCACGCCGGCCTTGATCAGGTCGCGCGCGATGTCGGCCTGCAGGTCGGAGAAGGTGAGCACCAGATCGGGCTGCACGGCGAGGATCTTGTCGATGTCGCCGCTGGTGAAGGCATAGACCTTGGGTTTTTCCTTGCGCGCCTGCGGCGGCCGTACCGTGTAGCCGGAAATGCCGGCGATGCGATCCTGCTCGCCGAGCGCGTAAAGCACTTCGACGGTTTCGGTGGTCAGGCAGACGATACGTTGCGGCAGGCGGCTCATGCGGGCTTCATTTCGGGCGATGACTGCGTGCGACATCGAGGTGCGCACAAAGTTTCTCGGCGCCCTCGAGAATGCGTGGCGTGTGGCGCTGCATGATGTCCGGGTTGATGTGGAACAGGTTATTACGCTTGACTGCCGTCATGCGCGTCCATTTGTCCCAGTCGTGCAGCCATTCCGGCCGGGCGTCACCCATGCCGGTGGCGATGATGGCTTCGGGGTCGGCTTCAAGCACCGCTTCGACACTGACCGTCGGCGCCATCTTGGTCATCTGCCCGAAGACGTTGTCGCCGCCGCACAGGCGGATCGCATCGGTGATGATCTGCTGGCCGCCGACTGTCATCAGCGGCGATTTCCAGATCTGGTAAAAGACGCGTACCTTGGGTTTGCTTGCATTGGCGGCGCGCAGCTTTTCCATGCGCTGGCGGAAACTGGCGGCCGCCGCATCGGCCACCGCCTGCGTGCCGGCCAGCTGGCCGAGCTGTTCGAGCTGAACGGCCACATCGGCCATCAGGTTGGGCTGGGTGATGAAGACGGTCAGGCCGAGGGCGCGCAGCTTGTCGATCTGGACGGCGGCATTGCCGCTTTGCCAGGCGATGACCAGGTCGGGTTTGAGGGCGGCGATGGCTTCCAGGTCGAGGCGCGAATAACCGCCGACGCGCGCCACCTTCTTCGCTTCCGGCGGGTAGTCGCTGTAATCGACGGTGCCCACCAGGTAAGTGCCGGCGCCAGCGGCGTAGAGACTTTCCGCCGAATGCGGGGCGAGCGTGACGATGCGCCGGGCCGGCGCCTTGAGGCGGACATCCTGGCCGCTGTCGTCGCGCACCACGATATCGGCGTGCGCGGCGGACAAACAGGCGAGCGCAGCGGTCAACGCCGTAAAAAGGCGCATTTTCATGCCTGGCTCCATTCGCCGAGGGCGGCGCCCAGGCGTTGCCAGGCGGTCTCGCCATCGGGCAGGCCAAAGCGCAGCAGCGCCTGCTGTTCGAAACGGCGGACCAGGATGCCACGGCGGGCGAGGAACTCATGCAGTTCGGCCGGCTGGTCGCAGGTCAGCGTCGCAAACAGCGCCGTGCTCCTGACCTCGCCGTGCGCGCTCAGCAAGGCGTGCAGGCGCTGGCTGGCGGCGTGCAGGCGCTCGCGTGCCGCCGCTTGCCAGGTTGTGTCCTGCAGCGCCAGCCGCGACGCGGCGCGGGCCGGACCGGCGATGGTCCACGGCCCCATCGCTTCCTGCATGCGGTTGAGCAGGTCGGGGGCGGCGAGGACGAAGCCGACGCGGGCGCCGGCCAGGCCGAAGAACTTGCCGAGCGAACGCAGCACGATCAGGTTAGGCGCCTCCTCGGTGCCGGCCAGGCTGGCCAGGCTTTCCTCCGGCGTCGGATCGATGAAGGCTTCGTCGACGATCAACCAGCCGCCGCGCTTTTTGAGCTGTTGCGCGGCGTCGACCGCGACGGCGCGCGGATGCTGGTCGGCGGTCGGGTTGTTCGGGTTGCACAGCAGCACGTAAGGCGTCGCGACGCCCAGGGCACGGCTCAGGGTCGCATTCTGCAGAAAACGCAGGCGATGTCCGGCGCGTTGCCAGGCCTGCGGGTGTTCGGCATAGATCGGGCTGATGCAGGCGACGACAGCGCGCGGCAGCAGGGTCGGCAGCAACTGGATGGCGGCCTGCGAGCCGGCGACCGGCAGCAGGTTGGTGTTGCCGTAATAGGCGGCGGCCGCGGCTTCCAGGCCGTCGCCGGCTTCCGGCAGGCGTTGCCAGACTTCCGGCGGCAACGGCGGCACCGGCCAGGCCTCGGGATTGATGCCGGTCGACAGGTCGAGCCAGTCGGCGAGCGGGATATCGTAGTGGGCTGCGGCTTCGCGCAGGCGTCCGCCATGCTCAAGCATGCAGGGCTCCGGTAATGATGAACAGCACGGTCAACCACAGCCAGAGGCTGTTTTTGACCAGGGAAATGGCGCGCCGCAGGTCGCTGGCGACCGGCGCTGGTCCGGTGCCAAGCGGCGGCCGGACTTCGAGTTCGCCATGATAAACGGCAGCGCCGCCGAGCGCGACGCCGAGCGCACCGGCGCCGGCTGCCATCACCGGCCCGGCGTTCGGACTGTCCCAGCCCGGCGCCTGGCTGCGCCAGCAAGCGAGCGCCAGACACGTCTTGCCGAGCAGCGCATAGGACAGCGCGGTGAGACGGGCCGGGATGTAGTTCAGCGCATCGTCGAGACGTGCAGCGCAGCGCCCGAACAGGTTGTAGCGTTCGGTGCGGTAACCCCACATCGCATCCAGCGTGTTGGCCAGGCGAAAGAGCAGGGCGCCCGGGCCGCCGAGCAGCGCAAACCAGAACAGCGCGCCGAAGATCGCGTCGTTGCCGTTTTCCAGCAGCGATTCGCAGGCCGCCTTGGCGACCCCGGATTCGTCGAGCGTTGCTGTCTCGCGCGAAACGATCCAGCCGACGCGTTGCCGCGCCGCCGGCAGATCGCCGGCCTGCAGCGGCGCGACGATGGCTTCGGCATGTTCGCCCAGGCTCTGCGCGCCGAGTGCGAAATAAAGCAGTACGACATCGACCGCAAACGGCGCCAGCGGCCGCAGGGCAAAAGCCAGAGCCACCCAGGGGCCGACCGCCAGCAGCCAGGCCAGGCTACCGGTCAACAGCGAATTCCGGTTCATTTTGCCTTCCAGCCAGGCGGCCAGATTGCCGAACCCGACCAGCGGATGCCAGCGCGACACCTCGCCGAGCGCCCGGTCGAGCAGCACGGCGGCAAGCGCCGCGAGCGGCATGGCGAAGGACGCGAACAGCGGATTCACTGCGGGAAAATGCCGTCTTGCTGGATCGCCGCCTGCATTTCGCGCAGGCGTACGGTCAACCCGTCCTCGGCGGCATTTTTGCTGCCCCACTGCTCGTGGAAGACCAGTTCCTCGATCGGCAGGCGCGGCAGCCAGCCGGCCTTTTCCAGCTCCGGCCGTTCATTGAAATGGCTGACGTAACCGATGCACAGATAGGCAATCGGCACGATGTGTTCGGGGATGCCGAGCGCCTGCTGCAAGGCCTTTTCGTGAAAGATGCTGACCCAGCCGACGCCCAGCCCTTCGGCGCGGGCAGTCAGCCAGAGGTTCTGTACGGCGCATACGCTGCTGTAGAGATCCATGGTCGGCATGTGCGTGCGGCCGAGCACGACCGGGCCGGAACGCGTGCGGTCGCAGGTGATGCACAGATTGAGCGGCGACTCGAGGATGCCTTGCAGTTTCAGCTTGCTGTAGATCTCGCGCTTCTCGTCCGGAAACATCCGCGCCGCCTCGTCGTTGGCCTGGCGGAAGACGTCATGCACGCGCTGCTTCACGTCATCCGAACGGACCAGCAGGAAATTCCACGGCTGCATGAAACCGACCGATGGCGCGTGATGCGCCGCCATCAGGATGCGGCTCAGGATGTCATCGGGCACCGGCGTCGGCAAGAACTGGCCGCGCACATCGCGGCGGCTGAAAATGGCGTGATAGACGGCCGCCCGCTCGGCGTCCGAAAAAGCGGGCGCCTGCGGCAAGGACGGGTTTTCCATGGATTCCCCTTCTGGAAAAACGGCACCGCCCGACCAGGGCTGGCCAATACAATCATCTCCCGGCCGGTCTTCTGACTCGGATTCACACGAACAATGCGCCTTCCCGGGTTACCCCAGTGGCCTGTGCATCGCCCATCCTCCTTACAGCGTTGGGCACGTGGCGGAGTTACACCGCCTTCCCGATTCTCCGTTCGGCAAGGCCGAACGACACCCGGAGATACGAAGGCGAGAGGATATCAGGAGGGGGCGGGGGAGGGCGATGGAATTGGCGTTGAATCAATCATCATCAGCCTGATTTGGCTAACTTAACCGCCCGGGGGCTTGAAGGGTTTTTGCGTTAGCCCGGCGCCGGAAAAACCTGGGCAAACGTAAACGCCTCCTGCGTCGCCCCAAACCGCCGCACCAGCTCCAGCTTTTCCTTCGCTTCCTGCGCCGTCGGCAAGTGGCCGGCGGGGACCCACCACAGTGCGAGCTGGATTTCGTTCATCTTGTCGAACCAGGCGTGGCGGGCACGGATGGTGTCCATGTGGACGGTCTTGTAGACATAGTTTTTCAGCGAGTCGACATCCCGCCACAGGCTGACGTTCATGATCACCAGCGGGTCGGTGTAGGGGCGGATCGAGGTGTAGTCGCAGCCGCTGCCGAGCATGCGCCAGATGAAGCCGTCGGCGTTGTCGGCGAGCTGGTTCATGGCGTCGAGCTGGTCCATGAAACCGCGCATGACGTCCGTGTCCATCTCGGCCTTGGCGCGGGCGACATTGACTTGGGCGAGGTGGTAGGCAGGCATGAGGCGGGTGGCGGGCGTGGCGATGCGGGATATTGTATGCGCCGGTACGGGGCTTGCGCTGCATGCCTTGTGGGTTGCCGGCGGCATTTTCCTTGGGCGGGGCGGCAAAGCGGTTTATCCTCGCGCCGTTTCCTGGTTACGACGCTTCCACATGCCCTGTTTCTCCCTGATGGTGCAAGGCACCACTTCCGATGCCGGCAAATCGACGCTGGTTGCTGCCCTTTGCCGCATCCTGAAGCGGCGTGGCGTGCGTGTCGCGCCGTTCAAGCCGCAGAACATGGCGCTCAATTCTGCCGTGACCGTCGATGGCGGCGAGATCGGCCGGGCGCAGGCGCTGCAGGCGCTGGCTTGCGGCCTGCCGCCGCATACCGATTTCAACCCGGTGCTGCTGAAGCCGACCACCGACAAGAAGGCGCAGGTCATCATCCACGGCCAGGTTGCCCTTGATCTGAACGCCCGCGATTACCACGAGTACAAGCCGCGCGCGATGGCGGCGGTTTTGGCCTCCTGGGCGCGGTTGACCGCGCAGTACGAATGCGTCGTCGTCGAGGGCGCCGGCTCGCCGGCCGAGATCAACCTGCGGGCGCGCGACATCGCCAACATGGGTTTCGCCGAGGCGGTGGATTGCCCGGTGATCATCGTTGCCGACATCGACCGCGGCGGTGTCTTCGCGCATCTGGTCGGCACGCTGGAACTGCTTTCGCCGTCCGAGCAGAACCGCGTCAAGGGCTTCGTCATCAACCGCTTCCGCGGCGACATCAGTCTGCTCGAACCCGGTCTCGACTGGCTGGAAGAGCGCACCGGCAAGCCAGTGCTCGGCGTGCTGCCTTACCTGCACGGCCTGATGCTCGATGCCGAGGACGCGATTGCAACCGCTTCGGTCGACGGCAAGAAAACGGCCAAATTGAAGGTGGTGGCGCCTGCTTACCCGCGCGTCTCGAATCACAACGACCTCGATCCGCTGCGCCTGCATCCGGAAGTCGATTTCCGCTGGGTCGGGCCGGGTGAAACGCCGCCGGCCGCCGACCTGATCGTTCTGCCCGGCTCCAAAGCCGTGCGCGCCGACCTCGACTGGCTGCGCGCCCAGGGCTGGGACCAGGCGATCGCCAGACATCTGCGCTACGGCGGCAAGGTGATCGGCCTCTGTGGCGGCTACCAGATGCTCGGTCGCCAGCTGCACGACCCGCAGGGCCTGGAAGGGCAGGCCGGCAGCACGCCGGGACTGGGCGTGCTTGCTGTCGAAACGACGCTGGCCGCCGAAAAGCAGCTGCGCAACGTGAGCGGTAATTTGTGCTTGCCGGGCCGCCCGGCGATGACCGGCTACGAAATCCATCTCGGCGTCACGGCCGGCGCCGGGCTGGCCGCGGCGGCGGTCGAGCTCGATGACGGCCGCCAGGATGGTGCGGTTTCGGCCGATGGCCAGATTTTCGCCACCTATTGCCATGGCGTTTTCGATCATCCCGAGGCGTTGACCGCCTTGCTCGCCTGGGCCGGCATGGTCGAAAGCGAACAGGTCGATTTCGCGGCGCGCCGCGAGGCCGATCTCGATCGCCTCGCCGACTCGGTCGAGGCGGCGCTCGACTGGGAAAAGCTCGGCGCGCTGCTGCCCGCTACCGGCGCCTAGCCGGCCGCCGGCGTTTCGTGGTGGATGCGCTTGAGCGCCACCTGACGCTGGATGTCGCGGAAATCCATTTCCCGGCCGTGGCGTGAATACAGCCCGCGCAGCGTGCCAAACAGTTTCTTGGCTTCGTTGCCGGCCATCAGCTGTTCGCACTGGTGGTCGGCGAGGTCGTTGTCGGCCAGGTCCAGCGCCGTGCGCATGACGTCGATGCGCGCCGCGGTATCCAGTTCGCCGACCAGCAGCGCCGGGCGCAGGCCGCTGAAACGCGGCTTGCCCTTGCCGGGCAGACTGAGCGCCAGCAGGGCGACATAGCTCGCCTGCTCGGACAGCGCCATGTTCTGGACCTCTGATTCGCGCAGGCTGAGCAGCACCTTTTCGGCGCCGATCAACTCGTTGGCGGCGACATGCGTGCGCGCCAGGGCAAGACGGTCAGCTGGCGTCACCGCGCCGGGCATGCTGTCGTTGGCCAGCACGTCGCTCAGCGCCGCACTGGCGGTGGCAGTATCGCCGTTGAGATTGGCTGCTTCGGCGAGCAGGCGCTTGCGCAGGTAATTGCGCGGCGTCTTCTGGCTGGCCGTGTCGAGCACTTTCTGGGCTTCCGCATGCTCGCCCTGGGCCATGCAGATGCTGGCCTTGACGTCGGCGGCATCGAAATAATGCGGCGTGCCGGCGACGACCTGATCGATTTCCTGGCGCGCTTCGCTGAGCCGGTTTTGCTGTTGCAGCGAACGGGCGACGCCGGCCCGTGCCCAGGGGAAATTGAATTTTTCCAGGATGCCGCGGTAGGTTGCCTCGGCCTGTTCAACCAGGCCGCTCGCCATTTCCACCTCGGCCTGCTGGCGCAGGATTTCGTAGCGATAGGGGCGGCCCGCCTCGCTCGTCCGGCAGGCCTGCAGGATGGCGAGTGCCTGGGCGTATTCCTGGCGGCGCTTTTCGCGGTAGTAGTCGGCGAAGAAATTCTTCTTCTCCATGATCCGGTCGAGGCGCAGCAGCAGCTTGTCGGGCGAGAAGGGCTTGATGATGTAGTCGTCCGGTACCAGTTCGACGGCGGCGACGACCTGCTCGTAGGACTGCTCGCCGGTCACCATCATGAAGATGGTTTCGTCGGGCAGCAGGTTGAAACGGCGCAGTTCCTCAAGCAGTTGCTGGCCGGAGCGCCCTTCGCCCAGCACGTAATCGCAGAGGATGATATCGGGCACGTTCTGGCGGATGCGGTAGATCGCATCCTGATAATTGGTCGAGAACTCGACGGCAAAGGCGCCCAATGTCTGGGCGACGCTGCGCAGCGCATCGCGGGCGAGCGGCTGGTCGTCGATGACGAGGAAACGCTTTTTCCTGTAGTCGGCCATTACGGCAGGCTCAGTTCGAAACGGGCGCCGCCCAGTGCGCCGTCGTTGCCCAGGTGCAGCCTGCCCTTTCTTTCATTCCGCTCGTGCAGTTCGGCCAGGCGTTCGGCGAGGAGCAGGCCGGTGCCGCGTCGCGGCGGCAGCTCGGCAAAACCGGGGCCGTCGTCCTCGACGCGCAGGCAGAGGCCGTCGGTCGTGGCCAAGGCGCTCAGCACGACGCGACTGCGTGCAAAGCGACCGGCATTCTGCACGGCGTTGTTGAGCATGTCGGTGATCAGGTCGCGGTCGAGCGGCCATTCGTCGATGACCTGGCAGTCGATGTCGAGCGTTATGCCGGTCAGCGCCAGGTGCTGCTTCTGGGCGAGCGCCACTTCGCGGCACAGGTCGTCGACGATGCAGGGCACGATGGCGAGTTGGGCGCCGCGCCGCATCAGGCGGTAGGCGGCGAGCGTGCGGCTGAGCCGGCCGGCTGCCGCTTCGATGGCGTAGCGGGCTTCGCCGAGATCGAGGCCATGTTTCGCTTCGCTGGCGGCGATCAGCGATTCGGCGATGAACAGCTGGTTTTTTGCGTCGTGGATGCCCGAAGCGAGCGTATCAAGCAGGTGCTGCACGTTGTCTCTCCCCCGGGATCTGGGTCCCTGTCGGGCGACAGCATAGCCCTACTTGAGGCGCAAGGGCAGTCCTGCGGCGACCAGCGTGACCTGATCGCAGGCTGCCGCGACGCGCTGGTTGAGGCGGCCCTGCTCGTCGGCAAAGAGGCGCGACACCGGGTGCATGGGCACGATGCCCCAGCCGACTTCGTTGGAAACGAGAATGATGCGGCCGGGCAATTGCGGCAGCAGGTCGAGCAGGGCGCCGGTCTCGCCGGCGAACAGCGGGCAGTCGATGGCGATGCCGGCCTCGGCCTGGCTTGCGGCCTTTCCGGCAAAGAGCAGGTTGGACAGCCACAGGGTCAGGCAATCGACCAGGATGCAGGTGTCCGGTGCTGCCAGCTCACGCAATTTGGCGGCCAGCTGCAGGGTTTCTTCGGCGCAGCCCCAGTCGACCGGCCGGCGCTCGCGATGATGCGCGATGCGCCGGCTCATCTCGCCATCGCGCGCTTCCGCCGTCGCCAGGTAAACGACGCGCAGTCCGGATTCCGCCGCCCGCTTTTCGGCCAGCAAACTCTTGCCCGAACGGGCGCCGCCAAGGATCAGTTCTTTCATGCCCGGCACTTTAGGTGATTGCACGGCGTCCCGGCAAGCCGGATAATCCGTCCCGATCCGATGAAACGGAACCCGGTGTGAATCCGGGGCGGGCCCGCCGCTGTAACCGGGGACGACTGCCGCACGATGCCACTGCATGGGGAAACAGACCCGGCGGGAAGGCGCGGTATTCGGCCGATCCGGAAGCCAGAAGACGTATCGGATTGTTCGGGCCGGAAACCTGTGGACAGGGTTTCGTCGCTGCGTTCGCAAGAGCGTGGCGGCGAGGCCCTTTTTGTTTTTTTGAACAGGAAGAATCGGATGCATTCAAAATTCAACATCGTCGCCCCGGATCAGGGGCTGGCCGCCGCGCTGCAGCACAAGATCGACCAGAAGACCAAGCCGCGCGGCGCGCTCGGTCAACTCGAAACGGTGGCCAAAAAGGTCGGCCTGATCCAGCAGCGCCTCGACCCGGAATTCGGCCAGCCCTACATGCTGGTCTTTGCCGGCGACCACGGCGCGGCCCGGGCCGGTGTCTCGGCCTACCCGCAGGACGTGACCTGGCAGATGGTCGAGAATTTCCTCGCCGGCGGCGCCGCGATCAATGCCTTCGCGCGTCAGAACGACCTGCATCTGGCGATCATCGACGCCGGCGTCGCGCATGACTTCGGCAAGCGCTCCGGCCTGATCAACGCCAAGGTGGCGCCCGGCACCGCCAATTACCTCGAAGAACCGGCGATGAGCGCCGCACAGTGCGCCACGGCGATCGAACGCGGCGGCGAGTTCTGCCGCAACCTGTCGCTGAACGGTTGCAACCTGGTCGGCTTCGGCGAAATGGGCATCGGCAACACCGCGGCCGCCTCGCTGATCACGCATTGCCTGACCGGCGCCACGCTGGCCGATTGCGTCGGGCGCGGTACCGGCCTCGACGATGCCGGCCTGGCGCGCAAGCAGGGCCTGCTCGAACAGGCTTTGCAGCGTTATCGCGCCGCCGGTGGCGACAACGATCCGGCGCGCGTGCTGGCCGAATTCGGCGGCTTCGAGATCGCCATGATGGTCGGCGCCATGCTCGGCGCGGCGGAAGCGAAGATGACCATGCTGATCGACGGCTTCATCGTCGGCGCGGCGGCGCTGACCGCCATTCGTCTGGTGCCGGCCGTCGCCGACTACTGCATCTTCTGCCACCGTTCGGCCGAACCGGGCCACGCGGCGCAACTGCAGGCGCTGGGCGCCGAGCCGCTGCTCGACCTCGGCCTGCGTCTGGGCGAAGGCACTGGTGCCGCGCTGGCCTATCCGCTGGTGCTGGCCGCAGTCAATTTCCTGAACGAAATGGCCAGCTTCGAATCGGCCGGCGTTTCTGACAAGAGCGCGGACAAGGACTGATGCTGCGCCGTGAGCTGGAATATTTCTTCGGCGCCATCCGCTTTTTCACGCGGCTGCCGGTGCCCGGCTGGGTGGGGCATTCGGCCGAGGCGCTGAACCGCTCGGCGCGCTGGTTCCCGGCGGTCGGCCTGGTGATCGCCGGGATCGGCGCGCTGGTCTATCTTGGCGCGCTGCAATTCTGGCCGCAGCCGGTCGCCGTGCTGCTGTCGATGGCGGCAACGCTCTATGCCACCGGCGCTTTCCACGAGGACGGCCTGGCCGATACCGTGGACGGTCTGGGCGGCGGCTGGGACAAGGCGCGCATCCTGGAGATCATGAAGGACTCGCGAGTCGGCAGTTACGGCGTGGTTGCCACGGTGCTGGCCCTGCTCGGCAAATTCACGCTGCTCGCGGCACTCGACAGCGCGCTGGTGCCGTGGGCGCTGCTTGCCGGGCATGCCCTGTCGCGCTTCTGCGCCGTCGTGCTGCTGGCGAGTATGGATTACGTGCGCGAAGACCTGCAGTCCAAGGCCAAACCGCTGGCGACGCGACTGTCCATCGGTCAACTGCTGTTTTCACTGCTTTTTGCGCTGGCGGCGCTGGCCTGCTTGCCGATTGCGAAAGCCGTGGTCGGCTGTGGGCTGGCGGTACTGGTCACCGTCTGGCTGGCTGCCAAGTTCAAGCGCTGGCTGGGCGGCTATACCGGCGATTGCCTGGGCGCGACGCAGCAAGTTGCCGAAATCGCTTTCTACCTCGGCTTGCTTGCCCAGTTGCCCGGGTAAATTTGCTGCCTGCGCCGGCTTGGCCGATCATGGCGCTTCATTGATCCAGGATCATCATGGAAAAGCCGACCGCCCCTTCCTGCGAGAAGAACCGCGAACCCATCCTCGAGGTGTTGCGCGAGCATTTCGCCGACCGCCGCCATGTGCTGGAAATCGGCAGCGGCACCGGTCAGCACGCGATCTTCTTTGCCGAACATCTGCCACATCTACGCTGGCAAACTTCCGACCGTGCTGAAAACCTGCCCGGCATCACTGCCTGGCTGCAGGAAGCGGCGTTGCCCAATACCTCCTTGCCGCTCGAACTCGATGTCACGGCGGCCTGGCCGGAACAGCGGCACGATGCGGTGTTCTCCGCCAACACTCTGCATATCATGCCCTGGTCAGCCGTCGAGTGCCTGTTCGCCAGGCTGCCCGATGTGCTTGCCGCCAATGCCAGACTGGTCATCTATGGTCCCTTCAATTATGGCGGCCAATTCACCAGCGACAGCAACGCGGCTTTTGACTCTTGGCTCAAGGAAAAGGCGCCGCATCAGGGCATTCGGGATTTTGAGCGAGTGCATGCACTGGCGCAGGCAGCGGGGCTGGAACTGGTCGAGGACCGGGCCATGCCGTCGAACAATCGTTGTCTGGTCTGGCAAGCGTTGTCATGACCGGCTTGCTATGCCATGCGAATTACGGCACGATCCGCCGCTCAAGCAATCCTTGCCGGGCGATCATGCCGACGCCGGGCCTGACCAGAGAGACGCGATGAGCATCCGTGTTTGTGTTCTGCCTACCCAGTACGACATCATCGATTTCCGCCAGGGGCGCCGCCCGGAGAATGTTTTCGTGCGCGAGTTTGCCAGTGCGGTCGAGGCGCAGGCATACGAAGACGGGATCGACGCCATCGACGATCAATATGACCGGCTCGAAGAGATCAAGGTGGTGGGCAGCAAGGTCATCCACAGCCATCGCTCGGAAGACCCCGAGATCGAAGGCTTGCTTCGGGTCGCCGAACAGGCGTTCGCCACGCCAGCCGAAGCCGCCGCCTTCTGCCTGGGCATCGCCGATGCCGACGGTTATGCCGCACCGCTGCTGGTCGACGATACGGACGATCGCTTCGCGCAACTGCTCGCCTGGTCTGGCGCAGCCTGAGGCGGAACGGGGGCCTTTCGGCGCCTTCCGGTGTGCTTTAACCCGGTAAGATAGGTCCGTCCTGTTCCGAGGTTTCCCCCATGCGTTCCTTCCTGCTCTTTCTGCATCTCGCCGGCGTCATCATCTGGGTGGGCGGCATGTTCTTCGCACATTTCTGTCTGCGTCCGGTCGCTGCCGAGCAATTGCCGCCGGCCCAGCGTCTGCCGCTGCTGTCGGCGGTGCTCGGGCGGTTTTTCGTGGCCGTGGCGCTGGCGGTCGCCGTCATTCTGGCTTCGGGCTTCGCCAGCCTCAAATTGACCGGTTTTGCCCTGGCGCCGCTGCACTGGCATGCGATGTCGGGTCTCGGCTTGTTGATGGCCGGGATTTTTGCCGTGATTTATTTTCGCCTTTATCCGCGCCTGCGGGCCGGCGTGGCGGAGGCCGACTGGCCGGCGGCAGGGGCGGCAATGAACCGGATCCGCCTGCTGGTGGCGACCAACCTGCTGCTCGGCGGATTGACCCTGGCGGTAGCAACGCTGGGTGCTTACTTGGTTCCATGAGCGCGCTTGCTACGCAATGATCCTGCATCTGATCCGCCATCCCCAACCGGTGGTCGAACCCGGCATCTGTTACGGTCGACTCGATCTGGCGGCCGAAAATGCCGCCGCGGTCGCCACCCGTTTGCGGGCTGAACTGCCGGCCGGCCTGCCTGTCTGGAGCAGCCCGCTGCGCCGTTGCCGCGAGCTGGCCGAGTTGCTGCATCCACAGCCGCAACTCGACGAGCGCCTGGCAGAGATGGATTTCGGTGACTGGGAAGGCCTGGCCTGGGATGCGATCCCGCGTGCCGAACTCGATGCCTGGGCCGCCGATGTCGCCGGTTACGCACCGCCCGGCGGCGAGTCGCCGCGCCAGTTGCAGCAAAGGGCGCTGGCCTTCGTGGCCGACTTGCGCGAGCCGGAGGCGGTGATTGTTACCCATGCCGGGGTGATCCGCGTTTTGCTGGCGCATTTCCGGCAACTGGCACCTGCGGATTGGCTAAACCTGAAATTCGACTACGGCTCGCGTACGGATATTATTGTCCCACGGTAAAATGCCGGCGATGGATACCTTCAATCCCTTGCGCGACGCGGTGCCTCCGGGTGAAATCAAACGCGCCCTGATCATCAAGCTCCGCCACCATGGTGATGTGCTGGTCAGCTCCCCGGTTTTTTCGGCGCTCAAGGCGCATGCTCCGCAGGCCGAGATTGATGCTTTGGTGTATGCCGACACCGCTGAAATGCTGACCTTGCATCCGGCCATTTCGCAGGTGCATGTGGTCGGCCGCCATTGGAAACGCCTGGGTGTGATCGGCCAGCTCCGCGCCGAAGTAGCGCTTTTCAACAGTTTGCAGGCGCGCGGTTACGATCTGGTCATTCATCTTACCGAGCACTGGCGTGGCGCCTGGTTGTGCCGCTTGCTCAAGCCGCGCTGGTCGGTCGGACCGGCGATTGCCGGACGCAATCGGCGCTGGCAGGCGAGTTTTACGCATTTGCAGGCCAGCCCCAAAAATGCCCTGCGGCATATGGTCGAGGCAAATCTCGATGCCTTGCGCCGGATCGGTATCCAGCCTGGGCCAGATGAGCGGCGCATGCTGCTGATTCCGGGGGGGCTTGCCGATCAGCGTGTGGCTGCCCTTCTGGAAAAGTTTGGCTTGCAGGGGCAGCATTTCATTCACGTTCATCCGGCATCGCGCTGGTTTTTCAAGTGCTGGCCGGTGGCACGGATGGCGTCGCTGATTGAGGCCTTGCAGAACGAGGGCCATGTCGTGGTGCTGACTGCTGCGCCCTCACCCGAAGAAAAAGCGATGCTGGAGGCGATCCAGGCGCGTTTGCCCAGACCAGCTTTCAGTTTGTCCGGTGAGTTGTCATTGAAGGAACTGGCGGCTTTGACCCGGCAGGCCAGGCTGTTCATCGGCGTCGATTCGGCACCGATGCACATTGCAGCGGCGGTCGGAACCCCGACGCTGGCATTGTTCGGGCCGTCCGGTGACAAGCAGTGGGGGCCGTGGGGCGTGCCCGCGCGCGTGGTGAGCAGCACCCGGCATGCGTGCCGGCCATGCGGTATCGACGGTTGTGGTGGCGGCAAGGTCAGCGACTGTCTGAGTTCCTTGACGGTGGCCGAGGTGTTGGCCGCTGCTCACGAATTGCTTGCGCAGTGAAAATCGCGATCATTCGTCAGCGCTACAACCCGTTCGGTGGTGCCGAACGTTTTGTTGAGCGTGCTCTCGGGGCCCTGGCCGCCGAGGGGGCGGAGGTCAGTCTGATTACCCGGAGTTGGGCTGGTGCTGTCCAGTCAGGCTTTCATCAGGTGAGTTGTGACCCGTCTTATTCCCGCCTGTTCGGCGGGCGCGTGGCGCGTGATCGCAGCTTTGCCCAGGCGGCCCGGTTCGCCATGCAGCAAGGCGGCTATGACATTACCCAGTCACATGAACGGATCCCCGGCTGCATGATATTTCGCGCCGGTGATGGTGTGCATGCGGCCTGGCTGGCTCACCGCTCCAGGGCTCTGGGCTGGCTGGGGCGTCTTGCGCAGCGCCTTTCCGGATACCACCGCTACGTGCTGACGGCCGAGCGGGAAATGTTCGCGCACCCCGCGTTGCAGGCGGTCATCTGCAATTCGACAATGGTTGCTGATGAAATTGCCCGTTTTTATGGCGTCGACCGTTGCAAACTGCATATCATCTACAACGGTGTCGATACGGCAGTTTTTCATCCCGGCCTCGCCGCCGAGTTCCGTGACAGCGTGCGCCGTGAGGCAGGAATTCCAGCCGATGCGCCTCTTTTGCTTTATGTCGGCAGCGGTTTCGAGCGCAAGGGCGTTCCCCGGTTGCTGCAGGCATTTGCGCAAATGCAGTGCCAGGATGCACATCTGGTGATCGTCGGCGCCGATCGCCGGCTCAAGGCCATGCGATCGCTGGCCGGCCGGCTTGGTCTGGCCAGCCGGGCACACTTTACCGGGCCGCTCATGGATGTGCGACCGTGGTATGGCGCGGCGGATGGCTTCGTCCTGCCGACGCTGTACGATCCCTGCCCGAATGCTGCACTCGAGGCCCTGGCCTGCGGTTTGCCTATCGTGACGTCGACGACCTGTGGTGCGAGCGACTGGGTGAGCTCCGGCGAAAATGGCTGGGTTGTCGATGCGCTGGCAGTGCCCGAACTGGCCAGGCGTCTTGACGATCTGGCCGGCCTGGCGGGAAATCCCGAGGCGCGTCAGGCAGCTCGCGCCGCAGCCGAGCCGCTGACCTTGCCGGCCATGACTGGACGTCTGCTCGCCCTCTACCATCAGCTCGGTGGCGAGCGGGCCGGGCGGTTATAATGCGGCCTTTTCGTTGCTTCGTTCTGAATCACTCCGGCATGGCGTTCGCCGCTGACCCGGGGCAATTTGGCCTCGCTTGCGGGGTGAAATTCGGCAGAGCCTGCCGTTCCATCAGATTCGACAACCCTGCGCTCTTCATCGAGCCAAAAAACCGAACTGCGTGGCCTGGTCAAATATGAAAAATCCTGTTGTCTCCACAGAAAATAGCCGCGAGTTGTATCTGCGTCTGCTGCGCTACGTGCGTCCCTACTGGAAGATGTTGCTGCTCGGTCTGGCCATGAGCGCGATTGCCGCTGCGATGGAGCCCTTTCTGCCGGCCTTGATGAAGCCACTGCTCGACAATGGCTTTGCCGCCAAGGGAACCGGCGAGTTTGGTGACAGTTTGCTGACCTATTCGTATTGGGCCATTCCGTTGGTCATCGTCGCGGTCATGACCTTGCGCGGGGTGGTCACCTTCTGTGCCGGCTATGCCATGTCCTGGGTACAAACGCGCCTGATCAACGATATCCGGCAGGAGATGTTCAATCATCTGACTCGTCTGCCGATGGCTTTTTTTGAGCAAAACCCTTCGGCGAGAACGATTACCCGGATTACCAGTGACGTAAACAGCATTGCAGCCGCGGCAACCACGGTTGGTGTGACGCTGATTCGCGAATCGTTGGCCATGCTCGGCTTGATGGCGTGGCTGCTGTATCTGAACTGGCAACTAACCGTGGTTACCCTGACGGTGACCCCGTTCATTGCGTTTGTGACCAAGGTGATCGGCAAGCGGCTGCGGGTCTTGACCCGCTCGTCACAGAGTGGCGTGGCATTGATGACCCAGACCTTGCAGGAGGTCATCCTGTGCCAGAAGGTGCTCAAGATTTTTGGCGGAGAGGCGCAGGAAATAAAGCGTTTCAGCCGGGTCAACGGGATGATGGGCGGTTATGCCATGCGCAGTGCGATCGCAGCAGCAGCAGGAACGCCCTTGGTCCATTTCTTTGTTTCGATTGCGGTTGCCGTTGTGATTTACATGGCACTGTTGCAGTCGTCGCAAGGCGGGACGACGGTAGGCAGCTTCGTTTCCTTCATTACCGGCATGCTGATGCTGCTCGCTCCGATGAAGGCGCTTTCCGGTGTGGCACTTCCGTTGCAACGGGGTTTGGCGGCTGCCGAGAGCGTGTTCCACCTGCTTGATACGCCGCTTGAGGATGATCCGGGAACGCAGGTGCTGGGCCGTGCCCAGGGCAGGATTGATGTCCAGTCGGTATCGTTCAGCTATCCCGGTGCCGAGTCGGAGGCATTGTCCGCGTTCGACCTGTCGATTGCGCCGGGGCAAACCGTGGCGCTGGTTGGTGCCTCCGGTAGTGGCAAGACGACCCTGGCCAGTTTGCTGCCTTTGTTCCATTCGCCCAGTCAGGGGCGGATATTGATCGATGGCATCGATACAAACCAACTGACGCGAGTCAGCCTGCGTCACCAGTTCGCCATCGTTTCGCAAGAGACGTTGCTGTTCAATGATTCGGTAGCCGCCAACATTGCTTATGGCACGACCGCCAAGGCGACACAGGAGTCGATTGAGGCTGCGGCTGCGGCGGCCAATGCCCTTGAGTTCATCCGCGCCTTGCCCGATGGTTTCGATACCCCCATCGGCGAAAACGGCAACCGCCTGTCCGGCGGTCAGCGTCAACGCCTGGCCATTGCCCGGGCCATTCTCAAGGATGCTCCGATTCTGATTCTCGACGAGGCAACCTCCGCGCTCGATAACGAATCCGAGCGCTTGGTCCAGGAGGCGCTGGAGCGCCTGATGAAAAATCGCACGACCTTGATCATCGCGCACCGACTGTCGACGATCGAGCGGGCCGACCGGATTGTGGTGCTCGCCAAGGGCAGGAAGATCGAGGAAGGTACGCATGCCGAACTGCTGGCCCTGGAAGGGTTTTATGCCCGCTTGCACCGCGTGCACCTTGCCGAGCAGAAGCAATTTTGAATACGGGCCACCTAGCCGTGTCGGATGATCCGCGGCACATCCTGGCGATCATTGTTACCCGCATCGGTGACTCCCTGCTGTGCACCCCGGCGCTTCGGGCGATCAGCGAGCGTTGGCCCGATGCCCGGATCACTGTTCTGGCACATGCGAAAAGGCGGGATGTCCTGGAAAACCTGCCTTTTGTCGATGAAGTTCTGAGTCTGAGTTGGCATACTGGGTTGTTGGCGCGCTGCTTGCCGGGGAGTCGTTACGATCTGGCCTTCGTTTTTGCAGATGACGCCAAACTGATTCGTATCGGCCTCGGCTTGGCGAAAAAAGTGATTGCCTTTGCCGGTCGCTCGCCAATCCGGCATTCCCGTTTGCAACTGGTGATCCAGCCGCCTGCGATTCCTGCCGTGCTGGCGCGTTTGTCCCTGGTCGAGTCGGTTGGGGCTGTGACGCAGGATCATCGGCTGGTGTATCAGCTCACGGCAGAGGAGCGAGCCTGGGCCGCTGCCTGGCGGGCCGCATATCCGTCACCTCTGGTGGCTCTGCAACTGCACAGTTTTCCGACCAAGGCGCATCGCGATTGGCCGATTCGTCACTTTGTCCGGCTGATTGAATTGATCAGGGAAACCTACCCTGCGGCAACTTTCGTGATTACTGGCGACGCGATTGCCCGGCCTTCCGCGCTGGCGCTAGGCGAGCGTTTCGGTGCGTGCGTACTCTGTGTTGCCGGAGACTTGAGTTTGCGGCAGACCGCAGCTCTGCTGTCCACCGTCGATCTCTATGTGGGAGTCGATACGGGGCCGACGCATCTGGCTGGTGCGCTCGGTGTTCCGATGGTTGGCCTTTACCATGCCGCCTATCCCGGATGTAATCTGGCACCATTGCAGCATCCCCGATGCCGCTTCATCGAGCACCCGGCGACCGGTACGGCACAGGCCGCCGAGGCTGATATGGCTGATATTTCTCCCGAACAGGTGTGGGCTGCGGCCCACGAATTGTTGTCCGTAAAATTCCAATGAGCGAACGCCTTCTTCACATCGTGCATACCGAATCTTCCTGTGGCTGGGGGGGGCAGGAAATTCGCGTGCTGACCGAGGCCAAGGGCATGATCGGGCGTGGGCATCGGGTGACCCTGGTGGCACCTGCCGAGTCGCGTATTGCTCAGGCTGCGCCGGCCATGGGTATCCCGGTTGTCACCTTGCCGATTGCTCGCAAGCGCTTGCCGGCCTTGTGGGCCATGTTGAAGTGGCTGTTGCGCGAAGGCCGCGGAATCGATGTGATCAACTCGCACAGTTCCACGGATTCCTGGTTGGTTGCACTGGCCTGCACGCTGCTGCCGGACGCTCCGCCGATCGTGCGGACCCGTCACGTTTCATCCCCAGTCAACACGAGTGCCCAGACGCGCTGGCTCTATCAGCGTGCAGTTGCCCATGTGGTGACGACGGGCGAAGCCTTACGCCAGCAGTTGCAACGCGACAATGGTTTTCGTGCAGATTCGATGACCTCGGTGCCAACCGGGATTGATCTGGCCCGGTTTACGCCTTTGCCTGCCGATCAGGTGAAAGCCGCGCATCGCGCGATGCTTGGTTTGCCGGCAGGGCCTGTTCTGGGGATTCTCGCCACCCTGCGAAACTGGAAGGGGCATGCCTATCTGCTTGATGCCTTTGCCAGTCTGGCCAGTGATTTTCCTGAATGGAGCCTGCTGGTTGTCGGCGACGGGCCGCAACGCAAGAATCTTGAGGCGCAGGCGGCTCGTCTGGCGTTGAGCGAACGGGTCCGTTTTGTCGGCAATCGTGACGATCCGGAGCAATGGTTCAAAGCGATGGACATCTTTGTCTTGCCGTCCTATGGCGACGAAGGCGTACCACAGTCGATCATGCAGGCCATGGCCAGCGCTCTGCCGGTGATCAGCACGCCGGTGGGGGCGATCCCGGAGGTGGTGGAGCCGGACCTTACCGGTTTGCTGGTTGCTACCCGTGATAGTTTGGCCATTGCCGCAGCGTTGCGGTGTCTGATGTGCGACGAGCGCTTGCGCGAAGGATTGGGGCAGACGGGGCGGACGCGTGCCCAGGCGCGTTTCGGGATCGACAATATGCTCGATCGCATGGAAACCATTTTCCGGGCTCATGCCCGTGTGCCAAGCTCATGTGCGGTATAGGCGGCTTCTTCTCCAGCGTGGCGAGCCCCGCTGCGACGGCGCAGGCGATGCTCGCGGCGCTCGCTGCCCGGGGGCCGGATGCCAGCCACGTCCGTTATTTTGCGGATGCCGGTGCGGTGTCGCATACGCCAAGCCAGCATGCCCTATTGCACGCCCGGTTGTCGATCATCGATCCCCGGCCTATTGCCGATCAGCCGATGGGCAGCGAGGATGGTCGTTACTGGCTTTGCTACAACGGCGAAGTCTATGACTGGGAGGGCGACGCGCGTTCTCTCGCGGCGACACAGCCTTTCCGTTCCCGCTCCGACACCGAATACATTCTCAGGGGAGCACAGGCCTGGGGGGTCGAGTCCTTACTGAAAAAACTGACCGGGATGTTCGCCTTTGCCCTGGTTGACTGGCAGCGGCGGGAACTGGTCCTGGTCAGGGATCGTTTTGGCAAGAAGCCGCTCCTGTGGTGGAGTAACGGTCAGTCGTTTGCCTTTGCCTCAACCTTGCGCGGCATATTGCCGGCTTTGCCGCCAGCGGCGCGCAAGCTCTCCAGCAAAGGCATTGATGCCTATCTGGCGCACCGCTATATACCGGCGCCGTTGAGTGTCGTCGACGGCGTACAGCGGCTGCCGGCCGGACACATGCTGCGCTGGTCGCTTGATGGTGGTCCGGCTACCGTTTCCCGTTGGTATCCGGCTTCTGGAGAGGAGGAGGTCGGTACCGACTGGCTGGCGGCGCTGGATACGGCAATTCGCGAGCGCTGCGTTGCTGATCGGCCGGTTGGCTTGTTCCTTTCCGGCGGTATCGACTCAAGCGTGATTGCGAATCGTCTGGTTGCCCAGGGGCAGCATTTCCAGGCGTTCACCGCATCATTTCCCGGTAGTGAATTCGATGAAACGGCATTTGCTGCCGCCTTGAGCAAGCGCTTGGGCTTGCCGCATCACCCGGTCGTTGTTCCCGACAGTATTCGCGATGATTTTCCTGCCATCGTTGCTGCCATGGATGAGCCGTTTGCCGACCCGTCGTCCATTCCGCTCTGGTATCTGGCACGGGAAACGACGCAGCATGTAAAAGTCGTTCTCGGGGGCGATGGCGGTGATGAACTGCTGGCCGGTTACAAACGCTACCGCAAGCATTTGCGCAGTGCCGCCCGCGGCGATTTTTGCTGGCCGCAACAGCGGATTGCGGCACAGGCCCGTCCGACCAAATGGCAACGTCTGCGCGAGGAAATCGGCATGCCCTGGGCGGCTGCCTACAGTTTGCGTTTTTCCGGGATGTCCCTGGGGCAGCGCCGGTTTCTGCAGCCGAATCTGGACTTGCCTGTCACCTACTGGGCGGCGCCAACACCGCTTGTTCCTGCCGCAAGAGCACCGCTGGAACAGTTGCTGGCCATTGATCAGGCCAATTATTTGCCGGAGTACATCCTGCGCAAGGGAGATCTGACCACGATGGCACACGGTCTTGAGCTGCGTGCGCCATTGCTCGATCATCATTTTGCTGCTGCAGTCAGGGCTCAGCCGCCCGCCATCCGGTTTACCGAGCCGCCCAAGGCCATGCTTGCCGCAGCCTTGCCTGCCGATCTGGCTGCAACGCTTTTCCATGGCAAGAAACGCGGTTTCAATCCACCGCTCTCGATGTGGTTGCAGAAAGACCTGCTCGAGCGTTACGACGGACTCGGGCAGCGCCTCGAAGAGGCTAGCGCGGGACAGTTGCTGGCGGGGCAGATTGATGCATTTGTCGGTTTGTATCGCAGCGGCTGCAATGATCTGGCAGAAAACATCCTGCAATTGTTGATGCTGGACGAGTCGCTTCGCCAGCTAAGGGCATTCGGGGTCCAATGAAAATTGCATTTGTTGACGTGACGGTGACCGTCAGTTTCGGTGGTATCCAGACCGCAGTCTGGGAGCTTGCCAGGACTTTGCATGATCTGGGGCATGAGGTCTCGGTTTTCGGTGGCGAAGGCGAGATCAGGCCGGATTTGGGCGGGCGCAACATTCCCGTTCGTACCTTCCCGTTCACGCCGCGGGAAAAGGCACTCGACCTGGGCAGCCGTTTCCGTCGTTTCTGGGAGCGCTGGACCTTCGCTCGCCATGTCCGGCCGGAAATCATCGCCGGAGATTTTGATTGGGTAATCATTACCAAACCCTTCGATTTTTTCTGGCCATACCGGATGCCGGCCGGTTCCCGCACGCGTTTTGCATTTCGCAGTGGCGGTACCGATTTCATTCTTGGTGATCGCAAACTGGCCAAGGGGATCAGTGCCTGGTTTGCCAACAGCCACTTCAATGCCTGGCAGATCAAGAGTCGTTACGGACGTTATCCGACCGTGATCTACAACGGTGTGGATCTGGAGTCTTTCGGTCCGCATCGGCGCGACGAGGCCTTGCGCGAGCGTATCGGACTTGCTGCCGGCGAAGTCGCCTGCATGTTTGCCGGGCGCCTGGTTGGCTGGAAAGGCGTTTCGGTCACCTTGCAGGCCTTGGCGATATTGGTCAGGGAAGGTTTGCCGGTTCGTTTCGTCCTGATTGGTGACGGGCCGGAGCGCGAGCCATTGCTGTGTCAGGCAAACGCGCTTGGCCTGGAGGGGCGGCTGCTGATGCAGGGTGCCAAGGGGCACGGAGAATTGCCCGTGTGGTGGGCGAGTGCCGATATCGGCGTGTTCTCCAGCATCGGTGACGAGGGATTCAGCAACAGTATCGCCGAAGCGATGGCGAGTGGGCTGCCGGTGGTGGCCACGGCATTCAGTGGTAATCCGGAAACGGTTGGCAATGAAGGCAGTTGCGGTCTGCTGGTCCAGCCCGGCGATCCTGAGGCGCTGGCCGAAGCGTTGCGTCCCTTGATTCTCGACCGCGTTCTGCGGGAGAAGCTCGGCAAGGCGGCACGCCAGCGTATTGCGACCCAATTTACCTGGGAGAAGGTTGCCCAGCGTTTGCTCTCCGGACTGAAGCCCTGAGCATGCATATCGTCTATATCGATCCGCATGCAGTCCCCGATACCTGCCCCGAGGCCATGCAGATACTGCAAACGGTCGATGGCATGGCGCAAACCGGCATCAGCGTCACGCTGGTGACGCCGCCGGTGCGCACCAGAACGGTGGCTGAAGACATTCTCGGGCGCCCGCTTCACCCCGGTGTTCGCTTGCTGCCGCTGGATGATCTGCGGGATCGCTGGTGGTATCCCGCTCGCTCCGGCAAACACTTTTATCGCCAGGCGCGGCACCTGGTAAGTGGACTCAAGGGCGTGGATGGTCTGCTGGTGCGCAATCTGAAACTGGCCGAAGCGCTCCTCTCCGTAAAAAATCGGCCGCCGATGGTGTTCGAGACGCATGAAATTTTCGCCCGCACCTTTGCCGAAGAGCGGCCGCATCCATCCTGGAAGGAGCGGCGCAAGCTTGCCGCCCTGCGGCGCCGCGAGCATGCAATCTATGCCGGCAGCGAGGGCGTCGCCGCGCTGACTCAATGGTTGGTCGATGATCTTCGCGAGGAGTACGGAGTGAATACCCCGATGCGGGTTGTGCCGGATGGCGTCGATCTATCTGCTGCAGAAAATGCCGTTTTTTCACCGTCGACCGATGGCGGACCGGCACGTTTGCTCTATCTGGGCAGCCTGCATCCGTGGAAGGGAGTGGATTGCCTTCTCGACGCTTTGCCCGCTATTGAGCATGCCTGGTTGATCATTGCCGGGGGGCCCGCGCAGCGGATTGCCGAACTCAAGGCACAGGCCGAGATGCTCGGTGTGGCTGGTCGGGTTGTATTCATGGGCGAAGTCCCTCCTGCCCGGCGCTTCGAAGTCATCGCCGGGGCGGATATCTGCATGCTGCCGCTGACCAACACCGCGATAGGTAGCCGTTACACCTCGCCACTCAAGCTTTTCGAGTATATGGCCATGGGCAAGCCGGTGGTTGCCGCCGATGTGCCTGCGTTGCGCAGCGTGATTGTTTCTGGTGAAAACGGGATCCTGACCCCGGTGGATAATCCAGCACAACTGGCGGCCGCCGTGAATCGACTGTTGCAGTCACCCGCCCAATTGAAGGTTCTGGGCGAGGCGGCAAGGATGAGTGCGCAGGACTACAGCTGGGAGGCCAGGGCGTATCTGTTGGCCGGCTTTTTCACCGAATTGAAAGGACGTCGCTGATGTGTGGCATAACGGGGCTACTCTACAAACCCGGCAGCGCGCCATTCAATATGGCTTCGGCGCTGGCCGTGTTGCGTCATCGCGGGCCGGACGCGCAGACCAGCTGGTCCGCACCCGGTGTTGCGCTTGGTCACACCCGGCTGGCCATTCTCGATCTGGCCGGTGGCGATCAGCCGATGCACAGTGCATGTGGCCGGTACACCATTGTCTTCAACGGGGAAATTTACAATTTCGCCAGCTTGAAGGAAGAGTTATCTGCCGCAGGCGTTCATTTTTCCCGCCGCTCGGATACCGAAGTTCTACTGGCGCTGTTCATCCATTACGGATTCGAAGAGTGTCTGCGCCGTTTGCGGGGCATGTTCGCCTTTGCCATCTGGGACAACGTTCAGCGCGAACTCTCGCTGGCCCGTGACCGGCTTGGCGTAAAGCCGCTGGTTTATCTCGCGCAGGATGGCGTTTTCGGATTCGCCTCGGAAATCGGTGGTTTGCGGGCACTTCTTCCTGACGCAAGGCTGGATATCGATCCGGCTGCGCTCGACCAGTATTTCACCTTTCAATATATCCCGTCGCCGCAGACTGCCTTCAAACAGATTCGCAAGCTTCCGCCGGCGCATGCGATGGTGGTGAATGAAGAGGGCATAAAGCGCCTCTGGCGTTACTGGCAAGTCGACACCAGCCAACGCAGCAGGCTGAGCTATGACGATGCCTGCGAGGCTTTGCGCGAGAAGGTGCTCGCGGCAACCGCCATTCGCATGGTGGCCGACGTGCCCTTGGGGGCATTCCTTTCCGGTGGTGTCGACTCGGCGGTGACCGTCGCTGCCATGGCGCGTCTCGGCTCCGATCCGGTGCATACCTTTGCCGTCGGATTCGACGAGAAATCCCTTGATGAACGGCCCTACGCCCGCCAGGCTGCGGAGCATCTGGGAGCGCTGCACAGCGACATGCTGGCTCAGGCAGATGTGGTGTCCGATCTGCCGATGCTGATCCGGCGTTGCGGCGAACCGTTCGGCGACGATTCGCTATTGCCGACCTACCTGGTATCCAAGGCGGCGCGCGGGCAAGTTACGGTTGCCCTGACCGGTGATGGTGGCGATGAGGCGTTTGGGGGATACCGGCGCCACCAGCAACTGGCGCGCATGATACGGCTGGAACAATGGGGTGCCTTGCCTGCCTGGCGAAACCTGCGCCAACTCGGGGCGAAGCTGGAGGGGACGATTCGTCCGGATCGTCGCCGGCCTTTCCCGGCAACCCGCGAAGATCGCGCGCTTTATCACTCGCGTCTTCAGCGCCACATTGATCTCGCATCATTTTTCGATGCGGATGAAAAGGCGAGCCTGTATCGTCCGGAGTTTTCCGGCAGCCTGGCCGGGCAGAACAGTGCAGACTGGTTTGCCGAACGTTATGCACTGAGCGCAGGAGCGGACCCCGTCAATCGGGTTTTCCTGACCGATGCATATACGTATTTGCCGGAAGATGTACTTTTCAAGGTGGATATTGCGAGCATGGCGGCGTCTCTCGAATGTCGTTCGCCGTTTCTTGATCACGAGCTGATCGAGTTTGCTGCCTCGCTCCCGCCGGCAATGAAATCGAAAGGCCGTTCCGGCAAGCGCATCGTGCGTGAAGCATTTGCCGGTTGGCTGCCGCCCGGCTTCCTGCAACGACGCAAGCAGGGCTTTTCGACGCCGATTGCAAAATGGTTGTCCGGTGATCTGGCCGGCTTGATGCAGGAGCGCCTGCTGGCTGAGCGACGCCTCGATCCATGGCTGGATACGGCCGCAATAGAAAAACTTGTGCGCGGACATCTGTCGGGGGAAAAGCCAAATGCCCGGCGTTTATGGACTTTGCTGGTAGCCGCCGAATGGCTGGCTTCCATCGCTTGATGAATTACTTGAGAAAATGGGGGGAAGCATGAATCAGAGCATGGAGCTGTTGGTCGATAGGGAAAGCCGCATTCGCGAACTGTGTCGCGGGAAAAAGGTGCTTGATATCGGTTGTTGCGCACACGGAGAGTTTGCCGGCCGGGGTTCGAATAATTTCCTTCATGGCGAGATTGCCAAGATTGCCAGCGAACTGGTCGGGCTGGACAATGATCGGGACTCCGTTGCTGAAATGGTCAAACAAGGATTCAACGTGATCTGCGGAGATGCGGAGAATCTAGAGGCGACGGGGCTTTCGGGATTTGATGTGATCGTTGCCGGTGAGATCATCGAACACCTTTCGAATCCGGGGATGTTTATTGATGGGGCATACAAACTCTTGAGTCCGGGAGGCTACTTTTTGGTAACTGTCCCCAATGCATGGTCATTTACGCGCCTCAAGCAGTTACGCAAGGGTATTGATGATTCTCTGTGGACCCATGATCAACATACGTGCTGGTATTCCAAGGCTACTGTTCAGGCTCTTCTGAAGCGATTTGATTTCGTAATCGAAACCTTGGGATTTTGCACCATGCATCGTTCGAATCAACCACTGAAGCGTTTTCGTGACAGGATCAGGCTTGGCTGGGCGATGAAGCCAGCCTTTGCAGAGAGCATCTTTGTTGCGGCCAGAAAGCCTTGAGTTTTTGAGCCAAGTCACCGAATAGCCAGTCTATATGCACAAAATTCTCTGATGCCAAGGGTCAGCCACGAGACGCCGATCGTATATCGGCCAGATATTGATGGATTGAGGGCGCTTGCCGTGCTCTCGGTCGTTTTGTTTCATGCTTCCGATCGATTATTGCCTGGCGGTTTCGTCGGCGTTGACGTGTTTTTTGTTATTTCCGGGTATCTGATTTCCCGAATCATTCTTCAGGGTTTGTCAGATCGCAGCTTTTCGTTCGCTGATTTCTATAAAAAGCGCGCCCTGCGTATTTTTCCCGCTCTGATCGTTGTGTTGCTGGCCACTGCCTTGCTGGGAAATTTTCTTCTGTTTCCCCTTGAGTATAAAAACCTTGGCAAGCATATCGCTGGTGGCGCGGCATTTGTTGCCAACATCGTGTATTGGACTGAGAGTGGGTATTTTGACAAGCTTGGTGAAGCAAAGCCGTTGCTGCACCTTTGGTCGTTGGGTATCGAAGAACAGTTTTATCTAATTTGGCCACTTTTGTTGGCGTTTTTTTGGCAATTTCGGAAAAGTCTAATCTGGACTCTTTTGGGACTGGCAATTGTTTCGTTTGCAGCAAATCTGTTTTGGGTCGGTTCAGATGCAGCAAGTGTCTTCTACTTCCCCGGAACACGATTTTGGGAACTCATTCTTGGGGCGATACTTGCCGCATTGCAGGTTGCTCGGATCTTGAACGTTGGTAATGACGATTTAGTGAGTCCGAATCAAATTACGGAGCAGCGAAGCCGTGTGCTGCGTGACGGATTTTCGTTTGCCGGAATGGCGATGATCTTGGGCGCCTGTGTCGGGCTGAACCGCTCTATTTCCTATCCTGGTGGTTGGGCCTTGTTGCCGGTGTTGGGAGCCGTTTTCCTGATTGGTGCGGGGCCTCAGGCGTGGATCAATCGCTATTTTCTTGCTCGCCCCTTCATGGTTTTTTTGGGGTTGATCAGCTACCCGCTGTATTTATGGCACTGGCCCTTGTTGTCGTACGCACGCATTGTCGAGTCGGGAAAGCCTCCGGGCTTCTTTCGCGCGCTTTTGGTGTTTGCAGCTGTTTTTCTGGCGTACGCAACTTATCGCTGGATTGAGCGCCCATTGCGGTTTGGGAAGCTGCGCTATCGTGTAGCGATTTTATGGGGGGGGATGTGCTCCATTGGATGCTTCGGCACTTTTGTCTATTTTTCCGATGCTCAATTCGGTATACGTGCTACCCCGATGCTTCTGGCACAGGAAACCATAGAATCCCCCCGTAACGATCCTCAATGCAAGGGAAAATATCCCGTCCTTGGGGCTTATTGCCTTGAATCTGCTGGAGACGGGGCTGTGACTACGGCAATCGTAGGTGATAGTCACGCCAATCATTTCATGCCTGGGCTTGAGTCGATACTGCGCCCTAGAAACGAGCGCGTGGTTCATCTTGGAGAGCCTGGTTGCCCAGTTCTTCTCGGTGGGCTGCGGGAGCGTTCTGGAGAGCGAGTTTCGTGCGCAGCAGTTTCCGAATCCATTCTGACTTTTTTGGCGCAAAACCGAGAAATTCGGCGGATTATCATTTCATTTCGTGGGCCTTTGAATACATCGGAGAAGGGCTACGGAAATGTTGAAAAACTACTTGCCGTGAGATTCACTGATACATCCAACCCGACGCTTCCGTCAGCCGCTGCCATCGAGTCAACGCTTACCCGAACAGTTGCCTTGCTTCTTTCGAGAAACAAGGAGGTCTGGCTCTTTGAAGACGTTCCGGAGTTGGGTTTTCATATCGAAGAGTGCCAGGTTCGTCCTTTCAGTATTACCCACAAGAAACGGGAGCCATGTGCGTTGCCTTTCGCGGAAGTGAGTCAGCGGCAGCGGCAGTATCACCGGATTGTGACGCGTGTTCAGGAGAAATTTCCGAACTTGCTGGTTTTCGATCCGAAATTAAATTTATGTGATGCAACTAGCTGTTTTGGTATGAAAAACCATGCCCCGCTTTATGTGGATGGTGATCATCTGAGTCGCCAAGGCTCTCTCGTTGCATTAGAGGGATGGAGCCCGGTCCTTGACGAGAGCAGAGGTTCGGGAACAACAGTTTTGAGAAAGTAATTATCGATGACTGAAATAATTGCCGAGATTGGCCAGGCCCATGATGGCAGTCTGGGAATTCTGCATTCTTATATCGATGCAGTGGCCGGAACGGGGGCTGGTGCGATCAAGTTCCAGACACACCTGGCTGATGCCGAGAGCAGTCCGCAGGAGCCGTTCCGGGTCAAGTTTTCGCGGGTTGATCAGACGCGGCAGGATTACTGGCGCCGTATGGAACTCTCCGTCGCCCAATGGAAAGAGCTGAAAGCACATTGTGACGAGGTCGGTCTCGCTTTCCTTAGTTCCCCCTTTTCCATTGCGGCAGTCGATCTGCTGGAAAGTATCGGCATTGAGCGTTTCAAGATCGGGTCAGGTGAGGTCAGCAATTTTCTGTTGCTTGAGCGTGTAGCCCGGAGCGGACTTCCCGTACTGCTGTCGAGCGGCATGAGTTCGCTGGAAGAGCTGGATCGGGCGGTTGAACTCGTGCTGGCGCATGGAACACCTCTCACCCTGCTGCAGTGCAATACGGCATACCCGACGCCGCCGGAACAGGTCGGTTTGAACGTGATGCAGGTCTTGCGCGAGCGTTATCGTTTGCCGGTCGGCTTGTCCGATCATACGGGTTCGCCCTATGCGGCTTTTGCTGCGACGGCGCTTGGTGCCGAGGTACTTGAAGTGCACACGGTTTTTGACAAGCGAATGTTCGGGCCGGATGCGTCGTCGTCGCTGACCATCGACCAACTCGCACAAATGGTCGAAGGCGTCAGGGCAATCAATGCGATGCTTTCCAATCCGGTAGACAAGAACGACAATTCACGTTTCCTGCCGCTGAAGGCCATTTTCGAGAAAAGTCTGGCCGTCAATGCAGATTTGCCGGCCGGTCACCGCCTGCGCTTCGAGGATCTCGAGGCAAAGAAGCCGGCCGGGATGGGGATTCCGGCATCGCGCTTCAAGGACGTGCTCGGGTGCCCCCTGAGTGTCGCGAAAACGAAGTGGGACTTCCTGGAAGTTTCGGACATCATTCAAGAGGATCAAGCATCATGAGTCGCCGCAAGATTTGCGTTGTTGTTGCCAGTCGCGCCAATTACGGGCGGGTGAAATATCTCCTCAAGGCGATTTCATCTCACCCCGAGCTTGAACTGCAACTCATTGTTGGCGCATCTGCGCTGCTTGAGCGTTTCGGCAAGGCGGAAAAGGTCATTCGGGCGGATGGCTTTGTCCCGGCGCATACGATCCATTATGTGGTTGAGGGCGAGACGCTTGAAACGCAAGCCAAGTCGACCGGGATGGGCATCATCGAGCTGACGACGGCATTCTCGAACCTGAAGCCAGACATGGTGGTTACTGTTGCCGATCGTTTTGAAACGATGGCGACGGCAATTGCGGCAAGTTACCTGAATATCCGCCTGGTTCACCTGCAGGGTGGCGAAGTCAGCGGGAACATCGATGACCGGGTGCGGCACGCAATTACCAAGCTGGCCGATTTCCATTTCGTGGCGACCGAGCAGTCCAGGGAACGCGTCGTGCGCATGGGTGAGGCGCCCGAGATGGTGTTCAACTACGGGTGCCCGGCCATGGATGTCCTGACGCACGAGGACATGAGCATTTCCAACGAGCTGATGAGCCGTTATGGTGGCGTTGGTGAATCCATCGATTGGGAGAAACCTTTCCTTCTGATGGTCCAGCATCCGGTGACAACCAGTTTTGGTGATGGTCTGCAGCAGATCCAGGCGACCCTCTCCGCACTGGCCGAGGTCGAGGGCTACCAAAAAATCGTGCTGTGGCCGAATCCCGATGCCGGGAGTGACGACGTTTCCAAGGGCATCCGTCTTTTCCGCGAGAGTGGCAAGGCTCAGGGATTCCATTTTTTCAGGAATTTTTCACCCGAAGATTACGCCCGGATTCTCGCCAATGCCCATTGCGCGATTGGCAACTCTTCCTCTTTTCTGCGCGAGGGCTCTTTCCTCGGGGTGCCGGTTGTTTTGGTGGGGGATCGCCAGCAGGATCGCGAGCATGGTGAAAATATCGCTTTCTCCGGTTATGCCAAGAGCGATGTCCTGGAAACCGTGCTGCGGCAACTGAAGCATGGCCGTTATCCGGCATCGCGCATATTTGGTGATGGCCGGACGGGAGAGCGTATCGCCGCCGAACTGACAACCCTGCCGTTGATCTACAACAAGCGTATCCAGTACTAGGTGGTCGATAACGATGCGAATTGTTGTTTTTGGGGTAGTCCCCCATTCCCCCCACTTTGAGACGCAACTGGAGTTGATGGAAAAGCATCTGCTGGCAGGTGACAGCGTCAGCTATGTTTCTTGCGACCGTGCCCTCAGTCACTGTGATGCGAATCCGGAGAATGACCGTTTGTTTTGCCGGGCGTGCGAAGGAAAGCGGGTGCGCGGACTTGGCTATCTGAGCCGCCCGGTCGACGTGCAAAAACTCTCACTTTTGCTTGATGCCCGCGATGCGGCAGGGGTGGCGTTAGAGTTTCCCGATCTGGAGGCACTGACGGCCTACAGGGTGGCTGACTACGATTGTGGCGAAGCGGTGTCGTCCTCCTTGCAGAGTATTGCACGGACCATCTATCCGCATCTCGATGCTTACCGTGACTACATTGCGCGGGCGATGGTGTCGAGTGTGTTGCTGCATGCTGCGGCAGCCCGTTACCTGAAGCTGGCCCGTCCCGATCTGGTCTATATCTTCAACGGTCGGGCGGCAACGGCACGAGGTCTGCTCCGTGCATGTCAGGGCGAGAAAATTCGCTTTTACACGCACGAACGCGGTTCAAGCATCGACTCCTACATGCTGGCTGAAAATACAGTTCCACACGATGTTGATTATCGCGGTGCCGAAATTCGCCAGCACTGGGTAGAAAATCCGAATACTGCAGAGAAGGAAGAGATCGCAGCACGTTTCTACGCCAATATGCGGCGCGGTAAACTGGCTTATCGTGAGGCCAATTACCTGAAGCATCAGCAATCCGGGTGCTTGCCGCCCTATTGGACGGAGGGGAGCGAGCGTATCGTCTTTTTCAGTTCGACCGAAACCGAGCGTGCAGCACTCAAGGGCTTCTATCAGCGACGAATCTATACGTCATTGATCGACATGGTGTCGCGCATCCTTGTTGACCTGAAGAAATCCGGGTTCAAGGGGGTTTTTGTGCTCAGGATGCATCCGAACAGCCACGAAGAATACGCGATGATGTTGCCACGTTTGGCGGAGCTCAATCCCGGCGAGTTTTTCCACGTTATTCCACCGAACGAAAAAGTCGACACCTACGCGCTGCTGGATAGTGCGGACAAGGTCCTGGTGGCAACGTCGACCCTGGGCATGGAGGCCGCATATGCCGGCGTGCCATGCATCTCTCTTGAGCGTTCGAATTACGACAAGCTCGGATCGACCTATTCGCCGGCAACACATGAGGAAGTCATGGATTTGCTGGGCCAGCCCCTGCTGCCGAAGGACAAGCTCGGTGCGATCATGTACGGCTATTACACGTTGACCTTCGGTTACCGCTTCAAACGGGTGACCATGCAGGGGCAGAACAAGTGCAGCTTTAACGGCAAGAAGGTCCGCTCGCCCAAGTGGCTGGATTGGGCCATGAAGTTACGCAAGCGTCTGAACGGATAGATTCCGCTTGGAGGTTTGTATTTGCGCAAGACAATCAAGCCCCGGTCTGGTGATGCGGGGGGACAGGAGATCAGGAATGCTGGATTTTGAAGCCATCAAACAACGAGTTGCCGAAGTCGGCTTCCCTTTCGATGAACTGCAGTTCGAACATGTGCATACATGCAATTTGTGCGCCTCATCCCGCCAATGCGTGATCACGCATCGTGATCGCTATGGCTTGCCGGTCAACGCGGCGATGTGCATGGATTGCGGCCTGGTTTTCCTCAATCCCCGTCTTTCCTATGCCGAATACGGCCGGTTTTACGCCGACTACTATCGCCCGCTGGTCAGTGCCTTTCACAATCGGCTGATTGACGCGCATACCGTTCAGGCCGAGCAACTTCCCTATGCCGAAACGCTGGCCGGTTTCCTGCGCAGACATGTGCCGGATAACAGCATCCGGCGTCTGCTTGATGTCGGCGGCAGCACCGGCGTTGTTGCACAGGTTCTGACGCGTGCATTCGGTTGTGCCGGGATGGTGATCGATCCGGCGCCGGCAGAATTGACGCTGGCGAAGGATAGAGGCCTGGAAGTCGAGCAGGGGCTGGTCGAAGATCTGGCGCTCGGTAAATTCGGTACCTTTGAAATGGTTATCCTTTGCCAGACGGTGGATCACCTGCTGGACATCGCCGGTAGTCTGCGCGCGATACGGAGCAGCCTGAAGGACGATGGCTGGTTCTACGTGGATATTCTCGATGCCGAAATGAATTTGCGCCGCAACGGCGTGCGCGGCAGCATCAAGATTGATCATCCCTACTATCTGACCACCGCGACGATGAGTGCGTATCTCGAAAGTTGCGGTTTTGTCATCCGGCAAACCCTGATCCACCCGGACGGGATTCACGTCGGCTATTTGTGCCAGCCGGGCCCTGTTGTGCCATTGCCGGATATGAGCGTGGTTGCGGCAAGGACCTTTGACCTGATTCGCTCCGTACAGATTGATCCGAGGCTGGCATGAGTTCGCGTGTAATCGCTGTCGTGCCGGCGCGGGGCGGTTCCAAAGGTATTCCGCGCAAGAATCTACAACCCGTTGGCGGAGTGCCGTTGATCGGTTTTGCGATTGCCGCCGGTTTGGCATGTCCGGTAATTGATACCGTGATTGCCTCGACCGATGACGAAGAGATTGCCGCGGAAGCGATGCGCCTTGGCGCGCGCGTTCCGTTCATGCGCAGTGATGAACTGGCCTCGGACCAGGCTCCGATGCTTGATGTGTTGCTCGACTGTGTTGCCCGGATGGATCAACTCGGAGAATCCTTCGAGTATCTGGTGCTGCTCCAGCCAACCACGCCGTTCCGGAATCCGGAAGTGCTGGCGCAGGCGATCAAAGCGCTGCAGCAACAGCCAACTTACGACTCATGCGTTGCCGTGACTCCGGTCGTCGACTCACATCCGAAGCGCCTGCGCCGGATCGAGGATGGCTGCCTGCAGCCCTATCTGGCGGAAGGTGACTCCGAGCGGCAGCAACGCCAGGATCACGCAGCAGACAAAGCGTATCGTCGCTGCGGTGCTTTCTACATTACGCGCGTGTCGACCTTGCGGGAAACCGGATCGCTCTATGGTCGGAAAATTCTGCCCTGGATCGTGGAGGGGGCATCGGCGGTCACCATTGATGAACCGTATGACCTGCTGTTGGCCTCGGCGGTATGGGAAAACGAACAGCAAGATTCCGCTGTGACCGCCTTGCGGGCCCTCATGCAATCTTTCGGACAGGCTGCATGAGGCCGGTGGCGGGTGACCCCAAGGCCATCCTGGTCATTCGGCGTGACAACATCGGCGACCTGATCTGTACGACCCCTTTGTTTGCCGCGCTGCGTCAGCGCTTTCCAAATACCTACCTGGCGGCGCTGGTCAATAGCTACAACGAACCGGCCATTCAGGGGAATCCGCATCTTGATGCCGTGTTTTCCTACACGAAGGGGAAGCATTCGGTTGATGAGCCGATCTGGCGGGCCTACCTGCGTCGCGCAAAGCTGCTCTGGCAATTGCGCCGGATGCGTTTCGACTATGTCGTTCTGGCAACCGGCGGCGTTGCCTTTCGCTCGCTGAAGTTTGCCCGGATGTTGCGCCCACGGCAGGTCATCGGTTTTGTTACCGAGGCGGTCCATCCGTTGGGAATCAGCCTTCCCCTATCGCATCAGGGCGGCGAGTGCCTGCATGAAACCGAGGATGTTTTCCGTCTTTTGCAGCCGCTGGGGATTTCCGGTGAAATTCCCGGGTTGACCGTCGTGGCCGACGTGGAACAGGCAGCGAATTTGCGTGCTGCCTTGCCGCCTTCGATCAGCCAGGGTAGCGGCCCGCTGCTTGCCTTGCACATCAGCGCGCGCAAGGAAAAGCAGCGCTGGCCGGTCGAACGTTTTGCCGAGCTGGCGCATCGTCTGCATGCCGAGCATGCGGCAAGATTCCTGATCTTCTGGTCGCCCGGCGACGAAAACAATCCCTTCCATCCTGGTGACGATGGCAAGGCGAAGCGATTGCTCGCACTGATGGCCGACTTGCCGGTAGCGCCGATCCCGACCGCGCATCTTTCCGGCTTGATTGCCGGCTTGTCCTTGTGCGATGCCGCCGTGCTTTCCGATGGCGGGGCGATGCATGTCGCTGCGGGGCTGGGCAAGCCGCTGGTCTGTTTTTTCGGGAACTCGTCGGCGGCGCGCTGGCATCCGTGGAAGGTCCCCTACGCGCTATTGCAGAAACCTTCGCGCGATGTCTCCGATATCAGCGTCGAAGAGGCCGCCGCGGCTTTTGCCCGCTTGCTGCCCCGCCCCTAGTGCGCCGCTTCCCAGTTTGCCCCAACGCCGACTTCGACGAGTAGCGGCACCTTCAGTTCGGCGACCTGGCACATCAGGCCGGGCAGTTGGGTGCGGACTTCGTTCAGTTCGGCATCGGGCACTTCTAGCACCAGTTCGTCGTGTACCTGCAGCACGAGGCGTGATTGCAGGGCACTGGCGTTCAGCCAGTCCTGCACGGCGATCATTGCCAGCTTGATCAGGTCGGCCGCGGTGCCCTGCATCGGCGCGTTGATTGCGGCGCGTTCGGCGCCCTGGCGGCGGTTGCCGTTGCTCGAGCGGATGTCCGGGAACCACAGGCGGCGGCCGAAGGCGGTTTCGACGTAGCCGGTCTGGCGCGCCATTTCGCGCGCTTCTTCCATGTAGCGGGCGACGCCGGGATAACGCGCGAAATAGCGGTCGATGTAGGTCTGCGCCGCGCTGCGTTCCAGGTCGAGCTGGCGGGCCAGACCGAAGGCGCTCATGCCGTAGATCAGACCGAAATTGATGCTCTTGGCGACGCGGCGCTGGTCGGGGCCGACCTCGCCGAGGGCGACGCCGAAAATCTCGGCCGCCGTCGCCCGGTGTACGTCTTCGCCGAGGGCAAAAGCCTCGAGCAGGCGTTCGTCGCCGGAGAGGTGCGCCATGATGCGCAGCTCGATCTGCGAATAGTCGGCCGAGACGATGCTGCTGCCGGCCGGGGCGATGAAGGCAGTGCGGATCTTGCGGCCTTCCTCGCTGCGTACCGGGATGTTCTGCAGGTTGGGGTCGCTCGAAGCGAGGCGGCCGGTGACCACGGCGGCCTGCGAGAAGTGCGTATGGACGCGGCCGGTCTGCAGATTGACCATGCGCGGCAGCTTGTCGGTGTAGGTGCCCTTCAACTTGGACAGGCTGCGGTGTTCGAGCAGCAGCTTAGGCAGCGGGTAGTCGAGGGCGAGTTCGGAAAGCACTTCCTCATCGGTCGACGGCCCGCCCGAGGGCGTTTTCTTCTTGACCGGCAGGCCCTGTTTCTCGAACAGGATGTCGGCGAGCTGTTTGGGCGAGGCGAGATTGAACGGCTGGCCGGCGAGTTCGTAGGCCTGCGCCTCGAGCGACATGATCTTCTGGCCCATCTCGTGACTCTGCCGTGCCAGCACGGCGCTGTCGATCAGGATGCCATTGCGTTCGATCTGCCAGATCACCTGGCGAGCCGGCATTTCGATGTCGTGATAGATGCGGTGCAGGCCGGGTTCGCCGGCGAATTGCGGATGCAGCACGTGGTGCACGCGCAGCGTCACGTCGGCATCTTCGGCGGCGTAGGTGGCGGCGCGTTCGATATCGACCTGGTCGAAGCCGATCTGCTTGGCGCCCTTGCCGCACAGGTCTTCGTAGGCGATGGTGGCGAGCCCAAGGTGGCGCGAGCAGAGCTGGCCGAGGTCATGGCCCTTGTCGGACTCGATGACGTAGCTCTGCAGCATGGTGTCGTGGGCGATGCCGGCCAGCGCGATGCCGTGATTGGCGAAGACGTGCTGGTCGTACTTGGCGTTTTGCAGCACTTTCTTGCGGTCGACCGCTTCCAGCCAGGGTTTCAGCCTGGCCAGCACTTCGTCCAGCGGCAACTGGTCGAGCGCGCCCGGGGCGGTATGGCCGAGCGGGATGTAGCAGGCCTCGCCCGGCGTCACCGCCAGCGAGATGCCGACGATGCGCGCTTCAAACGAGCCGAGGCTGGTCGTTTCGGTATCCAGGGCGGTCAACGCCGCGTTTTCGATCTTTTTCAGCCAGACCTCGAGTTGCGCCCAGGTGAATACCGTCTCGTAGTTCACTTCGATGCTCGGGGCGGGCACTGCCGGGGCTTCGTCCGGCGTCGAGGTGCGTGCCGGCAGGGCGGCGCCGGCCTGGGCGCCGTCGATTTCGCTGAGCCAGCTGCGGAACTGGTAGCGGGTGTACAGCGTGCGCAGGGTGTCGTCGTCGCGTGGCGTCGCGGTCAGCTGGCTGGGCGCCGGCAGGTTGGAGAGATCGCAGGCCACGGTGACCAGCTTCCTGCCGAGCGGCAGGAAGGCGAGGTGGTCGCGCAGGTTCTGGCCGACCACGCCGCCGATTTCGTCGGCATGCGCGACGATTTCATCGAGCGAACCGTACTGGTTCAGCCATTTCAGCGCCGTCTTCGGACCGCACTTGGCAACGCCGGGCACGCCGTCGACGGTGTCGCCGACCAGCGCCAGGTAATCGACGATCTTGCCCGGCGGTACGCCGAACTTGGCTTCGACGCCGGCTTCGTCGAGCAGCTCGTTGCTCATCGTGTTGTACCAGCGGACCAGTGGATTGACCAATTGGGTCAGGTCCTTGTCGCCGGTGGAAATCAGCGTTTCCAGGCCGTCGACCGTAGCGCGCGTGGACAGCGTGCCGATCACGTCGTCGGCCTCGACGCCGTCGACCATCAGCAGCGGCCAGCCGGCGGCCTTGATGGCGGCGTGCAGCGGTTCGATCTGGCTGACCATCTCGGGCGGCATCGGCGGGCGGTGCGCCTTGTATTCCGGATACCAGTCGTCACGGAAGGTCTTGCCCTTGGCGTCGAAGACGACGGCCTTGTAGTCGGCCTTGTAGTCGCTTTCCAGACGACGTAGCATGTTCAAAACGCCGTAGATGGCGCCGGTCGGCTCGCCAGCCTGGTTGCGCAGGTCGGGCAGGGCGTGGAAGGCACGATAAAGGTAGGACGAACCGTCCACCAACAACAAGAGAGGCATGAGAAGTGACGGAAAGTGAAAAACTGGTGATGGGCGTGGAATCCGAGGCCCTGTTGCAATCGGCATCGGCCCGTGAGTCCTGGCGGATTTTCGGCATTATGTCAGAGTTCGTCGAGGCGACCGAACGTCTGGCCGCGATCAAGCCGGCCGTGACCATCTTCGGCAGCGCCCGCGTCAAGGAAGGCTCGCCATACTACGAACTGACCGAAAAGACCGCCCGCCTGCTCTCCGACTCCGGTTTCTCGGTCATCTCGGGCGGCGGTCCGGGCATCATGGAGGCCGCCAACAAGGGCGCCTTCTTCGGCAAGTCGCCGTCGGTCGGCCTCAACATCCAGTTGCCGCACGAGCAGCAGAACAATCCCTACCAGGACATCTCGCAGACCTTCCGCCACTTCTTCGCGCGCAAGTACATGTTCGTGCGCTTTGCCAGCGCCTATGTCGTGATGCCCGGCGGTTTCGGCACCCTCGACGAACTGATGGAAGCGCTGACCCTGATCCAGACCGGCAAGGCGCGCAAGATTCCGCTGATCCTGGTCGGCACCGATTTCTGGAAGGGCATGATCGACTGGTTCAAGGAGAAACTCGTCGAGGAAAAAATGGTCGACCCTGAAGACATCAAGCTGATCCAGCTGATCGACCAGCCGGAGCAGGTTGTCGAGGCCATTTTCAAGCATTACGAAGCGCGTCCGTTCACGCCCCTGCCGAACGAGCGCGAACTGATGCTCAACCTGTAATAAAATCAGGTCCAGATTACCGAGGAAACCTTCATGCGCCGCCTTCTTCCCCTGTTGTTGCTTGCCGCCCTGCCTGTCTGGGCGCAGACCGAGCCGCAGCCGCTGCCCGCCATTCCGCCGCCGCCACCCGGCATGGAAGCCTTCGATGCCGCCCTCGAGCCGCAGGTCACCATCGTCAAGTCCGAAAAGGACTCGCGCGAGGAGTTCCGCATCAAGGGCAAGCTGTACATGATCAAGGTCACCCCGTCGGTCGGCAAGCCGTACTACCTGGTCGACCGTCAGGGCGACGGCAATTTCATCGAAGCCGATATCGCACCCAATCCGGTCCGCCCGCCGATGTGGGTCATCCACAGCTGGTAAGCCTTGTCGGTCTACACCACAGTTGGCCGCAGCGAACTGGCCGACTGGCTCCGGCCGCTCGGCCTGGGTGAGTTGCTTGAGCATGTCGGCATCGCTGCCGGCATGCAGAACTCCAATTATTTCGTGACGACAGCCAGCGGCCGTTATGTGCTGACCTTGTTCGAGCACATTGACGCTGCTGCCCTCGATTTCTATCTGGCCTTGATGGATCACCTCGCGGTGCGCGGCATTCCCTGTCCGCAGCCGCTTGCCGATCACGCTGGCCGCCGCTGGCGCACGCTGGCCGGCAAGCCGGCGGCGTTGCTCAGCTGCCTGCCGGGCGCGCCGCTGGAAACGCCCGCAGCGGTCGACTGCGAAAAACTGGGCGAAATGCTCGCCCGCTTGCATCTGGCTGCCGCCGATTTCAGCGACCCCTTGCCCAATCCCTGCGGTGCCGCCTGGCGGGCGCGGGTCGGTGCCTGGCTGCTGCCGCAGGTCACGCCGGCCGAGCGCGAGCTGCTCGCCGACGAACTCGCCTTCCAGGCGGCGCAGGATTATTCGGCGCTGCCGCAGGGCGTCATTCATGCCGACCTGTTCCGCGACAACGTGTTGTGGGCGCCGGACGGTCGACTGTCCGGCGTGCTCGATTTCTATTTCGCCGGTGCCGACGCCTGGCTGTTCGATCTGGCGGTGGTTGCCAACGACTGGTGTTTCACTGACGCAACACTGGCCGGGCTGCTCGCCGGCTATGTCGCGCAACGCCCGCTCACGCCGGCGGAGACGGCCGCCTGGCCGGCCATGCGGCGAGCCGCGGCACTGCGCTTCTGGCTGCTCCGGCTCGAGGTCAGGCACCGTCCGCGCGCTGGCGAAGTGGTGACAATCAAGGACCCGGACGATTTTGCCCGCCTTTTGCAGCGTTTTCGCCTTGCCGACGCGGCCTCGCCCCGTTAGCATCCGCGCATGAACGAAACTACCGCTTTTCCCATGGCGCCGGCCGCTTTTACCGGCGAAAGCCGCGAAGTCGACCCGGGCGCCTGTTTTGACTGGTTGCGTCAGGGCTGGGCCATGTTCCTGGCCAATCCGGGCGTCTGGATCGGTTGCTCGGTCCTGATGCTGATCATGCTGATGGCCATCTCCATCGTGCCTTTCTTCGGCCAGGTTGCCGCGCATCTGCTGGTGCCCCTGTTCGGCGCTGGCATGGTGCAGATTTGCCGGCATCTGGCGAACGGCCAGGAGCCGCAGATTGCCGACCTGTTTGCCGGTTTTCACCACCAGGCCGGGCAACTGGTCATGGTCGGCGTCTTTTTCGCCGCCGGCGTTTTCGGCATCGCCTTCATCGCCTTTCTGCTGGTGACCGGCGGTGTGCTGGGCGGCGTTGTGACCGGCCGCGTTGCCGGCTTCGGCATTGCCTTCGGTGGCGTCATGCTGGCCGGCCTGCTGGTCATGGTCTTGTCCATTCCGGTGATCATGGCGACCTGGTTTGCGCCGGCCCTGGTTTTCTTCCATGACATGAAGCCGCTCGACGCAATGAAGGCGAGCTTTGCCGCCGGCGCCAAGAACTGGCTGGCGATGACCATTTTCGGCGTCTTCCTCGTTGTCGTGCTGTTCTTCGCCATGCTGCCGCTCGGTTTGGGTCTGTTGCTGCTGCTGCCGGTCTTCTCCGGTGCGGTGTACGCCTCGTACCGCGACATTTTCGTGGGCAGCTGACGGTGCGCGCCCAGACGCTTCCTGCCGTTGCCGGCTGGCGCTGGATCGGCACCGGCTTCCTGATCTTCCGCCGTAATCCGCCGATGCTGGCGATCCTGGTGGTGACCTACTGGTTCACGCTGATTTTCCTCAACATCCTGCCGGTACTCGGCGCGCTGGCCGCCTCCATGGTCGTGCCCGGCCTCTCGGTCGGCCTGATGCAGGCGGCGCGCAACCTTGAGCGCGGCCAGCCGGTCAGCATCCAGACGCTGTTTGCCGGCCTCAAGGAAAACACCCGTACGCTGGTCGCCCTCGGCGCCCTCTACCTGTTCTGCACGCTGGGCATACTCGGCGTCTCGGCGCTGGTCGATGGCGGCGACCTGCTGCGTTACATGCTGGCGAACACCCGCGCCGAGCGCGCCGCGGTCGAGGATGCCGATTTCCTGCTGCCCGGGCTGGTCGTCATGCTCCTGCTCGTGCCGCTGCTGATGGCCTACTGGTTTGCGCCGGTACTGGCTGCCTGGCATCGGCTGTCGCTCGCCAAGTCGCTGTTCTTCAGCTTTGTCGCCTGCTGGCTGAACTGGCGCCCCTTCCTGACCTACTGCGCCGGCCTGCTGGTTGTTGCCGGGGTGATTCCCGGTCTGCTGCTCGGCATCCTGCTCATCCTGTTTCCCGGCGCCGAAGGCTTCATCACCACGCTGGTGACGGTGCCGATGGCGCTGTTCGTTGCACCGGTCATCTTCGCCAGCTTCTACGCAGCCTACCGCGACATCTTCGGCATTTCCGAAATTGTCTGAACCGCTCGGCATTTTCGGCGGGACTTTCGATCCCGTCCATTTCGGCCACCTGCGTCTGGCCGAGGAGTCGATCGGTCATCTCGGCCTCGGTGGCGTGCGCTGGATTCCTGCCGGCCAGCCGCCGCATCGTGGTGCACCGCAGGTGACCGCGGCACAGCGCCTCGAGATGGTCAGGCGGTCGACCGCCGGAAATGCCCGTTTTTCGGTCGACGCGAGCGAGGTCGAGGCCGCGGCGCCGAGTTACACCATTCATACGCTGGAGCGTTTGCGCCGCGAACTGGGCAGTGCCCAGTCGCTCGTCCTGCTCGTCGGTGCCGATGCCTTTGCCGGCCTGGCGAGCTGGCATCGCTGGCGCGATATTCTCGCCCTGGCGCACATTGCCGTCTCGCACCGGCCCGGTTTTCCGGTCGAAATGGCCAGCCTGCCCGCCGAACTCGCCAGCGAATTCAACGCCCGCCGGCTGAGCGATGTTGCCGGCCTGAAAGCCTCTGCCAGCGGGGCTATCGTCACTTTCGCAATGACCCAGCTGGCGATTTCGGCAACCCAGATCCGCAAGCTGCTGGCCAACGACCTGTCGGCGCGCTATTTGCTGCCGGACGCCGTTCTCGACTATATTCAGACTAATTCCCTCTACAGAAACTCCTAATGGACATACGCAAGCTGCAAAAAATCGTCGTTTCCGCCCTCGAAGACATCAAGGGCAAGGAAATCGAAGTCATCAACACCACCAAGCTGACCTCGATGTTCGATCGACTGGTCATCGCGACCGGTGATTCCAATCGTCAGGTCAGGTCACTGGCCAACAACGTGCAGGAAAAGGTCAAGGAAGCCGGCGGTGAAGTCCTCTCCACCGAAGGCGAAGACTCCGGCGAATGGGTGCTGGTCGATCTGGGCGACATCGTCGTCCATATCATGCAACCGACCGTGCGCCAGTACTACAACCTTGAAGAACTCTGGCAGGCAACGCCTAGCCAGCGCAAGAAAGCCGCGGAGCAGGGCAAGCCTGAATGAAATTGAGCGTACTCGCCGTCGGCCATCGCCAGCCCGGCTGGGTCAGCGAAGGTTGCGCCGAGTACCTCAAGCGCATGCCGCGCGAGCTGCCGGCCAGTGTCACCGAAATCAAGCCCGAGCCGCGTGGCTCGAAAACCCGCGAGCAGTTGCTGGCGGCCGAAAAGGCGCGCATCCGCGAAGCCCTCGCCGCCGGTAGCCGCATCGTCGTGCTCGACGAGAAGGGCGACGACCTGACCACGCTCAAGCTCGCCAAGCGTCTTGAAACCTGGATGCTCGACGGGCGCGACGTGGCGCTGCTGATTGGCGGCGCCGACGGCCTCGACGAGGAATTCAAGCAGCAGGCCGACGACCGTCTGCGCCTGTCCAGCCTGACCCTGCCGCACGGCATGGCAAGGCTGCTGCTCTGCGAGCAGCTTTATCGCGCGGTCAGCGTGTTGAAAAACCATCCCTATCACCGCGAGGGTTAGCCGCGCATGCGTATTTATCTTGCCTCGCGCAGCCCGCGCCGGCGCGAACTGCTGACCCAGATCGGCATTGCCTTCGACACCGTGCTGTTTCGTGCCGGCGAACGGGCCGATCCGGAAACCGACGAAACCCCCTTGCCCGGCGAGCCGGCGCTGACCTATGTCGAGCGCGTCGCGCGTGCCAAGGCCGAGCATGGCGGGCGCATCATCGGCTGGCGCAAGCTGCCGCCGCGCCCGGTGCTGTCGGCCGATACGACTCTCGAGTTCGACGGCGAGATCATCGGCAAGCCGCTCGATGCGGCCGATGCCACGGCCATCCTGCGGCGTCTTTCCGGACGCACGCACCGGGTGCTGACCGGTGTGGCGGTCAACCATCTGGGACGTACCGAATTCATGCTCTCTTCGAGTGAGGTGCGCTTTCGCGAACTCAGCGATGAAGAAATCCGCGACTACGTCATGAGCGGCGAGCCGATGGACAAGGCCGGCGCCTACGGCATCCAGGGCCGGGCCGGGGTTTTCGTCGAATATATCGCCGGCAGCTACACCGGCATCATGGGCTTGCCGGTCTGCGAGACCGAGCAGTTGTTGCGTCGGGTCAGCGCCCGGCAGCCATGATCAGCGCTGCCGCCTGTGCCGCGCCGTCGGCCGGCGGCAGGGGACGGGCCGGTTGTTGCCAGAGCGCTTCGAGGGCGCTCCCGACTTCGCCCGCATTGAGCGCGGCGGCGTCGATTTCCCGGCAGTTGCCGTGTTCGCCCAGCCATTCGATCAGGCAATCCTGCTCCGGCCAGTCGGCGCGGCGCTGGTAGAGCACCGGCGTGCCGTTGCAGGCCGCCTCGGTGAAGGTGCCGTAGCCGGGCTTGGTGATGATCGCATCGACCGAGCAGAGCAGGTCGGTGAAGCCGAGGTCGAGCGACTCGAAAGCCAGCGCATCGGGATGCGTGCATTGCCAGCTGGCCGGCACCAGCCAGCGGATGCCGGGCCGGCGTGGCCAGTTTTCCAGCGGCACGCGATGCTTGATGCCGCCCATCGCCACGAGAACTGCCCGGTCGCCGCCCAGCCCGAGTTCATGCCGTTGCCCGCGGGCGGCAATCGGCGCCAGCGGCCGTACGTTGCCCAGCCTTTCCATCGGCATGCCGGGCGTGACGCGCAGGAATGCCCAGGCGTCGCGATAGGCGTCGAGCATGTCGGCGTGGATCGGCGCCGCCCAGCTTTCGTGGCCGAAGAAATGCGCAAACAGGTCGGCCCAGTTCAGCGAGCAGATGCTCAGCGCCGGAATGCCATTCAGCGCGGCGCCGGCCAGTGGCAGATAGCTGACATTGCTCAGCACGCGGTCGACTTGCCGGCTGGCCAGTAAACGGCCTTCGCCGGCGACGCGCGCCGCCCAGCCGGCATGCGCGGCGCGGTAGGCGCGGGCGCTGGCCGGGTGGTCGATGCGGGTGGCGTCCTGCATCACGTAGCCGAAGTCGCTGGCCGCCCGGATATGTTCGAACGCCGGGCGGATGCGCTGGCGCAGGATTTCCGGCGCCAGACCGCTCCTAACGGTCAACTGCAAATCCGGGTCGATTTCCGCCAGGGCGTTGAGCACCGGCGCGCTGATCGCGAGGTGCCCGAAGCCGTGGCTGGAAATGTCGGCGAAGAGATGCACTTAGCGGTTCTTGAAGACCGCCTTGCGTTTCTCGGCGAAGGCGTTCATGCCTTCTTTCTGGTCTTCGAGGCCGAAGCTGGCGTGGAAGACGCGGCGCTCGAAAAGCAGGCCTTCGTTGAGCGAGGACTCGAAGGCGCGATTGACGGCTTCCTTGGTCATCATCAGCACCGGCAGTGAGAAGCCGGCGATGGTCTGGGCGGCCTTCAGGGTTTCCTCGAGCAGTTGTTCGGCCGGGTAGATGCGGGCGACCAGACCGGCCTGCTCGGCTTCCGTGGCGTCCATCAGGCGGCCGGTCAGGCACATGTCCATCGCCTTGGCCTTGCCGATCGCGCGCGGCAGGCGCTGCGTGCCGCCGGCGCCGGGCAGGGTGCCGATCTTGACTTCGGGCTGGCCGAACTTGGCGTTGTCGGCAGCGTAGATCATGTCGCACATCATCGCGAACTCGCAGCCGCCGCCCAGCGCGTAACCGGCCACGGCGGCGATCACCGGCTTGCGCGCGGTCTTGATGCGCTCCCAGCGGGCGGTGATGAAATCGGTCTTGTAGGCGTGCATGTAGTCGAACTCGGCCTGCTTCATGACGCTGATGTCGGCGCCCGCGGCGAAGGCCTTTTCATTGCCGGTCAACACGATGCAGCCGATGTTTTCGTCGGCTTCAAAGGCGTCGACCGCGGCGGCGATGCCGCTGACCACGGCATCGTTCAGCGCATTCATCGCTTCCGGCCGGTTGATGCGGATCAGGCCGACCCGGCCGTGAATTTCGCTGAGGACGACTTGGCTCATCTGCTTTCTCCTGCTTTGTAGAATGATTATTCCGATCCGGAGTTTGTCCGGCCGGCGACAGTTGACGTTAACGTTAACCTGATATTCTGTCATGCAAAATCGACACAAAAGGAGACAACATGACCTATGCCATCGAAGCGCAACCGCTCTGGCGCCCCAATCCCAATAGCGTCGGCGACACCGGCATGGCGATTTTCATGCAGGCCAGCGGCTACGGTCGCTATGCCGATCTCTGGCAATGGTCGGTCGGCGAACCGGAGGCCTTCTGGTCGAAGCTGTGGGATTTCACCGGCGTGATCGGTGAAAAAGGCACAAAAATCCTCGTCGACCGGGAGAAGATGCCGGGCGCCGACTGGTTTCCCGAAGCCCGCCTGAACTATGCCGAAAACCTGCTGCGCTATCGCGACGAGAGCGAAGCGCTGGTTTTCCGGGGCGAAGACAAGGTCGAGCGGCGCCTGAGCCGGACCGGGCTTTATGCCGAAGTCGCCCGCTTCCAGCAGTTCCTGATCGCGTCCGGTGTGTGCGAGGGAGACCGGGTCGCCGCCTATCTGCCCAACCTGCCGGAAACCCTGATTGCCATGCTGGCGACGACCGCGCTCGGCGCCATCTGGTCGTCAGCCTCGCCCGATTTCGGCGTGCAGGGCGTGCTCGACCGTTTCGGCCAGATCGAACCCAAGGTGCTGCTCTGCGTCGATGGCTACTGGTACAACGGCAAGCCGGTCGATTGCCTGGGCAAGAACGCCGAAGTCGTGGCGCAGATGCCGTCGCTGGTGAAGACGGTGGTCGTGCCTTACCTGGCTGAGCGGCCGGAAATCGGTGGCATCGCCAATGCGTTGAGCTGGCAGGATCTGCCGGCGGTCGACGCGAAAAAAGAGGTCGTTTTCCGCCGTCTGCCCTTCGCGCATCCGCTGTTCATCATGTTCTCGAGCGGCACGACCGGCGTGCCGAAATGCATCGTCCATTGCCATGGCGGCGTGCTGCTGCAGCATCTGAAGGAACACCTGCTGCACAGCGACGTGCGGCGCGGCGACCGCCTGTTCTACTTCACCACCTGCGGCTGGATGATGTGGAACTGGCTGGTTTCCGGACTGGCCGCCGGCGCCACGCTGCTGCTCTATGACGGCTCGCCGTTCGCGGCGGGCGGCACGGTGCTCTTCGACTACGCCGCGGCGGAAAAAATGACCCACTTCGGCACCTCGGCCAAGTTCATCGATGCCGCCGCCAAGCTCGGCCTGACGCCGGGTAAAACACACGATCTGGCCGCCCTGCGCGCCATGTTCTCGACCGGCAGCCCGCTCTCGCCGGAAGGCTTCGACTGGGTCTATCGCGAGATCAAGCAGGACATCCTGCTCGCCTCGATTTCCGGCGGTACCGACATCGTTTCCTGCTTCGTGCTCGGCAACCCGGTGTTGCCGGTCTATCGCGGCGAAATCCAGTGCCGCGGCCTGGGCATGGCGGTCGACGTGTTCGACGAGGCGGGAATGCCGGTACGTTCGGAAAAGGGCGAGCTGGTCTGCACGCGGCCCTTCCCGGTCATGCCGGTCGGCTTCTGGAACGATGCCGACGGTGCCAAGTACCGCGCCGCCTACTTCGAGCGCTTCGCCGATGTCTGGTGCCACGGCGATTTCTCGGAACTGACCGCGCACGACGGCATGATCATCTACGGTCGCTCGGACGCCACGCTCAATCCGGGCGGTGTACGCATCGGTACGGCCGAAATCTACCGCCAGGTCGAACAGTTGCCGGAGGTGCTGGAATCCCTGGTGATCGGCCAGGACTGGCCGCCGGGGCGCAACGACGACGTACGCGTCGTGCTCTTCGTCAAGCTGCAGGATGGCCACTTGCTCGATGCTGTCCTGATCGACCGCATCAAGCAGCAGATCCGCGCCAACACCACGCCGCGCCACGTGCCGGCGAAGGTTGTGCAGGTGGCGGATATTCCGCGTACCAAGTCAGGCAAGATCGTTGAACTGGCGGTGCGCAACGTCGTGCATGCGCAGCCGGTGAAAAATGTCGAGGCACTGGCCAATCCGGAAGCGCTGGAGCACTTCCGGGGGCGGGCTGAACTGGCGGACTAGCCGCGATGGCCGGGCGCAGGCCCGGCCATTTTGCCGTCTCAGGCGCGGCGGGCGAACAGGGTGCCGAGCAGGGGCAGGCGACTGGCCAGCTCCTGCACTTTCTCGAACAGCCAGCCGAGTGCGGCGGTGATGCGCGCGCTGGCGGCCGGGCTTTCGATCCAGCGGTAGAACGCGGTGGCGGCCAGCAGGCTGGCGGTCAACGCGGCGATCAGGCCGCAAATGGCCGAGGTCGGCGAGTCCAGTTCAAGTCGCGTATAGACGGCGTTGGCGAGCAGCAGCACCGGGAAATGCACGAGGAAGACCGAGTAGGAAATCTGGCCGAGGAAGGACAGCGGCGGGAAGTTCGGCCATTGTTCGAGCAGGCCGGTGCGGCGGCTGAAACCGAGCGTCATGGCGACGGCCAGCGCGAGCGCGATGCGCAGGCGGAAATCGACGACCAGCGCGGCGATCGCCACGGTGGCGATGACACCGAGCCAGGCCGACATCTGCTTGCGGTCGGAGGCCCACCAGGCGGCCGCGCCGAGGCCGTAGGAGCCGAAGAAGTAGATCGCCCAGTTGTCGAGTTCGGCATCGCGGTTGAACCAGAACAGCGAAGCGGTGGCGACGAGCAGAACCAGTGCCGGTGCGAGCACTCGGATGCGACCTGACCAGAGCAGGATGGCCATCAGCGCGAACAACTGGAAGTCGATCGCGATGTACCAGACGCCGGCCGACAGCGCGTCGATGCCGAGCACGCCGTGCAGCAGCAGGGCATGCGCCAGCCACTGGCTGAAGGTGGCGCGGGCCGGGATCGCCTCGTCGTCCATCCATTGGTCGGCCAGGGTGGCGGCGGCGATGGCGAGGCCGATTGCTGCGAGATAAGGGACGGCGAGGCGCAGGTAGCGCTTCCAGAGCAGTGGCAGCGGCGAAGCGGCAAGCGCCTGGCCTTCGCGCGACAGGGCGCGGGCGGCGAGGAAACCGGCGATGACCAGGAAGATCTGGACAGCCATGCGGCCGTATTCGAAAAGCCAGCCGAACAGGCCAGGAAAGGCATCGCGGGCGATTGCCGCGAGCGGACCGTAAGACGAGAAATGGTTGGAGAGAACAAGCAACGCCGCGATGGCCTTGAGGGCGTCGATCAGCGGCATGCGATTTGAGTTGGTGGCCATAGCGATCATTTTACACCGCGTGCTGCGGTGCACAAATCATATTCCCGGGTGTTTTGTAGGGGTAATTACACAAAACGCGCGACGAAGGATTTGGTGTACAAAGCCGGCAAATCAACCCAGACCCGGTGACCGCTGCCCGGCGCGACGGTGATGGCTTCCCCGTGCTTGTTTTCCATGCGCAGCAGTTGCCAGACGTGGTTGCCGGCCGGATGTACGCATTCGAGGCGGTCGCCAACGGTAAACTTGTTTTTGACCTCGATTTCCATCAGGCCGCGCACCTCGTCAAAACGCACCGCGTCGCCGACGTAGAGGCTGCGCTCGGACTCGGAATGGCCGCGCAGGTAGTTCTGGTAGTCGGCGTCGTGGTGGCGCTGGTAGAAGCCGTCGGTGTAGCCGCGGTTGGCGAGGCCTTCCAGTTCGCTGAGCAGTTTCGGGTCGAGCGGCCGGCCGGCGACGGCATCGTCGATCGCCTGGCGATAGGATTGCGCGGTGCGCGCGACGTAGTACGGGCTCTTGGTGCGGCCTTCGATCTTCAGCGAATCGACGCCGATCTCGACCAGGCGCTGGACGTGCTCGATGGCGCGCAGGTCCTTGGAATTCATGATGTAGGTGCCGTGCTCGTCTTCCTCGATCGGCATCAGTTCGCCTGGACGCTGTCTTTCCTCGAGCAGGATTTCCTGGTCGGGGTGGCTGTAGAACTGTACCGGCTGGTTCAGTGTCTCGCCCGGCTTGTCCGAGCTCGATACCTTGTAGTCCCAGCGGCAGGAATTGGTGCAGCTGCCCTGGTTCGGATCGCGGTGATTGAAGTAGCCGGAGAGCAGGCAGCGGCCGGAATAGGCGATGCACAGCGCGCCGTGGATGAAGACTTCGAGTTCGATGTCCGGGCATTGCTGGCGGATTTCGGCGACTTCGTCGAGCGACAGTTCGCGCGACAGGATGATGCGGGTGAGCCCGAGCTTCTTCCAGAAACGCACGGCCGCCCAGTTCACGGTATTTGACTGGACCGAGAGGTGGACCGCCTGGTCCGGCCAGGTTTCGCGAACCATGTCGATCAGGCCGGGGTCTGACATGATCAGCGCGTCCGGCTTGAGTTCGATGACCGGTGCCATGTCGGCGAGGTAGGTGGTGAGCTTGGCGTTGTGCGGGAAGATGTTGCTGACGACAAAAAACTGCTTGCCGCGGGCATGCGCTTCGTCGATGCCTTCCTTGAGCGCGCCGATGGTGCTGAAGGAGTTGTTGCGCACGCGCAGGCTGTAACGCGGCTGTCCGGCGTAGATTGCGTCGGCACCGAAATCGAAGGCGGTGCGCATCATTTCGAGCGAGCCGGCAGGGGCGAGAAGTTCAGGCGCCTTGCGCATAGTAGAATCCAGCAAAAACCGCGAATTGTAGAGTGTATGAGCGAAGAAATACTGATCAATTTCACGCCGCAGGAAACCCGCGTTGCCGTGATGCAACAAGGCGTCGTCCAGGAATTGCATATCGAACGCACCGCCAGTCGCGGTCTGGTCGGCAATGTCTATCTCGGACGCGTCGTGCGCATCCTGCCCGGCATGCAGTCGGCATTCATCGATGTCGGGCTCGAACGCACGGCTTTCCTGCACGTCGCCGATATCTGGCAGCCGCGTGAGACGGCCACCGAGCGGCCGATCGAGAAAATCCTCTTCGATGGCCAGAGCGTTCTCGTCCAGGTCGTCAAGGATCCGATCGGCACCAAGGGCGCCCGCTTGTCGACGCAGATTTCGATCGCGGGCCGCATGCTGGTCTATCTGCCGCAGGAAAAACATATCGGCATTTCGCAGCGCATCGAGTCCGAAGCCGAGCGCGAGATGCTGCGCGAGAAGATCACCCGCCTGGTGCCGGCTGACGAGAAGGGCGGCTTCATCGTCCGCACCATGGCCGAGAATGCCAGCGACCAGGAGTTCGCCAACGACATCGCCTACCTGCGCAAGACCTGGGCCGACATTCGCGAAAAGGCCCGCGTTTCACCGCCACCGAGTGTGCTGTATCAGGAGCTGTCGCTCGGCCAGCGTGTGCTGCGCGATTTCGTCAATCCGGAAACCGGGCGCATCGTCATCGACTCGCGCGAGAATTTCCAGAAGCTGACCGGCTTTGCCGAGGAATATACGCCGGCCGTTTTGCCCTTGCTCGATCATTACATCGGCCAGCGGCCGCTGTTCGATCTCTACGGCGTCGAGGAGGAAATCCAGAAGGCGCTGGCCCGCCGCGTCGATCTGAAGTCAGGGGGCTACCTGATCATCGACCAGACCGAGGCGATGACGACCATCGACGTCAATACCGGCGGTTTCGTCGGGGTGCGCAATTTCGACGACACCATCTTCAAGACCAATCTCGAAGCGGCGGTCACCATCGCCCGCCAGTTGCGCCTGCGCAACCTGGGCGGCATCATCATCGTCGATTTCATCGACATGGAAAACGAAGAGCACAAGAAGGCCGTGCTCGAGGAATTCAACAAGGCGCTGGCGCGCGACCACACGCGCCTGACGGTCAACGGTTTCACGGCGCTCGGTTTGGTCGAGATGACCCGCAAGCGTACCCGCGAATCGCTCGCCCACATTCTCTGCCAGCCCTGTCCGACCTGCGGTGGGCGTGGCGAGGTCAAGACGGCACGCACCGTGGCCTACGAGATCCTGCGCGAACTGCTGCGCGAGGCGCGCCAGTTCAATGCCCGCGAATACCGCATCCTGGCCGGGCCGGCCGTGGTCGATCTCTTCCTTGACGAAGAGTCGCAGGCGCTGGCCATGCTCTCCGACTTCATCGAGAAGCCGGTTTCCCTGCAGTCGGAGCCGAGCTACTCGCCGGAGCAATACGACATCGTGTTGATGTAATCAAGCCATGGAGACGACAACATGCAGACCGAGCCCGAGTTCGACAGCCTTGTTCCGGCGCAATCCTTCGACCGGCGGAGATTTCTCGTGACCAGCCTGGGTGCGGGATTCGCCGCCGCCGTGCAGCCGGTGATGGCGCAGACAGCGATCAGTACCGATGCCGCCGGTCTGTTGGCAGGCGAGATCAAGGTGCCGGTCGCCGATGGCGGGATGGTCGCCTACCGCGCCCGGCCCGAAGGCAAGGCGAAGGCACCGGTCGTGCTCGTGGTGTCCGAGATTTTCGGCGTGCATGAACACATCAAGGACATCTGTCGCCGCCTGGCCAAGCTCGGCTACTGCGCGATCGCCCCCGAGTTGTTCGCGCGCCAGGGCGATCCGCGCCTGACGACGAGCATTCCCGACATTCTTGCCAATATCGTCAACAAGACGCCGGATGCGCAGGTGCTGGCCGATCTTGATGCCTGCGTCGCCTGGGCGGCCGGGCAGGGCGCCGATACCGCCCGCCTGGCGGTCACCGGCTTCTGCTGGGGCGGACGCATTACCTGGCTGTACGCCGCGCATCGGCCACAACTCAAGGCTGGCGTCGCCTGGTACGGTCGCCTGACCGGTTTTGCCAATGCCGTGACGCCGCACCATCCGGTTGATGTTGCCGCGCAGTTGCAGGCGCCGGTACTTGGCCTGTACGGCGGTCTCGATACCGGGATTCCGCTGGAAACCGTCGAGGCGATGGAAGCCGCCCTCAAGCAGGGCAACGCGGCGGCCCGGGCTTCGCATATCGAGATCTACGACAACGCGCCGCATGCCTTCCACGCCGACTATCGGCCGAGTTATCGCAAGCCCGAAGCCGAAGATGGCTGGCAGCGCATGCTGGCCTGGTTCGCCAGAAACGGGGTCTGATCAGGAGATCGGGACGTCGGAAATGAAAAAAGGCCAGTCATCGACTGGCCTTTTTGGAATCTGGTGGGGCGCGACAGATTCGAACTGTCGACCTACGGATTAAGAGTCCGCTGCTCTACCAACTGAGCTAGCGCCCCAGATTTCCCTTTTACCGACTGGTGGGTCGGGCGAGATTCGAACTCGCGACCAACGGATTAAAAGTCCGCTGCTCTACCGACTGAGCTACCGACCCGCCTAGGGAGCCGCGAATTATATAGATGCCCCAGAGGGTCGTCAACGCACTTTTTGCTTTGTGAAGAATTGTTTTTGCCCGACATGTTGCAGGATTCGCTGGCTAAAATACCTTCATGGGCAACATTTGTTGTCCAAGTCATTGAAATTTCGAATTTTTGGAGAACTGTGATGACAGAACAGGACATTTCCCGCTATCAGGACCTTTTGCTGACAACGGCCACCGATATTGGCCTGAAAATCCTGGCGGCAATCGTTTTTTGGGTGGTTGGCCGCTGGTTGATCGGCGTGGCCTTGAACATGGTCAGGGCATCTCTGGAGCGTCAAAAGGTTGATCCGACCGTGTTGCGCTATCTCGGCTCGGTAATTTCGGTGACCTTGAATGTGCTGCTGGTGGTTGGCATCCTGGGCTATTTCGGGATCCAGACGACGACTTTCGCGGCCTTGATTGCCGCGGCCGGCGTCGCCATTGGCATGGCCTGGTCCGGCCTGCTGGCGCATTTTGCCGCCGGTGCTTTTCTCGTGGTCCTGCGCCCGATGAAGGTGGGCGATTTTGTCACCATCGCTGGCGTGACCGGTACCGTGACTGAACTTGGCCTGTTTACGACGACCTTGAATACGCCGGACAACGTGCAGACCATCATCGGCAACAACAAGGTGTTTGGCGACACGATCCAGAACTTTACGGTCAACCCTTTCCGCCGGGTCGATTTGAAATGCCAGTTGTCGGGGGCGGCCGATCATCAGGCGGCCATGGCTTTGTTGCGTGAAAAGATTGCGCTGGTAGCCAACGTGCTGCCCGAGCCCCGTGTCGATGTCGAAATTCTCGACTTCAATCTGGTTGGCCCGGTGTTGGCGGTACGTCCGTATTGCCACAACGACAATTACTGGCAGGTCTATTTCGATACCAACAAGGTTCTGCGTGAAGCCCTGGCAGAGGCCGGTTTCCCGGCACCGATGCCGGCCCAGAGCGTGATAGTCACGCAGGCGGCCTGAGTCAGCCGAACAAATGAAAGAGCCCGTCGGGTGACGGGCTCTTTTGCAGGGCAGGCAGCTTTTCGCGGAAGACTTTCCGACTTTTATTCCTTGAACGGCTTTTTGCAGCCGGAGTCCGCGAATGGTCCCTTGACCGCAACCCAGTCGTCGCCCGGTGAAAACTGCGCACAGATTTCAATGTCGGCGGACGGGCTGCGCCACTTGTACCAGGCGGCCGGGCCGGCCCAGACGCTGGTGCAGAACAGTGTTGCGGCGACGATCAGTGCGCTTGCCTTCATGTCTTCACCTATCCCTTGCCGTGATTGCGAGCTTGCTCAGCCGAGACGCTTGCAGATTTCCGTGGTCAGCGCCGACTGGTTCATCGAATAGAAATGCAGGCCGGGGGCGCCGCCCTGGAGCAGACGTTCGCACAGTTCGGTGACGACGTCGAGGCCGAAGGCACGGATCGAATCGGCATCGTCGCCGAAGCTCTCGAACTTCTTGCGCATCCAGCGCGGGATGTCGGCACCGCAGGCGTCCGAGAAACGGGCCAGCTTGGTGAAACCGACGATGGGCATGATGCCTGGCACGATCGGAACATCGATGCCGAGCGCTTTTGCTTCATCGACGAAATGGAAGTAGGCGTCGGCGTTGTAAAAGTACTGGGTGATCGCCGAATTGGCACCAGCCTTGACCTTGCGCGCGAAGGCGTCGAGGTCGTCCTTCGGGCTGCGCGCCTGCGGGTGCCACTCCGGGTAGGCGGCGACTTCGATGCTGAACCAGTCGCCGGTTTCGGCGCGGATGAATTCGACCAGTTCGTTGGCGTAGCGGAACTCGCCGGTCTCGGCCATGCCGGAGGGCAGGTCACCGCGCAGGGCGACCGTGCGCTTGATGCCGGCCGCTTTGTATTCGCCGAGGATTTCGCGGATCGAGTCGCGCGTCGAGCCGATGCACGACAGGTGCGGTGCGGCGTCGAAGCCTTCGGCGGCGATTTCCTTGACCACCGAGAAGGTGCGCTCGCGCGTCGAGCCGCCGGCACCGTAGGTCACCGAGAAGAAGGCGGGGTTCAGTTTGGCCAGCTCGGCGCGTACCGTGCGCAGCTTGTCGACGCCTTCCGGCGTTTGCGGCGGGAAAAATTCGATGGAGATTTCTTTGTTCATTTGTTCAACCAGATGAAGAATTCGCGGTTGCCATCACCGCCGGTAATCGGACTGTCCAGCCAGCGCCTGACGGTCAACCCGAGATTTTGGGCCGATTTGCGCAGCTTGCTTTCCACTTCGCCATAAAGCGCCGGGTCGCGCACGATGCCGCCCTTGCCGATGTTTTCCGGGCCGACTTCGAACTGCGGCTTGATCAGCACCAGGATGTCGCCATCCGCCGCGAGCAGGGCGGGCAGTTGCGGCAGGATCAGCGTCATCGAGATGAAGGAGACATCGCCGACGATCAGGTCGAAACCCTTAGCCGGAAAATGTTCGCCCAGGTCGGCGGCGGTCAGGCTGCGGCAATTGATGCCTTCAAGCGCAGTCAGGCGCGCTTCGCCGAACAGGCGGCGACTCAACTGGCCATGCCCGACATCGACGCCGACCACGTGGCCGGCTCCGGCCTGCAGCAGGCAGTCGCTGAAACCGCCGGTGGATTGGCCGACATCAAGGCAGCGCTTGGCGCTGACCGAAATGCCGGTTTCAGCCAGCGCTCCGGCCAGTTTGAGGCCACCGCGCGAGACGAAACGGTCTTCCGGATCGCTCTGTACGGTCAACGTCGTTTCCGAGGGCAAATCCAGCGCCGGTTTCTTGACGATGCCGCCCGGCCAGCTCACCCGACCGGCCGCGATCAGCCGCTGGGCGGCCGTGCGCGAGGCGGCGAGGCCGTTTTCGACGAGCAGTTGGTCGGCGCGTGCCACTCAGCGTTTTCCCGGTGAAAAGAGGATGGCGCTGAGCGCCCAGGAAATCAGGCTGTAAACGACGGAGCCAAGCAGGGCCGAGACAAAGCCGCCGACGTTGAAGCCATCGACGAGATTGCCGGCGAGTTGGAAGAGCAGGGCGTTGATCACGAAAATGAACAGGCCCAGCGTCAGCAGCGTCACCGGCAGAGTCAGCAGAATCAGTAGCGGGCGCAGCACGGCATTGATCAGCCCTAAAACAAGGGCGACGAGCAATGCCGTACCGAAACTCGCCACCTGGACCGACGGCACGACATACGGCAAGGCCAGCAGGGCGAGCGCGTTGATGGTCCAGATGGCGAGCAGGCGCATCTTAGTAGCGGTAGTGGTCGGCCTTGTACGGGCCTTCCTTCGGCACGCTGATGTAGGCGGCCTGTTCGTCGGTCAGCTCGGACAATTGAGCGTTCAGCGTCTTCAGTTGCAGACGGGCGACCTTTTCGTCCAGGTGCTTGGGCAGCGTGTAAACGCCGACCGGGTACTTGTTGGAGCCCTTGACGGCTTCGCTCCACAGTTCGATCTGGGCGATGGTCTGATTCGCGAACGAAGACGACATGACGTAGGACGGATGGCCCGTACCGCAACCGAGGTTAACCAGGCGGCCCTTGGCGAGCAGGATGATGCGCTTGCCGTCCGGGAAGATCACGTGATCGACTTGCGGCTTGATCTCTTCCCACTGGTACTTCTCGATTGAGGCGACGTCGATTTCGTTGTCGAAGTGGCCGATGTTGCAGACGATGGCGTTGTTCTTCATCGCGGCCATGTGGTCATGCGTGATGACGTGGAAGTTGCCGGTCGTGGTAACAAAGATGTCGGCCTTGTCGGCGGCAAATTCCGTGGTGACGACGCGGTAGCCTTCCATCGCGGCCTGCAGGGCACAGATCGGATCGATTTCGGTGACCCAGACCTGGGCCGACAGGGCGCGCATGGCCTGGGCACAGCCCTTGCCGACGTCGCCGTAACCGATGATGAGGGCAACCTTGCCGGCGATCATCACGTCGGTGGCGCGCTTGATGCCGTCGACCAGCGATTCGCGGCAGCCATAGAGGTTGTCGAACTTGGACTTGGTCACCGAGTCATTGACGTTGATGCCCGGGAACTTGAGTTCGCCGCGCGCATGCATCTGGTACAGGCGATGCACGCCGGTGGTGGTTTCCTCGGTGACGCCCTTGATCTGGGCCAGACGCACCGAGTACCAGGTCGGATCGACGGCCAGCTTGGCCTTGATCGCAGCGAAGAGGATGGTTTCTTCTTCCGAGCCCGGCTTGGCGAGCAGGGAGATGTCCTGCTCGGCACGGGCGCCTAGATGCAGCAGCAGGGTGGCATCGCCGCCGTCGTCGAGGATCATGTTGGAATAGCCGCCGTCGGTCCACTCGAAAATGCGGTGGGTGTAATCCCAGTAATCGACCAGGGTTTCGCCCTTGACGGCGAAGACCGGGATGTTCTGCGCGGCGATGGCGGCAGCAGCGTGGTCCTGCGTCGAGAAGATGTTGCACGAGGCCCAGCGCACTTCGGCGCCGAGCGCGGTCAGCGTCTCGATCAGCACGGCGGTCTGGATGGTCATGTGCAGCGAACCGGTGATGCGCGCGCCCTTGAGCGGCTGGGTCTTCGCGAATTCTTCGCGAATGGCCATCAGGCCGGGCATTTCGCCTTCGGCAATGAGGATTTCCTTGCGACCCCAGTCGGCAAGGTTGATGTCAGCGATGACGTAGTCTTTGAATTCAGCCACAGTAAGCTCCTAAATAACTGTGACGGGGAGGGGAATGACGGCATCGTGCTCACCGGCGGCCCCCTGCGCCCGGCAGGGTTGATCAGTGAGCGCCGTTTTAAACCGAGCCTGGGAGAGATCTCCTGCAGCGCCCCTCGGTAGGTGGCGGATTATAAACCGCTTTCAGGCCGTTTCGGCAGCCCAGTAGCGGTCGACATCCTTGATTCCCCATTTTTCGGCATCCTCGCGGCCGGCGATTTTCTCGGCGCTGCGCGCCAGATCAATCGTTTCGGGTTTGATGTAGGCCTGCGCTCTGGTCGAAAAGAAGACCTTGACCTTGGGCTTGAGCAGCGATTGTTCGCCTTGCTCGGTAACAACGCCGAGTTTGCCGGATTCGAGGCGAACCAGCGAACCGATCGGGTAGATGCCCAGGCTCTTGACGAAGGCCTGGAAGACCTGCGGGTCGAAATGGCCCTTCCATTCGGCCATGCGCTTGATCGATTCGGCCGGGTCCCAGCCGGCCTTGTACGGGCGGTTCGAGGTGATCGCATCGTAGACGTCGCAGACGGCGCCCATCTTGGCGAACAGGCTGATGCTCTCTCCGTTCAGTCCTTTCGGGTAGCCGCTGCCATCGACCTTTTCGTGGTGATGCAGGCAGACATCCTTGACCATGTCGCTGATGCCCTGCCCCGTTAATAGGAGTTTGTGGCCTTCTTCCGGATGGGTCTTGATGACGGCAAATTCGGCATCGGTCAGCTTGCCTGGCTTGCTCAGTATCGCGTGCGGCATCAGTGCCTTGCCGAGATCGTGCAGCAGGCCGGCCATGCCGGCATCGCGTGTCTGTTCTTCACTCAGGCCAAGCTGGCGGGAGAGCGCAATCATCAGGGCGCAGACGGCGACCGAATGCATGAAGGTGTAGTCGTCCGAGGTTTTCAATCGGGCCAGACTGATCAGGGCGCCGGGATTGCGCATCACCGAGTTGGAAATTTCCTCGACCAGCGGCGCCGCGGCTTCGGCCTCGATGGCTTTGCCCATGCGCGCTTCCTGGAACATCGAAACAACCGCCTCCTTGCCGCGCGCGCAGATTTTGGCAGCGCGTTTTACTTCATCGTTGAAGGAGGTTTTGGCGATGCTTTCCGGTGGGGGGGCAGGGATTTCCTCGGCGGTCGACGCCTCCTGATTGCCACTTTCTTCGCCCGGCTCGATGTCCAGGCCTTTCGTCAGGTCGATCCAGATTTCCCTGATCTGGCTTTCCTGGATCAGGACGATGTCCTTCGGATCGGTCAGAACGAATTTGGTCCGCCAGAACGGATGGTCCAGCCAGGCGCCGCAGAATGCCTGCAGGTGCATGCCGAGACGAACATGTTCAACGGAGATTTTCTTGAGCATATTTGCCAATTTTAACGAAATAAGGGAACCGTAGCTCCCTTATTCGTATGCGCCGAGAATGTCAGCTCAAGTCCGTGCAGACCTGATGCGTAGTGCTTACAGCCCTGCGTCGTTGCGCAGCACCGCCGCGCGATCCGTCGAGTTGGCTTCGGCCGGCCCGTCGGGCCTTAACCCAGCGAAGGATCGTGGCTTCGCCAAGGCTGCAAGCTAACGCTTACAGCCCCGCGTCGTTGCGCAGCACCGCCGCGCGATCCGTCGCTTCCCAGGTGAATTCCGGTTCGTCGCGGCCGAAGTGGCCGTAGGCGGCGGTTTTCTGATAGATCGGGCGGAGCAGGTCGAGCATGTTGACGATGCCCTTCGGGCGCAGATCGAAGTGCTTGCGGATCAGTGCGGTCAGGGTTTCGTTGCTGACTTTGCCGGTGCCGTAGGTTTCGACCATGATCGAGGTCGGTTCGGCAACGCCGATGGCGTAGGAAACCTGCACCAGGCAGCGCGAGGCGAGGCCGGCGGCGACGATGTTCTTGGCGACGTAGCGGGTGGCGTAGGCGGCGGAACGGTCGACCTTGGACGGGTCCTTGCCGGAGAAGGCGCCGCCGCCATGCGGTGCGGCACCGCCGTAGGTGTCGACGATGATCTTGCGGCCGGTCAGGCCGCAGTCGCCTTGCGGGCCGCCGACAACGAAGCGGCCGGTCGGGTTGACCAGGAACTTGATGTCGCCCTTGATCAGTTCCTTCGGCAACACCGGCTTGATGATCTGTTCGATGGTCGATTCGCGCAGGTCTTCCAGGCTGATGTCGGGCGAGTGCTGGGTGGACAGCACGACCGTGTCGATGCAGTAGGGCTTGCCATCGACGTACTTGATGGTGACTTGCGACTTGGCATCCGGACGCGCCCACGGCAGGCGGCCATCCTTGCGCAGCATGGCCTGGCGTTCGACGAGGCGGTGCGACAGGTAGATCGGCAGCGGCATCAGCGACGGGGTTTCGTCACAGGCGTAGCCGAACATCAGGCCCTGGTCACCGGCGCCCTGATTGAGGTTGTCGTCGTAGGCCTTGTCCACGCCCTGGGCGATGTCCGGGCTCTGCTTGTCGTAGGCGACGAGCACGGCGCAACCCTTGTAGTCGATACCGTATTCGGTATTGTCGTAGCCGATGCGCTTGATGGTGTCGCGGGCCACCTGGATGTAATCGACGTTGGCGTTGGTGGTGATTTCACCGGCCAGAACAACCAGGCCGGTGTTGCACAGGGTTTCGGCGGCAACGCGGGAATGCTTGTCCTGGGCCAGGATGGCATCGAGGATGGCATCGGAAATCTGGTCGGAAACCTTGTCCGGATGGCCTTCGGAAACGGACTCCGAGGTGAAGAAATATTCGCTCATGGCATGCTCCAATGGTCCTGGGTCCGGCGCTACCGGCTTCGGACCACGAGCTGGCGACGCTTTAGCGGTATTTATTAGTCGCCCCGCAAGTTGTCTCTTTAACTCGGCGAACGGATAATACTAAACTTTTCTCGGCAGGTTTCAACCCCCGGAGCAGCATGGTTTCTTTCTTCCGTTTTCTCGGCTGGCTGCCGTTGTGGCTGGTGCATGTGCTGGGTGGGGCCCTTGGGCGCCTGGCCTACTGGCTGTCGCCGACCTATCGTCGGCACTTGCGCGAAAACCTCGCCCAGGCCGGCATTGATCCGGCTGTGCGCCTGCCGGCGGCCGCCGAGTCCGGCAAGCAGATGCTGGAGCTGTCGCGCATCTGGATGCGGACGCTGGATCAGGCTTGCGAGCAGGTGGTCGAGGTGGTCGGCTGGGAGCACGTCGAGGCGGCCACGGCGAGCGGCAAAGGCATCGTGTTTCTGACGCCGCATCTCGGTTGTTTCGAAATTACCGCCCAGTATTTGTCGTCGCACTTCCCGATCACTGTGCTCTATCGTCCGCCTAAAAATGCCAGTTTCCAGTACCTGATCGAAACCGGCCGTCAGCGCGAACAACTGCACCTGGCGCCGGCCGACCTGTCCGGCGTTCGTTCGTTGATCAAGGCGCTGAAGCGCGGTCAGGCGATCGGGCTGCTGCCCGACCAGGCGCCGAAGACCGGCGAAGGTGTCTGGCTCGATTTCTTCGGTCGCCCGGCCTACACGATGACGCTGGCGGCCCGCCTGACCGAAACCGGGGCGACGACGCTGATGACCTGGGGGGAGCGGCTGCCGGATGGACGTGGCTATCGCATTCATTTTGCGCCGCCGCAGACCGGGCTCACTGGTGATACGGTCAACCGCGCGCAACAGATCAATTTCGAGGTCGAACATCTGGTTCGTCAGTGCCCGGAGCAATACCTCTGGGGTTATAACCGTTACAAGCGGCCGGCCGGTGCCGATGCGCCGCCGGCAGAAGCAGGGAATCCGTAATGAAGGAAATTCTGACCTATCTTTTCGTGGGTTTTTTGTGGCTGCTGCACTGGTTGCCCTTGCCTGTCCTGCGTCTGCTCGGCCGCGGGCTGGGCAAACTGCTCTATGCTTTCGGACATGAACGGCGCAATGTCGCACTGATCAACCTGCGCCTGTGTTTCCCGGAAAAGACGGAAGTCGAGCGCGAAGACATCGCCCGTCGCCATTTCATCGCTCTTGCCCAATCCGTGCTTGATCGCACGCTGGGCTGGTGGGCATCGCCGGAGCGGCTGAAGCGCATCATCCGTGTGCATGGTCTGGAGCATCTCACCGATTCCTACGGCACCCCGACCATCCTGCTTTCCGCCCACTTCGTCGGGCTCGATGCGGGGGCTACGCGCATCACCATGGATGTCGAGGGCTGCAACATCTACTCGCAACAAAAGAACAAGGTGTTCGAGCGGGTCATGCAGAACGGCCGCAAGCGCTTCAAGGAAGGCATCCAGCTGTCGCGCCAGGATGGCATGCGCAAGATCATCAAGGCGATCAAGGCGGGCTATCCGCTGTATTATTTCACCGACATGGACTACGGCCCCAAGGAATCGATTTTCGTGCCATTTTTCGGTGTTCCGGCAGCAACCATCACCGGCGTCTCGCGTCTGGCCCGCCTGACCGGCGCCCGCGTGGTAACTGCAATCACCCGCCAGGTCGCGGATGGTTACGAAGTCGAGATCAGTCCGCCGTGGACCGATTTCCCGTGCGAAAGCGTCGAGGCCGATACGCTGTACGTCAATCGCTTTGTCGAAAGCCAGGTACTGCGCATGCCGGAGCAGTATTTCTGGGTGCATAAACGCTTCAAGACCCGGCCGCCCGGAGAACAGAGGTTTTACAAATGAACAGCCTGAACATCGAAATTCGTCCCGTCACGCCACCCGACGTGCCGGCCATCTCGTCGTTGGCGCGTGAAATCTGGCAAGCCACCTACCCGGGCATCATCACCCAGGACCAGATCGACTTCATGCTTGAGCAGCGTTATGGCCATGAGCGCCTGTACGACGATCTCGAGGATGCCGACAAGTGGCTCGACCAGGCCTTTCAGGACGGCCGCCGGGTCGGCTTCGCCTTCAGCGAGATCTACAAGGGCGAGTTCAAGCTCGACAAGCTCTACATTCACCCGGACGTGCAGCGCAAGGGCGTCGGCGGTCAGCTCATTGAGCACGTCGCGCAGCGGGCCAGGAAAAAGGGTTACCCCTGCGTCGTTCTCGCGGTCAACAAGCGCAACGAGAAGGCGATCGGTTCATACAAGAAATACGGCTTCGTCGTGCGCGAGACGATCGTTGACGACATTGGCCGCGGCTTCGTGATGGACGATTTCATCATGGAGAAAAAACTTTAGGAATTTGAGGTAACTTGCTGCCTCTGTTATTCTTTTTTAATTAATCAACGGAGCAGCTTGTGAAGCTCAAATTCTCGAAAATGCATGGTTTGGGCAACGATTTCGTTGTCCTTGACGGTGTCCGCCAGGCGGTTTCCCTGACGCCGGAACAACTACGCTACCTGGCCGACCGCAATTTCGGTGTCGGTTGCGACCAGATCCTGCTTGTCGAAGAGACTAGCCAGGCCGGTGTCGATTTCCGTTACCGCATCTTCAATGCTGACGGCAGCGAAGTCGAGCAATGCGGCAACGGCGCGCGCTGCTTCGTGCGTTTCGTGCATGAGCAGGGCTTGACCGACAAGCGCGAGATCAAGGTCGAGACCAAGCGCGGCATCATTACGCCGCGCCTCGAGGCGAACGGCAGCGTCACCGTGGACATGGGCGAGCCGCGCTTCCTGCCGGCCGAGATTCCCTTCCTGCACGACGAGGATGTGGTCATCTACAACCTTGATGTGGCCGACGAAACGCTGGAAATCAGCGTCGTCTCGATGGGCAATCCGCATGCCGTGCAGGTCGTCGATAGCGTCGACACGGCGCCGGTCGGTCAACATGGTCCGTTAATCGAAAATCACGAACAATTCCCGCAACGCGTCAATGCCGGCTTCATGCAGGTTGTTGACCGGCATGCGATCAAGCTGCGCGTGTTCGAGCGCGGTTCCGGCGAAACGCTGGCCTGCGGCACCGGCGCTTGCGCCGCCGTGGTCACCGGTATCCGCCGTGGCCTGCTCGACTCGCCGGTGCGTGTCACGACGCGTGGCGGCGACCTCAATATCGCCTGGGGCGGCCCCGGCCGTCCGGTCCTGATGACCGGCCCGGCGATGACTGTATTCACTGGAGAAATCGAATTATGAGCGCGCTGTTCCCGGAAGAAGTTGCCGATTACCTGAAGAACAATCCCGGTTTCTTCGAGCAGTACGCCGATCTGGTGGCGCAGATTTTCGTGCCGCATCCGCATGGCGGGCGGGCGATTTCGCTGGCCGAACGGCAGATGCTGACGCTGCGCGAGAAGAATCGCCAGTCGGAAAGCAAGCTCGCCGAGCTGATCGCCTTCGGCGAGGAAAACGACGCGATCAGCGAAAAGGTGCATCGTCTTGCGGTCGGCCTGGTCGCCGCGGAAACCTTCCAGGCGGTCATCCATCTGCTCAACTTCCACCTGCGTGACGATTTCTCGGTACCGCATGTCGCGCTGCGTCTGTGGAACAAGCCGGCCGATATCGATGATCTGCCGGAATTCGCGGCAGTCAGCGAGGAGTTGCAGGTTTTTGCCGAAACGCTGGGGCGGCCGTATTGCGGCTCGACGGCCGGTTTCGGCACGGCCTCGTGGTTCGGCGAGCACGCCAACCACATCCGTTCGCAGGCGCTGATCGCGCTGCGCAACGGTGGCGGCACGATCGGCATGATCGCGCTGGGCAGCGAGGAGGCGCAGCGCTTCTACGCCGACATGGGCACGCTCTATCTCGAACGTCTGGGCGAGATGGTTTCTGCTGCGCTGGCCCGGGTGACCAAGAGCGTTCTGTGAGTCAGGCGGCTGACGCCGTTGCTGCCTGGCTGGCCGAACTGGCCGAGCAGCGCCGGCTGTCGCCGCACACGATCAGCAATTACCGGCGCGACCTCGACAAATTGCTGAGCGCGGCGGGCGCAACGCCGCTGGCCGAATTGCACGGCCAGCAGATTCGCCGCTTCATTGGCCAAATGCACGCGCAAGGCCTGGGCGGTCGCTCGCTGGCCCGTACCCTGTCGGCCTGGCGCGGCTTTTTCGCCTGGCTCGGCAGGCGTGGCGCAGTGCCTGCCAATCCGTGCGAGGGCGTGCGTTCCCCGAAATCACCCAAACTGTTGCCCAAGGCCTTGTCGGTCGATGAGGTCAATCGCCTGCTCGAACCCGTTGCCGACGACGATTCGCTGCTGGCGGCGCGCGATACGGCGATGTTCGAACTGTTCTACTCCTCCGGTCTGCGTCTCGCCGAGCTGGCCGCGCTCGACCGCGATGCGCTCGATTCCATCCTGCACGAAGGCGAGGTCAGGGTGCTCGGCAAGCGCAGCAAGGCGCGCATCGTGCCGGTCGGGCGCATGGCGCAGCGGGCGCTGGCGGCCTGGGCCGAGGTGCGCGACCAACTGGCCGGTGCCGACGAGGTGGCCTTGTTTGTCGGCCAGCGCGGCCGGCGGATCAGTCATCGCGTGATCGAGGACCGTCTCGCCAAGCGTGCCGTGCAGCTCGGTTTGCCGCGCCACGTGCATCCGCATATGCTGCGCCATTCCTTCGCCTCGCATGTGCTGCAGTCCTCCGGCGACCTGCGCGCGGTGCAGGAAATGCTCGGCCACGCCAGCATCGCGTCGACGCAGGTTTATACGCATCTCGACTTCCAGCATCTGGCGCGGACCTATGATGCGGCGCATCCGCGGGCCAAGCGCAAGCCCTGATCTGGGCTGGCAAAATCGCCTGTGGCAGACGGTCGACCGTTAAAAAAGCAGGAAAATCCGGCTTCAATTGACCTGCGGGCTGTCTACCTCTATGATTCACGGTTTTGAAAATTCGCCGGAATCAAGGAGTTAGTCATGGCTATCAATCGCACCCGCCGCTCTTCCCTCGAGCGCCGCAGCATTTCCAAGTCTGCCAAGCGTCTGTTCAAGGGCGACGGCAAGACCGCATTCAAGGTCATCTACGCTGCCGAATGCCACGCTCGTAACCGCAAGGCACTGGGCGCTTAAGCTGCTGTACCGTATTTCGAGCCCCGGTTGCCGCAAGGCAGCCGGGGCTTCTTTCATTGTGAAGCCGCTTTTTGCCGGCTTCGTGGCGCGACAAGGCGGAAAAATCTTATGGCTCAACTGATCCTGATGCCGGGCAAGGAACGTTCGGCGTTCAAGCAGCATCATCCCTGGGTGTTCGCCGGCTCGGTCGGTCGCCTCGAAGGGCGTGCCCGGCCGGGCGATACGGTCGAGGTGCTGGCCGACAACCTGCGCCCGCTCGGGCGCGCCGCCTACAGCCCGAAATCGCAGATTCGCGCCCGCTTCTGGACTTTCGATGCCGAAGAGTCGATCGACGACGCCTTCTTCAAGCGCCGTGTCGCGGCCGCCGTCGAACGCCGTCGCGCCCTGCCCGAGTTGCGCGGTCAGCAGGGCCTGCGCCTGATCCACGCCGAATCGGATGGCCTGCCCGGCGTCATCGCCGACCAGTACGGCGACACCATCGTCGTCCAGCTCACCTCGGCCGGTGCCGACAAGTGGCGCAACGCCATCGTTGCCGGCCTGGTCAAGGCGACCGGCTGCGCCCGCGTCTATGAGCGCTCCGATTCCGACGTGCGCGGCATGGAAGGCCTCGAGCCGACCACCGGCTGGCTGTATGGCGAAGCGCCGGCGACACCGCTGTCCATCGACGAGAATGGCGTACGCCTGGCGGTCGACGTCGTCGGCGGGCACAAAACCGGGTTCTATCTCGACCAGCGCGACAACCGTGCGCTGCTCGGCCAGCTCGCTGCCGGCAAGGACGTCCTGAACTGTTTCTGCTACACCGCCGGCTTCTCGCTGCAGGCGCTGGCTGGCGGTGCCGCCAGCGTGCTGTCGATCGACTCCTCCGGCCCGGCCCTGGCGCAGGGTAAGGCTAATCTGGCGCTCAATCCGCAATTGCCGGCCGAACGCGCCCAGTGGCAGGAGGCGGACGTCTTCCAGGCGCTGCGCGATTTCAGGAAGGAAGGCCGTCAGTTCGACCTGATCGTGCTCGATCCGCCCAAGTTCGCGCCCTCTGCTTCGCATGCCGAGCGCGCCGCCAAGGCCTACAAGGACATCAATGTCTTCGGTTTCAAGCTGTTGAAGCCGGGCGGCTTGCTGATGACCTATTCCTGTTCGGGCGGTATCGGGCTTGAACTGTTCCAGAAGATCGTTGCCGGCGCCGCTCACGACGCCGGACGCGAGGCGCGCATCGTGCGCCGTCTGGCCGGTGCGGCTGATCACCCGGTCGCGTTGAACTTTCCGGAAGGCGAATATCTCAAAGGTCTGCTCGTCCAGGTCGATTAAACTGCCCACGTGAATTCGCTGCGCCATCTCCTTCTCGTTGTCGTCCTCTGCTTCGCCCAACTGGCGGCGGGGGCGCATGCCGTCGAGCATGCCGCGGGCAAGGAGGGGGCGCTGCCGGCGCATGCCTGCGAACTCTGCCTGGCGGCGCACGACCTCGGTTCGGCGCTGCCGTCGCTGGCGGTTCTGCCGCCGCTGGTGGCTGCCTGTCTCGTCCCCGAAGCGCTGCAAACGCACGCGCGCACCGCTTTTCCACCGCCGCTGGCCCGCCAGCGCGATCCTCCTGCTGCCTGAAAACTGCCATTTTTGAAGCGTCGACCGTCTGACGCGCCTGTCTATATCGACAAGCGCCGTCGCCGGTCGCAACCGTGCATTTTCAGGAGAAACCCATGCAGAAGTCTTTTGCCATGGCTGCCTTGCTTGCCGCGTCGTGCGCGGCGCAGGCGGCTGGCAGTGATGCCGATCTGGCCGCCATTCGCGCCCAGATCGCCGAAATGAAACAGAGCTACGAGCAGCGCATTGCCGCGCTCGAAAACAAACTTGCCGAAGCGGAAAGCAGGACGGCCCAGAGCGCCGCTGCGCCCGTCGCCGTCGCGCCGGCGGCCCAGTCCTCGGCCAGTGCCTTCAATCCCGAGGTATCGCTGATCCTGCAGGGCAAGCTGCGCCAGATGAAGGACATTCCGAATCGCGGCATCACCGGTTTCTTCCCTGCCGGTGTCGAGGGCGCCAACGGGCGCGGTTTTTCGGCCGACGAAACTGAACTGGTACTCGCCGCCAATATCGATCCCTATTGGCGCGGCCAGGCGATTGTCGCGATGGCCGACGGGCAGGCCGAGATCGAGGAAGCCTGGTTCCAGTCCTTGGCGATCGGCCACGGCGTCGGCCTCAAGGCCGGGCGCTTCCGCTCGGGCATTGGCTACATCAACGAGCAGCATCCGCATGCCCGCGATTTTGCCGATGCACCGCTGATGTATCAGGCGATGTTCGGTGACAGCTACGCCCAGGACGGTGTGCAGCTCAAATGGCTGGCACCGACGCCACTCTTCGTCGAATTCGGCGCCGAAGTCGGGCGTGGTGCCAATTTCCCGGGCACCGACCGCAATCGTAACGGTGCCGGCGGTTCGGCGCTGTACGTGCACGTCGGCGATGATCTCGGGGTCGAAAACAGCTGGCGGGTCGGCCTGTCCTGGCTGAAGACCAAGGCCGGCGAGCGCAGTGCCGACTTCACCGATTTGGCGGGCGTGACGGCGCAGGGTGCCTTCACCGGCGACTCGACGACCTGGCTCGCCGATTTCGTCTGGAAATGGGCGCCGAACGGTAATCCGAAGTACCAGAACTTCAAGTTCCAGGGCGAGTATTTCGCGCGCCAGGAGAAGGGTGCGCTGAATTGCAGCTCGGCTGATGCCGCCAGCTTGTGCAATGTCGCCGTTGAAAGCGCTTACCGCACGCGTCAGTCCGGCTGGTACACGCAGGGCGTTTACCAATTCACCCCGGAATGGCGGGCCGGTCTGCGCTACGAACAGCTCGACAGCGGTACGCGCGATTTCGGTCTGAATACGGCTAACCTGGCGGTCGACGCCTATAAACCGAAGAAAACCACGGCGATGGTCGATTACAGCTGGAGCGAGTTTTCGCGCGTCCGCCTGCAGTACGCCCAGGACAAGTCGATGGCGGGGATCACCGACAAGCAGTGGACCCTGCAGTACATCATGAGTCTCGGCGCCCACGGCGCTCACAAATTCTAGGAGCCGACGATGAACAAGCTGTTTGCAACCCTGCTTTTGACCCTGGCTGCACTGCCGGCGCAGGCTGATCTCAAGGTTTTTGCCACGGTGCCGGAATGGGCAGCGCTGGCGCGCGAGATCGGTGGCGACAAGGTACAGGTTTATGCCGCAACCACCGCCTTCCAGGATCCGCACCGGATCGAGGCCAAGCCCTCCCTGCTGGCGCAGGCGCGTCAGGCCAACCTGGTCGTTGCCGCCGGCGCCGATCTCGAAATCGGCTGGCTGCCGCTGGTTCTGCGCGATTCCGGCAATGCCGCGATCCAGCCGGCGCAGCCCGGCTATTTCGAGGCCTCGGCCTGGGTCAACCGCCTGGAGGTGCCGACTGTCCTTGACCGGGCACATGGTGACGTGCACGCCGCCGGCAATCCGCACGTCCATCTCGATCCGCGCAACGTGCTCAAGGTCGGCGAAGCGCTGACGGCGCGCATGGCCGAGCTCGATCCGGCTCAGGCCGCGACCTACCGGAGCGGTTTCAAGACTTTTGCCGGCAAGTGGCAAGTCGCCATGGCGCGCTGGGAGAAGGAGGCGGCACCCTTGCGCGGCATCGGCGTGCTGGTGCATCACCGCTCATTCGTCTATCTGGAAAGCTGGCTGGGTATGCGCGAACTCGGTGCCCTTGAGCCAAAACCGGGGATCGAGCCGAGCAGTGGTCATCTGACCAGCCTGCTCGCCCGGCAGCAGGCAACGCCGGCGAAGATGGTGCTGCGTGCGGCCTACCAGCAGGACGGGCCGAGCCAGTGGATTGCCGGCAAGGCAGGCATTCCAGCCGTGTTGTTGCCGTATACCGTGGGTGGCACGCTGGAGGCGAAGGACTTGTTCGGCTTGTTCGACGATACGCTGCAACGTCTGCTGAAAGCGGCACGTTGAATCCGCTGCTTGACGCGGAAGGCCTGGTGGCCGGCTGGGAGCAGCCGGCCACCAGGCCCTTTGATTTCGCGGTCGGGGCTGGCGAAGTGGTCGGCCTGACCGGACCGAACGGGGTCGGCAAGAGCACGGCGCTCGCCGTTTTTGCCGGTCGTGCGACGCGTTTTGCCGGTCGTCTCGAACTGGCGCCCGGCTTGCGTCTCGCCTTGCAGACGCAGGACGTGCCGCCCTTGCTCGGCCTGCCGGTTTCGGCGCGCGAACTGCTCGCCCTGACCGGCGCCACGCCGGAAGGCCTGCCACCCTGGCTGGCCGGGCGTCTGGATCAGCGTCTCGACCGCCTGTCCGGCGGCCAGCGCCACTATCTTGCCTTGTGGGCCATCCTGCAGGCGCCGGCCGACCTGGTGCTGCTCGACGAACCGACCAACAACCTTGATGCGGCCGGTGTCGCGCACCTGACGGTCAACCTGCGCCAGCGGGCAAAAACCGGCGCCGGCATCGTTGTCGTCAGCCACGATGCAGCCTTCGTTGCCGACGTCTGCGATCGCGTCGTTGTTCTGGGAGCCTGCGATGTGGAGTGAGCTTTTCCTGATTCCCTTCCTGACCGGGCTTGTCCTGGCCGTGCTCTTGCCCTTGCTCGGTTGCTACCTGCGCCTGCGTGACGAATGGCTGGCGGCTCTCGCCTATTCGCATGTCGCGGCAGCCGGTACCTTGCTCGCCCTGGTCGCCGCTTTGCCTCCGGCCCTGGGGGGCTTGGGGGCGGCTGCGGCGGTCGGTGCAGGCAAGCGTTTTTTTGCCCGCCGTCTGGCCGGCGGGGCGAGTTATGCGCTCCTGCTGCTGGCGGGCTGGGCCGTCGCGGTACTGGTTGCCGCCAACCAGCCGAGCGCGGAACGCCTCGGGCATGCCTTGTTTGACGGTCAGCTCTACTTTGCCGACAGTCAGCAACTGTGGCTGGTCGGCGTATTTTCTGTTCTCGCCTTGCTGGTGTTGCGTCTCTTGTCGCAGCACCTGTTGCTCGCCCATCTTTACCCCGATTTCTTCCGGGTACGTGGCTTGCGCACCTGGCCGATCCAGACCGGATTCGATGTCCTGGCCGCGCTGGCGCTGGCTTTGGCGACGATGAGCCTCGGTGTGATGGGCGCCTTCGCCCTGGTTTTCATCCCGCCCTGGCTCGCCTTCCGGCGTGCTGCCAACTGGCGGCGGGGCTTGCTGCTGGCCGTGCTGATCGGCGTGCTGGCCTATGTTGCCGCTTTCCTCGGTGCGCTGGTGCTGGACCAGCCATTCGGACCAATGCTGGCTCTCGTCTTGATCACTGTCGGCCTGGTGATTGCATGACATTCGGCGGCGTGCTAAAACACTGGTTCTGTGTGCGGAGCAGTTATGGTCTTTTCCTTTTTCAAGAAGCAACCCCAAAAAATGCCGGAACGGCCGGCGGCTCGTCCCAAGGCGCCGGTGGAGTTGCCAAGGGAGGCCTTGCCTGACATCGCACTGCCACCACTGGAGGATCTGGAGTTCTCGGTCAGCGAATTGCCTGCTGCCGTAGCCAGGCCAAAAGCCGCGCCAGCCGCAGCCGCGCCGGAAAAGCCAGCCAAGCCGCTGGCCGTCGATGCGGATCTGGATTTCACGATGGAAGAGTTCGATCGTGACTTCACCGAGTCCAGTGTCATGGCGATCGACGTCGATCACGATCTCGATCCCTTGCAGGCCGATCTCGAGCAGGCCGTCGTTCTCTTCGCCAACGGCCAGGATGCGGCCGCCCGTTCCCTCCTCGAAGTCCTGATCCGCGCCTATCCGGGCAGCGAGGGCAAGCGTTTCTGGCAACTGCTGTTCGATCTGCTGCAGGTTGTTGGCGACCGCGCCGCCTTTGACAAATTCGGCGTCGAATTCGCCGAGGCCTGTGAAACCTCGCCGCCGGCGTGGCGTCTCGAGCAGCCGGTAGTAACCACGACCCAGGAAGGCGCCAAGCTTTTTACCCTGCAGGGCGTGTTGACCGATGAATGCATCGCGCCGCTGACCGAACTGGCCAATCTGATCGCCGCCAAGCAGGCCGCGATGGTCGATTGCGGCAAGTTGATCGGCTGCGATGACGAAGTGGCCGGGCGTTTGGCTGCTCTGCTGGCCAGTGCCCGCAAAAATGGTGTGGCGATCACGCTGCTCCAGCCCGAGGCCTTCCAGCGGCGGCTGAATGACCGGCTGGTGGTGGGGGAGGCGGTGCATGCACCGTCCTGGTTGCTGTTGCTCGAACTGTTGCAGCGGCACGGCACGCAGGAGGCCTTCGAAGAGCGGGCGGTCGACTACGCGGTGACCTTCGAATTGTCGCCGCCATCGTGGGATGTCCGGCCTGCGGCTGCGGCCGCCAAGGCTGCAGCCCCGCAGACCTTGCGTGATGACGCGCATTATCTGGCGGGCGATCTGAAGAGCTGCCGTTTCGAAGACCTGATCCCGATCATTGAGGAGCAGGAGACGCCGATTCTCGATTTCTCCGGCGTGCGCCGCATGGATTTTTTCTCGGCCGGGCAACTGGTCAACCGCCTGGCACCGTTCAAGGCGGCCGGGCGCGAAGTCATCGTGCGTAGCCCGAACCATCTGGTCGCCGAGCTGATGGCCGTGGTCGGCCTCAACAAGCAGGCGCGCATCATCGTTCCCAAGTCTTGAGGTAGGAAAACATGGAGCAATATCACGGCACGACGATCCTGTCGGTGCGCCGGGGCAGTGTCGTCGCCATGGGCGGCGACGGCCAGGTGACCTTGGGCAATATCGTCATCAAGGCGACCGCCAAGAAGGTCCGGCGCCTCTATCAGGGCCGCATCCTGGCCGGTTTTGCCGGCGGCACGGCCGATGCCTTCACGCTGTTCGAGCGTTTCGAAGCCAAGCTGGAAAAGCACCAGGGCAACCTGACGCGCTCGGCAGTCGAGCTGGCCAAGGACTGGCGTTCCGACCGCGCCCTGCGCCGCCTCGAAGCCATGCTTTCGGTGGCCGACAAGGATGTTTCGCTGATCATCACCGGCAACGGCGATGTGCTCGAGCCGGAGCATGGCATCGTCGCCATCGGCTCGGGCGGCTCCTACGCGCAGAGCGCGGCACGGGCGCTGCTCGAAAATACCGATTTGTCGCCGCGCGACATCGTCACCAAGTCGCTGGAAATCGCCGGCGACATCTGTATCTACACCAACCGCAACTTCACCATCGAGGCGCTCGAATGACGACTATGACGCCGCAGGAAATCGTTTCCGAACTCGACAAGCACATCGTCGGCCAGAAGAACGCCAAGAAGTCGGTCGCCATTGCCCTGCGCAACCGCTGGCGGCGTTCGCAGGTCGCCGAGCCGCTGCGCCAGGAAATCACGCCCAAGAACATCCTGATGATCGGCCCGACCGGCGTCGGCAAGACCGAGATCGCCCGCCGTCTGGCGCGCATCGCCAACGCGCCCTTCATCAAGATTGAGGCGACCAAGTTCACCGAAGTCGGCTATGTCGGGCGCGATGTCGAGACCATCATCCGCGATCTGGTCGAGATGGCCATCAAGTCGCACCGCGAGCGCGCCATGAAGCTGATGCGGGCGCGTGCCGAGGATGCCGCCGAGGATCGCATCCTCGACGCCTTGTTGCCGCCGGCGCGCAGTCCGGGCTTTTTTGCCGAAAACAGCGAGTCGACCGCTACGGATAACACGACCCGCCAGAAATTCCGCAAGAAGCTGCGCGAAGGTGAACTCGACGACAAGGAAATCGACATCGAGCTCGCCGCGCCGAGCATGCAGGCCGAAATCTTCGCGCCGCCGGGCATGGAAGACCTGACGCAGCAGATCCAGGGCATGTTCCAGAACATGGGCCAGGGCCGCAAGAAGTCGCGCAAGCTGAAAATCAAGGAAGCCTTGAAGCTGCTTACCGACGAGGAAGCCGGCAAGCTGGTCAATGACGAGGACGTCAAGCTGGAAGCGGTCAAGGCCGTCGAGCAGAACGGCATCGTCTTCCTCGACGAACTCGACAAGATCGCCAGCCGTTCCGACGCACAGGGCGCCGACGTCTCGCGCCAGGGCGTGCAGCGCGACCTGCTGCCGCTGGTCGAGGGCACCACGGTGTCGACCAAGTACGGCATGATCAAGACCGATCACATCCTGTTCATCGCCTCCGGTGCCTTTCACCTGTCGAAGCCGTCCGACCTGATTCCGGAACTGCAGGGCCGTTTCCCGATCCGCGTCGAGCTGGATTCGCTGTCGGTGGCCGATTTCGAATGCATCCTGACCCAGACCGATGCCTGCCTGACGCGGCAGTACCAGGCGCTGCTCGAAACCGAGGGCGTGCAGTTGCAGTTCGCCGACGACGGCATCCGCCGCCTGGCCGAGATCGCCTTCCAGGTGAACGAGAAGACCGAGAACATCGGTGCGCGGCGTCTGCACACGGTCATGGAAAAGCTGCTCGAGGAAATCTCCTTCGAAGCCGGCAAGGCCGGGCCGCAAAGCATCGTCATCGATGCGGCGGCGGTTAACGAACGTCTCGGCGAACTCGCCGCCGACGAGGATCTGTCGCGTTACGTGCTGTAAGCGGCTGCGGCCGGGCTCAGGGTCATCCCTGATCGCCCGGCCGCGCCAACTGCGCCGATAATCGGCGCCTCATTTCCAAATTTTCAAGGTGCCCGCGTGGACGAACAAAGCCTGAGTTTTCGCCTGCTGGCCATCCTTTTCCCGATTTTCGCGATCGTTGCCGCCGGCTTTTTCTACGCGCGCAAGCACAAGCCGGAAATGGCCGTCGCCAACCGGCTGAACATGGATGTCTTCGTGCCGGCCCTGGTCTTTGCCGCGATGGCCGGCAAATCCTTCGATCTCGCCGCCTACGCGCCGCTCGCCCTCGGCGGCTTCCTGGTGCTGGCGACCTGCGGCCTGCTCGCCTGGCCAATTGCCAAACTGTTCGGCATCCAGCCCAAGACACTGGTGCCGCCGATGCTGTTCAACAATTCCGGCAACATCGGCCTGCCGCTCGCGGTGCTGGCCTGGGGCGAAAACGCGCTGCCGGCGGCGGTGATCCTGTTCATGGTCGAGAACACGCTGCATTTTTCCTTCGGTGCGCGCCTGCTTGATCCGACGACGCGCTTGCTCACCCTGTGGCGCATTCCGGTGGTTTTTGCCGCCATTGCGGGGTTGACCGTCGCGCTTCTCAAAGTGCCGGTCTGGCAGCCGGCGGTGATCGCCATCAAGATGCTCGGCGACGTCTCGGTGCCCCTGCTGCTCTTCTCGCTGGGGGTGCGCATGACCGACGTGACTTTCGGCGAATGGAAGCTGTCGCTGGGCAGCGCGCTGCTGCGGCCGTTGGCCGGCATGGCGGTGGCCTACGGGGTGATCGCCCTGCTCGGCCTGCACGGACGCGATGCGGCCATGCTGCTGGTGTTCGGTGCCTTGCCGCCGGCCGTGCTCAACTTCCTGTTTGCCGAGCGCTACAAGCAGGAGCCGCAGCGGGTCGCCTCTATCGTTCTGGTCGGCAACATGGCAGCGCTGATTTTCCTGCCGCTCGCCCTGGCGCTGGTTTTGTAGGTTTTTGAGCGGTCGACCGTCCGGAACAGGCAAAAACGCCTAGCGCAAGCGATCCATCTGGCGGCGATCGCGCTTGGTCGGGCGACCGTGGATTTCGGTGGCGGGTTCGTGTTCGAACTTGCGTCTGGCCTGTTCGGCTTCGCGGGCGGCGACGCTTTCGGCGGTTTCTTCGTAGAGCAGGCGAGCTTCGGCGGCCGGGCCGCGCTTTTCGGCAAGGGCCAGTACGACGACGCTCCAGCGCGTCTCGCCATTGAAGACGTCGAGCTTGTCACCGATCTTGACGTCACGCGCCGGCTTGGTCGGCGCCCCGTTCAGCTTGATCTTGCCGCCGCTGACGGCATCGGTGGCGAGGCTGCGCGTCTTGAAAAAACGCGCCGCCCACAGCCACTTGTCGATGCGGATGCCGTTCATCGGTGGTCTGCTTCGCAACAGGCAAAACATGGAAGCTTGCCTTTGCGTCCCTGGGGTTGTTGCTCATCCTCGCGATAGCGATGGCTATCGCTGCGGTTCGCGCCTAGCCAGGACCACAAATTCATCGCTTTCATTGCGTTTCGCCAATGACGAAACAGATCACTACGGCAGAACCTGCTCGCCGGCGTAGAGTTGTTCGACGGTTTCGCGCTGGCGAATGACGTGCACCGTCTCGCCATCGACCATCAGTTCGACGGCGCGCGGCCGCGTGTTGTAGTTCGAGGCCATCGCCATGCCGTAGGCGCCGGCCGACATCACGGCGAGCAGGTCGCCGGCTTCGATGGCGAGCGGCCGGGCCAGACCGAGGAAGTCGCCGGATTCGCAGACCGGGCCGACGACGTCGTAGTCGCGGGTGGCACCGCTACGCGGCACGACCGGCAGGATGTCGTGCCAGGCTTCGTAGAGCGCCGGGCGCATCAGGTCGTTCATGGCGGCATCGATGATCGCGAAGTTCTTGCCTTCGCCCGGCTTCAGGAATTCGACGCGGGTCAGCAGCAGGCCGGCATTACCGACCAGGCGGCGGCCCGGTTCGAGCACGACCTTGAGGCCGCGCCCGGCCAGCTTGTCGAGCAGCGGCGTCAGGTAGGAAGCGACGGTCGGCTGGACCTGGTCGTCCTTGTACTTGATGCCAAGGCCGCCGCCGAGGTCGAGGTGATGCACGTTGATGCCTTCGGCGGTCAACTGGTCGATCAGGGCCAAAACGCGGTCAAGTGCTTCGACGAAGGGCGCTGGGTCGAGCAGTTGCGAGCCGATGTGGCAGTCGATGCCGGCGACTTCGATGTTCGGCAGCGCAGCGGCGCGGCGATAAAGGGCCAGCGCATCGTCGTAGGCAACACCGAACTTGGCTTCCTTGAGACCGGTCGAGATGTAGGGATGGGTCTTCGGATCGACATTCGGATTGACGCGCAGGCTGACCGGCGCCTTCTTGCCGCACTGGCCGGCAACCGCGTTGAGGCGCTCCAGTTCGGGGGCGGATTCGATGTTGAAGCAGAAAATGCCGACGTCGAGCGCCAGCTTCATTTCAGCGGCCGTCTTGCCGACGCCGGAGAACACGACCTTTTGCGGATCGGCGCCGGCGGCCAGCACGCGCTGCAGTTCGCCGCCGGAGACGATGTCGAAACCGGCGCCGAGACGGGCGAACAGGTTGAGGATGGCGAGGTTGGAGTTGGCCTTGACGGCGTAGCAGACCAGCGCGCCAGCGCCGGCCGGGTGAGCGGTCAGGACGTCGAGGAATTCGCGCAGCGAGCCTTCGAGGGCGGCGCGCGAATAGACATAGGCCGGCGTGCCGAATTGTTCGGCGAGGGCGGGCAGGGCGACGGATTCGGCGTGCAGGACGCCGTTCTTCAGGCTAAAGGAGCTCATTGGGGATTCGCGGTGTTGGTTTTGGTGGCCGTGCTAACATTCGGCGCATTCGTTGCCGGCTGACTGGCAGCGGGTTTGGCGTTGCCGAGCAAGGGTTCCGGGGTTGGTCTGTCCGGCATCCGGAGCGGGGCTTTCGTGCCACAGGCTGCGAGGCACAAGGTCAGCAAAACGGTGACAACTCTGGACATTGGTGACGAACCGGTCAGCAAAGAGCGGGATGGTAGCATACGATGGAAGACAAGGAATTTAACGCGCTGGCCGACCTTGCGTTGACCGCGATAGATGCAGCACTTGAGGCCAGCGGTGCAGATGTCGATTGTGAACTTGCAGCCGGCGGCGTGCTCGAAATCGAGTTTGCCGATGGCAGCAAGATCATTGTCAATCGGCATGGTGTGGCAAAGGAAATCTGGGTCGCGGCCCGTGCCGGCGGTTTCCATTTTCGCTGGGACGGCGCCGCCTGGCGCGATACGCGAGATGGCACCGAACTGATGGAAAAGCTGTCAGCTCTCGCCACTCAGCAAGCAGGTGAGAGCATTCGTTTCAACTGATCAGTCGCTCGGCGGCTTGTCGAGCTCCGGCTTGGGCAAGGGGGTTGCCTCGGCTTCTTCGGCCGGGCGTTCCTTGGCTGCATTTTCAGCGTAGATGTAACTGCGCTCGCGTCCCTCGCCGTAGCTGACGATGCCTTCCGGCGCCTGTGGCGTCTGGATGGGAACATCCTTGAGCGCCCGGTTCATGTAGCCGACCCAGATCGGAAGCGCGGCGGCACCGCCGGTTTCCTTGTCGCCGAGTTTTCTGGGCTGGTCGAAGCCTATCCAGGCGCAGCCGGCAACCGTCATTTGATAGCCGCAGAACCAGGCGTCAATGTATTCATTGGTGGTGCCGGTCTTGCCGGCGAGATCCTGCCGTTTCAGCGTAACGGATGCCCGCGCGGCCGTGCCGTAGATGGTGACGTCACGCAGCATGGCATCCATCATGAAGGCATTGCGCGGGTCTATGGCGCGGATCGATTCGTCGCCGGCTTCAACTTCGGCTGAACGGGCGAGTACCTGATTTTTCTCGTCGCGAATCTCGCGTACGACAAAGGGATTGATCTTGAAGCCGCCGTTGGCGAATACCGAGTAAGCCGTCACCATCTGCCATGGCGTCACCGAGCCGGCACCTAGCGCCATGGTCAGGTAGGGCGGATGCTTCTCCGGATCAAAGCCGAAACGTCCGGCGTAGTCCTGGGCGTAGTGCGTGCCGATCGACTGCAGGATGCGGATCGAGACCATGTTTTTCGACTTGGCCAGCGCCGTGCGCATTTTCATCGGCCCTTCGTATTTGCCGTCGTAGTTGTGCGGTTCCCAGGCCTGTGCGCCAGTCTGGCTGGCCGGAATGACGATCGGCTCGTCGGCGATCACGCTGTTCGGGCTGAACCCCTTTTCCAGCGAGGCCGAATAGATGAAGGGTTTGAAGCTGGAACCCGGCTGGCGCCACGCCTGTGTGACGTGGTTGAACTTGTTGCGGTTGAAATCGAAGCCGCCAACCAGGGCGCGAATGGCCCCGTCCCTTGGGTCGACCGCCACGAATGCCGACTCGACCTCCGGCAACTGGGCGATTTGCCAGCTACCTTTATCGTCCTTCTGCACACGAATGATGGCGCCACGTTTGATGCGCTTGTTGGGCGGAGCCTTGTCGTCAAGCATTTTGGTCGCAAATTTCATCGCATCGCCGGTCAGCGTGATGCTTTCACCCCCTTTGCGATAGACGCGAATCTGTTTGGCGTCGGCGGCGAGAACCAGGGCCGGGATCAGGTCGCCGGCGTCGGCAATGTCCTGCAGGGCTTCGTCAATCGCTTCATCCTGATCCGACTTCATGTCCTGCATGTCGAGATAGGATTCTGCCCCGCGGTAACCATGGCGCCGGTCGTAATCCATGACGCCCTTGCGCAGGCTGGTGTAAGCCGCTTCCTGTTCGGCCTTGATCAGGGTGGTGTAGATGCGCATGCCGCGTGAATAGACGTCCTCGGGGAAGCGTTCGGCGGCGATCTGGCGGGCCATTTCGGCAGCGAATTCGGCGTGGACCGCATAGTCGCCGAGTTCCCGTTTGACGATCAGGGGCTCCTTTAGTGCGCTCTCCTGCTGGGTATCCGTGATGAATCCCAGTTCATGCATCCGGCGCAGGACATATTGCTGGCGCAGTCTGGCCCGTTTGGGATTGACGATCGGGTTATAGGCGGAAGGAGCTTTCGGCAGGCCGGCCAGCATCGCGGCTTCGGCAATCGAAATGTCTTTCAGGGGCTTGCCGAAATAGATTTGTGCAGCGGCAGCAAAGCCATAGGCACGTTGGCCAAGGAATATCTGGTTGATGTAGAGCTCGAAAATCTGGTCCTTGGAGAGATTGTTTTCAATCTTGAAGGAGAGCAGTGCCTCGTAAAGCTTGCGGGTGTAAGTTTTTTCACCGGTCAGGAAAAAGTTTCGCGCAACCTGCTGGGTGATCGTCGATGCGCCCTGACGCTTGCCTCCGCCCAGCAGGTTTGCCCCGGCCGCGCGCATGATTCCCAGATAGTCGATTCCGCCGTGTTTGTAGAAGCGATCGTCTTCTGCCGCCAGAATCGCCTGCTTCATGACATCCGGGACATCGTGTATGTTGACCACCGCCCGTCGTTCCTCACCAAATTCGCCGATCAGGAAACCATCCGCCGTGAAGATGCGCAGCGGAATTTTCGGACGATAGTCAGTGAGGACTTCCAGTGATGGGAGATTGGGGTAGGCGAGCACCAATATGATCAATCCGATGGCAATTCCCATGGCAATCAAACCGGCGATTATGAGAAACGGATAAAGAAGGATGCGGATCGGCAAGGGCAAGGAAGGCAAGGCGTTATTCGCTCGGGTTTGAGTTGTTTCGATTATACGCTGTCGCTGGATGCCTCTGCGAAAGTGCTTTACATGCCGGGGGCTTGTTGCTAGGATTTCAAGTGGATTATTGGTTGTTTAGCTAACTTCGCATTCTGTAAGGACTTTTTGGGGGTCTGGTGCGCTTCGATATCTCTGCTTTATTAAATCCCAAGGCGCGTTCCTTGCTCGGGCTGGACATCAGTTCGTCCGCTGTCAAGATGGTCGAATTGACCGCCAATGGGAAGGATGGCTACCGTGTCGAGCGCTACACCATAGAGGTGTTGCCGAAGGATGCGGTTTCCGATGGCAATATTGCCAACTTGGATGGTGTGGTCGATTGTGTAAAGCGCGCCTGGAAGCGTTTGGGGACTTCCACGCGCAACGTGGCAATGGCTTTGCCTGGGTCGGCTGTCATTACCAAAAAAATCATTGTTCCGGCGGGTTTGCGGGATGAAGAACTCGAGGTTCAAGTCGAGTCAGAAGCTAATCAATACATTCCTTTTTCGATTGAAGAAGTCAATCTTGATTATCAGGTTTTGGGGCCCGCGCCTTCTGTGCCTGATGAGATCGAGGTATTGATCGCTGCGTCAAAAAAAGAGCGCGTTGAAGATCGTGTTGCGGTCGCCGATGCAGCCGGCTTGAAGGCAGTGGTTGTCGATGTCGAGTCGCTTGCCTCTCTGGCTGCTTTCGAATTGATTGAGCGTCAGCTGCCTGACGGCGGCAAGAATCAGATCATTGCCTTGATCGATGCGGGTGCGCATGTCATGAATCTGACGGTCTTGCGCAACGGGCAGCAGGTTTATGCGCGCGAGCAGGCTTTTGGTGGTGGTCAGCTGACTCAGGATATTGCGCGGCATTACGGCATGAACTACGAAGACGCCGAAGCCGCAAAGCGCAGTGGCAATTTGCCCGAAGGTTATGAGGCTGAGTTGCTCAACCCGTTCATGGAGAATCTGGCCCTTGAGGTGTCGCGAGCACTCCAGTTCTTCTTTACCTCGACTCAGTACAATCAGGTCGACCATCTGATTCTGGCTGGCGGATGTGCCGTTATCCCCGGAATTGATGAAGTTGTGGCAACGCGTACGCAGGTGAATACATTGATTGCCAATCCTTTTGCCAACATGGTGCTTTCTGACCGTGTGCGGGCGAAGAGCCTGCTGGCTGATGCCTCTTCATTGATGGTGGCGTGTGGTCTGGCTCTGCGGAGGTTTGATCCATCATGATTCGCATTAACCTCCTGCCTCATCGTGAAGAGGCAAAAAAAGAGAGACGGCAGCAGTTTTTTGTCTTGTCAGGCTTGGTTGCCGTGCTTGGGGTGCTTATCGTTTTTGCCGTTTATACGTCAATCGCCGGTTACATTGGTGCGCAGGAAGGCGCCAACGATTTTCTGAAAAAGGAAATTGCCGTTCTTGACAAACAACTGGATCAGATCAAGCGCTTGAAGGAGCAGACGCAGGCCCTTCTGGCGCGTAAGCAAGTGATTGAGGATCTGCAGCGCGACCGAGGTGAAACCGTCTATTTGCTGAGTGAAATGGTCAAGCAGGTGCCGGAGGGTATCTACTTGAAGTCTTTGAAGCAGGATGGTCTTAGCGTAAATATCACCGGTTATGCTCAGTCGAATGCTCGAGTTTCTGCATTGATGCGAAATTTGGAGTCTTCGCCCTGGTTGGAGTCTCCGCAACTGGTTGAGGTCAAGGCAATTGTTCTTAATGGCCGCCGCAGCAACGAGTTTGCGATGAATGTGGTCTTGACGCGAGCCAAAGCGGATGATGTGAAGGTGAGCAAATGAGCGCCAAATCCGTAAGTCTTCCCAATATCGATTTCCAGGCAATTGCTGACGATTTCCGTTACATGAATCCGAATGATCCGGGGGCTTGGCCTCTGGTTCCGAAAATCACGGTTCTTGTCGGCATGCTGTTGCTTCTGCTACTCGGTGGTTGGTGGTTCTTCTGGAGTGATCAGTTGGCTGAACTCGAAGCCAAGCAGCACGAAGAAGAGTCTCTGCGCCAGCAGTATCTCGAAAAAAAGCGGCAGGCGATTAATCTGGATTTGTATACCCAGCAACTGGCAGAGATTGACCGTTCGTTTGGTGCCCTGCTCAAGCAATTGCCTGACAAATCTGAAGTTGAGGCATTGCTGATTGAAGTCAACCAGGCTGGCTTGGGACGAGGGCTGCAGTTCGAACTTTTCCGTCCGGGGGCTGAGATCGTGAAGGATTTCTATGCTGAGCTGCCGATCTCGGTAAAGATCAACGGGGCATATCATGACCTGGGCGCTTTTGCTGCCGACATTGCCAAGTTGCCGCGCATCGTTACCCTGAACAATATTTCCATTGCTCCAATCAAGGATGGCGGGGGGTTGACGCTTGACGCAACCACCAAGACCTTCCGCTATCTGGATGAAGAGGAAATAGCCAGGCAGAAGAAACCTGCTAAAGGAGCCGCGAAGTGAAACGACTGTTTCTCATCGCCATGTGTGGAGCCTTGGCGGCTTGCTCGGGTGGCGATCACGAAGACCTGAAGCAATGGATGGAAGAAAGCGCCAAGGATATGCGGGGGAATATCCCGAAATTGCCTGAAGTGCTTCCTTATCAGCCTGTTCCTTACGATGTTGAAGCGCTGCTGGATCCGTTCAAGCCTAGCAAGATCGAGCCTGAGTCGAAATCTCGGCAAGGTGGTGGCAAGGGAGGTGCATTCCAGCCTGACTTTGAAGCCAGGGAGTTGCGCAATAGTCTGCTTGAAAAATATCCCGTTGAATCACTGAAAATGATTGGCTATTTGAATGTTAACAAGCAGCCGCTTGCAGTCATTCAGGTTGAGGACAAGGTAAAGCAGGTCAAGGTGGGGGATTACATTGGCCTGGATTTCGGGATGGTTACGAAAATTACCGACAAGGACGTCGAATTGCGTGAGTTGATTCAGGATTCTGCTGGTGACTGGAGCGAGCGAAAGAGTTCGTTGTTCCTGCAGAGCAAGGAGGGAAGCAAAAAATGAAATTGGTTAACTATGTCTCGGTTGCCGTAGCAGCGACCTGCCTTGCCTTTTTTTCGTCTGTCCAAGCGCAGACAGCAGAAAATTCGATTGATGCTATCAATGTGGCCCAGCAGGGCACGGAGATCGCTGTAAAAATTGATTTGAAAGATGCGCTGAGCTTGCCGCCAGCCGGGTTTAGTGTTGCCAATCCGGCGAAGGTTGCGTTTGACTTTCCCGGAACGGTCAATGGCTTGGGTAAGACCACTCAGGTCGTTAATACTGGTGATTTGCATAGTTTGAATGTTGTTCAGGCCGGGGGGCGGACGCGGCTTGTCCTGAATCTTGTCCGTGCCATGAATTACAGCACGCGTCTGGATGGCAAATCTCTGTATGTTGTCCTTGCCCCGATTGCGCGTCTTGGTGGTTCTGCTGCGGAGAAGGTGACTCGCTTTGCCGAGGAAAGTGCTGTTGGTCAAAAGCATGCTGTACGCGATGTGGTGTTTCGGCGCGGCAAGGATGGCGAAGGCCGGATAGTTGTTGACCTGAGTGATGCCGGGACCGGCATTGACATTCGTCAGCAGGGTTCGAATCTGATCGTTGATTTCGTCAAGACAAGCGTTCCTGATCACTTGCGTCGCAAACTGGATGTCAATGATTTCGCGACGCCGGTTAGTTCGGTTGAAACAAAGGCCATCGGTGACAATGTTCGCATGACCATTTTCCCCAAGGGGTTGTGGGAGCACAATGCTTACCAGAGCGATAGTCAATTTATTGTTGAAGTCAAAAAAATCATAGAAGATCCCAATAAACTGGTTCAAAGTAGCAAAGTCGGCTATCAGGGGCCGCGCGTAAGCATAAATTATCAGAATGGCGATGTAAGGGCCTTGTTGCGTCTGATGGCAGAAGAGTTGAATTTGAATGCTGTCATTAGCGAGACTGTCACTGGCACAACGACGTTGGTTCTTAAGGATGTTCCTGCTGATCAGGTGATTGACATCATCTTTCAGCAAAAAGGTTTGGATATGCGCAAGAAGGGAAACATTATCCTGATTGCGCCGCGTGACGAGATATCGACTCGCGAGAAACTGGAGTTTGAGTCCAAGCAGCAGATTGGAGACCTCGAGCCGCTTCAGTCAGAACAATTTATTCTCAGCTACCAGAAGGCCGTAAACGTCGCCAAGTTGTTGGCGGGTTTGTCACCTTTGCCAGGGGTGCCAGTCAATACTGGAACGAATAACAACACTGCGCTAAAAATGCTCAGCAAACGCGGTTCGGTGATTGCAGACGATCAGTCGAATATTGTTTTTGTTAATGACGTTCCTTCGAAACTTGACGAGATTCGTAATTTTATCAAGGCAATCGATACTGGGGCGAGGCAGGTTTTGATAGAGGCGCGTGTTGTCGAAGCAACTGATGATTTCAACAAACAGTTGGGGGCGAAACTTAATTTCATCAACTCAAAGTCTATAAATTTGGGTGGTGGCGTGAATGTGGTGGGCGGAAGTTATGCTCCTGCTACAAGTAGTTCTACTACGACCGGCGGGGTTACGACCATAACAAGCACCCCCGCAACTCTGACGCAAAGCTCGAATATTGGGGTGAATCTGCCTTCTTACTCATCCAAGGGCGGGACGGTGGCACTGTCGTTGTTCAACTCGGCTTTGAGTCGTATTCTTAACTTGGAAATTGCGGCTCTTGAGGCTGACGGTATAGGTAAGATTATTTCCAGTCCCCGCGTCATCACAGCGAACAATGTGAAAGCGAAAATCGAGGATGGTACGGAAATTCCTTATGTCACGACCACAAATAGTGGGGGCGTAGTGACCCAGACGGTGAGCTTCAAGCCTGCAAAGCTTTCTCTGGAAGCAACTCCGCAGATAACGCCCGAGGGGACTGTGAAGATGGCGTTGCTGATCAAGAAAGAAGATCCCGACTGGACGAATGCAGTACTGGGTAATCCCCCTATCAAGAGTTCAATTGTGGAAACCAATGTCGTAGTGGACAATGGTGGCACGGTCGTGGTCGGTGGCGTGTACATCACAAACAACCAGTCCACTGTTGAGAAGGTCCCGTTGCTTGGTGATATTCCCTACCTCGGCGCGCTGTTCCGCTATAAGTCTGATGTGGGCAAACGCCGCGAGTTGTTGATTTTCATTACGCCACGCGTCATCTCGGAAAAAGTTCGTTTCGATTAAGTGCTTATCTGCGCAAAAAAGCCGGCGATGCCGGCTTTTTTTTCGGCTTCGACCTGGCTTCGGATAAAATTGGCGGGTGAATAATCGTACGAATATCTATCTGGTCGGCTTGATGGGGGCTGGCAAGACGACTGTTGGGCGTCAGTTGGCGCGACGACTCGGGCGGGTCTTTTATGACTCGGATCATGAGATAGTCGAGCGAACGGGCGTGCCCATTCCCACCATTTTCGAGATCGAGGGCGAGGATGGCTTTCGCCGTAGAGAGGCGCAGACCATTGCCGAGCTCTCGATCAATGACAATATCGTCCTGGCAACGGGCGGGGGGGTTGTTCTGAACCCCGAAAACCGTCGCCGGTTACACGACACTGGCTGGGTGGTCTATCTGAATGTCCCGCCGGTCATGCTCTTCGAGCGGACGCGGCATGACAGGAATCGTCCGTTGTTGCGAGTGCCTGATCCTTTGGCCAGGCTGGAAGAGTTGCACGCCCTGCGTGATCCGCTTTATCGCGAGACGGCGCATTTGGTGGTGGACGGCTCGCATCTGATCGCGTCCGGTATCGTGCAGCATCTGCTGAGGGAGTTTGGTCTTTTATGCAAGAAATGATGCAGACATTGCAGGTGGCGCTGGGTGATCGTTCTTACCCGATTCATATTGGTAGTGGCGTGTTGTCCCGCCACGAGCTTTTTTTGCCGCATATCCGGCAGAAAAAAGTGGTTGTAGTCAGCAATGCAACCGTGGCACCGTTGTATCTTGATCTGTTGCGGTCAACGCTGGAAAAAGCAGGAATTTCGGTTCTCCCGGTCATCTTGCCGGATGGCGAGCAATACAAGACTTGGGAAACGCTGAATCTGATTTTTGATGCCTTGCTGGGCTCCCATTGTGAGCGGAGCACGACATTGATTGCCCTCGGTGGTGGTGTGATCGGCGACATGGGTGGATTTGCCGCCGCCTGCTATCAGCGCGGCATGCCCTTTATCCAGGTACCGACGACCTTGCTTTCCCTGGTCGACTCCTCGGTTGGAGGGAAGACCGCAATCAATCATCCGCTGGGAAAGAACATGATAGGGGCGTTTTATCAGCCCAAATTGGTGATGGCTGATATCTCGACGCTGGCTACCCTGCCGGAGCGTGAGTTGAAAGCAGGCTTGGCCGAGGTGATCAAGTACGGTTTGATTCGTGATCCGGAATTTTTTGTCTGGCTGGAAAATAATCTGGACAAGCTTCTGGCGCGCGATAAAGCCGCTCTGGTGTATGCAGTGCACCGTTCCTGTACCAACAAGGCGGAAGTGGTTGCTGCTGACGAGCGGGAAACTGGTGAGCGGGCTCTGCTTAATCTCGGGCATACGTTTGGACATGCGATCGAAACCGGCCTGGGTTATGGCGAATGGTTGCACGGAGAAGCAGTTGCGGCCGGCACGCTAATTGCTGCTGAACTTTCCTGCAATTTGGGTTGGTTGTCGCGGGAAGCGATGCAAAGAGTTGAGGCGATATTTGTTCGGGCCGGTTTGCCGGTACGGGGGGCACCTCTTGGTGCGGCGCGTTATCTTGAGTTGATGCGGCACGACAAGAAGGTCCTGGATGGAAAGTTGCGCCTGGTGTTGCTCAAGGATATCGGTCGGGCAGTTGTTTCGGACGAGGCAAGCGAGGCGCAGATGGCGGACGCTATTGACGCCAGATGCACCTGAATAGTGATGGCCCGGCTATTTTGGGCCGTATTGGTGCGTTGCAGCATCTTGAATTGACAGGGGTTTACCAGTATATTTGATGGTTGCCTCTAATTTTCGTACAGGCCGACGCAAGAAATAATGCTGCGCGGCTTTTTTCATCATTGGTCTTTGTTCACCGGCCAAGTTATTTAAGGAATGCGTGTGATGGAACCGGCAGTACCTGAGCAGCAGGGTTTGTACGACCCCGCGAACGAGCACGATGCTTGTGGTGTGGGCTTTGTAGCCCATTTTAAGGGCCAGAAAAGTCATAGCATTGTCGAACAAGGTTTGTTGATCCTGAAGAATCTGGATCACCGTGGCGCCGTGGGCGCCGACCCGTTGCAGGGTGACGGTGCCGGTATTCTGATCCAGATTCCCGACCAGTTTTATCGCGAAGAAATGGCCAAGCAGGGCGTGAACCTGCCGCCGCTTGGCGAATACGGTGTCGGCATGGTTTTCCTGCCGCAGGAGGCTGCTTCGCGCCACGCCTGTGTCGAGGAAATCGAGCGTTCGGTCAAGGCTGAAGGCCAGGTCGTCCTCGGCTGGCGCGATGTGCCGGTCAATGCCGAAATGCCGATGTCGCCGACTGTGCGCGCCAAGGAGCCGGTGATTCGCCAGATCTTCGTTGGTCGCGGTCCGGATGTCTTCGTGACCGATGCCCTCGAGCGCAAGCTGTATATCATCCGCCGTCGTGCTGCCAATGCCATCAAGTCGCTGAAGCTCAAGCACGGCCAGGAGTTCTACGTGCCGTCCTTCTCGGCGCGTACCGTGAACTACAAGGGCCTGCTGCTCGCCGATCAGGTTGGTGTGTACTACCTCGACCTGCAGGACAAGCGCACGACTTCCGCCCTTGCGCTGGTACACCAGCGTTTCTCGACCAACACCTTCCCGACCTGGGATCTGGCGCACCCGTTCCGCTACATCGCCCATAACGGTGAAATCAATACCGTACGCGGCAACGTCAACTGGTTCAAGGCGCGTGAACAGGCGATTTCTTCGCCGATTCTCGGTGAAGACCTGAAGAAGGTCTGGCCGCTGCATTACCCGGGGCAGTCCGACTCGGCATCCTTCGACAATGCGCTCGAGCTGCTCGTCATGGGGGGCGGTTACTCGCTCGCCCAGGCCGTCATGCTGATGATCCCGGAAGCCTGGGAAAAGCACACGACGATGGACGAAAACCGTCGCGCCTTCTACGAATACCATGCTGCCATGATGGAGCCGTGGGACGGCCCCGCCGCCGTGGCCTTCACCGACGGTCGCCAGATCGGCGCGACGCTCGACCGTAACGGTCTGCGTCCGGCCCGCTATCTGGTCACCGACGACGACCTCGTGGTCATGGCTTCGGAATCCGGCGTGCTGCCGATTCCGGAAAAGAAGATCGTCAAGAAGTGGCGCCTGCAGCCGGGCAAGATGTTCCTGATCGACATGGAACAAGGCCGCATCATCGACGACAAGGAACTCAAGGATTCGCTGGCCAAGGCCAAGCCTTACCGCGAATGGATCGAAAAGATCCGCATCAAGCTCGACGAAATTCCGGCGCCGGCCGAAACCTGCGACGAAGCCACGGCTTCCCTGCTCGATCGCCAGCAGGCCTTCGGCTACACCCAGGAAGACATCAAGGTCATCCTGGAGCCGATGGTTCAGACCGGTGAAGAGGCCAGCGGCTCGATGGGCACCGATTCGGCATTGCCGGTTCTGTCTGCCAAGAACAAGACGCTTTACACCTACTTCAAGCAGTTGTTTGCGCAGGTGACCAACCCGCCGATCGATCCGATCCGTGAAGAACTGGTCATGTCGCTGGTGTCCTTCGTTGGTCCGAAGCCGAACCTGCTGAATACCGCCGACATCAATCCGCCGATCCGTCTCGAAGTCTCGCAACCGGTACTGACCAAGGGCGACATCGAGAAGCTGCGTCACATCGGCAAATACACCTCGGACAAGTTCAAGTCCTTCGAACTGGATATCTGTTATCCGGTGGGCTGGGGCAAGGCCGGTGTCGAGGCTCGTCTCGCTTCCCTGGCGGCCGATGCCGAGGATGCAGTACGTTCCGGTGCCAACATCCTGATCGTCTCCGACCGCAAGCTCGATGCCGATCACGTCGCCATCCCGGCGCTGCTGGCAACCTCGGCGATTCACCAGCACCTCGTCAAGAAGGGCATGCGCACCAGCACCGGTCTCGTCGTCGAAACCGGTTCGGCACGCGAGGTCCATCACTTCGCGCTGCTCGGTGGCTATGGTGCCGAAGCGGTCCACCCCTACCTGGCGCTCGAAACCATCGAAGGTTTCGCCAAGGGCGACGCCGAGAAGGCCGAGAAGTACGTCAAGAACTTCGTCAAGGCAATCGGCAAGGGCCTGAACAAGGTCATGTCCAAGATGGGCATCTCGACCTACATGTCCTATACCGGTGCCCAGATTTTCGAAGCGATCGGCCTGCAGAAGGACTTCATCGAGAAGTACTTCACCGGCACGCCGTCCAACGTCGAAGGTATCGGCCTGTTCGAAGTTGCCGAAGAAGCCATTCGTCTGCACACCGAAGCTTTCTCGGCCGACCCGGTGCTCTCGAGCATGCTCGATGCCGGCGGTGAGTACGCTTACCGCACGCGTGGCGAAGAGCATATGTGGACACCGGATTCGATCGCCAAGCTGCAACACTCGACCCGCTCCGGCAAGTACGAGACCTACAAGGAATACGCCAAGCTGATCAACGATCAGACCAAGCGTCACCTGACCCTGCGCGGCCTGTTTGAATTCAAGCCGCAAGGCGCGCCGGTGCCGCTGGAAGAAGTCGAATCGGCCAAGGAAATCGTCAAGCGTTTCGCAACGGGCGCCATGTCGCTCGGTTCCATTTCGACCGAGGCCCACACCACGCTCGCCCTGGCGATGAACCGCATCGGCGGCAAGTCGAATACCGGCGAAGGTGGCGAGGATGCCAAGCGTTTCGCGCCGGTCAAGGCGGGTACGATGCTCTCCGAGATCATCGGCAAGAGCCGCATCGAGCGCGACATCGAGATGAAGGAAGGCGATTCGCTGCGTTCTGCCATCAAGCAGGTTGCTTCCGGCCGCTTCGGTGTGACCGCCGAATACCTGGTCAATGCCGACCAGATCCAGATCAAGATGGCACAAGGCGCCAAGCCGGGTGAAGGCGGCCAGTTGCCGGGTCACAAGGTTTCCGAGTACATCGGCTTCCTGCGTCACTCGGTACCGGGCGTCGGTCTGATTTCGCCGCCGCCGCACCACGATATCTACTCGATCGAAGACTTGGCACAACTGATTCACGATCTGAAGAACGCCAATTCGCGCGCTTCGATCTCGGTCAAGCTGGTTTCCGAAGTCGGTGTCGGCACCGTGGCTGCCGGTGTTTCCAAGGCCAAGGCCGATCACCTGGTGATCGCCGGCTTTGACGGCGGTACGGGCGCTTCGCCGCAATCGTCGATCAAGCATGCCGGTACGCCGTGGGAACTCGGCCTGTCCGAAACCCAGCAGACTCTGGTCCTGAACCGCCTGCGTTCGCGTATCCGCGTCCAGGTCGATGGCCAGATCAAGACCGGTCGCGACGTCGTCATCGGTGCACTGCTCGGCGCCGACGAATTCGGCTTCGCCACGGCACCGCTGGTCGTCGAGGGTTGCATCATGATGCGCAAGTGTCACCTCAACACCTGTCCGGTCGGCGTTGCGACGCAGGATCCTGAGCTGCGCAAGCGCTTTACCGGTCAACCGGAACATGTCGTCAATTATTTCTTCTTCGTTGCCGAAGAAGTTCGCGAAATCATGGCCGAGCTGGGCATTCGCAACTTTGACGATCTGGTCGGCCGTGCTGACCTGCTCGATACCCGTCCCGGCATCGAGCACTGGAAGGCCAAGGGTCTCGACTTCTCGAAGATTTTCTACCAGCCGAACGTTCCGGCCAGCGAGCCGCGTCGTCATACCGAGACGCAGGATCACGGTCTGGCCAAGGCACTCGACCACAAGCTGATCGAGCAGGCCAAGCCGGCGCTGGAAAAGGGCCAGAAGGTCCAGATCGAAACCTCGATCATCAACGTCAACCGCACCTGCGGCACCATGCTCTCGGGCGAAGTTGCCAAGCGCTATGGTAACGATGGCCTGCCGGACGACACCATCCACGTCAAGCTGACCGGCACCGCTGGTCAGGCCTTCGGTGCTTTCCTGGCCAAGGGCGTGACGCTGGAATTGTCCGGCGAAGGTAACGACTACGTTGGCAAGGGTCTCTCCGGTGGTCGTCTGATCATCAAGCCGAGCCCGGATTTCCGCGGCAATACACAGGAGAACATCATCGTCGGCAACACCGTGCTTTACGGTGCGACGACCGGTGAAGCCTTCTTTGCGGGTGTCGGCGGCGAACGTTTTGCCGTGCGCAACTCCGGCGGCACGGCGGTTGTCGAAGGTGTTGGCGACCACGGGTGTGAATACATGACTGGCGGTACGGTGGTGGTTCTTGGCATGACCGGTCGTAACTTTGCGGCCGGCATGTCGGGCGGTATCGCCTACGTGCTGGACGAGGATGGCAGCTTCAAGCAGCGTGCCAACCTCGCCCAGGTCGCCCTGGAAAAGGTTCTGCCGGCCAGCCGTCTGGCTGCTGGCGAGCCGCTGCATCAGGGCGTCGCCGACGAAGTTCAGCTCAAGGAACTGATCACGCGTCACGCCGAATACACCGGCAGTGCCACCGCCAAGGCTCTCCTGGCCGACTGGGACGTCAGCCGCGAGAAGTTCGTCAAAGTTTATCCGCATGAGTACAAGCGGGCGCTCACCGAGCAGGCCGCTGCACAGAAGGAGGCCGCATAATGGGCAAGCCGACTGGCTTTATGGAATTCGAGCGCCTGTCCGAGGGTTACGATCCGGTTGAACAGCGCCTGAAGCACTACAAGGAATTCGTTCATACCCTGAACGACGACGATGCCAAGACCCAGGGCGCACGTTGCATGGATTGCGGCATCCCGTTCTGCAACAACGGCTGCCCGGTGAACAACATCATTCCCGACTGGAATGATCTGGTTTATCGCGGCAACTGGAAGCAGGCCCTGGACGTGCTGCATTCGACCAACAACTTCCCGGATTTCACCGGCCGCATCTGTCCGGCACCCTGCGAAGCTGCCTGTACGCTGGGCATCAATGCAGCGCCGGTGGGCATCAAGTCGATTGAGCATTTCATCATCGACAAGGGTTGGGAAATGGGCTGGGTCGTGCCGCAGCCGCCGAAAGCGAAGACTGGCAAGAAGATTGCCATCGTCGGTTCCGGCCCGGCCGGTATGGCAGCAGCGCAGCAACTGGCACGCGTCGGTCACGATGTGACGGTGTTCGAGAAGAGCGATCGCATCGGCGGCCTGCTCGGCTACGGCATCCCTGACTTCAAGCTGGAAAAGACGGTGATCGATCGCCGTGTCGCCCAGATGGAAGCCGAAGGCGTGACCTTCAAGACCAAGGTGGTTGTTGGCAACAAGGATGTGCCGGCGGGTATCAACAATGATGCTGCCGCCTTTGTTTCAGCCGATCAGCTGACCAAGGAGTTCGACGCGGTGATTCTCGCCGCCGGTTCCGAAGTGCCGCGCGACCTGCCGGTGCCGGGCCGCGAACTCAAGGGCATCCATGCCGCGCTCGAGTTCCTGATTCCGCAGAACAAGGAAGTCCAGCAGGGCAAGGCCAACCCGATCAACGTCAAGGGCAAGCACGTCATCGTCATCGGTGGCGGCGATACCGGTTCCGACTGCGTCGGTACCTCGAATCGCCATGGTGCTGCCTCGGTGACCCAGTTCGAACTGATGCCGATGCCGCCGGAACAGGAAAACAAGGCGCTGACCTGGCCGTACTGGCCGTACAAGCTGCGTACTTCCTCTTCGCACGACGAAGGCTGCACCCGCGATTTCGCGGTGGCGACCAAGGGCTTCGTCGATGACGGCAAGGGTAACGTCAAGGCCCTGAAGGCCGTGCGTCTGGACTGGAAGGACGGCAAGATGAGCGAAGTCGCCGGTTCGGAATTCGAGCTGCCGTGCGACAACGCCTTCCTGGCGATGGGCTTTACCAACCCGGTCGGTGGCCTGCTCGAAGCTTTCGGCGTCGAGAAGGACAATCGCGGCAACGCCAAGGCAACGACGGATGGTGCCGGCTGTTACGCCACCAACGTCGGCAAGGTTTTTGCCGCCGGTGACGTGCGCCGCGGTCAGTCGCTGGTGGTCTGGGCGATCCGCGAAGGCCGTCAGGCTGCACGTGAAGTCGATGCATTCCTGATGGGTGGCACGACGCTGCCGCGTTAATTCGCCCTCGTGCGCAAAAAGGCCCTGCCGACGACAGTCCGCAGGGCCTTTGTTTTTTCCACCAAGCGCCGGATCGTGGGAAAATAAACAGTATTACAGGGGGAAACAATATGTCGGCAGAACTGCAAACCGCTTTCCAGGTCACCTCGCCAACCGGCGCGCTCGATGGGCACATGCTGCTCATACTGCTGATCATGGTTTGTGCCGGTGTGCTTGGCGGCGCAGCCAATTACTTTCTCGCTGACCGGCAGGCCGCGCCCTCCCGGCACGACTGGATCAAATATCCGGTTTTGGGCATTGTGGCGGCGTTGACCGTACCGCTCTTCCTGAACATGATTGCCAGTACCTTGCTCGAAGGGGCACGTACCAAGCCGGTCGATTTCTTCACCTTTGCCGGGTTTTGCCTCATTTACGTGATCGCATCCCGCCGTCTGCTGGAAAATGTCGCGCAGCGCCTGATGGGACAACTCGATTCGGTCAAACGCGAAGTCGGTCATCTGAAACAGCAGAAGCAGGCCGAGCAGATGGTCCTGACCAGCCGCGAAGAGACTCCGGTGGCCAATGATCAGCGCCCGGAGCCGCGGGAAGTGCTTTCCTACAACGACGTCGAAATCCTGCGCGCCCTGGCCGAGGAAAGTTTCGTCTACGGCAATCTGGCAGCCCTTTGCGACCGTACCGGCCTGGCGCGTGATTTCATCAGCCAGCGCCTGACCGTGATGAAAACCATGGGCGTCATCGAAACCCGCATCAATGACAAGAATGTCCTGCACTGGGGCGTCTCCGGGCGTGGCAAGGCCTTGCTCGGCGAAATCCTGACCGGTCAGGACGAAAAGAAAGCCGGCTGATTCGCGCCGGCAAGGCGCCGGCCGCAACCTGAAGAGAAATCCATGAATATCGTCATCCTCGCTGCCGGCCAAGGCAAGCGCATGCATTCCAATTCCCCCAAGGTCTTGCACCCGATTGCCGGCAAGGCTCTCGCCCAGCATGTCATCGATACGGCACGCTGCCTGGCGCCGGAAAAGCTGATCGTCGTCTACGGTCATGGCGGCGATATCGTCAAGGCGACGCTGGCAGCACCCGATGTCGCCTGGGCCGAGCAGGCACAACAATTGGGTACCGGCCATGCCGTCGCCCAGGCCGTGCCGGCATTGGGATCGGCCGCGCAGACCCTGGTGCTTTACGGCGATGTGCCGCTGACCAGTGTTGCGACCCTGAAGCGCCTGTTGCAGGCAGCCAAGGATGGATTGTCGATTCTTACGGTCGACCTTGCCAATCCGGTCGGTTATGGTCGTATCGTCCGCGATGCTGCCGGCAACGTTCAGTGCATCGTCGAGGAAAAGGATGCGACACCCGAGCAGAAGGCGATCCGCGAGGTCAATACCGGGATCATGGCGATGCCGACGGCGCGCCTGGCCGACTGGCTGGGGCGTCTGAAAAACGACAACGCCCAGGGCGAGTACTACCTGACCGATATCGTTGCACTGGCGGTTGCCGAAGGCCTGCCCGTACGCACAGCGCAGCCCGAGGGCGAGTGGGAAGTCCTTGGCGTGAACAGCAAGGTGCAACTGGCCGAACTGGAACGGCAGCATCAGCGCAATATTGCCGACCAACTGCTGGTTGCCGGCGTGCGCCTGGCCGACCCGGCCCGTATCGACGTGCGCGGCGAGTTGAAGCATGGTCGCGATGTCGCCATTGATGTCGGTTGCGTGTTCGAAGGGCAGGTTGAGTTGGGAGATGCCGTCGAAGTCGGTCCCTACTGCGTGCTGAAGAACGTCAAGGTCGGTGCCGGGACGCGGATCGCCGCCTTTTGCCATTTCGAGGACGCGGTGATCGGCCCGGATGGCGTGCTTGGTCCGTATGCCCGCCTGCGCCCTGGTACCGAACTCGGGCCTGAGGTGCATATCGGCAACTTTGTCGAGGTCAAGAAGAGCCGCATCGGCGCCCAGTCGAAGGCCAATCACCTAGCCTATATCGGTGATGCCGAGATCGGTCAGCGCGTGAACGTCGGGGCCGGCACCATCACCTGCAACTACGATGGCGCCAACAAGTTCAAGACCATCATCGAAGATGACGTGTTTATCGGTTCCGATACCCAACTGGTCGCGCCGGTGACGGTTGGACGCGGTGCGACGCTCGGTGCCGGTACGACCCTGACCAAAAATGCCCCGCCGGATGCGTTGACCGTATCGCGGGCCAAACAGATCACGCTCAGCGGCTGGGTACGGCCACAGAAGGTCAAAAAATAATGGATATCTGGTTCACGCTGTTTGTCATGCTTGCCGCCTTGCTGGTGGCGGTTGGTGGGGCCTTGTTGCTGGTCGGCTATGTCCAGACCTTGCCCGCCTCGCTCTCATACGGCTGGCGGGTCTGGCTGCCGACGCTGATCCTGCCGGTCGTCGGACCGCTGCTCTTCGCCCGGCAGCATGCCGAATACGCCCGTCCGGGCAAGCAATTGCTGGCTGGTCTGCTGCTGGTCCTGCTCGCCGCGGCGCTGCTTTTCGGTGCCGGCCCCTATTTTGTCGAGCGCATGGCGCTGGGGGCGAAATAACTTGTTGTAGATTCGTTCATAAGCTCAGGGAGAAGAAGATGTCCAAGTACACCACCGAGGCTATTCGTTCCGTTGCACTGGTTGGTCACGGCTCCGCCGGCAAGACCAGCCTCGCCGAGGCATTGCTCTTTGCCACCGGCGCCATCCAGGCCAAGGGCACGATCGAGCGTGGCAGCACGGTCTGCGATTTTGATGTCCAGGAAAAGGAAGCCGGCCACTCCCTGAACTCGGCGATCGTCAATTTTGGCCATGAAGATCGCCACGTCCATCTGATCGATACACCGGGTTACCCTGACTTTGCCGGGCAGGCGGTTGCTGCGCTGGCCGGTGTCGATACGGCGCTGATCGTGGTCAATGCGCAGAGCGGTGTCGAGCTGATGACCGAGCGCATGATGCGTCACGCAGCCGAACGCAATCTGTGCCGGATGATCGTCATCAACAAGATCGATGCCGATAATCTCGACCTGCCCGGCCTGGTCGCCGACATTCGCGAACGTTTCGGCAAGCAGTGCATGTTGCTCGACCTGCCGACGCATGGTGCGGCCGAGGTCGTCGAAGTGCTCGAACACGCTGCCGGCGATGCCGATTTCGAGTCGGTTGCCGCCGCGCACCGCGCGCTGATCGACCAGATTGTCGAAGAAGATGAAGATCTGCTCGCCCAGTATCTGGAAGACGGTGCCGATCCGACGGCTGCCGCATTGCATGCCCCGTTCGAGAAGGCCCTGCGCGCCGGTCACCTGATTCCCATCCTCTTTGTTTCTGCCAAGACCGGTGCCGGCATCAAGGAGCTCCTGCATGTCCTGGCAAGCCTGGCACCGAGTCCGGCCGAAGGCAACCCGCCGCCGTTCTACAAGGGCGAGCCGGGCGACCGGACCGAGCCTTTCCAGGCCGAGCCGGATGCCGGCAAACATGTGCTGGCGCATGTTTTCAAGGTGGTGGCCGATCCCTACATGGGCAAGATCGGCATCTTCCGCGTGCACCAAGGCACGATTCGCAAGGATGCCCAGCTTTTTGTCGGCGACGGCAAGCGCCCGTTCAAGGTCGCCCACCTCTACCAGTTGCAGGGCAAGGACAGTGTCGAAGTTGATGAACTGGTCGCTGGCGACATCGGCGCCATTGCCAAGGTCGAGGAAATCGACTTCGACAGCGTGCTGCACGACTCGCACGATGAAGATCTCATTCACCTCGTGCCGCTCGAGTTCCCCAGGCCGATGGCCGGGCTGGCGGTCGAGACGAAGAAGAAGGGCGACGAGCAGCGTCTGTTCGACATTCTCAACAAGCTGGCCATGGAAGATCCGACCTTCATCGTCGAACGCCATCCGACCAGCAACGAAACGGTGATCCGCGGTCTCGGCGAAATCCATCTCAAGGCCAAGCTCGACAAGATGGCGGCGCAATTCAAGCTGGAAGTCGATACCAAGCCGCCGCGCATTCCTTATCGCGAAACCATCACCGGTGCTGCCGAAGGCATCCATCGCCACAAGAAGCAATCGGGCGGCGCCGGCCAGTTCGGTGAAGTGCATCTGCGCATCGAGCCGAAAGGCCGTGGCGAGGGTTTTGAATTCGTCGATGCGGTCAAGGGCGGCGTCATTCCCGGCGTCTTCATGGCGGCGGTCGAGAAGGGCGTGCGGCAAGGCTTGGAAGGCGGTGTCGTTGCCGGCTATACGGTCGACGACCTGAAAGTGACCGTTTTCGACGGCAAGACGCACGCCGTTGACGGCAAGGAGGTGGCTTTTGTCACCGCCGGCCGCAAGGCGGTCATCGAAGCGATCCGCGCCGCGAAGCCGATCGTGCTCGAGCCCATCGTCAATATCGAAATCGTCGTGCCGGAAACGGCAATCGGCGACCTGACCGGCGATCTCGCCGGCCGTCGCGGTCACATCACCGGTACCGACGGTCGCGGGCATGGCATGGCCGCGATCAGTGGCGAAGTGCCGCTGGCCGAACTCAACGACTACCAGTCGCGCCTGAAGTCGCTGACCGGCGGGCAGGGCAGCTACACCATCGAGTTCGCCCGCTATTCGGCGGTGCCGCCCAACGTGCAGCAGCAACTGGCAAGCAAGTTCCAGTTGCATGATGAAGATGAGTAAGCACTTTCGTTGCTGAATCAAAAAGGGGCTGATCAGCCCCTTTTTTCATGTGTCGCCAGCCTTGCCGCGGTTCAGCCGGCAGCGGTGTCGGTATTTTCTTCCGCCGGCCATTTGACGGTGGCGAGAAAGAGATAGCCGGCACCATAGACGGTCTTGATGAAGGCCGGACCGAGCGGGTCGGGTTCAAGCTTGCGGCGCAGGCGCGAAATGCGGACATCGATGCTGCGGTCGGTCGGTGCCAGATCGCGGGTGCCCATCAACTGTTCGCGTTGCAGGATGCGGTTCGGATGGCTGACAAAAACCTTGAGCAGTTCGGCTTCCGAGGTGCTGAGCAGAAGCTCCTCGCCATTGCTGGCGTGCAGCGTGTTATTGCCGAGGTTGAAACGCCAGTTGCCGAATTCGGCAATTTCCCGGGCTGGCGTGGCGGCGCCATGGCCGGTTTCCCGGCGCCGCAGGATGCTGCGCACGCGGGCGACCAGTTCGCGCGGCTCGAAGGGTTTCAGCACGTAGTCGTCGGCGCCCAGTTCAAGGCCCATGACGCGGTCGCTGACATGGGCGCGTCCGGTCAGGATGACGATGCCGCACGCCGACTGGGCGCGCACGCGCTGCATCACTTCGAGGCCGTCCATATCGGGCAGGCCGAGGTCGATGATGCACAGGTCGGGGGTCAGAGTGCGCAGGCGGCGCAGCAGATCGGCCGCACTGCGGCACCAGACGGTGCGGAAGGAAAAATCGCCGAGCACCTGTTCGATGATGCGGGCAACATCCGGGTCATCCTCGACAATGGCGATCAGTTTGCTCAAGTCGGCATCGGTCGCTGGTTTCATGCTTTGCCTCGATTCACGCGCTGCAGGGCGCGGGCCAGATCCTGCCGGACAAAGGGTTTGGCAAGCAGCGGCAGGTCGCTGGTGCCTTGATCGTCGTTTTCGTCGGCATAGCCACTCATCAGCAGGATCCTGATCGGGTGGCGATGTTGCCTGACCCATTCGGCCAATTGGCGACCATCGATGCCGCCGGGCATGATGATATCGCTGACGATGATGGCGATGTCGGGAATATGTTCGATCATTTCCAGCGCCTGGGCGCCGTTTTCGGCTTCGATCACCGGGTAGCCGAGATCGATCAGCTGTTGCCGGACGACGCGGCGGACATTCGGCTCATCCTCGACCAGCAGTACCAGTTCGCCGCCCAGCAACAGCGGCGCATCGTCGAGCGGCGCATCGCTGTCCTGTTCCGGCGCAGTCAGCGGCAGCACCATCAGCACGGTCGTGCCCTGGCCGGGCTGGCTCTGGATCAGCACGCCGCCGCCCGATTGCTTGGCAAAGCCATAAGCCATCGACAGGCCCAGGCCGCTGCCCAGTCCGAAGCGCTTGGTCGTGAAAAAGGGTTCAAAGACGCGAGCCAGGGTCGCCGCATCCATGCCGCTGCCGTTATCGACCACCTCGATCATGGCGTAGGCGCCAGGCGGAACGTCAAAGGCAGCAGCATCGGTCGACAACTCGACCGGGCGTGCCGCGATGTGCAGGCGACCGCCGGCCGGCATCGCGTCGCGCGCATTGAGGGCGAAATTGAGCAGGGCGCTTTCCAGTTGTCCCGGGTCGACCAGGGCGTGCAAGGCAGATGGCAGGTCGGTCGATACGGCAATCGACTCCGGCAGCGAACGGCGCACCAGTTTGGCCAGGCTGACGATCAGCTGGCCGATATCGACGGCTTGCGGCTCCAGCGGCTGTTGCCGCGAAAAGGTGAGCAGGCGCTTGATCAGCTGAACGCCGCGGCGGGCCGATTGCAGCGCCGGTTCGACGAATTCGTTCACTTCGCTGTCGCCCGGGCGATGATCCTGCAGGGCGGCGAGATTGCCGATGATGACGGTGAGCAGGTTGTTGAAGTCGTGCGCCAGGCCACCGGTCAACTGCCCGATAGCCTCCATTTTCTGGGCCTGGACGAGGGCGGCCTGCATGCGCTTCTGCTCGGTGATTTCGTGCGAGAAGACGAAGAAGCCGAGGGTTTCGCTTTCCGGGCCGACTTCCGGCACCAGCGTGCTGCGGGCAAAAACCGTCTGCCCCAGGCGGTCCATCTGGTATTCGTAGGTTACCTGCTGTCCGGCCAACGCCCGGCGTACCGAGTCGCGGACTTGGCCATAGACCTGTTCGCCGATCACTTCGCGTACCCCGCGGCCGGTGACGCCGCCTTCCGGGTGGCCGTACCAGTCGGAATAGCCCTTGTTGGCGTACTGGTAAACCTCGTTGGCGTCGACGTAACCGATCAGGATGGGAATGGTGTCGTTGATCAGGCGCAGGCGTTCCTCGCTGCGGCGCAGGGCGGCGGCGATGCGGGTGTTTTCGGTGTTGGCGCGGGTCAGGTTGGCGTTGGCATTTTCGAGCTGGGCGGTACGGCGCCGTACGCGTTCTTCGAGCTGGATATTCTGGTATTCGGCCAGGTTCTCGATGTAGCGCTGTTCGGTGACATCGCTGTACAAAGTGACGAAACCCTTGTCAGCGAGCGGCTCGCCGCGCAACAGCAAAACGCGACCGTTCGGGCGCTGGCGTTCGGTGACATGCGCCGCAAAGCTGCCGGCGGCGGCAATCCGTTCGGTAATCTGACTTTCGCTGTCGCCCGGGCCGTATTCGCCACGCGCGGCGTTGAAGCGGATGAAACTCTCGAAGGGGGCACCGACGTAAGCCATCGCGGCAGGGAAATCGAGCAGGCGCAGGAAGGGTTCGTTCCACGCCACCAGGCGCAGACCGGCATCGAACACGGTGAGGCCCTGGTCAAGCAAGTCGAGCCCGGCCTGCAGCATTTCGTAACGTTGTGCGGTGTCGGGAGGTGGCGCAGAAAGATTCATCAAGCGATTCTAGTGCAGGCCGGGAGCGGACTTCCGCGACGTAACGATTCGTTACATTCGACCAATAGTTTTGCAAGAGTGTTTTGCGATTCTTGCATAAAAACAAGATGCCCCAAAAAAGAGAACAGCACTTTCAATAGCATCGTGAGGAGATCGTTGTGGCTGCAAATCCGTATGCAGTTGGCCTGGAACAGAATCAGGCCAACTATGTTCCGCTTTCCCCGTTGAGTTTTCTTGAACGCTCGGCTTTCATTTATCCGAAGCGTATTTCCGTCATCCAGGGCGCGCGTCAGTACACCTGGAAGGAATCCTACGACCGTTGTCGCCAGCTTGCCTCGGCGCTGACCAATCGCGGTATCGGCAAGGGTGACACCGTGGCAGTGATGCTGCCCAATTCGGCGCCGATGTTCGAGTGCCATTTTGGCGTGCCGATGACCGGTGCCGTGCTCAATACCCTGAACACCCGTCTCGACGCCGAAGCCATCGCCTTCATGCTGACCCATGGCGAAGCCAAGGTGCTGATCACCGATCCGGAATTCTCCGCCATCGTCAAACCGGCCCTGGCCCTGCTCGAAGGTCCGAAGCCGCTGGTCATCGATACCCTCGATCCGGAGTTCACCGGTGGTGAAGCACTGGGTGAAAAGGACTACGAGGCTTTCCTGAACGAAGGCGAGCCCGACTTTGCCTGGCAACTGCCGGCAAGCGAGTGGGACGCCATCGCGCTCAACTACACCTCGGGCACGACCGGCAATCCGAAGGGGGTCGTTTACCACCATCGCGGTGCCTACCTGAATTCGGCGTCGAACATCATTTCCTGGGGCATGCCGCAACACGCGGTTTACCTGTGGACCTTGCCGATGTTCCATTGCAACGGCTGGTGCTTCCCGTGGACCATGGCGGCCAATGCCGGCACCAGCGTCTGCCTGCGCAAGATCGATCCGGCCCTGATCTTCGGTCTGATCAAGGAACACAAGGTCAGCCACATGTGCGGCGCGCCGATCGTGTACGGCATGATGATCAACGCCCCGGCCGAACTGAAGGAAGGCATCACCCACCAGGTCAATGGCCTGATCGCCGGTGCCGCGCCTCCCGCCGCCATCATCGAGGGCTGCGAGCAGATGGGTTTCAACATCACCCACGTCTATGGCCTGACCGAAACCTATGGTCCGGCTTCCGTGTGTGCCAAGCATCCGGAATGGGACAAGCTGCCGATCGACCTGCGCGCGGCGCGCAACGGCCGTCAGGGCGTGCGCTATCACATGCAGGAAGCGATTGCCGTGCTCGACCCGGTGTCGATGGAGCCGGTGCCATGGGATGGCGAAACCATGGGCGAGATCATGTTCCGCGGCAACCTGGTGATGAAGGGTTACCTGAAGAACGAGAAGGCGACGACCGAAGCCTTTGCCGGCGGCTGGTTCCACACTGGCGACCTGGCCGTGGTGCACAGCGACGGCTACGTCAAGATCAAGGATCGCTCGAAAGACATCATCATTTCCGGTGGCGAGAACATCTCCTCGCTGGAAGTCGAAGACGTGCTCTATCGCCATCCGGCGGTGGTGGCTGCGGCGGTTGTCGCCAAGCCCGACGAGAAGTGGGGCGAAGTCCCGGCAGCCTTCCTCGAATTGAAGGCCGGTGCAGTCTGCACCGAGGCCGAGATCATCGAGCATTGTCGTGCGCATCTGGCCCGTTTCAAGGTGCCGAAGCAGGTCGTGTTCGGCGAATTGCCGAAGACCTCCACCGGCAAGATCCAGAAATACGTCCTGCGCCAGCACGCCAACTCCGCGCTCGCCATCGAGTAATCCGTCTTCCCCCTGCCGCGCCACATAGGCGAGTGGCAGGGGGCTTTTTTGTCCGGAACAGGAATACCCATGAAAATTCTCGTCCCCGTAAAGCGGGTGGTTGATTACAACGTGAAGGTCCGCGTCAAGGCGGATGGTTCAGGCGTCGACCTGGCCAACGTCAAGATGAGCATGAACCCGTTTGACGAAATCGCGGTTGAAGAAGCGGTGCGTCTGAAGGAAGCCGGCATTGCGACGGAAGTGATCGCGGTGTCGTGTGGTGTGGCCGCCTGCCAGGAAACCCTGCGCACGGCGATGGCGATCGGTGCCGATCGCGGCATCCTGGTCGATTGCGGTGATGTCGACCTGCAGCCGCTGGCCGTGGCCAAGCTGTTGAAGGCACTGTGCGACAAGGAAGCGCCGGGCCTGGTCATCTGCGGCAAGCAGGCGATCGACGACGATGCCAATCAGACCGGCCAGATGCTCGCCGCACTCGCCGGCTGGCCGCAAGCCACCTTTGCCTCGAAGGTTGTCATTGCCGACGGCAAAGCCACGGTCACCCGTGAAATCGACGGCGGCCTGGAAACCCTGGCCATTTCCTTGCCTGCGGTGGTGTCGACCGATCTGCGCCTGAACGAGCCGCGCTACGCGACCCTGCCCAACATCATGAAAGCCAAGAAGAAGTCGCTCGACACCGTCAAGCCGGCCGACCTCGGCGTCGATGTCGCCCCGCGCCTGAGCACGCTGAAAGTGGCCGAACCGGCCAAGCGCAGCGCCGGCGTGATGGTCGCCGATGTCGCCGAACTGGTGAACAAACTCAAGAACGAAGCCAAGGTAATCGCGTGAGCTACCAAGCAGGGGCCCCGCGTGCGGGGATGCGCGTAAAGCGAATCGCGATACGCCGCCGAACCCCTGGTCTTCAATCAAGCACTGGCCGCACTGAGGCGGCCTGAGGAAGAATCGAATGCCAATATTAGTTATCGCTGAACACGACCAGCAAAGCCTGAAGGCGGCCACCCTGAACACCGTCGCCGCTGCCGCCAAGATCGGTGGCGACATCCACGTGCTGGTCGCCGGCAGCAATTGTGCCGCCGCCGCGCAGCAAGCCGCCGGCCTGCAAGGCGTCGCCAAGGTCAAGGTCGCCGATGCCGCGCAATACGCCAGCCAGACGGCCGAGAACCTGACTGCGCTGGTCATCGCCAACGCCGCCGGCTACAGCCATATCCTGGCGCCGGCCACGACCTTCGGCAAGAACCTGCTGCCGCGCGTCGCCGCGCTGCTCGACGTTGCCCAGATCTCGGAAATCACCGGCGTCGAAGCCGCTGACACCTTCGTGCGCCCGATCTACGCCGGCAACGCGCTGGCCACGGTAAAGAGCGCCGATGCGGTCAAGGTGATCACCGTGCGTACCACCGCCTTCGACGCCGTCAACGCCGGAAACAATGCCGAAATTGAAAGCATCGCTGCTGCCGCCGATACCAACCAGACGCAACTGACCCACCGCGAACTGACCAAGTCGGAACGCCCGGAACTCGGCGCCGCCAAGATCATCGTCTCCGGCGGGCGTGGCCTGGGCAGCGGCGAGAACTATCACCAGCTGCTCGAGCCGCTTGCTGACAAGCTCGGCGCTGCGCTCGGTGCCTCCCGCGCCGCGGTCGATGCCGGCTTCGTACCGAACGACTATCAAGTCGGCCAGACCGGCAAGATCGTCGCGCCGCAGCTCTACATCGCGGTCGGCATCTCGGGTGCGATCCAGCACCTGGCCGGCATGAAGGATTCGAAGGTGATCGTTGCGATCAACAAGGATCCGGATGCGCCGATCTTCCAGGTCGCCGATTACGGCCTGGTCGGTGACCTGTTTGAAGTTGTGCCGCAACTGGCGGCTGCTGTTTAAACCAATAAATATCCAGGAGATAAACCCATGAGTATCTATACCGCCCCGCTGCGCGACATGCAGTTCGTCCTCAATGAAGTCGCCGGTCTCGAAGAGATCTGTGCGCTGCCCGGCAACGAGGAATGCTCGGTCGAACTGGTCGAGTCCATTCTCGACGAAGCCAGCAAGTTCGCCACCGGCGTGCTCGACCCGATCAACCGCGTCGGCGACCGTACCGGTCACGTCTGCAAGGATGGCGTCGTGACCACGGCGCCCGGCTTCAAGGAAGCCTACAAGCTGTTTATCGAAACCGGCTGGAACTCGATGCCTTTCTCGCCCGAGTTCGGCGGTCAGGGTCTGCCGGCTGTCGTCTCGATGGCGGTCAACGAAATGTGGAAGGGCGCCAACATGGCCTTCGGCCTGTGCCCGATGCTGACCGGCGGCGCCATTGAAGCGATCGCCCACCACGCCTCCGAAGAACTGAAGCAGAAGTACCTGCACAAGATGGTCGAAGGTACCTGGACCGGTACCATGAACCTGACCGAGCCGGCTGCCGGCTCCGATCTGGCGGCCATTTCCACCAAGGCCAAGCCGGCTGGCGATGGCAGCTTCCTGGTCACCGGCACCAAGATCTTCATCACCTGGGGCGAGCATGACGTCGCCGAGAACATCATTCACCTCGTGCTGGCCCGCCTGCCGGATGCGCCGCCGGGACTGAAGGGCATCTCGCTGTTCATCGTGCCGAAGTTCCTGGTTAACGAAGACGGCTCGCTCGGCAAGCGCAACGACCTGATCTGTTCCTCGATCGAGCACAAGCTCGGCATCCACGGCAGCCCGACCGCCGTCATGTCCTATGGCGACAACGAAGGCGCCGTCGGCTACCTGGTCGGCGAAGAGAACAAGGGTATCGGCTACATGTTCACGATGATGAACCATGCTCGCGTCAATGTCGGCCTCGAAGGCGTCGGCATCGCCGAGCGCGCCTACCAGCATGCGCTGTGGTACGCCCGTGAGCGCGTCCAGGGCAAGATCATCGGCGACAAGTCGGCCGACAAGAAGACCATCCTGCATCACCCGGATGTGCGTCGCTTGCTGATGGAATGCAAGGCCCGTACCGAAGCCATGCGCACGCTGGCTTACTACGCCGCCGCCAATATCGACAAGGCCCACGCCGGCGATGCCGCCGCCCAGTCGCGCGTCGATCTGCTGACGCCGGTCGTCAAGGGCTGGAGCACGGAGCAGGGCGTCGAGCTGTCGTCGACCGCGCTGCAGGTGTTCGGTGGTGTCGGTTTCGTCGAAGAAACCGGTGCCGCGCAGTACTACCGCGATTCGCGCATCACCACCATCTACGAAGGTACGACGGCCATTCAGGCCAACGACCTGGTCGGTCGCAAGCTGGCCCGCGAAAAGGTGCCGGGTGCAGCGATGAAGACCTTGATTGCCGAAATGTCGGCAACGGTTGAAGAAATCGCAGGTGATGCACAGTTGGCCGGCATTGCCGCCAATCTGAAAAACGGCATTGCAGCACTGTCGACCGCTACCGACTGGATCATCGCCAACTACGAGAGCGCCCCGGCCGCCGTGCATGCCGGTTCCGTGCCCTTCCTGAAGCTGACCGGCATTGTCGTCGGCGGCTGGCTGATGGCCAAGTCGGCCGCGATTGCCGTCAAGCACATTGCTGCCGGCAGCACGGATGACTTCTACAAGGCCAAGCTGGCCACGGCGACTTACTTTGCCGCGCACCAGCTGCCGTTCGCCGCCGCTTACTCGGCCGAAATGACCGGTGGCAGCGACTCGGTCTTCGCCCTGCCGGAAAACCTGTTCTAAGAAACTGCTTCACCTCGCCCCGTCCGCAGCAGCGGTCGGGGCGGTGGTGGCGACAAGCAAGGAGAAAGCATGCGCACTGATCGCGATGCAATGGAATACGACGTCGTGATTGTTGGTGGCGGCCCCTCCGGGCTGTCGTCGGCGATCCGCATCAAACAGTTGGCCGAGCAGGCCGGCAAGGAAGTCTCGGTCTGTCTGCTGGAGAAAGGTTCCGAGATTGGCGCCCACATTCTGTCCGGCGCCGTGCTCGAACCGCATGCGCTGGCCGAACTCTTCCCGGACTGGCAGGAACGCGGTGCGCCGCTCAACACGCCGGCCGGTGAAGATCGCCTGCTGTTCCTGACCGAAAGCGGTTCGTACAAGCTGCCGACGCCGCCGCAGATGGGCAATCACGGCAACTACATCATCAGCCTCGGCAACCTCGCCCGCTGGCTCGGTGAACAGGCGGAAGCGCTTGGCGTCGAGATCTATCCTGGCTTCGCCGCCGCCGAAGTGCTCTACCACGAGGATGGCTCGGTCAAGGGCGTCGCCACCGGCGATCTCGGCATCGGCAAGGATGGCCAGCCCGGCCACAATTTCCAGCCGGGCATGGAACTGCACGCCAAGCAAACCATCTTCGCCGAAGGCTGCCGCGGTTCGCTGACCAAGACGTTGTTCGAAAAATTCAGTCTGCGCGATGGCGTCGATCCGCAAACCTACGGCATCGGCATCAAGGAACTGTGGGAAGTCGATCCGGCGAAACACCAACCGGGGCTGATCGTGCACTCGGTAGGCTGGCCGCTGACCTCGGACACTTACGGCGGCTCCTTCCTCTATCACCTGGAAAACAACCTGGTCGCCATCGGCATGGTGGTCGGTCTCGACTACAAGAATCCGTGGCTGTCGCCCTACGAGGAATTCCAGCGCTACAAGACGCATCCGGCGATCCGCGGCTTCTTCGAAGGTGGCCGCCGGATTTCCTACGGCGCCCGTGCGCTGTCGGAAGGCGGCTTCCAGTCGGTGCCGAAACTGAGCTTCCCGGGCGGTCTGCTGATCGGCGATACCGCCGGCTTCCTCAACGTGCCGAAGATCAAGGGCACGCACATGGCGATGAAGTCGGGCATGGTCGCGGCCGAAGCCGTCTTCGAACATCTCGGCAAGGAAAATGCCGGCAGCGAAGCCACGGAATATTCGGAGCTGATCAAGAAGTCGTGGCTGTGGGACGAGCTCTACAAGGTGCGCAACATCCGTCCGGCCTTCAAGTGGGGCCTGTTCGGCGCGCTCGCCTATGGCGCCGTCGATACTTTCCTGTTTGGCGGCAAGGCACCGTGGACGCTGCATCACCACGACGACCACACGCAGCTCGCCGACAAGAACAGCCAGCCGAAGATCGTCTATCCGAAGCCGGACGGTCAACTCACTTTTGACCGCCTTTCTTCGGTCTTCCTCTCGGCCACCAACCACGAGGAAAACCAGCAGTGCCATCTGCGCCTGAAGGATGAAAGCGTCGCGATCAGCGTCAATTACGCCAAGTACGGTTCGCCGGAAACGCGTTATTGCCCGGCCGGCGTCTATGAAATCCTCGGCGAGGATGAAGGCAAGCCGCGCCTGCAGATCAACGGGCAGAACTGCCTGCACTGCAAGACCTGCGACATCAAGGACCCGACCCAGAACATCAACTGGACGGTGCCGGAAGGTGGCGGCGGGCCGAACTACCCGAACATGTAAATGTGATCTGGACTGGCGGGCGACCTTTCGCGCATTGAGGCGACCCGGCAGCCAGATGAAATACGAACGCGAGAACAGCACTCAGCATCGTTTCAACCACTTATGTTCCCTGGAGGGGTCATGTCACAAAATACTATCCAGACAAAGATTCGGGCCAACCCGAAATTTGCCGAACTTGTCGGCAAGCGCACCCGCTTCGCCATCATTCTGTCGCTTATCGTGCTGGTGCCTTACTACACCTTCATGTTCCTCGTCTCCACCCAGCCGCAATTGTTTGCGAGCAAGCTGGCTGAAGGCGGCGTCATGACCATTGGTTGGCCGATTGCTGCACTGATCATCGTTGGCGGCTGGCTGCTGACCGGTGTTTACGTCAACCGTGCCAACGGCGAGTTCGACAGCATTACCGAAGAAGTGCTCAAGGAGGCCCGCAAATGAAGCGCTCCCTTATCGCACTGATCGCCGGCAGCCTGCTGGCGGTCTCTTTTACCGTCTTTGCTGCCGGCGGCGCCATCGAAGGTGTCGAAAAGCAGCCGATCAACGTCAGCGCCATCGCCATGTTCATGATCTTCGTGCTGGCCACGCTCGGCATCACCAAGTGGGCGGCCGGCAAGACCAAGACAACGGCTGACTTCTACACGGCTGGCGGCGGCATCACCGGCTTCCAGAATGGCCTGGCTATTGCCGGTGACTACATGTCGGCGGCGACCCTGCTCGGTATTACCTCGATGGTCTACTTCAAGGGCTACGACGGTTTTGTTTATGCCGTCTGCTTCTTCGTTGGCTGGCCGATCATCCTGTTCATGATGGCGGAACGCCTGCGTAATCTCGGCAAGTTCACCTTTGCCGATATCGCCTCCTACCGCCTCGACCAGAACCGCATCCGCACTTTCGCGGCCATCGGTTCGCTGACTGTCGTCTGCTTCTACCTGATCGTCCAGATGGTCGGTGCCGGCCAGTTGATCCAGCTGCTCTTCGGTCTGGAGTACAACTATGCCGTGGTGGTGGTTGGCCTGCTCATGATGGTGTACGTCACCTTCGGCGGCATGACGGCAACGACCTGGGTGCAGATCATCAAGGCCTGCCTGCTGCTCGGCGGCGGTATCACGCTGATGCTGCTGACCTTGTCGCAATTTGGCTGGTCGCTGGACAACCTGTTCTCGAAGGCTATTGAATCGCACAAGCTGGGCGAAAAGATGATGGCGCCGGGTTCGCTCATGGCTGATCCGGTCTCTGCCTTCTCACTGTCGCTTGGCCTGCTTTTCGGTACTGCCGGCCTGCCGCACATCATGATGCGCTTCTTCACCGTGCCGAACGCCAAGGAAGCCCGCAAGTCGGTGTTCTACGCGACCGGCTTCATCGGCCTGTTCTTCCTCGTCACCATCATTCTCGGTGCCGGGGCGATCACCATCGTCGGTACCAATGGGGCCTTCTTCGAAGGCGGCCAGGTCGGTGGCAAGCTGATCGGCGGCAACAACATGCCGGTCATGCACCTGGCCAAGGCCGTCGGCGGTGACATCTTCCTCGGCTTCCTGTCGGCTGTCGCCTTCGCCACCATCCTGGCCGTTGTGTCCGGTCTGGCCCTGGCTGGCGCCTCGGCGATCTCGCATGACTTGTATGCCCGCGTGATCAAGAAGGGTACGGCGACCAGTGCGCAGGAAATGAAGGTCACCCGCTTTGCTTCCGTTGGCCTGGGTCTCACCGCCATCGCGCTCGGCATCGCCTTCAAGGATCAGAACGTGCTGTTCCTCGTCGCGCTCGCCTTCGGCGTCGCCTCGTCGGTCAACTTCCCGGTCCTCATCCTGTCCATGTACTGGAAGGGTCTGACCACCCGTGGCGCGCTGTGGGGCGGTATTGCCGGCCTGGTGTCGTCGGTTGGTCTGGTTGTCCTGTCGCCGACCGTGTGGGTCAAGATTCTCGGCAACAAGGCCGCGATCTTCCCGTACGACCACCCGGCCATCGTTTCGATGACGCTCGCCTTCTTTGTCACCTGGCTGCTGTCGGTTACCGACAAGAGCGTGCGTGCCAACAAGGAGAAGGAAGCCTACGAAGAGCAGTACATCCGTGCCCAGACCGGTCTTGGCGCTTCGGCCGCATCGGATCACTAAGCCACTCTGCGGGTAAGACTTCGGAGAACAGCAATCCGTTGTCTTTATCCTTTCGGGAGCCTTCGGGCTCCCTTTTTTTTTGTCTACGGTGGACTGCTTGATTTGCATCAAATTCACAAAAGTAACATTAGTGTAAAATACGCTGAGCAATAAGCCGCGAAAAAGGCAACCCCGGTGCGAAAGCCCGGGGGCGCAAAGCCACCTGTCTAACGTCTCGCCGAGACCATGAAAGAGGGGCTGCCGTAGCAGGAGTGCTTTGGCATCTTCGCGAACCGATCATCCGTTGTGAAGGTGTCCCATGAGTCTCCCGGCCAACAAAGCCAGCGTTTACAGCACCCTGTTGTTCGGCATCACGCTGGTCGTGACCCTGCCGCTGATCTATTTCACCAATCCCTGGTTCATCCGCGAACTGCTGCCCGCCCTTGGCTTGTCCGAACAGGCCGGCACGACGATAGGCATCGGCTTGATCCTGATTTCGGTCTATTTCGGGCAGCAGATTCTGTCCTTCGTGATCTTTCGTGACGGCTCGGCCGGTCAGGCCAGACGCGAGGCGGCCTTGAACGAGCGGATGCGCCTGGTCGAGCAGGCCGAGGCCGATGTGCGCCGCCAGTTGCAGGCGATGCCGGCGCAGCTCTCTCATGCCCACGCGCGCCTGGCCGACGTGGTGACGGTGGCCGATGCTGCTGCGCAGCGCCTGGGCAGCCAGTTGGCAAGCATCGATGCCAGTCTGGGCGAGATGGATCAGGTGGTGACGGCCTCGCTCGATGCCGCCACCGATGATGCAAGCCTGTCCGAAGACTCGGCCCGCAACAATGGCGAGTTGATCGCCGCCATGCACGGTTACGTCAAGGAACGGATTGCCGACAATGCGGCGAGTCACAACAAGATCCAGCGCGTTGTTGCCGAAACGCGTGCTCTCAACGAGATCACCGGGCTGATTTCCAACATCTCCAAACAGACCCGCCTGCTCGCCCTGAATGCCGCTATCGAGGCGGCGCGGGCGGGCGATGCCGGGCGCGGCTTCTCGGTGGTGGCCGACGAAGTCAGCAAGCTGTCGGGCGACACCGACAAGGCTGTCGAAAAGATTTCGGCCGGCATTTTCCGGGTCGCCGATTCGATCGAGAGCGAATTCTCTTCGCGCCTTGCGACCGAGCAGGCGGCCAAGGAACAGCTCGTGCTCGAACGTTTCGCCGGTCAGTTGAGCGGTCTCGGGCAAAGCTACAGCGAGCTGGTGGCGGCGCAGCGCGCAATGGCCGGGCGTATCCATGCGGCAACCGGGATGCTCGCCGGCAACTGTGCCGAGGCGTTGAATGGCATCGGCTTTGCGGCAACGATCAAGGGCGAGGTCGGCACGGTCGAGACGCTGTTGCATGACCTGGCGGCTCAGGTCGGACAGCTGGCCGCGAGCTCAGCCGAGCGCCCGGTGCCGGGCCATGCCTATGGCGCAAGGGCCGAGGCTAGCAGTTTTCCGGGCAAACTGGCCCTGCGCGCCGCCTGATTTCAGCCGGCTCGTTTGGCCGCGGCGCAGATGGCGTCAGCGAATCGCGCGCTGAGTGCGACCGGAAAGTCGTGCCCCATGCCGGCGATGATACGCAGTTCGGCGCCGGGTATGCCGGCTGCCACGTCTTCGCCGCAGGCCGCCGGAATCAGCTGGTCGGCAGCGCCGTGCAGGACGACGCAGGGCACCTTGATGCTTTGCAGCAGCGAGCGGCGGTCGCCGCTGGCGATGATCGCGGCGAGCTGGCGGCCGACGCCGCGCGGGTCGAAGTTGCGGTCGAATTCATTTTCGAACATTTTTTGCAGTTGACCGCGTGGCGTCGGAAAGTCCGGGCTTTCCAGCGTCGCGTAGCGGGCAATGCTGTCGGCAACGATGCTGTCGCGGTCGCGCACCCTGGGCAGCGGGGCGAACAGCGCCGCGGCAGCGGCCGGCGTCGGGGGCGGCAGGGCCGGGTTGCCGCTGCTCGACATGATGCTGGTCAGCGACAGCACGCGTTGCGGGTAACGCGCCGCGGCGATCTGCGCGATGGCGCCGCCCATCGACGCACCGACCAGATGCGCCCGCTCGATGGCGAGTGCGTCGAGCAGGCCGATGCAGTCGGCTGCCATGTCATCGAGCGTGTACGGCACGGCAACCGGCTCGCCGCGCTGCAGGGCGCGCAGGTCGGGTACCGGCTGCTCGCTGAAATGCGTCGATAGTCCGCAGTCGCGGTTGTCGAAGCGGATGACGCGGTAGCCGCGATCGACCAGCAATTCGCACAGCGCGCCATGCCAGCGCGTCATCTGGCCGCCCAGACCCATGACGAGCAGCACGGCGGGGGCGGTCGACGGTCCGAAACTCTCGAATTCCAGCGTGATGCCGTTGGCCGTGAGCTGGCTCATGCGCTGGCGATCAGCGGCGGCTCGAACAGCGAGCGGATGCTGACGCTGCGGATCGCCGGGTTGTCCGGGATCGCATACAGAATGTCGGCCATCATTTCCTCGAAGATGCCGCGCAGGCTGCGCGCCCCGGCCTTGTATTCGATCGCCAGTTCGGCGATCTGCTCGAAGACGAGCGGCGCGATTTCCAGCGAGACGCCGTCGGCCTGCAGCATGGCGGTGAACTGCTTGGCGATGGCGTTTTTCGGTTCGGTCATGATGCGCACCAGCATTTCCTGCGACAGGTCCTGCAGACGGGTGACGATCGGCAGACGGCCGGCGAATTCCGGGATCAGGCCGAACTCGAGCAGGTCGGTCGGCTTGATGCGGGCATTCAGGCGCTCGAGGATGTTGCGGTCGTCGTCGCCCGAGGTCGAGATGAAGCCGAAGCTGTGCGTCTTGGTCAGGATCTTGTCGAGGCCGACGAAGGCGCCGCCGCAGATGAACAGGATGTGCGTGGTATCGATGTGACGGCCGTCGCGCAGGCGCACCGGTGCGCCTTCCATGATCTTGAGCAGGGCATGCTGGACGCTCTCGCCCGACGTGGCGCGCGCGTCGCCGCCGGCCGCCTTGAGCTTGTCGACCTCATCGACGAAGACAATGCCGCGCTGGGCGCGTTCGAGATCGTCACCGGCGCGGTCGAGCAGGCGGTGCAGGATGGCTTCGATCTCGTCGCCGACGAACTGCGTCTGGGCGAGCGAGGTGGCATCGGCGGTGACGAAGGGCACGTCGAGGATGCGCGCCAGGGTTTCGCAGAGCAGGGTCTTGCCGGTGCCGGTCGGGCCGATCAGCAGGATGTTGCTTTTGCTCAGTTCGACGCTGTCGACCGTGTTGGCCGCCATGCGGCGAAAGTGGGCGTAGATGGCGACGGCCAGTGTCTTCTTGGCGGCGTCCTGGCCGACCACGTGCTCGGAGAGCCGCTGGAAGATTTCGCTGGGTTTGAGCAGGGTGGGCATCACAGCCTCCGGGGATTGCCGAAGGCTGTGATGCTAGTCGTGTCAGCCCTTTTCGGGAAGCACGATATTGACTTCGAGGACCTCGTAGCGGTCCTGCTTTTCCAGCGAGACGCGGATGTCGTCGGGATTGACCTTGACGTACTTGGAGATCACGGCGATCAGTTCGCGCTGCAGGTCGGGCAGGAAATTGGCGCTGCTGCCGCCGCCATCGCGTTCGTGCGCGATGATCAGTTGCAGGCGTTCCTTTGCCAGGTGGGCGGTTTTCGGCTGGTTGCCGAAGAGTTTCTGGAGCCAGGACATGTCACTTGCCTCCGAACAGGCGCTTCAACAGGCCCGGCTTGACGTAATCGACGAAGCGCAGCGGCTTGTCTTCACCGAGGAAGCGGGTAATCACGTCGTGATAGGCCTCGGCCGCATCGGTTTCCTTCTGGTGGATGACCGGCGAGCCCTGGTTGGAGGCCTGCAGGACTTCTTCCGATTCCGGGATGACGCCGATGATGGGCACCCGCAGGATTTCCTGGATGTCCTTGTACGACAGCATTTCGCCGGCTTCGACGCGGCTCGGGTTGTAGCGGGTGATCAGCAGGTGTTCCTTGACCGGCTCGCGGCCTTCGACGGCGCGCCGCGACTTGGCTTGCAGGATGCCGAGGATGCGGTCCGAGTCGCGCACCGAGGAGACTTCCGGATTGGTCACGACGAGTGCTTCGTCGGCGAAGGTCAGGGCCATCACGGCGCCCGATTCGATACCGGCCGGCGAGTCGCAGACGATGTAGTCGAAGCCCTGGTGTTCCAGTTCCTTGATGACCTTCTCGACGCCTTCTTCGGAAAGAGCATCCTTGTCGCGCGTCTGCGAGGCGGGCAGCACGTAGAGGTTGTCACAGTGCTTGTCCTTGATCAGGGCCTGGGTCAGCGTCGCTTCGCCGTTGATGACATTGATCAGGTCATAGACGACGCGGCGTTCGCAACCCATGATCAGGTCGAGATTGCGCAGGCCGACGTCGAAGTCGATGACGGCGGTCTTGAAGCCGCGCATCGCGAGGCCGGTGGAGAAGCTGGCGCTGGTGGTGGTCTTGCCGACCCCGCCCTTGCCGGAAGTTACGACGACGATTCTGGTCACGGTGATTTCTCGCTGGATGATGTTGGAATGATTTTAACGCAGCGCCAGGGGCGCGATGTTGAGGCGGGCCTGGCCGGCTTCTTCGAGCAGGCTGACGGTGGCCGGCAGGCGCGCCATGTCGGCCGGCACGCCGGCCTCGAAAGTGCGATACAGGCCGGCGACCGACACCAGTTCGGCCTCCAGGCTGGTGGTGAAGATGCGCGCGTTCTTGTCGCCGCTGGCGCCGGCCAGGGCGCGGCCGCGCAACGGCGCATAGACGTGGATGTTGCCGTCGGCGATCACTTCGGCGCCGGCGCTGACCATGGCGGTGACGATCAGGTCGCAGCCCTTGGCGTAGAAGCGCTGGCCGGAGCGCAGCGGCTTGTCGAGGGTGATCGTGCGCGGCGCCGGTTCGGGCGCGGGCGCCGGGGCGGCAACGGCTTGCGGCTGGGCAACCGGTTCGGGAGCCGGCGCAGGCGCTGCTGCGGGTTCGGCGACAGGGGCCGTTTTGGCGCGCGGCGGTCGGCTCAGCGCACTGTCGGCGAGGGCGGGCAGGCCGGCATTGGCGGCTTCGGCCGCCAGCGTTTCGGGCAGGCCGTGGGTCGCCACCGCATGCAGGCCGGAGCCGCGCAGCAATTCGCGGATGGCCTTCCAGTCGGCGCTCTCGGCCAGGTTCTCGGCGCTGCTGAAATCGAGGACGGCCAGTTCGTTCTCGAAGAAGTCCGGACTGTTGCCGGTCAGTTCGCCCAGCGCCGCGTGCAGGGCAGCGAGGTCGGTCGTCCGGAGAAGGGTCTGGATGATCTTGAGCGAGGTGCCCTTGAACTGGATCGGTGCGTCTTTTGCCATGCCTGCTGCGTGTCTTGCGAAAGGGTGTGGATTATCCCACAGGCGGGCTGCGGCGAAATGAAATCCGCTGCTTTTCCGGCGTCGACCGGTGGCCGGAAAAATGCCGCAAAAAGCCCTGTCGGCGGGCTTTACATCGACTTCCGCTGAGCGGATAGTTGACTGATTGAAGTCGTTCCTGATTGGCATGAACAAGATATTCGTATGGTTTGCTTCGGCGCGCCCCCTGCGCTGGCGTTTCGTCCTCGGGCTGGTCATTGTTTTCGTGTTGATCGGCAGCCTGTCCAACGTCTTTTTCGAATATTCGACCGGTCGCATCGTCGACCATCTGGGCCGTGGTTTTGCGGAGCGCCAGGCGCAGTTCGACCGCGAGCGCATCCTGTCGCCCCTGCTCACCGAAATCGCGCTGGCCCGCAAGCTGGCCGACTCGCCGCTGCTGAAAAAATGGGCGGTCGCTGAAAACGATCCGACACTCAAGCGCGCCGCCTTGGACGAGCTGGAAAGCTATCGCACCCACTTTCGCGACGGCAGCTATTTTTTCATTCCGGTGCAGTCCGGCAACTACTACACCAACGACAAGGCCAATCGTTACCCGGATGGCCTGGTCAGCCAGGTGGTGAAAGCCGGGCTGGAGGAATACTCCTGGTTCTTCGCCGCGATTCGCAGCCCGGACGCCCTGCAGCTCAACGTCGATGCGAATCCGGTGCTCGCTTCGACCAAGGTCTGGATCAATGTCCAGGTTCGCGTTGACGGCGAAGTGGTGGCGATGGCCGGAACCGGCATCGAGCTCGACGAGTTTACGCGCGCCGTTGCCGCTTCGGCAACGCCCGGCGTCTACGGCATCCTGCTCGATGCGCAGGGCGCGATCCAGGTGCATCCGGATGCGGCGCTGATCGATTTCAATTCGCGCGCCAAACGCGCCGAGGAAAGACACACGATCTTCGACCTGCTCGCCGATGACGGCGAGCGGCAGCGCCTGCGCCAGAGCCTGGCACGTGTGGTCGCCGGCACACATGCCGTCGAGGTCGAACAACTGACCGTCAATGGCAAGCCGGAACTGGTGGCGATGAGCTATCTGAAGGAAATCGGCTGGGTCAATCTGGCGGTGGTCGATACGACGCAACTGGTCAACCGTGGCGAATTCTCGACGCTGGGCTTGCTGGTCGGCGCCGCCATGTTGCTCACCATCCTGGTCGTGCTGGTGCTGCTCGAGCGCATGGTGATCCGGCCGTTGCGCCAGCTCGTTTCCGGAACGCGGGCGATTGCCGGCGGCAATTACAAGGTGCGGGTGGCGGCTGCCGGTTCGGCCGAATTCGATGAACTGGCCGGCAATTTCAACCGCATGGCGGAAACGGTCAGCGATTACACCGGCCACCTTGAACGCCGCGTTGCCGAAAGAACCAGCGAACTGGCCGGCACCAACCATGCCCTGCTGCTCGCCCGCGATGCCGCCGAGTCCGCGAACAAGGCAAAAAGCGAATTCCTCGCCAACATGAGCCACGAAATCCGGACGCCGATGAACGGCGTGATCGGCATGACCTCGCTGCTGCTCGATACCGAACTCGATGAAGAACAGCGCGAGTACGCCAATGTCGTCAACAGCAGCGCCGGCTCGCTGCTCGGCGTGATTAACGACATTCTCGATTTTTCCAAGGTCGAGGCCGGCAAGCTCGACATCGAGGTGATCAACTTCGACTTGCGGGCGCTGGTCGATGACGTGATGTCCATCGTCGCCTATCGTGCGGTCGAGAAAAACCTGCAGCTGGCCGCGCTGGTCGGGCCGGATGTGCCATCCTTGCTCAAGGGCGATCCGGGCCGCTTGCGCCAGATCCTGACCAACCTGCTCGGCAATGCGATCAAGTTCACCACGCAGGGCGAGGTCAGTCTGCAGATCAGTCAGCTCGCCATCGACGATGCCGGCGTGACGCTGCATTGCGAGATCCGCGATAGCGGCATCGGCATTGCTCCCGAGCAGCTCGAACGCCTGTTCAAACCGTTCAGCCAGGCCGACGCCTCGACCACCCGGCGTTTTGGCGGCAGCGGTCTGGGTCTGGCCATTTCGCAACGCCTGGTCGAATTGATGCATGGCCAGATCGGTGTCGATAGCGCGCCGGGCAAGGGTTCGACCTTCTGGTTCGAACTGCGCCTGGCACGCCAGCCGAAAGGCGCCGGCAACGATTATCAGCCGGCGCGTGACCTGGTCGGGCGGCGCGTGCTGGTCGTCGACGACAACGCGACCAACCGGCGCGTGCTGCAGTTGCAGCTCGAAGACAACGGTTGCGATGCGGTCTTTGCCGAGAGCAGTGCCGCCGGTCTGGCTGCCATGCGCGCCGCGCAGGCGGCCGGTGCCGCCTTTGATGTCGCGATCATCGATCTGCAGATGCCCGAGGTCGACGGCCTGTCGATGGCCCGCCACATCCGCGCCGATCCGCTGCTCGCGGCAACGCCGCTGATGATGCTGACCTCCCTGACCAGCCGCGGCGATGCCCGCCTGACGCAGGAAGCCGGTTTCGATGCCTACCTGACCAAGCCGGTGAAAAAGGCGCTGCTCGAACGCGGCCTGCGTCAGTTGCTGGGCAAGCCGGAGCAGGCCGGGGCGCCGTCCGAACTGATCACCCGGCATTCGCTGGCCGAGTCGGTACGCCAGGGGCGCATCCTGCTGGTCGAGGACAATCCGGTCAACCGCCAACTCGCGCTGAAACTGCTCGAACGCATGGGCATGCAGGTCGAGGTGGCGGAGAACGGGCAGCAGGCCCTCGATAGCCTGGCCAGGAGCCGCTTCGACCTGGTCCTGATGGACTGTCAGATGCCGGTCATGGATGGCTTTGCGGCGGTGGCGGCAATTCGTTCGGGCAGCGTGCCGGGCGTTGATGCCGCGGTTCCGGTGATCGCGATGACCGCCGGGGCGCTCGACAGCGACCGTGAGGCTGCGCTGGCGGCCGGCATGGACGATTACCTGGCCAAGCCGATCGATGTCCAGGCTTTCAGCGCCTGCCTGCAACGCTGGCTGGCGCTGCAGTAGCCGGCCGTTCAAAGTAAAATTACGCCTTTGCTGACCGGTAACGCCAGTTGCCCGTCATGATCAATCCTTTGCCGGAACCCTTGCCATGCTCGAGAAGCTTTCCTCATTCGCCGGAGTCCCCGGCCCGGTCGTCATCATCGTCATGGACGGCTACGGCCTGCCCAAGACCGAGGCGGGCAGCGCCATTGCCGCCGCCCGCAAGCCGGTGCTCGACCGCCTGTTCGCGGCTTACCCGAACATCCGCCTGCGCGCGCACGGCACCGCGGTCGGCATGCCGTCCGACGACGACATGGGCAATTCCGAAGTCGGCCACAACGCCATCGGCGCCGGTCAGGTTTACAGCCAGGGCGCGGCGCTGGTCGCCAATGCCATTGCCGACGGCGCCCTCTGGCAGGGCGAGGCCTGGCAGCAGATCGTCGCCGGCGCCAAAGCAGGTCGCGGTGTAATCCATTTTCTCGGCCTGTTCTCCGACGGCAACGTGCACAGCCATATCGATCACCTCAAGGCCATGGTCGTCCAGGCCAGGGCCGAAGGCGTGCCGACCGTGCGTATCCATGTCCTGCTCGACGGTCGCGACGTGCCGGAAACCAGTGCGCTGGAATACGTCGTGCCTTTCGAGGCCTTCCTCAAGGAAGTCAGCGTTGATGGCTTCGACGCCCGCATCGCGTCCGGCGGTGGCCGCCAGAACATCACCATGGACCGTTACGACGCCAACTGGCCGATGGTCGAAGCCGGCTGGAAGACGCATGTGCTCGGTCTCGGCCAGCAGTTCCCGGATGCGGTCGCAGCGGTCAACGGCCTGCGCGAGCAGAATCCCGGCACCATCGACCAGGATCTGCCGCCCTTCGTGATTGCCGATCAGGGGCAGGCGATCGGCAGCATCGAGGATGGCGACTCGGTCGTCTTCTTCAATTTCCGCGGCGACCGCGCCATCGAGATCACGCGCGCCTTCGAGGAAGCGGTTTTCGACAAATTCGACCGGGTCCGCGCCCCGAAAGTCACCTACGCCGGCATGCTGCAGTACGACGGCGACCTTAAGCTGCCCGCCCGCTTCCTGGTTGCGCCGCCGGCGATCAAGGACACCACCGGCGAATGGTTTAGCAAGGCCGGCATCGCCCAGTTCGCCTGCTCGGAAACGCAGAAATTCGGCCACGTCACCTATTTCTGGAACGGCAACCGCTCCGGCAAATTCGACGGCGAAACCTGGCTGGAAGTGCCGAGCGACGTCGTTCCCTTCGAGCAGCGGCCGTGGATGAAGGCCGCCGAAATCGCCGACGCGATGATCGCGGCCTTGAAGAGCGGCCAGTACAAGACCCTGCGCTGCAATTTCGCCAATGGCGACATGGTCGGTCATACCGGCAATTTCCGCGCCGCGACGATGGCGGTCGAAGCGGTCGACCTCGCGCTCGGCCGCATTTTGCCGGTCATTGATGCCATGGGCGGCGTTGCGCTGATCACCGCCGACCACGGCAATGCCGACGAGATGTACGAACTCGACAAGAAGACCAAGGCGCCGGCGCAGAATGCCGACGGCAGCTTCAAGGCGAAGACGGCGCACACGCTGAACCCGGTGCCGCTGATCCTTTACGACAACGTCAGCGGCGGCAAGCTGGCCCTCAAGCAGACCGAAAAGGCCGGCCTGTCGAACATCGCGGCGACCGTCGCCAATCTGCTCGGGCTGGAAAAGCATGCGGCCTGGGACGAGAGTCTGCTGGAAGTGCGCTGATTGGCGCTTTGCCGACACGCCGGGGCGTCGGGCCGCAAGGCCGGCGCCTTTTTTCATGCGGCGCCCGCTTTTGCCGGGTTGGTAACGGTTGACCGGCATTTTTACCCGTTTTCCGGCGTCGACCGCTGGCGCGCTGAACAGCAAGGGAAGCAGCATGTTCTACCCGACTGAATCGATGCGTCACGTTCTGCTGCACCCGGCCGGCTTCGCGCTGCAGGTGCTGCGCGGTTTCGGGCGCAACCAGGGGCTGCTGCTGGCCGGCGCGATCGCCTATTACGCGCTGCTCTCGGTGGTGCCGCTGCTCATCCTGTCGGTAATGGCGCTGTCCAGCCTGGTCGAGCAGGCAAGCTTGCTCGACACCGTCGGTCGCTACCTCGAATGGCTGGTGCCCAGCCAGTCGCAGGCGGTGCTCGCCGATGTCCGGGGCTTTCTCACCAACGGGCTGGGCCTCGGGGTCGTGCTGCTCGGCACGATGCTGTTCTTCAGTTCGCTCGCCTTCTCGGTGCTGGAAAAGGCGCTGGCGGTGATCTTCGAGCACCGGGGTTGCGACGACAAGCGGCACTTCCTGGTCTCGGCCGTGCTGCCTTACTGCTTCGTCGTGCTGCTCGGTATTGGCCTGCTGCTGCTCACCTTCGCGTCGGTCGCGTTGCAGACGCTGGCCCGCGAAAGCATCCATTTTCTTGGTCACGACTGGTCGCTGCGCGGTATCTCCGGCGGCCTGCTCTACCTGTTCGGCTTTGCCATCGAAACCCTGGTCATGACCACGCTCTACCTGGTCATCCCGGTCGGTCGCCTGCGCCTCAGCCACGCCTTGATCGGCGGCGTCACGGCGGCGGCACTCTGGGAAATCCTGCGCCACATCCTGATCTGGTATTTCACGACCCTGTCGAAAGTCAGCGTCGTCTATGGCTCGCTGAGCACGGCTGTGGTTGCGCTGTTCAGCATGGAACTCGCTGCCACTGTCTTCCTGCTCGGCGCGCAGGTCATCGCCGAATACGAGCGGCTGGACGAAAAACCGCCTGCCGCAGCGGTCGACCGCTAGGAAAGGGCATTTTTCAGCCGGCTTCGTTCACCTTGCTGCTGGCTGCCGCGGCGAGCGGCCGGGCGTGCAGATGGTGCCAGGCGACGCCGTGCCGGCGCGCCATCCACCACCATTTGAGCGGCGCGACGAGGCGGAACAGCCAGGCCGGCAGCAGCGGCCGCGCCATGTCACGGCTGGCTTTTTGCGAAATGCCGCAGCCGCCGGCAAGATCGGCGGCGGCCAGGCGCAGGGCGCGGATCTGGGCGCGCGCGACGAAACGCGCCTGGTGTAGTGGCTGACCGTGGATGATTTCGCCGGCGCCCATCGCCAGACCGCCGGCCCAGACCAGTCCGTTGGCGTGCGCGAAAGCGCGCAGGATGCGCAGCGCACTGCGATTGTGATCGGCCTCGGGAAAGCCGCAATTGAGCAGTCCGACCACCTGGCGCAGCGGTGAAACATCGTGCGCGAGGTGCGCGCCGAGCTGCTCCAGCGCCCGTCCGACCAGGGCCGGCAAGGCGTCGACGTAGAGCGGCGCGGCGACGATCAGCAATTCGGCGCCGGCCAGTTCGGCGAGCGCGTTTTCGGCCATGTGGCCGTCCTTGACGAAGCTGATCGCGTAGACCAGTTTGCTGGCGATGCCGGCTCGTTCGAGGTCGGCGGCCAGCGCCCGGGCCAGCGATTCCGAGGTGCTGGTTCCTTTCGGGCGGGCGCTGCCGATCAGGATGGCGGCGCTGCGCGGTGGCGGGCTGTTTGCCGTCACCGGGTCGGGCGCGCAGGCGCGGGCGAGGGTGCGCCTGTCGAGTGCGGGCAGCGCTGCACCCTCCGTCGCGGTCAACCCGGCGCGGATGGCACTTTCTATCTGCGGCTGTGCCATCGCATCCTGCGGCGTCAACAGCAGGCTGCGGAACCACGGCGTCTGCAGGTTGATCGCGTTGCCGCCGGCCAGCTCGGCGAACAGGCTGCGCGTTTCGGCGTCCGGCTGCTCGGCGAGGCCGATGAACAGCATCGCCGGATAGCGTGCGTAGCGGCGTTGGTGCCGCGTCACGCCGGCCTGTTCGTGAAAGAAGGAATCAGTTAGCGGGATCAGGCGGTCGACCAGCTTTTTCAGGGTAAAAGCGTAGCCGCCGAAAACGACCGGCGTCAGGAAGACGACCAGGTCGGCGTCGTGGATGGCCTGCGTGATGTCTGGTGCGGCGTCGCGCGTGCGGCAGCGGCCGGGTGTTTTCGTCCAGCACTCGAAGTCGCCGAGGCAGGGGGCGAGGGCGATGTCGGCCAGCGCGTAGTGCGTGATGTCGGCGCCGAGCGCCCGGCCGGCCAGGGCGATGTGCTGGACGATGGCCGGCTGGTCGGCGCTGCCGTCGAGAATGACCACTTGCATGCTGTCTGCCTCCCGCTGTGCGCTGTTGCCGGGCAGGAGCCGGCGGGCGCGGAATTCGGAGAGTATCGGCGAGTCGACCGCCGGCGGTCAATGCTAAATGGATTTACTTGCCGCGCACCAGTTGCTGCCGGTAATGCAGCGGCGCCATGCCGGTCCATTCGACGCAGGCGCGGTAGAAGGCCGAGGTGTCGGCATAGCCGAGGTCGGCGGCGATGCGGGCGATCGCGTCGTCGCTCTTGGCCAGGCGGGCGAGCGCCATGTCGCGGCGCAGCGCATCCTTGATCGCGCGAAAGCTCGAACCCTCTTCTTCGAGACGGCGATGCACGCTGCGCGGCGACAGATAGAGACGCTCGGCGACGGCATCCAGGCTCAGCGTGTCGGGCAGCGCGGCGCGCAACAGGTCGCGGATGCGGGTGACCATTTCGCGGTCGCGCCGGTAGAGGGTCGTGATCTTGCCCGGCGCACCGTCGAGAAAGCGGTTGAGCGCTGCCTCGTCGCGGCGCACCGGCAGGTCGAGCAGGTTGGCATTGAAGGCGGCGACCAGCGTGCCGTTGCCGCCCGGCACGGTCGGCGCGAAGCGCGAATCGGCGGTGAAGATCAGCGCGTAGTCGGCAAAGTGGGCCGGCTTGCGGTAGGGAAAAATGACGCTGTCGAGGGCGATGCCGCGCCCGGCCAGCCAGCAGGCCAGCCCGTGCAGCAGGCGGAGCAGCCATTCGAAGGCGAAGATGCGGCCGGGGTCGTCCGGCTGCTCGGCGAGCTTGCGCGTTTCGCTGATCACCAGCTCGGCATGCTCGTGCGAACGCCGCACGCTGACCGCCAGATCGGGCAGCACGACGTGCAGGAAACGGCTTGCCCGCTGCAGTGCTTCGGCTAGCGTCGGTGCCGACAGGCAGCCGCGGCAGAGGAATTCGAAACTGCCGACGCGCATCGGCTGCGCGAACAGGCCGAAGCCTTCGTCATCGAGCTGGCGGTTGAGCAGATTGTAGAGCGCGGCGTAATCAGCGACCGGAATCCGGCTGGCGGGGTCTGCAAGATCGATGTTGCCGGCAGCCAGCAAGGGGCCTGGGTCGATGCTGCGCCGTGCCAGGCCGGCCAGCATCCCGGTAACAAAACCCATTGCAACAGTAGCTTGCGTACGACCCGGTGAATTTGGCATGGTGCATTGCAGCATTTTGGCTGCTGTTGGCGCGTGGACCGCTGCAGCTTATCACCTTGGCGGAATTTGCACGATAGTCGTCAGGCGCGGCAATGGCAGGGCCGGCAAAGCGGCCTACCATGGGCGCCTTACCGTATTTTGCCGAGGCAGATGTCATGACCGATCTTTCCGTTGCCAAGAAGCTGATGCCCTACAAGCCGAAAAACAAGGTGCGTTTCGTCACCGCCGCCTCGCTGTTCGACGGCCATGACGCCTCTATCAACATCATGCGCCGCATCCTGCAGTCGACCGGTTCGGAAGTGATCCACCTCGGCCACAACCGTTCGGTGCAGGAAATCGTCAATGCGGCGCTGCAGGAAGACGCGCAGGGCATCTGCATCACCAGTTACCAGGGCGGCCACGTCGAGTTCTTCAAGTACATGATCGACCTGCTCAAGGCCAATGGCGGCGAGCACATCAAGGTCTTCGGCGGTGGCGGCGGTGTCATCGTGCCGTCCGAAATCAAGGAACTGCACGCCTACGGCGTGACCCGCATCTACGCGCCGGAAGACGGCGTGCACATGGGCCTGCAGGGCATGATCAACGAAGTCGTCGAGAAATCCGACTTTGATGTCGCCGATGAAGGCGTGCCCGGCGTCGAGCAGGTTCTCGCCGGTCTGCAGGCCGGCGACAAGCGTCTGCTGGCGCGCGTCATCACCCTGCTTGAAAACGGCGAAGCGCCGGCCCTCAAGGAGCCGCTGCTCAAGGCCGCCGCCGCACTGAGCGTACCCGTGCTCGGCATCACCGGCACCGGCGGCGCCGGCAAGTCGTCGCTGACCGACGAGATCGTGCGCCGCTTCCGCCTCGATCAGGGCGATACCGTCAAGATCGGCATGGTTTCCATCGATCCGTCGCGCAAACGCACCGGCGGCGCGCTGCTTGGTGACCGCATCCGCATGAACGCCATCGAGCATCCGAACATCTTCATGCGTTCGCTGGCTACCCGCGATACCGGCAGCGAAATCTCGGTGGCGCTGCCCGAGGTCATCGCCGCCTGCAAGCTGGCCGGCTTCGACCTGGTCATTGTCGAGACTTCCGGCATCGGCCAGGGCAACGCGGCGATCGTGCCTTTCGTCGATCTGTCGCTGTACGTGATGACGCCGGAGTTCGGCGCCGCCTCGCAACTCGAGAAGATCGACATGCTCGACTTCGCCGATTTCGTCGCGATCAACAAGTTCGACCGCAAGGGCGCCGAGGATGCGCTGCGCGATGTGCGCAAGCAGTACCAGCGCAACCGCGAAGCCTTCACGACGCCGACCGACGACATGCCGGTGTTCGGCACGCAGGCCGCCCGCTTCAACGACGACGGCGTCACCGCGCTGTACCAGGCGCTGGTCCCGGCGCTCAGCGAAAAGGGCCTGAAACTGGCCCAGGGCAAGCTGCCGCTGGTTACCGTCAAACAGTCTTCCAGCCAGCGTGCCATCGTGCCGGCCCAGCGCGTGCGCTATCTGGCCGAAATCGCCGATGCTGTACGTGGCTACCATGCGCACACCGACGAGCAGGTCAAGATTGCCCGCGAGCGCCAGTCGCTGCGCATCTCGCAGGGCATTTTTGCCGCCTGCGACAAGTCGACCGCTGATTTCGCCGAGATGCTGTCCTTCAAGGACGGTCAACAGGATCCGAAGGCCAAAAAGCTGCTCGACATGTGGCCGGCCACCGTCGAAGCCTATGCTGGCGACGAATATGTCGTGAAAATCCGCGACAAGGAAATCCGTACCAAGCTGGTCTCGGAATCGCTGTCCGGCACCAAGATCAGGAAGGTCATCCTGCCCAAGTTCGGCGATGACGGCGAAACCCTGCGTTTCCTGATGCGCGAGAACGTGCCCGGCTCCTTCCCCTACACCGCCGGCGTCTTCGCCTTCAAGCGCGAGGGCGAAGATCCGACCCGGATGTTTGCCGGCGAAGGCGACGCCTTCCGCACCAACCGCCGCTTCAAGCGCGTCTCCGAAGGCATGCCGGCGCACCGCCTGTCGACGGCTTTCGACTCGGTGACGCTGTACGGCTGCGACCCGGACGAACGTCCGGACATCTACGGCAAGATCGGCAATTCCGGCGTTTCGATCGCGACACTCGACGACCTCAAGGTGCTCTACGACGGCTTCGACCTGCTGGCGCCCAGCACTTCGGTGTCGATGACCATCAACGGCCCGGCACCGATCATCCTGGCCTGCTTCTTCAACACCGCCATCGACCAGCAGATGGTCAAGTTCGAACAGCAGAACGGTCGCCAGCCGACCGAAGACGAAGCCGAGAAAATCCGCGAATGGACGCTGTCGACCGTGCGCGGCACGGTGCAGGCCGACATTCTCAAGGAAGACCAGGGCCAGAACACCTGCATCTTCAGCACCGAATTCGCGCTCAAGATGATGGGCGACATCCAGGAATTTTTCGTCCACAACCAGGTGCAGAACTTCTACTCGGTGTCGATCTCCGGCTATCACATCGCCGAAGCCGGCGCCAACCCGATCAGCCAGCTCGCCTTCACGCTGTCCAACGGCTTCACCTACGTGGAAAGCTATCTGGCCCGCGGCATGAAGATCGACGACTTCGCGCCCAACCTGTCCTTCTTCTTCTCTAACGGCATGGACCCGGAATACTCGGTGATCGGCCGCGTCGCCCGCCGCATCTGGGCCGTCGCCATGAAGAACAAGTATGGCGCCAATGAGCGCAGCCAGAAGCTGAAGTACCACATCCAGACTTCCGGCCGTTCGCTGCACGCGCAGGAAATGGACTTCAACGACATCCGCACGACGCTGCAGGCGCTGATCGCCATCTACGACAACTGCAACTCGCTGCACACCAACGCCTACGACGAAGCGATCACGACGCCGACCGAGGAAAGCGTGCGCCGCGCCATGGCCATCCAGCTCATCATCAACCGCGAATGGGGCGTCGCCAAGAACGAGAACCCGAACCAGGGCGCCTTCGTCATCGACGAACTGACCGACCTCGTGGAAGAAGCCGTGCTCAAGGAATTCGAAGCCATCGCCTCACGCGGCGGCGTGCTCGGCGCCATGGAAACCGGCTACCAGCGCGGCAAGATCCAGGAAGAGTCGATGTACTACGAGCACAAGAAGCACGACGGCTCCTACCCGATCATCGGCGTGAATACCTTCCTCAACCCGAAGGGCATGGCGCAGCAGGAAATCGAACTGGCGCGTTCGACGGAAGAGGAAAAGCAGTCGCAGATCAGCCGCCTGCGCGATTTCCAGGCGCGCAACGCGTCGACCGCGCCGGCCATGCTGGAAAAGCTCAAGCAGACCGTGATCGAGGACGGCAACGTCTTCGCCGTGCTGGTCGAGGCGGTTCGCCACTGCTCGCTGGGTCAGATCAGCTCGGCGCTGTACGAAGTGGGCGGCCAGTACCGGCGCAGCATGTAAGGACTTCTCAGGGGAGAACAGCAACCCCGCAAACCCGCAAGGGTGGAGGAGAAAAAACGACGGCGGGGCCAAGACCCCGCCGTTTTCATTGGCATGACAGACGCGGATGTTTTGGCGGAAAATTGGGTCAATGTCCTTTTTCGGAGCCTGCCATGAACATTGATGAACTTGCCCTCAGCCTGCAACGCAATCGCCTGACCCGGCGCCAGGTGCTCGGCCTGTTCGGTGCGGCGGCACTGTCCGGTTGCGCCAGTTCGCCGGTCGGCGGCGGCTCCATCCTGGTCGGCATGGACGAGGACGAGGAAAAGGCGGTCGACAAGAAGGTCGCGCCGCAGCAGTTCTCGCAGGATCTCGGGGCGGTGCAGGATGCCCAGATCAACGACTATCTGGTCAGCGTCGGCCGCCGGCTGGACGCCAACGTACATCGGCCGCAGATGCCTTATTCCTACCGCGTGCTCAATGCCAATTACGTCAATGCCTACACCTTTCCGGGCGGGGCGATGGGCGTGACGCGCGGCATCCTGGTCGAGCTCGACAATGAGGCCGAACTGGCCGGTCTGCTCGGGCATGAACTCGGCCACGTCAATGCGCGGCATGCGGCGCAGCGCCAGGGCAAGGCGATGGTGGCGCAGGTCGCGATGAGCGGTGCCAACCTGATCGGTACGGCAGCCGGCTATGGCGGCCTGGTCGATCTCGGCACGCAGCTCGGGGCCAGCGTGCTGCTCTCGAGCTATTCGCGCGACAACGAGCGCGAGGCCGACCAGCTCGGCCAGGACTACATGGTCCGCGCCGGTTATCCGGCGAGCGGCATGGTCGGTCTGCAGGAGTTGCTGGTCGAGCAGCAGAAAAGCTCGCCCGGCATGTTGCAGACGATGTTTTCGACGCACCCGATGAGCAGCGAGCGGCGCGACACCGCCCGCCAGCTGGCCGAGGAAAAATACGCCGCGAGCAACAAGCGCGATCCGGGGCGCGAGCGTTTCATGGACAGTACGGCCGCCCTGCGCCGCATCAAGCCATGCATCGATGCGTGCCAGAAGGGCGAAACGGCGATGGCCGGCAAGCAGTACGGCAAGGCCGAGGAACAGTTCCGCACGGCGCTGAAAGCGACGCCGCGCGACTATGCTGCCAACCTGCTGCTGGCGAAATCCTTGTCGATGCAGGACAAGGATGCGCAGGCGCTGGAGTATGCGCGCGCCGCAACCAAGATCTATCCGCAGGAAGCGCAGGCGCAGAAGCTGGTCGGCGTGCTGGCGCTGCAGCAGCGCGATCCGGCAAGCGCCTACGCGCATCTCGATCAATACGACCGTCTGCTGCCGGGTGACGTCGGCGTCACCTTCCTGAAAGGCGTGTCACAGGAAGGCATGGGCAATCGTCAGGAAGCGGCCCGTTTCTACGCGGCCTACCTGCGCCAGAACCGCCAGGGCAAGGCGGCCGAGTATTCGCAAAGCCGCCTGCAGAGCTGGGGTTATCTGAAGTAGCCGGCTCGCCAGGCCGGCTCGCTGTTCAGGGGCGGGCGCCGGCGCCCAGGCGATCGACCATCGCCTTCAGGGTCTGGATCTGCACGCCATTCTGGTTGGCGTAATCGGCGCCGCTGTAACCCCACCAGTCCCAGCAGCCATTCGGATTCTGCAGCGGGATCGAGACGGCCTGCGGGTAGAGGATGACCAGGTGATTGTTGTCGGCCCAGCGGTTGTAGCCGCTGTTTTTGACGAAGGTCGTGCCGTAATAGAGGCCGCCGCCGGCCGGCGCCTGCAATGGCAGGTAACTCTGACCCTGTTTGCAGCCGTGCAGGGCGATGTGCAGGCGGCAGGGTTCGCCCTTGGCGCAACTGTTCGGGACGTAGAGCCAGCCGCTGTTGTCCATGCCGCCATGCCAGGAGAACAGGCCTTGCTGTCCGGCCGGCAGGTAGCTGCGCTGGTCGAATTCGATGAGGCGCCCCTTGGCCTTCGTTGACGCCGCCTTGAGCGGACCGTAGATCCAGCTCAGGATGTTCCGGGCGCTGTCGTAGCGGCATTTGCCGATGTAGGGCTCATCCTGCCTGGCGCAGGCGATGCCGTAATCGGGCGTCGGCATGGTGTGGGCCGCATTGTCCAGCGTGACGCGTGACAGATTGGCGGCGGGCAGGCCGAGGGCTGTGTAATAGGCGGCGAGTTGGTCGGCGATGGCGAGCGGGACGAGGGTGTCCTTGCGGCCGGCCAGAATCAGCACCTTTTGACCGGTCAACCGTGCGGGCGGGTCGATTTTGTTCTGTTCGGCCAGCCGCCGCGTCGCTTCGACCAGTTCCGGGACCTGGGCGCTGTCGGCATCGACCTGGCAGCGCACGCTCGGCTCGCCGGTGCATGAACACTTGGCAACGGCGGTCAGCACGTTGTTCTGCGCACAGGCATAGGGACCGCCGGCGACGATGCCGGCACCCTTGACGGTCGACGCGTGCGCGACCTGGAATTGCACGGCCATGAAACCGCCCGAGGAAATGCCGGAAACCGAGGTCTGGCTGACGTCGATATTCAGGGCCGGCAATGGCGCTGCTGCCATGGTCAGGCTGGTACTGCCGGCCAGGATGAGGAGAAGGCCGCGGCGCAAGGGCGCGACCAGGGGAGTGAAGGCGAGATGACGCGACATGGGTTTCTCCTGTGCTCGTTACCGATACGCGGTCGCATCGGGGGCGGCTGCATGCAGCCTAATTGTCCGCTGTGTTCATGTCAAAGTCATTTCGGTGGCGGCGGCCAGTTCCGTGTCGAGCTGGTATTTGCAGTGCCGTTGCCAGGCATGGGGGACAAGCCGCACGCCAGATCTTCACAAGTCGTGATGGGGGCGGAAAAGGCGCCTACAATGGCGAAACTATTACTAAAGTATTAGCCAAGGATACCTTGCAACTGACCGCTGACGAGAAGACTGTACCGCGTATCCATCTGCTGGGGACTCTGCTGATCGTCCTCGTGCTGACGGTGGGTTTGAGTGCATTTTTTTCCTGGCAATACCTTGGTGAGCAGCGCGCCTCGCTGGGGCGCATCGAGCAGCGTGCGACGGCACAGGTGCACGGCCGCTTGACGGCGGAGATGGCGAGCGCCCAGAGCTTCATCGAGTTCACGCGTTTGCGGACTGAAGCGGTGTTGCGCAAGAGCATTACCGAGCAGGTCGACACGGCAATGCAGATGGTCGAGGCGATCTACGCCCGCGAATCGAAGACCCGCTCGCCGGCCGAGATCAAACGCCTGATCATAGAAGCGCTGCGTCCGGTGCGCTTCTATGACGGGCGTGGCTATTATTTCATCGACGACATGCAGGGCCAGTTCATCCTGCTGCCGACTGCGCCGCAGCTGGAGGGCAAGACCCTGCTCGACAATCGTGATGATACCGGGCACTACATCATGCGCGGCCTGATCGAGGCGGCCCAGAAGCCGCGCGGCGAAGGCTTCTCGCGCTACCGCTGGTATCGCCCCGATGATCCGAAGCAGATGGCGGAAAAGCTGGCCTATGTCCGTTATTTCGCACCTTACGGCTGGCTGATCGGCGCCGGTGATTACACCTATCAATGGGAACTGCTGCAGCAGAAGGAAGCGATTGCCCGGTTGCGTACTCTGCGCTTCGGCAGCAGTGGCTACATCGGAGTGCTCGACCGGGAGGGGCGCAGCCTGCTGTCGCCGGCAAACCCCGAACTGGAAGGCCTGAGTTACAAGGACATGCCGGCACCGCATGGCGCCAGCCTGGAAAAGCTGCACCAGTTGGCCCAGGCGGGCGGTGGTTTTGCCAATTACGAATGGCTGAATCCGGAAACCGGGGCTCTGGCACCCAAGACGGCGTTGGTGAAAAGCGTCGAGCCCTGGGGCTGGACGCTGGTTGCCACGACCTTTGATGACGAGTTGCAGGCCATCGTTGCCAGCGAAAAGAGCCGTTATGAAGAAGGTGGCAGCGAGCGTCTGTTGCGTTTCCTGCTGGTGACCCTGGGGGCGCTGCTGCTCGGGGTGATCGGTTCTTTCCTGTTCTCGCGCTGGTCGAACAAGCTGTTCCTCAGCTACCACCGGCAAAACCTGCTGCAGGCCGAGATCCTGCGGGAAAGCGAGTATCGCCAGGGCGTCATCCTCGACAGTGTCGAAGCCTATATCTACATCAAGGGCACCGACTATCGCTATCAGTACGCCAACGGCTCGGTGCGCCAGTTGTTCGGCAAGTCGATGGAGGAAATTGTCGGCCACGATGACTCGAGCTTTTTTGATGCAGCGACGGCCGCCAATATTCGAAGCAATGATCAGCGGGTGCTCGAAAATGGCGAGCGCGTTGTCGAGGAAGAGGTTAACACCACGGTCGACGGGGCAATCACCAGCGCCTTTCTCTCGATCAAGGTGCCGCTGCGTGAGCCGGATGGGCGTATCTATGCGTTGTGCGGCATTTCCACCGATATCACGCCTCGCAAGCAGGCCGAGGCCGAGCTTGAGCACTACCGCCATCATCTCGAAGCGCTGGTCCAGTCGCGCACGGCCGAACTTGCCCTGGCCCGGGATGCCGCCGAGGCCGCCAGCCGGGCGAAGAGTTCCTTCCTGGCCAACATGAGCCATGAAATCCGCACGCCGATGAATGCCATCATCGGCCTGACGCATCTGTTGCGCCGCGATGTTGCCGATCCGAAGGCGCAGGACCGGCTGGCCAAGGTCAGCGATTCGGCGCGGCATTTGCTCGATGTCATCAACGACATTCTCGACCTGTCGAAAATCGAGGCGGGCCGGCTGGCGCTGGAAGAGCGCGAGTTCTCGCCGGCCGAGGTGCTGGCGCAGACGCTGTCCATGCTCGATGAGCGGGCGGGCAGCAAGGGGCTGCGTCTGACTTCCTCGATCGCTCCCGACGTGCCGGCCTTGTTGCGCGGCGACTCGGTACGCATTGGCCAGGCGTTGCTCAATTTTGTCGGCAATGCGATCAAGTTTTCCGAGCATGGTGAAATTGCCCTGCGTGCGACGGTCGACCGGGATGAAGGCAGTCACGTCATGCTGCGTCTGGAGGTCCAGGATCAGGGCATCGGCATGAGCGAGGAGCAGCAGGCGCAGTTGTTCCAGGCCTTTACCCAGGCGGACGGTTCGATTACCCGGCGCTACGGCGGCACCGGCCTTGGTCTGGCGATCAACCGTCACCTGGCCCGGCTGATGGGGGGCGATGTCGGCGTGATCAGCAGCGAAGGCGGCGGCAGCCTGTTCTGGCTGACTGCCCGCCAGGAAAAATGTCTGTCGCAGCCGGCCAATCTGGATGGTGCTGCGGCGCAGGTGCCACTTGAGGATCAGATCACCCGGCGTCATGGTGGGCGTTGTGTCCTGCTCGTCGAGGATGAGCCGATCAATCAGGAAGTGGCTGAGGAATTGCTGCTCACTGCCGGCCTGCGCGTCGAACTGGCGGCCAATGGCGCGGAAGCCGTCGAGCGTGTGCGCAGCGAGGATTTTGCGCTGGTCCTGATGGATATCCAGATGCCGGTTCTGGGCGGTCTGGACGCCACCCGGCTGATTCGCCGGATGCCGGGCCGGGCGGCTTTGCCGATCCTGGCGATGACCGCCAATGCCTTTGCCGAAGACCGGCAGGCCTGTCTCGATGCCGGCATGAACGACCACATCGGCAAGCCGGTTGATCCGGATGTGCTTTACACCGCCTTGTTGAACTGGCTCGACAAGAACTGATTTTTGCCCTTTCGGGCCGGTCGACCGGTGGGAATCAATCGCCGAAGCTGCGCAGGCCTTCGAGGTCGAGCACGTTGATACCGCCGTATTCGCTGCGTACCAGACCGGCATCTTCCAGTACCTTGAGCGCCTGATTGGCGCGCTGGCGCGAGACGCCGGCCAGGTAGCCGAGTTCCTCCTGGGAAATCTGCAGCAGGCGGTTGGTACCCGGGTAGAGCACCGGGTTGAACAAGGCGGCCAAACCGCGCGCGATGCGTGCGTCGGTATCGAGCATGCGCTCGTTTTCGATCATGCCGATGAACTGGCCGAGGCGTTCGTTCAACTGGGCGATCATGTAGCGATTGAACGGAATGCTGTGATCGAGCAGCCACAGGAAAGTGCTGCGGCTCATGAAGGCAACACGGGTTTCGCGAATGGCCATGACGTCGTAGCGACGTGCTTCGCTCTTGAGCAGCGAACCTTCGCCGAACCAGCCGCCACTGCTGATGCCGGTCAGCGAAGTCGTCTTGCCGGTAGTCCAGTGGCTGGCCATCTTGCCCAGGCCGTCGACGATGCCCATCCAGTAATCGACCGGTTCGCCCTTCATGCAGATGAAGGCGCCCGGAGCGAAGGTACGTTCGAAGGTGCCGGCAAGTGCCTTGGCCATTTCTTCCGCACTCAGCGACGGCCCCCAGACGGAGGTGCGCAGCAGTTCCTCGGCATTTTTCAATTTATTTTCCGGATTGTCCGCAGGATGACAATTATACGTCGGGGGCTTGCATACACTGGCTCGCGACTATCGGAGCACTGACCGCCTTGTTGCAAGGTCTGCGTAAGGCAGCAGTAGCCCAATGAGTCAAACGAACGTTAGACCGCGAACAATGAGTCGCGGCGGAGGAGACAAGAAATGCCCAAGCAGGCGAATTTCGCCGCAGTGGACGGTTTGCATACCTTCCCGCGGCTGTTGTTTCATCATGCCCTGGTCCGTCCGCAGGCGCCGGCGATGCGCGAGAAATATCTCGGCATCTGGCAAACGTGGACCTGGCTCGACGTCGCCGAGCGCGTGCGTGCGCTGGCCTGCGGCCTGGCGGCGCTCGGCTTCAAGCGCGGCGACAACCTGGCGATCATCGGCGACAACCGGCCGCATCTCTACATGATGATGAGCGCTGCCCAGTGCCTGGGTGGCGTGCCGGTACCGCTCTACCAGGATGCAGTGGCCGGCGAGATGCTGTTCGTGCTGCAGGACGCCGGCATCCGCTTCGTCGTCGTCGAGGATCAGGAGCAGGTCGACAAGATGCTCGAAGTGCGCGACCAGGTGCCCGATCTCGCCCACATCATCTACGACGATCCGCGCGGCATGCGCCACTACAACCAGCCCTTCCTGCACGACATCCACGAACTCATGGAAATGGGCCGCGTGCATGATCGCAACCATGCCGACTTCCTCAATGCCGAAGTCGAGCAGGGCCATTACGACGACGTCTCGGTGATGCTCTACACCTCGGGCACGACCGGCAAGCCGAAGGGCGTCTGCCAGACGCACGCTGCCTTCATCGCCGCGGCGCAGGGCGGTGTCGAAGTAGACAAGCTGGGGCCGGATGGCGACATCCTCTCCTACCTGCCCATGGCCTGGGTCGGCGATCACCTGTTCTCCTACGCGCAGGCGATGGTTGCCGGCTTCACGATCAATTGTCCGGAGTCCGGTGACACCGTGATGTCCGACCTGCGCGAGATCGGCCCGACCTGCTATTTCGCCCCGCCGCGCGTCTTCGAAAGCCTGCTCACCTCGGTGATGATCCGCATGGAGGATGCCGGCAAGCTGAAACAGAAAATGTTCCACCACTTCATGGCGGTGGCCAAGCGCTGCGGTTCCGACATCCTCGACGGCAAGTCGGTCGGCCTCGGTGACCGGCTGCAGTACTGGCTGGGCAATCTGCTGGTTTACGGTCCGCTGCGCAACGTGCTCGGCATGAGCCGCATCCGTGTCGCCTATACGGCCGGCGCGGCGATCGGGCCGGAGCTGTTCCGTTTCTACCGTTCGATGGGCATCAACCTGAAGCAGTTCTACGGCCAGACCGAAACCTGTGCCTATGTCTGTCTGCAGCCGGACGGTCACATCAAGTTCGACTCGGTCGGTCAACCGGCGCCCGGCGTCGAAATCAAGATTGCCGACAATGGCGAGGTGCTGGTCAAGGGGCCGATGCTGTTGAAGGAATACTACAAGCGCCCGGATGCCACCGCCGAATCGATCAACGCCGACGGCTATTTCATGACCGGCGATGCCGGCTTCCTCGACGAGGATGGTCACCTGAAGATCATCGATCGCGCCAAGGACGTCGGCAAATTGTCGAATGGTGCGATGTTTGCGCCCAACTACATCGAGAACAAGCTGAAGTTCTTCCAGCACATCAAGGAAGTCGTCTGTTTCGGACACGATCGCGACATGGTGACGGCCTTCGTCAATATCGACGTCGGTGCGGTTGGCAACTGGGCCGAGCGGCGCGGCATTTCCTACGCCGGCTATGCCGATCTGGCCGGCAAGCCGGAAGTGCTCGAAATGATCCGCGAATGCGTCGAGCAGATCAACGCCGACCTGGTGCATGACAGCATGGTCGCCGATTCGCAGATCCACCGTTTCCTTGTGCTGCACAAGGAGCTCGATCCGGACGACGACGAACTGACGCGCACGCGCAAGGTGCGGCGCAATTTCGTTGCCGAAAAATACAAGGTGCTGATCGACGCCCTCTACACGGGCAAGAGCAACCAGTTCATCGAAACCGAGGTCAAGTTCGAGGACGGCCGGCGCGGCAAGATTTCCGCCGACCTGAAGATTCTCGATGCGAAGACCTTCCCGATTGTGCAAAAGGCGGCCTGACATGACAGCACGCAACAATTTCCAGGCTGGCGCCGTACAGCGGCAGAGCGAGGCCAGCCGGCGCGAGATCATTTTTTCGTTCGCCTCGGTCATCCTGGTTTCGGCGTTCATCTACGCGGTGACCTATTTCGTGGTGAGGTTGCCGGCATGAGCAAGAAAATTGGCGAGGTCATTCTCGACCTGCAGAACATTTCCCTGCGCTTCGGCGGCGTCAAGGCGCTGACCGACATTTCCTTCAACGTCCGCGAACACGAAATCCGCGCCATCATCGGTCCGAACGGTGCCGGCAAGAGCTCGATGCTCAATGTCATCAACGGCGTCTATCACCCACAGGAAGGCAAGATTTTCTGGCACGGCCAGGAGCGCAAGCGCATGGAGCCACACATGGCGGCGCAGCAGAACATCGCGCGTACCTTCCAGAACATCGCGTTGTTCAAGGGCATGACGGTGCTCGACAACATCATGACCGGGCGCATCACCAAGATGAAAGCCAACTTCATCGAGCATGCGCTGTGGTTTGGCCGGGCCAGGAACGAAGAGCTCGAACACCGCAAGAAGGTGGAAGAGGTCATCGATTTTCTCGAGATCCAGCACATCCGCAAGACGCCGGTCGGTCGACTGCCCTACGGCCTGCAAAAGCGCGTCGAGCTCGGTCGCGCGCTGGCTGCCGAGCCGTCGATGCTGCTCCTCGACGAGCCGATGGCCGGCATGAACGTCGAAGAGAAACAGGACATGTGCCGCTTCATCCTCGACGTCAATGACCAGTTCGGGACGACGATCGTGCTCATCGAGCACGACATGGGCGTCGTCATGGACATCTCCGACCGCGTCGTCGTGCTCGACTATGGCAAGAAGATCGGCGACGGCGTGCCGGATGAAGTCAAAAATAATGAAGATGTGATCAAGGCCTATCTGGGCGCTGGTCACTAGGAGGCGGGCGAAATGAATTTTTTCCTTGAAGTCTTGATCGGCGGTCTGCTCAGCGGTGTCATGTACGCCCTGGTCGCCCTCGGTTTCGTGATGATCTACAAGGCCTCGGGCGTCTTCAACTTTGCCCAGGGCGCGATGGTCTACATGGCGGCGCTGTCGGTCGTCGGCTGTATCGAAAAGGGCGCGCCGCTGTGGCTGGCGATCATTCTTGCCTTCGCGATCATGACCCTGTTCGGCATTGCCACCGAAAAGTTCGTGCTGCGCAAACTGGTCAACCAGCCGCCGATTTCGCTGTTCATGGCGACCATCGGTCTCGCCTTCTTCATCGAGGGCCTGGCGCCGATGATTTTCGGCAGCGATCCGCGCGCGCTGGAACTGGGCATCGTCGACGAACCGATTCCCTGGATTCTCGACAACTGGAACATGGTGATCTCCAAGTTCGACCTCGTGGCAGCCGGTGTGGCTGCGGTGCTGGTCGCGACGCTCGCCCTGTTCTTCCAGTACACCCGCATCGGCCGGGCGCTGCGCGCGGTGGCGGATGACCATCAGGCAGCGCTGTCGATCGGCATCCCGCTGCAGCACATCTGGGCCATCGTCTGGGGCGTGGCCGGTTTCGTCGCCCTGGTTGCCGGCATGATGTGGGGCGCCCGCAATGGCGTGCAGTTTGCGCTCACTTTCACTGCACTCAAGGCGCTGCCAGTGCTGATCCTTGGCGGTTTCACCTCGGTGCCGGGCGCCATCGTTGGCGGCCTGATCATCGGCGCCTCGGAAAAGCTGGCGGAAATCTACATTCCGCCGGTCATGCAGGATCTGTTCGGCGGCAATTTCGGCGGCATCGAAGGCTGGTTCCCGTATGTGCTGGCGCTGCTCTTCCTCCTCGTCAGGCCCGAGGGTCTGTTCGGTGAAAAACACATTGACCGGGTCTAACGGTCGACCGTCAGAAAAGAGGAAAAACCATGCTTTACCGTGAAGCCGGTCAGTTCAAGACCACCTACGCCGCCGACCAGCAGCTCTTTCCGATCCGCCAGGACCGGATCGGCGTGCTCGTGCTGCTTGCCGTCGCCTTTCTCGGGGTGCCGATGTTTGCCAGCGAATACTGGTTCTCGGCCATCCTGATTCCCTTCCTGATCTTTGCGCTCGCCGCGCTCGGGCTGAATATCCTGACCGGCTATGCCGGCCAGCTGTCGCTCGGCTCGGCCGCCTTCATGGCGGTCGGCGCCTACGCTGCCTACAACTTCCAGCTACGCGTCGAAGGGATTCCCATCCTGGTTTCCTTCGCTTTGGCGGGGTTGACCGCGGCCGGCGTCGGCATCCTGTTCGGCCTGCCGTCCCTGCGCATCAAGGGCTTCTACCTGGCGGTGGCGACGCTGGCGGCGCAGTTCTTCATCGTCTGGTGCCTGACCAAGTTCCCGTGGCTGTCGAACAACTCGTCGTCCGGCGTGATTTCGACACAGCAACTGATCATCTTCGGCCACGAACTGACCACGCCGGTCGAGAAATACCTGCTCGTGCTCTGCATCGTCGTCGTCCTGGCGCTGGCCGCCAAGAACCTGGTGCGCTCGACCACCGGCCGGGCCTGGATGGCGGTGCGCGACATGGACGTGGCAGCGTCGGTGATCGGTATCAAGCTGATGCCGACCAAGCTGCTCGCCTTTGCCATCAGTTCCTTCTACTGCGGCGTGGCCGGCGCGCTCTATGCCTTCTGCTACCTTGGTTCGGTCGAGCCGGACGGCTTCTCGCTCGACATGTCCTTCAAGATCCTGTTCATGATCATCATCGGCGGCGTCGGTTCGATCATGGGCAGTTTCCTCGGCGCCGCCTTCATCCTGCTGCTGCCGATCTTTCTCGACGTTGCCCTGCCGTTCTTTGCCGAACTGTTCGGCCTGCCGTTTTCCAGCGCTACCGTGTCGCACATCCAGATTCTGGTGTTCGGGGCGCTGATCATGTTTTTCCTGATCGTCGAGCCGCACGGGTTGGCCCGCTTGTGGCAGATCGCGAAGGAGAAGTTGCGCCTGTGGCCTTTCCCCCATTGAGGCGGGAAGGTCTGTAATTCAATAATTAGAGGAGACAAAACCATGATCAAAAGCTTCAAACCCGCCCTGAGTGTTGTTGCGCTTTCCCTGGCCATGCTCTCGCAAGGCGCAGCCGCTGCCGAAGAGCAGTTCTTCCCGATTCCCGGCTACCGCGTCGGTCCTTACGGTGCCAACGGCCAGTCCTTTTACGGTGGTTTCATCGACTACCTGAACTACGTCAATTTGAAGGAAAAGGGCGTCAACGGCGTCCAGCTGACCTACGAGGAATGCGAAACCGAGTACAACAACGCCAAGGGCGTCGAGTGCTATGAGCGCCTCAAGAGCAAGGCCGCCAAGTCGGCCGGGCCGATTCACACGATGTCCACCGGCATTTCCTACGCGCTGATCGACAAGTCGGCGCAGGACAAGCTACCGCTCGCCATGATGGGCTACGGTCGTACCGATGCCGTCGACGGCTCGGTCTTCCCCTATGCCTTCCCGCTGGTCACGACCTACCAGATGCAGGCCTCGGCCATCGTCAAGTTCGTCAAGGAAAAGATGGGCGGCGATCTCAAGGGCAAGAAGATCGTTTACCTCTATCACGACTCCGCCTACGGCAAGGAAGCCATCATTGCGATGGAAGCCGAAGCCGCGCTGAACAAGTTCCAGCTGGTGCAGATTCCGGTCGCCCACCCGGGCAACGAGCAGGGCGCACAGTGGTTGAAGATCCGCCAGGAAAAGCCGGATTTCGTCGTGTTCTGGGGCTGGGGCGTGATGAACCAGACGGCGTTGAAGGCCGCCCAGAAGGTGGCCTACCCGCGTGACAAGATGATCGGCTCGTGGTGGACCGGTTCCGAAGAAGACGTCGTGCCGGCCGGCGAGGCCGCCAAGGGCTACATGGCAGCGACCTGGAACGTCGCCGGCAAGCAGGTGCCGGTGATCAGTGACATCGAGAAGGTGGTCTATGGCGCCGGCAAGGGCAACCTGCAGGACAAGGCCAAGATCGGCACCATTCTCTACAACCGTGGCGTGTCGGCGGCGGTGCTGTCGGTCGAGGCGATCCGCAAGGGCCAGGAGAAATATGGCAAGGGCAAGGCGTTGACCGGTGAGCAGACGCGCTGGGCGCTGGAAAACCTCAACATCAACGACGCGCGCCTGAAAGCGCTGGGTGCCACCGACCTGCTGCCGGAAATCAAGACCTCCTGCGACAACCATGAAGGTTCGGGCAAGGTGAAGATCCAGCAGTGGGATGGCGCCAAGTGGGTGCCGATCTCCGGCTGGATCGAGGGCAACAAGGCACTGATCCACCCGCTGTTCCAGGCCTCTGCCAAGCAGTACGCCAAGGAAAAGGGCATCACGCCGCGCGATTGCTCCAAGGAGAAGTAAGGATCGAGGATTCAGGATCGAGGATCGAGCCAAAGCTTGCGCGCCGCTGGCGCGCGAACCATAGCTAACAGCTCTAGCCCCTCGATCCTCGATCCTGAACACCGGGACTGCCATGAACACACAAACCACTACCGCCGCCGATAACTACCTTGCCATCAACAACATCGAGGTCATCTACGACCACGTGATCCTGGTGCTCAAGGGCGTGTCGCTGAATGTCCCCAAGGGGAAAATCGTTGCCCTGCTCGGCGCCAATGGCGCCGGCAAGTCGACGACGCTGAAAGCCATCTCCAACCTGTTGCATGCCGAACGCGGCGATGTGACCAAGGGCTCGGTCGAATACAAGGGCGAACGCATCGACCAGCTGACCCCGAACGAACTGGTCAAGCGCGGCGTCATCCAGGTCATGGAAGGGCGGCACTGCTTCGGCCACCTCTCGATCGAGGAAAACCTGCTGACCGGTGCCTACACGCGCTCGATCTCGCGCGCCGAACTGAAGGACAGCCTGGAGAAGGTCTATCACTACTTCCCGCGCCTGAAGACGCGGCGCACCTCGCAGGCCGGTTACACCTCGGGCGGCGAACAGCAGATGTGCGCGATCGGCCGGGCGCTGATGGCCAAGCCGGAAATGATCCTGCTCGACGAACCGTCGATGGGCCTGGCGCCGCAGATCGTCGAAGAGATTTTCGAGATTGTGAAGGACCTGAATTCGCGCGAGAACGTCAGCTTCCTGCTCGCCGAGCAGAACACCATGGTGGCGCTGAAGTATGCGGATTTCGGCTACATCCTGGAAAACGGGCGGGTGGTGATGGAGGGCGATGCGGAAGACCTCCGGACCAATGAGGACGTTAAGGAGTTCTACTTGGGGCTCAGTTCGGCCGGGCGTAAATCCTTCAAGGACGTAAAGCACTATCGCCGCAGAAAACGCTGGCTGTCGTAATGGCAGTGCGCCGCTCATGGCGGCGTTGTCGGCCGGCTTGTTTGCAAGAGCAAACGGCGCCCGCCTCCGCCTTGCCCTGAGCAGCTATTTTGCCATTTCGGGCTGCGCCAAGGGGAAGTTCACACGGTCAACCGGGAAAAACGGGGAGATTTGAAAAATGAGTTACTACGATCCGCTGGAAACCCGCGATCCGGATGAGCGCGAGGCCGATCTGATGGACAAGCTGGCGCGCCAGGTGGCGCATGCCAAGGAAACGACGCATTATTATTTCCAGGCGTTGGCTGGGGTGAATCCCTATGAATGCACGACGCGCGAGGCGCTCGCCAGACTGCCGCTGACCCGCAAGCGCGACCTGATCGACTTGCAGAAGAAGACGCCGCCCTTCGGTGGCCTCAATTCGCTGCCGCGGCACAAGGCGAAGCGCGTCTTTGCTTCGCCCGGGCCGATCTACGAAATCCAGGGCAAGGACATCGATCCGTGGCGCATGGCACGTGTGCTGTACGCGGCCGGCTTTCGCGATGGCGACCTGATCCATAACTGCTTTTCCTATCACTTCACGCCGGGTGCCTTCATTTTCGAGGGCGGGGCGAGGAAGCTCGGTTGCGCTGTGTTTCCCGGTGGTACCGGCCAGACCGAGCAGCAGGTGCAGGCGATGCTCGACCTCAAGCCGGAAGGCTATGTCGGCACGCCGTCCTTTCTGCGCATCATCGTCGAGAAGGCTGAGGAGCTGGGCGCGGACATCAGCTTTCTGCGTAAAGCTTGTGTCTCCGGCGAAGCGCTGCCCGGGGTGACGCGCGACTGGTTGCGCCAGCGCGGCATCAGTGTGCGGCAGTGTTATGCGACGGCCGACATTGGCGCCATCGCCTACGAAACCGAAGCAGAAGAAGGGCTGGTGGTCGAGGACGAACTGCTCGTCGAGATCGTCCGGCCCGGCACCGGCGACCCGGTGGCACCGGGCGAGGTTGGTGAGGTCGTCGTGACCACCTTCAACCCCGACTATCCGCTGATCCGCTTCGCAACCGGCGATCTTTCCGCCATCCTGCCCGGTCGCTCGCCTTGCGGGCGCAGCAATATCCGCCTCAAGGGCTGGCTCGGCCGGGCCGACCAGACGACCAAGATCAAGGGCATGTTCGTGCATCCGGAGCAGGTAGCCGATCTCGCCAAACGGCATCCGGAAATCGGCCGCATGCGTCTTGTGGTGGACAATCCGGGCGGCCAGGATCGCATGGTGCTGCATTGCGAAACCGCGCTGGGCAATTCCGAACTGGACAAGGTGCTGGTCGCCAGCCTGCGCGAAGTCACCAAGTTGCGCGGCGAAGTGGCCTTTAGTGCGCCGGGGGGCTTGCCCAATGACGGCAAGGTGATTGAAGATAGCCGGGTCTATTGACCGGGCTTTCCCCATGAAATCATTCCTTGTTGTACTGGCCCTGCTGGCAACGCCGGCCCTGGCCGAAGAGACGGCGCTGCGGCCGTCGGCCCGCCTCCTGTTCAAGCAGCCCGAACTCCTGAAGGCTGGCAGTTGCGTCATCTACGAAGAGGGTGGCAGCGGCTGGGTGGTCACCGAGCCGCTCTATTACCTGAAGGGCAAGGTCATCGCGGCCGAGGTGCGCACCCGTCATCTCGGCGTCTGCCCCCAAGTGCCAGGCAAGACCATGAAGCAATACAGCCGTGAGGAATTCAACCGGCACGCGCTGGCCTATCCCTGCGTCTCGCCGAATGTGCCCGAACGCGACGAGCAGATCGGTGTCGTGCGTATCCGCGTTGACAGCTGGGAGACGCCGCATGCGGTCAAGATGGCCAATGCCGGTCGTCTCTATCGCGGCAGTTTCATCGATCGCAAGCTGGAGAAGGACATGGAAATCGAACTCGAAGCCGACCTCCTCGGCGTTTGCGAGCCGTGAGCCGGCCGGCACCGCTGGCCGGTATCCGCATACTCGATCTGACCCGGCTGCTGCCTGGGCCGGTGGCAACGCTGCATCTGGCCGATCTTGGCGCTGAGGTCATCAAGATTGAGGATCCGCAGCTCGGTGATTATGCTCGCACGCTGGGTACCGGGGCCGGCGAGGACAGCGCCTACTTCCGGATGATCAACCGCAACAAGCAGGGACTGGTGCTCGACCTCAAAAAGCCCGAAGGAGTAGGGATATTCCTCAAGCTGGCGGCAACGGCCGATGTCATTGTCGAGAGTTTCCGGCCCGGTGTGGTCGACAAACTGGGTATTGGCTATGCGACCGTCGCTGCCCTGAATCCGAAGATCACTTACTGCTCGATCAGTGGCTACGGTCAGGATGGCCCGTACAAGGATTTTGCCGGCCACGACATCAACTATCTCGGTTATGCCGGCGTACTTGATCAGATCGGTCGCGCCGGGGGCGATCCGGCCATCCCCAATTTTCAGATCGCTGACCTGCTCGGCGGTGCGCTGACCGGCGTGATGGGCATTCTCGCTGCGGTCGTCGATGCCCAGCGCACGGGGCTGGGCCGTTACGTCGATGTGGCGATGACCGATAGCGTGCTCGCCCACACCTATTTCACCATGCTGCGCCTGAACGATGCCGGGCAGTCGGCAGCACGCGGCTGCGATCTCCTTTCCGGTGGCCTGCCTTGTTACGCCACTTACCGCTGTGCTGACGGCAAGTACATGGCGGTGGGGGCGCTGGAAGGCAAGTTCTGGCAAAGCTGCTGTGCCGTGCTTGAGCGGCCGGAGTGGGTGGGGCGCCAGTGGGATGCGGCTTTGCGCGGCGAACTGGATGAGCTGTTCGCCAGCCGGAGTCGTGAAGAGTGGGCCAGTCGCTTCGCAACGGTCGACTGCTGCGTAACGCCGGTTTTGTCACCCGAAGAAGCGTTGAAAAACGAGCAGATTGCTGCGCGGGGCATGGTTGTACATGCCCACGGCCTGACCCAGTTTGCGCCGCCGCTAAAATTTTCAGAGCACGAGTTCGCGATTCGCCAGACGGCACCGAAGGCCGGCGAGCACAGCGCCAGCATTCTTGCCGCGGCCGGTTATTCTGCTGCCGAGATCGAGGCTTTGCGGGCGAGCGGTGCTCTCGGCTGAAGGCGCATGAACCGGGCGCTGCTTGCAGTTCTGCTTGGCTTGCTCAGCCTGCCAGTGTTCTGGTGGCTGCTTGGTGAGATGTTCGCACTTTGCGAGATGTGGCAGACGCAAACAACAACGCGCGCCGGACTGGCCGACGACTACGGCCTGGGTATCCTGCTGGTTTTTCTCGCCGGGCCACTCAGTGTCCTGGCCAGTGTCAGTCTGACTATCTGGCTGCTCTTTCGCTGGCAGGAAAAAGACCCGGCTTGTCAGTCGCCGGAGCGCTGAACAAGCTGCCGTTTTGTCCTGTTGGCTGGCGCTTGTCAGCCTGGTCTAGCAAAGCCCTTGCTTTAGACGCATCCTGGTTGAAAATACTTCCGCCTGCACCTAGATTGAAGTGAAGAAGGAGGTGTCTATGCGTTACGGTCTGGTGTTGTTGCTGGTTTGCTCAATGAGCGTTCATGCCGATGCCTACAAGTGCCAAGGGCCTGCCGGGCAGACGATTTTCTCGGATATACCTTGCGAGCGCATTGAAAAGGTGCGGCCAAGTGAGTCTGGCGCCGATCCGGCAGTTGCCAAAAGTGATCTTGATAGGCAGCGCGCCTACATCAATAGCCGCGAGGCCCAGAAGGCGACAACGCGGCAACAGACTTCCGGTGCTTCTTTCCTGCCCGACGAATCAAATCCGCCGTCGTCCTTCCCGCCGCCAAGACCTGTTTCTCCTTCGTCAACGATGACGCATTGATCTGCATGTGAATGATATTTCGTGGATGTTCAGCTCCTGCGGCCGAACAGTCCCTTGACCGCTTCCTGCAAATCAGCCGGCAGGACAACGACCTTGGCGTTGTCCTTTTCGCCCATGCGCTCCAGTGCCTGGATGTATTTTTCACCGAGCATGTAGGACATCGGGCCGGTCTGGTCGCCGATCGCGGCGGTGATGCGGCGGATTGCCTCGGCCGAGGCTTCGGCCAGCATGACCTGGGCGTTGGCGTCGCGCTTGGCGGATTCGAGGCGCGCTTCGGCTTCGAGAATGGCGGCCTGCTTGGCGCCTTCGGCGCGGATCACCACGGCCTTGCGTTCGCGCTCGGCGGCGGCCTGCATTTCCATGGCGCGCTGCATCGACTCCGAGGGCTTGATGTCCTGGATCTCGACGGATTTGACCGTCAAACCCCAGTCGACCGCTTCGTCGGCAATGCTTTCGCGTAGCCGGGCCTTGATCTTGTCGCGCGAGGAAAGTGCCTCGTCGAGCTCCATTTCGCCGACGATGGAGCGCAGCGTCGTCATGATCAGGTTGCGGATGGCTTCCGAGAAATCGGTAATGCCATAGACCGCCTTGACCGGGTCGGTCACCTTGATGAAGGCGATGGCATTGGTCAGGATCACCGCGTTGTCGCGGGTGATCACTTCCTGTTCCTGGACGTCGAGGATGATGTCCTTGGTGACCAACTGGTAGGCCACCTTGTCGAGATAGGGAATGACGATGTTGAGGCCCGGTTTGAGCGTGCCGTGGTATTTCCCCAGGCGTTCGACGATCCACTCCTCGCCCTGCGGCACGATGCGCACGCCCTTGGCGATGGTGACGGCAACAAAAGCGAGGAGGGCGAGAACGACGACAAAACCGGCACTGAATTCCATTTTTCCGACTCCTTAAGCCTTGCTGACCTTGAGAAAACTGCCTTCGACGGCAATGACACGCACCCGTTCACCCGCCGCGATGGCGGTATCTGCGATGCAAACCCATTCTTCGGAACCGAGCAGGGGGCGCTGGAAACGCACCTTGCCGCGCGCAAAGGGGGCGACCGCACCGACCAGCAGGCCGACTTCGCCAATCACTTCGCCATCGGCCGTGCCGATGCGGGTCTTCTGAAAAGTCTGCTTGAACACCTTGAACCACAGCACGACCAGGGCCAGCGAGGCGAGCGTCCAGGTGGCGACCTGGGCGGTTGCCGAGAGCTCGGGGAAAAGCAGCATGAGCAGCCCGACGAGTAGCGCACCGAGGCCGAACCAGATAACGAAAAAGGCAGGTATCGCGAGTTCGGCGATGATCAGCGTGATGCCGCCAACAATCCACATCCACCATTCGAAAGTCATTTTTTTCTCCTGTGGCGGCGAGTATTTCGGGTTTGCCAGGGCAGGTCAAGCGGCAAAGTGTTTTGGCGCGGGGAGGGGCAAGCCATAAAATGACCGCATGAACACTGCCCTGCTCCTGCTTCCCGACTTTTCGCTGATCCTGCTTGGCGCTGCCATCCGGCGCTGGATGCATCTCGGTGACCATTTCTGGAACGGGGTCGAAAAGCTGGTTTATTTCATCCTGTTTCCGGCTCTGCTGATCAACGCCATCATCAAGACCCGGCTCGATCTCGGCGCGGCGCTGCCTCTGCTGGCCACGGCTTTCATCGCGATGGCCGCGGCGATGCTGCTCGGCCTGTTGCCAAAACTGTTCTCGCGTCTGCCGCCGCTGACCTTTGCCTCGCTCTTCCAGTGCGGCTACCGCTTCAATTCCTACATCGCGCTGGCCGTCGCCGGCATGTTGTTCGGCTCGCCGGGCATCGCCACGATGGGGCTGATCGTCGGTACCGCCGTGCCGGTGGTCAATCTGGTTTCGGTGTGGATGCTGGCCCGCCATGGCGAATCCGGCCTGTGGCGGGAGGTGGCGCGCAATCCGCTGATCTGGGGAACCTTCGCCGGCTTCCTGCTCAATCTCGCCGGCTTCGTGCCGCCGGCACCGGTGCAGGCCTTCCTGGGTCGTCTGGCCGATGCCTCGATCGCGCTCGGCCTGATTGCCGTCGGTGCGGCGCTGCGCCTGGAGAGTTCCCCCGGCGTGCGCGGTCTTTCCTTGTGGCTGCTCGCCGTCAAGCTGCTCGCCCTGCCGCTGATTGCCGTCCTGGTCGGGCGGCAGTTCGGTTTGTCCGGGCTCAATTACCAGGTGGTGGTGTTGTTTGCCGCCTTGCCGACCGCTTCGTCGGCCTACATTCTGGCGATGCGCATGGGCGGGGACGGCAAGAGCGTTGCCTGGCTGATTTCGGCGACGACGCTCGGCTCCATGCTGACGCTGCCCCTGTGGGCAGCGTATTTGCTCGGCTGATCAGTCCTTCTTGCTGCGCCGGCTGGCCGGCTTTTCGGCCGGCTTGGCTTCGGCGGTGGCCTGGGCGGCGGCATCGGCCGTTTGCTGCAGTTGCTCGCGCATCTGCTGCATCATCTGCCAGGGCCACATCGCGGCTTCGGAAAAGCCGCCCTGGGCCGGGTCGACCGCTGGCGCTTCTTCCTGTGCGCCAGCACTCATCGACTTGGCAGCTTCGCTGGCCATCTGCCCCATGGCTTGTACGGTCGACACCGTGGTGCGCTGCATTTCCAGGCTCTGGATGGTCATTTGCAGCATCGACAGGTTCATGCGCAGCCAGCCTTCAACGGCCTTCATGTCCTTGATCCGCTTGTCGAGTTCGTCGACGTCGAAAGTCGGTGCCACCATGCCGGGCAGGGAAAAGCCCATGTTGCCCCACATGTTGCGCATGAAGCCGAGCGGGTCGTTGTTTTGATCGTTTGCCATGTCTCTCTCCTCGGGGTCGATTTCATCATCTTAAACCACTTCGTCATGCAAAATGCTAAATTAGCGCCCGTTGATAAGGGGGTCAGAATGCTGAAGTTACTTGTCGTGGAAGATCATGCCCTGGTGCGCGAAGGTCTGGTGCGCCTGCTCGGGCAGATTGAAGAGGGGGCACAGGTTTTCGAGTCGGCCGATTTCGAGTCGGCGCTCAACGTGCTCGATGGCGAAGGCGAATTCGATCTTGTCCTGCTCGACCTGGCCTTGCCCGGTATCGACGGCTTTGCCGGTCTCGACATCCTGCGCCGGCGCTACCCGGCGATGCCGGTGGCCGTGGTGTCTGCCTTTGATGACACGCCGACGATCACGCGCGTGATGAATCTCGGTGCTTCCGGCTTCATTCCCAAGGCTTTTTCCGGCGAGGCCCTGCTCGCTGCGGTGCGCGAAATCCTTGCCGGCAACCTGTTCCGTCCGTGCGGGCAGGTTGCTGCCCGTCTCGACGATGCCAAGCCGGTGCCGCCGTCCAAGGTCAGCGTGCGCCCCGATGAAATCGGTCTGACCGATCGCCAGGCGCAAGTGCTTGCGCTGATGGTGCGAGGCCTGTCGAATCGCGATATCGCCGAGCAGTTGCTGTTGTCCGAAGGCACCGTGAAAATTCACGCGACCGCCGTTTTCAAGGCGCTCGGCGTGACCAGCCGGACGCAGGCGCTGGTTGCCGTGGCCCGTTACGGCGTCGATTTCGAAAGCGTCTTCTGAAGCTGGCCTAGCAGGGCCCTGAACCTGGCCGGGCGAACCGGCAGGGGCAGGGCGTGGGCGCCGGGCGGCACACTGGCCGGCGCGTCACCCGTCAAGACAATCAGTTGCGTGTCGGCGGTCAGCTCCCGGGCAACATCGTCGGCCAGTTCTGCGTCGGCGATGATCACCGAGTGGCGCGGCAGGATATCGTTGCCGCCGCCATCGGTATGCGTGATCTCGTAATCCCAGTGTTCGGCCAGGGCGATGCATTCGAGCATGGCCGGGGAGTTGCCGATGCAGAATACCTTGCCGGCGGTTTGTGGCTTGGTTTCGACCGGTACATGGGCCGGGCGGCCGCCGCGGACGCGCAGCGCGAAGGTCGTGCCACCCCCCAGGCGTGAGTTCAGGGCGATGCTGGCGTTGAGGACGCGGGCCAGTCGGTCGACGATGGACAAGCCGAGACCGAGCCCCTTGTTGTGCTCGCGCGCTGCGTTGCCGACCTGGTAAAACTCGGCAAAGATCGCCGCCTGGTGTTCCGGGGCGATCCCCATGCCGTTGTCGCGAACCTCGATCAGCACCTCTTCGCCCCGCTGTCTGGCCGCCACCAGTACCCGGCCGCCGGGCGGGGTATAGCGCAGCGCGTTGGAGACCAGATTGGCAATGATCCGTTCGATCATCACCGGGTCGGATTCCAGCCACAGGTGGGTCGGCCGGAAACGCAGCGTCTGCTTGCGGTCGACCGCTGCCCGCCGGCTGGAATTGGCGAGGCGTTCAAAAAGTGGCCCGAGCGGGAAAAGGCGGACTTCCGGTTTGATGCCGACGACATCAAGGCGCGAAATGTCGAGCAGCGAATCGAGCAGTTCGCCGAGCATCGCCGTCGAGGTCGAGATCTGTTCGGCCAGCCGGGGCAGCGCGTCGGTCGTGCCATTGCGGACCTGGCGCTGGAGGTCGGCGGCAAACAGCGACAGCGCGTGCAACGGTTGCCGCAAGTCGTGGCTGGCGGCAGCAAGAAAACGGCTCTTGGCCCGATTGGCGCGTTCCGCCGTGTCCTTTTGTCCGGCCAGTTCAACTGTCGCAGTGCGCACGCGCGCTTCCAGGTGTTCATGTCCGGCCGCCAGTTCGGCGGTCAGTGCAGCCATTTCGCGCAGCTGGCGCCGGACCAGCAGGCCGCCGACGAGAAGGACGGTGGCGACGAGCACGGCGAGCGTGCTCAGCTCGATCAGGCGGCTCTTCCAGCTCGCGAGCAGGGTACTTTCCGGAATCGCGGTGAGGATGCGCAGGTCGGCAAAGCCGGGCACCGGCGAAACCGAAACCAGCAGATCATTGCCTCTGGCCTGGCCGGTTTCCGGCACCAGGCCGCGCAGTTGGCCGTTGAACAGCGTATCGGCCGCGATCGAACCGAGGATGGGCGACAGGCGGCTCAGGTCGGTCGGACGGCAGGAGGCGATGATCTGGCCTTTGGCATTGATCAGTACCGCCTCGAAGTCATCGGAAAGCCGGTTCGACCAGCAGAATTCCTGCAGATAGCTCGGTTCGATGGCGGCAAAGGCAATGCCGCTGAAACTGTTGTTTTCACCGGTGATGCGATGGCCGACGGCATAGATGTAGCGTCCCGAGTTGCGCCCGACGTAAGGGCCGTAGGTGGCCGACTCGGCACCCTTGGCGATGGCCTCGAAATAAGGCCGGTCCTGGACATTGACGTGCGGCGTCGGGAAATAGGTCGAGATGAAGCGCTGGTCGCCGTTGCGATCGAAGATGATCAGGTCGCGCAATTGCGGCATGGCGCGCGAGTGGCGCTGGGCGACATATTCCCAGCCCTGGCTGGGGTCCCATTTTTCCCAGTTGCGCCGGTTGTTCGACAGATCGACGGCCATTTCCCGCAGCAGCACATCGACGGCCTCGAAGGCGCGCGCCGTGTGTTCGGCCATCATGATGCCGAAGTGCTGCAGGCGACGTTCGCCGGCTTCGGTGTCGCGATGGCGGGCGAGCAGCAGGTCGGTGAGAAAGACGAAAAGAACGATCAGCGTGCCGATCAGGGCAACGATAAGCGCGAGGGTTTCCGGCTTTCTCTTGAGCATCAGCGCTGGTAGCAGTACAGCGGCCGGGGCGGCGTGCAGTCGACTTCGATGATGCGGTCAGGCGCACGGCCGGGGACCGGGAAGGTGTTGCTGATGAACAGGCTGCCCGGCGCCATTTCGGCCTCCACCTTGTGCCACAGCTTTTCCATCGGGGCCGGCGAGAGGAAGGCGTAAACCACGTCATAGTCGCCGAGTTTCGCCTGCCAGAGGTCGTCCCAGCGCCAGCAGATGTTGGGCCGGCCGAGGCTGAGCACGCGGCCGACCAGCCAGGTCAGCGGTGCGTTTTCATAACCGGTGAAATGACTCTCCGGCAGATGGTCGGCGAGCGGCACCGTGGTGCTGCCAAGGCCGGAACCGAGATCGAGGAAGCGGCTAGTGCCGCGTTCGGCGAGCAGGTCGGCGAGCGCCTGCACAGTCTGCCGGTTGGACAGGTAGAGCGGTACCTGGCCGGACAGCGCGCCGCGGTAAACCAGCAGCAGGAGCACAAAAGCGAGCAGGAACCAGCCCGGTTCGATATTCAGCCCCTGTGTCAGCCAGATCAGCGGCATGAAGCCGGCGTGCATGGCGCGCCACCACCAGGGCTGGCGCGACAGGGTTGCAAAGATGAAAGCCACGCCGCCGATTGCCAGACTGGTTTCGAGCCAGGGAATGGCGCCGACCTGCCAGCCGAAATAGGGCCAGGCGAGCGACAGCACGAGGATGACAGCGGCCCCTTGCAGGGCGAATTGGCGTTGGGGTGTGGCAGACATGGCGAGATTCTAAGGGAAATATGCCGAAGCAATCGGATTTGCCGCGCGGCAAGTGGTTTTTGCCAATTTTGGACGGTCAACCGTTGGCCAAATCGATTTATGCGCCACCGTTCAGGACATTGCGCAGCAGGTCGATGAAAGCACTGGTCCGGGCCGGCAGCAGGCGGCGACCCGGCGTCACGCACCAGACGGTGATGCCGGGCAATTGCCATGCGGGCAGTATTCGCTTGAGCAGGCCCTGGGCGACCAGCTTTTCGGCAAAACGCTCGGTCAGGCCGACGATGCCCATGCCGTGTGCCGCCAGGTCGCGCTGCAGGCCGGGCGAATTGGCGGCGAGCGGGCCGTTCGGCGTGCCTTCCCAGGTCTCGTTGCCGCAGGTCAGGCGCCAGGGTACGGCTTCGCCGTTGCCGCCAATCAGCCCGAGGCCGACGTGGCTGCCCAGATCGGCCGGGGTGGCCGGTTCTCCATAGCGTGCCAGGTAAGCCGGGCTGGCATAGAGGCCGTTGTGCATCTGGCAGAGCTGGCGGGCAACCAGCGCATTGTCGTCGGGCAGGCGGCTGGCGGCGCGGATCGCGATGTCGAAGCGTTCGGCCAGCAGGTCGACGCGACGCGGCGACAGATCAAGCTCCAGGCGCACTTCCGGGTAGGCCGCGGCATATTGCAGGAGTAGCCGGGTCAGATCGAGCTCGACGAAATCGGGCGGCATCGAGACGCGCAACACACCGCGTGGCGTCGCCTGGCGATGCTGGGCGATGGCGGTGGCGGCCTCGGTCTCCTCAAGCAGGCGCTTGGCGTGGTCGAGGATGCGCTCGCCGAATTCGGTGATGCTCAGGCGACGTGTGCTGCGCGTCAGCAGGCGCTCGCCGAGCTTGGCTTCGAGCGCCGTCAAGCGGCGCGACAGCGTCGATTTCGGCAGACCGGCGCGTTCGGCGGCGCGCGCGAAGCTGCCCGTCTCCATGATCAGGGCGAACAGCAGCAGATCGTTGGCATCCAGGCTCATGGTGGCTCATTGTTTCATTAATGGAACGATGATACCCATTATGACGGCTTCTGGTGTGCCATTGTTGCCAATACCATGCACTCCATGGTGTCGGTATCCGACCCGGAAAACCAACCTCAACGGAGAAAAGATCATGAAAATCCTGCAAATCAACGCCAGTGCCCGTTCCGCCGGTGCCAACTCGACCCGCCTGGCCGATGCCGTGACCGCCCGTCTGCTTGCTGCCAACCCGCAAGCCGTCGTCGAACTGCGCGACCTCGCCGCCCAGCCGCATCCGGTGCTCGACGAGCCGGCCCTCGGTGCCTTGTTCACCCCGGCCGAACAGCGCACGCCGGAACAGGCGGCGCGCGTCGCCCTCGACGATGCGCTGATCGCCCAGGTCCAGGCCAGCGACGTCATCGTGCTCGGCGTGCCGATGTACAACTTCGGCGTGCCGGTGCAACTGAAGACCTGGATTGACGCCATCGCCCGTGCCGGCGTCACCTTCCGCTACACCGCGAACGGTCCGGAAGGCCTGCTCAAAGGCAAGAAGGTTTACGTTGCGCTGGCGCGCGGCGGTCTCTATCGCGGCACCCCGGCCGATTCGCAGGTGCCCTACCTGCAGAGCGTGCTCGCCTTCCTCGGCCTGACCGACGTCGAATTCATCTACGCCGAAGGCCTGGCGATGGGCGCCGAATCAGCGAGCAAGGCCTTTGCCGAAGCCGACGCGCATCTCGACCAACTTTTTGCCTGATTTCCGGTCTGAACGGGCAGGGAAACCAGCCCGCCGGCCAACCCCAAGGAGTATCACCATGACCACGCAAAATGCAGCAAGCACCTTCCGCCAGGTCGAACGTCTCGTCCATGGCAAGGCCACTTCCGATGGCGCCGGCGTGCGCCTGACCCGCGTCCTGACCCAGGACCTGCAGCGCCGGCTCGATCCCTTCCTGATGCTCGACGCCTTCCGCAACGAGAACCCGGACGACTACATCGGCGGCTTTCCCGACCACCCGCACCGCGGCTTCGAAACCATCACCTACATGCTGGCCGGGCGCATGCGCCACCACGACAGCGCCGGCAACCACGGCCTGCTCGGGCCGGGCAGCGCGCAGTGGATGGTGGCCGGCAGCGGCCTGATCCATTCCGAACTGCCGGAACAGGAGTCCGGCCTGATGGAAGGCTTCCAGCTCTGGCTCAACCTGCCGGCGGTCGACAAGATGATTGCGCCGAATTACCGCGACATCCCGGCCACGGCAATTCCGGAATACAGCGCAGCCAACGGTGTGCACGTCCGTGTCATCGCCGGCGAAAGCCAGGGCGTTGCCGGCGCCGTACAGCGGCCGGTCACCGAGCCGCTCTACCTCGACATCCATCTGCCGGCCGGCAGCCGTTTCGAGCAGGCCATCCCGGCCGGACACAACGCCTTTGCCTATGTCTATCGCGGCCGCGCCGAGATTGGCGGGACAACGGTCGACGATCGCCAAATGGCCATTTTCGCCAACGACGGTGCGGCGGGTGTGAGCTTCGCAGCGGCCGAGGACAGCCGCCTGATCCTGGTCGCCGGTCGGCCGCTCAACGAAGCGATCGCCCAGTACGGACCGTTCGTCATGAACACCGCCGAGCAGATCGAGCAGACGTTGCGTGACTACCGCGACGGAAAGTTCGAGGCGGCCGTCGTGCAGGCCTTGTAAACTGGCTCGCATCCGGGAATGCTTCCCGGATGCGACAATGCCAGCCCGAAGACAAACGGAAAACGACGCGATGGACTTCTCCCAACTCAGCGAATCCCTGCAGCGCGACGCGGTCTGGGTCGTTTTTCTCAACGTGCTGGCGCAACAGGTTGGCCTGCCCGTGCCGGCGGTGCCCACCTTGCTCCTGGCCGGCAGTCTCGCCCTCGGCTCCGGGCAACTGGCCAGCATCCTCGCCGCGGCCATCCTTGCCTCAGTCCTTGCCGACTGGATGTGGTACCTGGCCGGCCGCGCCTTCGGTTACCGGGTGCTGTCCGGGCTGTGCCGCCTGTCGATCAACCCCGGCTCCTGCGTCAGCCAGACGGAAGCGCGTTTCCTGCGCTGGGGCCTGGGCTCACTGGTCGTGGCCAAGTTCATTCCCGGTTTTTCCACCGTTGCACCGCCGATTGCCGGTGCCTTGCGCATGCGACTGCCCGGCTTTTTGCTGGCGGCGGCCACCGGTGCTGCCTTGTGGGCCGGCCTGGCGCTGGCGGCGGGGTGGGTCTTGCGCGATGAGGTGCAGGCAACGATTGGCCTGCTGGACCGGAATGGCGGCAGCGCGCTGATTGCAGCAGCCGTTGTGGTCGTCGTCTGGCTCGGATGGAAGCTGTGGCAGAAATATCGCTTCCAGCAATTGTCGGTCGTGCCGCACATCACCCCTGACGAACTGCTGGCCGCCATGGCATCCGGGCAAGCTCCGCTCCTGCTCGACCTGCGTGGCCCGGCCATGGTCGCCGAGAGCGGTCCGATCAGCGGCGCCACCCTGGCCGAGCATGACCACCTGCTCGACGCCGTCGGCGGCTGGCCGAAGCATCAGCCGATTGTCACCCTGTGCAATTGCCCGGAAGACGCCGGCGCGATTCTCGCCGCGCATCACCTGCTCAAGGCCGGTTATTTGTCGGTGCGGCCCTTGCAGGGCGGTTACGCGGCGTGGCAGGCGGCGAACGGGTAAGGGTGGCATCTGAACTATTCAGGTGAGCGAATGTCCGATAAGCTCCGATCGTCACAAGTGCTGCTGCGCCATATTGGTTGAGACAAGAGCGCCCGGATCGTTCTGGATGACAGCAGCATAATGGAAAAATTGCCTACAATGTGAAAGTTGCTGATTTTGGCAAATTAATTGTTTTTGGCGCTTGTGTTCTTCGTCAATTTTCTGCTTCTTCATCTCGACAGAGGTCTGTTTGGCCATGAACATCCAAATCAAACAAAAGCTCCTCGTTCTGGTTGCCGTTGCCTTGTTGGCGCTGCTCAGCGTCGGCCTGTTCTCTTTCCTGCAAGCCAGCAAACTCAATAATGCGCTGAATGAGGCCATCGTCCGTCATGCGGTGGTTGTCGATGCAATCGACAAGGCACGCGCAGCCCAGGTTCATTTCAAGACCCAGGTCCAGGAGTGGAAAAACATTCTGGTGCGGGGCAAGGATGTTGAAGCCTTCAACAAGCACCTGAAGGGGTTTGACGAAGAAGAGCATGTCGTGAAGGAACGCCTTGCCCAGGTCCGGGTCGCGGCTACGACGCTGGGCGTGGAGCGGCGCCTGAAGATCGATGAAGTGCTCTCCACCTTCGAAAAGCTCGGGCCGAGCTACCGCGATGCCCTCAAGCAATACGATCGGGGAGCCAGCGATCCGGCGGCTGCCGTTGACAAGCTGGTCAAGGGAATGGACCGCGGCCCGAGCAAGGCAATCGACGAGCTGGTGGCAGAGATGCAGAAGATTTCCACGGAATTCAACGCCGATGAAGCGGCAAAAGCAGCGGAGACCTTTTCTGCCGTCAAGACCGGGCTTCTTGCTTCGCTATTCTGCGCGGTCGTTATCCTCTGCGCTCTCTCCATCTTTCTGGTCCGCTCGATCACGGGTCCGCTGGCGAGCCTGGAAGCGACGATGACCCGGATTGCCGACAACGGTGACCTGACCCAGCGGGCCGTCATCCAGCATCAGGACGAAATCGGCCGCATGGCTGGCGCCTTCAACATCATGATGGGCCGCTTGCAGAAGATCATTGGCGAAGTGCTTGGTGCCAGCCAGCAGGTTTCTGTCGCTTCCGAGCAATTGGCCGGGTCATCTCGCTCCCTGGCCGATGTGTCCGAACAGCAGTCGAATGCTGTGGCGAGCAGCGCGGCTGCCATCGAGCAACTCACCGTAGCCATTTCATCGGTCTCGGAAACGGCTGACGATGTGCATTCGCTCGCCCAGGAAAGTGTTGCACGCACGGATGAAGGCTCGGCCAAGGTGTCGCAACTGGTCAGCGAAGTCGATCGCATTCAACAGAACATGAACGAGATCGCCCGCACGGTCGATGCCTTCGTCAAGAGCACCGAAGCGATTACCGGCATGACCAAGGAAGTGCGCGACATTGCCGACCAGACCAACCTGCTCGCACTCAATGCCGCGATTGAGGCAGCGCGGGCCGGCGAGGCCGGGCGGGGATTTGCCGTGGTGGCCGATGAGGTACGCAAGCTGGCGGAAAAATCCGGCCTCTCGGCGAATGAGATCGATGCCGTCACGCAGACGATCATGGCGCAGTCCGGTGCCGTTCAGGCGGCGATTGATGCCGGGGAAAAATCCATACAGACCAGTAGCCAAATCGCTGCCGAAGTGGAGGGGGTCCTCAATCACTCCCGCGACTCCGTCATGCAGTCGCGGCACGGCGTCACCGAAATCAGCAATTCGGTCACCGAGCAGAAGGTCGCCTCCACCGAAATTGCGCAGAGCATGGAGCGCATCGCCAACATGGTGGAAGAAAACAATGCGGCGGCCCAGAGCATCAGCGCCTCAACCGATGACCTGCGCTCGCTTTCGCAGCGCCTGGCATTGACGGTTGCGGAGTTTCGCGTGGCTTAGTTCGCCAGGATGGGGCGGTCTCCATCCTTGAGCGCCGTCAGCCGGACTTCGACGTGTGACGCGGGCCGAGCAGTACACGCGCCGTCGCATCGTCCTGCGCTTTGCAAGAAGCGGCCTGCGCAGATCTTGGCGCCGGCCCGAAGGGGACGGAGGCATTAAGCCTTTTCAATTCAACCTGTCCCTTTTGTGACTCTTGCCTGCCGGGTTTGGTCCGGCACGAGCCGAAGCACGCAGGCTCCGGCTCGCCAGGTAGGGTCTTTTTGCCCTTAGATCATATAGGCCGGCATGCTGAATGCCTTGTCGATCACGCTATCTACTGCGTTGTCGATTGCATTTGTGTCTGGCGTCGTGGTGCTGTTGGCCGGCGGGGCTGGCGGTGCTTCACAGCCGCAGGAAGCCGAACAGGTGTAGGTGCAGGACTGGGTGATCACCGAGGTTTGGCCGGTTGGGCAAGAGGAAGGGCAGACCAGCGAGTCGGTCGCGAAAATCGGGTCGTTGTCCGAGTTGCGGTAGCTTGCACTGGCCACGGTGCCCGGCTTGACGACGATCTTGTTCTCGATCGGGGTGCTGAAAATATGTTTGTAGAACTTGCTGCTATGTTCGCCGCTATCGTCTGTCCAGTTAATCTGAACGGACCCGGATGCCGGCCGCGAACCGTCCGACGAAGTGGTTGATGCACAAGCGGTCAGGGTCGCGATGAGGCCGACCAGAAGGAGGTTGCGCAGGGTGGCGAATTTGCCGGATTGGATTTTTTGCATGATTGTTGTCCGTTTGCCTTGATTAGAACCGGAGCGTCGCATTGAGGCCCACGGTGTTTTCCTTGACGTCCTGCTTGGCGGCCACGCTGCCGTAATTTAGTGCGACTCTCAGGTTCGGATCGACCTGGTAGCCGATACCGATGCCGTACGAAAAATAGTCCTTGTCCGTCGATTGCGGCAGGAAAGCCTTGTCGGAGCGATTCCAGGCCAGGCTCACGGTTGGTATCCATTTGTCGATACGCCAGCTCAGTTTGCCGGAAAGGGCGAGCAAGCCGCTGTCACCCTTGATGCCGGCGATGTCGGTGCCGGCGCTGGTCCGGTAACTGTCGTTGTCACTGTGGATGTAGGTGTATTGCGCACCGAGTACCGCGGACAGGTTCGGGCTCAGTGGCAGCGTCTGGAACAGGCCAAGACCGGCGGTCAGAACGTTGCTGTTGGCACCGTAGCTCAGAAAGGCGGAATTGCTGTCCAGGTTGATATTGCCGTAGCCAAGGCTGGCGTTGAGCAGACGACCCTGTCCGAGATCGCGCATCAGGAATGCCATGCCGAACACGGCGGACGAGTCCACGCTGGTCTTGAGCGCTCCGCTCGATTCGGCATTGTCGTTGCGATAGGACAGGCTGCCACCGACGTAGGTGAAGGCGTCGACTTTCTTCATCAGCGAAGTGTTGGCACTCCAGGCTTCGTCATGGTACTTGCCGGTGGAGCGCGAAATTTTCACGTCCCGGTTTTGCAGACCGGCGGATACGGTCCAGTCTTCGGCCTGCGCCGCACAACAGGCGAAGGCGAGCGTGCTGAAGACAAGGGTTGATTTGATGTGCATTTTTTTCCTTGGCGCTGTTGGTGAATTTGTCATTCAGTATCCCAAAAAGAACAAAGTTGGTAAAAAGATATTCTGCTTGTTCTGGAATCTATACGGATGACGTGCCGGAGAGGTGGGCAATTTGTTGGCGGATTTTTATCAAGTTTGGCTCGATCCGTTTCCAGCTGCTTAACCTGACCGGCCCGAAGCCGCGTACTTCGGCCGGCCAGTTGGCCAGTGCGGCAACTTCAGGATGCGTGCGATGGCCGACGATCAAGTCGAGATCGCTTTCGTAATCGGCCAGCAGTTGGCGGTCGACCGTGTTTTCCGGGTTGTTTTGCCAGGGATCGAGCCAGCTGCCGCGTAAGCGGCGGGCCTTGGCCATGACCTTGAGAATCGGCAGCAGCCAGGCGCCGAAGCGCAGTTTTTTGGGCCGGCCGTCGGGGCCGGGGCGGCTCAGGCCGGGCGGGGCGAGGTGGAAGCTGAGGCGCAGGTCGCCGTCGAAACGCTCGTTCAGGCTCTTCAGGAAGTCGGTCTGCGCGTACAGGCGGGCGACTTCCCAGGCGTCTTTGGGGGCGAGCAGGCGGGCGTACTGGGTGGCGACGGCGCGCGTCAGTTCGGCATCGCCGAGTTCGCGGATGCGTTCGACGCGGCCGGCGTAGCGCGCCGCGAGGCGGGCATCCTGGTAGGCGGTGAGGTGTTCGACGCGGCTGGCGATCAGTTCGTCCAGCGTTTGCTCTGCCGGGTTGGGGCGGGCGGTTTTGGCCCCGACGATGGCGTCGACCGCTGCGCCTTGCGCGGCAGCGCGGCGGCCCCACAGGAAGGCCAGGCGGTTGGCATCGACGGTTGTGCCGTTGAGCACGATGGCCTGGTCGAGCGCTGCGGCGGAGACCGGCACCAGACCCATCTGCCAGGCGTAGCCGAGGAGCAGCATGTTGCCGTAAAGGGCGTCGCCCATCAGCGCCGTGGCGAGCTGGTTGCTGTCGATGAAGCGGACATGCTCGTCGCCGAGCGCCGCGCGCAGTTGCTGTTGCAGGCCGGCGAGCGGAAAGTGCCAGTCGCGCTGGCGCGTGAAGTCGGCGGTTGGCGTCTCGGTGCAGCTGACCACGGCGCGCGTTCTGCCTTCAAGCATTCTGGCCATGGCTTCCGGGCTGGCGCTGACCACGAGGTCGCCACCGAGCACGGCATGCGCTTCGCCGGTGGCGATGCGTGCGGCGTGGATATCCTCGGGGCGGTCAGCGATGCGCAGGTGCGAAAAGACGGCGCCGTATTTCTGCGCCAGGCCGGTCATGTCGAGGGTCGAGATGCCCTTGCCGTCGAGGTGGGCGGCCATGCCGACCAGCGCGCCCAGGGTGATGACGCCCATGCCGCCGACGCCGGTGATCAGCAGGTTGTAGGGACGTTCTGTGGACGGCAGTTGCGGCTCGGGCAATTCGGGCCAGTCTGTACGGTCGACCGTCTGGGAACGGCCTTTTTTCAGCGTCGCGCCTTCAACGGTGACGAAGCTCGGGCAGAAGCCCTTGAGGCAGGAGAAATCCTGGTTGCACGAAGACTGGTCGATCTGGCGCTTGGTGCCGAAGGCGGTTTCGACCGGCACCACCGACAGGCAGTTGGATTGTACCGAGCAATCGCCGCAGCCTTCGCAGACGGCTTCGTTGATGACGACGCGTTGATTCACCGCCGGCATCTTGCCGCGCTTCCTGCGCCGGCGGGCTTCGGTGGCACAGACCTGGTCGTAGATCAGGATGGAAACGCCGGGATATTCGCGCAGCTCGCGCTGCACGGCGTCGAGCTCGTCGCGGTGGCGGACCGGCACGTTCGGGGCAAGATCCGTGATCTCGGCGTATTTCTCCGGCTCGGCGGCGACGATGACCATCCTGCCGACGCCTTCGGCTTCGAGCTGGCGCGTGATGCGGGCGACGCTGAGCACGCCGTCCACCGGCTGGCCGCCGGTCATGGCGACGGCGTCGTTGTAGAGGATCTTGTAGGTGATAGCCACTTTCGCCGCGACCGACTGGCGGATGGCGAGCAATCCGGAGTGGAAATAGGTGCCGTCGCCGAGATTGGCGAAGATGTGCTTTTCCTCGGTGAACGGCGCCTGGCCGACCCAGGGCACGCCTTCGCCGCCCATGTGGGTGAAGGTCGAGGTTGAGCGATCCATCCAGGTCACCATGTAATGGCAGCCGATGCCGGCGACGGCGCGCGAGCCGTCCGGCACTTTCGTGGAGGTGTTGTGCGGGCAGCCGGAGCAGAAATGCGGTTTGCGCTCGGCGAGCACGACGGGCATTTTTGCGGCTTGTTGCTTGGCTTCCAGCATCTTCAGGCGGGCCGCGATGGCCGGCGAGGTGAAGAAACGGCCGATGCGTTCGGCGATGACGCGCGCGATGCTCGCCACCGGCAGTTCGCCGGCGGCCGGCAGCAGCCAGTCGCTGTGCGCCAGGTAACCGGCCTCGCCAGCGGTCCACTCGCCTTTTTCGTCGAATTTGCCGACGATGCGCGGGCGCACGTCATCGCGCCAGTTGTACAGTTCTTCCTTTAACTGGTATTCGAGCAATTGCCGTTTTTCCTCGACGACGAGGATTTCCTCCAGCCCCTCGGCGAAGTGGCGCACGCCTTCCGGTTCGAGCGGCCAGACCATGCCGACTTTGTAGAGGCGGATGCCGATCTGCGCGGCGAGCGCCGCGTCGATGCCGAGTTCATCCAAAGCCTGACGCACGTCGAGATAGCTTTTTCCCGCGGTCAGGATGCCGAGCCGTGGCGCCGGCGAATCGATGATCACGCGGTCGAGCCGGTTGGCCCGGCAGTAGGCGAGCGCGGCGTACAGCTTGTGGTTGAGCAGGCGAGCTTCCTGGACCAGCGGCGGGTCCGGCCAGCGGATGTTGAGGCCGTCGGGCGGCAAGCTGAAATCGGCCGGAATCTTGATGTCGACCGCTGCGCCGTCGATATTCACCGAGGCCGAGGTTTCGACAGTGTCGGCCAGCGCCTTGAACGCCACCCAGCAACCGGAATAGCGGCTCATCGCCCAGCCGTGCAGGCCGAAGTCGAGGTATTCCTGGACGTTGGCCGGATAGAGCACCGGCATCATCACCGCCTTGAAGACATGCTCGGTCTGGTGCGGCAGGGTCGAGGACTTGGCCGCATGGTCGTCGCCGGCGATGACCAGCACCCCGCCGAACTTGGCCGAACCGGCGGCATTGGCGTGGCGGAAGACGTCGCCACAGCGGTCCACGCCCGGCCCCTTGCCGTACCACAGGCCGAACACGCCGTCGTACTTCGCGCCCGGAAACAGCCCGATCTGCTGGCTGCCCCAAACGGCGGTGGCGGCGAGGTCTTCGTTGATGCCGGGCTGGAAGCTGATGTGGTGGCTGGCGAGATGTTCCTTCGCTTTCCACAGGCCGAGATCGAGATTGCCGAGCGGGCTGCCGCGGTAGCCGGAAACGAAACCGGCGGTGTTCAACCCGGCGGCGAGATCGCGTTCGCGTTGCAGCATGGGCAGGCGGATCAGCGCCTGGGTGCCGGTCAGAAAGACGCGGCCGGTGTTGCGGCTGTATTTTTCGTCGAGCAGTGCTGACGAACCGGCGAGCGCAGCCGGTGGCAGGGGATGACCCATGTTTGTCTCCATTTTTTGTCGCCTTGTGGGCGGTTGCGTTCAGCCCGCGCCGGGGGTGGTGGCACGGGCTGCGTTGGAGATTGGATTGTGCCGGCCGGCGATTGTTCCGGCAAGTCAGGGTTTACGCCGGCAGCGCGAAGGGCAGCGTGAAGCGGAAGGTACTGCCGACGCCGACCTCGCTGTGCAGCGAAATTTCACCGCCCATCAGTTCGACCAGCTGTTTCGAGATGGTCAGGCCGAGGCCGGTGCCGCCGTATTGGCGGGTGGTCGAGCCATCGGCCTGGGCGAAGGCGTCGAAGATGGCTTTCTGGCGGTCGGCCGGAATGCCGATGCCGGTGTCGGCCACCGTGAAGGCGATGACGCAGGCCTGCTTGGCCTGGCTGAGCAGTTCCAGCGTCACATTGATGCTGCCCAGTTGCGTGAACTTGATGGCGTTGCCGATCAGGTTGAGCAGAATCTGGCGCAGGCGCAGGGCGTCGCCGAGCAATATTTCGGGGATGCTGGCCGGCAGCTCGAGGTGGTATTGCAGACCTTTTTCGCTGATGCCGGCGGCCATCAGGCCGAGGATGTCGTCGATCAGCTCGCCCGGTGTAAAGGGGATGGCGACGATCTGCAGTTTGCCGGCTTCGATTTTCGAAACATCGAGGATGTCGTTGAGGATGCCGAGCAGGCTCGCCGCCGAGTGGTGCGCGATGCTGACCAGTTCGTGCGTCTGGTCGTCGAGCGGGTGCATCAGCGCGAGGTCGATGGTGCCGATGATGCCGTTCATCGGGGTGCGGATTTCATGGCTCATGTTGGCCAGGAACTGGCTCTTGGCGCGGTTCGCGGCTTCGGCGGCATCCTTCGCCTGCGCCAGGTTTTCCATGATGCGGGTGCGCTCGGCCTCGCTTGCGGCGAGGGCTTCTTCGGCCTGGTTGCGGGCGGCGAGAAACTCGTTGAAAGCGGCGGCCACGCTACGCACTTCGCTGCTCCCCGATTCGATGACCGGCTCGGCCGGCTGGTGCGGCTGCATGGCGGCGGCGCGCTGGCGCATCGCCGTCGCCAGTTGCTCGAAGGGCTGGACCAGGCGGCGCGAGATCGACCAGAGCAGGGGAATGCTGAGGAGAATCAGGGACAGGGTGATCAGCGCCATGTTCTGCCGGATTCGGCTGATCGGCCGGAAGGCTTCCTCGCTCGGGATGACCGAGGCGAGAATCCAGCCGGTGCTGTGCAGGCGCTTGAATGTAAACAGGCCTTGCATGCCGTAGCTGTTAACGCCTTCCTGGGTGCCTTCGAAGCCATTCACCGCCCTGTCGAGCGCCGGGTTCTCGGTCTTGCTGGCAACTGCTTGCATGATGCGGGCGCGATCGGGGTGGGAAATCAGCAGTCGTTCGCGTGAAACCAGATAGAGGTAGCCGTTCTCGCCGATCTTGCGCTGGCTGAGTTCGCCAATCAGGTTGGGTTTGTAAAGGTTGAGCACGCCACCGACGATGGCCAGCAGCTTGCCCCTGCCGTCCAGCAGCGGCGCGGCGAGCACCACGATGGGTTGCTTGGTGGCCTTGCCGAGGATGGGTTGCGAGATGCAGCTGCGCAGGGTGCTGCGCACGCACTGGATGTAGTCTCGGCCCGACATGTCGAGCGTGCGCCGGCCGGGTTTGACCGGCCAGTCGACGAGCAGCACGCCCTCGGCATCGAAGATGTAGAGGTCGTCGAACAGCGTCAGCAGCGCCGTCTTGCCTTGCAGGTGCTTTTCCAGTGCCGCAAGGTCGCCGATTTTATCCGGGGGGATCGATCTGGCCGACTGGCTGAGCGCCAGCAGGCGTTCTTCGATCTTGTCGTCGAGATGGCCGGCCAGCGTGCTGAGCAGCGTGAACTGCTCGTCCTGGATGCGCACCGTCAGCTCGCCGCGCAGCGCGTAAAACTGCACGACAGACTGGACCAGCAGCAACAGGATGCCGATCGAGATGGCGCCGAGCGTGAGTTTCAGGCGAAGGCTGAGCGGGGACACGGCGGGTCTGACGCGAGCTGCTTAAAGTGACGGTGGCGGCAGGATCTTGCCGGGGTTGAGCAGGTTGTGCGGATCGAGCGCCATTTTCAGGCTGCGCATGACGTCGACCGCTACGGCGCCGTGTTCCTTCTCCAGGTACTTGCGCTTGCCGAGGCCGATGCCGTGTTCGCCGGTGCAGGTGCCTTCCATGGCGATGGCACGTTCGACGACGCGGCTGCTGATCCAGGCGGCTTCTTCCATTTCCTTGGCGTTGTCGGTGTCGACCAGGACGACGAGGTGGAAATTGCCGTCGCCGACATGGCCGAACAGCGCAATCGGAATCGATACCTGGGCGATGTCTTCATAGGTCGCGGCGACGCACTCGGCGAGGCGCGAGATCGGTACGCAGACGTCGGTCGGGAAGCAGCGGCAGCCGGGCTTCAGTTGCAGGCAGGCGAAATAGGCGTCGTGACGGGCCTGCCACAGGCGCGTGCGGTCTTCCGGCCGGGTTGCCCATTCGAAGTTGGCGCCGCCGAGTTCGTCGGCGATGGCCTGCACGGTTGCCGCCTGTTCCTCGACCCCGGCCGGGCTGCCGTGGAATTCGAAGAACAGCGTCGGCGCTTCCGCCAGCGTCGTCTTGCTGAACTTGTTGATGGCGGAGAGCGACAGCGTGTCGAGCAGCTCGATGCGCGCCACCGGCACGCCGAGCTGGATGGTCTGGATCACCGTCTGCACCGCCGACTCGATGTCCGGGAAGGTGCACACCGCGGCCGAGATGGCTTCGGGAATCGGATAGAGCTTGACGGTCAGTTCGGCCATGATGCCGAGCGTGCCTTCCGAGCCGACCAGCAGGCGGGTCAGGTCATAGCCGGCCGAGGACTTGCGGGCGCGCCCGCCGGTGTTCATGACGCGGCCGTCGGCAAGCACGGTTTTGGTGGCCATGACGTTGTCGCGCATCGTGCCGTAGCGCACGGCGTTGGTGCCGGAGGCGCGGGTTGCAGCCATGCCGCCCAGCGTTGCGTCGGCGCCCGGGTCGATCGGGAAGAACAGGCCGGTGCCTTTCAGCGCGTTGTTCAACTGCATGCGGGTGACGCCGGCCTGGACCGTGGCGTCACCGTCTTCGGCATGGATGGCGATGACCTGGTTCATGCCCGAGAGGTCGAGCGAGATGCCGCCTTGTGGCGCCAGGACGTGGCCTTCGACCGAGCTGCCGACACCGTAGGGGATGATCGGCACGCCGTGTTCGGCGCAGAGTTTTACGGTCAACACGATTTCATCGGTGTTTTCCACGAGCACGACGCCTTGCGGCGGTTGCGGCTGGTGTACGGACTCGTCGCGACCGTGTTGAAGGCAGGCGGATTCGCCGCGCGAGAAGCGTTGGGCAAAGTGGCGGTCGAGCGCTTCGACCAGGGGGGCAGGCAGGAAAGGCATCAATAAACTCCGTTAATCCGTGAGACTATAGCGCAGCATGATTGACGGACCGAGAGTCGATCGGGAGAATCATGGCGTCGCCCCCCATTCCTCGTCACCCCACCGAACAGGAGATCCATCGATGCAAGCCAAGCTTTCCGTAGTTGCCCTCTCCGTTGCCGCAGTGTTCGCCCTTGGCGCCTGTGGTGAAAAAGAAGAAGCGAAACCGGTCGCCGTACCGGCCGTCCCCGCCGCCAAGCCCGAAGTTGTCGTCAAGCTCGGCCACGTTGCGCCGATGACCGGCCCGCAGGCTCACCTCGGCAAGGACAATGAAAACGGCGCCAAGCTGGCGATCGACGAGCTGAACGCCCAGGGCATGGAAATCGGCGGTGCCAAGATCAAGTTCGAGCTGCTCGCCGAAGACGATGCAGCCGACCCGAAACAGGGCGCCATCGTTGCCCAGAAGCTGGTCGATGCCAAGGTGAACGGCGTCATCGGCCACCTCAATTCGGGCACCACGATCCCGGCTTCCAAGCTCTATTTCGACGGCGGCATCCCGCAGGTTTCCGGTTCGGCGACCAATCCGAAATACACGCAACAAGGTTTCAATACCGCCTTCCGCGTCATGGCCAATGACGTGCAGCAGGGCAAGGCACTCGGCGAGTTTGCCGCCAAGCAGGGCGTCAAGACGGTGGCCGTGGTCGATGACCGCACCGCCTACGGCCAGGGTCTGGCCGACGAGTTCCGCAAGGCTGCCGAGGCTTCCGGCCTCAAGGTCGTGGCCAACGAATACACCAACGACAAGGCGACCGACTTCAAGGCCATCCTGACCAAGATCAAGGGCAAGAAGGCCGACCTCGTCTTCTACGGCGGCATGGACGCCCAGGGCGGCCCGATGGCCAAGCAGATGAAGGAACTCGGCATCAAGGCCAAGTTCCTCGGCGGCGACGGCGTATGTACGCCGGAGTTCATGAAGCTGGGTGGCGATGCGGCCGAAGGCCATTTCTGCTCGTTGCCGGGCATGCCGCTGGAAAAACTGGCCAAGGGTCCGGAATTCCGCGAGAAGTTCACGAAGAAATTCGGCGCTGAAATCCAGCTCTATGCACCGTATGTCTACGACGCCGTGATGGTTGTCGCCGATTCCATGAAGCGTGCCGACTCCGTCGAACCGGCCAAGTACCTGCCGGCACTGGGTCAGACCAAGCTGGACGGCGTCACCGCCCTGATTGAGTTCGACCAGTTCGGCGACCTGAAGGGTGGCGCCATTTCCGTCTATCAGTACAAGGGCGGCAAGCTCGAATACGTCGAGACGCTGGGTGGCGGTGCTGTCGCTACCGCGCAGGCCGAAGTCAAGGAAGCCGTGGCGGAAGTCAAGGATGCCGCCAAGGCCGTCGCCGGTGCCGCCGCCGAAGCCGGCAAGGACGCGCTGAAGGCCGGTGCCGAAGCGGGCAAGGATGCGGTCAAGGCCGGTGCAACCGCGGTCAAGAACGCGGCAGAAGCCACCAAGGCAGCAGTCGAGAAGAAATAAGGCCAATCCGGCCTGGGGAAACGGCACCGCGAGGTGCCGTTTCCATATGCAGCGGTCGACTTACACAAAATGGATATTTTCCTCCAGCAAATCATCAACGGGCTTGTCCAGGGCAGCATCTACGCCCTGGTCGCGCTCGGCTACACGATGGTCTACGGCATCATGGGCCTGATCAATTTCGCGCATGGCGAAGTGGTGATGATCGGCACCCTGGTCACCATCACGGTATCCGGCATGTTGATCAAGGTCGGCATGCCTGTCGCCCTCGCCGGTCTGGCCGGGCTGATCGCCGCCGTCGCCGTGTGCATGGCGCTCGGCTGGGGGCTGGAGCGCATCGCCTACCGTCCCTTGCGCAATGCGCCGCGCCTGGCGCCGCTGATCACCGCGATCGGCATGTCCATCGTGCTGCAGAACCTGGCGATGATGATCTGGGGGCGCAACTACCTCGTTTTCCCGCCCTTGCTGCCCAAGATCGACTTCGAGTTTGCCGGTGCCAATTTCACCTCGGTGCAGGTCATCATCGTGTTGGTTTCGGCACTGACCATGGGCGGCTTGCTGCTTCTCGTCTATCGCACCAAGCTCGGCATGGCGATGCGCGCCACCTCGCAAAACATGCCGGTGGCCAGCCTGATGGGCGTCAATATCAACCGCGTCATCGCCGCCGCCTTCGTCATCGGCTCAGCGCTCGGGGCACTCGCCGGCGTCATGGTCGGCACCTATTACGAAAACGCGCATTACCAGATGGGTTTCATGCTCGGCCTGAAGGCCTTCACCGCCGCCGTGCTCGGCGGCATCGGCAACCTCGCCGGCGCGATGCTGGGCGGCGTGCTGCTCGGCATCATCGAGGCGCTCGGCGCCGGCTACATCGGCGATTTGACCGGCGGCTTCCTCGGCAGCCATTACCAGGACATCTTTGCCTTCGTCGTGCTGATCATTGTTTTGATGTTCAAGCCCTCGGGATTGTTTGGCGAGAAGACAGGGGACCGAGCATGATGCAGCTACCCCTGCTCGCCAATACGTCGTTGGCTGCACCACTCGCCGACTCGCCGTGCGCGTGCACTGTCTCGCCGGCGGGCGGCTTGCCGCCTCGTCTTGCCTTCGCATGGGAGGCTGCATGAAAAACCTGTTTTCTATGCGGTCGACCGTCGGAATCGGCCTGATTTCAGTGGCTCTGCTCGCCCTGCCGTTTGCCGCCGCGCTGGCCGGTCAGGCCTGGGTACGCATTCTCGACTACGCGATCCTCTACGTCTTCCTGGCGCTCGGCCTGAACATCGTGGTCGGCCTGGCCGGCCTGCTCGATCTCGGCTACATCGCCTTCTACGCGGTCGGCGCCTACAGCTGGGCGCTGCTCGCCAGTCCGCATTTCGGGCTGCATCTGCCGTTCTGGGTGATCCTGCCGATCGGGGCGCTGGTCGCCTGTTTGTTCGGCGTGCTGCTCGGTTCGCCGACGCTCAAGCTGCGCGGCGATTACCTGGCGATCGTGACCCTGGGTTTCGGCGAGATCGTGCGCATTTTCATGAACAACCTGAATGCGCCGATCAATATCACCAACGGGCCGCAGGGCATCACCCTGATCGACCCGGTGGCGATCGGTGCTTTCAAGTTTTCGGGCACGACGCAGATTTTCGGCTTTGCGCTGAGTGGACCGCAAAAATACTATTTCCTGCTGCTGGCGCTGGTCAGCCTGGTCATCGTCGTCAACCTGCGTCTGCAGAATTCGCGCATCGGCCGCGCCTGGCAGGCCATCCGCGAGGATGAGATCGCCGCCAAGGCAGTCGGCATCAACACGCGCAACCTCAAACTGCTCGCCTTCGCGATGGGTGCCAGTTTCGGCGGCATCGCCGGCGGCGTCTTCGCGGCCATGCAGGGCTTCGTGTCGCCGGAGAGCTTCTCGCTCAACGAGTCGATCATGATCCTGGCCATGGTCGTGCTCGGCGGCATGGGGCACATTCCCGGCGTGATCCTCGGCGCGGTGCTGCTCAGCATCCTGCCGGAAGTGCTGCGCTACGGCGTCGGGCCGTTGCAGACGGCCCTGTTCGGCAAGCAACTGCTCGATCCGGAAAGCCTGCGCCTGCTCGTCTTCGGCCTCGCGCTGGTGCTCGTCATGCGCTTCAAGCCGGCCGGCCTGTGGCCGTCGCCGGAGCGCAAACGCGCGCTGAAGGAGGCGACGCGATGAGTGAAATCCTGCTCGAAGCCAAAGCCATCGCCAAGCATTTCGGCGGCGTCAAGGCGCTGCGCGACGTTTCGCTGACGATACGCCAAGGCGAGATCTACGGCCTGATCGGCCCGAACGGCGCTGGCAAGACGACCTTCTTCAACTGCATGACCGGTCTCTACGTGCCGGACGGCGGCGGCTTCACCTTTGCCGGTGAAACGCTCGTCGCCGATGCGCCGCAAAAGGCGGCAGCGCGCGGCATTGCGCGGACCTTCCAGAACATCCGCCTGTTCGGCAACATGACGGCGCTGGAGAACGTCATGGTCGGGCGGCATGTGCGCACGCAGGCCGGCGTTTTCGGCGCCATCTTCCAGAGCGCCGCCAACAAGGCCGAGGAAGCGGCGATTCGCCAGCGTGCGGTCGACCTGCTGCATTACGTCGAAATTGCCGAGCGTGCCGACGACCTCGCCAAAAATCTGTCCTACGGCGACCAGCGTCGTCTGGAAATCGCCCGCGCCCTGGCCACCGAGCCGAAGCTGCTCTGCCTCGACGAACCGGCGGCGGGCATGAACGCTACCGAAACCGAAGAGCTGCGCGAGCTGATCGAGGGCATCCGCAAGGACGGCACGACCGTGCTGCTCATCGAACACGACGTCAAACTGGTCATGGGCCTGTGCGACCGCGTCGCGGTGCTCGATTACGGCGCCCTCGTCATCGAGGACGTGCCGGCCGTCGTGCAGAAAGATCAACGTGTCATCGAGGCTTACCTAGGTGCTTGAAGTAACTGGACTCCACGTCGCCTATGGCGGCATCCAGGCGGTGCGCAGCATCACCTTCCACGTCAATCAGGGCGAGATGGTCGCGCTGATCGGTGCCAATGGCGCCGGCAAGACCAGCACCCTGAAGGCGATCGCCCGCGTCATCGATGCGGTGGGTGGCAATGTGCATTTCTGCGGCGAGAAAATCGGCCGCATTGCGCCGCACGACATCATCCGCAAGGGCATCGCGCTGGTCCCGGAAGGGCGCGGCGTCTTCCCGCGCCTGACGGTGGCCGAGAACCTGGCAATGGGCGCCTTCATCCGCGACGACAAGGCGGAAATCGCGATCGACCTGGCCAAGGTCTACGGCTATTTTCCGCGCCTCAAGGAGCGCGAAACCCAGCTTGCCGGCACCCTCTCCGGCGGCGAACAGCAGATGCTGGCGATCGGCCGCGCCCTGATGAGCCGGCCCAAGTTGCTGCTGCTCGACGAACCGTCGATGGGCCTGGCGCCGATCATGGTCCAGAAGATTTTTGAAGTCGTCCGCGCCGTCGCCGCCGATGGCATGACCACCCTGCTCATCGAGCAGAATGCGAAGCTCGCGCTGCAGGTCAGCCAGCGCGCCTACGTCATGGAAAGCGGCGCGATCACGCTGCACGGCGACTCGGTCGCCCTGCTCGAAGACCCGAAAGTGCGCGCCGCCTATCTCGGCGAGTAATTCGCACCTCTGAGGTTTGCCGGCGCGATCCCCGGGCGTTATTCAGGGCGCCGTGCTGCGCCCTGTAGGCAGGGCGTTCAGGCCGCTTCGCCCTCGCCGAGGAAGAGATTGGGCAGGGCGCGCGCATAGCCCTGCTCGCCGACCAGCACGTCGAGGGCCAGCGTCGCCAGGTCGTCGGCGAGCGGATCGACGTTGATATCCTTGTCCTGGAAGAAAGTCTTGATATAGCCGTGGCAGTGCTCGCAGGTTTCGGCCTGGACGGCGCCGCTGCTGCCTTCGAGGCCGAGATAATTGACCACGCTGCCGTCGGTGCACAGCGTGCAGCGGGCGCGCACGGCGTTCCAGCGCGTCGCGCACAGGCTGCATTCCTGATAGCGCAGGCCGGCGACGCCGTCACCGGCGCGCACGATGCTGCCGACCGCGGCGCTGCCGCAGCAGGGGCAGTTTTCCGGCTCACTCTCCAGATTGCTGGCGGTGGGCAGGCCGAGCTGGCGGGCGGCACCGCTCCAGACAACTTGCAGGGCGGCGGCGACGATCAGGTCGATCGTGTCGCGGCCGGCGGCGACGGCCTGTCCTGCAGCAAGCTCGAGGCAGGCGGCGGCGCGTTGTTCGAGACTGGCGCTGGTTTCGGCCTGCAAATCGACGTTGACCGCTGCGGCCAGACTGGCGCAGATCGCCGGCCAGGTATCACGCAGAGCCGCTTGCCCGGCATGCAGCACGGGGTGTTGCGGATCGAGCGTGGCGCTCTGGCGCAGGCCGCTGTCGGCAAGGCCTGCCAAAGCCTGTTGCTGTGCATCCGCCAGGTCAGCCAGCCACAACAGCCAGGGCGCCATGCTGTGGCCGCCGGCGAGATGACGCAGGCGGGCGGCACGGCGGGCGAAGAGATCGGCGGCCGGGGCGAGCAGGGCGGGCGGGGTGACGGTCGAAGGCAGGACTTGGGGTGGCAAATTCGGGGGCGGCAGGTTCATGGTGGCTGGTTGGGGAGTGCTTAGATGACGGGGTGGAGCAGGTTTTCGGCCTGCGTGCCGAGGCGTTCGCTGTGGCTGTAGGCCACGAGCTGGCCGGGGCGGGCGAAGCCGAGCAGCATGATACCGGCAGCTTCGGCCTGGCGAATGGCGAGCGAGGTTGGTGCGGAAATCGCAACCAGGGTGGAGATGCCGGCGGTGGCCGCTTTCTGCACCATTTCATAGGAAGCGCGGCTGGTGACCAGCGCGAAGCCGGCACCGCGTGGCGTTTGCTGGCGGGCGAGGGCGCCGACCAGTTTGTCGAGCGCATTGTGGCGGCCGACATCCTCGCGGCAGCACTGGATGTTGCCAGCGAGATCGGCCCAGGCCGAGCCGTGCGCCGAGCCGGTCTGGCGGCGCAGGGGCTGCCAGTCGTTGAGCTGTTGCAGGCAGCGGTCGATGGCGGCGAGGCTGACTTGTTGCTCGCCCGTCGTTGCGAGCGCGGCCGGCATGCGCGCCACGTCGGCCAGGCTTTCGACGCCGCACAGGCCGCAACCGGTGCGCCCGGCCAGGTTGCGCCGGCGTTCCTTGAGTTGCAGGAAGCGCTGCGGCGCGATGTCCATTTCGATGCTGATGCCGTTGCAGGTGTTGCGCACTTCGAGGTCGTACAGTTCGCGACGATGCGCCAGGATGCCTTCGCCGAGACTGAAGCCGAGGGCGAAATCCTCGAGGTCGGCCGGCGAGGCCAGCATCACGGCCTGCGAAATGCCGTTGTAGACAAGCGCGACCGGGACTTCCTCGATCACTTCATCGTCGCTGGCTGCGGCGACGCCGCGGCAGACGCGGACGACATCGTGCAGGGCGGCGGTTGGCGGCAGAACGGCGTCGTCATCGGACAGGTCGGGGCGGATCAGGAAATCGGCCATGCTGCGGTCCTTCCTCAAAAAGACGGGGGGCACGGCGTCGCCGCCATGCGCCCCCAAAGCGCAAGGTAAAGCTTTACTTGCCGGTGACCTGACGGTACCAGCCGCGATGATGCTGCTTGGCCCAGGCGCGGGTGACCGTGCCGTACCACATGGCGCGCACCGTGCCCTTGACCCAGATCGCGGCATAGACGTGCACCATGATCAGGCCGATCATCACCGCGGCGGCCGCGGCATGCACCACGGCGCCGAGGCGCACGAGGTTGATGTCGAAGCCGAACCAGGCGCGCCAGATGGCCAGGCCGGACAAGGTCATCAGCAGCATGCAGGCGGCGAGCGCCCAGAACATGACTTTCTGGCCGCCGTTGTACTTGCCCTGTTCCGGCATGTCGTGGTCGTTGCCGTCCACCATGTTCTTGGCCTTGGCCAGCCATTCCTTGTCGGCCGGCGTCATCTTGTTGAGATGCTTGAAGCGCAGGAAGATGACCAGGAAGGCGGCGGCCATGATCACCCCGAGGTAGGGGTGGATGATGCGTGCCCAGACCGGACCGCCGAACAGTTGCGTCAGCGGGAAGAAGGCCGGGTGGAAGAAGGCCAGACCGGAGAGGGCGAGCAGGATGAAGCTGATGCCCACCGTCCAGTGGTTGGCGCGTTCGGAAGCGTTGTAGCGCTTCAGGTCTTTCGGATCGCGAATCATTGTGCGTCCTCCTTTTCGCTGTCTTCTCGTTCAATTTCATCCTCGATCTCTTTCGAGACCTCGTTCGGACCCTTGGTCACGTAGTGGAACAGGCTGCCCAGCGCGACGGCACCCAGTGCCAGCGTGGCGAGCGGCTTGGCGAAGCCCTTCCACAGGCCGACCATGGCGCTGATCGCCGGGTTGGCGGGCAGGCCGCTGTAGAGTTCCGGCTTGTCGGCATGGTGCAGCACGTACATCACGTGCGTGCCGCCGACGCCCTGCGGGTCGTAGAGGCCGGCCTGGTCGTAGCCGCGCGTCTTGAGTTCGGCGACGCGGGTGGCGGCGACTTCCTTCATGTCTTCCTTGGAGCCGAACTGGATGGCGCCGGTCGGGCAGGTCTTGACGCAGGCCGGTTCCTGGCCGACCGCGACGCGGTCGGAACACAGCGAGCACTTGTAGGCCTTGCCGTCGTCCTTGGAAATGCGCGGCACGTTGAACGGACAGCCGGTCACGCAGTAGCCGCAGCCGATGCAGTTTTCCTCGTGGAAATCGACGATGCCGTTCTTGTACTGGATGATCGCGCCAGGTGACGGGCAGGCCTTGAGGCAGCCCGGATCGGCACAGTGCATGCAGCCGTCTTTGCGGATCAGCCATTCCAGCTTGCCGTTTTCTTCGGTTTCGGCAAAACGCATGACCGTCCAGGCGTTGGCCGCGAGGTCGGTCGGGTTGTCGTAGACGCCGATGTTCGTACCGACTTCGGCGCGGATGTCGTTCCACTCCGAGCAGGCGACCTGGCAGGCCTTGCAGCCGATGCAGGTGGTGACGTCGATGAGCTTGGCGACTTCGACCGTCTGGCGAATCTGCGTGGACGGCGTGGTGGTCGCCGAGCGGCGGAGGATGTCTAGTGATTGGAGAGCCATGGCTTAAGCCCCTCAGATTTTCTCAAGGTTGACGAGGAAGGCCTTGTACTCCGGCGTCTGCGTATTGCAGTCACCGACGCCAGGCGACAGTGAGTTGGTCAGGAAGCCCTTCTTGGCGACGCTTTCCCAGCCCCAGTGCAGCGGAATGCCGATCTGGTGCACGGTCTGCTGGTTCACCGACAGTTCCTTGACGCGCTTGGTGACCACGGCCTTGGCCTTGATGTAGCCGCGCTTCGAACTGACCTTGACCCAGTCGCCCTGGACGATGCCCTTTTCCTTGGCCAGCACTTCGCCGATTTCGACGAACTGTTCCGGCTGGGCGATGGCGTTCAGGCGTACCGACTTGGTCCAGAACTGGAAGTGCTCGGTCAGACGATAGGTCGTGCCGACATACGGGTATTCCTTGTGCGTGCCGAGGCGCTCGCGGTCGCCCTTGAAAATGCGCACGGCCGGGCTGCTCACCACCTTGGGGTGAAGCGGGTTGGTGCCGAGTGGCGATTCCATCGGCTCGTAATGCTCCGGGAAGGGGCCGTCGACCAGCTTGTCCACACAGAACAGGCGACCGACGCCTTCCGGATTCATGATGAAGGGGTTCATGCCGGTCTCCGGGCCGGCATCGGCCTTGAAGTCGGGAATATCGGCCCCGCTCCAGCGTTCACCGTTCCAGCCGATCAGCTTGCGGCTCGGATCCCAGGCCTTGCCGGCCGGGTCGCAGGAGGCGCGGTTGTACAGGATGCGGCGGTTGGCCGGCCACGACCAGGCCCAGCCCGGCGTGTTGCCGAGACCGGTATCGGTGTTGTCGCGGCGGGCCATCTGATTGCCGGCCTGCGTCCAGCAGCCGGAGAAGATCCAGCAGGCGCAACTGGTCGAGCCGTCGTCCTGGAGCAGCGCGAAGCCGGGCAGCTGTTCGCCCTTCTTGGCCAGCGTCTTGGTCTTGTCCTTGGGGTCGACGATGTCGGCCAGGGCCTTGCCGTTGAGTTCCTTGGCGAGTTCCTCGGCGCTCGGCGACTTCGGATCGCGGTAATTCCAGGCGACGTTGAAGATCGGCTCGGTGACCTTGCCGCCTTCCTTCTGGTACAGCTCGCGCAACTTGACGAACAGCTCGCCGATGATTTCCTGGTCGGCCTTGGCTTCGCCCGGTGCATCGGCGCCCTTCCAGTGCCACTGCAGCCAGCGCGCCGAGCTGACGATGGCGCCGTCTTCTTCGGCAAAGCAGGTCGAGGGCAGGCGGAAGACTTCGGTCTGGATCTGGCTCGGATCGACGTTGTGCGATTCGCCCTGGTTCTGCCAGAAGGTCGAGGTTTCGGTGGCGATCGGATCGATGATCACCATGTACTTGAGCTTGGAGAAGGCCTCGGTGACGCGGTTGGCATCCGGGAAGGAGGCGAGCGGGTTGAAGCCCTGCACGACGAAGCCGTTGATCTTGCCCTGGTGCATCATGTCGACCACCTGCAGGACGTCGTACATCTTGTCCCACTTGGGTAGCCAGTCGAAGCCCCAGTTGTTTTCCTTCGTGGCCTTGTCGCCCCAGAACCACTTCATCTGGCTGACGAAGAATTTCGGGGTGTTCGACCAGTAGTTGAACTGGCCTTCGCTGAGTGTCTTCGGCGTCGTCTTGGCGAGATAGTCGTCGAAAGTCGGATGCGTCTTCTCGTTGGGCAGCGTCATGTAGCCGGGCAGGGCGGTCGACAGCAGGCCGACGTCGGAAAGCCCCTGGATGTTGGAGTGGCCGCGCAAGGCGTTGACGCCGCCGCCGGGCATGCCGATGTTGCCGAGCAGCAGCTGGATCATCGCCATGGTGCGGATGTTCTGCGCGCCGACGGTGTGTTGTGTCCAGCCCAGCGCGTAGAGGATGGTGCCGACCTTGTTCGGCACAGCCGTTTCGCCAAGCATTTCGCAGACCTTGAGGAAGCCTTCCTTCGGCGTGCCGGTCAGGTTGCTGACGACATCCGGCGTATAGCGCGCGAAGTGGGCTTTCATCAGGTTCCAGACGCAACGCGGATGCTGCAGCGTCGGATCGGTCTTGATCTGGCCCTTGGCGTCGAGCTCGTAGCTCCAGCTGGATTTGTCGTACTTGCCTTTTTCCGTGTCGTAGCCGGAGAACAGGCCTTCCTCGAAGCCGAAGCCCTCGCCGATGATGGCGCTGGCATTGGTGTAGGCCTTGACGTATTCCCACTGGATCTTGTCGTTGGCGATCAGCCAGTTGATGACGCCGCCCAGGAAGGGAATGTCGGCGCCGGCGCGGATCGGCAGGTAGAGGTCGGCGACGGCGGCCGTGCGGTTGAAGCGCGGGTCGATCACGACCAGCTTGGCGCCGCGCTGCTTCTTCGCTTCGATCGCCCAGCGGAAGCCGACCGGGTGGGCTTCGGCGGCGTTGCCACCCATGACCAGGATGAAATCGGCATTCTTGATGTCGACCCAGCTGTTGGTCATCGCGCCGCGCCCGAAGGTCGAGGCCAGCGCTGAGACGGTCGGGCCGTGACAGACACGGGCCTGCGCGTCGGTGGCGACGATGCCGAGCGAACGGATGAATTTCTGGGTCAGGATGCCGGTTTCGTTGGAGCCGGCCGAGGCGGTCAGCATCGCCGTGGAAACCCAGCGGTTGACCGGCACGCCGTCGGCATTTTTCTCGATCACGTTGGCGTCGCGGTCGGCCTTCATGTGCTTGGCGACGCGCTCGATGGCCTCATGCCAGCTGATGCGCTTCCATTCCTTGCTGCCGGCCTCGCGCACTTCCGGATACTTCAGGCGGTTCGGGCTGTGGATGAAGTCGAGCAGGCCGGCGCCCTTCGGGCACAGCGCACCGCGGCTGACCGGGTGATCCGGGTCGCCTTCGATGTGGATGATCTCGGCCTTGGCGTTCTTGGCGCCATCGCCCAGGCTGTACATCAGCACGCCGCAACCGACCGAGCAGTAGGTGCAGGTGTTGCGGATTTCGCGGGCGCGGCTCAGCTTGTACTGGCGCACTTCGGCGCGTGCCGCTTCCGGTGCCATGCCGAGCACGGCGAGGCCGGAGCCGCCGAGACCGGCGGCGGATATCTTGAAGAACTGGCGGCGGTTAACCCGCAGGCCGGTTCCTGATTTTTCCTTGCTTTCCATTCAGATCTCCTCTTGCCCCGGCTTGCCCGCCGGGAACCCCTGTCAATGGCCGGTGTGGCGCCGGCATTTCCCCTTGTGCCGCCGGCTTGATGGACGGCGACGATGCAACTGATGGCGGCTACATGTGCAAGCTGCGTGCCTGCTGCTCAATTCCTTAATAAGCAATGAGTTGAAAAAATGACCCTGCCAGCGGGTGGGTCAAAATGTCCCGGTGCGGGACAATTTGACCCAGGTGGCAGAGCCGGTGCGGCTTGCCAGCGGAGCGCCAAAGCCTGTGCGGCGGACGGCCTGGCATGGACGGGGCGGGAAAGCGTGCGAGAATTGCCGCGCCCCCATTACGCACAACTTTTCACGGCAATGAACGAACTCCCGGCAAGCGAAAGCAAATCTCCCTGGCAGCAATATTCCGTGCTGATCGTCGATGACGAGGTCGGCATGGTCAGCTTCCTGCAGCGGGCGCTGAGCAGCCGCTGTGGCGTGGTCGATAGTGCCGGCAGTGTCGAGGCCGCGCGCCCATTGCTCGAGCGCAGCCGTTACGACCTGATCGTGCTCGATATCGCCTTGCCCGGCTGTTCCGGCGTCGACTGGCTGCACGAATTGCGCGAGGAAGGCTATGCCGGCGATGTCGTGCTGATGACCGCCTATGCCGATCTCGACACGGCAATCGAAGCCCTGCGTGCCGGTGCCGCCGATTTCCTGCTCAAGCCTTTTTCGCTGGCCCTGGTGCTCAATGCCATCCAGCGCTGTTTCGAGCGCTCGCGGCTGGCGCGCGAGAATTTTGTCCTGCGCCGTGAGGTCGGTCCGCGCGCTGCGGATGTCGCGGGCGTGATCGGCCAGTCCGAGGCGATATTCAAGGTTTGCGAGCGCCTGAAGAAAATCGCGCCGAGCGCAGCGACCGTGTTGCTGAGCGGCGAGTCCGGCAGCGGCAAGGAAGTCGCGGCGCGTGCCCTGCATGCGTTGAGTGCGCGCGCCGACGGGCCGTTCGTGCCGGTCAATTGCGCGGCAATTGCGGCCGAACTGATCGAGTCGGAACTGTTCGGCCACATCAAGGGCGCCTACACCGGCGCGCAGCAGCGCCGCGAGGGTCTGTTCTACTACGCGCGCGGAGGCACGCTCTTCCTCGACGAAATTTCCGAGTTGCCTTTGTCTGCGCAGGCCAAACTGCTACGCGTGCTTGAGGAAAAACGCATCCGGCCGGTCGGTTCGGAGCAGGAAATCGCCGTCGACGTGCGGGTCATCGCCGCCACCAACCGGGATTTGAAGCTCGAGGTCGGCGAGCAGCGCTTCCGGCAGGACCTCTATTACCGCCTGCAGGTCTTCGAGGTCATGCTGCCGCCCCTGCGCGAGCGTCCGGAAGATATTCCGCTGCTGTTCGATCATTTCGTCGCCCAGCTGGCGCCAAGCCTGGGGGTGCCGCCGCTGCATCTCGATGCGCGCACCCTGGCCCGTCTGGCCGATTACGACTGGCCGGGCAATGTGCGCGAATTGCGCAACCTGATCGAGCGTTCGCTGATTCTCGGCTGGTTCGACATCGGCCATGAACCGGAGGTTGCGCCGGCTGCCTTTTCCTGTGCCGACGAAACACTCGAGGCGGTCGAGAAGTCGCACATCCTCGCGGTGCTCGCCGCCTGTGACGGCAACAAGTCGGAAGCCAGCCGGCGGCTTGGCATCTCGCGCAAGACGATGGACAGGAAGTGCCAGGCCTGGGGCGTCTGATGCGCTTTGGCCGGCGCTCGATCCGCGTTCGCCTGCTGTTGCTGGCGCTGATCCCGCTCGGCTTCGTGCTGCCCCTGACCATCTCGGTGCTGGCCTACTGGGGTGGCGACTACTTCAACCAGTTGCTGGTGACCAAGGTGCGCAGCGACCTGGCGATCGCACACGGGTATTACGAGCGGGTCAGCGAGGGGGTTGGCGGTTCGGTGGCCAGTCTGGCCGACTCGGCGCGCCTGGCGCGCGTGTTGGGAGCGCTGCCGCGACAGCATGACAAGGCGGTCGCCGGCGTGCTCAATGCCGTGCAGCAGGAGCAGAAACTTGATTTTCTCTATTTTCTCGACGTCGACCGTAGCCGGGCCGATGCGCGGGCCTGGCCGGTCGTCGCGGCGGCGCTGAATGGTCAGGCGCGCACCGCGACCGAAGTTTTTTCCGGCGCCCAGCTCTTTGCGATCAGTCCGGCGCTGGCCGAGCGGGCGCGCACGCCGGTGCTCGCTACCGCCAACGCGCGTGCCGATCAGCGCGAGGTCGAAGTGCGCGGCCTGGTCATCCACGCTGCTGCGCCGGTGCGCGATGCGAGCGGACGACTGCTCGGGGTGCTCAGCGGCGGCATCCTGCTCAACAAGAACCTGAGTTTCATCGATCGCCTGAATGCCATCGTCTATCCCGAGGGCGCCCTGCCGTTCGGCAGTGCCGGTACGGCGACCTTGTTCCTCGACAGCGTGCGGGTTGCCACCAACGTGCGCCTGTTCGGCAGTACGCGCGCCATCGGCACCCGCGTTTCGGCCGCGGTCGATGCGGCCGTGCTCGGCGAGGGGCGGACCTGGCTGGACCGCGCCTTCGTCGTCAGCGACTGGTATGTCTCGGCCTATGAGCCCCTGCTCGACAGCCGGCAGCAGCGTATCGGCATGCTCTATGTCGGCTTCCTCGAAGGCCCTTTCGTGACCGCCCGGCAGCACGCCTTTGCCGCGATTGCCGGCGTCTTCCTGCTCGCCATGCTGATCGCCGGGGTTTTTGCGATCTTTTGGGCGCGCAGTGTGTTCCGGCCGATCGAGCGCATGCATTCGACCATGCACGCCATCGAGCGGGGCAATGTCGATGCCCGCGTCGGGCCGCTGTCCACGCCGGATGACCTTGGCATCGTTGCTGCCCACTTCGATCGCATGCTCGATCGTCTGCAGTCGCAGGCCTCGTCGCTCAAGCGCTGGGGCGAGTCGCTCGATGCCAAGGTAGCGGAGCGCACCGCGGCGCTCGAACAGGCGGTGGCCGATCTCAAGGCGGCGCAGTCGCAACTGGTGATGAACGAGAAATTGGCCGCCATCGGGCAGTTGACCGCTGGCGTCGCGCACGAAATCAACAATCCGATCGCCGTCATCCAGGGCAACCTCGACGTGTTGCGCGATCTGCTCGGGCCGCAGGCCGAGCCGGTCGAGCCCGAGATCAAGTTGATCCAGGAGCAGATCCATCGCATTCGCCTGATTGTCGCCAAGCTGCTGCAATTTGCGCGGCCGCAGGACTATGTCGGTTATCTCGAGCCGGTGGCGGCCGCGCCCCTGATCCAGGACAGCCTGATCCTGGTCCGCCAGTTGCTCAAGACGAACAAGATCGCCATCGAGCAGCATGTCGATTCTCAACGCCAGATCACCTGCAACAAGAACGAGTTGCAGCAGGTCATGGTCAATCTGCTGGTCAATGCCATCCAGGCCATGCCGGACGGTGGTCTGCTGACCATTGCGGTCGAGGACTGGGACGCCGCCGACATGCCGCTCGGCATCCGCTTGATCGTCGCCGACTCCGGGCACGGGGTCAGCGAAGCCGACCGCGAGCGCCTGTTCCAGCCCTTCTACACGGCTCGCAAGCCGGGCGGCAACGGCCTTGGGCTGTGGGTCAGCAAATCGCTGGTCGAGCGCTACGGCGGGCGCATCACGATCGAGAACCAGCCCGGGCAGGGCGCCCGCTTCGTCGTCTGGCTGCGCCTCGAGCCGCAGGGGCTGTAGCGCGACGCAGCCAGTTCGCGATCAGTGGGTCGCGAAGGTGAAGGCGTCGGCGAAGAACTCTTCTTCCGGCAGCGCGCACTTCTCGATGAAATCGCGCCGGGCGGCATCGATCATGACCGGGGAGCCGCAGGCATAGACCTGATGGCCCGAGAGATCCGGGAAGTCTGCCAGCACGGCCTGATGCACGAAGCCGGTGCGACCGCTCCAGGCGTCGTCGGCCGCCGGTTCGGAGAGAACCGGCACGTACTTGATGTGCGGATGTTCGGCCGCCCATTTCTCCGGCAGGGCATGCATGTAGAGGTCGGCCCTGGCCTTGGCGCCCCAGTAGATGTGCAGCGGGCGTTCCGACTGGTCGGCGATGGCCTTTTCGACGATCGCCTTGAGCGGCGCGAAACCGGTACCGCCGGCGAGCAGGACGACCGGCTTTTTCGAGTCCTGGCGCAGGAAAAAGCCGCCCTGCGGCCCTTCGAAACGCAGGATGTCGCGTACCTTGAGGCTGTTGAATACCTGTTCGGTGAACAGGCCGCCCGGCACCAGGCGGATGTGCAATTCGATGATGCCGTCGCTGCGCGGTGCATTGGCCAGCGAGTAGCTGCGCCGCTTGCCGTCCTTCAACAGGAAGTCGATGTACTGGCCGGCGAGGAACTGGAACTGCTCGCTGCCCGGCAGACGCAGGTGCATGTCGATGACGTCGGGGGCGAGGCGCTCGAGCTTCTCGATGCGGGCCGGCAGGATCTTGACCGGGAAGTCGTTGGCCGAACTCATCTGCTTGCATTCGATGACCAGGTCGCTCTTCGCTGTGGCGCAGCAATACAGGGTCAGGCCGGCGGCCTTGTCGGCATCGCTCAGCGCATGCGCCTGCGACTTGCCGTGGTCGACGTTGCCGTCGACGACCTTGCCCTTGCAGGCGCCGCAGGCGCCGTCCTTGCAGCCGTAGGGCATGGTCAGGCCCTGGCGCAGGGCGGCTTCGAGGATGGTTTCGTCGGTTTCGGCGGCAAACTGGCGGCCGCTCGGCTGGACGGTAATCTGGTGGCTCATCGGTTCCCCTTGTTGGTCGGCTACAATGCAGCCGTGCAAAAAATACTGATCGTCGGCAGCGGAGACATTGCCCGCCGCATTCTTTCCCGCCTTGCCCAGCGCAGTTGCGTCCATGCCTTGTTGCGCGATCCCGGTCGTGCCGCCGAATGGCGCCTGGCCGGGGCCCGGCCGCTACTGGCCGATCTTGACCAGCCGGCCAGCCTGCAGCGCCTGGCCGGTCTGGCCGATGCCGTGCTGCATCTCGCACCACCGCCCGGCGAAGGCCTCCACGACTCGCGCACCCGGCATTTGCTGGCTGCCTTGAGCAAGGGCAAAAGTCTACCACGCCGCCTGATCTACGTTAGTACGACCGGGGTGTACGGTGATTGCGCTGGCGAGGTCATCGACGAAACGCGTCGCCTGCAGCCGGAAAGCAGCCGTGCCGCGCGCCGGGTCGATGCCGAACGCTGCCTGCGCGCCTGGGGGCGGCACAACGGCGTGAGCGTTTCCATCCTGCGTGCTCCGGGCATCTACGCCGCCGATCGCCTGCCGTTCGAGCGCCTGAAAAAGGGCCTGCCGGCGCTGTGTACCGCTGACGACGTGTATACCAACCACATTCATGCCGAGGATCTGGCCAGCGCCTGTGTTGCCGCGCTGCGCCACGGCCGGGCCAATCGCGCCTACAATGTCGTCGATGATTCCGACCTGAAAATGGCCGACTATTTCGATCGGGTGGCGGATGCCTTCGCGCTGTCCCGGCCGCCGCGTCTGAGTCGTGCCGAAGCCGCCCGCCAGCTCTCGCCGGTGCAGATGTCCTTCATGCGCGAATCGCGCCGGATCGGCAATCGGCGGCTCAAAAAAGAATTCAAACTGCGTCTCGCGTACCCGACAGTCGATGCCGGGATAGCAGAGGCGCTTGCAAGGAGAAACGCATGTTGATCGTCAAGGCCCTGCATATATCGCTGGTCGTTGCCTGGTTTGCCGGGCTGTTCTACCTGCCGCGCATTTTCGTGAACCTGGCGATGGTGCCGGACGACAGTCCGGCCGAGCGCGACCGCCTGCTGCTGATGGCCGGTAAGCTGTTCAAGTTCATGACGCCGCTCGGCATCCTCGCCGTACTGCTCGGCCTGTGGCTGTGGTTCGCCTATAATTTTTCCGGCGGCTGGCTGCATGCCAAGACTTTCCTGGTCGCCCTGCTCGTCGTCTACCACGTGCATTGCGGCATGACGCTCAAGGCTTTCCGCCTCGGGCGCAATACCCGCAGTCACGTCTGGTTCCGCTTTTATAACGAAATGCCCGTGCTGGTGCTGTTTGCCGTGGTCTTTCTTGCCGTCCTGAAGCCCTTCTGATGAATAAATATTTCGCAATCTGCCCGCGCGGCCTCGAAGAACTGCTGCTTGAAGAACTGCGCGCCGTCGGCGGCGAGGACCTGCACGCGATTCATGGCGGCGTCTTCTTCTCCGGCGAGTGGAGCGTCTGCTACCGGGCCAATCTCGAGTCGCGCCTGGCGACGCGCATCCTCAAGCATGTCGTGAAGGGACCGTACGCCAGCGAAGAGGACATCTACCGCCTCGCCGTGCGTCAGTTGTGGCCGAATCATTTCGCGGTGACCCGCACCATGCGCGTCGTCACGACGGCGATCAAGTGCCCGCTCAAGTCGCTCGATTTCGTCACCCTGCGCGTCAAGGACGCCGTCTGCGACCGCTTCCGCGAGGACAAGGGCGAGCGGCCGAATATCGAGACGCGGCATCCCGATGTCAGCGTGCACGTCTTCCTGACCGAGAACGAATGCACGCTGTATCTCGACACCTCCGGCCAACCGCTGTGGCAGCGCGGTTTCCGCAAGGCCAGCGTGGAAGCGCCGCTGAAGGAAAATCTCGCCGCCGGCATCCTGAAAATGACCGGTTGGCAGCCCGGCATGGCCCTGGTCGATCCGATGTGCGGTAGCGGCACCTTCCTGCTCGAAGCCGTGCAGATGGCGCTCGATCGCGCGCCCGGCCTGGATCGCGGTTTTGCCTTTGAGCTGTTGTCGAGCTTCGAGGCGATGAACTGGGCCAACATCCGGCAGGCCGCCATGGCGCGCGTCAAGCCGGTCGAGCCGATGGACATCCGCGGTTACGATCTCGACGAAACCGCCGTGCGCGCCACCCGGCGCAATCTGCAGGAAGCCGGTTTTGCCAATGCCGTGACGGTCGACCGTGCAGATATCCTCGAAACCCAGCCGCTCACCGAGAATGGCATCATGGTGACCAACCCGCCTTACGGCGAGCGGATCGGCGAGCAGGACGAACTCGCCTGTTTGTACCCGCAACTCGGTTCGGCCCTGAAAAAGCACTGGGCCGGCTGGAACTGTTTCTTCTTCACCGCCGACCTGCGTTTGCCCAAGCTGGTCGGTCTGCGCCCCAGCCGCAAGACGCCGCTGTTCAACGGACCGCTCGAATGTCGCCTGTTCGAGATCCGCATGGTGGCCGGCAGCAACCGCAAGCCGGCGTGAGAGGAATGCCTTAGGCATCGATTTTTTTTGATCCTGGTCAGCCTTTTGGTCCGACCAATATGCGAGCATCAGCTTTTTTAAAACAATATCCGGAGGAGAAAGCAATGTCAGTTCAGGCCCAATACCAACAAAAGCGCATGTCGGCCGCCGATGCCATTCGTGTCGTCAAGAATGGCGACACCATCGTCGTCCCGACCGCGGTCGGCGAACCGCCTTCGCTGCTGACGGCCTTGTCCGAAGCGCGCCGCGATTTTCGCGATGTCACCGTGTCGCAGATCCTGCCGGTGCGCAAGTACGCCTATTTCGATCCGGAAACCGTTGAGAACATCCGCCACACCGCCTACTTCTTCAGCGGCGCCTCGCGTCAGGGCGGCCAGGAGGGCTGGATCGACTTCATTCCGGCCTATTTCTCCGAGCTGCCGTCGCTGATCAACAACAACCTGAGCCCGGCCGATGTCGTGTTCACGATGGTTTCGCCGATGGACGAGCACGGCTATTTCTCGCTGTCGCTGGCCCCGGACTACACCATGGCGGCGATCGCCAAGGCCCGTGCCGTGGTACTCGAAGTCAATCCGAACGTGCCCTTCGCCAACGGCAATTGCCACATCCACATCTCGCAGGTGGCGGCGCTGACCGAGAGCAACGATCCCATCCTCGAAGTCGGTCTGCCCAAGATCGGTCCGGTCCAGCAGGCCATCGGCAAGTACGTTGCCGACATGATCCCGGATGGTGCAACCCTGCAGATCGGCTACGGCGGCATTCCCGATGCGGTGGTCATGCAGCTGACCCACAAGCACGATCTCGGTATCCATACCGAAATGGTCGGCGACGGCATCATGACCCTGGTCGAAGCCGGCGTGATCACCAACAGCAAGAAGAACTACGGGCGCGGCAAGATCCTCGCCACCTTTGCCCTCGGTTCGAAGAAGCTGTACCAGTTCATGAACCGCAACCCGGCGCTCGAAATGCACCCGGTCGACTTCACCAACGACCCGTATCTGGCTGGCCAGAACGACAACCTGCACGCCATCAACGCGACCATGCAGATCGACTTCATGGGCCAGTGCGGCTCGGAAAGCCTCGGTTCGGCGCCGTATTCCGGCACCGGCGGCCAGGCCGACTTCGTGCGCGCGGCGAATCGTTCGAACGGCGGCAAATCCTTCATCGTGCTGCCGTCGACCGCCAAGGACGACACCATCTCGCGCATCGTGCCGACCCTGTCGGCCGGTACGCACGTGACGACCAGCAAGAACGACATCAACTACGTCGTCACCGAGTTCGGCGTCGCCCAGTTGCGCGGCAAGACCGCCAAGCAGCGCACCGAAGCCCTGATCGGCATTGCCCATCCGGACTTCCGCGGCGAACTGCGCGAAGCGGCCAAGAAGATGAAGCTGCTCTGAGTTCCGGGGGGCTCCAATGCAATTGCAACGCCGCTTTTCCGACCAGGAACTCGAGCAGATCATCGAGGAGGCGACCATCTACATGTGCGCCTGTCCTGGTCAGGTGGCAGTGCAGTTGCGGAGCCTGCGCGAACTGTTCCGCTACCAGGGCAATTGCGAAATCGAGCCGGGCAACATCCCGGCTGTGCACCAGGCCATCGCTGCCGCAACGGCAGAGGCCTATGCGCTGATGGAGGATTGCCTTGATCAGGTGCTCGAGCTCGAGGGCTGGGACCGGACGACGCTGCAAATGCCCGAAGGCCTGCGCCGCAAGCGTGCGGAAATGCTCGATCGCGACGACTGAGCGGTCTGCCGGTGCAAGCCGCCGGCCATTACATACTGTTGCAATTGAGTCCGCCCGATCTGCCGATAATTCGCTATCTTGTAAGCGTGAGTCTGGAAGATCGGGTGTTCCCATGAAATTACTGAAATCTCTGTCCTTGCTGGCATTTCTGGTCATCGCCGGAGCCGGCAGTGCCTGGGCGCATGGCAGTCGGGTCGGCGTTTATGTCGGCCCTTACTGGGGCTATCCGTCGCCCTGGTTCTATCCCCCTTATTACCGGCAGGAAGTGATTGTCGTGCAGCCGGCGCCGCCGCCGGAGCCAACCGTCTACATCGAGAAGCAGGAAGCCGCTGCGCCCGAGCCGGCGCAGGCACCTGCCCAGCAATACTGGCATTACTGCGCAGCCAAGAAGGGCTATTACCCCTACGTCAAGGAATGTCCGGGTGGCTGGCAGAAGGTTCTGCCGCAGCCGGAAAAGTGAGCAAATCATGAACATGCAGAAAAATTCCATGATGCGACTTTTGCCGCTCGCCGGTTTCCTGGCACTCGGTGCCTGTACCGTCATGCCGACCGGGCCGAGTGTGATGGCCCTGCCCGGCAGTGGTCAGTCGATCGAGCGCTTCCGTGCGGATGATGTTTATTGCCGCCAGTTTGCGCATACCCAGATCGGCGGCAAGACGGCCGAAGAGGCGGCGCAGAAGTCGGCGGTGACCAGTGCGGCGGTCGGAACGGCGGTCGGCGCGCTGGCCGGTGCGGCAATTGGCGGCGATGGGCGCGGTGCGGCGATTGGTGCCGGTGCCGGCCTGTTGCTCGGCAGTGCGGCGGGTTCCGATGCGGCGCGCGCTTCCGGCGTCGGTACCCAGCGCCAGTACGACAATGCCTACGTGCAGTGCATGTATGCCCAGGGACATCGTGTCCCGGTGCCGGCCAGTATGGCGACGCCGCGTGCGTCAGCTTCCGCGCCATCCCCCACGGCGGTGCGTGCCGCCGATGCCGGCATTCCTCCGCCGCCGCCGGGTTTGCCCCCGCCGCCGCCAGCCCGATAGGTCGGCGGCAGCCGGGCTTCGCTCAGGCGACGCCGGCGCTGTGTGCCTGCTGGTCCGCCCAGTAGCTGGAGCGGACCATCGGGGCGCAGGCGGCGCCGGTAAAGCCCATCTTTTTCGCTTCTTCCTCGTACATCTTGAAGGTGTCGGGATGCACGTAGCGTGACACCGGCAGATGATGCCCGGACGGCGCCAGATACTGGCCGATGGTCAGCATCTCGACATCGTGGGCGCGCAGGTCGCGCATGACTTCAAGAATTTCCTCGTCGGTTTCGCCAAGGCCGACCATCAGGCCGGACTTGGTGGACACCTTCGGGTAGCGCGCCTTGAATTGCTTGAGGAAGTCCAGCGAGTGCTGGTAATCGGCGCCCGGGCGTGACTGCTTGTAGAGGCGGGGCACGGTTTCCATGTTGTGATTGAGCACGTCGGGCAGGGCGCCGCCGAGCACGTCGAGCGCCACGTCCATGCGGCCGCGGAAATCGGGCACCAGGGTTTCGATGGTCGTGGTCGGCGACAGTTCGCGCGTGTGACGGATGACATCGACGAAATGCTGGGCGCCGCCGTCACGCAGGTCGTCACGGTCGACGCTGGTAATCACGACATATTTGAGTTTGAGCAGGGCGACCGATTCGGCCAGTTCGCGCGGCTCGTCCGGGTTGGGCGGCAGCGGTTGACCGTGACCGACGTCGCAAAACGGGCAGCGCCGCGTGCAGATGTCGCCGAGGATCATGAAGGTCGCCGTGCCGCGGCCGAAGCATTCGCCGATATTCGGGCAGGTCGCTTCCTCGCAGACGGTGTGCAGCTTCTTCTCGCGCAGCATGGTCTTGATCTCGCCGAAGCGGCCGGCGCTGTTGCCGGCCTTGACGCGGATCCAGTCCGGTTTTTTGAGCGGGGTGTCGACCGGCACGATCTTGATCGGGATGCGCGCCGTCTTCAGTTCGCCCTTTTGCTTGACGCCTTTTTGCTTGGCGCCGCCCTTGATCTCGTTTTCAGCCATGTTGTCTTTCCAGTTGCAGCAGCAGTTGCTGCGAGAGTTGCTCGCCCGCCTCGCCGACGGTGAGCGGAATATTCAGGTCTTTGGTCTGCACGACCTGCAGGCCGGGGTAGCCGCAGGGATTGATCGCTTCGAACGGGCTCAGGTCCATGTCCACGTTGAGCGAAACGCCGTGGTAGGAACAGCCGTTGCGGATGCGCAGGCCGAGCGCGGCGACCTTGGCGGCACCGACATAGACGCCGGGCGCGCCGTCGCGCCGCTCGGCCGTGACGCCGTAATTGCCAAGCAGGTCGATGACCGCCTGTTCGATGGCGGTAACCAGTTCGCGCACCTTGATTTTCAGGCGCGCCAGATCGAGCAGCAGATAAATGACGACCTGGCCGGGCCCGTGGTAGGTGACCTGGCCGCCGCGGTCGATCTGCACCAGCGGGATGCCGACATCGCGCAGGATGTGCTCCGGCTTGCCGGCCTGGCCCAGGGTATAGACCGGCGGGTGTTCGACGATCCACAGCTCGTCCGGCGTTGCGGCCGTACGGTTGGCGGTGAACGCCTGCATGGCCTGGAAGGTCGGCTCGTAGTCGACCCGGCCCAGGTGTTTGACGGTGGGTGTCACGGAGGCTTAGAGGACGACCTTGATCAGCGGGTGGCCGCTCAGGTCGGTGTACAGCGCATCGAGCTGCGGCTTCGAGGTGGCGACCACGGTGCAGGTCAGGCTGATGTAGTTGCCGCCGGAGCTGGCGCGCATTTCCATGGTTGCGCCGTCGAAATCGGGGGCGTGCTGGGTGACGATGCTCAGTACCACCTGGGAAAGCTCGTCGTGCGCCTTGCCCATGATCTTGAGGGGAAAGTCGCAGGGAAATTCGAGGAGGGTGTCCTTGTACGATGCCATGTCAGCCTTTACGCATTACCGTGTTCTTGAAGTCCTGGTACCACTGCCACATCTGTTCGCCGACCGGGCCGGGGCGGCCGGCATTTTTGCCATGTCCGACCGGTTGACCGTCCAGCGTCGTGATCGCCAGGATTTCCTTGGTCGATGAGGTCATCCAGACCTCATCCGCGGCGCGAAGTTCAGTTTCGCTGATTTCGCGCACTTCCAGCGCCTGCCCATGTTGGGCTGCGAGTTCGAGGATCACGTCGTAGGTGATGCCGGGCAGCATCAGCTGCGTCTTGGGCGGCGCCAGCAGCACGCCGTCCCTGACCACGAAAATGTTCGAGGCGGCGCCTTCCTTGAGCCAGCCGTCGCGCAGCAGCAATGCTTCGGCACAGCCCTGTTCGACCGCCTGCTGACGGGCCAGCACGTTGGCGAGCAGCGAGATGACCTTGAGGTCGCAGCGGCTCCAGCGCAGGTCGGGCACCGTGATCGCAGCAACGCCTCTGGCCCTGACCTCGGCTGGCGTAGTAACCAGCGGTGAGGCGAAAGCAAAGGCGGTCGGCGTGACGGTGGCCGGCGGAAAGGCGTGGTCGCGCTTGTCGTCGGCGCCGCGTGTCACCTGCAGGTAGATCGACTGGTCGTCCCAGGGCGCGCTGGCGATCAGCTTGAAAACGACCTCTTTCCAGGCGTCGACCGGCAGCGGGTTGGCCAGCTTGATGCCGTCCAGCGTCGCCTGCAGGCGCTTGAGGTGTTCATCGATGCGAAAGGCGCGCCGGGAATAGACCGGAATGACTTCATAAACCCCGTCGCCGTACAGGAAACCGCGGTCGAGCGGCGAGATGCCGGCCGCGGCGAGCGGCAGGAACTGGCCATTCAGATAAACCGGGTCGGCGACGTAAGGGGTCATGGGGTCAGTTGAACCAGAGGCGGATGCTGTCGAGGATACGGATGAAGATGTTGCCGATTTCGATTTTTTCAAGAGCAACGACCGGATATTCGCCATAGGGCTTGCCGTCGACGCTGACTTTCAGCGTGCCCAGCTTCTGGCCCAGCTCGATCGGCGCGATCAGACGCGGCTCGGCAACGAATTCGGACTTCACCGATTCGGCGTAGCCCTTGGGCACGGCAATCGCCATGTCGTTGGTGAAACCGGCCTTGACCTGGCTTTGCTGACCCTTCCAGACGCGCAGCGCGGCGACCGGCTGCTCTTTCGCGAACAGCGTCACGGCATCGTAGGAGAGGAAGCCCCAGTTGAGCAGCTTGAGCGACTCGGTGGCGCGCGCCGAATCCGAAGCCGTGCCGAGCACGACCGAGAGCAGGCGGCGCTTGTCGCGCAGGGCCGAGGAAATCAGGCAGTAGCCGGCGGCATCGGTGTGGCCGGTCTTGACGCCATCGACGCTGGGGTCGATGAAGAGCAGGCGGTTGCGGTTCGGTTGGGTGATGCCGTTGTAGGTGAATTCCTTCATCGAGTAATACTTCTTGTATTCCTCGGGGAAGTCGCGGATCAACGCGCCGGCCAGGATGGAGAGGTCGCGCGCCGTGGTGTAGTGCTCGGGATCGGGCAGGCCGGTCGAGTTGCGGAAGCTGGAGGACTTCATGCCGAGGCGTTGTGCTTCGCGGTTCATCATCTGCGCGAAGTTGTCCTCGCTGCCGGCGATGGCTTCGGCCAGCGTGACGCAGGCATCGTTGCCGGACTGGACGATCATGCCCTTGATCAGGTCTTCAACCGGAACTTGCGTGTCGACCCGGACGAACATCTTGGAGCCGCCGGTGCGCCAGGCCTTTTCCGAAACCGGCAGAGGCTGGGTGAGGGCGATGGTTTTCTTGTGGATGGCCGAGAAGGTCAGGTAGGCCGTCATCAGCTTGGTCAGCGAAGCGGGTTCGAGACGTTCGTCGGGCTTCTCGGCGGTCAACATCTGGCCGGAGCCCATTTCCAGCAGCAGCCAGGATTTGGCGGCGAGGGCAGGGGGTACGGGTTGTTGCTGGGCGAGCGCCGAGCCGGCACAAACGAGGCTCAGGGCAAGGACAAGAATATTGCGAAACAGCGGCATGGTTTTTTTGCTTTGTTTTACGTTGGGGGCGGAAATTATACCCCCGGCGTCGTGGCGCCCAGTGGCGAGGCAGCACAGAGAACCTCGATCGCCGGGTGGCGGATACGACGCTCGTTGGAGATCGCGTAGATCTGTTCGCTGACTGCCTCCATGGCGCCGAGCGGACGGGCATTGAACGAGGCCTCGATCTGGTCGGCGAGAACCAGCGGCGCCGGGAAAATGCCCAGGCCGCCGCGGCCGAAGGTGTTGAGCAGGGCGCTGTCCTCGAATTCGCCAACGATTTTCGGGCGGATGCCGGCACCTTCCAGCCAGCGGTCGATGCGGCCGCGCAGTGCGTTGTGGCGGGTGGGCAGGAGCATGGGCGCGCCGTTGAGGCTGTGCGGGAAGTCGGGTGCGTAGCGGTCGACCAGTTCCGGAATGGCAAAAAGCCCGGTCGCGAAATCGCCCAGCCGGGTGCTGAATACCTTCAGGTTGCCGCCGACCGGTGCGGCGCGGTCGGTTAGCACGACATCGAGGCGGTGCAGTGCGAGGTCGGCGAGCAGGGTTTCGAACTCGCCCTCGTCGCAAACCAGGCGGATATCGAGCGGCATGCTGGTGACCGAGCTGAGCAAGCGATAGGCGAGCAGCTTGGGAATGCCGTCGGTAATGCCGGCGCGCAGGCGCAGCGTCGATTCGCTGTCGGAGTTGCGCACCGCCTCGCCCAAGGCGTCGCCCAGCTGGAAAATCTGGTCGGCGTAACCGAGCGCCAGGCGCCCCGCGTCGCTCAGGACCAGGCCGCGTCCCTGGCTGTTGAATAAGGCCTTGCCGAGCTGGCGTTCCAGTAGCGACAATTGCCCGCTGATCGTCTGGACGGCAACGCCAAGGCGTTCCGCAGCGCGCGTAATGCTGCCTTCCTGGGCAACGACCCAGAAGTAATGAAGATGTTTGTAGTTGAGCATAGAAATTCGTTCTGCAGAAAAAACCGAAGTGTCTGTCAATTTTGCTCCGGTTTTTTGGTTTTGTGCAACGCAATAGAATGCGCCCCTCAGTTTATTTTCGGGAGTTCACCATGAAACGTGTTCTGCTCTTCCTTGCCACCAACTTCGCCGTGATGCTGGTGCTCAGCCTGGTCACCAGCCTGCTTGGCGTCAATCGCTTCCTGACCGCCAACGGACTCAATCTCGGCATGCTGCTTGTGTTCGCAGGTGTGATCGGCTTTGGCGGCGCCTTCATTTCGCTGCTGATGTCGAAAAGCATGGCCAAGTGGAGTACCGGTGCCCGCGTCATTGAAGCGCCGTCCTCCTCGACCGAGGTCTGGCTGGTCGACACGGTCGCGCGCCTTGCCGAACGGGCTGGTCTGCCGATGCCGGAAGTGGCCATCTATGACGGTGAGCCGAATGCCTTTGCGACTGGCGCCACGAAAAACAGTTCGCTGGTCGCCGTGTCGACCGGCCTGCTGCAGGGCATGACGCGTGAAGAAGTCGAGGCGGTGCTGGCGCATGAAGTTGCCCACATCGCCAATGGCGATATGGTGACGCTGACCCTGATCCAGGGCGTGGTCAATACCTTCGTTGTCTTCCTGTCGCGTGTTGTCGGCTACGCGGTCGACTCCTTCCTGCGCCGCAATGACGAGGAGAGCAGCGGCCCGGGCATCGGCTACATGGTGACCAGCATGATCTGCGAAGTGGTCTTCGGTATCCTGGCCAGCATCATCGTTGCCTGGTTCTCGCGCCAGCGTGAGTTCCGCGCCGATGCCGGTGCTGCGCAGCTGCTGCGTTCGCCGCTGCCGATGCAGAACGCGCTGCGCCGTCTGGGCAGCATGCATACCGAGTCCCTGCCGCAGAACATGGCCGCTTCCGGCATTGCTGGCGGCCAGGGCTGGATGGCGCTGTTTTCCAGCCATCCGCCGCTGGAAGAACGTATTGCTGCACTGGGAGGCCGTTAAGCCCTGCGCCTCGATGGCATGCGGATTGCTAAACAAAACTCATGATGCAATTTAAAAAAATACTGATTCTGACTTGCGGGCTGAGTGCAACGCTGGCTTTTGCCCAGCCCGAATATGACCTGAATCAACTCGAAGTGCTGGCTATGGAGTCCAGTCGTTCGATCATGGCGGCGCGTGACCAGGTGACGGCGGCGCGCTATGCGGTGGACAGTGCCAGTGCCTTTCCCAATCCCGAACTTGAATATCTGGGCGGGACGGCACGGGCGCGCAGTCCGGGCGGCAACACCGGCGATGCACGTAGTGTCAGCCTGACCCAGCCGCTCGACATGCCCTGGAAACGTGCCGCGCGAATCGATACCGCGCTGGCCAGTCTGGAAGTGACAACTGCCGGCAACCGGGCCTTTGAAGCCGATCTGCTGGCCCGTCTGCGCAGCCGCTATTTCGAGTTGCTGCGTCGTCAGGCTGAATTGTTGAATGCCCGTGAAGATGCCAAGCTCATGGAAGGCGTGCGCTCGCGCATTGCCAAGCGGGTCGAGGTCGGCGAAGCGCCGCGTTTCGAACTGATCAAGGCTGATGCGGAAGCGCTCAATGCGCAAAAGACGTCGCAGGCTGCGGCATTCCGTGTGCAGCAGGCGCGTTCGCTGTTGCGCCAGATGGTTGGCGCAGCCCTGCCTGAAGACTTTGCGGTCAGCGGCAGCTTGCGCAATGTGCCGGCCTTGTTGCCGCTCGATGGTTTGCAGAAGCAATTGACGGATTCGAGCCCCGATCTGGCGCGTGCGCGCGCCGAAATGGTGCGTGCCCAGCGCCAGCTTGATCTGGAGCGCGGGCAGCGTTGGCCAAATTTGGCACTCAAGGCCAGTTACGACGAAGACCCCGATATGCGTACCTCGAAGTTCGGTGTCGTGGTCTCCATTCCGATCTGGGACCGGCGTAGCGGTCCGGTCGGCGAAGCCGCCGCACAGTTGTCACGTGCCCGCAACGAGTTGGAGGCGCAGCAGTTTGCGCTGGGCCAGACGCTGCAGGTTGCCGTGCAGCAATACGAAATCGCCCAGACCCAGGTCACCGCGCTGGAGTCTGGCATCGTCCGCCAGGCCGAGGCGGCTCTGAAGGTAGCCGAAGCTGCTTATCGCTTCGGCGAGCGCGGCTTCATCGAAGTGCTGGACGCGCAACGTGTATTCCGTGCCGCGCGGGCCGAGTTGATTGCTGCGCGCTTTGAACTGGCTGCGGCCTGGGTGGAAATCGAAAGACTGCGGGCGCTGCCCGGGGGAAGCAAGGAATGAAAAAAGTACTTCTGGTGATGTTGACCGCTGCGCTGCTGGCAGGTTGTAACAAGGAAAGCGGCAAGGGCGTGGCGGCTCCGCCGGCTGATCCGGCTCTGGTTACGCCGGGCCAGGAATTGCTGGGTCAGCTCAAGCTGGCCGATGTGAGCAAGCAACCGGTCGCGGAGACCTTGCGGGTTGCCGGTCAGATCAGTTTCGACGAGCAACGCCTGGCGCGCATCGGCGCGACCATTACCGGACGCGTAACCGATATCGATGCCTTGCTTGGCCAGTCGGTCAAGAAGGGTGATGTGCTGGCCAGTCTGAACAGCAGCGAGCTGTCCAGTCAGCAACTGGCCTATCTCAAGGCGCGTGCCCAGCTTGAACTGAACCGGCGCAATGCCGAGCGGGCCAAGGCCTTGTTCGAGGCTGACGTGATCGGTGCCGCTGAATTGCAGCGCCGCGAAAGCGAACATCAGATCTCGGTCGCCGAAACGCGGGCGGCCGCCGACCAGTTGCAATTGCTCGGTGTGTCACCGGCCGCGATCGACCGCCTCGGCAAGCAGGGGGCGGTCAATTCCGTGACGCCGGTGGTGGCGACCCTGAGTGGCGTCGTCGTCGAGCGCAAGCTGGCCCAGGGCCAGGTGGTGCAGCCGGCCGATGCGCTGTTCGTGGTGGCCGATCTGTCGCGCTTGTGGGCGGTGGCCCAGGTGCCGGAACAGCAGGTCAGTCAGGTCAAGGAAGGTCAGGCGGTCAGTATCGAGGTGCCGGCCCTGGGGCATGAAAAGCTGGTCGGCAAGCTGATCTACGTCGGTCAGACCATCGATCCGGAAACCCGGACGGTACTTGTGCGTACCGAACTGGATAACCGTGCCGGTCGCCTCAAGCCGGCCATGCTGGCTTCGATGCTGATCGAGGCGAAGCCGGTCGAACGTCTGGTGGTGCCAGCCAGTGCCGTGGTTCGCGAAAGCGACGAAGACCATGTCTTTGTGGCTGAAGGTGAGGGCGTGTTCCGACTGCTCAAGGTCAAGCTGGGTGCCGAGCAGGGTGGGCAGCGAGTGGTCATTTCCGGCCTCAAGGGGCAGGAAAAGATCGTCGTCGAAGGCGCCTTCCATCTGAATAACGAACGCAATCGCAAGGAAATGGAGGGCTCGTGATCGAATCACTGGTTCGTGCGGCGCTCAAGCAGCGCCTGATTGTCGCGGTGATTGCGGTCATCCTGCTGTTTTTCGGGCTGGATGCGGCGCGCAAGCTGTCCGTGGATGCCTTCCCCGATGTCACCAATATCCAGGTCCAGATTGCGACCGAGGCGCCGGGACGTCCGCCGGAAGAAGTCGAGCGTTTCGCCACCGTGCCGCTGGAAGTCGCGATGACCGGCCTGCCCGGTCTCGAGGAAATGCGCTCGCTGAACAAGCCGGGCCTGTCGCTGATCACGCTCGTCTTCAATGACAAGACCGACGTCTATTTCGCTCGCCAATTGGTCATGGAGCGTCTGCTCGAAGTCGGCTCGCGCCTGCCGGAAGGCATCACGCCGGTGCTCGGGCCGGTGTCCACCGGTTTGGGCGAGGTCTATCAATACACGCTGGAACGCCCGGATGACGGCGACCGTACCCTGACCCAGGAAGAACTGATGCAGCGCCGGATCGCCCAGGACTGGGTGGTGCGTCCGCTGTTGCGTTCGATCCCCGGCGTTGCCGAAATCAACTCGCAGGGCGGTTTTGCCAAGCAGTACCAGGTGCTGGTCAATCCCGACAAGCTGCGTCACTTCGGGCTGTCGGTCGGCGACGTCTACCAGGCGGTCGGCCGCAACAACGCCAATGCCGGCGGCGGCGTGCTGCCGCAGTATGCCGAGCAGTACCTGATCCGCGGCGTCGGTCTGGTACGCGATCTGGAAGATTTGCGCGCCATCGTGCTCAAGGAAAAGGACGGCGTGCCGGTCTATGTCCGTGATGTGGCGGAGGTGAAGATCGGTCACGAGGTGCGCCAGGGCGCCGTGATCAAGAATGGCACGACGGAAGCCGTCGGCGGTGTCGTCATGATGATTGCCGGCGGCAACGCCAAGGCCGTGGTCAGCAAGATCAAGGAGCGGGTTAACGAGATCAACGCCAAGGGGATGCTGCCGGATGGCCTGAAGATTGCCGCCTATTACGATCGCTCGGAATTGGTCGATGCGGCGCTGTGGACCGTTACGAAAGTGCTGCTCGAAGGCGTCGTGCTGGTTGTCGTCGTGCTCTTCCTCTTCCTGGGCGATGTGCGTTCCTCGCTGATCGTCGTCGCGACCCTGGTCCTGACGCCGCTGCTTACCTTCACCGCGATGAACAAGCTCGGCATTTCGGCCAACCTGATGTCGCTCGGCGGTCTGGCGATTGCCATCGGCCTGATGGTCGACGGCTCGGTGGTGGTCGTCGAAAATGCCTACTTGCAGCTTGGGCGCCAGGCCAAGAGCGGTGAAAGCCAGTTGCGGGTGATTCTGCGTGCCGTTGTCGAAGTGGCTACGCCGGTGATTTTCGGGGTCGGCATCATCATCCTCGTCTTCCTGCCGTTGATGACCCTGCAGGGCATGGAAGGCAAGATGTTCGCGCCGCTCGCCTACACCATTGCCATCGCGCTGGCCATTTCGCTGGCCCTGTCGATGACGCTGACGCCGGTGATGTCGACTTACCTGCTCAAGCCGCCGGCACATGATGGCGATCACGATACGCGCCTGATCCAGGTCATGAAGCAGCGCTATCTCAAGATGCTGCACTGGGCGCTGGCCAACGAACGGAAGACGGTGGCGGCCGCGGTCGGCGCCTTTGCGCTGACTGTCGCCGTGCTGCCTTTCCTCGGTACCGCCTTCATTCCGGAAATGAAGGAAGGCTCGGTGGTGCCCGGCATCAATCGCGTGCCGAACATCTCGCTTGAAGAATCGATCAAGATGGAAATGGAGGCGATGCGCCTGGTCATGCAGGTGCCCGGCGTCAAGTCGGCCGTCTCCGGCGTCGGACGTGGCGAGTCGCCGGCCGATCCGCAGGGGCCGAACGAATCGACGCCGATCGTCAGCCTCAAGCCGCGCAGCGAATGGCCTTCGGGCTGGACGCAGGACGACATCCAGGATGCGATGCGCGACAAGCTCAAGGCACTGCCCGGCGTGCAGGTCGTCATGGCGCAGCCGATTTCCGACCGCGTCGATGAAATGGTCACCGGTGTGCGCTCCGACATCGCCGTCAAGGTTTTCGGCGATGATCTCGATCAGCTGAAAAAGCTCGCCGGCCAGATCGGCAAGGTGGCGCAAACCCTGCAAGGGGCGCAGGATCTGCGTATCGAGCGGATCAGCGGTCAACAGTATCTTTCGGTCGAAATTGACCGGCAGGCGATCGCCCGACTTGGCCTCAATGTTTCCGACGTCAACGATGTGCTGGAGACGGCGATCGGCGGCAAGGAAGCAACCGAGATCTTCGAGGGCGAGCGGCGTTTCCCCGGCGTCGTGCGTTTGCCGGAAAGCTTCCGCAACAACGTCGAAGCGATCTCGAACGTGCTGATCACCTCGCGTAACGGCGCCCAAGTGCGTCTGACCGACGTCGCCAGGATCAGCGTTGTCGATGGTCCGGCGCAGATCTCGCGCGAGCTGGGCAAGCGTCGCATCGTGGTTGGCGTCAATGTGAAAGATCGCGACCTGGGCAGTTTCGTTGCCGAACTGCAGCAGAAGGTCGAGCATCAGATCAAGCTGCCGGAAGGCTATTACCTTGAGTGGGGCGGTCAGTTCCAGAACATGGAGCGGGCCTTGGGTCACCTGATGGTAATCATTCCGATCACCATCGCGGCGATCTTCTTCCTGCTTTTCCTGTTGTTCAATTCGCTGCGTTTTGCCACGCTGATCATCACCGTGCTGCCCTTTGCCTCGATCGGCGGCATCATCGGCCTGTTCGTCAGTCGTGAATACCTGTCGGTGCCGGCCTCGGTCGGTTTCATCGCGCTGTGGGGCATTGCCGTGCTGAATGGTGTTGTGCTCGTCTCCTACATCCGTGGCCTGCGCGAAGAAGGGCGCAGCGTGCGCGATGCGGTGGTCGAAGGCGCGACCCTGCGCTTCCGGCCGGTGATGATGACGGCGACGGTCGCCATGCTCGGCCTGATTCCCTTCCTGTTCTCGAGCGGGCCGGGCTCCGAAGTGCAGCGTCCGCTGGCCATCGTGGTCATTGGCGGGCTGATAACATCAACTTTATTGACGCTGGTGGTCCTGCCGACCATCTATCGCTGGTTTGACGACGAAAAGGTCGAAGCATGAACAAGGGGATGCGATGAAAGAGATCAAGGCGGTCATCCGCCCCAACAAGCTGGCGGCCCTGCGTGATGCGCTGGTGGCCTTGCCGGGTTTTCCCGGCATGACGGTGAGCAAGGTCGAGGGGTGCAGCGCGCCGAGCCGGCATGTCGCGCGCAACAAGATCAAGGACGAACTGACCGATTACACGCCCAAGGTGCGTATCGAGATCGTTGCGCCGGACGAGGTGGCCGAGGATATTTTCCGGCGCATTACCGAGGTTGCCCAGACCGGGCATTATGGCGATGGTCTGGTCTGGATGGTCGAGGTCGAGCGCGCCGCCTTCATCTTCAAGACCATGCCGGGCAGCCCGGAGCTTTAGGCGATCAGCGGTCGCCGGGCAAAATCCGGCGGCCGTGATTTTCGGCCTTTTTCAGACGTCGACCGCTGCGATCGCGGTTTCGAGCTGCTGCAGCAAATCCTGCATCGTCTGGCGCAGTTGCGGCTGGTCGAGATCGCCGGTGCCATCCTGGCCGGGGATCGTCCGTTCAATCTGACGGGCCAGATGCACGATGCCAAAAAGCTCCAGATGTTCGGCCTGTTGGGCGATTTCGTCGGCTTCCAGCTTGAGGGCGTAGGCATCCGGCGGCAAGGCGGCCAAGGCGTCATGCATGCGCTCGAGGCGTTCGCTGGCTTCGCCGACGAACAGGCGGTCGAGAACTGGTGAGCGCAGGCTGCTGCCGGCTGACGGTGCCATGCTGGCTTCGAGGCGCTGCGCGAAATGGCGGGCACGTTCGGCAAACAGGACATGCTCTAGGCCGCCTTCTTCGCCCAGGCATTCGATGGTGGCAGTGAGTGCAGCGATCAGGCGGGGCGCCGGGTTGCCGTCTTCAAGCAGATCGCTGGCACTGGCCAGCGCTTCGCCGAGATGCAGGCAGTCGGCATCGGCGGTTTCCAGGGCAATGCCGTAGAGGGCGAAAATCGCCGGCCGGGTGTCGTCGACCGTCTGGCCGTGGCGTTCCGACCAGGCGATGGACAGGCGGCAGGCGGCGGCGACCCAGCGCTGGTTGAGCTTCTCGTCGAAGCGCAAGGGCCGCGGCTTGGCCACCCAGGGCAGGATCGCGGCCGCGGCCTCCAGGGTCGGCGCCAGCGCCGCCCGGGAATCCTCGAGGTCGTCCTCGGGGAGCTCGTCGTTCATGCGTTGCTTATTGCGCAGCCAGTTTGGCGAAGGCCGAAACGACTTCCGGCGGTGCCTGGACCAGTTCAATCAGGACGCCTTCGCCGCCGATCGGGAATTCCTCGTTGCCCTTCGGGTGCAGGAAGGTGATGTCGAAACCCGCGGCGCCCTTGCGGATGCCGCCCGGAGCGAAGCGCACGCCGTTGGCGGAGAGCCATTCGACGGCCTTGGGCAGGTCATCGATCCACAGGCCAACGTGATTGAGCGGCGTGGCATGTACGGCCGGCTTCTTTTCCGGATCGAGCGGCTGCATCAGATCGACTTCGACCTTGAACGGGCCGGTGCCCATGGCGCAGATGTCTTCATCGACGTTCTCGCGTTCGGAAACGAAGGTGCTGGTGATTTCCAGGCCGAATTTCTCGACCCACAGGGTGCGCAGTTTTTCCTTGGACGGACCGCCGATGGCGATTTGCTGGATGCCGAGAACCTTGAAGGGACGTGTCATGACTGGATTCCTGTCTGTGAATGGATAACGTAATCCATAATTATAAAGTCTTCGCCGGCGAGCGGAAGCGTCGCCTCAATGCTGCTTCCGGTAAGCCAGAACAAGGAGCAGGATGCCCACCGCGATCATCGGCAGCGACAGCCACTGGCCCATGCTGATCGTGTAGGACTGCCCGAAAATGCCGGCATCCGGTTCGCGGAAGTATTCGGTGATGAAGCGGAAACAGCCGTAGCCAACCAGCCCCGCACCGGTCAACGCGCCACGCGGGCGGTTTTTGCCGGCGTAGAGCCAGAGGATGAGAAACAGGGCCAGGCCTTCGAGGCCGACGTGGTAGAGCTGCGACGGGTGGCGCGGCTGCAGGTCGCCGGCTTGCGGGAAGACCATCGCCCAGGGCAGGTTGGCGTCGGCGACGCGGCCCCACAGTTCGCCATTGATGAAATTGCCGATGCGTCCGGCGGCCAGGCCAAGCGGCACCAGCGGGGCGACAAAGTCAGTGACGGCCAGCCAGTTCAGGCGCTGCTTTCTTGCCCACAGGCCGAGTGCAATGACGACGCCGAGGAAGCCACCATGAAAGCTCATGCCGCCTTTCCAGACCGCAATGATCTCGAACGGGTGCGAGAAGTAATAGCCGGGTTCGTAAAACAGCACCTGGCCGAGTCGACCGCCGAGAATGACGCCGAGCATGCCGTAGAACAGCAGGTCGTCGAGTTGTTCGGCAGTCATGATCGACGGCCGGGTTTTGATCCGGTAGCGCCCGAGCAGGATGAACTGGGCGAAGGCGAGCAGGTACATCAGGCCATACCAGCGGATGGGCAAAGGGCCGAGCCAGATGGCGACGGGATCGAACTGGGGGTGGATAAGCATCGTAGGCGCAGAGTGGGCTAGAATTAGCCGATTATAGTTCGCGCCTTTTGTTACACGACTTCGGGCGCCATGTTTCAGATGGAGATTCCCATGCCGCAATACCGCTCACGTACTTCCACCCACGGTCGCAACATGGCTGGTGCCCGCTCCCTGTGGCGCGCTACCGGCATGAAGGATGGCGATTTCGGCAAGCCGATCATCGCCGTGGTCAACAGTTTCACCCAGTTCGTGCCGGGTCATGTGCATCTGAAGGACATGGGCCAACTGGTGGCGCGCGAGATTGAGGCGGCCGGCGGTGTCGCCAAAGAATTCAACACGATCGCGATCGACGATGGCATCGCCATGGGCCACAGCGGCATGCTCTATTCGCTGCCCAGCCGCGACCTGATTGCCGACTCCGTCGAATACATGGTCAACGCCCACTGTGCAGATGCCATGGTTTGCATCTCCAACTGCGACAAGATCACCCCGGGCATGCTGATGGCCGCCATGCGCCTCAACATCCCGGTCATCTTCGTTTCCGGCGGGCCGATGGAGGCCGGCAAGGTCAAACTGCAGGGACAGGTTGTCCATCTTGATCTGGTCGATGCCATGGTCAAGGCGGCCGATCACTCCGTGTCCCAGTCCGACCTCGATGAGATCGAGCGTTCGGCCTGTCCGACCTGCGGCTCCTGTTCCGGCATGTTCACCGCCAATTCGATGAATTGTCTGACCGAAGCCTTCGGTCTCAGCCTGCCGGGCAATGGTACCGTGGTTGCCACGCACGCCGATCGCAAGCAGCTCTTCCTGCGTGCAGGTCGCCAGATCGTCGAGTTGTGCAAGCGCTATTACGAACAGGATGACGCTTCGGTGCTGCCGCGTTCGATCGCCACCAAAGCCGCTTTTGAAAACGCCATGACGCTGGATGTTGCGATGGGCGGCTCGACCAATACCGTGCTTCATATCCTGGCGACGGCACAGGAAGCGGGCGTTGATTTCACGATGGCCGACATCGACCGCATTTCGCGTGCCGTTCCCTGCTTGTGCAAGGTGGCGCCGATGACCGACAAGTACCACATCGAGGATGTGCACCGCGCCGGCGGCATCATGGGCATCCTTGGTGAACTCGATCGGGCTGGTTTGATCTCGCGCGATGTGCCGACCGTGCATACCAAGAACATCGGCGAAGCGATCGATCGTTGGGATGTGGTGCGTGAGCACGACGTGAAAGTGCATGAGTTTTTCAAGGCCTCGCCGGGTGGGGTGCCGACGCAGGTCGCGTTCTCGCAGGATCGCCGTTTCAATGAGCTTGATCTCGATCGTACTCACGGCTGTATTCGCAACAAGGCCAATGCCTTCTCGCAGGAAGGCGGTCTGGCAGTACTTTTCGGCAACATCGCGCTGGACGGCTGTATCGTCAAGACGGCGGGTGTCGATGAGTCAATCTGGAAATTCAGTGGGCGTGCCCGTGTCTTCGAAAGTCAGGATGCAGCGGTCGACGCCATTCTGGGCGAGAAAATCGTCGCTGGCGATGTCGTCGTGATCCGCTACGAAGGCCCGAAGGGCGGGCCGGGCATGCAGGAAATGCTCTACCCGACCTCCTACCTGAAGTCGATGGGTCTCGGCAAAGCCTGCGCGTTGCTCACCGACGGCCGCTTCTCCGGCGGTACTTCCGGTCTTTCCATCGGTCACGCATCGCCTGAGGCAGCGGATGGCGGTGCGATTGGTCTGGTTGAGGAGGGCGATACGATCGAGATCGATATCCCGAATCGGCGTATTCATCTGGCGATTTCCGATGCTGATCTCGCGCAGCGTCGGATGAGCATGGAGTCTCGTGGTGAAAATGCCTGGAAGCCGGTTGATCGTGAACGGGTCGTGTCGGCCGCGCTGCAAGCCTATGCGCTGATGGCGACATCGGCCGACAAGGGCGCTGTGCGCAATGTGGCGCAGATCCAGCGTCGCAAGTAAAGACGGGCACCAATGGCGCCATGTCGGCTATCCCTGGCATGGCGCCATTGGTGCCGGGGAGTGAAATAGGGAGTGCTTTTCATTTTTTGGGTCAACGGAACGCAACTGATGGCGTTAATTGCGTGTCAGCAGAAAAGCCTGAATCAGCCTCCGGTGTTTTGCAAAGTCAAAAGCGGTTTGCACGGGAGTAAAAAGGGTTTTATCATCACATGCTGATTTACCCATCAACCCGACAATCGGAGCGAGATAATGAAAACTGTTTATATTGCCATGATGGCAGCCGCAGGCATCGTGATGGCTGGCCAAGCCCAGGCTGACGAAGCTTTGGCCAAGGCCAAGAACTGCATGTCCTGCCATGCGATCGACAAGAAGCTGGTTGGCCCGGCTTACAAGGATGTTGCGGCCAAGTACAAGGGCGACAAGGCTGCTCCTGCCAAGCTCGCAGCCAAGGTCAAGGCTGGTGGCAAGGGTGCCTGGGGTGAGATCCCGATGCCGCCGAATAATGTGACTGAAGACGAAGCCAAGAAGCTGGTTGCCTGGGTTCTTGCCCAGAAGTAATTGCTGCTTGAAGTTCGAAAGCCGGCCGTGTGCCGGCTTTTTCTATTTATAAGTGTTGACACGGGATTGTCTTGTCAGGATAATCTTGCGTTCTCCGGAGGGATACCCAAGCGGTCAACGGGAACAGACTGTAAATCTGTCGGCTCTGCCTTCGAAGGTTCGAATCCTTCTCCCTCCACCAGATTGAATGCTGTAGCGGCCTGTGCTGCGGGCAAAGGATAAGCGGGTGTAGCTCAATGGTAGAGCTGAAGCCTTCCAAGCTTAAGACGAGGGTTCGATTCCCTTCACCCGCTCCATGTGCGGTACAGCTGGAGTTTTAAGGTAGGCCCATGTGGCTCAGTGGTAGAGCACTCCCTTGGTAAGGGAGAGGTCGGCAGTTCGATCCTGCCCATGGGCACCACCGATTGGCTTGGATTCTGGATTTTTTATTTATCTGATTATTGAGGAACTAGAATGGCTAAGGAAAAATTCGAGCGTACCAAGCCGCACGTAAACGTCGGCACGATTGGTCACGTTGACCACGGCAAGACGACCCTGACGGCTGCGATCACCACGGTGCTGGCTGCCAAGTTTGGTGGTGCTGCCAAGGCATACGACCAGATTGATGCGGCGCCGGAAGAAAAGGCTCGTGGTATCACCATCAATACCGCGCACGTCGAATACGAAACCGCGAATCGTCACTACGCCCACGTTGACTGCCCGGGCCATGCCGACTACGTCAAGAACATGATTACCGGTGCTGCCCAGATGGACGGCGCCATTCTGGTTTGTTCCGCTGCTGACGGCCCGATGCCGCAGACTCGCGAACACATCCTCCTTGCTCGCCAGGTTGGTGTGCCGTACGTTCTGGTGTACATGAACAAGTGCGACATGGTTGACGATGCCGAGCTGCTCGAGCTGGTCGAAATGGAACTGCGCGAGCTGCTCTCCAAGTACGACTTCCCGGGTGATGACACCCCGATCGTTCATGGTTCTGCTCTGAAGGCTCTGGAAGGCGATCAGTCCGAAATCGGCGAGCCGTCGATCTTCCGTCTGGCCGATGCGCTGGATTCCTATATTCCGACCCCGGAGCGCGCTGTTGATCTGCCGTTCCTGATGCCGGTTGAAGACGTCTTCTCGATCTCTGGTCGCGGTACTGTGGTGACCGGTCGTATCGAGCGCGGCATTGTCAAGGTTGGTGAAGAAATCGAGATCGTCGGTATCCGTCCGACCGTCAAGACCACCTGTACCGGTGTTGAAATGTTCCGCAAGCTGCTCGACCAAGGTCAGGCTGGCGACAACGTTGGCGCGCTGCTGCGCGGCACCAAGCGTGAAGATGTTGAGCGTGGTCAAGTGCTGTGCAAGCCGGGTTCGATCACCCCGCACACCCACTTCACCGGCGAAGTGTATGTTCTGTCGAAGGACGAAGGCGGTCGTCATACCCCGTTCTTCAACAACTACCGTCCGCAGTTCTACTTCCGCACGACCGACGTGACCGGTGCGATTTCGCTGCCGGAAGGCGTTGAAATGGTTATGCCGGGTGACAACATCCAGATGACGGTCAAGCTGATTGCTCCGATCGCCATGGAAGATGGTCTGCGCTTCGCTATCCGCGAAGGTGGTCGTACCGTTGGCGCCGGTGTTGTCGCCAAGATCATCGAGTAATCGATCGATTTTGTAATTGAGGCGCTTCGGGAAACCGAGGCGCTTTGGTTTTTCTGCAGCAGGGGTGTAGCTCAATTGGTAGAGCAACGGTTTCCAAAACCGTAGGTCGGGGGTTCGATTCCCTCCGCCCCTGCCACTCTCTTTAAAGATCGCGAACGTCATGGCTGACAAGATCAAGTTTGCGCTGGCGCTGGTTATTCTGGCAGCTGGCGTGGCTGGTTTCTACCTGCTCTCCGAGCAGGCAATGATTTTGCGCGTCCTTGCGGTTCTCGTCGGGCTGGCGCTTGCAAGTGCCGTTGCCTGGAAAACTGAGCCGGGTCAGCGTTTTTTTGCATTTGCCAACGAGGCTGTTGTTGAAGCAAAGAAGGTTGTGTGGCCTTCTCGCAAGGAAACCATGCAGACAACCGGTGCAGTATTTGCCTTCGTTGTTGTCATGGCCGTGTTCCTCTATCTGACTGACAAGAGCCTCGAGTGGGTTCTTTATGATCTCGTGCTGGGCTGGAAGAAATCATGAGCAAACGCTGGTATGTCGTACATGCCTACTCCGGCTTCGAGAAAAGTGTAATGCGCGCCATTCAGGAGCGCATTACCCGCTTGGATATGCAAGATAAGTTCGGTCGGATTCTTGTTCCGGTCGAAGAAGTTGTTGAGATGAAGGGTGGTCAGAAGTCCATCTCCGAGCGCAAGTTCTTTCCGGGCTATGTGCTGTGCGAAATGGAAATGGACGACGACTCTTGGCACTTGGTGAAAAACACGCCAAAGGTTACGGGTTTTGTTGGTGGTACCGCTAATCGTCCGACTCCGATTTCTGAAAAAGAAGTTGAAAAAATCATGCAGCAGATGCAGGAGGGGGTTGAAAAGCCACGTCCCAAGGTGCTGTTTGAGGTTGGCGAGGTCGTTCGTGTCAAGGAAGGTCCTTTCACCGACTTCCATGGCTCGGTCGAAGATGTTAACTATGAAAAAAATCGCCTGCGCGTTTCTGTGACCATTTTCGGTCGTGCTACGCCGGTTGAGTTGGAGTTCGCCCAGGTTGAAAAGTCCTGAGCTGAAGATTCAAGGGTTAGCCGGAGACCCTTTGTTCCGGCAAGAGGAGCGTGAGTCAGTCGATAAAAAGACTAAAAGCGCGCTACAACTCACGAGTTAGGAGTCATTATGGCCAAGAAAATTATTGGCTACATCAAGCTGCAAGTGCCGGCAGGCAAAGCAAATCCGTCCCCCCCTATTGGTCCGGCGCTGGGTCAGCGCGGCCTGAACATCATGGAATTCTGCAAGGCATTCAATGCCCAGACGCAAGGCGTTGAGCCGGGTCTGCCGATTCCTGTCGTGATCACTGCTTTTGCCGACAAGTCTTTCACGTTCGTGATGAAGACCCCGCCGGCAACGATCCTGATCAAGAAAGCTGCTGGTATCAAGTCTGGTTCGGCCAAGCCGCATACCGACAAGGTTGGCAAGATTACCCGTGCCCAGGCTGAAGAAATCGCCAAGACCAAGATGCCCGATCTGACTGCTTCCGATATGGATGCTGCCGTTCGTACGATCGCTGGTTCCGCCCGCTCCATGGGTATCACGGTTGAGGGTCTGTAATCATGGCTAAGCTCACGAAAAAACAAAAGGCCCAACAGGGCAAGATCGTTGCAATGAAGCTCTATCCGGTTCAGGAAGCTCTGACGCTGGCTAAGGAAACTGCGACCGCCAAGTTCGACGAATCGATCGACGTGGCTGTCAATCTCGGCGTTGATGCTCGCAAGTCGGATCAGGTCGTTCGCGGCTCCGTCGTGTTGCCGGCTGGTACCGGCAAGTCGGTGCGCGTTGCTGTTTTCGCCCAGGGCGAAAAGGCTGAGGCTGCCCGTGCTGCTGGCGCCGAAGTCGTCGGTTTCGACGATCTGGCTGCTGACGTCAAGGCCGGCAAGCTGGATTTCGACGTGGTTATCGCGACGCCTGACGCCATGAAGGTCGTCGGCCAACTCGGTCAGGTTCTTGGTCCGCGTGGTCTGATGCCGAACCCGAAGGTTGGTACGGTCACCATGGATGTGGTTACCGCTGTCAAGAATGCCAAGGCTGGTCAGGTTCAGTATCGTACCGACAAGGCCGGTATCATTCATGCCACGATCGGTCGCGCTTCTTTCTCGGTCGAAAATCTCGAAACCAACCTGAAGGCGCTGATTGATGCGCTGCAAAAGGCGAAGCCTGCTACCTCCAAGGGTCAGTATCTTCGCAAAGTTGCTGTTGCTGCCACGATGGGCCCCGGTGTTCGCGTCGATCAGGCTACGCTGGTTGGCTAAAAAGTACTTTGGGCTACAGGCAGTCGTCTAACGAGGACTGCCTGTAGATCGTCAAAGACCGCAGGCGCTCTGGTAACGGGGCTTAATCGCGAAAGCACCCTGCGCAGACGGTGTCCCAGAACAAGATTTTCTGCTGGCCGGAAACGGACAGCATAGCTTCTGGTTCAGGTCGCCGTAGGTGCGGCGGGAAATTCTTCCCGTCGTGTTATGACTTGAAAGGAGGAAAGACCTGTGGGTCTCAATCTGAACGACAAAAAAGCGGTTGTAGCTGAGGTGTCGGCACAAGTGGCCAACGCAGAGACTATCGTGATTGCCGAATACCGTGGCATTGAGGTTGTTGACCTCACTGTGCTGCGTAAAAAGGCACGCGAGTCTGGTGTGTATCTACGTGTGTTGAAAAATACTTTGGTTCGTCGCGCGGTCGCGGGCACTTCGTTCGCCGACCTGGCTGACCAAATGGTCGGTCCGCTGATCTATAGCGTATCTGCTGACCCCGTGGCCGCTGCGAAAGTCCTCAACGACTTCGCGAAAACCAACGACAAGCTCGTGCTCAAGGCTGGCTCTTACGCTGGCAAGGTGCTCGACAAAGCCGGTGTGCAGGCGCTCGCCTCCGTGCCGAGCCGCGAAGAGTTGCTCTCCAAGCTGTTGTACGTCATGCAAGCTCCGGTTGCCGGCTTTGTCCGCGGCCTGGATGCACTGGCTAAGCAACGCGAAGAAGCTGCCGCTTAATCCTCACCGCATACGAACTGATTTAGGAGTTTATTGAAATGGCAATTAGCAAAGAAGACATCCTGGAAGCCGTTGGCTCCCTGACCGTTATGGAACTGAATGACCTGGTCAAGGCATTCGAAGAGAAGTTTGGCGTTTCCGCTGCTGCCGTCGCCGTTGCCGGCCCGGCTACTGCAGCTGCTGCCGCTGAAGAGCAGACCGAATTCACCGTCATGCTGCTCGGTCCGGGCGACAAGAAGGTTGAAGTTATTAAGGTCGTCCGTGCCGTTACCGGCCTGGGCCTCAAGGAAGCCAAGGATCTGGTTGATGGCGCTCCGAAGGCTGTCAAGGAAGGCGTCTCGAAGGCTGATGCAGAAGCCCTCAAGAAGCAACTGGAAGAAGCTGGCGCCAAGGTCGAAGTCAAGTAATCGACTTTCGCTGTCCGGGCTGGCGGTTTACCGCCAGCCCTTTTGTGCTTTGTAATTCAGGCTTTACTAAACCAGAAACGAACTTGAATAACGCCAACCGGCAAACGCAAGCGATGCTCTCCTCTTCCCCCTGCGGGAGGCGAGCCCGTTTGCGTTTGCCTGTTTCGACAGGTTCCATGTTTGATTTCATCCTCACGGAGTTACCATGACTTACTCCTTCACCGAGAAAAAACGCATCCGTAAGAGCTTTGCCAAGCGCGCCAGCGTGCTTGACATTCCCTTCCTGCTTGCGACCCAGCTCGAGTCCTTTACCGCTTTTTTGCAGGCGGAAGTCCCAGCTGAAAAGCGCAAAAATGAAGGCTTGCAAGCAGCGTTCACCTCGATTTTCCCGATCGTCTCGCACTCCGGAAATGCACGCCTTGAATTCGTCAGCTTCATGCTTGGCGAACCGGCGTTTGATGTAACCGAGTGCCAGCAACGTGGTCTGACCTTCGCTTCTTCCCTGCGTGCTCGTGTGCGTCTGGTGATCATGGATCGCGAAGCGCCTGACACGGTCAAGGAAGTGAAGGAACAGGAAGTGTACATGGGCGAAATTCCGCTCATGACCACCAATGGATCCTTTGTGATCAATGGTACTGAACGTGTCATCGTCTCGCAGTTGCATCGCTCGCCGGGCGTCTTCTTCGAGCATGATCGTGGCAAGACCCACAGCTCGGGCAAATTGCTGTTTTCTGCGCGCGTTATTCCTTACCGTGGTTCGTGGCTGGATTTTGAGTTTGATCCGAAAGATACGCTCTTTTTCCGTGTCGACCGTCGCCGCAAGATGCCGGTTACGACGCTGCTCAAGGCGATCGGCATGTCTTCAGAAGAAATCCTCAGCGAGTTCTTCGACTTCGATACCTTCCTGCTTGGGCAGGAGAATGTCGAATTTACCCTGGTTCCCGAGCGCTTGCGTGGCGAGGTTGCCCGTTTCGACTTCGTCGGGCCGGATGGCACGGTCATCGTTGCGAAAGACAAGCGCATTACCGCGAAGCACATTCGCGATATCGGTGCAGCTTCTCTGAAGCAGATCGTAGTGCCGGAAGACTTCATCATTGGTCGTGTAATCGCCAGGAACATCATCGACAAGGCAACCGGTGAAGTCGTCGCCAACGCGAATGACGAAATTACGGAAACCTTGCTGGCCAAGTTGCGTGAAGCCGAGATCACCACCGTCGAGACGCTGTACACGAACGATCTGGATCGCGGTGCCTTTATCTCCAATACCCTGCGTGCCGACGAAACGGCCTCGCGTCAGGCTGCTCGTGTCGCGATCTATCGCATGATGCGTCCGGGCGAGCCGCCGACGGAAGAAGCTGTTGAAATCTTGTTCAACGGTCTGTTCTATTCTGACGAGCGTTATGACCTCTCCGGCGTTGGCCGGATGAAGTTCAATCGCCGCCTGGCTCGCCAGGATGTCATTGAATACAAGGTCATGGTTCGTAGTCTGGCTTCGAAGGCCGAAGCAGCCCTGCGTAATCTTGCCGAGGGCTCCGGATTCCCGCTGGCCGCCATCCAGGATCTGGTTGGTCTGATGCCTTACGGTCCGCGTGCTCTTTCCGAAAATCTGACCAAGGAAGCTGCCGAATCTCTGGCAGCAAAGATCAAGCCGCTTGGTGCGAATGTCGAAGTGCGCGAACAACTGACCCTGTCGCCGCGTGACATCGTCGAAGTCATCAAGATTCTTGTCGAGTTGCGTAATGGCCGCGGTGAGATCGACGACATCGATCACCTTGGTAATCGTCGGGTTCGCTCCGTTGGCGAACTGGCCGAGAATCAGTTCCGTGCCGGCCTGGTGCGCGTCGAGCGTGCGGTCAAGGAGCGCTTGTCGCAAGCTGAATCCGACAATCTGATGCCGCATGACCTGATCAACGCCAAGCCGATCAGTGCTGCCATCAAGGAGTTCTTCGGTTCCAGCCAGTTGTCTCAGTTCATGGACCAGACCAATCCGCTTTCGGAAATCACGCACAAGCGTCGTGTTTCCGCACTTGGCCCGGGTGGTTTGACGCGCGAGCGTGCCGGCTTCGAAGTGCGCGACGTGCATCCGACCCACTACGGTCGCGTCTGCCCGATCGAAACGCCGGAAGGTCCGAATATCGGTCTGATCAACTCGCTGGCCTTGTTCGCTCGCGTCAATGATTACGGCTTCATCGAAACTGCTTACCGCAAGGTAAATGACGGTCAGGTGACCAACGATATCGAATACCTGTCGGCAATCGAAGAAGGTAATTACGTCGTCGCCCAGGCCAATGCCGCGCTCGACGAAAACAACCGTCTGTCCGATGACTTGGTGACTTGTCGCGAAAAGGGCGAAACCATTCTGGCTGAACCGGCTCGTGTCCAATACATGGACGTGGCTCCGGGCCAGATCGTTTCTGTCGCAGCCTCGCTGATTCCGTTCCTTGAGCATGACGATGCGAACCGCGCGCTGATGGGCGCCAACATGCAACGTCAGGCCGTGCCTTGCCTGCGTCCGGAAAAGGCGCTGGTCGGAACCGGTATCGAACGCACTGTGGCGGTTGACTCAGGTACTGCCGTTGTTGCTCGCCGCGGCGGTATGGTCGATTACGTTGATGCCGGCCGTGTCGTGGTTCGCGTCAATGACGACGAAACTGTCGCCGGTGAAGTCGGTGTCGATATCTACAACCTGGTCAAGTACACCCGCTCTAACCAGAACACCAATATCAACCAGCGTCCGCTGGTTCGTGTTGGCGACAAGATCGCCCGTGGCGATGTGGTGGCCGACGGTGCGTCGACCGATAAGGGCGAACTCGCTCTTGGTCAAAACATGCTGATCGCCTTCATGCCGTGGAACGGCTACAACTTCGAAGACTCGATCCTGATCTCCGAGCGTGTTGTTGCCGAAGATCGCTACACCTCGATTCATATCGAGGAACTGACGGTCGTGGCTCGTGATACCAAGCTTGGTCCCGAGGAAATCACCCGTGACATCGCTTCGCTGGGCGAGTCGCAACTGTCGCGTCTGGATGACTCCGGTATCGTTTATATCGGCGCAGAAGTTGAAGCCGCTGACGTACTCGTCGGCAAGGTCACGCCCAAGGGCGAAACCCAGCTGACGCCGGAAGAAAAGCTCTTGCGCGCGATTTTCGGTGAAAAGGCCTCCGACGTTAAGGACACCTCGCTGCGCGTGCCGTCCGGCATCGCCGGTACCGTCATTGATGTCCAGGTCTTCACCCGCGAAGGCATTGAGCGCGACAAGCGTGCCCAGTCGATCATCGACGAGCACCTGCGTCACTACAAGCTCGATCTGGCTGACCAGATGCGCATCGTCGAGCGCGACGCTTTTGCGCGTATCGAGCGTCTGATTATTGGCAAGAAGGCCAACGGCGGTCCGAAGAAGCTGTCCAAGGGTTCAACCATTGATCAGGCCTATCTGGATGGCATGGATCCGCATCACTGGTTTGATATTCGTCTGGCTGACGACGAAATTGCCCAGCAGCTCGAGCAGGTCAAGGATGGTCTGGAGCAGGCTCGCAAGGACTTCGACTCCGCTTTCGAAGCCAAGCGCAAGAAGCTGACGCAGGGCGACGAATTGCCGCCGGGCGTGCAAAAGATGGTCAAGGTCTATGTTGCCGTCAAGCGTCGCCTGCAACCGGGTGACAAGATGGCCGGTCGTCACGGTAACAAGGGTGTCGTCTCGCGCATCCTCCCGGTTGAAGACATGCCGCACATGGAAGATGGCAGCCCGGTCGACATCGTGCTGAATCCGCTTGGTGTGCCGTCGCGGATGAACGTCGGTCAGATTCTTGAGGTTCACCTCGGTCTTGCTGCCAAGGGACTGGGGCATCAGATTGGTGCGATGCTCCGTGCCCAGGCTGCGGTCCAGGATCTGCGTGCCTTCCTCGACAAGATTTACAACGCCAGCGGCAAACAGGAAAACCTGGATGAACTGAGCGATGCTGAAATTGTCGAAATGGCAGGCAATCTGACGAATGGTGTGCCGTTCGCCACCCCGGTGTTCGATGGTGCCAAGGACAGCGAAATCAAGGCTATGCTGGCTCTTGCCGGTATGCCGTCGTCCGGTCAGATGACCTTGTTTGATGGTCGTACGGGTGAGCCGTTCGAGCGTCAGGTCACGGTTGGCTACATGCACTACCTGAAACTGCATCACTTGGTTGATGACAAGATGCATGCCCGTTCGACCGGTCCGTACTCCCTGGTTACCCAGCAGCCGCTGGGCGGCAAGGCGCAGTTCGGTGGTCAGCGCTTCGGTGAAATGGAAGTGTGGGCCCTTGAAGCCTACGGCGCATCTTATGTGCTGCAGGAAATGTTGACCGTGAAGTCCGATGACGTGAATGGTCGTACCAAGGTGTACGAAAACATCGTCAAGGGCGAGCACAGGATTGAAGCCGGCATGCCGGAATCCTTCAATGTGTTGGTCAAGGAAATCCGTTCGCTGGCGATCGATATCGATCTGGAACGTTACTGATTTAGGGCTGGGAGTTAAACGATGAAAGCATTGCTCGATCTATTCAAGCAGGTAACCGCCGAAGAGGAATTTGACGCGATTACCATTGGTCTCGCCTCGCCCGAAAAGATCCGTTCCTGGTCCTACGGTGAAGTCAAGAAGCCGGAAACCATCAACTACCGTACCTTCAAGCCGGAACGCGACGGCCTTTTCTGCGCCAAGATCTTTGGCCCGATCAAGGATTACGAGTGCCTGTGCGGCAAGTACAAGCGCCTGAAGCATCGCGGCGTGATCTGCGAGAAGTGCGGTGTCGAAGTGACGCTGGCCAAGGTGCGTCGTGACCGCATGGGTCACATCGAACTGGCCTCGCCGACCGCCCATATCTGGTTCCTGAAGTCCCTGCCGTCGCGTCTTGGCATGGTGCTCGACATGACGCTGCGCGATATCGAACGCGTCCTGTACTTCGAAGCCTATGTGGTGACTGATCCGGGCATGGTCTCGAATCTGCAACGCAGCCAGTTGCTGACCGAAGAACAGTATCTGGAAATGATGGAAGAGCATGGCGATGAATTCCATGCTCTGATGGGTGCCGAAGGTATCCGCGAACTGCTGCGCAATCTCGATCTGCCGAGCGAAGTCGAATCGCTGCGCGCCGAACTCGAAGTCACCGGTTCCGAAGCTAAGAACAAGAAGCTGGCCAAGCGTCTGAAGATTCTCGAAGGCTTCCTGAAGTCCGGCATCAAGCCGGACTGGATGGTCCTCGAAGTCCTGCCAGTGCTGCCGCCGGATCTGCGTCCGCTGGTGCCGCTGGATGGCGGCCGCTTCGCGACCTCCGATCTGAATGACCTGTATCGTCGCGTCATCAACCGTAACAACCGTTTGAAGCGTCTGCTCGAGCTCAAGGCCCCGGAAATCATCGTGCGCAATGAAAAGCGCATGCTGCAGGAGTCGGTTGACTCCCTGCTCGACAACGGCCGTCGCGGCAAGGCAATGACTGGCGCTAACAAGCGTCCGCTGAAGTCGCTGGCCGACATGATCAAGGGCAAGGGCGGTCGTTTCCGTCAGAACTTGCTGGGTAAGCGCGTCGACTACTCCGGCCGTTCGGTCATCGTGGTCGGTCCGCAGCTCAAGCTGCATCAGTGCGGCCTGCCCAAGCTGATGGCCCTGGAGCTGTTCAAGCCCTTCATCTTCCACAAGCTGGAAGTGCTTGGCTACGCCACCACCATCAAGCAAGCCAAGAAGATGGTCGAAGGCCAGGAACCGGTCGTTTGGGACATCCTCGAAGATGTCATCCGCGAACATCCGGTCATGCTGAACCGTGCGCCGACCCTGCACCGTCTCGGTATCCAGGCATTCGAACCGACCCTGATCGAAGGCAAGGCCATTCAGCTGCATCCGCTCGTCTGCGCGGCGTTCAACGCCGACTTCGACGGTGACCAGATGGCTGTCCACGTTCCGCTGTCGCTCGAAGCGCAGATGGAAGCCCGTACCCTGATGCTGGCCTCGAACAATGTGCTGTCGCCTGCCAACGGCCAGCCGATCATCGTTCCGTCGCAGGATATCGTGTTGGGTCTGTACTACGCGACCCGCGAAAAGGTAAACGGCAAGGGTGAAGGCATGTACTTTGCCAACACCAATGAAATCGAACGTGCCATGGCGGCCGGCGAGCTTGATGTGCACTCGCGCATTTCGGTTCGCATTCCGCAATACGAGCCCGCAGCGGTCGACGGCGAATGGGACGAGAAAATCGTTCGCGTTGAGACCACGGCCGGTCGCGCCCTGCTTTCCAAGATCCTGCCGAAGGGCATGCCGTTCAAGAGCATTGACCGCGCCCTGAAGAAGAAGGAAATCTCCAAGCTGATCGACGAATCCTTCCGTCGTTGCGGCCTGAAGGAAACGGTGGTTTTCGCCGACAAGCTGATGCAGAACGGCTACGCCCTGGCAACCCGCGCCGGTATCTCCTTCTGTTCGGACGACATGCGCGTGCCTGCCAAGAAGCACGAGATCATTGCTGCTGCCGAAGCCGAAGTTAAGGAAATCGAGATCCAGTACACCAACGGTCTGGTGACCAATGGTGAGCGTTATAACAAGGTCGTCGATATCTGGGGTCGTACGGGCGACCAGGTCGCCAAGGTCATGATGGACGAACTCGGCCATGAAGAGACCATTGACCGTTACGGCAAGAAGGTCAAGCAGGACTCGTTCAACTCCATCTACATGATGGCCGACTCCGGTGCTCGCGGTTCCGCAGCCCAGATTCGTCAGTTGGCCGGTATGCGCGGCCTGATGGCGAAACCGGATGGCTCGATTATCGAAACCCCGATTACGACCAACTTCCGCGAAGGTCTGAACGTTCTTCAGTACTTCATTTCGACCCACGGCGCTCGTAAGGGTCTGGCTGATACGGCACTGAAGACCGCCAACTCCGGTTACCTGACCCGTCGTCTGGTCGATGTGACGCAGGATCTGGTCATCACCGAAGATGATTGTGGCACCAAGAACGGTTTTGCCGTGAAGGCCTTGGTCGAAGGCGGTGAAGTGATCGAGGCGCTGCGCGAGCGGATTCTTGGTCGCGTTACGGTCGACGATCTGGTTGATCCCGAAACCCAGGAAACAGTCATTTTCTCGGGCACCATGCTCGACGAAGACTTGGTCGATCTGATCGACAAGCTCGGTATCGATGAAGTCAAGGTTCGTACCCCGCTGACCTGCGATACGCGTTACGGCTTGTGCGCCAAGTGCTACGGTCGTGACCTCGGTCGCGGTTCGATGGTCAATGCTGGCGAGTCGGTCGGTGTTATTGCTGCCCAGTCGATCGGCGAGCCGGGTACCCAGCTCACCATGCGTACCTTCCACGTCGGTGGTGCGGCTTCCCGGGCAGCTGTTGCTTCCCAGGTCGAGTCGAAGTCGGCCGGTACGGTCCGCTTTACCGCGACCATGCGCTATGTCACCAGCGCCAAGGGTGAAAAGGTCGTCATTTCCCGTTCCGGCGAAGTGTTGATTACCGACGATCATGGTCGCGAGCGCGAACGCCACAAGGTTCCGTACGGCGCTATGCTGGCTGTCGATGATGGCAAGGTTGTCAAGGCTGGTATCAAGCTGGCAACCTGGGATCCGCATACCCGCCCGATCGTGACCGAGTATGCCGGTACCGTTCGCTTCGAAAATGTCGAAGAGGGTGTCACTGTTGCCAAGCAGGTTGATGATGTGACCGGCCTCTCGACGCTGGTTGTTATCGACAACAAGCGTGGCGGCAAGGCCGCAACCAAGGGGCTGCGCCCGGTGGTCAAGCTTCTCGACGAAAATGGTCAGGAAGTTCGTATTGCCGGCAGCGACCATCACGTTTCGATCGCCTTCCAGGTTGGCTCGATTATTTCCGTGCTCGATGGACAACAGGTTGGTGTCGGCGATGTGCTGGCCCGTATGCCGCAAGAGTCTGCCAAGACTCGCGACATTACCGGTGGTCTGCCACGGGTTGCCGAGTTGTTCGAAGCCCGTACGCCGAAGGATGCTTCGGTATTGGCCGAATATACCGGTACGATCAGCTTCGGCAAGGACACCAAGGGCAAGCAGCGTCTGGTGATCACCGATCTGGACGGCAATGTTCACGAATTCCTGATTTCCAAGGACAAGCACGTGCTGGTTCACGATGGTCAGGTCGTCAACAAGGGCGAAAAGATCGTCGAAGGTGAACCGGATCCGCACGATATTCTGCGTCTGCAAGGTGTCGAGGCGCTGGCGCGTTACATCACCGACGAAGTTCAGGACGTTTATCGTCTGCAAGGCGTGAAGATCAACGACAAGCACATTGAAGTGATCGTGCGTCAGATGCTGCGTCGTGTTGCGATTACCGAGCCGGGTGATACCAAGTTCATCAAGTCCGAACAAGTCGAACGTGCTGAACTGCTGGCCGAAAATGATCGCGTCCTGGCTGAAGGCAAACTGCCGGCCAACTTCGAGCACATGTTGCTCGGTATTACGAAGGCCTCCTTGTCGACCGACTCCTTCATCTCTGCCGCTTCCTTCCAGGAAACGACACGCGTCCTGACCGAAGCTGCGATCATGGGCAAGCGTGATGAACTGCGCGGTCTGAAGGAAAACGTTATCGTTGGTCGTCTTATCCCGGCTGGTACCGGTCTCGCTTATCACCGTGCCCGGAAGGCTGCGGCGGCCGGCGATACCTCGGCTATCCGCTTGGAGGCAGCAGACGAAGTTGTTGTTCAGGAAGCCGATCAGGCATCTTGAGTTTGTAAGCAATCCCCATGTTTCGTTGACATGGGGGTTGATCAACCATAAAATCTATGGTCTTTGTCGGCGGTGACTAATCATTGTCTCCGCTTTGGATAACAAAATTGCCGTCGTGCACCGCTGAGTGCCCGGCCGTTGAAGGAAGTTCGATATGCCGACTATCAACCAGCTCGTGCGCAAGCCGCGCGTTGCCGAGGTCACCAAGAGCAAGGTGCCTGCTCTGGAAAAATGCCCGCAAAAACGTGGCGTTTGCACCCGTGTTTACACCACCACCCCGAAAAAGCCGAACTCCGCTCTCCGTAAGGTTTGCAAGGTTCGCCTGACGAATGGCTTTGAAGTCATTTCGTACATCGGCGGTGAAGGTCACAACCTGCAGGAACACTCTGTGGTCCTGATCCGTGGCGGTCGTGTCAAGGATTTGCCGGGTGTGCGTTACCACACCGTGCGCGGCTCCCTGGATACCCAGGGCGTCAAAGATCGTAAGCAGTCCCGTTCCAAGTACGGGGCCAAGCGTCCGAAGGCTGCCTGATTCATTAGGCAGCTTAAGTAAGTGGCCGCCTTTTTGGGTGGTCGGGAGAGGCCGGGAGGGTAGAACCCTAGCCCGGCTTTTCAACTGAATCGTGTTTATTAAGAGGTTAATATGCCCCGTCGTCGTGAAGTACCTAAGCGTGACATTCTGCCGGATCCGAAGTTCGGTAATGTCGAAGTCTCCAAGTTTGTAAACGCCATCATGCAAAGCGGCAAGAAGTCGGTTGCCGAGCGTATTGTTTACGGCGCTTTCGAGATCATTACCACCAAGGGTGGCAAGGATCCGCTCGAAGTGTTCAGTGCAGCCATGGGTAACGTCAAGCCGATGGTCGAGGTTAAGTCCCGTCGTGTTGGTGGTGCCAACTACCAGGTGCCGGTTGAAGTTCGTCCGGCGCGTCGTGCTGCTTTGGCCATGCGCTGGTTGCGCGAGTCCGCTCGCAAGCGTTCGGAAAAGTCCATGGGTCAGCGTCTGGCTGCCGAAATGCTGGAAGCTGCTGAAAATCGCGGCGGCGCCGTCAAGAAGCGTGACGAAGTGCACCGTATGGCTGAAGCCAACAAGGCTTTTGCTCACTTCCGCTTCTAATTTCAAAGGGCTTTAACGTGGCACGTAAAACTCCCATCGAGCGCTACCGCAATATCGGTATCAGCGCGCACATCGACGCCGGCAAGACGACGACGACAGAACGTATCCTTTTCTACACCGGTGTGAATCACAAGATCGGTGAAGTTCATGATGGCGCCGCCACCATGGACTGGATGGAGCAGGAACAAGAGCGCGGCATCACCATTACTTCCGCTGCTACCACCTGCTTCTGGAGTGGCATGGACAAGCAGTTCCAGCCGCACCACATCAATATCATCGATACTCCGGGGCACGTTGACTTCACGATTGAAGTTGAGCGCTCCATGCGTGTTCTCGACGCTGCCTGCATGGTCTATTGTGCGGTCGGTGGTGTGCAGCCGCAGTCGGAAACCGTTTGGCGTCAGGCCAACAAGTACGGCGTGCCGCGTCTGGCTTTCGTGAACAAGATGGACCGTTCCGGTGCCAACTTCTTCAAGGTGGTCGATCAGCTCAAGCTGCGTCTGAAAGCTAATCCCGTGCCTATCGTTATTCCGATCGGTGCTGAGGAAAAGTTCGAGGGTGTCGTTGATCTGATCAGAATGAAGGCAATCTTCTGGGATGAGGCTTCGCAGGGCATGAAGTACGAAGCCCGCGATATTCCGGCTGATCTGGTTGATGATGCTAATGATTGGCGTGAGCAGATGGTTGAAGCGGCTGCCGAGGCCTCTGAAGAGCTGATGAATCGTTACCTGGAAAATGGCGAGCTTTCCGAAGCCGACATCATTCTTGGTTTGCGTACCCGTACTCTTGCCTGCGAAATCCAGCCGATGTTGTGCGGTACCGCGTTCAAGAACAAGGGTGTGCAGCGCATGCTTGACGCTGTGATCGAGTTGCTGCCGTCGCCGATTGATATCCCGCCGGTCAAGGGTATTCTCGAGAATGAAACTGAAGGCGAGCGTCGTGCAGCTGATGACGAGGCTTTCTCCGCTCTGGCGTTCAAGATCATGACCGACCCGTTCGTTGGTCAGCTCATCTTCTTCCGCGTCTATTCCGGTGTGATCAACTCTGGCGATACCGTCTACAACCCGGTCAAGGGTCGTAAGGAGCGTCTGGGTCGCATCCTGCAGATGCACGCCAATCAGCGCGAAGAAATCAAGGAAGTGCGCGCTGGCGACATCGCTGCTGCCGTGGGTCTGAAAGAGGCCACCACCGGCGACACGCTGTGCGATCCGCAAAAGGTCATTACCCTTGAGCGCATGATCTTCCCGGAGCCGGTGATTCACGTTGCCGTCGAACCGAAGACCAAGGCCGACCAGGAAAAGATGGGTCTGGCGCTGGGTCGTCTGGCGCAGGAAGATCCGTCCTTCCGTGTGCGTACCGATGAAGAATCTGGCCAAACCATTATTTCAGGTATGGGTGAATTGCACCTGGAAATTCTGGTTGACCGTATGCGCCGCGAATTCAACGTTGATGCTTCCGTCGGTGCTCCGCAGGTGGCTTACCGCGAATGCATCAAGAAGTCGGTTGAGCAGGAAGGCAAGTTCGTCAAGCAGTCTGGTGGTCGTGGTCAGTTCGGTCACGTCTGGCTCAAGATTGAACCGAACGAAGCTGGTAAGGGTTACGAATTCGTCGATGCCATCAAGGGCGGTGTTGTTCCGCGTGAATTCATCCCGGCGGTTGACAAGGGCTTGCGCGATGCCGTGACCAGTGGTGTTCTGGCTGGCTTCCCGGTTGTTGATGTCAAGTTCACGCTGTTCGATGGTTCCTACCACGACGTTGACTCGAACGAAAACGCCTTCCGTATGGCTGCTTCCATGGCTTTCAAGGAAGGCATGAAGAAAGCCAGCCCGACGCTGCTCGAGCCGATGATGGCGGTTGAGGTCGAAACCCCGGAAGACTACATGGGTAACGTGATGGGCGACCTTTCTTCCCGCCGTGGCATCGTCCAGGGTATGGAAGATCAGGTTGGTGGCATCAAGCTCGTCAAGGCTGAAGTGCCGCTGTCCGAAATGTTTGGTTACTCGACCTCCCTGCGTTCGTTGTCGCAAGGTCGTGCGACCTACTCGATGGAATTCAAGCACTACACCGAAGCGCCGAAGAACGTCGCTGAGGCTGTCATTAACAAGAAGTAATTGCTGGAGAACCGATAATGGCAAAAGAGAAATTTGAACGTACCAAGCCGCACGTAAACGTCGGCACGATTGGTCACGTTGACCACGGCAAGACGACCCTGACGGCTGCGATCACCACGGTGCTGGCTGCCAAGTTTGGTGGTGCTGCCAAGGCATACGACCAGATTGATGCGGCGCCGGAAGAAAAGGCTCGTGGTATTACCATCAATACCGCGCACGTCGAATACGAAACCGCGAATCGTCACTACGCCCACGTTGACTGCCCGGGCCACGCCGACTACGTCAAGAACATGATTACCGGTGCTGCCCAGATGGACGGCGCCATTCTGGTTTGTTCCGCTGCTGACGGCCCGATGCCGCAGACTCGCGAACACATCCTCCTGGCTCGCCAGGTTGGTGTGCCGTACGTTCTGGTGTACATGAACAAGTGCGACATGGTTGATGATGCCGAGCTGCTCGAGCTGGTCGAAATGGAACTGCGCGAGCTGCTCTCCAAGTACGACTTCCCGGGTGATGACACCCCGATCGTTCATGGTTCTGCTCTGAAGGCTCTGGAAGGCGACCAGTCCGAAATCGGCGAGCCGTCGATCTTCCGTCTGGCCGATGCGCTGGATTCCTACATTCCGACCCCGGAGCGCGCTGTTGATCTGCCGTTCCTGATGCCGGTTGAAGACGTCTTCTCGATCTCTGGTCGCGGTACTGTGGTGACCGGTCGTATCGAGCGCGGCATTGTCAAGGTTGGTGAAGAAATCGAGATCGTCGGTATCCGTCCGACCGTCAAGACCACCTGTACTGGTGTTGAAATGTTCCGCAAGCTGCTCGACCAAGGTCAGGCTGGCGATAACGTTGGCGCACTGCTGCGCGGTACCAAGCGTGAAGATGTTGAGCGTGGTCAAGTGCTGTGCAAGCCGGGTTCGATCACCCCGCACACCCACTTCACCGGCGAAGTGTATGTTCTGTCGAAGGACGAAGGCGGTCGTCATACCCCGTTCTTCAACAACTACCGTCCGCAGTTCTACTTCCGCACGACCGACGTGACCGGTGCGATTTCGCTGCCGGAAGGCGTTGAAATGGTTATGCCGGGTGACAACATCCAGATGACGGTCAAGCTGATTGCTCCGATCGCCATGGAAGATGGTCTGCGCTTCGCTATCCGCGAAGGTGGTCGTACCGTTGGCGCCGGTGTTGTCGCCAAGATCATCGAGTAATTCGTTCTTTGTGAAAAATCGGGGTGAGGGGAGCTTCACCCCATCGTTCTTTGGAAAACAAAATGGCAAACCAGAAAATCCGTATCCGTCTCAAGGCTTTCGATTATCGTTTGATCGATCAATCCGCTCAGGAAATCGTTGAGACGGCCAAGCGCACTGGCGCCGTTGTTCGTGGTCCGGTGCCGCTGCCGACCCGCAAGCAGCGTTTTGACATCCTGCGTTCGCCGCACGTCAACAAGGCTTCGCGTGATCAGCTGGAGATTCGTACCCATCTTCGTCTGATGGATATCGTTGATCCGACCGATAAGACGGTTGACGCGCTGATGAAGCTGGATCTGCCGGCTGGTGTGGACGTCGAAATCAAGTTGCAGTAATAAAGGGTTGCGGATATAATCCGCGCCTTTCGGGGGTGGCCGTCACTGGCTGCCCATTTGTTGTTTTACATCGACCGGCCAATCGCAGCCGGCGATGAGGAGAATAACCATGAGTCTAGGCCTTGTTGGTCGCAAGGTTGGCATGACTCGCATTTTTGCTGAGGATGGTGCTTCCATTCCGGTAACTGTGCTTGACGTGTCCAACAATCGCGTGACCCAAGTAAAAACGCCGGAGATCGATGGCTACGCAGCCATTCAGGTCGGTTTCGGCAAGCGCCGTGCCTCCCGCGTTTCCAAGCCCATTGCTGGCCATCTGGCCAAGGCGGGTGTGGAAGCCGGGCATGTCCTCAAGGAGTTCCGTATCGATGCTGAGCAGCTGGCCACTTTCAAGGCTGGCGATCAGATTGCTGTCACCATTTTCGCCGAAGGGCAAAAAGTGGATGTGACCGGCACTTCCATCGGTAAGGGTTTCCAGGGCGGCATCAAGCGTCACAACTTCAGTTCCAACCGTGCTACCCACGGTAACTCGCTGTCGCATAACGCGCCGGGTTCCATTGGTATGGCGCAGGATCCGGGTCGTGTTTTCCCGGGTAAGCGCATGGCTGGTCATATGGGTGATGTGCAGTCCACGATGCAGGGCTTGACGGTTGTTCGCGTCGATGCCGAGCGTCAGCTTCTGCTGGTTCGTGGCGCCGTTCCTGGTGCCAAGGGTGCCGACATTGTCGTGCGTCCGGCAGTCAAGGCTTAAGGGGGCGACATGGAACTCAATGTAATTAACGAGCAGGGACAAGAAGCTGCAAAGCTGCAGGCTTCCGACGTGCTTTTCGGTCGCGACTTCAATGAAGCGTTGGTGCACCAGATCGTTGTGGCCTATCAGGCCAATGCGCGCTCCGGTGATCGTCAGCAGAAGGATCGCTCGGAAGTTCGTCATACCACCACCAAGCCGTGGCGCCAAAAGGGTACGGGTCGTGCTCGTGCTGGTAGTAATGGCAGTCCGTTGTGGCGTGGGGGCGGTCGGATTTTCCCGAATTCGCCCGAAGAAAATTTCAGCCAGAAGGTTAACAAGAAGATGTTCCGCGCCGGTATGGCCGCGATTCTCTCCGAGTTGGCCCGTCAAGGTCGCTTGGTCGTCATCGACGATCTGACCATTGATGCTCCCAAGACCAAACTCTTCTCGCAAAAGCTGAAGACCTTGGGTCTGGAAGGCAATCTTCTGGTGGTTACGGATGTGCTCAGCGAGAATCTGTACCTCTCGTCGCGCAACCTGCCGAATGTTCTGGTGCTTGAAGCTCAGGAAGCTGATCCGGTCTCTCTGGTTCGCTTTGCCAAGGTTTTGGTTACCAAGAATGCAGTGGCCAAGTTCGAGGAGATGTGGGGATGAACCAACAACGTCTGATGCAGGTGCTGCTGGCGCCGCAAATCTCCGAAAAGGCTACCTACATTGCCGAGAAGTATGAGCAAGTAATCTTCCGTGTTGCTTCCGATGCTACCAAGCCGGAAATCAAGGCCGCGGTCGAGTTGTTGTTCAAGGTTGAGGTTGAGTCCGTTCAGGTCGCCAACGTCAAGGGCAAGGTCAAGCGTTTCAAGGGGTCGGTTGGTCGTCGCAAGGGCTGGAAGAAAGCCTACGTGAGTCTGAAGCCGGGCCAGGAAATTAATTTTGTTGAAGGGGGGAATGCCTAATGGCACTCGTTAAAGTCAAGCCGACTTCCCCCGGCCGTCGTGCCGTGGTGCAGGTCGTCAATCCGAATCTGCACAAGGGTAAGCCGTTTGCTGCCCTGGTTGAGGCGAAGTCGGGTAATGCCGGTCGCAACAACAATGGTCGTATCACGGTTCGTCACCAAGGTGGCGGTCACAAGCAGTCCTATCGTGTCATCGATTTCAAGCGCAACAAGGACGGTATTCCGGCCAAGGTTGAGCGTCTTGAGTATGACCCGAACCGTACTGCCAATATCGCTTTGGTTTGCTACGCCGATGGCGAGCGTCGTTACGTGATTGCCAACAAGGGCATGGTTGTCGGTCAGCAGATCATGAGCGGCTCCGAAGCTCCGATCAAGTCCGGTAATGCACTTCCGATTCGCAATATTCCGGTCGGTACCACCATTTGCTGCGTCGAAATGATGCCAGGCAAAGGGGCTCAGTTGGCCCGTTCGGCCGGTACGTCGGTTCAGTTGCTGGCACGTGAAGGTACCTATGCGCAGATCCGTCTGCGCTCCGGCGAAGTGCGTCGCGTTCATGTTGAGTGTCGCGCCACAATCGGTGAAGTTGGTAACGAAGAAAACAACCTTCGCAAGTTCGGCAAGGCCGGTGCTATGCGTTGGCGTGGTATTCGCCCGACTGTTCGTGGTACTGCCATGAACCCGGTTGATCACCCGCACGGTGGTGGTGAAGGTCGTACTGGCGAAGGTCGTGTGCCGGTTAACCCGTGGGGTCAGCCTACCAAGGGTTACCGCACTCGCAGCAACAAGCGCACGGACAGCATGATCGTTCAGCGCCGTCATAAGCGTTAAGGGGTAGGAAATGGGACGTTCTCTCAAAAAAGGCCCGTTTGTTGATGCGTATCTGATCGACAAAGTCGAAGCAGTTCGCGCCACAAGCGACAAGCGCCCGATCAAGACCTGGTCGCGTCGTTCGACGATCCTCCCCGAGTTTATCGGTCTGACGATCGCTGTTCATAATGGCAAGCAGCATATTCCGGTGTTCGTCACCGAAAATATGGTCGGTCACAAGCTCGGCGAGTTCTCGCTGACCCGGACGTTCAAGGGTCACACCGCCGGCAAAAAGGCCAAGAAGTAAGGAGCTGACATGGAAACTCGTGCAAGTCTGCGGGGCGTACGCCTCTCTGCGCAAAAAGGTCGCCTCGTTGCTGATCTGGTGCGTGGCAAGCCGGTTGGTCAGGCTCTGAACATCCTGGCATTCTCCCCGAAAAAGGGAGCTGGTATCGTCAAGAAGGTTCTGGAGTCGGCTATCGCCAACGCCGAACACAATGACGGCGCTGATATCGACGAACTCAAGGTGAAAATCATCTACGTCGAAAAAGGCATGGTGCTCAAGCGCTTTACCGCGCGCGCCAAGGGTCGTGGCAATCGGATCGTAAAGCCGACCTGCCATATCTATCTGACCGTTGGTAACTAAGGAATAGCCATGGGACAGAAAATACATCCGACTGGCTTCCGTCTGGCCGTCACCAAGAACTGGAGTTCGCGCTGGTATGCAGCCAGCAAGGACTTCCCGGGCATGCTGAACGAAGACATCAAGGTTCGCGAATATCTCAAGCGTAAGCTCGCTCACGCTTCGGTTGGTCGTGTCCTGATTGAGCGTCCGGCCAAGAATGCTCGCGTTACCGTTTTCTCCGCTCGTCCGGGCGTGGTCATCGGCAAGAAGGGTGAGGACATCGAACAACTGCGTACGGATCTTCAGCGCATCATGGGCGTTCCTGTTCATGTGTCAATCGAAGAAATCCGCAAGCCGGAAATCGATGCTCAGCTGATTGCTGATTCGATCGCCCAGCAGCTCGAAAAGCGCATCATGTTCCGTCGCGCAATGAAGCGTGCGATGCAGAATGCAATGCGTCTTGGTGCCCAGGGCATCAAGGTGATGAGCGCTGGTCGTTTGAACGGTGCTGAAATCGCTCGTAGCGAGTGGTATCGCGAAGGTCGCGTGCCACTTCATACGCTGCGCGCCAATATCGACTATGCAACCTCTGAAGCTCTGACCACGTACGGCATCATCGGTATCAAGGTCTGGGTTTACAAGGGTGACATGCTTGATCGCAACGAGCAGCCGGAAGTTGTTGAGCCGGTGGCTGATGATCGCAAGCCGCGTCGTAATCCGGGTAAGCCGGAAGGCGACAAGCCGCGTACCCGTACGGTGAAAAAGCCGGAAGGTGACGGCGCTCCGGCCAAGCGTGTAAGAAAGGCAGGTGCCTAAATGCTGCAACCGAATCGTCGCAAGTTCCGCAAGGAGCACAAAGGCCGCAATGAAGGTCTGGCGACCCGTGGTACGAAGGTTTCCTTCGGCGAATGGGGCCTTAAGGCCATTGGCCGTGGTCGTCTGACTGCGCGTCAAATCGAAGCAGCTCGTCGTGCCATGACCCGTCACATTAAACGTGGCGGCCGTATCTGGATCCGTATTTTCCCGGACAAGCCGATTTCCAAGAAGCCGGCGGAAGTTCGTATGGGTAACGGTAAGGGTAATCCGGAGTACTGGGTTGCCGAAATCCAGCCGGGCAAGGTGCTTTATGAGATGGATGGTGTCAATGAAGCGCTGGCTCGCGAGGCATTTGCCCTTGCTGCTGCCAAGTTGCCGATTGCTACCACCTTCGTGACTCGTCATCTGGGGTAATCATGAAAGCTAGTGAACTGAGAACCAAGAGCGTGGACGAGCTCAACAAGGAATTGCTGGACCTTCTGAAGGCCCAGTTCGGTCTGCGTATGCAGCTTGCTACCCAGCAGCTGTCCAATACCAGCCAAATGTCCAAGGTGCGTCGCGACATTGCTCGCGTCCGCACGCTTATCCGTGAAAAGGCGGTGCAGCAATGAGCGAGACCTCCAGTATCAAGCGCACTCTGATCGGTCGTGTCGTTAGCGACAAGATGGAGAAGACGGTTACCGTCCTCGTCGAACGTAAGGTCAAGCACCCGATGTACGGCAAGATCATGGTCCGTTCGAAGAAGTACCATGCCCATAACGAAGGCAATACGGCCCGTGCAGGCGATCTCGTCGAGATCGTCGAAACCCGTCCGATGTCCCGTACCAAGACCTGGGCAGTGACCAGCGTTCTGGAAAAAGCGATCGTCGTCTGACGAAAGTTTCCATAAACGCTTGCGTAGTTTAAAAGAGGCCGGTATAATCCGGCTTCTTTTTTGCTGCTGGCCAGTTCTGGGCACGGCAAAGGTGTTCGACCCGTACGGGTTCCAAGACTGACCGCGCAAGCGGATTAAGTTGGAGTAAATTTAAATGATTCAGATGCAGACAACTCTGGATGTCGCCGATAACACCGGCGCACGTTCAGTAATGTGTATCAAAGTGCTGGGTGGATCCAAGCGTCGCTATGCGGGCATTGGTGACATCATCAAGGTCAGCATCAAGGATGCTGCCCCGCGTGGTCGTGTCAAGAAGGGTGATGTTTACAACGCTGTGGTGGTTCGTACCGCCAAGGGTGTTCGTCGTCCGGATGGCTCGCTGGTGCGCTTTGATGGCAATGCCGCCGTTCTTCTCAACAACAAGCTCGAGCCGATCGGCACGCGCATCTTTGGCCCGGTAACCCGCGAACTGCGTACCGAGCGCTTCATGAAGATCGTGTCCCTGGCTCCTGAAGTGCTGTAAGGAGAAATACATGGAAAAGATTCGTAAAGGTGACGACGTCGTCGTCATTACCGGTAAAGACAAGGGCAAGCGCGGTACTGTGCTGAGTCGTGTCGGTGAAGAGCATGTGCTCGTTGAGGGTGTCAATCGTGCCAAGAAGCACGTTAAGCCGAATCCTGTTAAGGGTGTGGCTGGTGGCATCGTTGACAAAGATATGCCGATTCATCTCTCCAATGTTGCGCTCTTCAATCCCGCGACCAAGAAGGCTGACCGTGTCGGCTTCAAGGCGCTCGAAGATGGCCGCAAGGTTCGCGTGTTCAAGTCGAACGGCGAACTGGTAAACGCATAAGGAGCAGTCATGGCGCGTTTGCAGCAGTTTTACAAAGAAACCGTCGTTGGCGACATGTCGAAGCAATTCGGCTACAAGTCAGTGATGGAAGTGCCGCGTATCACCAAGATCACCCTGAACATGGGTGTTGGTGAGGCTGTGGCTGACAAAAAAGTACTCGAGAATGCCGTTGGCGACATGCAGAAGATCGCAGGTCAGAAGCCGGTTACGACCAAGGCCCGCAAGTCCATTGCTGGCTTCAAGATTCGTGATGGTTATCCGATCGGTTGTATGGTTACCCTGCGTGGTCCCCGCATGTTCGAGTTCCTTGATCGTCTGGTTACCGTCGCTTTGCCGCGTGTTCGCGACTTCCGTGGTATCTCCGGCAAGGGCTTTGATGGCCAGGGTAACTACAACATGGGCGTCAAAGAACAGATCATTTTCCCGGAAATCGAGTACGACAAGATCGATGCTCTCCGGGGCATGAATATCAGTATCACCACGACCGCAAAGACCGATGCAGAAGCGAAAGCTCTGCTCGCAGCGTTCAAGTTCCCGTTCAAGAATTGAGGCAGTCATGGCAAAACTTGCTCTGATCAACCGTGAAGAAAAGCGCCGCAAAATGGTGGCGCAGTTCGCTAAAAAGCGTGCTGCACTCCAGGCGATAATCAACGATGCAAGCCTCTCTGACCAGGAGCGCTATGACGCTCGTCTGAAGTTTCAGGCTCTGCCGCGTAACTCGAGCCCGTCTCGTTTGCGCAACCGCTGCCAGCTGACCGGTCGTCCGCGTGGTGTTTTCCGTAAATTCGGTCTGTGCCGTCACAAGATTCGTGAGCTCGCCTTCAGTGGCGAAGTTCCGGGTGTTGTTAAAGCCAGCTGGTAAGAGGAGATTCAGAAATGGCTATGAGCGATCCTATCGCGGACATGCTGACTCGCATCCGTAACGCCCAGCTCGCCGAGAAGGCGTCTGTCTCCATGCCGTCTTCCAAGGTGAAGGTTGCTATTGCAGCCGTCCTCAAGGACGAAGGTTACGTTGACGAGTTCGTTGTTCGCGAAGCTGATGGTAAGGCAACTCTTGAGATTGGTTTGAAGTACTACGCAGGTCGCCCGGTTATCGAGCGTATCGAGCGTGTTTCCAAGCCTGGTCTGCGTATTTACAAGGGTTGTGACGATATTCCCCGTGTCATGAACGGTCTTGGTGTGGCGATTGTTTCCACGCCCAAGGGTGTCATGACTGATCGCAAGGCTCGTGCCAGCAAGGTTGGCGGCGAAGTTCTTTGCATCGTGGCATAACGGAGGAACCATGTCTCGTATTGGTAAGAATCCTATTGTCGTCCCCGTCGGCGTTGAAGTGACGGTTGGTGAGCAGATTACGGTCAAGGGCCCTCTGGGCATCCTCAAGACCGCCGCCCACCCCTCAGTTCAGGTTGTTGTTGAGGGTCAAAGCGTCCAGGTTTCCAAAGTTGAAGGTGCTGTAAATGGCAGCGCCATGTGGGGCACCATGCGTGCCAACCTCAACAATATGGTGACCGGTGTTTCCAAGGGTTTTGAAAGAAAGCTGCAGTTGGTTGGCGTGGGTTACCGCGCCCAGGCTCAGGGCGATGTCCTGAACCTGTCGCTCGGCTTCTCGCATCCCGTGGCGCACAAGATGCCTGTTGGTGTGAAAGTTGAGTGTCCGACCCAGACCGAAATCCTGATCAAGGGTTCGGACAAGCAGCAGGTCGGCCAGGTTGCCGCCGAAGTTCGTGCATATCGCAAGCCGGAGCCCTACAAGGGCAAGGGCGTTCGGTACTCGGACGAAGTGGTGGTCATCAAGGAAACCAAGAAGAAGTAAGGGTGGCATATGTTTAATAAGAAACAAGCGCGTCTGCGCCGTTCCCGCCAAACCCGGGCCAAAATTGCCGAGCTCAAGGCTGTGCGTCTGTGCGTTAATCGCACGAACCTGCACATCTATGCACAGATCATTTCTGCCACTGGTGGCGAAGTTCTGGCATCGGCTTCCTCGCTGGATAAGGATGTTCGCAAGGACCTCCCGAACGGCGGTAACAAGGCTGCTGCCACCAAGATTGGCACGCTGATTGCCGAGCGCGCCAAGGCCGCTGGTATTGAGCAGGTGGCTTTTGATCGTTCCGGTCTTCAGTACCATGGTCGTGTTCAAGCGTTGGCGGAAGCTGCGCGTGAAGCCGGTCTGAAGTTCTGATCGCCGCGAAAGGATAAGGTTAGAAAATGGCTAAACCTGAAAGAAACAAGAAGCCGCAGCAAGCTGAAGAGCGTGATGACGGCATGCGCGAGAAGATGGTTGCGGTTAACCGCGTCACCAAAGTGGTGAAGGGCGGTCGCATCCTCGGTTTCGCAGCTTTGACGGTGGTCGGCGACGGCGACGGTGGCATCGGCATGGGCAAGGGCAAGTCCCGCGAAGTGCCGGTTGCCGTGCAAAAGGCAATGGAAGAGGCGCGTCGCAAGATGGCCAAAGTCAGCCTGAAGAGCGGTACGGTGCATCACACCGTGATGGGTCGTCACGGTGCAACCACCGTCATGATTCAGCCGGCTCCTGAAGGTACAGGCATCATCGCTGGCGGCGCAATGCGCGCTGTCTTCGAAGTCGTTGGCGTGACCAACGTTGTTGCCAAGGCCCACGGCTCGACCAATCCCTACAACATCGTGCGCGCTACCATCGACGGTTTGTCGAAGGTCAACACGCCGGCCGAAATCGCCGCCAAGCGCGGTCTCTCGGTCGAACAGATCCAGGGGTAAGGCATGGCTGACAAGAAAATCAAAGTGACGCTCGTCAAGAGCATCATCGGCACCAAGCAGGACCATCGCGCCACCGTGCGCGGTCTGGGGCTGCGCAAGCTGAACAGTTCCGCTGAACTGGAAGATACGCCGGCTGTCCGCGGCATGATCCAGAAGGTTCAGTATCTCGTTAAGGTTGAGGGTTAAGCCATGCGTCTGAACACCATCAAGCCCGCTGAAGGCTCCAAGAAGGCCGCCAAGCGCGTTGGTCGCGGCATCGGTTCCGGCCTCGGCAAGACTTGTGGCCGTGGTCACAAGGGCCAGAAATCCCGTTCCGGCGGTTTCCACAAGGTCGGTTTCGAAGGCGGTCAAATGCCTTTGCAACGTCGTCTGCCGAAGCGCGGTTTCAATTCCATGACCCGTGCCCGTCACTACGAAGTTCGTCTGACTGACCTGGATCGCCTGCCGATCGACGAAATCGACCTGCTGTCGTTGCAAGCAGCCGGCATCGTTCCTGGTGATGCACTGGCTGCCAAAGTCATCCTGTCGGGCGCTATCACCCGTAAGGTGACGCTCAAGGGCGTTGGTGCCACCAAGGGTGCCAAGGCTGCAATCGAAGCCGCCGGCGGCGCGGTCGCTGAGTAAGACGAAGAGGTAGAACGTTGGCAGCAAATCCCAATACTGTTGGCAAGGGCGGTAAATTCGGCGATCTGAAGCGCCGCCTTTGGTTCCTGCTCGGTGCTCTGGTTGTGTATCGCATTGGCGCGCACATTCCGGTTCCCGGGATTGATCCCAACGTTCTTTCCGATCTCTTCAATACGCAGAAGGGCGGCATCCTGGGCATGTTCAACATGTTCTCGGGGGGTGCCCTGTCGCGTTTCACCATCTTTGCGCTGGGGATCATGCCGTACATTTCGGCTTCGATCATCATGCAGTTGATGAGTGTAGCCAGCCCGCAACTGGAAGCTCTCAAAAAAGAAGGTGAAGCCGGGCGTCGCAAGATTACGCAATACACTCGTTACGGTACGCTGGCTCTTGCCGTTTTCCAGGGCTTGGGTATTGCTGTTGCACTGGAGGCCCAGCCGGGGCTGGTTTCCGATCCTGGTTTCCTGTTTCGCTTGACGACGGTTACCACGCTGGTTACCGGAACCATGTTCCTCATGTGGCTCGGAGAACAAATTACCGAGCGTGGCTTGGGTAACGGTATCTCGATCATCATCTTTGGTGGTATCGCCGCCGGCCTGCCAAATGCCATCGGCGGCCTGCTCGAACTCGTTCGTACCGGTGCTATGCATCCGCTGACTGCGCTGGTCATCTGCTTGCTCGTTGTCGTTGTTACTGCCTTCGTGGTGTTTGTCGAGCGCGGTCAACGCAAGATTCTGGTCAATTACGCCAAGCGCCAGGTTGGCAACAAGATTTATGGCGGTCAGAGCTCGCATCTGCCGCTCAAACTGAACATGTCAGGCGTTATTCCGCCGATCTTTGCTTCGTCGATCATTCTCTTCCCGGCAACGGTTGCTGGCTGGTTCGGTTCTAGCGATTCGATGCATTGGTTGAAGGACGTCGCGGGTACGCTTTCCCCTGGTCAGCCTATCTATGTCATGCTGTACGCTGCCGCTATTGTCTTCTTCTGTTTTTTCTACACGGCGCTGGTCTTCAATTCGAAAGAGACCGCTGACAACCTGAAGAAGAGCGGTGCTTTCGTTCCCGGGATCCGTCCGGGCGAGCAAACTGCGCGCTACATCGACAAGATTTTGATGCGCCTGACTCTGATTGGTGCTGCATACATTACCGTCGTTTGTTTGTTGCCCGAATTTTTGATTCTGAAGTGGAACGTTCCGTTTTATTTCGGCGGTACTTCGCTTTTGATTATCGTGGTCGTGACCATGGACTTCATGTCCCAGGTCCAGGCTTATGTCATGTCGCACCAATATGAAAGTCTCTTGAAGAAAGCCAATTTCAAGGGATCGCCAATGATCAAGTAAAAACGTATGGCCAAGGAAGATTACATTGAAATGCTGGGGGAGGTCGTAGAAAACCTCCCGAATGCCACCTTCAAGGTGAAGCTGGAAAATGGCCATATCGTGCACGGTTTTATCTCCGGGAAGATGCGTATGCACTACATCCGCATCCTCCCCGGTGACAAGGTTACCGTGCAACTGACGCCTTACGATTTAACCAAGGCGCGGATAGTTTTCCGCGCCAAGTAAAGATTCTCTACGCAATAAACCGCAGGGTAAGGAAACACGGCTGCTTCCAAGCCCCGCAGACGAGGAGTGAAACATGAAAGTGCAACCTTCAGTGAAGCGCGTATGCCGCAACTGCAAAGTCATCCGTCGCAAGGGTGTCGTACGTGTCATTTGCAAGGACCCGCGTCATAAGCAGCGTCAAGGTTAATTCCCTGACATTGTCCGGCATTTGTTAATTTTCGAAATAGTGGAGTGATTCAATGGCCCGTATTGCAGGGGTAAACATTCCGAACCATCAGCATGCAGAAATCGCTCTCACTGCGATTTTTGGCATCGGCCGTACCCGCGCACAAAAAATCTGTGACGCGGCCGGTATCGTTCGTTCTACCAAAATGAAAGACCTGTCCGATGCGGACATGGATCGTTTGCGTGATGAAGTAGGCAAGTTCACTGTTGAAGGTGATCTGCGCCGCGAAGTCACCATGAACATCAAGCGTCTGATGGACCTCGGTTGCTACCGTGGTCTGCGCCATCGCAAGGGCTTGCCCTGCCGTGGCCAGCGCACCCGTACGAATGCACGTACCCGCAAGGGCCCGCGCAAAGCCATCGCTGGCAAGAAGTAATAGGGACAGAACATGGCTAAGACTGCTACCAAAGTTCGCAAAAAAGTTAAGAAGAACGTGGCCGAGGGCATTGCCCACATCCACGCCTCTTTCAACAACACCATCATTACCATTACCGACCGTCAAGGCAATGCGCTGTCTTGGGCAACGTCCGGTGGTGCCGGCTTCCGCGGTTCGCGCAAGTCGACCCCGTTCGCTGCTCAGGTTGCTGCTGAAGCCGCCGGTAAGGCTGCTCAGGAATGTGGCGTCAAGAACGTTGAAGTTCGCATCAAGGGCCCCGGTCCTGGTCGTGAATCCTCTGTCCGTGCGCTCAACGCACTGGGCATGAAAATCACCTCCATTTCCGACGTGACGCCGGTGCCGCACAACGGTTGCCGTCCGCCCAAAAAGCGCCGCATTTAAGGAGAAAGACAAGTGGCTCGTAATCTCGATCCGAAATGCCGTCAGTGCCGCCGCGAAGGCGAAAAGCTTTTCCTCAAGGGCGAAAAGTGCTTCACCGACAAGTGCGCCATTGAGCGTCGTTCTTATGCACCTGGCCAACACGGCCAGAAGTCTGGTGCCCGTCTGTCTGACTACGGCGTTCACCTGCGTGCAAAGCAAAAAATCCGTCGTGTCTACGGCGTGCTGGAAGGCCAGTTCCGCAGGACTTTCGCCGAAGCTGATCGCCGCAAGGGTCAGACTGGTGAAAACCTTCTGCAACTGCTCGAAGCTCGTCTCGACTCCGTTGCTTACCGCATGGGCTTTGGTGCTTCGCGCACCGAGTCCCGTCAGATCGTTCGTCACAACGGCGTTCTGGTTAACGGCAAGCGCGTCAACATCCCGTCGTTCCTGGTCAAACCGGGTGACGTGGTGCAACTGACCGACCGTGCCCGTGCTTCCCTGCGTTGCAAGGCTGCTCTCGAAGCTGCCGAGTCCCGTGGTTTCCCGGAATGGGTTGCCGTGGATGTCAAGGAAGGCAAGGGAACGTTCAAGGCCATGCCGCAGCGCTCCGAGCTGCCGTCGACCCTGAACGAAGGTCTCGTCATCGAACTTTACTCGAAGTAATCACTGAGCTGAGGAATTTAGCCCATGCAAAGCAGTGGACTTCTGAAACCCCGCATTATCGATGTGCAGAGCGTTTCGCCGGTGCAAGCCAAGGTTGTGATGGAGCCGTTCGAACGCGGCTACGGTCACACCCTGGGCAATGCCCTGCGTCGCATCCTGTTGTCGTCCATGCCGGGTTACGCACCGACCGAAGTCGGTATCGAGGGTGTGCTTCACGAGTACTCCACCGTTGATGGTGTTCAGGAAGATGTCGTTGACATCCTTCTGAACCTCAAGGGTATCGTATTCAAGTTGCACAACCGCGATGTGGTAACGCTCAATCTGGTCAAGGAAGGTGAAGGCGCTGTTCGTGCCGGCGATATCGAATTGCCGCATGACGTCGAAATCATCAATCCGGAACACGTGATCGCTCACCTTTCTCCTGGCGGCAAGCTGACCATGGACATCAAGGTCGAGAAGGGTCGCGGCTATGTCCCGGGTAACGTTCGTAATCTGGGCGATTCCAAGACCATCGGCAAGCTCGTGCTGGACGCTTCGTTCAGCCCGATCCGTCGCGTTGCCTACGCTGTTGAAAGCGCTCGCGTCGAACAGCGTACCGATCTGGACAAGCTGATCGTTGATATCGAAACCAACGGTGTTGTCGAGCCGGAAGAGGCCATTCGCTACGCTGCTCGCGTGCTGATGGAACAACTCTCCGTCTTCGCCGATCTGGAAGGTACCGCTCCTGTGGCCGAGGCTTCCAAGCCGGCCCAGGTTGATCCGGTCCTGCTCCGTCCGGTTGATGATCTCGAACTGACCGTTCGCTCTGCGAACTGTCTCAAGGCCGAGAACATTTACTACATCGGCGATCTTATTCAGCGTACCGAGAATGAACTTCTCAAGACTCCGAATCTGGGTCGCAAGTCGTTGAACGAGATCAAGGAAGTGCTCGCCGCACGTGGCTTGACTCTAGGCATGAAATTGGAAAATTGGCCGCCCGCCGGTCTGGAAAAGGTCTAAGGACCTTTTCCGGCTCGGGCCGTCAAGGGACGCCTGCAGAACATAGAAAGGATTAACCATGCGTCACCGTTTGGGACTTCGCAAACTCAACCGTACCAGCAGCCATCGCCTGGCGATGCTGCGCAACATGACTGTTTCCCTGCTCAAGCACGAGGCCATCAAGACCACGTTGCCGAAGGCCAAGGAACTGCGCCGTGTTGTTGAACCGATCATCACCCTCGGCAAGAAGCCGACGCTGGCTAACAAGCGTCTGGCCTTTGACCGTCTGCGTGACCGCGAAATCGTGGTCAAGCTGTTCGCCGAAATCGGCCCGCGTTACGCAACGCGTCCGGGTGGCTACCTTCGCATCCTGAAGTGTGGCTTCCGCGTTGGCGACAATGCGCCGATGGCTTTTGTCGAGCTGCTTGATCGTCCGGAGCCTGCAGAGGCTGTGGAAGTGGATGAAACTGCTGAATAAGCATTTCAGACAAAATTGAAAAGGCCGGGAATTCCCGGCCTTTTTTTCGTTCACATTTCCCGTGTCACGGGCAATCAATGACCATCAGCGATACGTCATCGGTCGCCAGCATTCCATCAAGGTGCTTGGTTAGCGCAGCGTCGATTTGTTCGAAGCGGGCACTTGGCGAGGTGTTGGCGACGGCGTTGGTGATTCCGGAAACCTCGAATTGGGCGCCTTCCCGGTTGCGTGCTTCGAGCAGGCCATCCGAACAAAGAACGATCTGGCTTTCTGCGCTCCAGGTAAAGTTGACCGGTTGGCAATCCATCTCTTCATTGCTGACAATGCCGAGTGGCAAATTCGCTGGCGCGAAGACTTTTTCGGAGCGCCCCCAGCGGTCGAACAGGAAAGCTTCCGGGGTTCCGCCCACCCAGATTTCGCCGGTTCTAGCCTCTTCATCCAGACAAACCAGGGTCGCTGCAACGAAGCGTCCAACCGGCATCGATTCTTTCAACTGCTGGTTGAGTTCGAGAATGATTTCGCGCACGGTATGGTTGCGTCGGGCAAGGCGATAAAAAATTGCCAGCACAGGCAGCGCGCTGATGGCCGCCGTCAGACCATGACCGGTTGCATCGGCGAGGAGGGCGTAAAAGCGCCCTTCCGGGGAGCGACTTGCGGCCACGATGTCGCCACTGAAGCTTTCGGCCGCAATCACTTTGTATTTGAGGCGCTCGTCGGTGAGCCCATGCCGATGCAACTGCTTCTCCATCAGGCGCATGGCGAGATGTTGTTCATTCTGGGTCTGGTCGTAGTAGGCCTGCAGCAAGCGCGCATTTTCGTGCAGCTTTTGTTCGGCAATCTTGCGATCCGAAATGTCCCGGATCACGCCGATGAACATTCTCTTGTTATCGAGAATGATCTCGTTGATCCCGAGAGTTACCGGAAAATGGTGGCCATCCTTGTGCAGGGCTTCGAGTTCGCGTTCAGTACCGATCACGGTGCCAAACCCCTTGGCCGCATAGCGGGCCATATAGCCGTCGTGCTCGCTGCGATAAGGTTCCGGCAGCAGTATATTGACGTTCTGGCCGATCAACTCGCTGACCTGCCAGCCGAAAGTGCGCGTCGCGGAGCGGTTGACCGACGCAATGGTACCTTTTTCATCGACCGTGATAATGGTGTCCAGAACGTTGTCGGAAATGGTCTGAACGCGGCGCAGTGAGTCGATGGATTCCTGTTGCATGCCGAGCGAGCGTTGCACCGAGCGCAACTTGGCTTCAAGTACGACGAAGTTGATCGGCTTGGTCAGATAGTCGTCCGCGCCGGCATCGAGTCCTTCGACCAGGTTTTCATCACGATTGAGGGCCGACAGGAAGATGATGGGCGTCCACCGCTCACGCGTCATTCCCTTGATGCGGCGTGCGGCTTCGAAGCCATCCATGATCGGCATCATGATGTCGAGCAGGACCAGATCGGGGGCATCGGCCTCAAAGCGGCGCACGGCTTCCTCGCCGTTTTCGGCAAGAATGACATCGTGTCCCAGTTTCTTCAGAAAGACCTGAAGAATATGCAGGTTGGTCCGGTTGTCATCAACCGCCAGCACCTTCATCTTGTTCATTACCTGACTCATGATCGGCAGTAAATCCTAATTCTTTGGAGAGTCGGAAGGAATGGTGGCTACCGCGATATTGCCGCAACCTTCATAGCTGATGCTGGCAAAGCTCATCATGCGGGCGAGGGCAATCCCCCGGCCATTCGGGTCGCAAGCACGTTCGGGCGAGAATTCGAGAAAGTCCTGCCAGGCAAATCCGCTGCCTTGATCCGTGATGCGCAGGGTGATGTCATTGGTGCTACGGATGAAATTGATTTTTACCCGCTTGGCGACATTGTCGGGAAGCGCCAGGCGACGATCGATTTCCGCTTGCCAGCAGTCTTCGAGTTTGAGTGTTGATTTTTCCTGGTAACTCAAGCCGAGGTTGCCATGTTCAACCGCATTGATCAGCAGTTCGGAGATGCCCAGTACGGCGCGGTCGGCATCGGGGCAGGCCTGGGCGATGAAGGAAGCGAGTTGGCCGGCCTCTTCGATGGTGCGAATGGAAAAATCGCCCTGGGTCAGGAATTGCAGCGAATTAATGTGGTCATTGAGCCGCCGGCGCAAGGAGTCGTGGGCTTTGGCGTCAGTCAGTGCGGCATGTACGATCGCAAACAGTGCGTCACGTCGGTAAGGCTTCGTCAGGTAGTAATAAGCCCCGGCTTCCAGCCCTTCGCGAATCTCGCTGGCGGTGTCGGCCGCTGTTTGCAGGATGACCGGAATGTCGGCGAGACGTGGTGTTTCCTTGATGCGCCGCAGCAAGCCGATGCCATCCAGACCCGGCATCATGCGGTCAAGGAGGATGACATCGAAGCTTTCGGCCGGATCAAGCAGGATCTGCCAGGCGGCCTCGCCATCAGCGGCGGTGCGCAAGGAAAAATTGTTCTCGCTGTCGAAGTATTCGCAAAGAATTTCGAGGTTCAACTCCTCGTCGTCTACAACCAGTACCCGTGATTTGTTCATGTCGGCCCGACTAATCTGTCCAGGGATTGAGTGGCAAGGTAACGGTAAAACAGGCTCCGCCCCCGGCGCTATTTCCGGCAACAATCGTACCACGGTGCAGCACAACTATCTCCCGGCAGATCGCCAGCCCGAGGCCGGTACCACCCGCTCCGGTCTTGGTAAGCCGGCTCTGGACGAATTTGCCGAAAATGCTCTCCAGTTCGTCAGGCGGAATGCCCAGGCCCTGATCAATGAAACGGATACCTAGTGCCGGCTGAATTTTGCCATTTTCATCGGGTTGACCGTCGGGCAACTGGCTCGCGAACAGTTGTATTGCGATGTGGCCTCCAGAGGGGGAAAACTTGATCGCATTGGCCATCAGATTGTGGATCACCTGCTCGATGCGCAGTGGGTCACAGATCACTTCGCTTTGCAGCGTTGTGCAGTCGATCGCCAGAGTCAGTTTGCGGGTCTGCAACAGCGAGTCGAGTTGGGCGCAGGCATGTTTGACCAAAGCAAGCAACTCGGTTGCCTTGTGGTCAAGCTTGGTGCGTCCGGCCTCCAGCTTGGAGAGATCGAGCAGTTCATTGATGAGTGCCAGCAGGCGCTGCGCGCTTTGGCCAATCCGACTGAAATACTGGGCGAGCTTTTCGTGATTGCTGGCATCGGCCCTGTCCTTGCCCAGCTCGGAAAAACTCAGGATGGCGTGCATCGGGGTGCGCAACTCGTGGGACATGTTGGCGAGAAACTCCGATTTGGCAATATTGGCACCCTGCGCCTGGCGGAGCGCCTCATTGAGCCTGATTGTCCGTTCGGCAACGCGTTCCTGCAGGTGGTCGCGGTGTAGCTGCAGCTCGCGTAGCGCCTCCTTGCGGTCCGAAATGTCGACGGCAATACCCAGATAGCCGCAGATTTCACCAGAAATGTTGCGCTGGGTGGTGACCACGAGGACCACGCTCAGGCGCCGGCCATCCTTGCGGATATAACTCCATTCGCGCTGCTCCGACTCGTGCAGTCGGGCGACTGCGACAAAAGCGTCAAAGCCTGCAACAGGCTCGCCGAGTTCCTCGCTCAGCTCGGTTGCGCGACTGGCGACCTCCTGCGGGTCATGGATGATCAGCGGTGTTTGCTGGCCAAGCATCTCCGTGGCGGAGTAGCCGAGCATTTTTTCGGCTCCCTTGTTGAATACGGTAATCAGGCCATCCGGTTGGCAGGAAATGATGGCAACTTCCGTCGCGGCGTCGAGAACGGATTGCATCAGAAGATTGGCGGCGAGCAGTGCCGCCTCGAAATCCTTGCGCTCGGTAATGTCGGACACCGATCCGGCAATCCGGATCGGCTTGCCGGTGCTGTCGCGTACCGCTTCGCCCCTGATTCGTACCCAGCCTTCCGCGTTGTGCGGCTTGATGATGCGCAGTTCGACATCGAACGCGGTCTGCTCGCGGAAGTGACGGCGCAGGGCAAGTCGGCGTTTGCCGGCATCGACCGGATGAATGCGCTCGATGTAGGCGGCCACCGAATCCGGCATGGCGGTGGCGGGAAACCCGAATATTTCCGCCATGCGGGGTGACATGTAGTCTTCGCCGGTCTGCAGGTTCTGGTCCCACAAGCCGTCATTGGAGCCGGCATTGGCCAGGCGAAGGCGCTCTTCCGAATGTCTCAGATCGGCCGTGATTCGCCGGGCATAGCGTTCTGCTCGCTGGCGTTGGCTGGCCTGATGGAAGACCAGAAAGGCGAGCGACAGGCTGGCGAGCAGGCCACCGTAGAGGATCAGCTTGGCCGTATCGAATCCTCCCGCGGCTTCCTGTATTCGAGCCTGGCCATAATGCAGTATCCAGTTGCGGCCGCCGAAATCGATCTCGTGATGCAGGATCTGCTCGCTCGTCTCCGCTTCGCTGGCGGTTTGCGAAGTGAACATCAGTTGCGGAGGAACCGGCGGATCGGGGCGGTAATTGCCGCCGTCATCGTATATTTTCAGGCCGAACTGGCTGTGCCGGTTGTGGCTAAGCGAGGCAATGAACTCATCGACATGGTAGGCGCAAAGCACGACGCCACTGAAGGCAAGGCGCCGTTCAGCCACGTTGTTGAGCGGCATGCCGGGACGGTAGACCGCCTGAATCAGCTGAAAACTGGTGCGCTGAGCCTTCTGGTCGATAATCAGTGTGATGGGGCCGGACAGGATGATGTCGTGGCTGGCGATGGCCTGTTCTATCGCTTCTCGCCGGATATTTTCGGAGAGCAGGTTGAAGCCGATGGCCGATCGCAAATCCTGGTTGTCTGGCGCGATAAAAGTGACGGGTAATGCAAGCTCATCGCCTGCGGGCGGATAAATCTGGAAATCGCGGTGCCCGCCCGCTGCTTTGGCGGCAAGGAATTTTGCCCGTTCAGCAGGGTAGACCGCTGGCGCATAGGCAAATGCAAACAGCCCGGTCAGATTGCGGGCAATGTCGATTTCCTTGGTGAAACGTTGCCACGCAGCAGAATCCTGCCCGCCGTTGGCGGTTGCAAAGGCTTGCAGCGAGCGCAGGAACTGGCCTTGCAGCCGCAGGTGGTTGCGGATTTCGGCGGTTTGGGCCGCGCTTTCGCGGATGTTGCTTTCCTCGCGCGCGGCGTTGACGATATCCGACTGCCAGCGCCAGGCGGCCAGCGTCGCGCCGGCCAGTAGTACGAAAACCAGCAATGACCACAACCAGCGCGCCGCGTTGCGTCGATCACTTGTTGCGGTAATTTGATGGCGTGACATTGACGGGGCGGCTTCCGAAATTCTCAAACGGCGATTATCGCGCGTCCGGGGTGGTCTGGTCTTCCTGTTGCTGCAAGGTCCACATGCGGGCATAGCTGCCACCCGCTTCGAGCAGGGCGGCGTGCGTGCCACGCTCGATGATGCGGCCGTCACTCATGACCAGGATTTCGTGGGCGTTCATCACCGTCGACAGGCGGTGCGCGATGGTCAGGGTCGTCCGGCCGACGGCGGCCAGTTCGAGCTGGCCCTGGATGGCGCGCTCGGTGGCTGAGTCGAGGGCCGAGGTGGCTTCGTCGAAAATCAGGATGGGCGGATTCTTGAGCAGGGCGCGGGCAATCGCGACGCGCTGTTTTTCGCCGCCGGAAAGCTTGAGGCCACGCTCGCCGACCCTGGTTTCGTATTTCTGCGGCAGCGACTCGATGAAGTCGTGCAGTTGCGCCGCGCGCGCCGCGGTGATGACTTCCTCGCGGCTCGCCTCGGGGCGGCCATAGTTGATGTTGTAGAAAATGCTGTCGTTGAACAGCACGGTGTCCTGCGGCACGATGCCGATCGCGGCGCGCAGGCTGGTCTGTTTTAGACTGCGCAGGTCGAGCCCGTTGATCCGGATGGCGCCGCCGCTGACGTCGTAGAAGCGATAGAGCAGGCGTGACAGGGTCGATTTGCCGGCCCCGGAGTGACCGACCACGGCCACCGTTCTGCCCGGCTCGACGGCGAAACTGAGCTTTTTCAGGATCGCCCTTTCCGGCTCGTAGGCGAAGTCGACCGCATCGAAATTGATCTGCAGCGGGCCGCCCGGCAGCTCTCGCGCATCCGGGGCGTCGGCGATTTCACGATCGGTCTTGAGCAGGTTGAACATGCGCTCGATGTCGGTCAGCGCCTGGCGGATTTCGCGGTAGACGATGCCGAGGAAATTGAGCGGCATGTAGAGCTGGATCAGGAAGGCATTGACCAGTACAAGGTCGCCGATCGTCATCGTGCCGGCGACGACGCCGCTCGCAGCGCGCCACATCATGGCGGTGACGCCGAGCGCGATGATCGCCTGCTGGCCGAGATTGAGGAAGGCGAGCGTGGTCTGGCTGCGGGTTGCCGCGTCTTCCCATTTGAGCAGTTGCTCGTCGTAACGGCGGGCTTCCCAGGCTTCGTTGTTGAAGTACTTGACCGTTTCGTAGTTGAGCAGGCTGTCGACCGCCCGGCTGTTGGCGGCCGAGTCGTTTTCATTAACGGCACGCCGGATGTCGATGCGCCAGTTGCTGACCCTGACCGTGAACACGATGTAGGCGAGCAGCGAAACGAGCGTGATCAGCACGTAGCCGATGTCGTACTTGACGAACAGGATGCCGAGCACGAGGCCGATTTCGACCAGGGTCGGCAGGATGGAATACAGCGTGTAGGAAATCAGGCTGGAGATCGAGCGCGAGCCGCGCTCGATGTCACGCGACACGCCGCCGGTCTGGCGCTCGAGATGAAAGCGCAGGCTCAGCGAGTGCAAATGGCCGAACACTTCCAGCGAAACCTGGCGGACGGCGCGCTGGGTGACGCGGGCAAAGAGGATTTCGCGCAGCTCGGTGAACATTGCCGTGGAGAAGCGTAGCAGGCCGTACAGCGCCAGCAGCAGGGCGGGCAGCGCGAGCAGCTGTTGCTGGCCGGAGAGGCCATCGATCATCTCCTTGAAGATCATCGGTACGCCGACATTGGCGACCTTGGCGCCGACCAGGCAGCCGAGCGCGGCGAGAACGCGCAGGCGATAGCGCCAGAGATAGGGGAACAGCGTGCGCAAGGTCAGCCAGACATGGCGCTCGGGCAGGGGCTGACCAGCCGGTGGCTTGGGGAGGGCGGTGCTGTGACGCATGGGGATCTGCTTTGCTGGAATTTGCTCGACTCGCCAGTATATGAAAACTGGCCGCTTTCCGCGAAAATCCGCTTTTATTTTGAAATTGGGCAAATCATGGACGTCGACCGTCTCACCCTGCCGGAAAAGCATTCCACGCTGCGTGTCGTGCCGATGCCGGCCGATCTCAATCAGAACGGCGACGTTTTCGGCGGCTGGGTCATGGCCCAGGTCGACGTAGCCGGTGCGATTCCCGCCATGCGCCGGGCGCGCGGTCGGGTGGCGACGGTATCGGTCAATTCCTTCCTGTTCAAGCAGCCGGTTTCGGTCGGCGATATCGTCAGTCTTTATGCCGATATCGTGCGGGTTGGCGCGACCTCGATCACGGTCAAGGTTGAGGTCTATGCCGAACGCAATTACGCCGATCCGGTTGTCGTCAAGGTGACCGAAGCCGAGCTGACCTACGTGGCGATCGACGCCGCCGGCAAGAAGCGCCAGCTTCCAGCCGAAAAGGCTTGAAAATGTAATAAAATCGGGCGGTTAATCAATATGCCCGCCTTCGAGGGAGTGAAGTAATGAAGAAAATGACGTTGCGTACCGTGCCGGCCCTGTTGCTGATTGCCTTTTCCGGCGCCGCTTCGGCCTCGGCTTTTCAGCTCTGGGAGCAGAATGCCAGCGGTCTGGGCACGGCGTATGCCGGTTCGGCAGCGGTGGCCGACAACGCCAGTACCATTTTCTTCAATCCGGCTGGCATGACGCAGCTGTCGGGCTTCCAGTTCTCCGCCGGGGTCAATGGCGTCAAGCCGAGCTACAAGTTCCGCGGCGATGTTGGCGCCAATGGTGATGGCGGCGATGCCGGCAGCTGGGCGGCGGTACCGAATGGCTATCTGTCCTGGCAAGTCGCACCGGACTGGACGCTGGGCTTTGGCATTTCGGCGCCTTTCGGCCTGTCGACCGAGTACAAGGATAACTGGATCGGTCGCTTCGAGTCGCTTAAGTCGGAAATCAAGACTGTCAATTACAACCCATCGGTGGCCTATCGCGTTAGTGACAAGGTTTCGCTGGGTTTTGGCCTGAATTATCAGACGATCAATGCCGAGCTCTCCTCGGCTATCCCGGGGCCGGCCACTTCCCGCCTCAAGGGTGATGATTCTGCCTGGGGCTGGAATGCCGGTGCGTTGTTTACCCTCTCGCCAGCCATGCGGGTCGGTGCCTCCTACCGTTCGGCGATCAAATACACGCTGGAAGGCGATGCGACGACAGCCGGTGTGACGACTCCGGTGCGGGCTGACATCAAACTGCCGGATACCTTCATCCTTTCCGTCTGGCAGCAGGTTTCCGACCGCTGGGAAGCGATGGGCGATGTGTCCTATACGCGCTGGAGTTCGTTGAAGTCGCTTGATGTCTATAACCGGAATACTGGCGTCCTGGCCACCAGCGAAACCTTCAACTACAAGAACGCCTGGCGCCTGGCCTGGGGCGCTGCTTACCTGCTGAACGACACGACCAAGCTCAAGTTCGGTATCGCCTATGACAAGACGCCGGTTCGAGATGCCGATCGTTCGGCCCGCGTGCCGGATAACAGCCGTCTCTGGCTGTCGCTCGGCGCGCAGTGGAATGCCGGCGCTCATGGCAAGATTGATGTTGGCTACTCCTATCTGCACGTGAAGGATCCGAGTATCAACCAGGGGTTGCTGGTTGGTCGTTACGATGCCAGCGGCCATGTTGTCGGTGCCCAGTATTCGGTAGGGTTCTGATTCGTTGTCGCTGGAGATGGGCGGCGTGACGCTGGGGATGCGAGAAGCAGTCATCGTGCTGATCGCCCTGGTTGCGCTGTACATGGTTTTTGTCCTGCTGCGCATGCGCCACCTGCGAGCCGCGGCCGGGCAGAAGGTCGGGAAGGCAAGCGTGGCGGTAACGCCGGCAGCGCCTTTCGCGGAAGAGGAAGCGGAAATCCCTCCTCCTGCTTCTGCCCCCGAGCCATGGCAGGCCGCTCCCGCCCGTCTTGCCGATACGGTCTTGCAGCAGGGGTTGGAACAGGAAGTTGCCCAACTGCGTGAAGAGCTCGACTCGATTCGTGGCGAACTGGCAGCGCTGCGGGAAGACATGTTGAACGAACTGGCACATTTGCGTGCAACCCAGTCGGTTTCGCCGATTTACGGTGATGCGATGCAGATGGCGGCCGCTGGCTACGAGCCGGCGATGATCGCCGACCGCTGCGGTATTGCCCGTGCCGAGGCCGAACTGGTTGTGGCGCTGGCCAAGAGTCAGGAACGGTGAGGTAGGCAATGACAGACAAGCCTGAAAATTCGGAAAGCGAAGACAGCGCCGGCGAGTTGCGCAACAAGCTGATCCAGCGCCTGGCCGTGGCCGGCGTCATGGTGGCGCTGCTGCTCGGCGTGCTGGCCTTCTTCGATTATCTTTCGACCCCGCAGGAAGAGCCGGATGAACCGGTGTTTACCAGCCCGGTCCCGGTCGCCCCGAAGAAGCCGCTCTCGCAGCCGGTAACCACCAGCACCGAATTGCCGGAGCCGCCCGCGCCGGCAGCGGTGGTTGCAGAAGCGCCGCCGCCTCCGCAAGTTGCCGTCCCGCCGGCCGTTGTCGAGGCTGCCAAGCCGGAAGTCGCCAAACCCGATGTTCCCAAGCCGGCGCCCGTGCAGGAAAACCGGCCTGCGCAGCCGTCGACCGCTGGAGCCGCGAAGCCGCCGGCCAGTGTGCCAGCGCCAACGCCTGTTCCGTCCGTGCAAAAGCCGCTACGTCCGGTTCCGGAATCAACCGCTGCGCCGAGTCAGGTTCCGCTTGCTCCGGTGCAAGCGCCCGCGACGCTGGCGCCCAATCCCAAACCAACGGCCCGGATTGTCGAGACGCGCCAGATGCCGGTCGAAGCGCCGAGTGGTGCTGCCCGTCTTTTTTCAGGCTTCCTGCTCCAGGCTGGCGTTTTTGCCAGTCCGCAACGGGCCGAGGAGTTGCACGCCAAGCTGACCCTGAGCGGTGTACCTTCGACACTTGAGACCCGGGTTCAGGTTGGCCCCTTCCGTACCCGGCAGGAGGCGGAACTGGCTCAGGCAAAACTCAAGGAACTGGGCGTCGAAACCGTGCTCGTCCCTCCCCGGGCTGGCAAGCACTAAACTTTATCGCTCAGGGCATGCCGGGCAGACGCGGCAGGCCAAGGCTGCGCCGGACATCGCGATGGACGCGCGCGGCTTCTTCCAGCGGCGAGTGGCTTGGTCGGCGGTTATCGTAATGGCGATCGTCATAGCGGCGATCATCACGATAATAGTCTTGCCGATAATTGCCCCTGTATCCCTGTTCGTACTGGTAATAGACGGTAGGTGGGGCACTGCGATATGCCGGATAGCTTTCGACATAGACCGGTGCCGTCCGATAGCCTACCGGATACACCGGTGCGACGGTGCAGGCGCCCAGGCTGCCGAGCAGTGCGGCGGCAAGGGTCAGGCGGGCGATGGTGCGGGTAAGGGTCATTGCGGCAGGTCCGGTGTTGTTGTAAGTACATAACGCGGCTGCCAGCGGCCCGGCCTACTGCGTGGCCGGGCCTTTTTGTAACGAAATATTAAAGTTTCAGTTCGGCAATTTCCTTCAGGCCCAGCTTTATGTTTTCGCGGGCGGCATTTTCTACCGCCAGGCGTAGTCGGGTAACCGCAACGAAGGCGTCGCCCATGGTGGCTGTCCCTGATGACTGGATTGCCTTGCGCATGACGATGTTGCGATCCGATGTGCGCTGCAGTGACCAGGCAGTTTCCATCTCGACGGTGAACGTGGCGCCGAAGACCGGCTTTGCCAGTGAGGTAACACTGACGCTCAGCTCGTAGTCGCCACCGGCACCCTGCACGATGCTCTTGAACAGTTTGCTTTGCGTGACCGCATCCTCGATGGCTGCCTTGAGGTCAGCGTCAGCAATATTGGCGCTGTCCATGGCCCCTGTTTCGGAACCGCCGCCCGTCTGAACCTTGAGGCTGTACGGGTGATGCTTGGCGAGCGTCAGGTCTTGCGGGGTCATTGCGGAGCGGTTGGCTGGTGAGGAGCAGCCGGTCAGTGCAATTGTCACTGCGGCAGCCAGCAGCAAAAGACCGCGGGATATTGAGCGGCGCATTTACTTGGCTCCCTTGTAGATGTTGTCGATCACTTCATTGACCATTTCCTTCGGCGACAGGCGTGTCAGCGAGGTGTGGTACGAATTGCCCTTGGCTTTCGGGAAGTTGCTTTCCGGGTCGCGCATGACGATGGTCAGTTCGAGCATGTACATGGTGATGTCCCACATCCATTTGTCGGTGTAGGTGACAACTGCATCGACATTCTTGGGGTTGGCATCGGTGCCGCTGGAAACCGTCACACCCTTGCTGCGCAGTTTGTCGGCGATCAGGTCGCCGGTGCCGCCGTCATCGCCCTGCGGTTTCTTGACGTACATGGTTTTCAGCGCGGCCAGGTTGGTGCCCGGTTCGACGCTGCCGGTTGCACGATTGACGGCGCAGCCAGTGGTCAGCGAAGCGACGATGGCCATCATGGCGGCCAGTTTCAGAAAAGACTTCATGTTTCTCCCTCGGCGTTTTATTGATCGAGGGCGGAGCGTAGCGCAATTGATGCCAATTGACTTGATCTGGCTCAGGAAACCCTTGCTTTTCCTTGCAGCAAGAGCATCTATGAATTTTTTAATGAGTGGATTCGTTTAACGAACACGGTCATTTCCTTTGCCGCCTGAATATCGCCGCGCGCCTCGGCAACGGCGATGCCCTGCTCATAGGCTGCGACTGCGCCGGCCGCATCGCCGGCTTCATTGAGCGCCTTGCCGAGTGCCTTCCAGGCGGCTGAATAGTTCGGATCACGGTCGACTGCGGCCTGGAAGCATTTTCCAGCGGCGGCCGGATCGCCAGCCTTGAGGTATTCGTTGCCCAGCGAAAAGCGGAGCAGGGCGCCGTCGCGCGGGCCGTCGAGCATTTTTTCCAGGGATTCGATACGTGGGTTCATGGCGGGTCAGGTCTAAAATAGCGTTTTTGAATTTTGAGGACAGGAAGCAGACATGGCCAAGACCATCATCGCCACCCCGAACGCACCGGCCGCCATCGGCACCTACTCGCAAGCCGTGCGCGTCGGCGACACCGTGTACCTGTCGGGGCAGATCGGCCTCGATCCGGCTTCCATGCAGATGGTAGACGGTATCGACGCGCAAATCGTTCGCGTCTTCGAGAATCTCAAGGCGGTAGCCGAAGCGGCCGGCGGCTCGCTCGGCGATGTCGTCAAGCTCAACGTCTTCCTGACCGACCTGGCCAATTTCGCCAAGGTCAACGAAACCATGGCCAAGTACTTCAAGGAGCCGTTCCCGGCGCGTGCCGCGGTCGGCGTCAAGGAACTGCCGCGCGCTGCGCTGGTCGAGGCCGACGCGGTGATGGTCATCGGCTGATGCCGGAATCCGGGGCTGCGGCCCCTGCCGTGCCGCCCGATTCGCCAGCGATCCGGGCGCCGGAAGCGCTGCTCAAGAAACTCGCCAAGATCGGCCTCCACAGCGAGGCCGATTTGCTGGTGCACCTGCCGCTGCGCTACGAGGACGAAACGCGCATCACGCCGGTGGCGCACGCGCCCTGGGGCGAAGCGGTGCTGGTTGAGGTGGTGGTCAGCAGTTGCGAGGTGCAGTACCGGCCGCGCCGGCAGATGGTCGTGCATGCCGTGGACGATAGTGGCGAGTTGGTCATGCGCTTCTTCAGCTTCTACCCGAGCCAGCAGGCGGCGCTCGCGGTCGGGGCGAAAGTGCGCGCCTTTGGCGAGGTGCGCGGCGGCTTCTTCGGCGCCGAGATGGTGCACCCCCGTTTTCACAAGGTGCGCGACGACGAGCCGCTGCCCGACGAAATGACCCCGGTTTACCCGTCGACCGCTGGCGTTGCCAATTCGGCGCTGCAGAAACTGATCGGCAAGGCGCTGCAGGTCGGTGACCTGTCCGACACCTTACCCGACGAATTGCGCCAGCGCCTGAAGCTGCCGGCCCTGGCGCGCAGCCTGCGTTTTTTGCACCGGCCGCCGCCGGGTACCGATCTCGACACCCTGCATGCGCGCAATCACCCGGCCTGGCGCCGGGTCAAGTTCGACGAGGTGCTCGCCCAGCAGATGTCCTTGCGCCGCGCCTACCTCGCCCGCCGCGAGCAGGGCGCGCCGGTGCTGGTGGCGCAGGACGATCTCGGCGCCCGCCTGGTCGACAGCCTGCCCTTCGGCCTGACCGGTGCGCAGTTGCGGGCGATGGCCGAAATCGCCGGCGACCTCGCGCAGCCCTACCCGATGCAGCGTCTGCTCCAAGGTGACGTCGGCGCCGGCAAAACCATCGTCGCGGCGCTCGCCGCCTGCCAGGCGATCTCGGCCGGCTGGCAGGCGGCCTTCATGGCGCCGACCGAAATCCTCGCCGAGCAGCATTACCTCAAGCTCAAGGATTGGCTGGAACCGCTCGGCATCAAGGTCGCCTGGCTGTCGGGCAGCCTCAAGTCGAAAGCCAAACGCGAACAGCTGGCGGCAACGGCGGCCGATGCGCAACTGGTGGTCGGCACGCATGCCCTGATCCAGGATGGCGTCGATTTCGCCAAACTGGGTCTGGCCATCGTCGACGAACAGCACCGTTTCGGCGTCGCGCAGCGCCTGGCGCTACGCAAGAAGGGCGCGAATCCGCACCAGCTGATGATGTCGGCGACGCCCATCCCGCGCACGCTGGCGATGAGTTATTACGCCGATCTCGACGTCACTGTGCTCGACGAACTGCCGCCCGGCCGGACGCCGATCAAGACGCGTCTGGTCGCCGACAATCGGCGTCAGGACGTGGTCGGCTTCGTGCAGAAGCTGGTCGAAGAGGGCCGCCAGGCCTACTGGGTCTGCCCGCTGATCGAGGAATCGGAAGCCCTGCAATTGCAGACGGCGCAGGAAACCTACGAAACGCTTTCGGCCGATTTGCCGGCGTTGACCGTTGGCCTGGTGCACGGTCGCCTCAAGGCCGACGAGAAGCAGGCCGTGATGAGCGCCTTCGCGGCCGGCGACATCGATGTACTGGTGGCAACGACGGTGATCGAGGTCGGCGTCGATGTGCCCAATGCCAGCCTGATGGTGATCGAGCACGCCGAACGCTTCGGCCTGTCGCAGCTGCACCAGCTGCGCGGCCGGGTCGGGCGCGGCCAGTACGAATCGAGCTGCGTGCTGATCTACGCCGGGCCGCTCGGCGAAATCGCGCGGCAGCGCCTGAAAATCATTTTCGAGAATACCGACGGCTTCGAGATCGCCCGCCAGGACCTGCAGATCCGCGGTCCCGGCGAGTTCGTCGGTGCCCGCCAGAGCGGTGTGCCGCTGCTGCGCTACGCCGATCTGGAAATGGATGCCGACCTGGTCGAGATGGCGCGCGAAGTCGCCGAGGAAATGCTGACCCAGCACGCCGATCTCGCCGAGCGCCACCTCAAGCGCTGGCTTGGGGCGCGCGAGGAACTGCTCAAGTCCTAAACCAGGTCTCGATCAGACGGTTCTCTTGTAACCCCGGGAACGAGGCAGGTGAGCGGCTTGCAGATCGTCATCCATTCATTGCGGCGGAAGATATCGGGATGCGCTTGGCCGATCGGCAGTCTGGCTGCTCACAAAGCATTTTCGTAAAGTGTTGATTTGGCCAAGATCGTCTCATGGAGAGCTTCTTGGTTGAATTTACATGTCGATTTTGTATGTTCGGGTAATATGTTCGGCTTCGAGGAAGTCTGAAAAAACAGGAGAAATAGCGTGATTGAAAACAAAAAACTGCTCGGCCTTTGTTGTGCTGCATTGATGGCCATGCTTGCTGGTTGTGCGACGGAAGACTCCCGCACAATCGTTCCGCAGCAGACCGTTGCCGCCGCCCGTCCGTATGTGGGTGTGCGCCAGCCGATTTCCGTAGGCAAGTTTGATAACCGTTCCAGCTTCATGCGCGGTGTCTTCTCGGACGGTGTGGATCGCCTCGGTAGTCAGGCCAAGACTGTCCTGGTTTCGCATCTGCAGCAAACAAATCGTTTCTCTGTCCTGGATCGCGAGAACATGAGCGAAATCAAGCAGGAAGCGGCTATCAGCAAGAAGCAGCAAGCGCTTAAGGGGGCACGTTATGTGATTACTGGCGACGTCACCGAGTTTGGCCGCAAGGAGGTTGGTGATCACCAGTTGTTCGGTATCCTGGGGCGCGGCAAGCAGCAAATCGCGTATGCCAAGGTGGCCTTGAACGTGGTTGATGTCGAGACCTCGGAAGTGGTTTATTCAACGGCAGGCGCAGGCGAATACTCATTGTCCAATCGTGAAGTTGTTGGCTTTGGCGGTACGGCCAGCTATGACTCCACGCTTAACGGCAAGGTGCTCGATCTGGCCATCCGTCAGGCCGTCGATGGCTTGGTGAATGGTATCGAAGCCGGTGCCTGGCGTCCGTCCAACTAAGGTGCGGATGACGATGATGCACAATCGCTCAGGGCTGAGTTCCACCCTTGTTGCAAGCGCGGTAGTGGTGATGCTGTCGGGCTGCGTAACACGCCCGCAGCCTCTCTATTACTGGGGGGATTTCACTAGTCAACAGTACGCCTACTTCAAGGGTGACAAGGGGCCGGAAGAAGTCATCCAAAGTCTCGAAAGGGTTCGCGAAGAAGCCAAGGCAACAGGAAAGCCTGTCCCGCCCGGGCTACAGGCGCACCTCGGTCTGATGTATGGGCAGACCGGGCGCACCGACATGTTCGAGCAGAATCTGCAGGCCGAGCGCCAGCAGTTCCCGGAAAGCTCGGTCTATGTTGATTTCCTGCTGAAGAAAAATCAAAACGACAAGGCGCCAAAATGAACGCCAAACGAAGCTTTTCGCAGTATTTTTTCATGGTGCTTGCTGCCTCGATGCTCTTGGGGGGGTGTGCTACGCGTGCGCCCTACGACTATACGGCGTTCAAGGAAGCCCGGCCGGCATCCATCCTTGTTTTGCCCCCGGTTAACAACTCGCCTGACATAACCGCAACCCACAGCATGATGTCCCAGGCAACGGCGCCACTGGCCGAGTCGGGTTACTACGTGTTTCCGGTGGCTTTGGTTGATGAGACTTTCAAACAGAATGGCCTGACTACTCCGCCAGACATTCATCAGGTTCCGGGACCGAAGTTGCGCGAAATATTCGGTGCTGACGCCGCGCTCTATATCAATGTCAAACAGTACGGCACTGCGTACATGGTTATTTCCAGTGAAACCCGTGTCACGGCAGAAGCAAAGCTGGTTGATTTGCGAACGGGCCGCCTGCTTTGGGCTGGGTCCGCCACTGCCTCGAGCGCGGAGGGCGATGGTAACAGCGGCGGGCTGATTGGCTTGTTGATCAAGGCGGCTGTTCGTCAGATCATGGAAACGGTTAGCAGCAAGGGGCACCAGATTGCGGGTCAAACCAGCGCTCGTCTATTGAGCGCAGGCCGTCCCGGCGGCATCCTGTTCGGGCCGCGTTCGCCGATGTATCTCAAGGAAGGTGTGCCTGCGCAGTAAGTGTTGGCGCTCAGGAGGGGCGCTCAGGTATTGGACGCCCCTTTTGACTATTCCGATAATTAGCTTCAGCGTACGTCAGTTGTTCGTTGTTGGCGCTATGCCGACTCGGTCGAGATAGCGCGCGAAGAACTGCTCAAGTCGTAAACCAAGTCTCGATCAGACGCGCCACTTCGGCCGGCTGGTCGTGATGCAGCATGTGGTCGGCCTCGTCGATCCAGGCTTCTTCGACCTTGGCGAAACAGGCCTGGCGCGCTTCCCAGTCGCCGGGTCGGGCGGCGAAGTCGCGCACCACCCAGGACTGGCGGCCGGCCACCCAGAGCACCGGGCAGGTGATCTGTTTCCAGATCGCCATCGATTCCTCAAGGCGGAACAGATAGGGGGCGGGTGCCTTGTGCCAGGCGTCGCCGTTCCAGATGATGCCGTGCCTGCGCTGGCCGCTCTTGGTCTCGCCGTTGCCGATGCGGGCTAGGTGACGCGCCAGGTAGCTGGCGCGCTCCGGCGTCAGGAAGCGGTCGCTGGCCAGCAGGCGGCGCGCGAAAGCGGCGCGGTCGGCATAGGCGTGCATGCGTGGCGGTTGGCGCAGTGCGCCCAGCCACTGGCCGTAACGCTCCGGCGCCATGTCCGGCGTAGTCGGCGCGATGCCGAAACCTTCGAGGGTGATCAGCTTTTCAACGCGTTCCGGCCGGATGCCGGCATACAGGCAGGCGAGGATGCCGCCCATGCTGTGCCCGGCCAGACGCACCTGGCCATCCGGCGCGTAACGGTCGAGGATGGCCTCAAGATCGCCGAGGTGTTCGGCGAAGAAATACGGCCGGTTCAGCCATTGCGAATTGCCGAAGCCGCGCCAGTCGGGGGCGACGATATTCCAGTCGCGCGCCAGTTCGTCGACGACGAACTGGAAGGAGGCGGAGACGTCCATCCAGCCGTGCAGCAGGAAAAGCATGGGCGCCTGCGGGTTGCCCCAGCGGCGGATATGCAGGCGGACATCGGGCAGGTCGAGGTATTCGGAACGGGAGATACGCATGGGCGGGTCGGTTTTTGGCAATTTCGGACGGTCGACCGCTGGTGGCAGCCATTTTTCAGTTGCCGATTCTAGCAGCCGCTGGCGCCTTAGATGCTCCGCTCGACGACGCTCAGGCCGTCCGCCACCTGGCTGAACAGGCTGCTGATCACGCTGTCGTAGGCCGGCACGAATTCGAGGACGAGTACGATGGTGGCGACTCGGACGATGAGTTCAGGGAGAAATTTCATGATCTTTCCTTTGCTGTCTGATCCGGAAAGACCACCTGCGAGGCGCACGCTGTTACGAACGTGCATTCTCGGCGGATGGCCGAGACCTCTGGCTGATTTTGCAACCCCGCTGTCTGGCAAGCCAGATCGGAAGCTTTGCGTCCCTGCGTCACCGCAGGTTTGCCATCGATCACGGTTTTAATACTAATTTGATAAATTCGAATAGTCAACGAGTATTATTCGAATTTATCAAATTAATTTGCCCCAAGCCAAACCGGTTTCGTTTTTGCGCGGTTTTGCCGGTCGACCGCTACGGCATCCAGAATTTGGAATGTTCGACAACGCTGACCTGCGGATCGTTTTCGTCGGCAATCGTGAAGTTGATCGCTGTCGCACCGGCCTGGCTGGCGCCGGGTGCCGCCGTGACAATCGCCGTCTGGATGCCGATTTCGCCGCCGGCAATGGTCAGCCGTTCGCTGCTCGTCAGGCGGATGCCGTCGATGCCGGCGACGCTGATCCGGAAGCTGCGTGTCTGGTCGCCGGTATTCATGATCTGCAGGCGGTAGGCGTTTTCGATCGAGCCGTCGTCGGCCTCGCGCGACAGCACGCTGCGATCCTTGAGTACATTGACCTTGAGCGGAATGCGTGACGCCAGCGACCAGGCTGTCGCGGCGGTGAGCAGGACGAGGATGGCGCTGTAGAAAATGACGCGCGGCCGCACGGCGCGGCGCAGGATCTCGGTCGGCGTATAGCGCATGCTGACCGCGTTCTCGGTCGAGTAGCGGATCAGGCCGCGCGGGTAATTCATCTTGTCCATTACCTGGTCGCAGGCGTCGATGCAGGCGGCGCAACCGATGCACTCGTTCTGCAGGCCGTTGCGGATGTCGATGCCGGTCGGGCAGACCTGGACGCAGATACCGCAATCGATGCAGTCGCCAAGGCCGAGAGCCTGCGGGTCGCTGCCCTTGGCACGGGCGCCGCGCGATTCGCCGCGCGCCGTGTCGTAGGCGATGATCAGCGTGTCCGGGTCGAACATCACGAACTGGAAGCGGGCGTAGGGGCAGATCTGGCGGCACATCTGGTCGCGCAGGAAACCGGCGTTGCCGTAGGTCGCGAAGGCGTAGAACACCACCCAGAAGGCGGCCCAGGGGCCGGGGGCGAAGGCGAGCAGATCGGCGATCAATTCGCGGATTGGCATGAAATAGCCGACGAAGGTGATGCCGGTCCACAATGAAAAAATCAGCCAGACGGCGTGCTTGGCCGTCTTCAGCGCCAGCTTGCGGTGCGACCAGGGGGCGGCGTCGAGCTTGATGCGTTGCGGCCGCTCGCCTTCGATGATCTTCTCGAACCAGAGGAAGATCGAGGTATAGACCGTCTGCGGGCAGCTATAGCCACACCACAGGCGCCCGGCTACGGCGGTGAACAGGAAGAGCGCGAAGGCACCGAGGATCATCAGCAGGACCAGGTAGATTGTGTCCTGTGGCCAGAGTACCAGGTCGAAGAAATAGAACTTGCGCGTGTCGATATCGAACAGCACCGCCTGGCGACCATGCCAGGGCAGCCAGCACAGGCCGTAGAAAACGACCTGGGTCAGCCAGACGAAAATCCAGCGCCAACTGGTATAAGGGCCGCTCACCGAGCGTGGATAAACCTTGCCTTCGGCGCCGCCAACCGGCTTGATGGCGATCACTTTGCGCGGGGTGGAACGAGTGCTCATGCTGCCTTCCGGCCCGCCGGAGCGCGGCCCAGGCCCGGTGGGGCCGATAAGGTGTAAATAAAATGAATCTTGATTTTAGCAAGCCCGGCTGCTATAAGCAATATTTCAAATACACCTTAAGCATTGTCATGCGCCTGAGCAATTTTTCCGACTACAGCCTGCGTGTCCTGATGTATCTCGGTGCCGATCCCGACCGCCTGGCGACGATCAGCGAGATCGCCGCCGGCCACGCGATTTCGGAAAACCACCTGATGAAGGTCGTGCACCAGCTCGGCCGTTACGGCTATCTCGAAACCGTGCGCGGCAAGGGCGGCGGCATGCGGCTGGCCCGCTCGCCGGACGCGATCGTGCTTGGCGAGGTGCTGCGCCAGACGGAGACCGACTTCATGCTGGCCGAATGTCTGGGCAGCGACGCCAGTTGCCGCATCCAGGGCGCCTGCGGCCTGAAACGCATCCTCAACGAGGCGCTCAGCGCCATGTTCCTGGTCCTCGATAGCTATACCCTGGCCGATCTGCTGCGCGATCCGCTCGGCCTGGTGCCAGCCGGCCGGGCACCGGCTGCCGCGCTGACGGCGGGGGGCTGAGGCATGAGCGACCCGGCAGAGAACCGCCGCAGCGTGGCGACTGCGCTCGAACTCGAGCTGTCGGACGAAGACATCCTCGATGCCCTGGCGCACGTGTCGGGCTATATCGACATCAGCACCGAGGATTTTCGCACCGTCTACCATCTGGCCTGGCGTCATGCCGTGGCTCGCCTGACGGCAGCCATGCCCGATCCGGGCGAGGACTGAGGCGTGCTCGAGCGAAGCTGGCGCGGCTATTGGCGCAAGATGCGCGGTACGACGCGGGGTAGCCCGCCGCGGGTCAGCAACGAGGAAATCTTCTGGTCCTGGCTCGGCGCCCTGCTTGGCATCGGCCTGCTCGCCTGGCTGGCACAACTGCTGTTCGCCGGCTACGACCTGATCCTGATGATCGGCTCCTTCGGTGCCTCGGCGGTGCTGGTTTACGGCGCCGTGCGCAGTCCGCTCGCCCAGCCGCGCAATTTGATTGGCGGGCATCTGCTCTCGGCGCTGGTTGGCGTCAGTTGCTGGCAACTGCTCCACGCCTTGCCGCTGCTGGCGCCCGCCGTGGCGGTGGCGAGTGCCCTGGCGCTGATGCACGCGACGCGGACCCTGCATCCGCCAGGCGGTGCGACGGCGCTGATCGCCGTGGTCGGCTCGCCGGAAATTCACCGTCTCGGCTACTGGTACGTGCTGGTGCCGGGCACGCTTGGCCCCCTGATCCTGCTGCTGGTGGCGCTGCTGATCAATAATTTGCCGACTTCCCGGCGTTATCCCGAAATATGGTTCTAACCGAGGCTCCGGCGCCGATGCAAAGACCTTATCGTATTCTGTGCGTCTGCATGGGCAATGTTTACCGCTCGCCGGCCGCCGAGGTCGTTTTGCGCAGCCTGTTGCGCGATCATGGTCTGGGCGACCGGGTCGAGGTTGCCTCGGCGGGCACGCACGCCCACCGGACGGGCGAGGCCTGCGACGTGCGTGCCCGGCAGCTCGCCTGGGCGCGCGGCTACGACCTGTCGCGGGCGCGGGCGCGCAAAATCGGCTGGCAGGATTTCGACGATTTCGACCTGATCCTGGCCATGGATCGCAACAACCTGGCCAGCCTGCGGCGCATGGCGAGCGAGGTGCAACAGGACAAGATCCGCCTGTTCATGGACTACGCGACGACCTTTGCCGAAGAGGAGATCCTCGATCCCTGTACCACGCTGGGCGGCAGTTTCGAGCATGTCCTCGACCTGGTAGAGGATGCGGCAAAAGGTGTCGTCGCCAGCCTGGAAATGGCTATGATGGCGTCGGAAAGTTGCCAACCCGAGGTCAGGTAATGGAAGCCCATGTCGTTCCAGTCGCGCAGCGCAGCATGCCGCCCCTTGTCCGCGATCGGCGCTGGTGGCTGCTGTTGCTCGCTGCCTGGGCGGCTGCAGTCGTTTTCTCGCTGTCCTCGCAGGCGACGCAGATCCGCCGGCAGACGACGGCAATCGCCATCGAGGGGGCCCGCAACATGTTCCGCATGGTGCTGCTGACCCGCAACTGGAACGCCAGTCACGGCGGCATCTACGTGCCGGTGACGGAACGGACGCAACCCAATCCCTATCTCGATGTGCCCTTCCGCGACGTGACGACGACCGATGGTATCGAGCTGACCATGGTCAATCCCGCCTACATGACCCGGCTCATCGCCGAGATGGCCGAGTCGGCCTCCGGCGCCGTCTTCCGGCTGACCAGCCTGCGCCCGATCCGGCCCGAAAACGAAGCGGATGCCTGGGAGTACCTGGCGCTGCAGGCCTTCGAGCGCGGCGTCAAGGAAGTGTCAGGCGTCGAACACGGCCCTGATGGCGAGATGTTGCGCTACATGGCACCGCTTGCCGTGCAGGAAAGTTGCCTGCAGTGTCATCGCAAGCAAGGCTACAAGGTCGGCGACATTCGCGGCGGGATCAGCGTGTCGCAACGCAATACGCCGATCGAGGCCGCCGTGCAGGCGGCGGTCGGCGAAGCGCGCCTGCTGCACGCTGCGGCTTTCGTGCTGATTGCCGTGGCCGGCTGGCTGTTGCTCGAATTGCTGCGCCGGCGCTGGTCCGAATTGAGCGGCAAGATCCAGGAGCTGCAGGACACCCAGAGTCAGTTGTTGCAGTCGGAAAAGATGGCGGGCATCGGCCAGCTGGCGGCCGGGGTGGCACATGAAATCAACAACCCAGTCGGCTTCGTTACATCCAATCTGGGCACGCTGCAAAAATACAGCGAGCAGATGATAGGCCTGCTCGAACGCTGTCGTGCCGGGCAGGCCGGCGAAGCCGATTTCGTCGCCGCCGATTTCGATTTTCTCAGGGAAGACCTGGCCGAGTTGCTGCGCGAATCGCAGGCTGGCTTGCGCCGGGTGAGCAAGATCGTCGGCGATCTGAAGAATTTCTCGCATGTCGATGCCGCGGCCTGGCAGCAGGCCGATCTCAATGCCGGGATCGAGGCAACGCTCAACGTGCTCGGGCACGAACTCGGACACAAGGCCGAGATCGTCCGCGAGCTGGGCGATTTGCCGGCGGTGCCGTGCAATGCGGCGCAGATCGACCAGGTACTGATGAACCTGTTGCTCAATGCGGCGCATGCGATCGAGGGGCGCGGCACGATCACCGTGCGCAGCGGCTGCGCCGATGCCGGGGTGTGGGTCGAGGTCTGCGACGACGGTAGCGGCATGAGCCCGGCCATGCAGGAGCACATTTTCGAGCCCTTCTACACGACCCGGCCGGTCGGCAAGGGCGCCGGGCTCGGCCTGTCGCAGGCCTACGAAATCGTCAGCAAGCACGGTGGCCGGATCGACGTGCACAGCGCGCCGGGGCAGGGCAGCCGCTTCCGCGTCTGGCTACCGCTCACCAGCGCAGTGCCGCCTTCCTCCCCGGACGCCGGCTAGCCACCGGCGCCCTGGCGGCGCGTTCAATCCTTCTCGTCCGCAGCTTAAGTTGAGACAGAAGCTCCTTGCATTCCCTCGTGTGTCGTTCGGTCTCGCAAACTTAGCTCATCGCGCTTTCGCACGTTAAGTTGGGATTTTTCCGATCTTCCGCAGCTCAACTCGAGCCTCGGTTTGTCTAGCCACTCCGAGATCGGCTGAAAAATTCCACTGGCCTGTATTGGTGACAGATCGGCCATTGGTATTTTCAGAGGGAACGTCAGCACTTTCGTCGGCGATGGCTTCACGTCACGATTCGCTGAAGAGCTACTTCAGATCAACGCGCGTACCGCTTCAGGATCGAACCCTTGCGAATGTAGCTGAAGGTCATCTATCAAATCGGCCAGCTTGATCAAGCGCTTCTGCTCAGCCAGCGCGCTGCAGTGTTCATGCAGCTTCGAACCCGTCTTTATGACCACTCGATGACGACCAAGGAACGCATACGGAGTGCCAAGAGGATTCTCGAAATCGCGCGAATACAAAGCGCCTGTCCATCGTCCTTGCACCTCTGCAATGATCTGGTGCTCGTCTGGATTCAAAGTCAAGTTTTGCAGACGCCATCTCTGCATAAGCAGATGAGCATTGCTGGCACCCGGCCCAAGAGTCAATGCCACCGTCTGAACCGTACCTGTCGGGTCCGCATCGAAAAGCATAGAAGCACGTCGATTTGCTTCAAGTAGATACAGGGGCTCAGGCGATCCTTCACAATGCTTAATAATCGCAGCCGCGATGTACGCTAACTCCGTTAATTGCTCCGGATAGAGGCCACGAAATTCCCCATCGGGCGCCGGAAAGCTCAACCTCGTTTGAGCTACGACGCAGGTTCCTGACAGCTTACGCAGGCCTGGCCAATCCAGATGGTGGATCGTTGCTTGCTGAAATTTTCGAGAGGGGGCGACCTCATAGAGCCGAAAACACAACAAATCCGGATAGTCCTCGGCTGCCACGGAAAGCTCATGACCGGTGTACTGATCGAAGACATTGCCCCCACTAAGCTCGGACTCCACTGTGAGGCGGTAGATCGACTCTGGATTGTAGGCGCCGCGCTCCTGCAAGAACGCCCGATAGCCATCATGTATGCATTGGGTAATCGCCCGACCCATTTTTATGCTTTGCTCCGACTCAAGCACCTGGCCCCGATCGAGTGAGTACTCGATTCCCTGAGGCGACTGAATATTCGCGACAGCAGTGCCGACTCGCCATAGATCGAGACATATAGTGGATGGTCTCAACGGTGCAAAAAAACCGCAGACTGCCGTGGTATATATTCCCGACGTACGATCGAGTCTCGATATGACCGAGGTGTGTTCATTCAGGCGAAACGTGACTTTCTGTTCTTCCAGACGGTAGACCAGTCCTATGGCGACCTCGACGCCCGGCCGCTCTCCGCGCCATTGGAACGTATGTAGGCCATCTGCCTCCATTGCGGACATCTTGGCCCCCAGAAGCTGCGTAGGAGTCACGTCCGGAACAATCTCCGGGATCTCTTCCACAACCCCGTCAAGGACCAAATCGATGGGCACAGCCGCACGCACCAGAAGATTGCGACACTGCTCAAATACATCGTCGACGACGATATCTTCAATCAGGGATAGGGTCACAGACGTCCCTGGGCTCATCGGGCAGTCTCGGAACACCGTGTAGTCCTTGAGCTCGTCGAGGGAGACTTCGAACTGAAGTCCGATGCCTTTGTCGTTCCCTGCTTCGAAAGCCAGAGACCGGATGTCCGCCTTAGTCGCGACAGTAAAGACCGACCAGAAACCTGTACCGAAGCGCGCGATCGGAGCATACGATTTTGATGCGTAGGCGGGCTCCTTGGCCCTACTGCTTGCTACGCTTAGAAAGTGGTTCAGGATGGTTCGGAGCGACATTCCGCAACCGTTGTCCGTTACTGTAACCGTGTGCCTCGCACGATCAAACTCAATCCTGACCTGCGGCTGATAATCATCAGCGGGACTGGAATGGTGCATTCGGAATCGGCATGCCTCCACCGCGTTCTGAACCAACTCGCGAATCGGCGCGCCCGTCGATCTCTTCCAGACCGCGTTCGACGCGATCAAGTCGATAACCGCCCGCTTGCTCATCCTTACGCCCAAGCGCTCGAACGTTGCACCCGGCAAATCCAACCTCCGCACGAACGGCTCAGGCCGAATCTTCAGCCGGGGGATTTTCGACTGTCGATCGATGTCGCAGTAGCCACGGATCCATCCTTCCATATCATCAAACGTGCGATGCGCGAGCGCAAGCACGTCGCCGTCGTCGAACGTCCCGCTTACAACTACCTGACCGTCATCGGTCACCGCCAAGCTGTCACGGATGCAATCGTGCTTTCTGTTCTCCCGGAAAGAGATCGCTGCCGCATCGCCAGCGGTCTGTCGAGCCAGATCGACCACACCATCCAGAACGCGCGTATCGCTGAATTCGATGGCGTCCGCGCTGCACAGAATGGCCGCAAGCTGCCGAACATCGAGGACACGACCATCCGCAGCGAACGGCTTCCGCAGATTCGCTTCCAACTCCGAAACGCTCAGGTTATGCGACTTCATTATCCAGTCCAGGGGGGCGACCAGATTTTCAGGGACTCCCATTGCCAGGGCATTTTGGTGGATGTATGCGCCCCCCCGCTTGGAATGTTCGCGACGCAGGTAGTCTGTCAGCGGAACACTGGTTTCCCACCCATGCTCCGGAAGGTCCAACGTCGTTCTGAGCGCTGGTTCCTCGCCTGGAAATACTGTCATGCCCAGGTCATGCGCATAGGCTGCGGCGATTAGGAGAAACAACTCAGGTGCCCCAAGTGACTTGCTCGATCCTATCTCTAGGCAGTCCTTCAGGAGTACGTTTTCCAGACGCCGGACTACCTGGAATCCATGGTGCGCATCATGGCGGGTATACAAAGGAAAGTGCTGGATAGTTGTTGCGAGGATAGGCGCGATTATCTCTACAAATTGAGCGGCGCGATCCGCGTATTCTGGGCTTTGCGAGGAGAGATGTGAAAAGACTCTCGTACTTTTTAGTTCTTCGATGGGATCTCTCACTAGCACGGTTACTTCCTCGTTTGATTCCTATTTCTCCTATTCTCCCGAATTTGCCGGTCAACGCACAGTTCCAGAAGCCCCGCTCTTCCGGGCCGATATCTATCTCGACCTAAGTTGAGACAGAAGCCCCTAGCACTCCCACATGTGCAGTTGAGTCTCGCAAACTCGGTTCATCGCGCTTTCGCACGTTAAATTCGGATTTTCCCGATTCCCCGCAACTTAACTAGAGCTTCGGTTTGTCTAGCTACTCTGTCATGGGCCGAAACATCGCAGACTTCGTCGAATGAATAGATGAGTGACCAGCTTCCGCTTCTCGGCCACAACCGGACCTGGAGTATTTGTCCAGATAGCCGACATCCCAGCCGGCTTACTGGCATCTGCGTTATTGGAGTTATACGGACCCAAACGAGCTCATTCCTTGCTCAATGGGCGATCCCGAAAGCATAATGGATGCATCAACCAGTCAATATTGGAACAGGAATGCGCAAATGCCAAGGAATCACAGAACCCTGTTGGTCGTCACTCTCTGAAGACCAACGTGTTTCGTGGAAGTATTTTTCTCGCATTGTTGCTGTCGTCGGTGCTTTCTTTGTCACGAAAACAGGGAGTCCTTACGTTGACTGGCCGCTAGTTGCGCTCACTGCGATCTTCTTAGTAATCGTCATCGAAACACAACGTTCGTATAGCCGGTTAAGTCCAAAATTTCGTAAGCGTAGTGTGCGCATCGCCATCTTCCTAGGTTCTTGGGGCATTACCATTCTGGGGGTCGCCATGTTTTCACAAGTTGGTCTGGTCTCCGCGGCAACAGTTTTATCCAACGAAGTCCTTCCATCGCTGCACAAAAGCACTGATCCTTTAGTGCAAGCAATCATGGTAGGGGGTTTTCTTGTCGCGGTTCCTATTGCACTAATTCGATCATTTAGACAGCTACATTTCGAAGAGCTGATTTACACGCTCCCCCGAAATGGCCTGAAACGACTTCTCGTTTTCAAGCAGCCAAAAGCTACTTCGTTTCCGGTGTTTGCATATATGGAACTCTCGACTCTACTAGTCTGTCTCGTTTACGCATCGTCAGTCGCCGAAATTGCGAAGGTTGCCATGACTTTATTCAATGCATTCTAGGTTGCCACGCTGTGTTCCAGTCCAGGGTTCGAGGCGTGTGTGCGAAAGACAGCGTATGAGCCTCAACTCCATGTTAGACCCATCGAAACATTGAGAAATATTATGGGCTATAAGAAAGTAGTGGTCGCATTCCTAGATATTCTAGGAACAAGAGACAACCAAGATTTTGAATCGAAATACAGGGTGCATAGAGCATTCCACGAATCTATTCGTGATTGTCAATCAAGGGACAGAGAGGAGGCTGCGTACTACCGCAAAGTCTATAGTTTCTCCGATTGTGCATACATATTTCATGGATTTCGAGAGGGTGTCGACGAGAGCGCCGAGGCTGAGGAGTTGCTGATTCAGGCCGCACTATTCAATACGACCATCACCACTATCCGTCTACTCAATGACGGGTATCTCGTGAGAGGTGGAGTATCATTTGACGATGCCTATCACGATGATCTGAGCTTCTTCGGCCCAGCTGTTGAAGAAGCGTATGTTCTTGAATCAAAGAAAGCGGTTACTCCAAGAATCTTACTGGCTGATCCGCTCGGAGAACGCGCCAAGGGTTTTTCAGATAGAGCGCATCGGGAAGCCTTTTCAGAAGCCAACCCAAACATTCGGTTTCTACCTAAACGCTTTTATATCCCGGAACTAATACAACAGCAGAATAATGCATACCATCTAAATCCATTCTACATTCTCGAAATGGATTTTAGAATGCAAATAGGAAATCAAGAGTTTACCCATGAAGGGCTTATAAATTCCGTCGCCAATACTATCGATGAGCAAATTCTTTCTTACCCTTGGGAGAGCAAAATTCGGCCAAAGCTGGAGTGGATGCGGGAATATGTCGCCAACTCAAAGTGCAGTTTAGAGTGCCCAAATAGTAGTATCGCGATTACCCGATAGTCATTGTGATACGGCACGCCAAAATTTGCTGCTGCTAACGGCCTTTATGGGACGCCGCTGCGCGTCCTCTTTCGCTATTTGACAACTTCCGATCTGGGGCGGGTGCCGTTCCTCGTAGATAACGAGAGCGGCGATTCGCCGCCTTCAGAGACCGAGCGGCAGGTAACTGACAAATAACCGCCTGTTCAGGCCAGAGGCCGAAGGTTGGCTTTGGCCGAAATTCTTCCCTACGGTAGATAATGTCAAACGATCTGCCGTTTGTTGTAACAGACATTAGCGAGAGACGCCTGTGCCAATCGACCACCAGAACTGTCAAGCTTTCTATCAAGGAGCTTTTGCTACGACGTCCCCCCGTTTTCAGTAGCAGAGGGCTTTAGAGTCCGGGGGTAATTTACCTGATTTCTGGGTGAGTGATTTTGCATAGGCTGCGGGCGTCAAACCGCCCAGGGATTTTTTCGGTCGCTCCTCGTTGTACTCGCGGCGCCAGCCTTCGATGACGACCTGGGCATGGCGCAGGCTGGTGAACCAGTGCTCATTCAGGCATTCATCCCGGAAACGCCCATTGAACGATTCGATATAGGCGTTCTGATTCGGCTTGCCTGGCTCAATGAGAAAGAGTTGGACGCCACGGGCATGCGCCCAGGTCAGCATGGCCCGACTACAGAACTCCTTGCCGTTATCCGTCCGAATGGCCTTGGGCAAGCCTCGCGTCTTGGCCAACTGATCGAGCGTTCGGGTGAGTTGCATGCCGCCGATTGCGCGTTCCGGAACAATCGCGACCGCTTCATGCGTCGCATCGTCGACAACGGTCAGGCTTTTGATGACTCGCCCTTCCGCCGTCCGGTCGAACACGAAATCCATTGACCAGACCTGATTGGCGGCCGAAGGGCGCTCTAGTGGGTGACGATCCGACACCGGAATCTTCTTCCGCTTTCGCCTTCTCACTTGCAGACCGGCCTCGGCGTAGAGCCGATCCACCCGCTTGTGATTCACCACCAGGCCGGCCTGCCGCAGCTTCAAGTAGATCATCCCGGCACCGTAGCGCCGATGACGTTGGGCGAGCGTGACGATCTGCTCCTTCAAAGCAGCATTGCGATCCGCCGCCGGCTGGTAACGGAATGAACTCGGACTCATGCCAACGAACCGCAATGACTTTCGCTCGCTGAGCCCCTCGTCGATCAGGTAGCGCACCAGATCACGTCGTGACGGTGCGCTCACCACTTTTTTCGCAGAGCTTCCTTAGCGATCTCGTTTTCCAGCATCGTTTCGGCCAACAGCTTCTTCAAGCGCGTGTTTTCCGTTTCGAGCTCCTTGAGCCGCTTAGCGTCCGACACGCTCATTCCGCCAAACTTGCTGCGCCAGAGGTAGTAGCTTGCCTCTGAGAAGGCGTGCTTGCGGCACAACTCCGCTATCGGCATTCCTGCTTCTGCTTCCCGCAGGAAGCCAATGATCTGTTCTTCGGTGAATCGCTTCTTCATGTCCAATCTCCTTGTCGTGGTGAATTGGACTCTAAAGTCAGGCGCTACTCAATTCCGGGGGGACGTCGTCAAAACCACGAAATCACTAGCGTCTGCCGCTCTTGGGCTTGATGAAGCCTTTGAAACCATTGTGGCACAACGGTTTGCTATCTCGCCCTAAGCTGCGAAAGTCTCAACTTAAGCTGCGGACGAGAATCCTTTCGCAAATAAAATGCTTGACGAGTACATGTCGATATAACTAAGATTATCGACATGAGAAATGACTATACCCGTGCCATTCCCCCCGAGTGGCAAGACATGTCCCGCATTTTTGTCGCGCTCGGCGACGAACACCGGCAGCGCATGCTGCTTTTGTTCGAGCCGGGCGAGCGGCTCAATGTCGGGCAGATCGCCGAAGTGTCGACGCTGGCGCGGTCGACCGTCTCGCACCACCTGAAAATCCTGCACGAATCCGGGGTGCTGGCTTCCGAGAAGATCGGCAAGGAAGTCTGGTTCTGGATCAATCGCGACGCCCTCGAAAACACGCTGGGCAACGTGCTCGACTACCTCAAGGAAAATACCTGATGCGCACTCTTCTGCGGCCGCTGTTGCGCGGCCTGGCCCGCCTGCTGTTTCGTCTCGAGATTGATGTCCGGGGCGCCGATTTCGCGCATGAGCGCCTGCTCATCGTCGCCAATCACGAGTCCTTTCTCGACGGCCTGCTGATCGGCCTGTTCCTGCCGGTCGACCCGGTTTTCGTGATCAATACCGCGATTGCCAATCGCTGGTATTTCCGTCTGCTGCTGTCGCAGGTCGATTACCTGACGGTCGATCCGGCCAGCCCGATGGCAATGAAGAAGGTCATCCGCCTGATCGAAACCGGTCGCCCGGTGGTGATCTTTCCGGAAGGGCGGATTACGCTGACCGGCAGCCTGATGAAGGTGTACGACGGCCCCGCCTTCGTTGCCGCCAAAACCGGCGCCACGGTCGTGCCGGTGCGTCTCGAAGGCACGGCGCGCAGCTATTTCTCGCGCCTGTCCGGCAAGCATCCGCGCGCGCTGTTTCCGAAAATCCGTCTGACCGTGCTGTCCGAGCGCGTTTTCCCCATGCCCGAGGCGTCGACCGCCAAGCTGCGCCGGCGCAAGGCGGGCGAGGCGATGCGCCGCCTGATGCAGGAAATGGTCTTCATCTCGCGCCCGGCGCAGACGTTGTACTCGGCGCTGTGCGATGCCGCCGCGATTTTCGGGCATGGCCGCCGCCTGCTCGAGGACATCAAGCAGGTCGAGTATTCGTACAAGGACCTGTTCAAGATGGCGCTGATCCTCGGCCGCCAGGTCGAGCGCTTCACGGCGCCGGGTGAGAAGGTCGGCCTGCTGCTGCCCAATGTCGTGCCGACGCTGGGCCTGATCTTCGGCCTGACGGCGCGCCGGCGCATTCCCGCGATGCTCAATTACACGGCCGGCGTCGATGCCATGCAGACCGCCTGCGACGCCGCCGAGATCCGCAACATCGTCACCTCGCGCGCCTTCGTCGAGCAGGCCAAGCTGGCCGGCAAACTGGCGGCGCTGACTGGCGTGCAACTGCATTACCTCGAGGACATCCGCGAAAGGATCAGCCTCGCCGACAAGCTGTGGCTGGTGCTCTGGGCGGTCCACTTCCCGCGCGCCTACGAATTGCCGGCGGCGCCCGAGGATGCCGCGGTGGTGTTGTTCACGTCGGGTTCCGAGGGCAAGCCCAAGGGCGTCGTGCTGCCGCACCGGGCGATCCTTGCCAATGTCGCGCAGATCCGTTCGGTGATCGATTTCTCGGTATACGACAAGTTCCTCAACGCGCTGCCCATCTTCCATTCCTTTGGCCTGACCGCCGGCGCGCTGCTGCCGGTGCTGAACGGCGCCAGTCTCTTCCTCTACCCGTCGCCGCTGCATTACCGCGTGATTCCCGAACTTGCCTACGACCGCGGCTGCACCGTGCTGTTCGGTACCTCGACCTTCCTCGGCAATTACGCCAAGTTCGCCAATCCCTACGATTTCTATCGCCTGCGCTACGTCGTTGCCGGCGCCGAAAAGCTGTCGACTGCCGTGCGCGACCTGTGGTTCGAGAAATTCGGCCTGCGCATTTTTGAAGGCTACGGCGCCACCGAAACCGCGCCGGTCCTGGCGGTCAACACGCCGATGGCCTACAAAACCGGCACCGTCGGCAACCTGCTGCCCGGTATCGAGCACCAGCTGGTGCCGGTGCCCGGTATTGAGCAGGGCGGCATGCTGCATGTGCGCGGTCCGAACGTGATGGCCGGCTACCTCAAGGGCGACCAGCCCGGCGTGCTGCAGCCGCCGACCTCCGACCTCGGCGCCGGCTGGTACGAAACCGGCGACATCGTCGATATCGACGAAGAGGGCTTCGTGAAGATCGTCGGCCGCGTCAAACGCTTCGCCAAGATTGCCGGCGAGATGGTCAGCCTGGAAGTGGTCGAGAAACTGGCGGTTGCCGCCTCGCCCAACGCGCAACATGGCGCGTCGAGCCAGCCCGATCCGGGCAAGGGCGAAGCGCTGGTGCTGTTCACCACCGACCCGGCGCTGGGTCGCGAGCAACTGGCGGCGAGCGCCCGCACACTGGGTATGCCGGAACTGGCCGTGCCGCGCAAGATCGTGCGCGTCGATGCGCTGCCGCTGCTCGGCACCGGCAAGGTGGATTACGTGAGCCTGAAGAAAATGGCGGAGACCGCCTGATGCTCGCAAATGCTTCCCGCCGTCGTTTCGTCGCCTTGCTCGGCGGGGCGGCTGCCTTGTCGGCGGCCGGCTGGAGCAGCGCCAAGCCGGTGCTGGTGAACAAATGCCGCGTTGCCATTCCGGCGGTCCTGAACGACAGTCCCTGGCTCAAGCAGATCTGGGACGGCATTGATCCGGCGCAGCTATGGGATTGCCATGTGCATCTAGCCGGGCTGGGCGATGGCGGCAGCGGTATCGAGATCGGGCCGCAACTGGCTTCACCGCTGCATCCGCTGCATTACGCGCAGCGCCTGTTTTACATGAATGCCGGCTGCGCCCACGATGCGCCGGGCAAGGTCGATCAGGCCTACGTCGCCCGCCTGCTCAACCTGTGCGACGCGATGCCGGCCGGCTTCAAGGTCATGTTGTTTGCCTTCGAGCGTTTTCACGACGGGCGGGGCGACGCGCATCCCGAGCATTCGGCCTTCTACGTGCCGAATGCCTGGGCGGCGCAACTGGCCAGGGATTTCCCGGCGCGTTTCGAATGGGTGGCGTCGCTGCATCCTTATCGCGCCGATGCGGTCGACCGTCTGGAAGCGGCCATTTCCGGCGGCGCCCGTGCCGTCAAATGGCTGCCGGCGGCGATGGGCATGGATCCGGCCGATGCGCGCTGCGATGCGTTCTATCGCGTGCTTGCCCGCCGCGGCACGCCGCTGATCGTGCATTGCGGCGAGGAAAAGGCGGTCGAGGGCAGCAACACGCAAGCTCTGGGCAATCCGCTGCGCCTGCGCCGGGCGCTCGACGCCGGGGTCAGGGTGGTGGTCGCGCACTGCGCCTCGCTCGGTGACGATGTCGACGACGATGGCAAGGTTCGCCGCAGTTTCGATCTCTTCCTCAAACTGATGGCCGAGCCGCGCGCCAGGGAGCTGCTGTATGGCGACATCTCGGCGATCAGCCAGCGTAACCGCCAGCCGGCGATCATCCGGACCCTGCTCGAACGCAGCGACCTGCACGAGCGCCTGCTGCACGGTTCCGACTACCCGCTGCCCGGCGTCGTGCCGCTGACCTCACCGGCGGCGCTGGCCCGCGCCGGGCTGCTGCCCAGGGCGGCCGTTCATGATCTCGACATCCTGCGCCAGCACAATCCGCTGTTCTTCGACTTTGCCCTCAAACGCCTGCTGCGTTGGCAAGGTCATTCCTTTTCTCCGGCGGTCTTCGCGACCCGCCGCCTTTTCGCTGCGAGCCAAGCATGAGCGGACAATTCGGACTTCTCAAGGAGAAGCGCTTCGCACCCTTCTTCGTCACCCAATTTCTCGGGGCCTTCAACGACAACCTGTTCAAGAACGCGCTGGTCGTGCTGCTGACTTTCCAGGCGGCGCAATGGACGACGCTCAAGGTCGAGCTGCTCGCCAACCTGGCGGCCGGCATCTTCATCCTGCCTTTCTTCCTGTTTTCGGCGACCGCCGGCCAGTTGGCCGACAAGTACGACAAGGCCTTGCTGGCGCGCCTGGTCAAGGTGCTCGAGATGGTGATCATGGGCGTTGCGGCGGCCGGCTTCTTCCTGCACAGTCTGCCGGTGCTGATGGGCGCGCTGTTCCTGCTCGGCTGCCACTCGACGCTGTTCGGGCCGGTCAAGTACGCGATCCTGCCGCAGCATCTGCATAACGACGAACTGGTCGGCGGCAATGCGCTGATCGAGGCCGGGACTTTCGTCGCCATCCTGATCGGCACGCTGGCTGGCGGCCTGCTCGCCGGTTCGGTCGAGCATCCGGCCTGGATCGCGCTCGGCGGCTTCGTTGTCGCTGCCGCCGGCTACCTGAGCAGCCGCGGCATTCCGAGTGCGCCGGCGCCCGAGCCGGGGCTGACGGTCAACCTCAATCCGCTGTCGGAAACCTGGCGCAACATTGCCTTTGCCCGGCAGAACCGCACGGTCTTCCTGTCGATTCTCGGCATCTCCTGGTTCTGGCTGTACGGCGCGCTCTTTCTCGCGCAGTTCCCGGCCTATGCCAAGAACGTGCTGGGCGGCGGCGAGTCGGCGGTGACGCTGCTGCTCGCGACCTTCACGGTCGGCATCGGCATGGGCTCGATGCTCTGCGAGCGCCTGTCCGGCAAGCATGTCGAGATCGGTCTGGTGCCCTTCGGCTCGATCGGCCTGACCCTGTTCGGCCTCGACCTGTTTTTTGCCTCGCCGAGCGGGTTGACCGGTACGACGCCGCACGAACTTCTCGCGCTGCTCAGCCTGCCGGCCGTCTGGCGCGTGCTGTTCGATCTGGTCATGCTCGGCGTCTTCGGCGGCTTCTTCATCGTGCCGCTCTATGCGCTGGTGCAGTTGCGCAGCGCCGCCGGCCACCGTGCCCGCATCATCGCCGCCAACAACATCCTCAACGCGCTGTTCATGGTGGTCGGCGCGCTTGGGGCCGGCGCGCTGCTCGGTGCCGGCCTGTCGATTCCGGCGCTGTTTGCCGGTGCGGCGGCGCTCAATGCGCTGGTCGCGCTCTACATCTACCGCCTGGTGCCGGAATTCCTGATCCGCTTCGTCGCCTGGCTGCTGATCAAGGCCGCCTACCGGCTGCGCAGCGCAGGCACGCAGCACATTCCGGAGGAGGGCGCGGCGCTGCTCGTCTGCAATCACGTCAGCTTTGTCGATTCGCTGGTCGTCATGGGGGCGGCGCCGCGCCCGGTGCGCTTCGTGATGGATCACCGCATCTTCCGCATCCCGCTGCTCAATTACGTCTTCCGGCACAGCGGCGCGATTCCCATCGCACCGGCCAAGGAAGACCCGGCGCTGATGGAAAAGGCCTTCGCCGAGGTGTCGACCGCATTGGCCAACGGCGAGCTGGTCGCCATCTTCCCGGAAGGCGGCCTCAGCCCGGACGGCGAGTTGCAAGCCTTCCGGCCCGGCATCACGCGCATTCTCGACGCCAACCCGGTGCCGGTCGTGCCGATGGCGCTGTCCGGCCTGTGGGGCAGTTTCTTCTCGCGCATCGACGGCAAGGCGATGCAGAAGCCGTTCCGGCGCGGCCTGTTCTCGCGTATTGGACTGAACGTCGGCGCGCCCGTGCCGGCCGACCAAGCGACGCCGGAAGCGCTGCGCCAGCAGGTTGCCGCGCTGTGCGGTGCACAGGCCTGAACGAGCGATTTTCAAGGAGATGACATGCAAGTCATTAGTGTTTTGTTCAAGGTCTTCCTGCTCGCGCTCGGTGTGACAATGATCGCCGGCGGCCTGTTCTGCAGCGCGATCGGGATCGAATCGACGTCCTACGGCATGATTGCCGTGATCGGCATCGCCTCGGTCGTGCTCGGCGCGCTGTTTTTCTATCTCGCGATCCGCAGCCTGCAAGGCAAGCCGGCCACGCCGGAGGAACCGCCGCAGCCATGATTCCCGTTGAATATGCGGCGCTGGTGCACGGCTTTTTCGAGATGCTGGCGCTCGGCGTCGGCACCGCTTTCTATCGCTACCTGCGCCGGCGCGACGCTGCCGCCAGCGTGCTGCACGGGCCGGAGTTCGCGGTCGCCGCCGGCTGCATCTTCGGCGCGGCCTTCGGCAACAAGGCGGTTTTCTGGATCGAGATGCCGCACCTGCTGGCGCAATACTGGAATACGCCGACCGTCTGGCTGGGCGGCCAGTCGATGGTCGGCGGCCTGCTCGGCGGTCTGATCGGCGTCGAGATCGCCAAGAAAATGGCCGGCGTACGCCGGTCGACCGGTGACGCCTTCGTGTTTCCGATCCTGCTCGGCCTGATCATCGGCCGCATCGGCTGTTTCCTGGCCGGGCTGGCTGACGGTACTTTCGGCAATCCGAGCGATCTGCCCTGGGCGATCGATTTCGGCGACGGCATCCCGCGCCATCCGACGCAGCTCTATGAAATTCTTTTTGCCGGCGGCCTGTGGTTCGTCCTGCAGCGTTTGCAGCCGCGGCTTGCCGACCGGCCGGGCCTGCTCTTCAAGTTGCTGCTGGTTGCCTATCTGTTGTGGCGCCTGGCGGTCGACAGCCTGAAACCGGTGCCTTTTGCCTATCCGCTCGGTTGGTCGGGGATTCAATGGGTTTGTCTGCTGGCGCTGCTCGCTTATCTGCCGGCGCTGTGGCGACAATATCGGACCGGGACGCCGGTCGTGGTTTGAACAGGGAGAGGAAAATGGGGAATTTGTTTGCGAAGGCGCTGATTCTGCTGCTCGGTGCCTGGATGATTACCAGCGGCGGCCTGTGTGCAATCAGCGCGGGTTTCAGCCCGTGGGCGCTGATCGGCATCGGTTTTGCCGCACTCGGCATCTGGATCATCAGGATCGTGTTTCGGCCGCCGAACGAAAACGAGCCTGAACTGAAGGACAAGGAATGAACGGAGTTTGCATGCATCAGGATGAAGTCATCAGTCGGCGCGGCCTGGTTGCCCGCCGCCTGGTGCTGGCCGTCGGTCTGGCCGGCATTGTCGGCCTCGGCTGCGCGACGATCACGCTGGCGCCGCCGACCGATGAGCGGGCCGCGAAGCAGTTTCTGCCCGCCGCCGAGCAGGGCGATCCGGTCGCGCAATACCAGGTCGGCTTGAGCTATCGCTACGGCACTTCGGGCTTGCCGCGCGATCCGGCCAAGGCGGTATCGTGGTTGCGCAAGGCGGCGACGGCCGGCAATGCCGATGCGCAGTTTGCGCTCGGTGATCTCTACCTGAACGGCAACGAAGGCCTGGCGGCCGACCCGGCGCAGGCGCTGAGCTGGTTCCAGCAGGCGGCGGCAAAGAATTCGGGCAATCAGCTCTGGCTCGCCGATCTTCTGGAAAAGGGGCGGCCCGGTGTTCTCCCGGCTGATCCGGCCGCGGCGCGGGCACTGTATGTGCAGGCGGCGCCACGCAGCCGGCTGGCCTGCCAGCGTCTCGGTCAGATGGCCGAACGCGGCAGTGGCGGCGAGTCGGGGCCGCTGGCCGCCTTGAAATGGTATGTGCTGGCTGGCTCAACGGTCGACATCGCGCGCCAGGAGAAAATGCTCAAGCCGTCCGAAGTCGCTCGCGCCCGAGCTGAAGCTGCGGGGTGGCAGCGATGAAAGCTCTGCTTCTTTTGCTGCTCCTGCCGCTTGCCGGTTGTATCAGCGTGCGCCAGACGCCTTTGCCCGCCAACCAGACGGTGGCGGTCGATTATCCGGCCACCGTGGCTGGCGACCGCAAGGCCGAACTGCGCCTGGCGAACAGTTTCCGTTATGGCAGCGGCGGCGTCGGCCGCAACGAGGCGGAAAGCCTGCGTCACTGGCTGGATGCTGCCGAAGCCGGCAATGCCGACGCGCAAATGGCGCTCGCCAGCCATTACCGGACGAGCGATCGCGAGCGGGCCGCCTACTGGTATCTGCGCGCCGCCGAAGCCGGCAACCGGCAGGCGCTCGGCGCCCTGGCAACACTCCTTGGTGACAACCGCAACGGCACACCGGATTACCCGGCGGCGCTGAAATGGGCTTACGCGGCTGGCAACGCCTACCAGATCAACCTTTATCAGAAGCAACTGACGCCGGAGGCCCAGGCCGAAGCGAAGCGTCAGGCCGAAGAATGGAAAAGCCGCCAGCCGGCGAAGGAAAAACAATGAGCCGCAAGAACCGCCCCTGGCTTTTCTACGACACCACGGCCTCGGTATGCACGACCTGCCTGCGCCAGGTCGAGGCCAAGATCGTCATCAAGGACAATGAGGTTTTCCTCGACAAATGGTGCCCGGCGCATGGCACCGAACGTGTGCTGATCGCCGACGATGCCGAGTATTACCGGCTCGGTCGTGAGGTCTACGTCAAGGCGCCGGAAATGCCCGACCAGTTCAACACGCGTATGGTGCATGGCTGCCCTTACGATTGCGGCCTGTGCCCGGACCACATGCAGCATTCCTGCCTGTCGGTGGTCGAGATCACTGAACACTGCAACCTGCGCTGCCCGGTGTGCTACGCCGAATCGGGGCCGGAGAAGCAGAATCACCGCACGCTGGCCGAGGTCGAGGCGATGTTCGACGCCATCGTCGCCAACGAGACCGAGCCCGACGTGGTCCAGCTCTCCGGCGGTGAACCGACGCTGCATCCGGATTTCTTCGCGATACTCGACGCCGCCAAGGCGCGTCCGATCCGCCACCTGATGATCAATACCAACGGCCTGCGCATCGCGCGCGAGCCGGAGTTCGTCGCGCAACTGGCGACTTACAAGCCGGGCATCGAGATCTACCTACAGTTCGATTCGTTGCACGACGACGTGCTGCAGCAGATGCGCGGTGCCGACCTTGCTGCCATCCATGAGCGAGCGCTTGCCAACCTCGAAGCGCACGGCATCTCGACGACGCTGGTGATGACCGTCAAGCGCGGCGTCAACGACCAGCAGATCGGCGAAGTCATCCAGCACGGCCTGAAATACCGCTGCGTACGCGGCGTGACCTTGCAGCCGGTGTCGGATGCCGGCCGTAACCTTGATTTCGAGGCCGCCCGGCATCGCCTGACGATCAGCGAAGTGCGTCGCCGCGTGGCCGAACAGTCGGGGATTTTCACGCTCGACGACATCGTGCCGGTGCCCTGCAATCCGGATACGCTGGCCATGGGCTACGCCGTCAAGCTGGCCGGCGAGGTGTTGCCGCTGACCCGTCACCTCGGTCCTGAAGCGTTGTTGGCCGGGCCGCGCAATACCATTGTTTTCGAGCGCGATCCGGCGATGAAGGAAGCCGTGTTCAAACTGTTCTCGACCAATCATTCGCCGGTTTCGCAGGCCAACTGCCTGTCGGCGCTGCTTTGCTGTCTGCCGACCATCGCAGCGCCCGATCTTGGCTACGAAAACGTCTTTCGCGTGCTGATCGTGCAATTCATGGATGCCGCCAATCTCGACCTGCGGGCACTGAAAAAATCCTGCGTGCACTTTGCCCAACCCGATGGCAAGCTGATTCCCTTCGAGGCCTACAACCTGTTCTACCGCGGCGAGCGGGCGGTCAAAACGCGCGAAATCCAGGCCGAAATCGCTGCTGCCACCGAGCGCCGGCGCTGAGATCCGGCGCACGCCACCCTATATCCATCTTTGCTGCCTCTCTGTATGCTTCGTCATGAATTACGCCCTTGGTCATGGATTGATGTGGTTTTTTGAGGCGACGACGAAGCAATGAAGATTCTGCTGGTGGACGATTCAAGGGCCATGGCGATGGTGACGACGGCGCGCCTCGAGTCTTTCGGGCATGAGGTGGTGCATGCCATCGACGGGCCGAGCGCGATTGCCCATTTCCAGCAGACGCCTTTCGATCTGATCCTGATGGATATCGAAATGCCGGGCATGAACGGTTTTGAGGCAACGACCCGGATTCGCGCGCTGGAAGGCAACGAACTCTGGGCTTGGACGCCGATCATTTTCGTTACGGCCACCGACACGCCGACCAATCTGGTGACGGCCATCGAGGCCGGCGGCGACGATTTCATTTCCAAGATGGCACCGGAAAACGTGCTGCAGGCCAAGATGAAGGCGATGTCGCGCATTGCCGCGATGCGCTCGCGTCTGGCCCAGGCCAATACCCGCTTGCAGAACCAGGCTAACCGCGACGGCCTGACCGGTCTGCTCAACCGGCGCGCGATGGACATGCAGATCGACCAGCTCTGGGAAATGGCTGTCGCCAGCGGCAAGGCGTTCAGCCTGATGATGATCGACGTCGATAATTTCAAGAAATACAACGACCACTATGGTCATCTCGCCGGTGACGACTGCCTGCGCTCGGTTGCCAACTGCCTGGCTCATACGGTGCAGCAGGCCAACGATGACAAGGTGGCGCCGGGCGCCTTTGTCGCGCGCTATGGCGGCGAAGAGTTCTGCGTGGTGATCCCGGACTCGGCGCCCGGCGTGCATGTCGGCGTCGGCCTGGCGATTGTCGAGGCGGTGGCAGCCTTGCAACTGACGCACGAGAAGAATGCCGACTGGGGCGTCGTCACGGTGTCGCTCGGTTGCGTCTGCGCCCACCCGGCCAGTGGTGTGGTCGGTAGCCTGTTCCGCCTGGCCGATACGTTGCTGTACAAGGCCAAGGAAGCCGGCCGCAATCGCTGCGAAGCCGCCTGATACGGTCGACTGCGCCAGACGGGGTAAAATCGCCGGATGAACTGGCTCGCCTTCAAAGAAAAACTCGATCTCTACGAAAAGCTGATGCGGCTCGACAAGCCGATCGGCATCCTGCTCCTGCTTTGGCCGACGCTGTGGGCGCTCTGGCTGTCGGCGCAGGGCCGGCCGGAATGGACCATAGGCGTCGTCTTCGTGCTCGGTACTGTGCTGATGCGTTCCGCCGGCTGTGTCATCAACGACTACGCCGACCGCGATTTCGACAAGCATGTCGAGCGCACCAAGGAACGGCCGCTGACCGCCGGCCGGGTGACGACGCAAGAGGCGCTGCTGCTTTTTGTCTTCCTCTGCCTGCTCGCTTTCGCGCTGGTTCTGGTGCTGGAAAACAGCCTGCTCATCTGGTTGTCGCTGCCGGCGGTGTTTCTCGCGGCGAGCTATCCCTTCACCAAGCGCTTCTTCGCCATTCCGCAGGCCTATCTCGGCATCGCCTTCGGCTTCGGCATCCCGATGGCCTACGCGGCGCATCTCGACATGGTGCCGGCCGAAGCCTGGTGGCTGCTGCTCGCCAATGTCTTCTGGGCGGTGGCCTACGATACCGAATACGCCATGGTCGACCGTGACGACGACCTGAAAATCGGCATCAAGACCTCGGCGATCACCTTCGGGCGCTTCGACGTTGCCGCGGTGATGTTCTGCTATGTGATGACGCTCGCCATCATCGGCTGGATCGGCTGGAGCAATGCGCTGGGCTGGCCGTTCTACCTCAGCCTGGGCGTTGCCGCCGGCATCATGGGCGTGCATTACACCTGGATCCGCGGCCGCGAGCGCATGCCCTGCTTCAAGGCCTTCCTGCACAACAACTATGTCGGTGCGGCGATCTTCGTCGGCATCGTGGTGGATTACCTGATCCGATGAAATACCATGACTTGCGCGACTTCATGTCGCAACTGGAAAAGACCGGCGAACTCAAGCGCGTCGCGGTCGACGTCGATACGCGCCTCGAAATGACCGAAATCTGCGACCGCGTGCTGCGCGCCGAGGGGCCGGCCATCCTCTTCGAGCAGCCGGTGAGCGGTACGACCCGGCACGACATCCCGGTCCTCGCCAACCTGTTCGGCACGCCCAAGCGCGTCGCGCTCGGCATGGGCGAGGAGTCGGTGCAGGCCTTGCGCGAAGTCGGCAAGCTGCTCGCTTACCTCAAGGAACCGGAACCGCCGAAGGGCCTCAAGGATGCCTGGGACAAGCTGCCGATTCTCAAGCAGGTCTTGAACATGGCGCCGAAAACGGTGTCGAGCGCGCCGTGCCAGGAAATCGTCTGGGAAGGCAAGGATGTCGATCTGGCGCGCCTGCCGATCCAGCATTGCTGGCCGGGCGACATCGCGCCGCTGATCACCTGGGGCCTGGTCGTCACCAAGGGGCCGCACAAGAACCGGCAGAATCTCGGCATCTACCGCCAGCAGGTGCTCGGCCCGAACAAGGTGATCATGCGCTGGCTGGCGCATCGCGGCGGCGCGCTCGATTTCCGCGAGCACCAACTGGCCAATCCCGGCCAGCCGTTCCCGGTTGCCGTCGTGCTCGGCTGCGATCCGGCGACCATCCTCGGCGCCGTGACGCCGGTGCCGGATTCGCTCTCCGAATACCAGTTCGCCGGCCTGCTGCGCGGCGGCAAGACCGAGCTGATCAAGTGCATCGGTTCCGCCCTGCAAGTGCCGGCTTCGGCCGAAATCGTGCTGGAAGGCGTGATCCATCCCGGCGAGACGGCACTCGAAGGGCCGTACGGCGACCACACCGGTTATTACAACGAGCAGGCCGAATTCCCGGTTTTTACGGTCGACCGCATCACGATGCGCAAAAAGCCGATCTATCACAGCACCTATACCGGCAAGCCGCCGGACGAGCCGGCCATCCTCGGCGTCGCGCTCAACGAGGTGTTCGTGCCGCTGCTGCAGAAGCAGTATCCGGAAATCGTCGATTTCTACCTGCCGCCCGAAGGCTGCTCGTACCGCATGGCCATCGTCAGCATCAAGAAACAGTATCCCGGCCACGCCAAGCGCATCATGTTCGGCATCTGGTCCTTCCTGCGCCAGTTCATGTACACCAAGACCATTATCGTGGTGGATGACGACATCGACATCCGCGACTGGAAGGAAGTGATCTGGGCGATGACGACGCGCATGGATGCGACGCGCGACACGACGCTGGTCGACAACACGCCGATCGACTATCTCGACTTCGCGTCGCCGGTCGCCGGTCTCGGCTCCAAGATGGGGCTGGATGCGACCAACAAGTGGCCGGGCGAAACGACGCGCGAATGGGGGCGGCCGATCGTCATGGACGACGGCGTCAAGAAGAAGGTCGATGCGATGTGGCAGGAGCTTGGTTTATGAGTCTCACGGTGCTTCCTCTCGACCTGTCCGATCTGGCGCAGGCGGAAATCTGGCTGGAACTGCTCGATCATTACGCGCAGGACCCGATGGGCGGCGGTGACGGCTTGTCCGACTACGCCAAGCTCAACCTGGTGGCGACCATGCGCGAGGTGCCGGGTTTCCACGGGGCGCTGGCCTGGCTGGACGGCAAGGCGGTCGGCTTGATCGATTGTTTCGCCGGCTTCTCGACCTTCGCGGCGCGGCCCCTGCTCAATGTGCACGACATCGTGGTGCACCGCGACGTGCGTGGCCGCGGCGTCGGTCAGGCGCTGCTTGCCTGGGCCGAAGCGCGCGCCCGCGAACTCGGCTGCTGCAAGCTGACGCTGGAAGTGCTGTCGAACAACACGCGCGCCATGCGCAGCTACGAGCAGGCCGGTTTCGCGCCTTACGTGCTCGACCCGGCGGCCGGGCACGCGCTGTTCCTGCAGAAATACCTCGCCGACTGAGGTCCACCGGTCGACGCCGGAAAAACGCCTAAATCCCCATGTAGCGGCCGGCCTTGTGGTTGACCGCGATGACCAGGTTGAGGGCGACGGCGCCGAGAATCGAGAGTGCGATGCTGGTTGGGTCGCGCACGAAAAAGGCCGCCGCGAGAATGCTCAGGTCGGCCGCCATCTGCAGCTTGCCGGCGCGCCAGCCACGACTGTTCTGGAGGTGGATGGCGAGGATGCCGATGCCACCCAGGCTGGCCTTGTGGCGGATCAGCATGAGCAGGCCGACGCCGGCCATGAAGCCGGCCATCACCGCGGCAAACACCCGGTTCACTTCGCCCAGCGTGATCAGGCCGGGCAGCACTTCGGTATAGACGGCAAGCAGGCTGACCGCGATGAAGGTCTTCAGCGTGAAGGTCCAGCCCAGTGCGCGCACGCCGAGGTAGTAGAAGGGCAGGTTGATGGCGAAAAGCAGCGGCCCGATCGGCCAGTCGCCGACGTAATGCAACAGGAAGGCGATGCCGACCGTGCCGCCGGTGAGCAGTCCTGCATGCCGGAAAAGCAGGATCGCGAAGGCGACGAAGAGCGGCGCGACGAGCAGCGCCTGCGCATCCTCGAACAACGTGTGGCGGACGACCGGCGGGTTCTGGCTCATTCCTTCTCCAGCACGATGTTCTTCTCGCCGGCTCGCCGTTCGGCAACCCAGACGAGCAGGGCGTCGATCGCCGCCGCGCCGGCCTGGGCGCGCGGATGGTTGATCAGGAAAGTCACGGCGTGGCGGCGTCCCTCGCCATCAAGCGCATAGCCGGCGGCTGTCTTGACGCCGTCCAGCGTGCCTGTCTTGATGTGGGCGCGGCCGGTCGCCTGCGAGCCGTTGAGGCGCTTCTTCATGGTGCCGTCGATGCCGACAATGGGCAGGCTGGAAATCAGCTCGGGCATCACCGGATTCTTCCAGGCATCCTGCAACAGGCGATTCAGGCTGCCGGCGCTGATCCGCTCCAGGCGTGACAGGCCGGAGCCGTTTTCCAGTGCCAGCTCAGGAAAACGCAGGTTGCGCCCGTTCAGCCAGTCGGTGATGCGCTGGCGGGCGCGTTCTGCAGTCGCCGGTCCGGTTCCCCCCACGGGGGCTTCCTTCGGGGCGTCGTTGCCCAGGGTCAGGAAGACCTGGCGCGCCATGACATTGTTGCTGTACTTGTTGATGTCGCGCACGGCATCGGCGAGCGGCGCCGATTCGTGCGTCGCGAGCAGGCGGCTGCCGATCGCGACGTTGCCGCCACGCACCTGGCCAGCCAGCGTGCCGCCCAGTTCCTGCCACAGGCTGCGGATCAGGCCGCCCGCCTGGGTGTCGGCCGGCAGGGGCGACAGGTTGAGCGTCTTCTCGCCGCACAGCGCGCTGTAGCTGCCGGTGAACTCGAGGCGGTTGCCATCGTTTTCCGGGATCAGGCGGACGTTGATCAGGTCCTTCCAGTTGCTGCTGCAGGCATTGCCGTCGGCCTTCAACTGGTTGTCCACGCGCAGGCCGGCGGCCGGGGTTTCGAGCAGCAGGCGCGGTCGACCGTTGTCGGGCAGCAGCGTGAAGCGCAGGGCGCGGAAATTGATCAGCAGGCCGTCCGGGCCGACGTTGTAGGGCCGCATCGGCTTGTCGTCGAAGGCGCCGGGGTCGATGCTCGGGACGTTGAAAACCGTCCGGTCGAGCACCACGTCGCCGGCAATGTGGCGGATGCCGCGCACGCGCAACTGGCGCAGTAAACCGCTCAGGTGTTCGATCGCGAAGCGCGGGTCGCCGCTGCCCTTGAGGTACAAATTGCCGTTCAAAACGCCGTCGACCGGTTGGACATCGATCCAGGCCGTCGTCTTCCACACATAAGCCGGGCCGAGCAGGTCGAGCGCGGCGTAGGTGGTGACCAGCTTCATGACCGAAGCCGGGTTCATCGCCTGGCTGGCGTTATGGGCGACCAGCGCAGTATTGCTGTCCACCGGCTGGACGACGACGGCAACACTGGTCGCCGGAATCTGCGCCGCCTTCAGCGCTTTGAGCACGGTGGGCGGCAGGCCGTCGGCGAGGGCCGCCAGGCTGAGTCCGCCGAGAAGGGCGCCGAGGAATAGTTTTTTGAGCATCGGTTTGTCGGGGCGTAGAAAAAAGGGGAGGCCGCAGCCTCCCGTCATTCTATGTGGCTTGGCTCAGTTGCGGTAAAGCTCGAAGCCGGCAATCAGGGTGTCCAGCTGTTGAGCCGTCCGCTGCAATTCATCCGCCGCAATCTTGGCCGCCTGGGCTGACTCGGTATTTTGCTCGATGAGGTCGGTGATCTGCTGCATGCTGCTTGCCACTTCTTCGCTGGCGACCCCTTGTTGGCGGGCGGCATCGGAGATCTGGCCGGCCATTTCCGAAACATGGCTGGACGAATGCGTGATGCCTTCCAGGCCGGCCACGCTCTGGCGCAACATGCCGATGCCGGTTTCGACTTCCTGTGCGGCCAGTTCCATGCTGGCCACCGCCTGTGAGGTGACGGCCTGGATCTCGTTGACCGTGACGCTGATGTCGGCGGTTGAACTGGTCGTCCGTTCGGCGAGCTTGCGCACTTCGTCGGCGACGACGGCAAAACCGCGCCCCTGCTCGCCGGCGCGGGCTGCCTCGATCGCCGCATTCAGGGCAAGCAGGTTGGTCTGGCTGGCGATCTCGGCGATGACGCGGGTGATATCGCCGATTTTCTTGATCGAGTGGTTGAGCTGGTCGATGGTGCTGTTCGATGCATGCACCGCTTCGACGACCCGGTTGGTCGCGGCCATGCTCTGGTTGATGTTGACGTTGCTGTCGCTGACCTGAGCTTGCGACTCGCGGGCAGCCGAGGCGGCTTCCTGCGCATTGTTGGCGACTTCCTGCACCGACTGACTGAATTCTTCGGTCGCAGCGGCGACACCCTCGACACTGGATTGCTGCTGCAATGATTGCTCTGCCACCATGGCCATTTGTATTTCGAGTTGCTGGCAGCGATTTTCGATGGCGTGCGAAGCGCTGCTGATTTCGTCGAGCATGGCTTTCAGGGTGCCCTGCATGGTCGCCAGGTTGCACATCAGCAGCCCGGTTTCATCGCGCCCGTCGATCTCGATGTCGTCGGTCAGCTTGCCCTCGGCGATGCTTCCGAAATAGCTGACGGCCTTGTGAATGGGCCGGATGATCGCCGCCACCAGCATGGCGCCGCCGATCAGTGCGAGGAGCAGGGCAAAGGCGAGGCTGCCGATGGTGACATTGCGTACGCTTTGATAGCGTGCTTCGGCCTCGGCGAAATTCGCTTCGGCGGAATGGGCGAGTTCGTTGATCAAGGCCTCTCCAGCCTTCTGCATTTCGCCGTACAGCGGGTTGATCTTGAGCAAAAGCAGCTCGTTGGTTTGCGTGTACTTGCCCTCGGCCAGCAGGCCGCGGGCGATATTGACGCCCTCTTTCGAGAAGCGCTCGCGGGCTTCGCTGAACTTGGCCAGCAGTTCTTTCTCATGCTCCGACAAGGGCAGCTTTTTGATGTTGTCGAGAAGGTTGTTGATCGCCTCGCGATTTTTCAGCGTTGTTTCGATGTGCCGGTCGAGCGGGTGGTCATGCAGTTTCGAGTTGGGATTGAGCGGATCGTGCTGCAGGGCGAGCATGACTTGCGCGCGGTTGTCGGAAAGGAGGGCGAGCATCTGGTTGATCGTGTTCGACGGCAACAGTTTTTCGCGGTACATGCGGTCGAGTTGACCGTTGGTTTCGGCAACGCCCTTGATTCCCAGTATGCCGATCACGGTCATCAGGGCCAGAATGACGGCGATTGCCGCCCACAGGCGGGCGCGCAGTGAAATGGTCGGTTTGCCCGTGGTCGGCAGACTTCCCTTCTGACCCGCGGCGGCATAGGCGGCTTCGGCAGCGGCGCGCTTGTCGCGGCGGGCCGGGGTGCGGACCGACATGTAGCCGGTGACCTGGCCGTCTTTCTTGAGCGGGACGACAAAGGCTTCCACCCAGTAATAGTCGCCGTTCTTGCAGCGGTTCTTGACCAGGCCACGCCAGGGCAGGCCGGACTTCACGGTCGCCCACAGGTCGCGGAAGGCGGCCTCCGGCATGTCCGGGTGGCGAACCAGATTATGGTTCTGGCCGATCAGTTCTTCGCGCGTAAAGCCGCTGATTGCGACAAAGGCGTCGTTGGCATAGCTGATGCAGCCTTTGAGATCGGTACGTGAGACGAGATAGGTATTCGGGGGGAAGGCAATTTCGCGCTGGGTGACCGGTTGGTTGTTTTTCATCTTTTTCTTTTGTGTTGTTCCGCTGGAACACCGCGACAAGGATCGCTAATCCGATACGGGGCTGCGTTTTGCTAAAGGAATAGTGTAATTGGTTTTGCTATTACTTTAGTTATAGGTATTGCGCCCCAAACGATTTTTGGTCGCTGGAAAAGGTCTTGCTGTCCGGACTTAGTCGCAGCGTTTGAAGCTGCCGTCGTCCGGCGAGAAGTAGATGGCGCGGTTGCGTCCGTCATGCTTCGCCTGATAGAGCGCAACATCGGCCGAAGAGAGCAGGGTGTGGATGTCGGTTTCACCATCCGGCTGCATGACGGCACAGCCGATGCTGACGGTCAGGTGCGGGGCAATCTTCGATGCGGCATTGGCAATCGCCTGTGTAGCTACCCGCAGGCGCAGCGTTTCTGCGAGGTGGCTGATCTCGGCTTCGCTCAGTTCGGGCAGGATCAGCGCAAATTCTTCACCACCATAGCGCGCCAGCAGATCGAGGCCGGGGCGTACTGCATCCTTGAGCAAGCCGGCCAGTTCGGTCAGGCGCGCATCGCCCTGGTCACGCCCATAGTGGCTGTTGTAGGCGCTGAAATGGTCGATGTCGATGATCATCAGGCCGAGCGGCTGCCGATTGCGTTGCGCCTTGAGAAAGTCTGCGGCCAGGGTTTCGTCGAACTGGCGCCGGTTGGCGACGCCGGTCAATGCATCCTGGGTCGTTGTCCGGCGCAGGGTTTCGGTTTGTTGCCGCAGCAGGCGTTCGCGCGAGATGTTGGCGGTCATGTCGCTGATCTGGATCAGGCAGGCCGCCTTCGGATCGGCATCACGCAGCGGCATGACGTGGATCATCTGCTGCATGCGGCGTTCCCGGTCGCGATCCTGCGGCGTCTGGAACAAAGGCAGCAGGGCGCCGTGCAGGGCGGGCGACAGGAGAGAGGGGAGACGGTCGCGGATGGCGTGCTCGATCGCCTGTTCGAGACGGCTCCCCTGTGCCGCCGGGAACGTCTCGACAAACGGCCGTCCGGCCAGCATTTCTGCCGTCAGGCCGCTGCGCCGGGCCAGCCAGCGGTTGCTGTGCAGCACACAGGCATGGGTATCGAGAATGACGATGCCGACTTCCAGGGTGTCGAGCACCGTGTGCAGGCTGCCAATGCCCAACTGCTCAGACATCAGGCCAGTCCCTGCTCATTCAGATAGCGGTCAAGACAGGCAAGCAAGCTGCTCATCGAGGCGACGCTGAGCAAGAACAGGATATGGCCCTGGATGCGTTGCTGGCTGATCACCATATCGACCTGCAGCAACAACACCATCTGTTCGTCGCTGCCGTCGAGAATCGGCAGGTTTTCGGTATTGCCGAAGCGATGCAGCGGCAGCGTGCTGTCGAAACTGATGTGGAAAATGTCGGCCAGCGAACTCATGCAGGCATTGAGGATGATGTTGCCGATTTCGCACATCGCTTCCTGCTCGAACTCCGAGAGCTCCTCGATGCTCATGTGCGGGCCGACCATCAGGCGGACGATCTCCAGCGCGTTGCTTTCCGGGAATACGAGCATGGCCTGCGCATCGAAAGGGCCGGAAAAGGTCTGGCTGACCGTGCTGAACTGGTCGAGTTCCGCGCCAAGCAGAATCTGGGTGGCCTGGTCACGATGTACCAGTGAAACGGCTGGCGCAGTCAGCAAGACCTCGTCGTTGACGATCTGGCTGAGGCTGGATGCGGCGCGTCCGACGCCGATGTTGAAGATTTCACCCAGTGCGTCGAGCTGCAGTTCGTTCAGCGGGCGCACGTCAAGCCTCGAAAAAGGCGATGGCATCGGCCACCGACTGCGCGGTAATCGGCTTGGCGACGAAATGGACGCCAGCGCGCGCCGCGGCTTCGCGCGTGCTTTCCTGGATGTTGGCCGTGCACAGTGCGATACGTGTTTCCGGGTGGCGCATGCGGATGCGTCCGGCAGCCTCCAGGCCGCTGATGCCCGGCATGTTGACATCCATGCTGACGAAATCGGGGCATTCCTTCTCGATGGCGAGGAGTGCCTCGTCGCCGCTGATCGCTTCGCTGATGCGCCACTCGGGGCGGCTGTCGGCAACGATGGCGCGGATCAGCATGCGCGACATGCGACTGTCATCGACGATCAGCAGCAGAGGAGAAGGTTTGTTTTCCATCCCGTAATTATGATCAATATTGGCCATGTTTATTACCGGGAAATGTAAATTTTGCCATCCGGCGATTTCCCTTGCCGGCCAGCGGTCGACCGCCGGGAAGTGCGTTTTTTGGTGGCCGAAAAGGCGAAAGCCCCGCAGGGGGGGCGGGGCTTTCGGGCGGTGGCCTCAGGGGGAGGTGGCCACCTAGGCTGTTGGGGTTCAGCGCATGGATGCAAGATACGGCCAGACGGATGGCAACTCAAGTAACGGTTTGCGACAAGAGGTATCCGTTTGTTCGCCGGGCGGCTCAAGCCTGGGGGGCGTGGGCTGCGCTCAGTTTCTCGGAGACGAACTCGGCACGCGCAGTCGAGTTGTTTTCCTGACTGTTGGCTGTACACCAGGCGCTGAATTCTTCCGGAACGATCTGGCATTCCAGGGCAAGAACGCCGGAGCGCTGGAAGTTGCGGCGGGCGGCGACGGCGATGGCTTTCCATTTGGCAAAGGAATCCTCGAAGCATTCGGGATCGGTTGCCGTGGCTTTGACCTGAGCCCAGGTTTCCTCAGTATACCAGGTGACGCCGATGACCAGCGACTGGCTGCGGCGTTTTGCTTTCAGGCTTTGATAAAGGGTCGGTTTTCTCATGCTCGGGATCCGTGCTGCCAGGTTGCAAGATGACCCTGTTTGCACGCAAGACACGCGCCAAGCGCGAAAGACTTTTAAATCAGTTGCTTGGTCGATGCGAGCTGCGTCGGGTTTGCAACAACCGATCTGCTTCGGCGCGTGGCTTTGTCGGACTCGCGTCCTCAGGTGGTGATGTCGAAGCGGGAAAGCTCTTCACGCGTATTGATGTTTTCGAAGGCGGCCGCAACGTCGTCGAAAGGCACCTCGACGACCTTCAGTGTCGAATACCAGCGCTCGAACTTGCGCTCGCCGTTGGCGAGATAGGCGGTCAGGTGCGGCAGCAGTTCACGCCGGCAAAGGCAGAAAACCGGATGCGGCTGGTCGAAGGTGCGGGCCACTGCCAGCTCGGCCTGGCCGGCGGTCAACGCTTGCTGCAGGCGGAAAACCAGATCGCTCGGCAGAAATGGCGAGTCGCAGGGGGCCGTGGCGACCAACGGATGTGTCGCTGCCGACAGGGCGGCATGCAGTCCGGCGAGGGGGCCGGCAAAGTCGGGAATCCGGTCGGCAACGACGGGGTGACCGAAGTCGGCATAGCGCTCGGTATTCTGGTTGGCATTGATCAGGAGTTCGTCCACCTGCGGTGCCAGGCGCTCGATGACCCAGTCCACCATCGGTCTGCCGAGCAACTCCTGCAAGCCTTTGTCGATGCCGCCCATGCGCCGTCCGAGGCCGCCTGCAAGGACAACACCGGTAATTTTCTCTTTCATGCTGATCATTGCTCGTGGCCGGTGCAAGTGAGTTGGGGCCATTGTCTTGCCGGTCTGTCAGCAAGGATTTTGGGCTGCCCGGTTTGCTGGTTCGTCATGGCTGGCATTGTACGTGTCCGGTTTCCTGGTGTTGCGCCGGGGTGCTTTGTTTTTTGCATCCTGAAATCGGTTGCCTCTGGTTCTTTTTGCCTTTGCTGTTTGCGCGCTTGACGCGGCTGGAGCAGGCGCAAGCTGTTTCCTTGCGGACCGCGAAATCGATTCGTCGATTCTCGCGAAATCCTTGTCCGGCATTTGTTTCTGCCCTTCTCACTAAGATTAGCGATAGCGCGACTTATGACGGCTGTTATGATTTTGTCAGCCTATAAAAAAATAGAAAAAAATATTTCATCATGCTGATCGCCCTGGCGCCGGATTTGCCGTTTTTTAATGCGGTGCCGGTTGCTGCGTCGATGCCGAGTCCCTCGTGAATTCCATCCTTTGTATCGATCCTTCCCGCAGTTTTTGCGGCCTGCTGTGCAGTCTGGCCAGTGAGTCCGGCTTGCAGGCGATTCTCTGTCATGACGCAGAGGAGGCCAGATTGCACCTTGATGGTCCGCACCCCTTCATTTTGATGATCGTCGCGAATGATCTGGGGGATGCCGAGGATGGCATGCGTCTGATCGAACAGGCACGGCTTCAGCCCAAGCGGGCGACGATGCCGATTGCCTACGTGATGCAGGATCGTGACCTTGAGCTGGCGCATGAGGCCTTCCAGGCTGGCGCAACCGAGGTCGTGCTGCGCGACGATGATGACCTGATCCGGCATTTCATTCTCGAGGCGGCTAACTCGCGCTACAAGTCCTTGCAGCCGGGGCGGGTTCTGCTGGTCGAGGATGAAAACTGCCAGGCCGAGCATCTGGAGGAGGTTTGCGCCTTGCAGGGACTGACGGTCGATCGCTGCATTTCGATGGAGGAGGGCGTCGCCCGCTTGCAACGCGGCGAATACCAGTTGGCGATCATCGATATCCTGCTCAAAGGCATGAGCAGCGGTTTGTCCCTGGTCCGCCACATTCGCCAGTTGCCGCCGCCGCGTTCGTTGATGCCCATCCTGGTGATTTCCGGTTTTGATGATGTGGCCCGACGTGTCGAAGCCTTGCGCATAGGTGCCGACGATTTTCTCGCCAAGCCGTTTGCCGAAGAAGAGCTGGTCTGGCGCCTGCAAAGAATTACCCAGGGGCGCCCCGGCAGCGAGCCGGAGGTTTCGCGCGCGGCCATTCCGGACATGGCGTTCTGGCAGCAGCACGGTCTTTCGTCGCGCGAAAGCGAAATTTGCGAAGCCCTGATCCGCGGCGTGAACGACAAGCAGATCGCCAGCGATCTTGATATTTCTTTCTGGACGGTGCGCACGCATATCTCCCGGATATTTTCCAAACTCGGGGTGCTCAACCGGCGTGAACTGATGGCCCGTTATCTGCCGAGCATGGGTGGTTAACGAATTGTGAATTCAACATTCGACTTTATCGAGCGTGCGCAATGAGCCTGGACCGCCTTTCCCTTGAGCGCCGTCGCGGCGTTGCGCAGGAGCGTAATTGCCGTAGCGGCCGGAAAACCGGGGTGCTGGCGTGAAGGGCGGTTTTTCCGGGCTGGCGTTCAACAGCGAAAATGCCGACCTGGATGTTCAGCATAAAAAGCTGCTGGCGCTCTGTGAGCGGGCGGCCGAGCTTGCGGATGACAATACTGCGTCGTCCAGCGAGAAATTTCACATTCTTCTCAATGACCTGGCGATTTATGCCCGCGCTTACTTTTCCGCGGAAGAGGATCGTCTGCGGCAAACCAATCCGCTGTTGCTCGCCGAGCATCAGGAAGAGTACATCAGCTATGAGCAGCAGCTCACGGATCTCCTGATGGCCGCCAGTCGCGGGGTTCTCGACCGAAGCGGCCTGCTTCAGTTGTTGACCGCGTGGCGCGACTCGCGCGTGGCGCGTCCCAGCGTCCGCTACTGGTCACCCAAGTAACTCGTTCAGGCGGGCAAAAAAAGCCCGGCATTTTGGGCCGGGCTAACAGGGGGATTCTGATGCTCCCAAGGATGGGCTTGGGAGAGGTCAGCTTAGCGAATGCAGCCCCCTGTTTCCGTGCGCTGGCGCGCACAGCGAACATGCCGCAAAAGGTGCCGGCTTACTTGACCGGAGCCTCGGGTGCTTCACCGGCGGCCGGCGTGATTTCAGTCAGGGTCAGGAAGCCATCGGGTGACTTGACGATCTTGTAGACCGCATCCGGCTTTTCGCTCGATTTCTTGAGCACGTTCTGCCACTCGATCTCGGCGCTCTTCAGGCCGTCGATTTTTTTATGCACGGAAGCGATGCTGTCGGCCAGATCGCTCTTCAGGCTCTCGTTGAATTGCTCGACCTTGCTTGCTGTCGGATTCAGCACCAGCAGCACGGTATTGGCCAGCGACAGTGCGAAGGCGCCGCCGGCGAGAATGGTCACCAGCTTGGACGGGCCGGCTGATGCGGCTTTGGGTGAATCGGTGATATCTGCGGACATGCTTGTCTCCTTGATTGTCGGTCTGCGGTGATCTTGCCGATCACCTGCCCGCCAGTGCTGCCCAGGCTGCCAGGTCGGCGCGCTCGATGAAGGTTTCCAGGCGATTGATGTTGCCCGGCAACTGTCGGCCTTCCCATTGTTCGGTAGCCCAGCGCTTGACGCTGGCGTGCAACTCGCCGTGCTCGATGGCGCGGGCCAGCATCACTTCTGCATCATGCTCCGAAATCAGGCCGCTTTCCAGACTCTTTGCCGCTGCGGCAAGGCTGATGCTGGTCGGGGAGTGGGTGGTCATTGCTTGCCTCCTGAAAATAGGGATTAAGCCTGGCGGTGGTCGGCCCCGAGCCACGCGAGAATCTTGCCGGTCAGCTTCACCGACACCGGAATGGCGAGAAAAGCCGTACAGGCGGCAATCGGCCAGGCGACGATGAAGGCATGTGCCCACAGGGCAAGGAAATTCCCGGGCAGGCCGAGGTTGAGCCAGGTGACAAATCCGGTCATCAGACCGGCCATGATGCCGGACATGATGATCGGCTGGATATGCTTGGGTTTGAGTCGTGACATGAAAATCCGTAGTGATCTGGCGGTGGACCGTAACGCCAGCCGCAAATATGCAGGAGTCGGGCGATGCCGTCAAAGTGCGGCGCCCGGGTGCGGTGGACGAAAAAAAGACCGGAAGCCCGAACGTGTCGGGGTTTCCGGCCTGTTGCGGCGCCTTGCGCTGGCGCTTATTGCCAGGCGTCGACCAGTTCGCTGACTTCGGCCGACTTGATTTCGGCGCGGGCGGCCAGCCAGTCGCGTACGGCGACGCGGTCTTCGTCCGAAGCGTCGCAGCGCGTGTCGCGGCAGACGAAGCCCCAGGAGAAGCTGCCGCCACACATCAGCTTGCGGGCTTCGATGACTTCGCAGATGAAGGCTTCGAGCAGGGCATCATGCGCGGCGGTGTCGAGTTCGGCGTGGAATTCGACGGAGAAGGTGAAGCCCAGCTCCTTGTATTCCCCGAGGTGGAGTTTCTTGCGCTGGCGGTGGTTGTGGTTCTTGGACATGGCGGGGTGGCTCCGGATGGGCTGCAACATGGGCGAAAAAAAAGCCAAAACCCTCGATTCATTCAAGTGTTTCGGCTTTCTTCCGACTGCTTGTACTTGGTGCTCTGGGCGAGACTCGAACTCGCACACCTTACGGCACTACCCCCTCAAGATAGCGTGTCTACCAATTTCACCACCAGAGCCCTGGTGCGTCCTGACGGGGTCGAACCGCCGACATTCGCCTTGTAAGGGCGACGCTCTACCAACTGAGCTAAGAACGCGAAAGGGCGCGGATTATAGCCGGTAATGCGGGGTGTTCGTCAAGGTTATTGACTAAACAGGCGAAATTTATTCCGGCGCGGGATAATGCCGGGCCGCGTCGTGGCCTCCTGCGGCGCCTGCTATCTTCCGGAGATCCTTGTCTTGCCTGAATCCGCCGATCTTTTGACGCAGCCCAGCGAGCCGCGCGACTTTGTCGAGTGGCGGCGCGGCCGGACGCGTTACGCGGTGTGGGCGCTTGATGTCGATGTGCCGGCGGTGCGCCAGCGGGTCGCTGCCGCCTGTGCGCCGGTGGCCGACCAACTGCTTCCCGGCTATGGCCGGCAGCCGCACCTGACCGTGCATCTGTGCGGTTTCCCGAAGGCGGAGGCTGATTTTGCCGATGATTATGGTGTCGACCGCCTGGCGGCCGAGGTCGCGGCGTTGCGCCGGGCACGGCCAGCGGCCTTCGCCATTGAAATCGGTGCGCCGGCCAGTTTTGCCTCAGCCGCCTACCTGGCGGTGCGCGATCCGGCCGGCGGTATTGCCAGTTTGCGTCGGAGCCTTGATTCGGCGGCCGGCGAGGCCGATTTCTCCTACACGCCGCACATCACCATCGGTCTTTATCGCGGCGCTTTTCCGCTCGCCGCGACGGTCGACCGTCTGGCGCAGGGCAAAATCGAGCCTTCCTGCACGTTGACCGTCGGCCGCCTGGCCTTGATGAGCTACGCCGCGGCCGTGATCGGCGGGCCGCTGGCGACGGTCGCCGAGTTCGATTTCGCCAGCGGCGAGTTGCTGGTGCGCGATGCCCGGCAGATGCGGGAATTTTTCGGCGAGCATTGGCCGGCGCGTCTGGCTGCGGGAAAATGCGTCGATGAATAGCGTTTACCGCGGGCGCTTCGCCCCTTCGCCGACCGGGCCGCTGCATTTCGGCTCGCTGGTGGCTGCCGTCGGCAGCTATCTCGATGCGCGCACGCAGGGCGGTGCCTGGCTGCTGCGCATGGAGGATGTCGATACGACGCGCAACGTGCCGGGCGCGGCCGACAGCATTCTCGCCACGCTTGAGGCTTTCGGCTTCGCCTGGGACGGTCCGGTGCTCTGGCAGAGCACCCGCCTCGAGGCCTACGCGGCGGCGCTCGAACAGCTGAAAACGGCCGGCCTGGCCTATCCCTGCGCCTGTTCGCGCAAGGAGATCGCCGACTCGGCCACGCGTCCCGCGGCCGACGGCGGCATGCTCTATTCCGGCACCTGCCGCGCCGGCCTGGCGCCGGGACGGGCGGCGCGGGCCTGGCGCCTGCGCGTTGAAAATGCCGCGATTTCCTTCGTCGACCGGGTACAGGGCCGGCAGGAGCAGCAACTTGCCCGCGACGTCGGCGACTTCGTGCTGCGCCGCGCTGACGGCCTGTTCGCCTACCAGTTGGCGGTGACGGTCGACGACGATTTTCAGGGCATTTCCGACATCGTGCGCGGCGCCGACCTGCTCGCCTCGACGCCGCGCCAGATCTGGCTGCAGCGCTGTCTCGGCTTTGCCACGCCGGCTTACGCGCATCTGCCGGTGGCAAGCAACGCGGCCGGAGAGAAATTGTCGAAGCAGACGCTGGCGCCGGCGCTCGACTCCGCGACTGCAGCGGCCAGCCTGTGCGCCGCCCTGCGTTTTCTCGGCCAGCCGGTGCCGGCCGAGCTGGCGCGGGCATCCGTGCCGGAAGTCTGGGCCTGGGCTTTTGCCCATTGGTCGTTTGCGGCCTTGCCGCGCACGCCGTCTATTGTTCCGGCGGCTCCGGGCTGAGGCCCGGCGTTTCCTCGTCGGCTCGCCAGTGGCGCGGGCCGTAGCCGGTCAGGCCGACCAGCAGGCGGACCATGCCGTAACTCAGCCAGCGCAGCAGCCGGGAGTGAAAGGGCTGGCGGGCAAAGCCGTCGGCCAGCACCTCGCGGGCGCCGTCGGCGAGAGCGGTGTTCAGGCTGGCGCGCAATTCATTGGCAAAACCGGCGTCGCGCACGAAGAGATTGGCTTCCTTGGCGAGCAGCAGGCTGAACGGGTCGATGTTGGAGGAGCCGACCGTCGCCCACTCGCCGTCGATGACCGCCACCTTGGCATGCATGAAGCTCTTTTCGTACTCGAAGATGCGGATGTTGCTTTCCAGCACGGCCACGTAGAGCGCCTGCGTCGCGAAGCGCAGCAGCGGGTGGTCGGTCTTGCCCTGGAGCAGGACGGTGACCTTGACGCCGCGCCGCGCCGCTGCCTGCAGTGCCCGCCCGAAGCGCAGCCCGGGCAGGAAATAGGCATTGGCGATCAGGATTTCGTGCTGCGCGTCGTTGATCGCCGCGATGTAGGCATTGAGGATGTCGTTGCGATGCCGGATGTTGTCGCGGATCAGGAAGGTCGCCGCCTGCGTCCCGGCCGCTGTGCAGCAGGCGTTGAGCGGCGCGGCGAGGCGCAGGCGGCGCTTGAGATTGACCCAGGCGACGATTTCCCAGAGGCGGCGCACGGCATGGTGCACTTGCTCGAGAACCGGCCCTTCGATACGCACCGCGTAGTCGTAGCGCGGCCGCATCTCGTCCGGCGCGTTGTTGTCGTCGACGATGTTGATGCCGCCGACGAAGGCGATGCGCGCATCGATCACGACCAGTTTGCGATGCAGGCGGCGCAAGCGATGGCGGCGGAAGTGGAAGGGGCCGATTTCCTTGCGGTAGAGCATGGCGCGCACCCCTGCGGCGGCCAGGCGCGGCATGAAATCAGTGCTGAAATTGCGCCCGCCGAAGCCGTCGACCGTCACGCTGACCTGAACGCCGCGTTCGGCGGCGCGACACAGTGCAGCGGCGACGGCATGGCCGACTTCGTCGTCGGCGAAGATGTAGCTTTCGAGATAGATCTCGCTGTGCGCTGCTTCGATCTCGGCAAGCAGGGCGGGGAAGTAATCCGCACCCGAGTTGAGCAGCCGCAAGCGGTTGCCCGGGACGAATTCAGTCGGCATGCCTGGTCAGCGAGGCCGACAGCGCGGCGTGGTCGGAAATGCTCGACCACGGGTGGCCGTGATGCACCTCGGTGCGCACGACCTTGAAGCCGCGGACGTAGATGCGGTCGAGGCGGAACATCGGCAGCGCCGCCGGAAAGCTGCGTGCCGGCGTGCCCTTGCTGTTGCTGAAGATCTCGGTCAATTCGAGACGCTGCGCGAGATGGTCGCCGGCCCGGTTGCGCCAGTCGTTGAAGTCACCGGCAATGATCAGCGGCGCATTCGGTTCGCAACGCTTGTCGAGATAATCGGCCAAGGCGGTGAGCTGGCGCTGGCGCGAATAGCCGAACAGCGACAGGTGCACGCAGACGCAATGCGCCGCCGGCCCGCTCGGCAGTTCGATGCGGCAATGCAGCAGGCCGCGCTTCTCGAACTGCAGGTGGGTGACGTCCTGGTTGTGCGAGTGCAGGATGGGAAAGCGCGACAGGATGGCGTTGCCGTGGTGACCGTGGTCGTAAATCATGTTGCGGCCGTAGGCGCAGTCCGACCAGACATCCTCGGCGAGGAATTCGTGCTGCGGCTCGCCCGGCCAGTTGTCGTGGTTTTCGGCATGACCGAGGTGCAGGCCCTGCACTTCCTGCAAAAACACGATGTCGGGGTTGAGGTCGCGCAGGCGCTCGCGCAACTCATGCACCATCATCCGCCGGTTGAACTGGGAAAAGCCCTTGTGGATGTTGAAGGAGGCGACGTGCAGGGCGGGCTGGGTCATCGGCTCAGGAAATCGCAAGCATGCGGTCGAGTGCGAGCTTGGCGAGCGCCGTTTCGTGCTCCGACACCTTGATCGCATTGACCACCTTGCCGTCGACCAGGTTTTCCAGAATCCAGGCCAGGTGCTGCGGATCGATGCGCTGCATGGTCGAACACATGCAGACGGTGGTTGCCATGAACTGGACGATCTTGTTCTGCGGCAGCACTTCCTTGGCCAGGCGGTCGACCAGGTTGAGTTCGGTGCCGACCAGCCAGCGTGTGCCTTCCGGCGCTTCCTTGATGATCTTGACGATGTATTCGGTCGAACCAACGTAATCGGAAGCGGCGCAGACTTCGAAATTGCATTCCGGGTGGGCGATCACCTTGCCTTCCGGGTACTTGGCGCGGAAAGCGTCGATGTGCGCCTTCTGGAACATCTGGTGCACCGAACAGTGGCCCTTCCAGAGCAGGATCTTCGCCTTCTTGATCTGGGCCGGGGTCAGGCCGCCGAGTTCGAGGTCCGGATCCCAGACGACCATCTCGTCCATCGGAATGCCCATGTTGTGGCCGGTCCACCGGCCGAGATGCTGGTCGGGGAAGAACAGCACCTTGGGGCGGCGTTCGAAGGCCCATTTGGCGATGGTGCCGGCGTTCGACGAGGTACAGACGATGCCGCCGTGTTCGCCGCAGAAGGCTTTGAGATCGGCTGCCGAGTTGATGTAGGTGACCGGGGTGATTTCCTCTTCGGCATTCAACACTTCGTTGAGCTCGCGCCAGCAGCGCTCGACCTTGGCCAGGTTGGCCATGTCGGCCATCGAACAGCCGGCCGCGAGGTCGGGCAGGATGGCGGTCTGGTGCGGTGCGGTCATGATGTCGGCGACTTCGGCCATGAAATGCACGCCGCAGAAAATCACGTATTCGGAATCGGTCTGCGAGGCAAGGCGCGACAGCTTCAGCGAGTCGCCGGTCAGGTCGGCGTGCTGGTAGATGTCGGCGCGCTGGTAGTGATGGCAGAGGATGACCGCCTTCTTGCCGAGCTTGGCGCGGGCAACGCGGATGCGTTCCTGGCAGGCTTCATCGGACAGGTTGTTGAAGGGGGCGAATACGAGGGGCTGATCGGCTTGCATTGGATTCTTTTCGAAGGTTAAGCTGCCAGAACGACGGCGCCTAGGAGAGGCAACATGCTTGGGGAAAGATTCTATCATCGCTGTTTCGCTGCCATGCTGCTGGCTGCCGGGTTGGGTGTCCAGGCTGGGGAGCCGGTGGGCGAGGCCGGCGTCGATGAAGCGGCGATCCGGCCGCCGCCGCGCTCGATCAATGACATCACGCGGATGCTGGCCGACTACCGGCAAAACGACGATCTGCTGCGCAAGTTGCGCGCCGTGGCCGAAGCGCCGGTGCCGCAAGGCGAGGATCGCAAGCAGTTGTTCGACTTCTACTGGCGGCGCGCCCAAGCGGCAGCGGAATTGGGCCAGGTGCAGCAGCAGATAGATGATCTGACGCTTGCCATCCAGCATGGGCAAAGCGGTGATCCGGAGTTTTCCCGTGCCATGCGCGGCCTGGCCCAGGCCGAGCGCCTGGGCGGCAATTTCCTGTCGGCGCAGCGCTATGCCGAGGAAGCGCTCAAGCACGTGCCGCAGAACAATCAGGGGCAACTGATTGGCGCCTATGGGCAGATGGTGGGGATGGCGTCGCAGATCGGCGATTTCGAGATGGCGAAGCAGAGTCTCGACAAACTTGAGGCAACGCTCAACTCACTCCGGCCCAGCAAGAGCTGGACGAGCCGTTCGCATTTCTGGTTGAGTTCCTACGAGAAGGCGCGCGGCGAATATTTTGCCATGGCCGGCAAGACGGTCGAGGCCGTAGCGGCTTTTCGCAAGAGCCAACGGGAAAACCAGCTGGCCTTGGCCGATTTGCCGGCGCTGCGGGCGGCTGGTCGCGATGCGCCGTCGCCGGAAGGAATGCAGCAGTCGGCCGAGGGGCTGGAGCGCAGCCTGGCGCAAGTACTGCTCAATCAGGGCAAGCTGGTCGAGGCCGAGGCGATGGCGCGGTCGGCGATCGAACACACGCTGAAGCGGGCCGGCCGCTCGTCGCCCGATGTGGCGCGCGGTCTGCGCGTGCTGGCCAGTGTCATCGCCGAGCAGGGACGTTACGCCGAGTCGGCCAAGCTCTCCGAGGCGGCGCTGGAGACGGTGCTGGCCAGCGGTGCAGCGCCGCATTCGCTGGCTGTCCTCGGCGCCTTGCGCGCCAACCTGGCGGCGCAGGTCGCGCTGGGCAACGATGCCAAGGCGCTGCAGTTTTACGAACGCATCAGGAAGGCGGCCGAGCACACCCCGGAACTCGAGGCACAGGTGGCACGCGGTGATCTTGACGTGGTCCAGGCCTATCTGCGCAGCGGCAAGCCCGAACTGGCCGAGCGCATGGCGTCCGAGATGCTGGAACGGACGCGCAAGCAGATGGGCGAAAAGGCCTTGCGTACCTCGGAAATTCGCGCTTTCTACGCGATGGCGCTGGCTGATCAGGGCAACCGGGTGACGGCGCTGGCGGCCTTCCGTCAGGCCCTGCCGGTGCTGGTCGAGCGCCTGCGCAGCGACAGCGAGGCGGAAACCGGCAGCCTGCGCCGGCAGCAGCGCCTGATCGGCATTCTCGAACGCTACATCCGCCTGCTCGCCGACATGCAGGGCACGGCCAGCCTGCCGGATGGCTTCGATGCCGCCAACGAGGCTTTCGTGATGGCCGACCTGGCGCGTGGCAGTTCGGTGCAGCGGGCGTTGACCCGCAGTGCGGCGCGCGCCTCGATCAGCGACCCCGATCTCGCCCAGCTGGCGCGTGACGAACAGGACGCGCAACGGCGCAGCAATTCCCTCAACGATCTGCTCAGCCAGTTGTTGTCGGCCTCGCCGGAACAGCAACTGCCCGCCATCCAGGCCAAGATCCGGGCCGACATCGAGAGTCTCAAACAGACGCGGAGCCGGCTCAAGAAGGAGATCAGCCAGCGTTTCCCGGAATATGCCCGCCTGGTCGATCCGCCACCGGTCAACATGCTGGAAGTGAGCAAAATGCTGCATCCGGGCGAAGTGATGCTGTCCTGGTATTTCGGCCAGAAAGGCGCGCAGGTCTGGGCCATCGCCGCCGACGGGCGCAGCCGCTTTGCCGCCTTGCCGACCGATCAGGCGAAGATGGCGGCCGCCGTTGCCAGGCTGCGCCGGGCGCTCGATGCCGAGGCACCGACCGTCGAGCAGATTCCGGCCTTTGACACGGTGCTGGCGCATCAGCTTTACCAGGACTTGTTCGGGCCGGTCGCCGAGTTGCTGCACGGGGCGACGACGCTGCTCGCCGTGCCGCACGGCGAGCTGGGCCAGTTGCCGCTCTCCCTGCTGATCACTGCGCCGACGCCGCAACCGGCGAAGGGCGGGGTGATCTTTGCCGGCTATCGCCAGGTGCCCTGGCTGATGCGCCAGGTAGCGGTGGCGCAACTGCCGTCGGTGACGGCGCTGGCCAGCCTGCGCCGCTTGCCGCCGGGGGCGGCCGACCGGCTTCCGTTCATCGGTTTCGGCGATCCTTACTTCAGCGAGGAGCAGGCGAGCGAAGCCGACAAAATGGCGACAAAAAAGGCGTCGACCGTGCAGGTGGCGATGCGCGGCCTACCGTTGCAACGGCGTAACGTCCCTCGTACCCAGGCGGTCGACTCCGCCGAACTGGCCCTTTTGCCGCGCCTGCCCGATACCGCCGAGGAGATTCGCGAGATTGCCAAGGCGCTCGGCGCCGATCCGGCGCGCGATATTTTCCTCAATCAGAGCGCCAGCGAAAAAACGGTTTTTGCCGCCAACCTGGCCAACCGCCGGGTCGTCATGTTTGCCACGCACGGCCTGGTGCCCGGGGAACTGAATGGCCTGAGCCAGCCGGCGCTCGCCCTGAGCGCACCGGGTGTCAGTGGCGGCAGCGGCGATGGCCTGCTCACCCAGGAAGAAATCCTCTCGCTCAAGCTCAATGCCGACTGGGTCGTGCTCTCAGCCTGCAATACGGCGGCCGGCGAAGGCTCGGGCAGCGAAGCGGTATCGGGTCTCGGGCGTGCCTTTTTCTATGCCGGAGCGCGCGCCCTGCTGGTTTCCAACTGGCCGGTGGAAACCGAGGCGGCGCGCGGCCTGATGACCGACCTGTTCCGCCGGCAGTCGGCTGACCATGCGCTGGGCAAGACCGAGGCGCTGCGCCAGGCGATGCTCGGCATGGTGGACGGCCCCGGCAAGCTGGACGGCAAGACGGGCAAGCCGCTTTTCAGTTATGCTCACCCGCTGTTCTGGGCCCCCTTTGTCCTGGTGGGCGATTGAGAGGAGTAGCAAATGTCGACATTGAAAACGATGGGTGCCGGCCTGGCTGGTTTGCTGTTTGCCCTTTCGGCCGAGGCCGTGACCCTGATCAAGGCCGAAGAGGCCAAGTTGCCGGCCGGGGCCGGTGTGCTGGCGACGCGCGGCATCACGCGCGGGCCGGCGATCAAGGTATTGACGCCCGATCTGGCCAATCTCAGTTCGCCCTTCGATCTGAAGGTGGCCTTTGAAGCCCGTGGCGGCGCCAAGATCGATCCGGCCGCCACCAAGGTGATCTATCTCAAGGCTAAACCGGTCGACCTGCTGCCGCGGGTCAAAACCGGCCTGAGCGAAAACGGTCTCGACCTGCCCGGTGCCGAAACGCCACCCGGCGAACACCAGATCCAGATCATCGTGCAGGACACCGAAGGGCGGAGCAGCCAGGTCGTCATGACGCTCAACGTGCTCAAGTAAATGAAGTGTCCGTACTGCGCTTCGGAAATCGCTGACGAGGCACTGGTCTGCGCCGTTTGCCGGCGCGATCTTTTCCTGGTCAAACCGCTGCTGGAGCGCATTGCCGATCTGGAGGCGCAGCTCGCGGCGCGGCCTGCGCCCGCCGAGTCGGTGGTTGCGGCAGGCGACGCCGTTGGCGCGCCAGCCATCGAAGCCGTGCCGGCCGCTCCTGTGCGCGCCTTGCCGACGGCGCTGGTCTGCCTGTTGTTGCCGCTGCTGCTCCTTTTGCTCGGGCATTGGTTGCTGGTGTTTGTCTACGATGCCAAGGTGCTTTACCTGCGGGTCTTTGCCTTGCTGCTGCCGCTGCCCTTCGGCTTTTTCTTCGCCCGGGCCAGTCGTTTGAGCTTGCTACCCGGCGTCCTGCTGGCTTTTCTGGTCGCGCTGCTCGCCGTGTTCGGCATGAGTGCGATCACCGCCCTGATCGATCAGGTTCCGCTCCTGCCGCAGGATGCTGTCGAAGTCCGCGAGTTCGTCGAATTTGCCGCCAGCATCGGCCTCAGTTTCATCACCGGTCTCTGGCTGTATCACTGGCTTGAGCAGCGCATCCACAAGCGGCAGGATGCGCTTCAACGCCTGCGGGCTGCCGGTGTCAGCGGTCTGGGCAGTGGTGTGCTGACCGAGTCGCTGACCCGCTGGAGCGATCTGGGAAGTGCAGCCGTCGCGCTATGCACGACGGCAATGTCGATTTACACCGGTCTGAAGAGCCTGGGCGGCTGACCGCTCAGCCCTGTACCCAGGGCAGACCGGCATGGCGCCAGCCGCCGACGGTATTGCGATGGCCGCTGGCATCCTTGTCGCCCTCGAAGCCTTCGAGGATGTTGTAACAGTCGCCGTAGCCGTGCTCGGTGGCGAGCTGCGCCGCACCGTCGGAGCGGGCGCCGCTGCGGCAGAGGAACATGACCAGCGCTTCACGGTCGACCTGGCGCTGCAGTTCGGCCAGGAAGTTCGGATTGCGCACGCCGCCCGGATACTGGTTCCACTCGATCTCGACGGCGTTGGGGACGCGGCCGACCCAGTCCCATTCGGCCCGGGTGCGGACGTCGACCAGCCTGGCGCCGGGGGCGAGACGGAGCAGGTCGTGCGCTTCGGCCGGGGTCAGGGCGCCCTTGTAGGGCAGGCCGAGCGCCTTGGCGCGCTCGCAGGCGAGGTTGATGATCTCGGTCAGTTTTCCCATGGTCTTTTGATTGCCTGAAGTTGGTCCTAACAGTATAAGGTAGAGGCATGACAGACCGCGATCATCCCGTGCCGCCGGTGGCGGCAAGCATGGCCGAGCGGGCCGCCGAGGCGCAGCACGCGACCTGGATCAGTGTGGTCGTCAATCTGGTGATGACGGTGCTGCAACTGTTGGTCGGCTGGCTGGCGCATTCGCAATCCCTGGTTGCGCACGGTCTGCATTCCTTTTCCGATCTGCTCTCCGATTTTCTGGTGATTTACGCCAGCCGGCAAAGCGCCCAGCCGGCTGATCGCGAACATCCGTATGGCCACGCCCGGGTCGAGACGGCGGCGACGCTGATCCTCGGTGCCTCGCTGGCACTGATCGGTGGTGGCATCCTGTGGCAGTCCGGCATGCGCCTGCAGCATGTCGAAGCCTTGCCGCCCATCGAGATGTGGGCATTCTGGATTGCCGTCATTACGGTGCTGGCCAAGGAAGGGCTCTACCACTATCTGATTCGCGTTGCCGAACGGCAGCGCTCGCAGTTGCTCATCGCCAATGCCCTGCACACCAGGGCCGATGCGGCGTCGGCCCTGGTCGTCGTGGTTGGTATCGGTGGCGCCCTGCTTGGCTGGGCTTTCCTCGATCTGCTGGCGGCGGCGCTGATGGGCTTCATGATCCTGCGCATGGGGGCGGTGCTGGCCTGGGGCGCGCTCAAGGAATTGATCGATACCGGTCTCGACGAGGCGCAAGTCGCCGCCATCCGCCAGACGCTGCGGACAACGCCCGGCGTGCTCGGCCTGCATGCCTTGCGTACGCGGCGCATGGCGCATCAGGCGCTGGTTGATGCGCATGTTCAGGTTGATGCCCGGATCAGCGTTTCCGAGGGGCACCGGATTGCCGAATCGGTCCGGGTCAGGGTATTGGATGCGCATCCCGAAGTGCTTGATGTACTGGTACACATCGATCCCGAGAATGATGCCGGCAGCGATGTGGCCGTCGCCCGTCTGCCTGGGCGCGATACGGTGTTGCAGGAACTGGCTCCCGTGCTGGCCGATTTGCCGACGCCCGAGAAGCTGGTGTTGCATTATCTTGGTGGTCAGGTCGAGGTCGAGTTGTTTTTTGCCAACAGCTTTTTTGTCGATGGCAAGGCGGTTCAGGAAGTCGCGCTACGCTTTGCCGGGTTCGCGCGTTCGCATCCGGAAATCCGGCGGATTTCGTTGAATTGCGCTTTTGCACCAAGATAGTGCATTCCGTTGGTGTTTTTGCACGACATTGGTGCGTTAAATCTTTGCTTAAACCCGGCATCTCGTTGTGGCAAAATACAAAACTTGGTCGACGACCTTTGGCACGTTTTCTGCTAAATCCCTCGCGATTCGATTTATTGATTGTCGCCGGATCGTCCGGCAACTTGTTTTCTTAGGAGACTGACGTTTATGGCAACCCCGCAAGACGTGATCAAGCTGATCAAGGAAAATGACGCAAAGTTCGTTGATTTCCGCTTCACCGATACCCGTGGCAAAGAACAGCACGTCACCGTGCCGGTTTCCGCCTTCAGCGAAGACAAGTTCGAAAACGGTCACGCTTTCGACGGTTCCTCCATCGCTGGCTGGAAGGGTATTCAAGCTTCCGACATGCAACTGAACCCGGATCCGTCCACCGCTTACATCGACCCGTTCTTCGACGAAACCACCGTCGTCCTGACCTGTGACGTGATCGATCCGACCGATGGCCGTGGTTACGACCGCGACCCGCGCTCCATCGCCAAGCGCGCTGAAGCCTACCTGAAGTCCTCCGGCATTGGCGACACCGCCTACTTCGGTCCGGAACCCGAATTCTTCATCTTCGACGGCGTCGAGTGGAATGTCGACATGTCCGGCTGCTCCCTGAAGATCCATTCCGCTGAAGCGGCTTGGGGTTCGGGCGAGAAGAACGACGGCAACGGCGCCACCGGCCATCGTCCGACCGTCAAGGGCGGCTACTTCCCGGTTCCCCCGGTCGACAGCCTGCACGACATCCGTTCGGCCATGGTCCTGACCCTGGAAGCCCTCGGCTGCCCGGTTGAAGTTCACCACCACGAAGTCGCCACTGCCGGTCAGTGCGAAATCGGTACCGTGTTCAACACCCTGGTCAAGCGTGCCGACCAGACCCAGATCCTGAAGTACGTGGTGCACAACGTTGCTCACCAGTACGGCAAGACCGCCACCTTCATGCCGAAGCCGATCGTTGGCGACAACGGTTCGGGCATGCACGTTCACCAGTCCATCTGGAAGGATGGCAAGAACCTGTTCGCCGGTGACGGCTATGCCGGTCTGTCTGAAACCGCCCTGTTCTACATCGGCGGCATCATCAAGCACGCCAAGGCCCTGAACGCCATCACCAATCCGGGCACCAACTCCTACAAGCGTCTGGTTCCGCACTACGAAGCGCCGGTCAAGCTGGCTTACTCTGCCAAGAACCGTTCCGCTTCCATCCGCATTCCGTACGTTGCCTCGACCAAGGCTCGTCGTATCGAAACCCGCTTCCCGGATCCGATCGCCAATCCGTACCTGTGCTTCTCGGCGCTGCTGATGGCCGGTCTGGATGGTATCCAGAACAAGATCCACCCGGGCGAGCCGGCTTCCAAGAACCTGTACGACCTGCCGCCGGAAGAAGATGCAGCCATCCCGACCGTCTGTGCTTCCCTCGAAGAAGCGCTGGCCTCCCTGGCTGCCGACCATGAGTTCCTGACCCGTGGCGGTGTCTTCTCCAACGAATGGATCGAGTCCTACATCGAACTGAAGATGGACGAAGTCAACAAGGTTCGCATGACCACCCACCCGGTGGAATTCGACCTGTACTACAGCTGCTAAGCGACTGGGTACCTGAAAAAAGGCGGGATTTCCCGCCTTTTTTTTGTCCACCATTTCAGGGAAGCGGACGTTAAAGTCCGGTACACTTGAAGGCTTGCGAGGATTGATGACAATGACACGTAGCGTACTTGCCCTGTTTGTTGCGACGCTGGCTTTGCCGGTTGCCGCGCAGACCATCTACAAATGTCCGGATGCCAATGGCGGCAGTCCCGTGATTTCGAATTCGCGTCTCGACAAGAACTGCAAGGCTGTGGTCAATTCCGAAACGGCGACGGTCGTGCCGGCCCCCAGGGGCGGTGCGAAGCCGGCCGGTGCAGCGGCGACGCCGACACCGGCAGGTTTCCCCAAGGTGCAGGACGATACGCAGAAGGCGCGCGACGGTGATCGCAAGCGCATTCTCGAGCAGGAACTGGCGACCGAACAGCGCAATCTCGAGCAGGCGAAGCGCGAACTGGCCGAGCAGGAGCGCACCCTGGGCGACAAGAGCGAGCGTTTGCTGCCTTATCGCGACAGCGTTGGCCAGCACGAGCGCAACATCCAGGCGATCCAGAAGGAACTGGGCAATCTCAAGTAGCTGTTAGCTATCAGGATCAAGCTGTTAGTGAAAATTTGAGGGCGCCAAGGCGCCCTCTGTCTATTGCTCGATCCTAGTGGCTGGATCCTGGATCCTGACTTTATACCAGGCCGCATAGAGCGCCGGCAGGAAGAGCAGGGTCAGCGCGGTGGCGACGATCAGGCCACCCATGATGGCGACCGCCATCGGCCCGAAGAAGTCGTTGCGCGACAGCGGCACCATGGCCAGCACAGCGGCGGCCGCGGTCAGCACGATCGGACGGAAGCGGCGCACCGTCGATTCGACGATGGCTTCCAGGCGCGCCTTGCCGGCCGCCAGGTCCTGCTCGATCTGGTCGACCAGGATCACCGAGTTGCGCATGATCATGCCGAACAGCGCGATGGTGCCGAGCAGCGCCATGAAGCCGAAGGGCTGGCGGAAGACGAGCAGGAACAGCGCAATCCCGATGATGCCGAGTGGCGCGGTGAGCAGCACCATGACAACGCGCGAGACGCTCTGCAACTGGATCATCAGGATGGTGATCACGACCAGCAGGAAGACCGGGATGCCGGCCATCACCGACGTGGAACCCTTGGCTGATTCCTCGACCGAGCCGCCGGTGGCGATGGCGTAGCCTTCCGGCAGGGTGCCGCGGATGGCATTGATCTGCGGTGCGATGCGGTCGACGATGGTGGCGGGCTGTGTCTTGCTGTACAGGTTGCCGCGCACGGTGATGGTCGGCAGGCGGTCGCGCCGCCAGACCAGGCCCGGCTCGAACGTGGACTTGAGGCGGCCGATCTGGGCCAGCGGCACGCTCCTGCCGCTGCGCGTCGGGACCGAAAGATCGGGCAGGCTGGCGAGGTGGGTGCGTTCGGCGCGGTCGCCGCGCAGCACGACATCGATGCTCTTTTCGCCTTCGCGGAAGCTGGTGATCGTGTAGCCGTTCAGCGACATGTTGAGCAGCGCCGCCAGATCCTGGCTGGAAACGCCGAGCAGGCGGGCCTTGTCCTGGTCGATCTCGATCTCGATACTCTTCGAAAGCTCGCTCCAGTCGAAATTGATGTTGGACAACTCCGCTTCCTGGCGCATGACGTCGGCGATCTGGCCGGCAATCTTGCGCAGGGTCGGCAGGTCTTCGCCGCTGACCCGGTATTGCACCGGGTAGCCGACCGGCGGGCCGTTCTCGATGCGGCTGATGTTGCCGCGGGCATTGAAGCCGTCATTTTCGAACAAATGGATCAGTCGACCGCGCAGCGCTTCGCGGGCTTCGACGCTGCGCGACAGGATGACGAACTGGCTGACGTTGCTGGCCGGCAGCTGCTGGTCGAGGCCGAGGTAATAGCGCGGCGAGCCGGCGCCGACATAGGTGATGTAGTGCTCGAACTGGTCGAACTCCGTCTTGTCCTTGTCCAGCCAGTCTTCGAGGCGTTTTGCCTCGGCGTCGGTGGCGGCGACCGAGGCGCCTTCGGGCAGGCGCAGTTCGACATTGAGTTCGAGGCGGGTCGAGTTCGGGAAGAACTGTTTTTGCACCTTGCCCATGCCGACGATGGCCAGCGCGAACAGGCCGATGGTGATGCCGATGACCAGCCAGCGATGCCCGACGCACCAGGCGACGAGGCGGCGGAAATGGCTGTAGAAGGGCGTGCCATAGACGTCGTGGTCTTCGGCGTGCGGCGGGCCGCCGATGCCCAGTTTTGCGAGGCGGTGAGCGAGGCGCGGCAGGCGACGTTCGAGCAGGCTGGGGGCGCGTGGCGCACGCGGGTCGGGCAACAGCTTGTAGCCCAGCCAGGGAATCGCGATCACTGCGGCCAGCCAGGAAATGAGCAGGGCGATGACGTTGATCTGGAAGAAGGCGAAGGCGTATTCGCCGGTCGCCGACTTGGCGATGGCGATCGGGATGAAGCCGGCCACCGTGACCAGCGTGCCGGACAGCATCGGGCCGGCCGTGCTGGTGTAGGCGAAGGAGGCGGCGCGGGTGCGTTCCCAGCCCTGTTCCATCTTCACCCACATCATTTCGACGGCGATGATCGCATCGTCGACGAGCAGGCCGAGGGCGAGCACCAGCGCGCCGAGCGAGACCTTGTGCAGGCCGACATTGAAAAAGTCCATGGCGAGGAAGGTGGCGGCCAGGACGAGCGGAATCGAAATCGCGACGACCATGCCGGTGCGGATGCCGAGGCTGATGAAGGTGACGAGCAGGACGACGATCACCGCTTCGGCGAGGGATTGGACGAAGGCGTCGACCGAGCGCTTGACCGCATCTGGCTGGCTGGCTGCCTCGCCGATTTCGACGCCGAGCGGCAGCGTCGCCTGGATTTGCGCAATGCGTGCCTGCAAGGCCTTGCCGAGCAGAATGACATCGCCGCCCTTGGCCATCGCGACGCCAATGGCCAGCGCCCGCTTGCCGCCATAACGCACTTGCGTCGCTGCCGGGTCGATGGTGCCGCGCCGGATGCTCGCGATGTCGCCGAGGCGGAAGCTGCGGCTGCCGGAGCGGATCAGGGTGTCGGCCACCGCCTGCACGCTGTCGAAGGCGCCGCCCGGACGGATCTGGATGCGCTCGCCCGGCGTCTCGAAGAAGCCGCTGCCGGCGACCGCATTCTGCTGGCCGAGGGCGGCAGTGATGGTATTGAGGTCGATGCCGAGCGTTGCCAGCTTGGCATTCGACAGCTCGACGTAGATCTTCTCGTCCTGGATGCCGAAAATTTCCACCTTGCCGACATTGGGCACGCGCAGCAGCTCGTCGCGCAGGCGCTCGGCGATATCCTTCAGTTGCGGGTAGTCGAGCCCCTCACCGGTCAACGCGTAAATATTGCCGAAAACGTCGCCGAACTCATCGTTGAAAAATGGTCCCTGAATGCCGGCGGGCAGGGTGTGGCGGATGTCGCCGATCTTCTTGCGGACCTGGTAATAGACATCGGGCACCAGCGCGGGCGGCATGCTGTCCTTGGCGAAGAACATCACGGTCGACTCGCCGGGGCGCGAGAAACTCGCAACGCGGTCGATGTGGGGCGTTTCCTGCAGCTTCTTCTCGATCTTGTCGGTCAGTTGCAGTTCGACCTCCTGCGCCGTGGCGCCCGGCCAGTTGGTGCGGATCACCATCAGCTTGAAGGTGAACGGCGGGTCTTCCGCCTGGCTCAGCTTGCCGTAGGCAAAGACGCCCATCAGCGCAAGGGCGAACAGGAAGTAACCGACCAGCGTGCGGTGGTGCAGGGTCCAGTCGGACAGGTTGAAGCGATGGCTCATCGGATCAGCGCTGCCGTTCGGGCGGATTGGCCGTCTTCGGCGTGACCGCCTGGCCGGCGACCAGCTTGCCGGCGCCGGCGATGACCACCAGCTCGCCGGCTTTGAGGCCTTCGCCGATCACGGCAGCGTCTTCCTGGAAACGGACGATTTTGACCGGGCGTGGCGCGGCCTTGCCGTCGGCGACGACCCAGACGAGCGGCCCCTGGCCCTGGTCGAGGACGGCGCCGAGCGGCACCTGCAGGCTTTCCGTGCTGGCCGCATCGAGTGCGACGCGCGCCGTCATGCCGAGACGCACTTCCGGTGGCGGGTTGGCGATGCGGATGCGGGCGGCGTAGGTGCGGGTCAGCGGATCGGCGGCCGGTGACAGTTCGCGCAATTCGCCGCGCAGGGTGATTTTCGGGTCGGCCCAGAGGTTGACCGCTATGGATTTGGCGGCGCGGATTTCAGCCAGCCGGCTCTCCGGAATGGCGATCGCGACTTCCTTTTCTTCCGGGCGGGCGATGCGCAGCACGGCCTGGCCGGCGCTGACCACCTGGCCGGCTTCGGCGAGCACGGCAGTGACGACGGCCGGGAATTCGCTGCTCAGCGTGCCGTAGCTGTTCTGGTTGCTGCTGATCTGGTTCTGGGCGCGCGCTTGTTCGAGCCTGGCCTGGGCGCTGTTGCGGGCGTTGTCCTTGGCATCGAAGGCAGCCTGGCTGACGAATTTCTTGCCGAGCAGGCCGGCGTAACGTTCGCGCTCGGCGCTGGCCGTGGTGGCTTCGCTTTCCGCGGCGCTCAACTGGGCGCGCGCGGCGGTGGCAGCCAGTTGCAGGTCGGCTGGATCGAGGCGGGCGAGCGGCTGGCCGGGCTTGATTTCGGCGCCGGCATCGACCAGGCGGGCGGCGAGCTTGCCGCCCACCCGGAAGGCGAGGTCGATTTCGTGGCGGGCGCGGATTTCGCCGGTGTAGATGCCGCTGCCGGTGCCACTGCTGACGGCCGGCTGGACCAGCACGGAGCGGGCGGCCGGGGGCGGCGGTGCTTCGGCGCTGCAGGCGGCGAGCAGTGCGCTGCAGCCGAGAAGCAACAATGGGTGGTGGCGGATCAAGGCGGGCATTTTCATGGCTTCGATGGGGATTGCCGATGATAATGAACGTTCGGTCATTAACGCAAGTTATCCTTGTGCGGCCCTGCCATTCGCTACAATGACGGCCATGGACGCCAATTACGCTTCGTTCGCCGGCCTCGATCTGCTGGCTTCTGCGGTGCTGCTGATCGATGAAGGTCGGCTGATCCGTTATATCAATCCGGCCGGTGAAAACCTGCTCGCCGTCAGTTCGCGCTCGGTCGCCGGCAAGACCCTGGATGCGGTCTGCACCTGTTCGGCAACGCTGCAGTCGGCGCTCGACAACGGCCTGAACAACAACTGGGGCTATACCGGGCAGAATATCCAGCTGAAACGCAGTGACGGTGAAATCCTGCATATCAACTGCACGGTGACGCCGCTGCGCCCCGAACTGGCGGCCGGCGTGCGCCTGCTGCTCGAATTGCAGCCGATCGAGCACCATCTGGCCGCAACCCGCGAGGAGCGCCTGATCGAGCAGCAGCAGGCCAGTCGCGAACTGATCCGCAACCTGGCGCACGAAATCAAGAATCCGCTGGGCGGTATCCGCGGCGCAGCGCAATTGCTCGAGCACGAGTTGGCCAACCCCTCGCTCAAGGAATACACCCAGGTCATCATCAAGGAAGCCGACCGCCTGCAGGATCTGATGCAGCGCCTGCTCACGCCACACCGGGCGATGCTGCCGACGACAGTCAATATCCACGAAATCCTGGAGCGGGTACGCAGCCTGCTGACCGCCGAATTTCCCGGTTCGCTGCACATGCAGCGCGATTACGATACCAGCCTGCCGGAACTGGTCGGCGATCGCGAACAACTGATCCAGGCGGTGCTCAACATCGCCCGCAATGCGGCGCAGGCGATGGGCGGCGAAGGCGAGATCATCCTGCGCACGCGTTCGCTGCGCCAGATCACGCTGGTCAAGAAGCGCTACCGCCTGGCCATGGAGATCAAGGTCATCGACAACGGACCGGGTATTCCCGACGATATCCGCGAGCGCATGTTCTATCCGCTGGTTTCCGGGCGCGAAGGCGGCAGCGGTCTGGGGCTGACCATTGCCCAGAATTTCGTGCAGCACCATCACGGCACCATCGACTGTTCCAGTCGGCCAGGCAATACGGTGTTCACGCTGCGTCTGCCGGTCGAGCAGGCCTGAGCGGGCTTGAGTCTTGCTTTGATGTATCCCATACCAATGACAAGATGAGCCAAACAAACATGAAACCGGTCTGGATTGTTGACGACGATCGTTCCATTCGCTGGGTCCTGGAAAAAACCCTGTCCCGCGAGGGCATTCCGTTCAAGAGTTACGCCTCGGCCAGCGAGGCGATTTCGCAGCTGGAGCAGGGCATCGAGCCGCCGCAGGTGCTGATGTCCGACATCCGCATGCCCGGCCAGTCCGGGCTGGAACTGCTGCAGGAAGTGAAAACCCGTTTTCCGTCGGTGCCGGTCATCATCATGACCGCCTATTCCGATCTGGAAAGTGCGGTCGCAGCCTTCCAGGGCGGCGCCTTCGAATACCTGCCGAAACCCTTTGACGTTGATCAGGCGGTCGAGCTGATCCGGCGCGCCATCGACGAATCAATGCACCAAAGCGGTGCGGCTGAGGAAGAAGGCCTGGTGCCGGAAATTCTCGGTCAGGCACCGGCCATGCAGGAAGTCTTCCGCGCGATCGGTCGTCTCGCCCTGTCGCACGCGACCGTGCTGATCACCGGCGAATCCGGTTCCGGCAAGGAACTGGTGGCGCGTGCCCTGCACCGGCACAGCCCGCGTGCCGACAAGCCTTTCATCGCGATCAACACCGCGGCGATTCCCAAGGACCTGCTCGAGTCCGAACTGTTCGGCCACGAGCGTGGCGCCTTCACCGGCGCCCAGGCACAACGGCGCGGCCGTTTCGAGCAGGCCGAAGCGGGTACGCTGTTCCTCGACGAAATCGGCGACATGCCGTCCGAGCTGCAGACCCGTCTGCTGCGCGTCCTGTCCGACGGGCATTTCTATCGCGTCGGCGGCCATTCGCCGATCAAGGCCAATGTCCGGGTCATCGCCGCGACCCACCAGAATCTCGAAACGCGGGTCAAGGACGGCCTGTTCCGCGAAGACTTGTTCCATCGCCTGAACGTCATCCGCATTCGTCTGCCGTCGCTGCGCGAACGCCGCGAGGACATTCCGCTGCTCACCCGCCACTTCCTGCAGAAGAGTGCGCGCGAGCTCGGCGTTGAAACCAAGCGCCTGTCGGATACGGCGATCAAGTATCTGAGCGGTCTGGACTTCCAGGGTAACGTGCGGCAGCTGGAAAATCTCTGCCACTGGCTGACCGTGATGGCGCCCGGTCAACAGGTTGAAATCGGCGATTTGCCCGGCGAATTGCGCGATGCCGTGCCGACCATGCTGGCAACCGATTGGGAAAGTGCCCTCGAAGGCGAGGTCGACCGCCTGCTGGCGCGTGGTCTCGGCGATGTGCACGGTGTGCTGACCCAGACCTTCGAGCGCATCCTGATCGCGCGGGCGCTGGCGCATACTGGCGGCCGCCGGATCGAGGCGGCGCAGGCGCTTGGCATCGGTCGCAACACGATCACCCGCAAGATTGCCGAACTCGGCATCGACGGCAGCAAGGACGTCGCCGAGTAAAGCGGGTTTTTTCGGCATGCGGCGAACTGGCATACAATTCGCCGCATGCCCCTGATCGATCCCGTTCTGCTCAAATCTCGGCTTGGCTTGCTGGCCGGGCGTTTTGATGTCGATGCATTTGAAGAGTGTGATTCCACCAGCAGCGAGCTGATGCGCCGGGCCGATCTTGGCGCGCCGGCCGGTACGGTGATCGTCGCCGACCGGCAATCCGCCGGGCGGGGACGGCGCGGCCGGCAATGGCTGTCGGCGCCCGAAGCCAGCCTGACCTTTTCCCTGCTCTGGCGCTTTTCCGGTTCGCCGGCGCGGCTTGCCGGCTTGTCGCTGGCGGTTGGCGTTGCGCTGGCGCGCGCCCTTGAAGGTCTCGGTGCGCAAGGCATCTGCCTGAAGTGGCCGAATGACGTCCTGCTTCGCCAGGGCGACGACTATGCCAAGCTGGCCGGCATTCTTGTCGAACTGGCCAGTGACCGGCGCGGCATCCAGGCTGTGATCGGCATCGGCATCAATCTTTCTGCGCCGACGGTTGAGTTGCCGCAGCCGGTGGCCGGGCTGGATCAGGCGATGGCCGCCTTGCCCGAACGGCATCTGGTTCTCGCTGCCGTCCTTTCTGCGCTGGCCGGCGTGCTGGATGCCTTTGCGGTCGACGGCTTCGCCAGCAGCAAAAACGAATGGCAGCAGCGCCATGCCTGGCAGGATGCGGCGGTTCAGTTGCTTGATGACGGCAGCGCGCCGCTTCTTGGACGGTGCGCCGGTGTCGATGCTGACGGCGCCTTGCTGCTGGAGACGGCGAGCGGCATGCAACGCATCTTTTCCGGTGATGTCAGCCTGCGCCGCGCATGATCATCTGCATCGACAGCGGCAATAGCCGCATCAAATGGGGCGCGCACGACGGGCATGCGTGGTGCGACCAGGGCGTCGTGACGCATGCCGGGATCGGGGAGCTTGGCGAGCTTTGTCGGCGCTGGCCGCAGCCGGCGCGCGTCATGCTGGCGAATGTGGCCGGTCCGGTGGTCGGCGAGAGCTTGCGCCAAGTCCTGGCGCCATGGTCGGACGTACTGCGTGAGGCAAAGGCAGGGGCAAATCAGGCCGGAATTACAAATCTTTATATAAATCCGGCCCAGCTCGGTGTCGACCGCTGGTGCGCCCTGGTCGGTGCGCGTCAGCTCGGTTCGACACCGCGTCTCGTGGTCATGGCGGGGACTGCAACCACCATCGACAGCCTGGATGCCGACGGCAATTTTCTCGGCGGCCTGATCCTGCCCGGCCTGGAAACCATGCGCCGGGCGCTGTTTCAGGGCACGGCCGCGCTGCCTTTTGCCGATGGCGTGCATGTGGCATATCCGCGTGCCACCGCCGATGCCATTGTCACGGGTTGTGTCGAAGCGCAGGTCGGTGCCATCGAGCGCGCTTTTGCCCGTCTGGCGGGGCGTGATGCCTGCTGCATTCTGTCCGGTGGACATGCCGAAGTGCTAAGTGGCTTCCTTGTTATTCCCCATTTGCTGGCGCACAATCTTCCACTGGAGGGGCTGCTCCGCCTGGCCCCGGAATCCTAGCCCCAGTATCGAAAGAAGCACCCATGGAGATTGTTGCGGTAGCCGACCTGAAGATCGGCATGTTCGTTGCCGAACCGGATTGCGCGTGGACCGAGTTTTCGTTTGCCTTGCAGGGGTTCGTGATCTCCAGCCTGGAGCAGGTCGAGCAGTTTCAGCAAAAATGCCGTTTTGTCTACGTCGACCGTAGCCGCTCATTGAACGAATTCCATCTGGTCAAGGATTACGGGCGTGATTACGCCTTGCGTCCACCGGCTGCCAGTGGCGGTGTCGCCGAGCCCGGGCAGCCGGTCCGGCGCCGGCCGCCGCTGTTCGAGATGCAGGCCGACAGCGACAAGCGGCAGCAGCGGCGGCGGCGTTTCCTGACTTTTCTGCAGCGCCAGAATGACTCCGAGCACTCGATTGCGCTGGCCCGCGAGCTTTCTTACATGGAGCCGCGCTTCGACGATCTGCAGAACGCGTTGCAGCGCAGCTTCCAGTCCGTCAGCCTGGAAAGGTCGATGGATCTGGGTTCAGTGCGCGAAGGGGTGCGCGACATGTCGGGCAGCCTGCGCCGCAACCCGGATGCGCTGATGTGGTTGCTGCGTCTGAAGCGCATGGATCAGTACAGTTTTGACCACGCCATGGATGTTTCGGTGTACTTGCTGATGCTCGGTGCGCACATCGGCTGGCGGGGACTGCCGCTGCTTGAACTCGGCATTGCCGGCATGCTGCAGGATATCGGCAAGACCCAGGTGCCGGTCGAGATTCTCGCCAAGACCGGGCCGCTGACGCCGGAAGAAAAGGAATTGGTCCATTCGCATGTGGCCAGTTCGCTGGAGCTGCTGTGCAGCCAGGGCAACATTCCCGAAAATGTGCTGCTGACGATCGCCCGTCACCACGAGCGCTGGGACGGCAGCGGCTACCCGCGCCAGCTCAAGCTCGACGAGCTTGGTCTGGCAGCCGAAATGGCCGGCCTGGTCGATTCGTTCTGTGCCATGCTGAAAAACAAGCCTTATCGCAGTGCACTCGGTCACCAGGAGGCGCTTGAGGAACTCTACAAACAGCGCGACCACCAGTTCAGTCCCGGTCTGATGGAGCAGTTCGTGCAATGCGTCGGTCTTTATCCAATTGGTACCTTGCTCGAACTGAGTAGTGGCGAGGTCGGTATCGTCATCCAGCAAAACCGGGTGCGGCGCTCGCGACCGCGCGTGCTGATCATGCTCGATGCCGACAAGCAGGAGGTGCGCGGCTATCGGGTCATCGACCTCAATGAGCCTGCCCACCAGGCTTGCAGGGTTGCCCGGGCGCTGCCGCATGATGCGTATGGACTGGCCTCACATGACTATAATCTCGGTTGACCCCGGTCCCGGACTTGCAGCAGCGCAATTCGGGCTGAGCGACGAGGCGCTCGCCTCGTTTTCGGCGATCGCGCCGCTCTGGCAGTCAGCTGTCCACCAGGCACTTGCCGAGGAGGCCGATGACCCCGTACTCGCCGAGTTCGCCGCAATTTCTGCCCGCATGGCGAGCGCGCTGGGCGATCCGCAATGGCAGCAGGACTGGCTGTCGGCCTGGCACAAGCTGCATGGCTGCGGATTTTCGCTGACGGACACGCTGAGTTTCTTCTTCCGTGTCGTCGAGTTTTGCGAACATGCGCTGTTCGGCGAGACCGCATCGGTCAACCGTCTCTACCTCGATCTTTTCTCCATCCTGCGGCGCAGTGTTTTTGCTGCGGTCATTGCCGCTGTCGAACTTGGTGAAGAGCTTGGCCTGGCCCGGGCCGGCGTGCCCGGCGAACTGGCTGCCCTGCACGCACTGCGGGAATTGGCCGGGAGTGCCGAACCGGTCGCCGTGCTCTCCCTCGTCCTGACCAACCGCAATCGCTTCGGACAACTGGCTGCCAGTGATCTGCAAAGTCTGCCCGGTATCGTGGCAGAGCGTTTGCGTTTGTTGTTGCGGCCGGTAGACCGGATTTTTTCGGGACGCGAGGATGAGTGGCTGTTGTTGTTGCCCGGTGTCCAGTCGATGGCAGTGCCGACGCTGGTGGCCGCCCATATCGGGCAGGCCTTTGCCGAGCCGCTGGGCATGCTGAGCGGGCGCAGCATGCCCCTCGAAGCCAGTATTGGTGCGGCCATGCTGCCCGAGCACGCTGCCGATGCGGAATCCATTCTGCAGGCGGCTCGCCTGGCGCGTGGGGAGTTGCAGTCGACGCGTGAGTCCTTTGGCTGGTTCCAGCCTGAAATGCGTCGGGATTGGCAGCATCGTTGCGAAATGGCGGAAGAACTGCGCCAGGCCTTGCATCACGAGACGCTGATGATATTCATGCAGCCGCAAGTGGACGCACCTTCCGGGGAATGTACCGGGGCGGAGTTGTTGTTGCGCTGGCAGCGGGCGAATGGCGAATGGGTGCCGCCGCCGCAGATCATCGAGATGATCGAGGAAAACGGCTGGCGCCACCTGTTTACCGATTGGCTGATCCGCAATGCCCTGCATGTGGCAAGCGAACTGTCGGCGAAGGGGATCGATATCCCGCTGTCGATCAACCTGACGGCCGACGATCTGCTCGATACCGATTTGCCGGAAATGTTCGCGCAGCGCCTGGCAACCTGGCAGGTGCCGGGCAAGCGCTTCACCATCGAGCTGACCGAGTCGGCGATGCTCGGCGATCCGGAGCGTTGCCTCGAGGTCATGCGTCGTCTGCGGGCCCTGGGCATCCGCCTGGCACTCGACGATTTCGGTACCGGCTATTCGTCACTCAGTTATCTGGTCAATCTGCCGCTCAACGAAATCAAGATCGACCGCTCGTTTGTTGTCGCGATGACGACTTCGGAGGAGCATCTGCGGATCGTCCGGACGATCATCGATCTGGCCTGGGATCTGGACATGATGCCGCTCGCCGAGGGGGTCGAGGATCACGTCCAGGCGGCACAGTTGCGCCAGCTTGGCTGTAACCGCATGCAGGGCTATCTGTATGCGAAGCCGATGCCTCTGGATGCTTTCGTCGCCTGGCATCAGGCACGTCCGGCTTGAGTTGCGGCGGGCTTGCGGCGACAATACTTCGCTGTCATTCTGCTTCAGGGGAATTCAATGTTTGATCCGGTCATCAGCGGTTTGCCAGCCTTCGCCAGTTTCTTTGCGACGGGCATCGTTCTCCTGGGCGTGTTTTTTGCGCTTTATGTACTGATCACGCCTTATAACGAGCTACAACTGATCCGTGCCGGCAACGAAGCCGCCGCCGTCAGCCTGGGTGGTGCGGTGATCGGCTTCGCACTGCCGCTCGCCGTGTCGGTCGCGGTCAGCCACAACCTGTACGCGATGATCGGCTGGGGTGTCATCGCCGGCATCGTGCAACTGCTCGTTTTCGTCGTCGCCCGCATTGTGTTGCCGCGCATCAATGAAAGCATTCCCCAGGGGCGCATGGCCTCGGGCATTTTCCTCGCATTACTCTCGATCGCGGTCGGCATTCTCAACGCCGGCTGCATCGCCTGACCCTTTAGGAGGTAGTGATGGCACTGATGGACTTCATCAAGAAGCAGTTTATCGACATCCTGCAGTGGACCGAGGATGCCGACGGTACGCTGGCCTGGCGTTTCCCGATGGCGGAAATGGAAATCCAGAACGGCGCCAGCCTGACCGTGCGCGACTCGCAACTCGCGCTCTTCGTCAACGAAGGCACGGTTGCCGACGTCTTTGCGCCCGGCATGTACAAGCTGACGACGCAGACGCTGCCCGTCCTGACCTATCTCAAGAACTGGGACAAGCTGTTCGAATCCCCGTTCAAGTCCGATCTGTACTTCTTCTCGACGCGGCAGCAGCTCGATCAGAAGTGGGGCACGCCGAACCCGATCACCATCCGCGACAAGGAATTCGGCATTGTCCGCATGCGTGCCTTCGGCATCTATTCCTGGCACCTGGTGGACGCCAAGACCTTCTACCAGAAGATTTCCGGTACCCGTGACAGCTACGGCCGCGACGAGCTTGAAGGCCAGTTGCGCAACACGCTGGTCGCCGGCCTGACCGATCTCTTTGCCGAGTCCGGCGTTGCCTTCATCGACATGGCCGCCAACCAGGACGAGTTCGGCAAGGCGATGTTCGCCAAGGCGCAGCCGATGTTTGCCGAGTACGGCCTGGCGCTCGACTCGCTGGTCGTGCAGAACGTCTCGTTGCCGGAAGAACTGCAGAAGATCCTCGACCAGAAGATCGGCATGAACATGATCGGCGACATGCAGCGCTACACGCAGTACCAGGTCGCCAACAGCATTCCCGATGCGGCGAAAAACGAGGGCGGCCTGGCGGCAATGGGCGTCGGTCTCGGTGCCGGCGTCGGTTTCGGCCAGGTGGTCGGGCAGGCGATGGGTGCCGCGCTGCAGCCGACGGCGGTGGCGAGCGTGTCGGCCGACGAGGTCGTGGCGACCCTGGAAAAACTGCACGGACTGGTCGAAAAAGGCATCCTCAGCCAGGCCGAGTTCGAGGCCAAGAAAGCGGAATTGCTCAAAAAACTGAGTTGACCGCTGCCTAGTGGCCATTACTGCATCCTGCCCTTCCTGCGGCGCGCCGGTTGTCTTTCAGTCGGCGTCGTCGGTCTTCGCGGTCTGCGCTTATTGCAGCAGCACGCTGGTCCGGCACGACCAGAATCTGGAAGACATCGGCAAGATGGCGGCGTTGGTCGAAGACCGCTCGCCGCTGCAACTGGGCACGGAAGGCAGCTACAAGGGCGTGCACTTTGCCCTGATCGGGCGCGTCCAGATCAAGTACGAGCAGGGCATCTGGAACGAATGGCATCTGCTCTTCGACGACATGCGCACCGGCTGGCTGTCGGAGGCTGGCGGCGAGTACGTGCTCACTTTTGCGCAGTTTGTGCCGGATGCGCTGCCGCCGTTGGATGCCCTGAAAATCGGTCAGCGCTTCGTGCTCGCCAGCCAGACCTGGACGGTCAGCAATATCGCCCAGGCCGAGTGCATCGCCGGCCAGGGCGAGCTGCCGTTCAAGGTCGGCGCCGGTTATCCGGTCGCAGCGGTCGACCTCAGAAACGGGGCCAATTTCGCCACCCTTGATTACTCCGAAACGCCGCCCCTGATGTTCATCGGCGAGGCCGTCGAATTCGCTGCGCTGCGCCTGAGCAACCTGCGCCAGGGCATGGGGTCGCCCGAAAAGACGGTTGCCGCGCAGGTTTTTCGCTGCCCGAGTTGCGGCTCGCCGATGACGGCGCGTTCGCCGGAAATTCTCGCAGTCGGCTGCGTCGCCTGTGGCGCGGTGGTCGATACGGCCGACCGCAATTACCAGGTCCTGTCGAAGGCGCTGGGCAGTCGCGACGAAAAGTACGTGCCGCGCCTGGCGCTCGGCAGCCAGGGCAAGCTGGACGGTCGACCAGTCGAAGTGATCGGTTTTCTCGTCAAGCAGTGCGTCAGCGCAGGCATTTTCTACGACTGGCGCGAATACCTGCTGGCCGGGGAAAATGGCACTTATCGCTGGTTGACCGAGTACAACGGCCACTGGAATGTTGCCGACGTGCTGTCCAGCCCGCCGACCGGCAGCGGCGCCATGGAACTCACCGATGTGCGCTGGAACGGTCAGAGCTTCCGGCATTTCACGACGACGCCGAGCGCCGAGGTGATCCAGGTCGCCGGCGAGTTCACCTGGCGGGTGCGGCGCGGCGAGTGCAACCGGGTGGTCGATTACGTCGCGCCACCGCTGCTGCTGTCGCGTGAAAGCACCGACAGCGATCTCAACTGGTCGCAGGGCGTCTATGTCGAACCGGCCGAGATCGCTGCAGCCTTTGCCCTGAAGAATGCCTTGCCCGAACCGATCGGCATCTTCGCCAATCAGCCCAATCCCTGGGAAGAAACGCATCGTCGCGTCTGCCGGCTGTTCTGGCGCCTGGCCGTGCTTGCCGTTGTGGCGCAGGCCTTGTTCATGCTGCTCGCTGGCGGCGGCAAGCTGCTGCTGCGCCAGGACTTCGACTTTGGCGCACCTGCGGTCGACGAGCTGCAAAGCCGCGAATTCGTGATCGATGCGCGGGTGCGCCGGCTCAAGGTGCGCAACACGACCAGCCTCGACAACAATTGGATTGGCCTCAACCTGACCCTGGTCGACAAGAACAGCGGCAACGCCTGGCCGGCCAGCCGCGAGCTTGCCTATTACTACGGCAACGACGGCGGCGAAAGCTGGTCGGAAGGCAATCGCCAGGACGAAGTGGTCTTCCCCGACATTCCGCCCGGTACCTATTACCTGACGGTCGACCCCGATCTGGCACCGGAAAAGCCGGTGCCGGTGCATGACCGGATGGAAGTCATGAGCGTCGGCGCCGGCTGGTCGAATTTCGTGCTGTTGCTGATCTTCCTCGCCATCTTCCCGATCTTCACGCGCCTGCGCCACGCCGCCTTCGAAGTGCGGCGCTGGGCCGAGAGCGACCACGCGCCGGTAGCGGCCGATGATTCCGGAGACGACGACTGATGTTCCGCAAATTCAACCTGGTTGCCGGCCTGCTCGCGCTGCTCCTTTTCGCACATGCGCAAAATCAGGGCTGGAACCTGTTCGATGATGTCGCCGACTCGAATTCCGGCAACTCGCGCGGCAGCAGTCGCACCTATCACAAGTAAATCGGCTGTCTGCCGGATCGATCTTTCCCCATGCGTTTTTTTGCCTTTCTCGTCCTTTGCCTGATCCTGTCGCCTGCCAGCGCACTGGAAAAGGTCAGCATCCAGCTCAACTGGAAGCACCAGTTCCAGTTTGCCGGCTATTACGCGGCGCTGGAGAAGGGCTATTTCCGTGCCGCCGGTTTCGAGGTCAGCCTGCGCGAACTGGCGGCCGGCGCCGATCCGGTTGACGAGGTGGTAAGCGGCCGTGCCGAATACGGCGTCGCCGCTTCCGAACTCGCCTTGCGTCGTGCCCAGGGGCAGCCGGTGGTCGCCCTCGCCGTCATCGTCCAGCATTCGCCGCTGGTCCTGCTGGTCAACCGGCGCAAGATTCCGAGCCTCGACGCACTGAGCGAGCAACGCATCATGTTGCTGCCGCACGAGGCCGAACTGCTCGCCTACCTCAAGCGCGAGGGCGTCGAACGCTACGTCGCGGTGCCGCATCGTTTCGAACTGGACGATCTGATCAGCGGCGAGGTCGCGGCCTATTCCGGCTATTCCTCCGACGAGCCCTTCCTGCTGCGCAAGGCCAATTTTCCCTACCTGGCCTATTCGCCGACTGCGGCCGGGATCAATTTCTACGGCGATACGCTGTTCACCAGCGAGGCGCGTCTGCAGAAGTCGCCCAAGGCGGTTCGCGCCTTGCGCGCGGCCGTACTGCGCGGCTGGGATTACGCCATGGCGCATCCGGAAGAAATTTCCGACCTGATCCTGCAGCGTTATTCGACGCGCCACAGCAAGGCCCACCTGCTCTTTGAAGCGGCCGAAATGAAACGTCTGATGCAACCCGAACTGGTCGAGATCGGCCAGATGTCGGCAACGCGCTGGCAGCAGATCGCCCAGACCTACGCCGAGCAGGGCATGCTGCCGGCCAATTTTTCGCTCGACGGCCTGATCTACGAGAGCGAGCCGCGCCGCATGCCGGCCTGGGTGTGGCCGGTACTGGCCGGCGCCGCGGCGATTTTCGTGCTTCTGGCCTTGCTCGCCCTTTATTTCGCACGCCTGAACCGGCGCCTGCACAAGGAAGTCAGCATTCGCCAGGCGGCCGAGCAGGCGCTTGGCGAGAGCGAAGAGCGTTATCGCCGCCTGGCCGAGCAGAGCAAGGATGTGATCTGGATGCTCGACGTCGCCAGCCTGCGCTTCACCTACGTCAGCCCGGCCGTCGAGAAAGCGCGCGGCTTTACGGCCGAGGAGGCGCTGCGCCAATCGCTGAACGAGGCGCTGATGCCGGCTTCGCTGCAGCTTGTCCAAGCCTTGCTGCAGGATCATCTGGCCCGTCTCGCGGCGGGCGACAAGAGCGCGATGTCGGCGCTGTACGAGATCGACCAGCCGCACAAGGACGGCAGTATTGTCTCTTCCGAGGTGGTTGCGAGCTTCCTGCTCGATCACGACGGCCGGCCGGCGACAGTGCTTGGCGTTTCGCGCGACATTTCCGAACGTCGGGTTGCCGAGGACAGGCTGCGTATTGCCAACGAATATCTGCGCAAGCAACTCGAAGAAATCGAACAACTGCAGGTTGCCTTGCAGGAGCAGGCCATCCGCGACAGCCTGACCGGCTGTTTCAACCGGCGTTACCTCGACGAAACGCTGGAGCGCGAACTGTGGCGCGCCCGGCGCGAGGGTTACCCGCTTGCCCTGGTCATTCTCGATCTCGATCATTTCAAGCAGATCAATGACACCTATGGCCACCAGGCCGGCGACGAGGCCTTGCGCGAACTGGCGCGCAGCCTGCAGGCCGATATCCGTCACGAAGACGTCTTGTGCCGCTACGGCGGCGAGGAGTTTGTCATCCTGATGCCGCGCATGCCTCTTTCGGTGGCTGCCGAACGGGCTGAGCGCTGGCGTACGACGATTGCCGACATTCGTGTCCAGTTCGGCAACTTCACGCTCGCTTTCTCGACTTCACTTGGTGTCGCCGCCTATCCCGAGCACGGCAAGATGCCTGACGAACTGACCCAGGCGGCCGATCTGGCGCTCTATATCGCCAAGCATGAAGGGCGGAACCGGGTCGTGGTGTATTCGCCGCCAACACGGGATGGCGTAGCGCAATAGCTTTTCCGGCCGGCGTCAGTCGCCGCCGCAACCCCCGCCGCCACCGTCTCCACCGCTATCCGAACTGCCGCTGTCGCCCGAACAACCGCCGCCACAGCCGCTGGCACCGCCGCAACCGATGTGGCTGGCGCAGAAGGCGCTGTCGCCAGCGGCACCGGCCTGGCCGGCCGCCAGGCAGTCGAGGCGATAGACGAAGCCGTCGGCAAGACCCAGCTTTGCATCGAGCGCGAACAGGCGGGGCAGGCGTTGCGGCTTTTTCGGGTCGATCTGCTCATGCGCGCATGCCAGCCGCCACGCACGGCGCAGGCCTTCGCTCGCCTGCGTCGGCGATTGCATTGCCTCGGCCGGCGTGTGGTGCAGGAAGCGGCCGAAGGCGGTGCGGCAGAACTTGTCGTAATGGCGGGTAAACAGGATGAACTCGTGCCAGGCATCGTCTGCCGCCTGCGAGGGCATGGCCACCATGCGCCGCCCGGCGCGGCGACAGAGCACGAAATAATCGCTTAGCGCAGCGAAGACCTCGGCCCGTTGTTCCGCCGTCAGTTCCGGGCGACGGGCCGCGAGCCGCCGGTCCAGGAAGCGCGCGTAGGGATAGGCCGCGATATAGCCGGCCTGCCGTTGCCGCGCCCAGTTGCGCCAGAGCAGACCGGCGAGCAGGGCGAGGCCGGCGATGATGACGAACTTGATCATCCGTTGATGTCGAAGCAGAGATATTTCACTTCGAGGTAATCCTCGATCCCGTACTTCGAGCCTTCGCGGCCGATGCCCGATTGCTTGATGCCGCCGAAGGGCGCCACCTCGTTCGAGATCAGGCCGGTGTTGATGCCGACCATGCCGTACTCGAGCGCTTCGCCGACCCGCCAGCAGCGCGCCACGTCGCGCGTGAAGAAATAGGCGGCGAGACCAAACTCGGTGTCGTTGGCCATGGCAATCGCCTCGGCTTCCGTTTCGAAGCGGAAGAGCGGGGCGACCGGGCCGAAGGTTTCCTCCTTCGCCACCTGCATCGCGCTGGTAATGTCGGCGAGCACGGTTGGCTCGTAGAAATTGCCGCCCAGTGCGTGGCGGCGGCCGCCGCAGAGGACGCGTGCGCCCTTGCCGACGGCGTCGGCGACATGCGCCTCGACCTTGGCCAGCCCGGCGGCGTTGATCAGCGGTCCCTGCACGACACCCGGCGTGGTGCCGGGGCCGACCTGCATCTGGGCGACGCGGGCCGCAAACTTGCCGGCGAATTCGTCATAGACGCCGGACTGCACGAGGAAGCGGTTGGCGCAGACGCAGGTCTGGCCGGTATTGCGATATTTGGCCGTAATTGCCTGGTCGACCGCTGCGTCGATGTTGGCATCGTTGAAGACGATGAAGGGCGCGTTGCCGCCGAGTTCGAGCGAGACCTTCTTGACGGTCGGGGCGCACTGCGCCATGAGCAGGCGGCCGACGCCGGTCGAGCCGGTGAAGGAGAGCTTGCGCACGATCGGGTTGGCGGTCAGCTCGCCGCCGATTGCCTGCGGGTTGCCGGTCACCACGTTGAAGACGCCGGCCGGGAAGCCTGCCTGTTCGGCCAGGACGGCGAGGGCGAGGGCGGTCAGCGGCGTCGCCTCGGCCGGCTTGACGACGACCGGGCAGCCGGCGGCGAGCGCCGGTGCGACCTTGCGCGTGATCATTGCGAGCGGGAAGTTCCACGGGGTGATCGCGGCACAGACGCCGATCGGCTGCTTGACGACGAGCAGGCGGTTGCTGGCGGCCGGGCTGGGAATGCTTTCGCCGTAAGTGCGCTTGCCTTCTTCGGCGAACCATTCGACGAAGGAGGCGCCGTAAAGCACTTCGCCCTTGGCTTCGGCGAGCGGCTTGCCGCCTTCGGCGGTGACGATCTGCGCCAGATCGTCGGCATGTTCGATGATCAGCTTGCACCAGGCCTGCAGCAACTGGGCGCGACGACGGGCAGTGAGGGCGCGCCAGGCCGGCCAGGCAGCATTGGCGGCATCAATCGCCCGCCGCGTTTCGCCGGCGCCGCAGCGCGGCACGCTGCCGAGCACGGCACCGCTGGCCGGATCGAGTACATCGAAGGTCGCCTGGTCATCGGCGCCCGTCCATTTTCCGGCAATAAAGTTGGTCGACCGCAGCAATTGCTCGTTCTGTAGTTTCATGGCCTTGAAAAATCCTGTAAAAACTGTAAGTTGAGAAATGTTTCAAGAAAGTACATCAACTTCATGCGTCTTTCCGTCCTGCTGGTTGCCACGCTGATCTCTGCCTTGCTGACGGCCTGCGGCAGCCCGTCGCCGCGTCCGGCCGGCACGCCGGAAACTATAACGCATGCGCCTTTGCCGGTCAGCGAGAAAGGCAACGAGGTGGCTTTCTATGCACTTGGCCTGATCGACACCGGTTATCGTTTCGGCGGCAAGAACCCGGAAGCCGGCCTCGATTGCAGCGGCATGGTCAGCTACATCTACGCCCAGGCGCTCGGCCTGAAAGTGCAGGGAAGTGCCGCCGACATCGCGCGGCGTGGTCGACCGCTCGAACCGGGCAATTTGCGTCCCGGCGACCTGGTTTTCTTCAATACCCGCAACCAGCCCTTTTCGCATGTCGGCATCTATGTCGGCGACGCGCGTTTCGTGCATGCGCCGTCCAGCAATGGCCGGGTCCGCATCGACCGTCTGAACGACCGTTACTACGCGCAGCGTTTCGAGGCGGCGCGCAGCTTTTTGGACTGAGTCCGGCGCGGGTTAGTTGGCGCTCTCGGCAACGGCGTCGGCGACCCGGTTGCGCAGGTCGTCCAGATCGCTTTCCGAAATGCCCAGGTGATCGAGTGCCCGTGCAAACAGGTTTGCGCCAACTTCCAGATCGCAGTCGTCGAGCAGTTCCGCGAGCAGGTGCTCGGCCACCTGGGTGACGGCGATCAATGACAGGGCACCGCCGGGCAGGGTTTTGTCCGAGACGTCGTAGGCATCGGCTTCGTGATGGAAACGGATGGCCTGGCCAAGAATTGCTGGCAGGCCCCAGTTGCGCACCAGCAATGAGCCGATGATCGGGTGCGTGCAGGGGAAAAAGTTGTTTTCGGCCTCGACCAGCAACAGGTTTTCATGCCGGCATTTCTCCAGTACTTCGCCGTAGTTCGGGAAGCGCTTCATCATCAGCGGAATGGCGGCGTCGTGAAACAGTGCGTAGGTGTAGGAGGCATCCGGCGAAATGCCGTACTGGCGGCGGGCGATCAGGCTGGACACCACGGCCATCAGCGTGGTGCGTTTCCAGAACTGCTCCAGCCAGGCCGCCGGTAGCCCGGTCATGCTGGTGCGCAGGGCGACGGCGACCACGACGCAGGCGATGTTCTTGGTGCCGAGACGCTCGACCGCCTTGCGGACGCTGGAGATGCGCGTGCTGGCGCCGTACAGTGGCGAGTTGGCCAGTTTGAGCGCGGCGGCGGACATGCCGGCATCGCTGGTGATGATGTCGGCCAGACGCTTCAGGTCCGGTTCATCCCTTTGCGCTTCCTGCATGGCATCGGTAAGGAAAACCGGGCAAGCCGGGATGTCGACCGTAGCCATGACCTTCTGGACATCGTCATGGGAAAGCTCGTAATTTTTTTCCTGGGGCATGGTTCGACTTTTCAGCGGTGTCTGTAGTCAGACCGTCAGCTTATTGGTTTTGATAACATGGACGCAAGTCTCTGTAGCGGGTAGAATTCCGCCTCCCAAGCGCCCGTAGCTCAGCTGGATAGAGTACTGCCCTCCGAAGGCAGGGGTCGGGGGTTCGAATCTCTCCGGGCGCACCAAGATTCAAGCAAAAGAGCCATCCTCAGGGATGGCTCTTTTGCTTTGTACGGAATCGATACGGCAAGCTGCCCGCAGTCGGCTTTCTATCTGCGCCGTATATGTGGCCGAGCGTCCTCTGCTCCAATCTCCCGTGGGGGGCCGGTGTCAGTGAGGCTGGGGCTCGCTGGCGCGGATATATCGCCAGTTAACTCTGGCCGGGTCGAGTTTTCCTGAGGTGACTTCGAAGGCGATGAGTGCCAGGTAACGCAAGACTGCATCCCTGGTTTCATCTGTCTGCTGCCGCATGCGTGGCAGGTAACGAATGGGTGGAAAGCGTTTTTCCATGGCAGCGGTCGATATTTCTGATCGCCCTCCTGCCATGTCTGCAGGAGGGCTGGTTGCTCTTGCAAATGCGGCGCGCTGCGGCTATTTGCCCGCTTTGCAGCCGCCTACGGTGTTACCGATGCAGGGCACCGAATCTTCACGATTGATCAGCCATTTGTTGCCGACCATGATCATTTCCAGGGTCTTCTGCGTCACATCGCTGAACTGTTTTGAGTGATAGGTCTGGCGGAACTGGACCCGGGCACGGTCTTTCCCATCCGGCCGGACCTGCAGATCCTGGATGTCGATACTGATGTTGTCTCGGCTGGATATACGGCTACGGCGCAACTGAGCCCAATCCTCGCGATTCAGGCCGCCGCCAGGAATGAAACTGGGCGCGTAGAAGCCGACATAATCGGAATAGTTTCTGGCTGCCCAGGCTGCATTCCAGCCCATGACCTGACGCTTGACATCGTTTTCCGGGCTGGCGGCGGCCGGCGGGAAGGATGGCGGTGCGGGTCGTACCTCGAGTTTGGCCAAGGCTTTTGCATTGAGTGCGGCATAGTCGGTAGCCTGCGAGTCGACCGGTTCATTCGGGCAAAGCTGGCTGCTGTCGGTCGCTGCGAGTTCCTGGGGTTCAGGGTTGCGTACCTCGAGTTTTTGCAGCCCGAGATACTCGAGTAGCGTGCCCATGCCGGCATAGGTGCGCAGGTAGGCAAGACTGAGGTCGGTGTCGGCGTTCACCGCATTGCGGCGCGCGCTGAGCAGTTCGTTCTCGGTGTCGAGCAGATCGAGCAGGGTGCGTTGGCCGACGTTGAACTGATCGCGGTAAGCATCGCGCGTTTTTTCCAGCAGGCTGACCTGGGTCGCCAGGTAGTTTGATTGTTCTTTCAGGCGCAGGACATCGTTGTAGGCAATCGACAGGGTCTGGCGGGTATCGCGGCAGGCCTTTTCGCGCAGGTCGAGCGCAATGTTCTTGCGTTCCGCATATTGCTTTTCCCGAGCCCGATCCGAGCCACCATTAAACAAATTCCAGTTGATGACCAGTTCGGCCACGTTCTGCACCCGATTGCCGTCAACGCCGAGATAGTTGTTGATATGGTCAGTCCGTGCGCGGAAATCGAGCTTCGGCGAATAGGCCGCGCGGCGGACTTCCATGTCGTGCTGGGCGGCCTCGATGTTTTCGATGGCGGCAAGCAGAGTCGGATTCTTTTGGTACAAGGTTTCCTGGGCTGCCTTCTGGCTGGCCGGCAAGCCGTTGCTCAACTGGGCTGGCGGGATGACCGAACCTGGCGGCTGGCTGTTGACCAGGCGTTGGTAGCGCGCCGTCACGTCGTGCAGGTTGGCCGTTTCCGTGGCCAGGTTGATTTCGGCCAGGGCCAGACGGCTGCCCGCCTGTTCGAGATCGACGCGGCGGCCGACACCGGACTGGGTGCGCCGGATCAATTGTTCATGGGTTGTCTTGTGCTGGACATAGTTGTCTTCGGCGAGGTTGACCAGGAAGCGGTAGCGCAGTACGTCGAGATAGGCGCGCGCCGCTTCGAGAGCGATGCCTTCGGAGGCATCCAGCAGTTCGTAGTAGCGGACCAGGCGGGCCTTGTCGAGGCGCTTTACCTCGCTGTGGGTGGCGAAACCGTCGAACAGCATCTGGTTCAGGCTGAGGCCGTAATTGCTGCGCGTGTAGTTGTTGCTCTGGTCGGCAGGAGGCTGCTTCAGACTTTCACGGCCGGTGCCGGCCGTCAGATCGACGCGTGGGAAAAAGCCGCCCCGCGCAACGCCGATTTCTTCTTCAGCTGCTTTCAGGTTGTGCCATTTCGAGGTGACTTCCGGGCTGCTCAGTACGGCTTGTTGTGCAACCTCTTTCAGTGTGGTGGGGGCGCCAGCGGGGGCCGCTGCCGCAAGCAGGGGAAAGGAGGTCAGCAGGGCAAGCAGAATGGCATTTTGTTTCATGGGGGTTCAATCCTGAGTAATGGGGGGGCGTGTTCAGTCGGTCAGCAATTTGCCGTTTTGCAACAGACTCTGGATGATTAGGGCATCCGAGTTGAGGGCGCCGTTATGCGACAGATCGACGCCGTAGAGGACGATTTCCTGGGTCACGGCGCCACTGGCACCAGTCGGTTTGATGTCGATGATCGTATTGCCCCCGGATGTCGAGAAGTGAAGGTAGTTGTCCAGGTTGCCGATGTCGCTGCCCATGTGGAATTCGTTTTGCAGCAGGTCGCGCAGGTCAAGCAGATCACCGCCGGCGCGGGTTTCGAAGTCGGCGATGATGTCGACCGCCGGGGCTTGGGCATTGCCTTGGTCGGCGAACTCCCAGCGGAAGATATCGCTGCCGGCATCACCGATCAGGATGTCGTTGCCGGCGCTGCCAATCAGAATGTCCGTGCCGTTGCCGCCGCTGAGCTGGTCGTTGCCGGCTCCGGCCCGGATCAGATCGTTGTCGTCGCCAGCGGCCAGAATGTCATTGCCGGCATAACCGTAGAGACGGTCGCTGCCGGCGGTGCCGGTCAGGGTGTCGTTGCCGGTACTGCCTTCCTGAATGCCGGTATGGCTGGCCGGGTTATTGAGCAGGTTGAGATCAAGCAGGGTGAAGTCATTGCTGGTGTGGCTCAGACCCTGGCTGTCGGTTGCCGTGATGCTGTAGCTGTTGCCGACAGAGAGGTCGACCAGTGAGGACTGGTCGAGATAAACCGTGCCCAGCAACTCGTTGACCGCCAGGTTGCTGATTGTTCCGCCAGGGGTGGCGGAGGTGATGGTCAGTACGGACTCGGCACCCAGGAAACTGTACGTATCGACGACGCTGATGCTGAGGCCGAGTTCGTGCGCCAGTGCTTGCGATGCCGCAATACGGTCGGTGCCCAGGGTCAGGAAGGAGCTGTATTTGATTTCCACCTTGCTCAGGTTTTCGTTCGCATCGAATGCCGTAAACGCTTGCTGCGTGCTGATGTCGATCAGGTTCAGCGTTGCCAGGCCGATGATGCCGAGCAGGTTGTTGCTGGTGTCGATATTCGTATCCGGTGCGACGTTGACCGGGTCGGCCGTGCCCATGAAGCGCAGGGTGCTGCTCGCCGTGTCGCCATCGTTATCAACCAGGGTGTAGTCGACGGCGGTGTAATGTCCCTTGGTCAATGGCGTGGTGGCGGTGTAATGGTAGGTACCATCGTCCATGTTGATGACGATGGTTTCGCCAGCGGCGGTATGGATGGTCAGTACGTGGGTCGTGCTATCCGCATCAGCATAGCCATAGGTATGTCCATTCACCGTCACCTTCTCGACATGGCCGCCGTCGGCGCCGAAGCTGCCGAGTGAGCCTTGTGCCTGGTCGCTGCCACCGGGAGTCGTGATCGGCGTGTCATTGCCGACGATGAGTTGATGGTTGTCGAGCATGCTCCGCAAGTCGCTGTCGCTATTGCCGCTCAGATGAGAGCCATAGCCGGTCAGGATGATGCGCTGGTCTTCCTTGTTGGCATCGTAGCCAGCGGCAAAGCCACCCGTGCTGCTGATGTGGATGATGGCATCTCCGGTCGCGGTCTTTTCGATGTAGACGTAGTCCTGCAATTTGTGGGGCAGGGACGAGTCAATGCCATTGCCTGTCAGCAGGCCGGTGATGCGCAGGATGTCCCGCCCGTTGCTGAAGTCATCAATCGTATCGATGGCGGGTTTTCCGGCGACACCCCGGTCGTTCAGATTCCACGAATACACATCGTTGCCATCGCCACCATGCAGCGCATCGTTGCCCGCGCCGCCGATCAACAGGTCGTTGCCGGTGCCGCCATCAAGACGGTCATCGCCCGAGCCGCCGTGTAGCGCGTCGTTGCCGCCCATGCCGGCCAAAATGTCCTTGCCTTCGTTACCCAGCAGGATGTTGCTCTTGTCATCGCCGGTGATCGTGTCATCGCTGGCGGTGCCAGCCATCACATTTGCAGGCTCATTCCCGTTGAGCAGGCTGAGGTCAACCAATGTGCCGATGGTGGCCGTGTTGCTCGCACCGTAGGCATCGCTAGCAGTAATGGTGGCGCCATCGAGGACATTCAGATTGAGCAGGGCATCCTCGACGCGCAGCGTCGACAGCAATTCCTTGATGCTCAGATTGTCGATGACCGGGTGAGCCGGATCGAGGGACGTGATGGTCAGCGTGAAATGGCTGCCCAGGCCGAGCAGGCCGGAGTCGCTGATCAACTCGACCTTGAGGCCCAATGCACTGGCCAGTTCCTGCGACCAGGTCAGGACTTCGTCGCCGCCCAGGTTGATGCTGAGCAGCGAGCCGGATTCGATTACCAGCTTGGTGATGTTGTTGTTGGCATCACTCGCCTGGTATTGGTCGCCGCTCAAGTCGATCAGATTCAGCGCATCAATGCCGACCAGACCAAGCAGGCTGTTGCTGAAGGCATGGACGTCCGGCGCGACATTGTGACTCGCTGGCGTGTTCTCACCGGAGAGCGTGAAGTAGATTCCGTTGTCGCTGAGCGGGGTTATTTCATGGACCGAACTGATTTTCGGCATGTCGTCTTCGACGTGGATGCTAAGCGTGGCTTGGCTGACGTTGCCGGCCTTGTCTGTGGCCTGGACGTCAATATTCAAATCCCTGACATCCTCACCTGGCGCCGGGTGATCAATCGGTTTGGAAAGTGTCGTGGTGATCTTGCCCTGATCATCCAGCGTTACGACGATCACTTCCTGTTGCCCTGTCGGCGTATCAATGTAGCCAATCAGCTTGTGACCACCGGTTTCCAGTATCCAGTCAATCTGTTTGCCACCGGATGTGAAAGATGGATTCTGCGGCGGCGTGAGCAGGCTGAGGTGGGCGCTTTTGTCGTCAAGTGTCAGCGTAGTGCTGGCGCTTCGGGCGTTCGTGCTGTCGGGTGAGCCAACTGTGTCCTGGTTGCCGCCAGGCAGGCCCTCCTCGGACACCGAAATGCCGAGTGGGTCGATGTTGATGGTCGGGGGCGTGTTGTCGAGCGTGTAGGTCAGACTAGTGTCTACGCTGGCGATATTGCCGGCCTTGTCGGTCGAGGTGACCTTGGCCTCGATGGTCAGGTCGGGGTCGGCAGCGAGTTCCTTGCCCGGGACGTCGACGCTGAAGCCGAGCGTCGTCGCGTTGCGCTGGATGACCGTGGTCAGATAGTCATGACCGTTGATGCTGACAACGACCGGGTCGCCGAGCTTGGCATCGCCGCCGACGGTGCCGGTGACGGCAATCGCGGCGGCGGTCGATTCGGCGAGGTTGATGATGCCGTCGCCGGCGAAATTGGCGTCGAGCGCGATCCAGGGCTGCGGCGGCGCCAGGTCCAGGGTGTAGGTCAGGCTGGTTTGGTCGGAGGCACTGTTGCCGGCCTTGTCGCTGGTTGTGACGCGGGCCTCGATGGTCTGGTCGGGATCGGCACTGAGCTGACTGCCCGGGACATCAACGCTGAAGCCGAGCGTCGTCGCGTTGCGCTGGATGACGGTGGTTGCGTAATCGTGGCCGTTGATGCTGACGACGACCGGGTCGCCGAGCTTGACGTCGCCGCCGACGGTGCCGGTGACGGCAATCGCGGCCGCGGTGGATTCGGCGAGATTGATGATGCCATCGCCGGCAAAATTGGCGTCGAGCGCGATGGTCGCACTTGGCGGCAGGATGTCGAGGGCGTAGGTCAGGCTGGTATCGACGGTGGCGCTGTTGCCGGCGTGATCGGTGGCGGTGACCTGGGCGACGATGGTCAGATCCGGATCGGCCACTAGTTCCTGGCCCGGCACATTGACACTGAAGCCGAGCGTCGTCGCGTTGCGCTGGATGACGGTGGTTGCGTAATCGTGGCCATTGATCGTGACGACAACGGCGTCGCCGAGCTTGGCATCGCCGCCGACGGTGCCGGTCACGGCAATCGCTGCGGCGGTGGATTCGGCGAGGTTGATGATGCCGTCGCCGGCGAAGTTGGCGTCGAGCGCGATGGTCGGTACGGGCGGTGTGGTGTCGACGGTGTAGGTCAAGCTGGTGTCTACGGTGGCGCTGTTGCCGGCCTGGTCGGTGGCGGTGACTTTTGCCTCGATGGTATGGTCGGTGTCGACCGCCAGTTCATGGCCGGGGACGTCAACGCTGAAGCCGAGTGTCGTCGCGTTGCGCTGGATGACGGTGGTTGCGTAATCGTGGCCATTGATCGTGACGACGACCGCATCGCCGAGCTTGGCATCGCCGCCGACGGTGCCGGTCACGGCAATCGCTGCGGCGGTGGATTCGGCGAGATTGATGATGCCGTCGCTGGCGAAGTTGGCATCGAGCGCGATGGTCGGGCTGGGCGGCGTGGTATCGACGGCGTAGGTCAGGCTGGTGTCGACGGTGGCGCTGTTGCCGGCCTGGTCGGTGGCGGTGACCTTCGCCTCGATGGTGTGGTCAGCATCGGCCTTGAGTTCAGCCCCCGGCACATCGACGCTGAAGCCGAGGGTGGTCGCGTTGCGCTGGATGACGCTGGTCGTGTAGTCCTTGCCGTTGATGCTGACGACGACCGCATCGCCGAGCTTGGCATCGCCGCCGACGGTACCGGTGACGGCAATCGCGGCCGCGGTCGATTCGGCGAGATTGATGATGCCGTCGCCGGCGAAATTGGCGTCGAGCGCGATGGTCGGTACGGGCGGCGTGGTATCGACGGCGTAGGTCAGGCTGGTGTCGACGGTGGCGCTGTTGCCGGCCTGGTCGGTCGAAGTGACGCGGGCTTCGATGGTGTGGTCGGCGTCGGCCTTGAGTTCTGCACCCGGCACATCGACGTTGAAGCCGAGTGTCGTCGCATTGCGCTGGATAACAGTGGTTGCGTAATCGTGACCATTGATCGTGACGACAACAGCGTCGCCGAGCTTGGCATCGCCGCCGACGGTACCGGTGACGGCAATCGCGGTCGCGGTGGATTCGGCGAGGTTGATGATGCCGTCGCCGGCGAAGTTGGCATCGAGTGCGATGGTCGGGCTGGGCGGTGTGGTGTCGACGGCGTAGGTCAGGCTGGTGGTGTTGCTGACCTGGTTGCCGGCGCCGTCGCTGGTCGTGACGCGCGCCTCGATGGTGTGGTCGGCATCGGCCTTGAGTTCGGCGCCCGCGACATTGACGCTGAAGCCGAGCGTCGTCGCATTGCGCTGGATGACGGTGGTCGTGTAGTTGTGGCCGTTGACGCTGACGACGACGCTGTCGCCGAGCTTGACGTCGCCGCCGACGGTGCCGGTGACGGCAATCGCGGCTGCGGTGGATTCGGCGAGATTGATGATGCCGTCGCCGGCGAAGTTGGCGTCGAGAGCGATGGTCGCCTTCGGCAGGTCGGTCGCCAGACGGTAATCCTGGGTGTCGAAGGCGGTGGCGCTATTGCCGGCGGCGTCGGTGGTGCTCACCTTGGCGTCGACGGTGCGGTCGCCGTCGGCGGCGAGATCGGCGCCCGGGACATCGATCGAGAACTTGCCGCCGGCGAGAACGGAGCCGGTGAAGTTCTTGCCGTTGACGGTCACGGTGACCGTGTCGCCGACATTGAAGGCGCCGCTCACCGTGCCGGTCACCGGGATCGCGGTGGCGCTGGACTCGGCGAGATTGACGATGCCGTCGCCGGCAACGTTGGCGTCGAGGCTGATGGAAATGGCCGGCGGATTGGTGTTGACCGTGTAGTTCTGGGTGTCGAGCGCGGTCGCGGTGTTGCCGGCGGCGTCGGTCGTCGTCACCTTGGCGTCGACGATGCGGTCGCCGTCGGCGGCGAGGTCGGCGCCGGGCACGTTGATCGAGAACCTGCCGCCGGCGAGAACGGAGCCGGTGAAGTTCTTGCCGTTCACGGTCACGGTGACCGTGTCGCCAACATTGAAGGCGCCGCTGACGGTGCCGGTCACGGGAATCGCGGCCGCCGTCGATTCGGCCTTGTTGACGATGCCGTCGCCGGCGACGTTGGCGTCGAGGCTGATGGAAATGGCCGGCGGATTGGTGTTGACCGTGTAGTTTTGCGTGTCGAGCGCTGTGGCGGTGTTGCCGGCGGCGTCGGTGGTGCTGACCTTGGCATCGACGATGCGGTCGGGGTCGGCGGCGAGGTCGGCGCCCGGGACATTGACCGAGAACTTGCCGCCAGCGAGAACGGAGCCGGTGAAGTTCTTGCCGTTCACGGTCACGGTGACCGTGTCGCCGACATTGAACGCGCCGCTCACCGTGCCAGTCACGGGAATCGCCGCGGCAGTCGATTCGGCCTTGTTGACGATGCCGTCGCCGGCAACATTGGCATCGAGGCTGATGGAAATGGCCGGCGGATTGGTGTTGACCGTGTAGTTCTGGGTGTCGAGCGCGGTCGCGGTGTTGCCGGCGGCGTCGGTGGTGCTGACCTTGGCATCGACGATGCGGTCGGGATCGGCGGCGAGGTCTGCGCCCGGGACATTGACCGAGAACTTGCCGCCGGCTTGCACGGTGGTCGTGAATTGCTTGTTGTTAACGGTGATGATGACCGTGTCGCCGACATTGAAGGCGCCGCTGACGGTGCCGGTCACGGGAATCGCGGCCGCCGTCGATTCGGTCTTGTTGACGATGCCGTCACCGGCAACATTGGCGTCGAGGCTGATGGAAATGGCCGGCGGATTGGTGTTGACCGTGTAGTTCTGGGTGTCGAGCGCGGTCGCGGTGTTGCCGGCGGCGTCGGTGGTGCTGACCTTGGCATCGACAATGCGGTCGGGGTCGGCAGCGAGGTCGGCGCCGGGGACGTTGATCGAGAACTTGCCGCCAGCGAGAACGGAGCCGGTGAAGTTCTTGCCGTTCACGGTCACGGTGACCGTGTCGCCAACATTGAAGGCGCCGCTCACCGTGCCGGTGACGGGAATCGCAGCCGCCGTCGATTCGGCCTTGTTGACGATGCCGTCGCCGGCAACATTGGCGTCGAGGCTGATGGAAATGGCCGGCGGATTGGTGTTGACCGTGTAGTTTTGCGTGTCGAGCGCTGTGGCGGTGTTGCCGGCGGCGTCGGTGGTGCTGACCTTGGCATCGACAATGCGGTCGGGGTCGGCGGCGAGGTCGGCGCCCGGGACATCGATCGAGAACTTGCCGCCAGCGAGAACGGAGCCGGTGAAGTTCTTGCCGTTCACGGTCACGGTGACCGTGTCGCCGACATTGAAGGCGCCGCTGACGGTGCCGGTCACGGGAATCGCCGCCGCCGTCGATTCGGCCTTGTTGACGATGCCGTCGCCGGCGACGTTGGCGTCGAGGCTGATGGAAATGGCCGGCGGATTGGTGTTGACCGTGTAGTTCTGGGTGTCGAGCGCGGTGGCGGTGTTGCCGGCGGCGTCGGTCGTCGTCACCTTGGCGTCGACGATACGGTCGGAGTCGGTGGCGAGGTCGGTACCGGGAACATCGACCGAGAACTTGCCGCCGGCTTGCACGGTGGTCGTGAATTGCTTGTTGTTGACGGTGACGATGACCGTGTCGCCGACATTGAACTGGCCGCTGACGGTGCCGGTCACGGGGATCGCGGCTGCCGTCGACTCGGCCTTGTTGACGATGCCGTCGCCGGCGACGTTGGCGTCGAGGCTGATCGCAATCGCCGGCGGCGTCGTGTTGACCGTGTAGTTCTCGACAGCCTGCGCAGTGCCTATATTGCCGGCCGCGTCGCTGGTGGTGACCACGACTTCGATGATGTGGTCGCTGTCGGCGGTGAGGTCGGCGCCGGAAACGTTGACCGAGAACTTGCCGCCGGCCTGCACGGTGGTCGTGAATTCCTTGCCGTTGATCAGGACGCTGACCGGGTCGCCGACCTGGTAGGCGCCGCTGACGGTGCCGGTCACCGGGATCGCAGCCGCTGCCGATTCGGTCTTGTTGACGATGCCATCGCCGGCAATCAGGTCGATGTCCACGCTGATTTGCGGTGGTGCGACGTCGATCGAGAGATCGACCTTGGCATGCGTGACGTTGCCGGCGCTGTCGGTCTCGGTGACGTCGGCCTGGCCGCTGGTGTTGTTCGGGATGTTCTGGCTCGGCGTGACGCTCCAGGTGCCGTCGGCCTTGACCGTGGTGCTCAGGGTTTCGCCGGTGCCGGGCATGACGACGACGATGCTCGAAGCGGGCTCGCCGGTGCCGGAGATGGTCGGCGTCTGGTCGTTGGTGATGCCGTCGCCCTTGGTGCCGCTGTCGGAGGCGGGGTCGAGCTGCGCGGTCAGGGTCGGGGCGATGCTGTCCACCGAGCCGCTGTCGCTGCCGCTGCCGGTATTGCCGGCGGCATCGACGCCGCTGGCGACGACCGTATAGTTGCCCTGGCCGAGCGGGGCGGGCACATCGACGGCGAAGCTGCCGTCGCCCTTGACCGTGGTGCTCACCGTCTGCACCAGGCCGGCGCTGTCGGTGATGGTCAGCGTGATGACGCTGCCCGGCACCAGTTCGGTCCGGCCGCTGATGGTCGGCGTGGTGTCCTTGGTGTTGTCGGGGGCATCGACGGTCAGCGCGAAGGTCGTGGTCAGGATGGGGGCGCCGCTGCCGGCCAGGTTGCCGCTCCGGTTGCCCGTGCCGTCGAATTGATAGCCGTTCGCCCCGCTCACGGATTCGGCGATGCGCAATAGTTCGATGAAGGTGTGGCCTTCGTTGCCGGTACCGGCAACGCCGCCTGCGGCCGGGGCATCCTCGTCGAGCAGGGTGTCGAGACTGCCGCCGCTGCTCAGTGCCTTGGCGATTTTCTGGAAGCCCTTCTTGTTCACGCTGAGCGCGCTGTCCGTGGCATCCGGCTTGATCATCGCCGCTACTTCGCCGTCGAGCTTGGCCGGCAGTCCCGGTCGAACGACCAGGTCGCGGCCGTCGGCCAGCTTGAGCATGGCTTCCGAGCCGTCGGTCGCGCTGACCGTCTCGCCTTCGCGGATGACGTCGCCGGTCTTGAGGCGGCGGGTGTTCCCGGCGCTGTCGCGGGCGAAAGCCGCGCCACTGAGGGAGGTCACTCTTGCGATGATTTGAGCTTGGGCCATGTTCGTACTCCAGACACACTTATTGATGCGGGCTATGCCAGAAAGCTGGTTTGCGATGCTGCTTGGTGACAGGTATTGATATGCCGAGGTCGCCAAGAGGTGTTTCATATTGTACAAATAAAATGAAACACTGGGTTTCAATTTATTCAAATAGTATTCTTTTTTTTGTTGGGTTGGACTCGGGGTGCGGTGATTTTTTCGTGCGAAGTGTTGAGGTTTTTTGGTTAAGCAAGGAAGTGGGAGGCGATGGGGTTTCCTTGAGCCCCTTCCTTTTGTCCGCCCTTGCCGCTCTTGGTTGACATGTCATGTGCGCGGGAAGTGGCCGGGAAGTGCCTTTGGCGTTGGTGTTTGGCCAAGTCGGCGTGCCGTCCATTGTCTGGATTCAAGGCGGGATTTGAGTTGCCAACACCGTGGTGCGATGCCCGGTACGGACTTCTGTTTTGGTGGTGGCGAAATTACGAAAAATTGATATCCAATTTGATAGTGGCGTTACAATCAAGGATGTCGGCATTCTGGTGCGTTGCAATTCTTGTATGGCCGGGAGACGATGGATGTCGACTTGAGTGTTCGCGGGGCTGCCAGCCGTCGCTTTCGTGGGTACCCCGATGTTTGCCCTGCATGTGTTTGAGGGGGGGGCTTCCGACAACCTACTGGATGATTATCGGCATGGCTGAAGCGCTTGTGATTCATGGTGGCGTAACGGATCGCCCCAGTATCTTGGTGGTTGATGACACGCCCGCCATTCTTCAGTTGTTGCAGGTCTTGCTATGCGACGACTACGCTATCGTCACGGTTGATTCCGGTCTCCGGGCGGTTGAGGCTTTTGCCGGGAAAACCTTTGATCTCGTGCTCCTCGACCTGTTGATGCCGGAGATTGACGGCTTCGAGACGCTGAAGCGTCTCAAGCAATTGCCGAATTTCGCTTCGACACCGGTCATCTTCCTGACTGCTATGGATGACTTGGCCAGTGAGCGTTGTGCTCTTGAACTGGGCGCGGATGAGTACATCGTCAAGCCTTTCAAGCCAACGCTGGTACGGTTGCGCATCGATAACCTGCTGCAGCGTGTGCATTTGCAGCGTCAACTCGAAATGGCTCTGGCCAGTGCCGATAAAGGGCTTTGGGAATGGGATTTGCGCAGCGGCCGGGTGAGTATTGATGCCCGTTGGGGTGAGCATCTCAGGCTGGTGCCTAATCAGACGAGTGGCGATCCCGTTCGATGGAAGGATTATTGCCATCCCGGCTGCATGACCGTTATTGACGAGGCAAAAGCAGCTTACCTGGCGGGGCGATTGCCGGCTTTTGATGCAGATGTGCAATTGCTCAACGCGGATGGGCAGTGGGTCTGGGTCAATCTCTACGGCAAGGCTGTGATGACCTCGGCAGAGGGGGATTTTGCCCGGCTCACAGGAACTTACCGCAACATCGAGCGCCGCAAGCAGGTTGAGATTGCCCTCCAGAAAAGTGAAGAGCGTTTTCGTTTTGTTATGGATGCGACCGGAGAGGGAATCTGGGACTGGCAAGTTTCATCCGATTTGCTTGCTCACAATGCCTCGTTTTCCCGCATCCTGGGGATGGCGGAGGGCAACCTGGAGCATGCAGTCTCCTTTATCCAGTCGTTGATTCATCCTGATGATTTGGCATCGGTTATGGGCTGCATGGCTGCCTGCCTGGATGAAGGCATGGATTTTGTCAGTGAACACCGGATGCGTCATGTGGATGGACACTATGTCTGGGTGGCGGAGAGGGGACGGGTCGTCGAGCGAGGGGATGCCGGGCAGCCGTTGCGTGCCGTTGGCTCGTTACGTGATATCAGCGAGCGCAAGGCGATCGAGGCGGAGTACAAGCGCCTGGCCCTCTACGACGCGTTGACCGGCCTGCCCAATCGGCGCCTATTGGTCGACCGCTTGCGTCAGGCAATTATCCAGAATCGACGGAACAAGGAATGTGGTGTGCTGATGTTCATCGACATGGATCGATTCAAGCAAATCAACGACACCTTTGGTCATGAATCTGGCGATATGTTGTTGATTGAAGTAGGGCGCCGCCTGAGTTCCTGCATGCGGGAGACCGATACCGTCGCCAGACTGGGAGGGGACGAGTTCATCGTCATGCTGACCGAGTTGCCTGATGAGCGCAGGGTGGCCCGCTACGATGCCGAACGGGTGGGTAACAAGATTCTTGATGTGCTGAATCAGCCGTACCAGCTTGGGGGAAATGTTTGTGAAAGTACTCCTAGTATTGGTCTGACCTTGTTTGGCGGTGATGCGACGGAGCCTGTCGAGGCCATCATCAAGCGCGCCGATGGCGCAATGTATGAAGCCAAAATGGCTGGCCGTAACCGCCTGCGCTTTGTTACCTGATTGCCCAAAGCCCGAGTTTGCCGATATTGGCAGCCAGTTTCAGGCGTGCCGTGTGCCAGTTGGATATTGATTTGATGCGCTGCTGTTCGGCTCCTGCGACGGCGCTTTGTGCGCTGAGAAGTTCGAGGATGTTGCCAACGCCGGCTTTGAAGCGCCCCTGGGCGACCAGGAAGGACTGGCGGGCGCTGGAGACCAGGACATCGGCAGCCTTCATGTTTTCATTTTCGGTACGCAGCGACTGATAGCTTTTCCATACTTCCAAGGATATCTGCTGTTCAAGGCGGGAGAGTTCGGCGGCTTTGATCTCGGCCTGTCCCTGTGCCGTCTGCGTACGGTAATTTCGGCCAAATCCCTCGAATAAAGGGATATTCATCTGTATGCCGAGACTGTTGTTGCGGTTGCTGATATCGGTTGGGGCGTAGCCGACCGCTGGCGGTTGATTTTCCTGTTCGGTGCGACCTAATTCAGCGGTCAGTGTCACGGTTGGCCGCCCTTCGGCCCGAGTTGCGGCGATCTTGGCGCGAGCAGCTTTGACTTCGGCTTGGGCTGCTAGCAGCGTTGGGTGATGTTGTTTTGCCTCTTCGATCAGATCCTCCGCAGGTTTGACAAAGGCAGTGTCAGGGAGGCCTTCACGTCGGCGCGGCAGCACCAGATTGGTGGTGGCACTAAGGCCCATGGCTGTGGCTAATGTGCCTTGAGCATTTTTCAACTCGCCTTCGGCCGATACTCGCTCCAGGCTGGCTTTCGAGTAGGCGACCTGAGCCTGCAACTGGTCGGTGAGGGCGCCAATGCCGGCTTTGTACTTCGCCGCGGCTGCATTGAAGCTTTCGCGTGCCGCGTGTTCTGCCTCGCGGCTGGCTTCCAGCACGGCCTGCGTGGTCTGGGTGTCAAAGTAGGCCTGGGCGGCGTTGACGAATGCAATTTGCAGCGCGGCATCGTGGCTGGCATTGGCGGCATCCAGCAAGGCCATGGCCTGATCCAGGTTGGCGCTGCGCAGGCCGAAGTCGGTCAGCACCTGGCTCATTTTCAGGCTGCCGCTACGCAGGTTGGGTTTGCTGTCAGGAAGGTTGTTGAAGACGGAATACGGACTCTCCTCGCCGTAGCGGGTGACGTTTTTCTGCTTGCTGTAAGCCAGCACGCCGGCCACGGCCGGCAGATAGGCCGATTTGGCAACCCCGACCTGGGCCGTCTGCACCTTGGCGCCGGCCCAGGCGGCACGGGTCTGCGGGTTGTTGCACAGGGCGCGTTCAACCGCTTCGGGCAGTTCGAGCGGCTGGGCCGGCGGGCCGAAAACGCAGGGATCGCTGTCGTCGTCAGCATCGAGCATGTTCCCGGCAACCGAACCGGCGACCTTGCCGTGGGTCAGGAAGGGGTCGATGCCGCCCGCCCCGGCCTGGCCGAGCCAGACGGACAGCATGATCGCCAGACCAGCCCGGCGATAGCGGAAATCGCTCATGCCCAGCCGCCTGCGTGCGCCAGTTGCTTGAAGTCGATGCTGCCCGGGGTGATGTCGCGGGCGACCTTGCCGTTGTCGAGAACGATGACGCGGTCGGCCGAGGCGATGGTTTCCGGCCGGTGGGCGACGATGATGCGGGTGATGGCGAGGTTCTTGATCGCGTTATTGACCATGGTTTCGCGGGCGATGTCGAGGTGGCTGGTCGCTTCGTCGAGGAACAGGATGCGTGGTCGCTTGTACAAGGCACGGGCCAGCAGGATGCGCTGTTTCTGGCCGCCGGAGAGGGCGGTGCCCATGTCGCCGATGAGCGTGTTGTAACCCATCGGCGTTGCCATGATTTCCTCGTGAATGGCCGCCAGGCGGGCGCACTCCTCGATCCGGGCGAGGTCGGTCTGGTGGTCGAAGAAGCAGATATTGTCGGCAATCGAGCCGGCAAACAGCACGTCGTCCTGCATCACCGTGCCGACCATGCTGCGCAGCATCTCGATGCCGACCTGGTTGACGCTGATGCCGCCGATCAGCACGTCGCCCTCGTTGGGCTTGCGGATGCCGAGCATGGCGTTGATCAGTGTGGACTTGCCGCAACCCGAGGGGCCGATGATGGCGACCGACTCGCCGGCCGCGATCTTGATGTCGACGCCGTCGAGCACCCAGGGCTCCTGGTCGGCATAGCGGTAGCGCAGGCCGGCGACTTCGATGCTGGCTTCGAGCGGCTGATCCTGGCCGCTGGCGGAAAAGCTCTTGGCGCTGGTGTCCTCCGGTTCGGCCAGCACGATGTCGGCGAGGCGTTCGCCCTGCAATTGCAGCATCTTGACCTCGACCACCTTGTCGACGAGGGCGCTGACCCGGCCGTCGAACTGGTCTTTGTAGGCGCTGAAGGCCATGAAGACGCCAACCGTGAAATTGCCGTCGAGTACCAGCTTGGCGCCCAGCCAGATGATCAGCACACGTTCCAGGCCGAACAGCACGCCGTTGAGCAGGCGGTAGAGAATCTGCAGTTTCTGGCTGCGCAGGTCGGCATTGATCTGGTCGACGAGCAGGGTCAGCCAGGTCGAGCGGCGCTCGTCCTGGCGCTGGAACAGCTTGATACTACGCACACCGCGCACCGTCTCGAGAAAATGGCTCTGTTGCTTGGCGGCGTGCACGATCTGTTCTTCGGTGGCATTGCGCAGCGGTCGGTACCATAGCCAGCGGCCGATCGCGTAGAGCACCATGGCGCCGACCGCGATCCAGGCCAGCGGCGGGCTGTAGAGGAACATCATGAGCAGCGTGACGAGGGTCATGGCGCCGTCGAGGATGCCTTCGACGAAGGTCGTGGTCAGCGTCTTCTGGATATTGTCGATGGCGCTGAAGCGCGAGACGACGTCGCCGAGATGGCGTTTCTCGAAGTATTCGACAGGCAGGCGCACCAGGTGCGTGAATACATTGGCCCGCCACTGCACGTTGAGGGTCGTCGACATGTGCATGATGACCCACGAACGCAGCGTGCCGACGCCCTGCTGCATCAGCATGAGCAGGCCGAAGCCGACGGCCAGCGTGGTCAGCAGGTCGTGGTCGGCGGACACGATGACGTTGTCGATGACCCACTGCAGGAAGAAGGGGCTGACCAGGGCGAACACCTCAAGCGCCGCGGCGAGCAGCAGGATCTGGCCGAAGGAGCGGTAAAGGCCGGTGACATGGCCCATCAGTTCGCGCAGCTTGATGTGCTGCTTGTAGGTGGCCTTCTTGAAGCCGGTGTTGGGCCACAGTTCGAGGGCGACGCCGGTGAATTGCTTCGACACGTCGTCCAGCGAGAGCTTGCGCAGACCGTAGGCCGGGTCGTGGATGGTCACGATATTGCCCTTGACCTCCTTGAGTACGACGAAGTGGTTGAAGTTCCAGTGCAGGATGCACGGCATGCGCAACTGCGGCAGGTCTTCGAGCAGCAGCTTGACCGGGCGCGGCGCCAGGTTCAGGGCGCTGGCCATCTGGATCAGGTGGCCGAGCGTCGTGCCCTTGATCGAGACCAGGAACAGCCGGCGCATGGTCGCCAGGTCGGTGCGAAAACCGTGGTAGGCGGAAACCATGGCCAGGCAGGCCAGGCCGCATTCGGTGGCCTCGGTCTGCAGGATCAGCGGCAGCTTGCGGCGCAGGCCGAACGACAGGTGCTCAAGAAAAGACATGGGATAGATTTCGGGGAAAAGGTTTCAGAGCTTGCCGGTCAGGCTGAGCAGCGGTTCGAGCACCCATTCGTAGAGGTGCCGGGTGTCCTGCAGCACGTCTGCGTCGAGCAGCATGCCGGCCTGCAGGGCTTGCGGCTGGCCGTAGGCCGTGATGGTCTGGCTGTCGAGGCTGACATTGATGCGGTATAACGGCTCGCTGTTCTGGCCGTTCCCATTGCCACCGATATTGCCGAGGGCGGAAATTTCGTTGCTCGGCAGCGCCGTCTTGGCCACCGACAAGACCTTGCCGCGGGCGTGGCCGAATTTCTGGTAGGGATAGGCCTGGTAGCGCAGCAACACGGCATCGCCAGGCCGGATGAAGCCGACGGCACGGCTTGGCGCGTAGAGTTGGGCCTGCAGCACGGCACCGGTCGGTACGATGCTGACCAGCGGCCGACTGCCATCGACGGCCTGGCCGACTTCGGCGATCACGGCGGTGGCCGTGCCCTCGGTTGGCGCAGTGATGACCAGGCGGCGCTTGCCTTCGCTTTCGGTAAGCTCCTGGTCGACCGTCGAAATGCCGCGGTCGATCTGCGCCAACTGGTTCTGGTGCTTGAACTGCAGGCCGGAGACTTCCTTCTGGCGTGTCGCCATTTCACGGCCGACGGCGATCTGCTCGCGCTCCATGCTTTGCAGCCGGGAGCGCTGGTCGAGCAGTTCTTCCTGCTTCTGCTGCACCTGTTCGCGCGAAATGTAGTCCTGGCCGAGCAGGCTCTGGTAGCGGGCGACCGTGTCTTCGCTGAGCTTCACGCGGCTGCGCTGGCCGTCGATCAGGTTGTCGAGCTTCTGCATTTCGGCAGCCAGGCCTTCGATGCGCTTGAGCAGGGATTCGCGTTCATCCTGTTGCAGGCGTCGTGTCTTTTCCATTTCTTCCTGCAGCGACAGGCGGCGTGACTCAACCTGATGGCTGATATTGGCCTGGATCGAGCCCTGGGTACTGCTCTGCCGTTCACTGGAGAGGACATAGAGAATCTGCCCGGCGCTGACGCTCTGGCCCTCTCTGACGTGCTTTTCGAGGACGACGCCAAGTTGCGGCACGTAGACTTTGACCAGGCCGGAGTCCGGCAGCAATTGCCCGATCACTGTGCTGCGCTTGGTATAACTGCCCCAGGTGAAAAAGATCACGACGAGCAAGGCGCAGCCTGTGGCAATGCTCGTGAGAACTCGATAACTGAGCGGGCGGATCAGAATAATGTCGCCCAAGGTCTTGGTTTGCTGGGCGCTGATTGCAGCGTGCCGAAAAAGTGGTTGTTCTGCCATGCTTTGCCAACGATGGAATAGTCGGCGCTACGCCGGAAAGCGGCACGAACGTCTTGACGGGTCGTGCCGCAGGCTCTTGCTTAGAGTTTGATGCTGAGTTTGAGACTGCTTAACAGGTCGCCGGCCAGGCCGGTGACGCCGCTGACCAGGCTGCCAACCAAACCAACCACCGGGGTCAGGAGCGAGCCCAGGGCGAGGCCGAGGGTAAGGCCCAGGCTGATGCCGAGGACTTCAAGGGAGAGGCTGGTGCCGCCGGCGACAGCGGAAATTTCGGTTTTCTTCAGTGTCTGAATAGCCATGATGTACATAACTCCATAGTGGTAAAAAAATGCCGCCGGTCAGCGGCGGGTGATGCCTTTGGACGGGCATTGGGTCGCGGAGGGGGCTTCCTGGCAACAGGAGCTCGACTCACGTGAAAAGGACGACTGCGGAGTTGTTGTTGGAGCAACTTGGATGGGCATGTTGGCTGGCGCCGATAAGTTCCTGATGGCGGGGGGGCATGCAGGTGCAATCGTTTGTAATGAAGAAGGGGGCGATGCCGGTTTTTTTATTGGTAATGAATGTCTTGGTATGTGTTTTTCTGTTTGGTTTGTTTGCAGCAAGCTCGGAAGGACAGCGATGCGGAAAGGGTTTCAGGGGCCGCACCGCTGTCAGGCTGCTGTTACTTGAACAGACCGCCCAGCAGACCACCCAGCAGGCCGGTCACGGTCGTCAGGATGCCGCCAACCAGGTTCAGGACCGGGGTCAGCAAGCCCAGGACCGGGTTCAGGATGGAGCCGAGCAGACCGCCCAGATCCAGTGCGCCACCGGAAACAACGCTGACTTCAGACTTGCTAAGTTCTTGAATTGCCATGATTAAAACTCCATGATAGGTCATTCGATTGCCACCGGTTGGTGGCTTCTTATTGCCCGTTGCCGGGCAATTCCTTTGGCTCGGGGAGGCTGGCCTCCCCGAGCCGTATTTCTCACAAGATCAGGTAATGCCCTTGGTCTTTACTGAATTGTTGATCATATTAATCAAAAAAATCACAAATGCAACGTTTTGCTATGTATTTGTCGGTAATTTTTGTGGGTGGAAAAATGGAAGTTCCTCGTTGTTGTAAGAATTTTCCTTGTTATTCAGTTGGTTGTGTTTGTTTGTTTGGTTTTTGTGTTTCGAAACACTGTTTCAAATTAACTGTATTTTTGTTCTTGTTTCACTTTTGCGCGGTTTTGCTTGTGTTTTTTGTGTCTTCCCTGTAGCTTTCTGCCGCGCTTGGGCTGCTTTTGGTGTCGCCTGTGCTTGTGCCTGGGGACTTTGTATGACTGCATCCGGCGTGGCGGGCCGGTAGTGGTGCCGGCTTCCTGTTGTGTCGTGGGTTTTGATGCCGGGCTGCTGGTGTATTCCTGGGGCAAGGTGTCTCGTTTCGGTTGGTGTTGGACGGTATGCTTGGTGCGTTAGGCGGTGTCTGGGACGGTCGGGAGTGATCGACGGTCGGGCTGGACGGCGCCAGGTCGGGGCCTGTCCTTGCGTGCTGGTTTCGAGCGGATGCGTTGCTGATCGCCAGGCAAGATGTTTTTTCTTCTTTTCTTGACTTGGGTCAGGAGGGTTTTCCGGGGCTTGTTTATCTTTTGATCATGACGACTATTGCTGCCCTGTTGTTTTTCCTGTTGGTCTGCTTTCTGGCTGTTCGTCGCCTGTCGCGTATCGAGCTGGCGCTGCAGCGCTTTGGCGAGGGCAATCCGGATAGCCGGGCCGGTTTGCGGGGCTGGGGCCCGATTGCACGACTGGGGATGCGTTTTGACCAAATGGCAGAATCGATGGCTATCGAGCGCGGTCATTTGGCTGAGAGCGAGGAGCGTCTAAAGTTCGCCTTGCGTGGAAGCGATATTGGTATTTGGGACTGGTATCTGGAGGGCGGGCGCACCTACTACTCGCCACGTTGGAAAAGCCTGCTCGGTTACGCGGAAGACGAGTTGGTGGCGCACGCCGAAGAGTGGTTGAAGCGCGTTCATCCCGAAGATCTCGCGGTGGTCATGGATCGTCTCAAGGAGCACATGGCCGGGCAGAGCGAGTTTTTTGTCAGTGAACACCGTCTGCGCTGCAAGAATGGCAGCTATCTCTGGGTGCTCGAGCGCGGCGTAGCGATTCGTAACGCCGAGGGGGGGGCTGTCCGCATGGTTGGTGCCCTGTCCGATATTTCCCGGCGGAAGGCTGTTGAAGCCGCCTTGTTGCGCAGCAAGGAAGAATATCGCTCGGTAATCGAGGGGGTTACGCAGATCATTTTTCGTAGCGATGCCCGCGGTCGCCTGATCTTCCTGAATCCGGCATGGACCGAGTTGACCGGTTTCCCGGTTGGCGAGTCGCTCAACAGTGGCCTGGCTGATTTTATTCACGGCGATGATCGCCTGCGCATCATGACCCTGTTTCGCGATACCGCAGAAGGGCGCTTGCCGACCTTGGCATGTGAGCTGCGTCTGCTCTGTATTGATGGTCGGTCGCGCTGGTTTTCGTTGCATGCCCGTGCGGGGCTCGATGCTGAGGGTGTGTTGATCGTTGCCGGTGTGCTCAGCGATCTCGATGCGCAAAAGGCAACCGAAATGGCGCTTACTCGTAGTAATGGCGAGCGAAATGCCATTCTTTCATTAAGTCCGGATGGCTTTGTGCTGATCGACAAGGATGGGCGAGTGGCCTATGTCAATCCAGCCTTCCTGGCGATGACGCAGTTCGCGCCGGCCGAAGTGGTTGGCCTGAGTCTGCACTTGCTTGAGCGGCGGATGGCCCAGCTCTGCGACCCGGCTAAACCATTGCCGGCTTTTGCCGGCATGCGGGAGGGGCGGGCATATACGCTTAACCTGCAAAAACCGGCCAAACTGGTCATTCGCTCGCTGGTTCGCAATATTCCCAATGACATGGGGGGCTTGCATGGTCAGGTCATGTATTTCCGGGATATCACCCAGGAAAGCGAGGTTGACCGCATCAAGAGTGAGTTCCTGTCTACGGCTGCACACGAATTGCGGACCCCAATGGCCAGTATTTTCGGCTTCTCGGAATTGCTGCTGGCCCGGGAGTTCGATGCGGCGACGCAGCGTGACCTGATCCAAACGATTCATCGGCAGACCCAGAACTTGATCAACCTGGTCAATGAACTGCTCGACCTGGCGCGCATTGAGGCGCGCGGCGGCAAGGCCTTCAAGATGCAGGAGCAGGAGTTGAGTCCCTTGCTGCTCAATGCGCTGGCCGGCCAGTATGTGCCGCCGGAGACGCATCGCCTGGAACTCGATTTGCCGAAAAAACTGCCACGGGTCATTGTCGATGGCGAAAAGTTTCAGCAATGCCTGGCCAATGTGCTGAGCAATGCCATCAAGTATTCGCCGCGGGGTGGCGAGGTTCGGGTTTCTGTTAGCCGGCGTCAGGCAGGGCCTGGTGAGCAGGTCGGTCTGGCGATTCGCGACCAGGGGTTAGGGATGACGCCTGACCAGATCAGCCACATTTTTGACCGTTTCTATCGGGCTGATGCATCGGGGGCGATTCCCGGCTCTGGTCTGGGCATGTCCTTGGTCAAGGAAATCATGGACATATTCAATGGCGAAGTCAGTGTCAGCAGCCAGCTGGGCGAGGGTACCGAGGTTGTGCTCTGGTTGCCGGTGCCGCTGTCGGTGACAGCCGAGGCGGGAGTGTCATGAGTCGACGTTTGATTTTGATCGTCGATGATCAGAGTGAATTACGTAAGCTGATTCGGATGACCCTGGAGCCCCTCGATTGTGATCTGCATGAGGCGGTAAGTGGTCTCGATGCCCTGGCCAAAGTGCGTGCTCTGCACCCCGCGGTGGTTATTCTCGATGTCATGTTGCCGGGTGGGATTGATGGCTATCAGGTGTGCCAGGCGATCAAGTCTGATCCAAAAACGCAGCAGACACGGGTCATCATGGTTACCGCGCGTGGACAGAAGGCTGATATTGAAGAGGGGGGGCGGGTTATGGCTGATTGCTATCTGGTCAAACCATTCAGCCCGATGCAGTTGGTCAGGGAAGTTGATAAATATTGAATCGTTGAAAAATTGATAATGGCATGTTAGTGTCCGGTGCTGATTTTTCTGCCTTTGTAGTCTTTTTCGAGGAGTTGCAAGATGTGGCAAGCAGTCAAGAAATTCATTTCCGATGAAGAGGGTGCTACCGCGGTTGAGTACGGTCTGATCGCCGCGTTGATCGCCGTCGCGATCATTCTTTCGGTAACCGGCGTTGGCGAGAAACTCAAGTCTGTATTTATTGCCATCAAGGATGCGTTGCCATAAACCTGCCGATGCGTGTTTTTTGGTCATGTCTTGACTGAAGAAACGTGATGAAAATGATACTTGGGCGCAGGGGCGAGTTTGTTGAGGACTTTGCCCCGCCAGAACAACATGGCACCTGGCGGCAATGAGGGAACAGTAACGGTGATCGTGAGTCTGGTACTGGGCATTTGGGCTGGTGGTTTGGCGTATGAGGATTGGCGCTGGCGGCGATTACCCAATGTGCTTCTGCTTTGCGGTGTCTTGCTTGGTGCCATGCATTGGTTGGCTTTTGGTCTGATGCCTTTCGGTTGTGTACTGACCGACGCGCTACTGGCCGGGCTGCTGGGCTTGGTGCTCTTCCTGCCTTTTTATGTCACGGGCTGGATGGGGGCGGGCGACGTCAAGCTGATCTCGGTCATTGGCTGGCTGGGCGGATTCAAGGTGTTGTTCATGGTGGTCGTTTATGGCTCAGTGCTGGCCGGCATGTTGGCCGTCCTGCTGTTGTCGCCGGTTTGCCGCGACTACATGTCTGGTCGGCAGATCGATTCCCGACTGCGCGCTCGTATTCCGTTTGGTGCTGGCTTGGCTGTTGTGGTGATCGGCTTGGTGCTGGGCTGGCTTGATGCCGAGGCGGTGCTGAGCTGGTGGCCGGAGATGGCGCGTGCGTGAGTCGCGATGTCCGTCGGCGGTGGCGCAGCGTGGGGCGGTAGCCATAGAGTTCGCCCTGGTGTTCGTGCTCTTTTTCATGGTCATGTATGGCATCGTTGCCTACGGGATGGTCTTTGCTGTTCAGCATTCGCTCACTCAGGCAGCCAGCGAGGGGGCTCGGGCGGCGGTGAGAGACGTCGGCGGTTTGCCGGAACGTATGGCACTGGCAAAAACGACCTCGGCAACGGCGATCGCCTGGCTCGGGGGGCGCGCGCCAGTGCCGCAGGTCACTTCGGCACCATGCGTGGCTACGTCGTTTGTTTGCGTCAAGGTGCTGCTGGTTTATGACTATTTGAATAATCCGCTCGTGCCGGCTTTGCCTGGATTGGGCATTGCGCTGCCGGCCCGCCTGACGGCCCAGGCGACTGTGCAGCTGGATGCGGTTTACTGAGTGGCGTTGCCGCCGTTGATAGAGGGATAAGCGAAAGTGGGCAAGACTCAAAGAATTCTGGGCGGCGTGCTGATCCTGCTGGCTTTGGCGCTTGCCGCCTATGCCTGGGTGCTGAGCGAACGTATGACTGCCGAACAGCATGAGGCCGAAACCCGCCTGCAGCCGGTCGTCGTCGCCACCGTACGCATTGCTGCCGGAACGACAATCCTCCCGGAAATGGTACAGCTGACCGGGCTGCCGTCGCGGCCGCCGGGGAGTTATGGCGATATCAAGGCCGTGCTCGGCAAACTCACGGCTTCCGATATTGCTGTCGGTGAACCTCTGCTCCAAGAGCGGATTGAGGGGAATGTCCGTGCGATGCAGCAACGTCTTGAAGAAGGTGAGCGGGCTGTTGCGGTACGCGTCGATGACGTGATCGCTGTCGGTAATCGCCTGAATCCTGGCGATCGGGTTGATGTCTTCGTTACCCTGCGGCGTAACAGTGAGGAAATTCCTGATACCCAGTCCAGGTTGCTTCTTGAGAAGTTGCGCGTACTGGCTTTTGGCAGCAAGGATGCTGCTGCCACCAAGGACAGTGGTAGCCAGTTGCGCAGCAACACGGAAACCCCCAAAACGGCTGTGCTTGCTGTGCGCCTGGGGGATGTCGATAAACTTGCCCTGGCGGCCGAGAGTGGCCGGCTGCTGCTTGCCCTGCGGCCGCAGGAAGCCGTGCCGGATAAAGCGCCAGAGGGTGTCGCTGTTACGAGCGCTTCTCCGGCTCAGATTTCCGCTGCGGCGAAGGAGGTTGCGCCGCCCGTATTGACCTTGCGTGACCTTGTGGGCACAGGAAAAATTGGTCAACGGGGCCTGGGAGTGGGGCCTAATTCCCCTGCCGGCAAGGGCGTTGCTGCCTCGGGGAGCGCGGTAAGCGTGCTACACGGCCTGAAGGAAAAAACGGTGTACCTGAATGCGAAACAAAGCGAGGCCCGGCAATGAAAACAACGGCTAGCAAGCAACAAGGCAACGCTTGCCTGGCATGCAAGCTCGGATTCCGGTCGATCTTGCGTTTGGCTGCCCTGCTGCTGGCAAGCGTCAGCCTGGTGTGGCCCGCAATGACGCGTGCAGGCGAAGACAGCGGGGTCATCGAAATAGCCGCCGGAGGGCAGCATTTGCTGAAACTGGCCAAGCCGGTACGGCGTGTGGCCGTCGGCAGTGGTGATATTGTTGAGGCCCGTGTGCTGAGCGCCCAGGAAGTTCTGCTGCAGGGCAACCGCCCGGGTGAAACGACGCTGCTGGTCTGGCTCAAGGGCATGCCGATCGCGCAAAGCTACCGGCTGCAGATCAACAAGGGGGTTGGTTCTTTGCCGAGCGATGCGGGGGGCGAGATCCGCCTGAAGGCAGCCGGAGATTTGAGTATCCTCGAAGGCCGGGGGGCTGATATGCGCCAGCTTGAGGCCGCCCGCTTGGTCGCGTTGCATGCGGCGGGTGATACCAAGGGGGTGTTGCTCGATAAAACAACGTTGCCGTACAGCGGCGAGGTGCAGATCGATGTCAGGGTCGTTGAGTTCAGCCGCAAGATACTGAAGAAGGCCGGTCTGAGTCTGTTGTCCAACAAATCCGGTTTCACCTTTGGTACCTATGCGCCGAGTAGTCTGACCAAGGTGCAGTTGAGCAATGGAGTGATCTCGTCGGAAGCTTCTCTGCCGATCAATCAGGCTCTGAATCTTGTGGTCGGCAATTCCTCGAACAGTTTGCTTGGTGTGCTTAGCATGCTGGAAGGCAACGGCTTCGTCCGCACACTGGCCCAGCCGACCCTGGTCGCCCAGAGTGGCCGCACTGCCGACTTTCTGGCTGGTGGCGAGTTTCCGGTGCCAGTGCCGCAGGCGCTGGGCCAGACGACGATCCAGTACAAGCCCTACGGCATTCGTCTGGAGGTGTCGCCGACCGTGCTCGCTGAAAACCGGATCGCGCTGACTGTCGCTCCGGAAGTCAGCGACCTTGATTTCGAGAACGCCATCACCATTAACGGCGTTACCCTTCCCAGCCTGACCACGCGTCGGGCGGGTACGAGTATCGAACTGGGTAATGGCGAGAGCTTTGTGATTGGCGGTCTGGTCAGCCAGAGCGTGATGAAGAACGTGAACAAGATTCCCGGACTTGGCGACATTCCCGTACTTGGTGCATTTTTCAAGAGCATCAGCCTGTCGCGGGAAGATAAGGAGCTGTTGTTCATTGTTACGCCGCGCCTGGTCCGGCCGCTGGCCGAGGGGACGGTGCTCGGGCCGATGCCGGGCGAAGAGAAGGCGAACTACAACCCGAGTTTGTGGGGCACCTTATTGTTGTCCGATGACGATGAGAATGCCCGGTATACCGGCTTTTCCAAATAAAAAAGCAGGGGCGGACTGATCATGGAGCACCGTTTCATTGTCGTGACTGAGCAGGAAACTCGTTTTGCAGAACTTAACGAAGCCCTGCAAAGCCTGGGGGTCGCCGTCTGGTTGCACTGGAATACCGATGTACTGGCCCAGTTGGTCGGTTCGCTGGGTTCCAACATTGTTTTCGTTGAGTTTTCCGGCGATAACACTCAGAAGGCCAGTGAGTTGGCTGGCAACCTGTTATCCGTCTATCCACGTCTGTGGATCGTTGGCTTCGCCTCGCGTGCTGACAACGGGTTGATCATCGAGGCAATGCGTGCCGGGGCTCGCGATTTCGTCGAACTACAGGCGCCGCGCGACGAAATTCGTCGTTCGGTGCAGCATGTGCTGGAACAGTCGCCGAACCTGCCGGCCCAGTCAACCGGCAACATGATCACACTGCTTGGTGCCAGGCCCGGTGTCGGTACCTCGACAGCGGCGGTGCATCTGGCCCTGCTGCTGAAACAGGAGGTGATGCCGGACGAACCCGTCCTGCTCCTTGATTTTGGCTATCCGGCCGGCGACGCGGCGCTTTACCTCGACACCAAGGTTGGCTTCAATTTCTGCGATGCCGTGCGCAGCCTGCGCCGTTTCGACCATGCCCTGCTTAATACCGCCTTCGCGCACCACAAGAGCGGATTGGCCATTCTTTCGCTGCCGCACAACCTGGCCGACCTGCGCGACATTTCGCCGGTCGATGCGATGACCCTGCTCAGCCTGTTCAAGTCCTATTTCAAGGTCGTCGTCGTCGATCTCGGCGGCTTTGCCGGCATGGACCTGTTGATGTACGCCTTGGGCATCTCGGACCGCATCATGCTGGTTTCCGAACAGACTTTGCCCTCGGTGTTTTCGGCGCGCCAGTTGTTGCAGAACCTGCGCGAGCGCGGCTTTGAGACCGAACGCATCGGCCTATTGACGGGCAAGTACGACGCCCGCATCGACATGACGCCGGAGCAGATTGCCCAGAACCTGCAACTGCATTGCGTGGACAACCTGCCGCAGCGTACCGACAAGATGATCGCCTGTGCCAACCTCGGCAAGCCCCTGCTCGAAGTGGCGCCGAAGGATCCCTATCTCGAGGTACTGCGCGGGATCGCCGGCAGCCAGGGGCGGCTTGCCGGGGCCGGGGTGGGCGATAGTGCTCCGGGGCCGGATTCCTTCCTGCGCCGTCTGTTTACCCCCTTGCTCAAGTAAGGACGCTGGCCATGGATTTCGATTTCGCCCTCGGTACCGATCCGCACAGCGAGTTTCACCAGTCCGACGAGTTCCAGGACATCAAGGGGGTGATGCACCAGAAGTTGGTCGAACGCATCGAGGAACTGGGTGCAGATTTCGTTAATTGGTCGCTCAATGTCGTGCAGCGTTTCGTCGCCCAGGAGGTCGAGGATTTTATCGCCAACCACCGGGTGCCGCTCAACGCGACCGACATCCAGCTCGTCGTCAAGGATCTGACCGACGAACTGACCGGCCTCGGCCCGCTGCAGGAACTGATGAACGACGACAGCGTGGCCGACATCCTGATCAACGGCTACAAGGAAGTGTTCATCGAAAGAAACGGCCTGCTGCAGCGTAGCAAGATCCGCTTCATCGACAACAAGCACCTGATGCGCATCGTTCAGCGCATGATTGCGCCGCTCGGTCGACGCGTCGACGAAGGCAGCCCGATGGTCGATGCCCGCCTGCCCAACGGCGGCCGGCTCAACGTGATCATTCCGCCGGTCTCGCTGAATGGTCCGGTGGTCTCGATCCGCAAGTTCCGCAGCCATCCGTTGCAGGCCTCCGACATGCTGGCCTACGGCACCTTGAATCAGGAAATGCTGGATTTCCTTGCGCACGCCGCCGAGATGAAATGCAACATCCTGATCAGCGGCGGCACCGGTTCGGGCAAGACCTCTTTTCTCAACATGCTGGCCCAGTTCATTCCCGAGGGCGAGCGCATCATTACCATTGAGGATGCTGCCGAACTGCAGTTGCTGCATGAACATGTCGTGCGCCTCGAGTCGCGGCCGGGTGGGCTGGAAGGTGTCGCTGAAGTCACCGCGCGTGACCTGTTGCGCAACAGTCTGCGCATGCGGCCGGACCGGATTATCGTCGGCGAGGTACGCGGTGGTGAAGCCGTTGAGATGCTGCAGGCAATGAATACTGGCCACGATGGTTCGATGTCCACAATTCACACCAATTCACCGCGTGAGTGCTTGCACCGCCTGGAAATGTTGTTGCATTTCGGCGGCTGGCAGGGCGGCGAATTCAACCTGCGCCGGCAGATTGTCGGCGCCATCAACCTGATCGTCCAGTTGGCCCGACAACCGAATGGCGCGCGGCGGGTGATCTCAATCAGCGAGCTCACCGGCGTTCAGGATGAAGTGGTAGCCATGCAGGAATTGTTCCGTTATGAACCGGTCATCAATAACGGTCGTGAAGGCTGGGTCAATACTGGTTGTCATCCCAAAACGCCAAAGCTCAAACGCTATACCGGTAATCCCCTTTTCCTGCTGGGTGGCCTGTGACTCAACTGAACGTCCTGCTCGGGCTGGCTGTGCTCTGCATGCTCGGTGCGGCAGTACTGCTGCTGCAGGGGGGCAAGGGCGAGCAGCGTCATGTCCGGGGTCTGTTGCGTCTCAACTCGGCGCTGGCCCGGCTCGAATCGGCACACGACTTTGTGCCGCCTCCTGTCAATAGCAGTTGGTTGCCGCCATTGCTTGGTAATTATCTGCTGCGTAGCGGTTTTGACGTAAATCAGCGCTTCTTTATCCTGCTTGCCTTGCCCGGTCTGGTGCTGCTTGTCCTTGGCTTGTTACTGCTTGGTTGGGGACGTGGTTTGCTGTTTTTTGTTGTCGCTTATCCGCTGTTCGTTGTTCTTTTTTTCAATTGGCGCAGCGAACGCTTTCGTGAGCAGGTGGTGGCCCAGTTGCCCGGTTTTCTCGATGCGATTTCCCGGATATTGAGTGTCGGTTGCAGCTTGGAGCTCGCTTTTCGCAACGCCGGCGAGGAGTGCCAGGAGCCCTTGCGGGGCATTGTTTCCCAGGTGCTGTTGCGGACCCAGGCCGGGCTGGCCCTCGAAGATGCGATGAGTCAGGTGGCGGAGAGTTACGCCATCCGTGAGCTGAACTTCATGGCCTCGGTCTTTTATCTTGGTGTGCGCTATGGCGGTAATGCCCAAGCCATTCTGGAGCGTATTACGCTGACTATGCGCGAGCGCCTGCGCAGCCGCAAGGAGTTGCTGGCAATGACCGCGGAAACCCGGGCCAGTGCATGGATTCTCAGCGCCTTGCCGGTGGTCGTTGGTTTGTTGACCTTGTCGTCGAATCCGGAGTACCTGATCAGCATGTGGCATGACGATACCGGGCGACAGTTGTTGCTGGTTGCTGCCGGTTTGCAGGTGAGTGGCATGTTTTTGCTCTTTCGTATGGCACGCCTGAAATGAGAGGCGCCTGACATGCATCTGATTCCCTGGTTGGTCGCGGCAAGCGTTGCCTTGGCTGTGTGTGGGGTCGGTGGCATTGCCTACGGCTATTTCTTGCGTGCCCAGCGCGAAATCCGACGCCAACGCCAGATGAGTCGTCTCGAGCAGATGCTTGGTGCTCTCCCTGGCGAATTCGAGCGAGAGGTGGAAGAGGTGTCTCTGTTCGAACGGATCGCATTGTTCATTTCTGGTCGTGGAGAGGGGGCCGGCGGGGCCGAGCAGAGCTCGGAGGAGCGTACCCTGCTGATCCGGGCGGGGTTCCGCAGCATGCGAATGCTGCTTCTCTTTCAGACGTTGCGACTGGCTTTGCCGCTGGCCGGTGCCATCCTGGCTGTCGGTTACGTGCTGCTCGCCGGCAATGAGGATGGCTGGTTGAAACTGGTGGCGGCCTGCATCATCCTCTATCTGGCACCCAAGTATGTGTTGGCTTTTCTTGCCCGTCGGCGCAGCCAGCAACTGGCAGACGAGCTGCCTGTATTCGTCGATTTTTTGCGCATGATGCACAGCGTGGGGATCAATTTTGAACAGTCCATCCTGCTCTTTGCCGAAGATGGCCGCCTTGGCCTGCCGGTGCTGGCCAGCGAGTTCCGGGCGGTCAACCTGGCTATCCGCAGCGGCCGTTCGCGTAGTGATGCCCTGCAGCAGATGGCGCGCCAGTTCGATGTCGATGAACTCGGCGAACTGGTTGCCCTGATCTGCCAGACCGATCGCTATGGGGCTGGCGTACAGGAGCCATTGCGTCAGTTCTCGCAGCGCCTGACGGAGAAAAAGCGTTTCGAGATGCAGGAATTCGTCGGCAAGATGGCTACCAAGATGGTGGTCGTCATGGTCATTTTCCTGCTGCCTGCCCTGATCATCATTACAGCTGGTCCCGGCTTTCTTTCGCTGTTCAAGGCCTTGGGCAATCTGACATGAAAACTGCCACACCGTTCCTGTTGCATTTCTTTCTGCTGCTTGGCCTGTGCACAGCAAGCTCTACTCTGCTGGCCGAGATCCCGACCCGTCAGATCGCAGCCGAGGGGGGGGCGCGGCAAGGGGAAAACGAGAACGATCCCGAGTTTTATCTGCAATTGATCGGCAACATGCAGGAAAAGAAGCTCTATTTTGCCTCCATCGCCCATCTCGACGCCTTCGACCTGCGCTGGCCTGGCGATGCTCGGGCTGCCTTGTTGCGGGGTGATGCCCTGCGCGAGGTCGGCTATCTTGATCGTGCCCGGGCGATTTACCAAAACATGCTGAAAACGGCACCGTCAGCCGGTGCCAATCACGGGCTGGGTATCATTGCCAGCCGTCAGGGCGATACGGCTTCAGCCTTGGTTGCTTTGGCAAAAGCGAATCAGTTGGCTCCAACCAATGGTGCCATTCTGAATGATCTGGGGTATGCGCAGTTGCTTGCCGGGCAACTCGATGATGCGCGCCTTAGCCTCCACAAGGCGAGTGAGCTGGATCCGAAAAGTGCTCGGATCGGGGCTAATTTGGCATTGCTCTATGGCGTGATCGGGCAGCCCGAAAAGGCGCAGAGCATCATGAACTGGTATCAGTTTCCAGAGGCGCAACGCCAGGAAATTTCCCGCAAAGCTGGTGAATTTGCCTATGGGCGCGAGAAAAAAGTGCTGGATTCAGTCAAGTTGCCGGATAGTGGGCAAAAAATTGATAGAGTTGAGGGTGCCGCCGCGAGTCTGCGGGAATGAGCGAAGCCGGTGAAAGGATCGTCCTGAGCCGTGCCGGGCTCATCAAGGTTGGCCCAATGAGATGACTGAAAATGAATAAATTAAAAACCACGAACAAGCCTGACGACTCCGAGGTCTATTGCACCACGCGCGAAGCGGCCGACATGCTGCATGTTTCGCTGCGTACCGTGCAGTTGTGGGTCGAGGCTGGCGTTCTCCGTGCCTGGAAGACCGATGGCGGCCATCGGCGGCTGCCCTTGAGTTCGGTCAAGGAGCTGATCCAGGAGCGGATGGGCAAAGGCAATATCGCGCCGGCCCCGGTCGTTGAATCGGCGCGCGAGAATTTCAGTGTGCTGGTCCTCGAGGACGACGAAGACATGCTGAAGCTCTACCGCTTGACCATGGCCGCCTGGCAGATGCCTATCCAGCTGACTTTTGTGAGTAGCGTCTTCGAAGCGTTGGTGGTGATTGGCCGCTGCCCCCCCGATTTGCTGATCACGGATCTGCGGATTTCAGGCGTCGATGGTTTCGAAATCATCAAGTTGCTGCGCAACGATCCGGTATTACGCAGTCTGAATATCGTTGCCGTGACCGGTATGGGGGCCGAAGAAATCGAGGAAAGGGGCGGCCTGTCCTCGGAAATTACTGTATTTACCAAGCCGGTTTCGTTCGACCAGTTGCAGGGCTATGTCAAGGCTTGTCTGGCGCACCGGCTGCTTGTCGATAGGCAGAAAAATGAAACCTGAAAGCACTATTCTGGCTGGCCTCTGCATTGCGGCCGGCGTGGCTTTTTCCGGGGCCTTGTCGGCTGATGAAGGCAAGGAAAAAGTGCAGGAAATCGGGGCTGCAACCAGCGCCCTGCTTGAGTTGCAACGCTCGGGCGCAGCTGCCGGCAAGGCGCAACCCGTGAGCGGCGATGTCGCCAGCCGTTCCTATCAGCGTTACCTGGAGGGCTTCTCCCAGCCCCAGCCGGAGTCGAAGGATAGTGCCTCCAGTTCGAACAAGCCGTCCGCTCCGCGTTCCCGCTGACGGTCTGCGTTCATGTTTTTCAAATCCCGGCGTTCGGTAGGGCGCTCCTGGCAGCGCGGTGCGATCAGCACCATGGCTGCCAGCGGCCTTGCCTTGATTATCGGAGCCGGTCTCCTGGCGGTTGATCTGGGCAGCTTGTTCCAGACCAAACGGCAACTGCAGAACGTGGCCGACATGGCTGCCCTGTCGGCGATCAACGATATTTCCGCTGCACCGGCGGTGGCGCTTGATAGCGCGGCACTCAACAACTTTGCCGTGCCGGGGGCTCGCAACAACCGCCTGGTCAGCGTTGTCGGCGCCTATGATTTCCGCGCCAAGGCTTTTACTGCCGGGGGCGGTGCTGCTGATCTGAATGCGGTGCAGGTCACGGCGACCACCACTCAGCCTTATTTTTTCATGTTCGGCAGTCGGGAGATCAGTGCGACGGCCACCGCTGCGAGCAGCGACATTGCCGGCCTGTCGATCGGTACGGCCCTGCTCAATATTGATACGCAAAAATCGGTGTTGCTGAATGGCCTGCTCGGCAAGCTGCTGCACACTTCGCTCAATCTCGGTGTTGCCTCATTTCGTGGCCTGGCCACGACCAGCGTGCGCCTGCTTGATCTGGTCAAGGCGCAGGCATCGGTCGGGACGGTCGACAAGCTGCTGGCACTCGATTTGACCCTGGCCGATCTGCTCAAGCTAACGGCCACTGCGCTGACGCAGACCGATCTGGCGACCGTCGATGCGACGGTGATTGATACGCTGAATTTGCTGGCGCTGAAGTCCGGTGGTGATCTCTCGCTGAAGCTCGGCGACCTGATCGATGCCTCGTTGGCCCCGGGCAACAGCGCTGCCGAGGCCAATATCAATTTGCTGCAGCTGGTGACCCTGGCCGCGCAGGTGGCGAATGGGAAAAACTTTATCAATATACCTGCGCTCGGTCTGGATCTTGGCGGCTTGGCGAAGCTCGATGTTGCCCTGACCATGATCGAGCCGCCCAGCATCGCGATTGGTCCGCCCGGCATTGGTGCCGACGGTCACTGGCGAACGCAGGCCCACACTTCGCAGTGGCGTTTGAAACTGCACCTGGTTATTGGCGAGGTGCTCGGCGGCTTGGTCAATCTGCCTCTCTATCTCGAAGTTGCGGCCGGTGATGCCTGGTTGAAGAGCATCGATTGCCGCTACCCGAGAGATAACAGCATCGTCAATGTCGGGGTCGCTTCCAGTGCGGTGCGCGCCTATGTCGGTAACGTCAATGCCGATGCGATGACCAACCGCAGTGCGGCGGCCACGGTGAGCAAGGCGACCATTCTCAATGTGCTGGGTCTGGTGACCGTTGATGCCCGGGCCGAAGTCAATTTGCCGGGAGGGGCGGCGGATCTCGCATTTACCGGGCCGTTCAATGCAGGCAATACCCAGTCTGTCGATGGCTTGTCTACGACGGGCTTGTTCAATGTGCTCGCGAGCAGTCTGATCCTGGACGTCAAACTGCTTGGCCTGGATCTGCAACTGGGAACCCTGCTTGATGCGCTGCGCGGCGTCCTGAACCCGGTCTTTGCCCTGCTCGATGCGATTCTTGCCCCGGTCTTGTCGCTGCTCGGTATTCAGATTGGCATTGCCGATGTCTCTGTGTTCACCCTGACTTGTGGTGCGCCACAACTGGTGCGTTAAGCCTCAAGAGCAATCAGGTGCAGGCCGGCGGCCGGGCTTCTGAAAAAAACTGAGGGCCTGCCATGTTCTTCCTGGCCCGGCTCCGGTCTTTTCCTCGATTTCGACTTCTCCCCAAGTTTGATGGGATTTAATATTTCAATATTTGTTGTAATATCGAAGCATGGAAAAAAATTCTGCCATCGCTGTCTTCGAATCCCTGTCCTCGCCGATCCGGCTCGACGTTTTTCGCCTGCTGGTCCGCCAGGGGCCGGACGGTCTGGTCGCCGGCGATATCGCCGCCAGCCTCGATTTGCCGCCGTCCAACCTGTCCTTCCATCTCAAGGCGCTGAGCCAGGCCGGTTTGCTGACGGTGGTGCAGGAAGGTCGCTTCCAGCGCTATCGCGCCAACATGGGGCTGATGCAGACGGTGATCGACTATCTGACCGCCGAGTGCTGCGCCGGTCACCCCGAACAATGTGGCGATCTGCGCCTGGCTCCGCTCTGCGGGCCGGCTGAAGGCGGTTCGCCGGGAGTGGAAAAATGAACATTCTTTTTTTGTGTACCGGTAATTCCTGTCGCTCCATCCTCGCCGAAGCCACCTTCAATCACCTGGCGCCGGCCGGCTGGCGGGCGATCAGTGCTGGCAGCAAACCGACCGGGCGGGTGCATCCGCGTTCGCTCGCCTTGCTGGCGCGTGAAGGGATTGCAACGGCGGGTTACGCCAGCAAGTCCTGGGACAACCTGCCGCTGATACCGGATATCGTGATCACCGTCTGCGGCAGTGCAGCCGGCGAAACCTGTCCGGCCTACCTCGGGCCGGTCGTGCGCAGCCACTGGGGCGTCGAGGATCCGGCGCATGCCGTGGGCACGGATGCGGAAATCGACGCCGCCTTCATGACGGCCTATCGCATCCTGCGCCGCCGCATCGAGGCTTTTCTTGCCTTGCCACTCGCTGAACTGGTGGACGAGCGGGCGCGCCTTCAGACCGAGCTGGATCGGATCGGCACGCTGTAAGTGGATTTTCTATCGAGCGAAACCGCGCCGGGTTTCGTGTGGGAGCATGGCATGAGCGCAGTCAGCAAGAAACTTTCCTTCCTCGACCGTTACCTGACGGTATGGATTTTCGCCGCGATGGCGCTGGGCATCGCGCTCGGCTATTTCGTGCCGGGCAGCGAGGCGTTCATCAATCGCTTCCAGGTCGGCACGACAAATATCCCGATTGCGCTCGGCCTCATCGTGATGATGTATCCACCCTTTGCCAAGGTGCGCTACGAGGAGTTGGCCGACGTCTTTGCCGACCGGAAGGTGCTCGGCCTGTCGCTGCTCCAGAACTGGATCATCGGGCCCATCCTGATGTTCGCGCTGGCCGTCATCTTCCTGCCGGACAAGCCGGAGTACATGGTCGGCCTGATCCTGATCGGCCTCGCCCGCTGCATCGCGATGGTCATCGTCTGGAACGACATCGCCAAGGGCTCGACTGAATACGCGGCCGGCCTGGTTGCCTTCAATTCGATCTTCCAGGTGCTGTTTTTCAGTATTTACGCCTGGTTTTTCGTCACCGTTTTGCCGCCTTTTTTCGGGTTGACCGGCATGGTGGTCGATATCTCGATCGGCCAGATTGCCGAAAGCGTCTTCATCTACCTTGGCATTCCCTGCGTCGCCGGCGTGCTGACCCGCGTCATCATGCTGCGCTACGTTTCGAAGGACTGGTACCACACGCATTTCGTGCCGAAGATCGGGCCGCTGACGCTGGTCGCGCTGCTGTTCACCATCGTCGTCATGTTCAGTCTCAAGGGCCAGCTCATCGTCAGCATTCCACTCGACGTCGTGCGTATCGCCGTGCCGCTGCTGATCTATTTCATCGTCATGTTTCTCTTCTCGTTCGCGATGAGCCGCAAGCTCGGGGCCAATTACAAGAAGTGCACGACGCTGTCCTTCACTGCCGCCAGCAACAATTTCGAACTGGCGATCGCGGTGGCGATTGCCGTCTATGGCATCAATTCCGGTGCCGCCTTCGCCGCGGTGATCGGGCCGCTGGTCGAGGTGCCGGTGATGATTGCCCTGGTCAGCCTGGCGCTGTGGTTCAAAACACGCTTTTTTGCCGGCGAGGTGGACTGAGCAAAATGGCCGTTCCCTGCCTGTTGACCGCCTGGCAAGCCCATGTCGGCGAATTGCGCGCCTACCTGCACCGGCACGGCGCGCCGGCCGACGAGGTCGACGATGTCCTGCAGGAGGTTTTCATCAAGGCGCTGCGCCAGGACGCCAAGTTCTGCCGTATCGAGAATGCGCGCGCCTGGCTCTTCGAGGTAACGCGCAACGCGCTGCTCGATCGTCTGCGGCGCAGCCGCGAGCATGTCGAACTGCCGGCCGACATTCCGGCGCCGGGGGCGGACGCGGCGCCGGTGGTCGATGCGCTGAGCCAGTGCCTGCCGCGCGTACTGTCCGAACTGTCGGCGGCCGACCGCCTGGCGATCACCTTGTGCGATCTCGAAGGCCGGACGCAGCAGGTGCTGGCCGAGCGCCTCGGGATCTCGCTGCCCGGCGCCAAGTCGCGTCTGCAACGGGCGCGCCGGCGTTTGCGCGCGCAACTGGTCAGCGCCTGCCAGGTGCGTTTCGATGCCGACGGCGAGGTCTGCTGCTTCGTGCCGCGCCCGCCGCTGGCGGATTCGGGCGAGTCGTAGCGGTCGACCGGTTCCGGTCGGCATAAATTAAATGCACCTCCCTGCATCCTTTCGCGGCATGCTGCGTCTTCCGTTCATCTGAACAGAATTCCGGATCGCAACCATGGGCTCTGCCGACCTCCCCGAAAAATCCCGTCCGTCCCTGCGCGTCTGGCTGCTCGGCCTGGCCGTGGCGACGTTGCTCTGGTTCGCGGTCTACAGCCATCTGACCGAGTTCGCCGATGCCGTGATCGCCGCCCTCGGTCTGGCACATGGCACACCGCTCGGCGAAGCGGTGCATTTCTTCTTCTACGACACGCCCAAGGTCCTGCTCCTGCTGACCGGCATCGTCTTCCTGATGGGCATCATCCAGACCTTCTTCTCGCCCGAGCGCACGCGTGCGCTGCTCTCCGGCAAGCGGGTCGGCGTCGGCAATGTGCTGGCGGCCTTGCTCGGCATCGTCACGCCCTTCTGCTCCTGCTCTGCGGTGCCGCTGTTCATCGGCTTCCTGTCGGCCGGTGTGCCGCTCGGCGTGACCTTCTCCTTCCTGATTTCGGCGCCGATGGTTAATGAAGTGGCGCTGGTCCTGCTCTTCGGCATGTTCGGCTGGCAGGTGGCGGCGCTTTACCTCGGGCTCGGCCTGGCGGTGGCGATCATTGCCGGCCTGGTGATCGGTCATCTGAAAATGGAACGCCATCTCGAGGATTGGGTGCAGGGCATCCTCGCCGGCTCGGCGCCCGAGTTTGCCGGCGAGCGTCTCGACTGGCGCGAGCGTTTCACGGCCGGCGGTCGGCATGTCCGCGAAATCGTCGGCAAGGTCTGGCCCTACATCCTGGTCGGCATTGCGCTCGGCGCGGCGATCCATGGTTACGTGCCGGAAGATTTCATGGCCTCGTTCATGGGCAAGGATGCGCCCTGGTGGTCGCTGCCTGCGGCCGTGGCGCTGGGCGTGCCGATGTACACCAATGCGGCCGGCGTCATTCCGATCGTCGAGGCGCTGATCGGCAAGGGCGCGGCGCTCGGTACCGTGCTCGCCTTCATGATGAGCGTCATCGCGCTCTCGTTGCCGGAAATGATCATCCTGCGCAAGGTGCTGCGCCTGCCGCTGATTGCCACCTTCGTTGGCATCGTTGCGGCCGGCATCCTGCTCGTCGGTTACGTTTTCAATCTCGTGCTTTAAGGAGTTGTGCCATGAAAGACATCAAGGTACTCGGCACCGGCTGTGCCAACTGCAAGAATACCGTTCGCCTGATCGAGGAAGTGGCCGCCGAGAAAGGCGTCAGCATCAGCCTGTCCAAGGTCGAGGATCTGCCCGAGATCATGAGGTACGGCGTGATGTCCACGCCGGGCGTGGTGGTCGATGGCAAGGTTGTGCACGCCGGCGGTGTGCCCGAGCGCAGCAAGGTGGCCGGCTGGTTGTAAGCCTTTGGGATTGCTGGTTCAGGCCAGCGTGGTCCGGCGCTCGCGTCGGGCATGCTGGCGGAGCATTTTGAGCAATTCTTCGAGGTCGACCGGTTTGGCGAGATGGCCGATCATGCCGGCGGCCAGGCACTTGTCGCGCTCTTCGCTGAAGGCGTGTGCCGTTTGCGCGATGATCGGCAAGTCGGGCGCCAGTTCGCGAATCAGCCGGCTCGCTTCGTAGCCGTCCATTTCCGGCATCTGGATGTCCATTAGCACATAGTCGTAGGCGGCATCGCCGTCGCGGGCAATGCGCTCGACGGCTTCCCGCCCGTTGCTGACCACGACCACCGTCGCTCCATTCTCGATCAGGTTGGCTGCCAGTATGGTCTGGTTGATCGGTTCGTCTTCAGCGACCAGGAAGGAGAGCCCCTGTAGCGGCGTGGCGGCAATTGCCGGACGCGCGGGGCTTGTTTCCTTTTCTGCTTCGGCCGGGGCGGAAATGTAGGGCAAAAGGATGTCGACCGTTGTGCCGATGTCGGGCTGGCTGCGTACTTCAATGCTGCCCTGCATCAGTTCGAGGATGCGTTTGCTGATCGCCAGACCGAGGCCGGTACCGCCGAACTTGCGGGTGGATGAGGCGTCGGCCTGCTGGAAGGGATTGAACAGCTCGCCAAGCTGCGCCGGCGTCATGCCGATGCCGGTGTCGCTGATCCGGAAGGCGAGTCGATCGCCGTGCACCGAGGCGCTCAGGCTGACCTGTCCGTGGGCTGTGAATTTGATGGCGTTGGAGAGTACATTGAGCAGCACCTGACCGAGCCGCAATGGGTCGCTCAGGCAACTTTCCGGCAGGTCGGCGGCGAGTTCGGTGTGTAGTTCGATGCCCTTTGCTTCCGCCCGGTCGCGCAGCAGATCCAGTGTGTGTTCGATGACTTCGCCGAGATCGACCCGGGTCTGCTCGATATTCAGTTTGCCGGCCTCGATTTTCGAAAAATCGAGCACGTCGTTGATGACGCCAAGCAGGCGCTTGCCGGAAAGCTGGATCTTGGCAAAGGCATCGCGCGCCTTGGCCGGGTTCTCGCAATTGCGGAAACCGATGTCGGCAAAGCCGAGTACGCCGTTGAGTGGCGTGCGGATTTCATGACTCATGTTGGCGAGAAATTCGCTGCGGATACGCGCCAGGTTCTCGGCTGCCATCAAGGCCTGCTCGCGGGCCAGGGCGGTGGCCCTTTGTTCGCTCATGTCGACGAAGCTGATTACGGCGCCGATCGTCCTGCCGTCTGCCAGCATCGGATGTATGGCATACATCACGGGCACGGCATGGCCGTCGGCATGCCAGTAGACCTCGTTGTCGGCACGCATCTTGATGCCCTGGCACAGGGCGCTGTGACTCGGGCATTCCGCCAGCGGATAGGGGCTGCCATCCGGCTTGCTGTGATGGAAGAGGGCGTGGCCGGGCTGGCCGATGACCTGTTCGGCCGTATAGCCGAGCATTTCACAGGCGGCCGGATTGATGAAGGTGATCAGGCCTTTGGCGTCTACGCCGTAAAGCCCGTCGGCGCTCGACTGGATGATATGCGTGGCGCGCGCTTCGGTTTCCATCAGGGCCGTGGTGCGTTGTTGCACCAGTTCTTCGAGATGGCGCCGGTGCAATTCGAGTTCGGCCTCGTTGCGCTTGCGCTCGGTAATGTCGCGGGTAACGGCAAGGATGGAGGTGATCCGGCCTTCGTTATCGCGCATCGGCACGGCATGGGTTTCCAGCTGGCGATGCCCACCCTTGAGCCCGATGATTTCGAATTCAAGCGAGCCGGCCTTGCCTTGCATGACGCTGTCGTTCAGGGCGCAGAAGGCGGCGCGATCCTGCGGCGCGACGACGGTGAGGATGTCGCAGCCCAGCACCTGCTCGAGCGCGTTGGCCTCGATCATGCTCAGCCCGGCACGGTTCATCTGCAATAGCCGGCCATCCGGTGTCAGCAATTTGACGCATTCGGGCTCGGTGTCGATGATGGTCTGCAACTGACGTTCGTTACTGGCCAGTTGCTGCTGTGCCTGCTCGCGCTCGATGGCCGAACCGACCCAACGCGCCAGCAGCGCCATGAATTCGCGGTCGGTATCGTCGAATTCGCGATGGTAGGGCGTGGGGGAACTGAAATTGACTGTCCCGTGCACCTTGCCGTTTACCAGGACCGGTGCGCCGATGTACGACTCCAGCCCGAATGCGGCGTAGCAGGGATGACGGGCATGGCTGGAACTTCCCATGCGGGCGATGGAAAGCACATTTTCGCTCTGCAGCGTGATGTTGCAATAGGTGTCGCCGAAGGGGAATTCCTGGCCATCGTGCAGGGCATTGTCCGGGGAAACCTGGGAGATGACGCGGTAGATGTCGCCACTGATCTGGCTGATGATGCCAAACTCGAGTTCCAGCAGTTTGCTGCCCGCCGTGAGGGCCTGCTGCAATTGTTTGTTGAGCGGCAAATGCGAGAACGCGGCGATTTCGTTGAGGCGGCGCAGACTTTCCTGCTGGCGCAGGCCATGTTCGACGCTGTGGTTGAGCATTTCCTCGCGCAGTTGGGTCAGGCTCAGCTGGCGCAGCATGAAGTAGCCGGACAGGGCTGACAGCAGGATGAAGGCAAGCGCCATCGCCGAGGTCTGGTAAAGCTCGGTGCGCCAGGCTGCCAGAGAATCCTCGCTGGCGGCGCCGGCGAGAACGATCATCGGCGCCTTGGCGAGATGCCGGTAGGTCAGCTGACGATCCTGCCGGTCGGGACCGTTCTGGGTGTGATAGCTGGCTGTGGCGATGCCGGACTCGACGAGTTGCCGGAGTTCTGGTGAGACACCGCGATTGCCGACCTGGCCGCCAGGTTGGTCGGGGATGGCTGGAAACCGCGAGATCAGGCCAAGCTTGTCGTCACGCAGAATAATGCTGCCGTGCGGTCCGAGATCGAAGCGGGAAATGATCTTTGCGAAGTGGCTAAGCGCAATGGGGGCCGAAATCACCCCGGCAAAGCTGCCGTCCGGGCTGTTGTAGCGGCGTGAAAAGCCGATGATGTACTGCTGCGAAACGCGCCCCATGCGTGGTTCGGCAATGCGTAGCGTGCTGTCGCTGTGGTCGCGGTGATAAATGAAGTAATCGCGGTCAGCCCAGCTGATCTTTTTTTCCTTGATCAGCCCCTTGCCGAGAATGACCAGACCGTCTGCATCGGATACCCGGAAGGCTTCGACTTCCGGCAGGCGCTGTTCGTGCCGGCTCAGGAAGGCGGTCATGCCGGCCTCGTCGATTTTTTTGCCGGCCAGTTGGCGCTCGAGTTCGTCGGCGACGGTACGCAAGGCGAGGTCGATGCGGGCAATGCTGCCGGAAACGTCCTGATCCAGTGCGCTGGCGATGTTCTGGGTCAGTGATTCGGCGCGCTGTTCATACTGTTCGCGGCTTTGCTGCAGCGAGAATATGCATAGCAGAACAACCAGCAAATTGGCGAGTACCAGGCTGGAGAGCAGCAGTTTGCGCAGGTTTTGCGGGGGCCTCATATTCTTGTTCGGGCAGCGGGTCAGGCCAGTACGGCGGTGCTATGCAGGAGGAACTTCCAGAGCTTCCTGATTTTTATCGGTAGACGCCTGAATACTACGCCTTTTGGCATATGTGTAACGGATTTTTCAAATGATAATCTGCACCAAGGTGGTGCTTTTTGTGGTTCTTGGCACCACGATGTGCCAGCACCTTACCGGCCGACTGTTCCTTTTTCGGTTGCTCCAAAATTTATGGTCCTGTTTTTAAATGACTATTTTTGTATGGCGTTGCTTGGCATACGACGTGCTAAATAGACTGTCGAGAGGGGCGGAACTGTTGTAGCGCGTTCGCTTCTTCGAAGGGTAGCTAGGGTTCCGGTTTCGCCAATGGGCAGTAATGTCGGGCGGGATGTCTGGTCCGAGAGCTGCCGGTCATGAAATGCCGGACTCGTTGTCGGCAGGGCATGGCTCCACGGAGGGATAAAAGCCCGGGAGGATCGCTTTGACGAAGCGCCCTCTCGCCCATTTATCCGATCCGCAAGGGAGTCAGTCATGCACAATCTCGCAGCCCGTTCCGCCCGCCGCTCCATCCTCTCCGGCGAGGCCTCGCAAGTTTCTTCCGTTTTCTCCCGCCTGCGCCAGGGTGCCGTCGCGCTCGGCGTCGGCCTGTCGCTGATCGCCACCTCGGCGCCGGCGCTGGCCGAAGTCAAGGTTGGCGTGTCCGACTGGCCGGGCTGGGTGGCCTGGTACGTTGCCGAGCAAAAGGGTTTCTTCAAGAAGAATCACGCCGACGTCAAACTGGTCTGGTTCGCCAACTACACCGACTCGATCTCGGCGCTGTCATCCGGTCAACTCGACGCCAACTCGCAAACCTGGTCCGACACCATGGGCCCGCTCGCCAAGGGCGTGCCGGTCAAGGCCGTGCTGGTCAATGACAATTCGGCCGGCAACGACGCGCTGATGGTCAGCCCGAAGATCAAGGGCTTTGCCGATCTCAAGGGGAAGCGCATCGCGCTCGAGGAATTCAGCATTTCGCATTTCGTGCTCGCCACCGCGCTGGCCAAGAACGGCATGAGTCAGAAGGACGTCAAGGTCGTCAATCTGTCGGCCGGCGATGCTGCCGCCGCCTTCATGTCCGGTCGCGTCGATGCGGCCGTGGTGTGGAACCCGTGGGTCAACCAGATCGAGAAGAGCGGCAAGGGCAAATCGCTGTTCACCTCCAAGGACATGCCGGGCCTGATCCCCGACCTGCTGGTCGCGCAGGACAAGGCAATCAAGGCCAAGCGCAAGGACCTGGTCGGCATGATCCGCGCCTGGTTCGACACCGAGAAGTTCATCCGCGAGAACCCGGATGAAGCCGCCGCGATCATGTCCAAGGTGGTCAGCATGAAGGCCGACGAATACAAGGTCTTCCTGCCCGGTACCAAGTTCTTTGACGCTGCCGCCAACCAGGCCGCGTTCAATGCCGCCGATCCGAAGTCGCTGCAGACCGTGGCGCCGACCATTGCCAAGTTCCTGCTCGACAACAAGCTGATCGACGGCAAGCCGGATGCGGCCAAGGGCATCGACGCCTCGCTGCTGACCGAAGCCCTGGCCAAGTGAGCTTGCGATGAGCCGGACTTCGCGCGGCAGTTCGCTGTGGCAGATCCGCACCGCCATCGACCGGCGCCAGTACTGGCTGCTGGCCGTGGCCGGGCTGGTTGCGCCGCTGCTCGCCTGGGGCCTGCTGGGTAGCCTGGACGGGGTGGACAAGATCTTCCTGCCCGGGCCGCTCGACGTGCTCAAGCGGGCGCTCGCCTGGGCGACCGAAGACGACCTGGCGCACGACGTCGCGATCAGTACCTGGCGCGTCGTCGCGGGCTGGGCGCTGTCCGCCCTGTTCGCGCTGCCGATCGGCCTCTACATCGGCACCTACCGTGCCGTGCAGGCGCTGCTCGAGCCGCTCACCGACTTCATCCGCTACATGCCGGCCGTCGCCTTCATTCCGCTCGTCATGCTGTGGGTCGGTATCGACGAAGGCTCGAAGGTGGCGATCATCTTCATTGGCACCTTCTTCCAGATGGTGCTGATGGTCGCCGAGGATGTGCGGCGCGTGCCGCTGGCGCAGATCGAGGCGGCGCAGACGATGGGCGCGACGCGCGGCGAGATCGTCGACAAGGTGATCATTCCGTCAGCCAAGCCGGCCCTGCTCGACACCCTGCGCATCACCATGGGCTGGGCGTGGACCTACCTGGTCGTCGCCGAGCTGGTTGCCGCCAACTCCGGGCTCGGCTACGCCGTGCTCAAGGCGCAGCGCTTCCTGCAGACCGACAAGATCTTCGCCGGCATCCTGATGATCGGCCTGATCGGCCTGGTCATCGACCAGAGCTTCCGGTTGATCCATCGCAAGGCCTTTCCCTACCTGAATGGAGGTCGTTCATGAGCGCCAGCATCGAAATCCGCGGCGTCGGCAAGACCTTCGGGCGCGGGCCGGGGGCAATCACCGCCTTGCAGAATGCTGACCTGCAGATCGGCCGCAACGAGTTCGTGACCTTCGTCGGCGCCTCCGGCTGCGGCAAATCCACGCTGCTGCGCATGATCGGCGGCCTGGAAACGGTCAGCGTCGGCGCGATTGCCGTCGATGGCCGGCCGATCGCCGGGCCCGGCGTCGAGCGGGCGATGGTCTTCCAGCACTACAGCCTCTACCCGTGGCTGACGGTGATCGAGAACATCAAGTTCTGCCGCCAGCTCAAGGCGCACATCGCCAACCGCACCGATGCCGACGTCGAGAAGGCCTCCGGCCGCGCCGACGCGCTGCTGCGCCTGATGGGCCTGGCGCACGTCGCGCATGCCTATCCCAATCAGTTGTCGGGCGGCATGCAGCAACGCGTCGCGATCGCCCGCGCCCTGATGAGCCGGCCGCCCATTCTGCTCATGGACGAGCCCTTCGGCGCACTCGATGCGCAGACGCGCGAGGTCATGCACGACCTGATCCGGCATGTGCATCGCATCGAGGGCAGCACCATCGTCTTCGTCACGCACGACGTTGAGGAGGCGATCTACCTTGGCCAGCGCATCGTGCTGATGGCGCCGCGCCCCGGTCGCATCGACACGGTGTACGAGGTGCCGCTGCCGGCCGCACGGCAGCAGGACATGAAACTTGCCCCCGAGTTTCTGACGCTGAAGCGGGAGATTCTCGACCGCATCCGCGAGACCTCGGGCATGAAAACCGATCTCGAGCAGCTTGAACGCCTGTCGGCGCAGGCTGCCGTGGAGGAAAACGCATGAACACCGCTTTGCAGAAAGCCCGCGCCGCGGTCGATATCGACCAGCGCTGGCAGCAATTTGCCCCCGATCTGGAGGTCGACCGGGTGCTTTTCTCCGACGTCATTCCCGGCGGCTGCCACTGGTCGTGGCTGCTGCCGCGCGGCGTCACGCTGCGCCTGACCGCACTCGATGCCGGCGCCAACCTGTCGCTGGTGCTCTACAACGCGCGCCAGAAGCTGGAGCGCTATAACCCGCCGGACACGCTGAAGGCGCAGCACACCGCGCACTTCACGCGCGGCCACGTGCTGATGAGCGACATGGGCTGTTCCCTGGCCTCGATTACCGCCGACAGCCTGGGCTGGCACGACCCGCTCGGCCTGCTGCTCGACGCCGAGCGGCTGCACGCCAAGTACGGTGATCACAATTACCAGCAGTTCCGCAACGGCATGTACCGCTCCGGGCGCGACGGCCTGTTGATCGAGATCGGCAAGTACGGCCTCGGCCGGCGCGACCTGGTGGCGCCGGTCAATTTCTTCAGCAAGGTCAGCGTCGATGCCGAAGGCCGCTTCGCCTTCGCCGAGAACCACGCCAAGGCCGGCGACTACGTCGATCTGCGCCTCGACATGGACGTCATCGTCGCCGTCTCGGCGGCGCCGCATCCGCTCGATCCGCGCCCGGGCTACGCACCGGCCCCGGTCGGCGTCGCCGCCTGGCGTTCCGGCCCTGCCGCGGCCGACGACTACTGCCGCGCCTTCCGCCCGGAAGGTGCCCGCGCGCTGCACAACAGCGATATGCAATACCTGATCTGAGGAGCCGCGATGACCGCCACCGCCATGCGCATCCAGGAAAGCCCGCTCGACCCGGCCGCCGCCGTCTACGACGTCACGCTGCCGTCTGGCGAACCCTGGCTGCATGAAATCCGCAAGGGCCAGACCCTGCGCATCGTCGATGTCGAAGGCAACCAGGCCGCCGACATCATCTTCTACAACCGGCACGACACCGCCGAGCATTACAGCGTCAGCAACACCATCCTTGGCCAGGGCGGCATCTACCTGACCACCGGTTCGGTGCTGCGCAGCAACGAGGGCCGGCCGCTGCTGACCATCGTCGCCGACACCTGCGGCCGGCACGACACGGTCGGTGGCGCCTGCGCCGCCGAGAGCAACACGGTGCGCTATGCGCTCGCCAAGAAGTTCATGCACAGCTGTCGCGACAACTACCTGCAGGCCATCCAGAACTCGGATGCCGGGCTGGACAAGGCCGACATCGTGCCCAACATCAACTTCTTCATGAACGTGCCGGTCACCGCCGACGGCCAGCTGACTTTCGCCGACGGCGTGTCCGGTCCCGGCAAGTATGTCGAGCTGCGCGCCGAGATGGATGTCTGGGCGCTGCTCTCGAACTGCCCGCAACTGAACAATCCCTGCAACGCCTACAACCCGACGCCGGTCCGCCTGCTGATCTGGGACTGACGCAAGACTCAGCGCTCCGGCTGCGCCGGCCCCCGGGACGACCCGGGCGGAACAAGAAGAAAGCGGGACGACCCGCGCTCTAGCGAGATAACACCATGTTCAGCAAAGTCCTCATCGCCAACCGCGGCGCCATCGCCTGCCGCGTCATCCGCACGCTGAAGAAACTCGGCATCGCTTCCGTTGCGGTCTACTCCGAAGCGGATGCCAATTCCCTGCACGTCGCGCTGGCCGACGAGGCCGTCTGCATCGGCCCGGCCCCGGCCGCCGAGAGCTACCTGCGCGCCGACAAGATCCTTGCCGCGGCGCAGCAGACCGGCGCCCAGGGCATCCATCCCGGCTACGGCTTCCTCTCCGAGAACCCGGATTTCTCGGATGCCTGCGCCGCCGCCGGTATCGCCTTCATCGGCCCGACCAAGGCGCAGATGCTCGCTTTCGGCCTCAAGCACACGGCGCGCGAACTGGCCGAAGAAGCCGGCGTGCCGCTGCTGCCGGGCAGCGGCCTGCTCGCCGACGTCGGGCACGCGCGCGCCGAAGCGGCACGCATCGGCTACCCGGTGATGCTCAAAAGCACGGCCGGCGGCGGTGGCATCGGCATGCGCCTGATCTGGTCCGAGGACGAACTCGGCGAAGCCTACGCATCGGTCGACCGCCTGGCGCGGGCCAATTTCAAGGAAGCCGGCATCTATCTCGAAAAATACGTCGAAGCGGCGCGCCACATCGAGGTGCAGGTCTTCGGCGACGGCGCCGGCCGCGTGCTGGCGTTGGGTGAGCGCGACTGCTCGGTGCAGCGCCGCAACCAGAAGGTGATCGAGGAAACACCGGCGCCCGGCCTGTCGACCGAACAGCGCGCCAGCCTGGCAGCGACCGCCGTACGCCTGATGGAATCGGTCGCCTACCGCTCGGCCGGCACCGTCGAATTCGTCATGGACGCCAACAGCGGCGCCTTCTATTTCCTCGAGGTGAATACGCGTTTGCAGGTCGAACACGGCGTCACCGAGGAAGTGACCGGCGTCGATCTCGTCGAATGGATGGTCCGTCTTGCCTCCGGCGATCTCGAACTGCCGGCTGCCGCACCGGCGCCGCAGGGCGCCTCGATCCAGGTCCGGCTCTATGCCGAAGACCCGGCCAAGAGCTTCCAGCCGTCCTCCGGCCTGCTCAGCGAAATCGTTTTCCCGGACGGCGTGCGCGTCGAGACCGCAGTCGCCACCGGCTCGGAAGTGCCGCCGTACTACGATCCGATGGTCGCCAAGATCATCGTTCATGCGGCGAGCCGCGAAGCGGCGACCGACCAGCTGATTGCCGCGCTCGACGCGACGCGCGTGCATGGCATCGAAACCAATCTTGCCTACCTGCGCCAGATCCTCGACGGCGAGGTGTTCCGCGCCGGTCGCCAGACGACGCGCTACCTGAATGCCTTCCACTATCGCCCGAATACCATCGACGTGCTCGAATCCGGCGTGCAGACCTCGGTGCAGGACTGGCCGGGCCGCGTCGGTTACTGGGATGTCGGCGTGCCGCCCTCGGGCCCGATGGACGACCTCGCGCTGCGCGCCGCGAATCGTCTGGTCGGCAATCCGGAAGGCGCGGCCGGCCTCGAATGCACGATGAGTGGCCCGAGCCTGCGCTTCAACTGCGACGTGGTTTTTGCCCTGACCGGCGCGTCGACCGCTGCGACCCTCGACGACCAGCCGCTCGCCTTCTGGCAGGCGCATGTCGCGAAGGCCGGTTCGGTCCTGCGCATCGGCGCGGTCAGCGATGCCGGCTGCCGCAGCTACCTGGCGATTGCCGGCGGCTTCGACGTGCCCGATTACCTGGGCAGCAAATCCACCTTCACGCTTGGCCAGTTCGGCGGCCATGCCGGCCGCACCTTGCGTCTGGGCGACGTGCTGCACGTCACGCCGTGCAGTACCTTGCCGGCAGAAACCCCGGCCTACACTGCGCCGGACTACGGCCACCACTGGGAAATCGCGGTCATGTACGGCCCGCACGGTGCGCCCGATTTCTTCACCGATCCCGACATCGCGACCTTCTTCGCGACCGACTGGGAAATCCACTACAACTCGAGCCGCACCGGCGTCCGCCTGATCGGCCCGAAACCGCAGTGGGCGCGCACCGACGGCGGCGAGGCCGGGCTGCACCCGTCGAATATCCACGACAACGCCTACGCAATCGGCGCCATCGACTTCACCGGCGACATGCCGGTCATTCTCGGGCCGGACGGCCCCAGCCTGGGCGGCTTCGTCTGCCCGGCCGTGGTCATCCAGGCCGACCTGTGGAAGCTCGGCCAGCTGCGTCCGGGCGATACGCTGCGCTTCGTGCCGGTCAGCGCGGTGAGTGCCGCGCAGCGCCTGCGTAATGCCGATCTTGCCTTGCGCACGCCGGGGGCGGCTTTGGCCGCGCCGCTCGTCGCCGAACCGGAGAGCATCACGACGCCGGTCCTGGCCGACCTGCCGGCCGCCGGCGACCGGCCGCGCGTCGTCTATCGCCAGGCCGGCGATGCCTACCTGCTGGTCGAATACGGCCCGCTGGTCCTCGACATCGAACTGCGCTTCCGCGTTCAGGCGCTGATCAACTGGCTGCAAGCGAACCCGCAGCCGGGCATCATCGACCTGACGCCGGGCATCCGCTCGCTGCAACTGCATTTCGACGCGCGCCGCACCGACCGCGCCGCCTTGCTCGCCGCGCTGGTCGCCGCCGAGGACCTGTTGCCGGCGGTCGACGACATGGAAGTGCCGAGTCGCACTGTCTACCTGCCGCTGTCCTGGGACGACCCGGCGACCAAGCTGGCGATCGAGAAGTACATGCAGTCGGTCAGGAAGGACGCGCCCTGGTGTCCGTCCAACATCGAGTTCATCCGCCGCATCAATGGTCTGGATTCGGTCGAGCAGGTGTTCAACACGGTGTTCGAGGCGAGCTACCTGGTGCTCGGCCTGGGTGACGTCTATCTCGGCGCGCCGGTCGCGACGCCGGTCGATCCGCGGCATCGCCTGGTCACCACCAAGTACAACCCGGCCCGCACCTGGACGCCGGAAAACGCGGTCGGCATCGGCGGCGCCTACATGTGCGTCTATGGCATGGAAGGCCCCGGCGGCTACCAGTTCGTCGGGCGCACCGTGCAGATGTGGAACCGCTGGCAGAAAACCAGGGAATTCAGCAAGCCGTGGCTGCTGCGCTTCTTCGACCAGGTGCGTTTTGTGCCGGTGAGCGAGGCCGAGCTGCTGCAACTGCGCAAGGACTTTGTCGCCGGGCGCGCCTCGTTGCGCATCGAGGAAGGCACGTTCCGGCTCGCCGATTACCGCCGTTTCCTGGCCGACAACGCGGCGCCGATCGGCGAATTCAAGGCGAAGCAGCAGGCTGCCTTCGAGGCCGAGCGCGAGCGCTGGAAGGCGGCCGGTCAGGCCGATTACATCAGCGAGGCCGACATCGCCGCGGCGGCGCCGGATTCCGAACTCGACCTGCCGCCGGGCGCGCGCCTGGTCGCCAGCGAGGTGCCGGGCAATGTCTGGAAGGTGCTGGTCGAGCCCGGCCAGCAGGTCAAGGCCGGCGAGACGCTGGTCATCGTCGAGTCGATGAAGATGGAGTTTTCCATCCTCGCACCGGTCGACGGTGAAATTTTGCAGGTTTTCAGCCGCGAGGCGACGCCGGTTGCCTCCGGTCAGGACCTGCTCGTACTGCAAGCTGCCACGGAGAACTGAGATGAACGCCACCACTCTGCCTGCCAGCCTCGATCTCGCCACGCTGGCCGCCGCCTACCGCGCCGGCCTCAAGCCGTCGGCGCTGTTCGCCCACCTGCACGATCTGGCCGCAGCCGATGATCACCGCGCCTGGATCAGCCTGCTGCCGCGCAGCGAACTGCTCGCCCGCGCCGCCGCGCTCGATGTCGTCGATCCGGCCAGCCTGCCGCTCTACGGCGTGCCCTTCGCGGTCAAGGACAACATCGACCTGGCCGGCCTGCCGACCACGGCCGGCTGTCCCGACTACGCCTACGACCCGGCCGACTCGGCGGTCGTCGTCGCGCGCCTGCTCGCCGCTGGTGCGATCCCGCTCGGCAAGACCAACCTCGATCAGTTCGCGACCGGCCTGAACGGCACGCGCTCGCCCTACGGCGCCTGCCGCAATGCCTTCAAGCCGGAGTTCATTTCCGGCGGTTCGAGTTCCGGCTCGGCGGTCGCCGTCGCCGCTGGCCAGGTCAGTTTTTCGCTGGGCACCGACACCGCCGGCTCCGGCCGCGTGCCGGCTGCCTTCAACAACCTGATCGGGCTCAAGCCGAGCTGCGGCGTGCTGTCCTCGCGCGGCGTCGTGCCGGCCTGCCGCTCGCTGGATTCGGTGTCGATTTTCACGTTGACCGCTGCGGACGCCGCCGCCGTCTTCGCCGTCGCCCAGGCCTTCGATGCCGAGGACGCCTACAGCCGGCCGCTCGCGCCGCACGGCCGGCGCTTCCCGGCCGGGGCGCCGTTCCGCTTCGGCGTGCCGCGCCGCGAGCAGCTCGCTTTCTTCGGCGATGCCGAAAACCCGGCGCTGTTCGACGCCGCCGTGGCGCGCCTGACCGCGCTCGGCGGTACACCGGTCGACCTCGATTTTTCGCCCTTTCTCGAAACCGCGCGCTTGCTCTACGGCGGGCCGTGGGTCGCCGAGCGTTACCACGCGATCAAGGATTTCATCGAGCGCCAGCCCGAGTCGGTCTTCCCGGTAACGCGTGAAATCACGCTGGGCGGCGCCAAAGCGACGGCGGTCGAAGCCTTCGACGCGGCCTACCGCCTGAAGGCCTTGAAGCGCCGCTGCGATGCCGTCTGGCAGGACGTGGATCTGGTCATCACGCCGACCGCCGGCCTGCATCCGAGCATCGCCGCGGTCGAGGCCGAGCCGCTGCGCATCAACACCGATCTTGGCTACTACACCAATTTCATGAACCTGCTCGACTACGCCGCGGTCGCCGTGCCGGCCGCCATGCGCAGCGACGGCCTACCGTTCGGCGTGACCTTGTTCGCGCCGGCCTTCCAGGATCTGCCGCTGCTCGAACTGGCGAACCGCTGGCAGCAGGAGAGCGGCCTGCCGCTCGGCGCCAGCGGTCAACCGCTGCCAACGGGCGAAATTGCCGCGCCGGGTGTGCCCGACGGCATGCTGCGCGTCGCCGTGTGCGGTGCGCACCTGTCCGGCCTGCCGCTCAACTGGCAACTGACCCAGCGCGGTGGCCGTCTGATCGGCGCGGTCCGTTCGGCGCCGGAATACCGGTTTTATGCCCTGGCCGGTGGTCCACCGCTACGTCCGGGCATGCTCCGTGTCGCCAGCGGCGGCGCCGCGATCGAGATGGAAATCTGGGAGCTGCCGGCCCGCGAATTCGGCAGCTTCGTGGCCGGCATCCCGGCGCCGCTCGGCATCGGCAAGGTCAAGCTCGCCGACGGCAGCCAGGTCAGCGGTTTCGTCTGCGAAAGCGCCGGCCTGGATGGCGCCGAGGACATCACGCACTTTGCCGGCTGGCGCAGCTGGCTGGCGAGCCGCAGCCAGGCGTAGCGGCTCAGCCGGCGGCGAAGATCAGCTCGACGCGACGCATCTTCTGCAGGCAGGCCGAGCTCTTGCAGGTGGGCGCGGTCTGCTCGCGCGGCGCAAAACCCTTGCGCACCTGGCGCGTCGGGACGCCGAGCGCTTTCAGGTAGCGGGCGACTGCATTGACGCGCTGGTCGGCGATCGCCAGGTTGTAGGCGCGGCTGCCGGTGTTGTCGGTGTGGCCGACCAGGGTCACGATCTGTTCGCCGTCTTCCTTGAGGCGGGCGGCGTGCCGGCGCAGCTTGTCCTTTTCGTCGCGGCTCAGCGTGCTGGAAGCGAGCATGAAAAAGACGTTCATCTCTTCATCGAGCGTCACCTCGGCTTTCGCCTCGTTGCTGACGGCAGGCGGCGTTGCCGGGCTGGGGGCGACGACCGGTTCGGGCGCCGGGGCTGGTGCCGGTTGCGAGGCACAGCCGGCAAGCAGGCCGAGGCCAAGGAGGAGGGCGGCGGCCCGGGAAGCGTGCATGTGCATGTGGTTCATCCTTTGGCAAGAAGCGCCATCCGGCGCTTCTGTCCGCGCCCGAAGGCGGCGGGCGGTTCACGGCCCGGCCGTTGAACTTGCCAGCGGCCGGCCAAGCGGACGATTATATGGCTTCAAATCCAGTCGCGGCAGCCCTTAGCGGTCGACGGCCCGATTTGCCCGTTTTTCACGGCACGAAGCACGGCAGGGTGGTTCTGATGGCTGTGCAGCATCCACTAGCAATAGTCACAAGGAGAAAACGATGGCGATCAAACTACTCGGCCTGGCCGGCAGCCTGCGGCAAAAGTCCGCCAACAAGGGCCTGCTCAGGGCCGCCCAGGCGGCTCTGCCGGCCGATGTCAGCATGGATCTTGCCGATCTGTCCGACGTGCCGTTCTACAACGCCGATCTCGGCGAAAAGCCGGCGGCCGTGGCGCGCGTGCTGGCGCAGATCGGTGCTGCCGATGCGCTGGTCCTCGCCTGCCCCGAGTACAACTACTCGCTGGCGCCGGCCCTGAAGAACATTCTCGACTGGGCCTCGCGCGAACCCGACAACGCGCTGCTCGCCGGCAAGGCGGTGGCGATCATGGGCGCCGGCGGCGGCATGGGTACCTCGCGCGCCCAGTACCACCTGCGCCAGGTCTGCGTCTTTCTCGACCTGCATCCGCTCAACAAGCCGGAAGTCTTTGCCAATGCCTTCGCCGGTGCCTTCGACGCCGACGGCAACCTGACCGACGCCCGCCTGCAGCAATTGCTCGCCGAGCAGATGCAGGCGCTGCTCAAATGGAGCGCAAAAATCCGCTGATGACTGACGCGGGCGTGCAATGCAGGTAAAGTTCACGCCCTGCTGACCAATATCACCAAGCCAGATCATGAAAATTGCCAAACGTCGTTACCGTTACCCCGCGCTCTCCATGTCGTCCGAAATCCAGTCCGTGCTCGACGCCGACATCGAAAGCCAGGGTTACAGCAATTACCCGCCGGCCATGGCCGCGTGGTCGGCCTGGCTGGCCCGCTCGATCGCCTTCGAACGCAAGCAGGCGACCGGTCGCTGAACGCGCCGGCAGGAAGCTGATTCCTGCCCGCTACTTCTCTCTTCGCTCCCGCCCCTCACCGGAATCCCGCACCATGGAACAGACGCTCCCGGAAGATCACCCGGACATGCTCCGGATCGTGCAGGCCGCACACCGCGACCTGGCACCCAAACCCGCGCAGGGCGAGGGCAAGTCGCTGGCCAACGCGCTCGCCTCGGCCCTGGGCAAGACGCCGGGCTGCCCCGAGGATCTCGAGAACATCGAGTTCCTGGTCTATGTCCTGTCAGTCAATCGTGCTGCCGGCGAAATCGACGACGAAGCCTTCGAACGCCTGTTGCAGCGCATTGAAACCTGCGCCGGCCGGGCTGAACTGGCGGCCAGGTTCGCCGACGAACTGGAAGCCGAACACGGCTACGAGGACGAGACCTGAGCGCGAGGCCTGAGCGGAGGTCATCGATGGTGACAGTGCCGTTACACGTCGCTACACGATAGACGTCAGCGCAAATGTGGAGATGATCGTTAAGCAGACATAGCAACCAACCATCTGCGAAGAGATCATGATCCACAACCCGAACATCGAATCCACCCGCTTCATCGAATCACTCAAAGGCGCTGGTGTCGCGATCAGCAAGGAACACGAAGTGATCGAACGTCTCGAAGAAGCGCGCGAATGGCACTATGCGTTCAACACGCTGGTGCAACAGGGCCAGCGCATCGGCATCAGCTTCATTGCCAAGCCGGGCGTCCAGTCTGCCGAAATTCAACGCCTGTTCGCGCAGTTCCGTTTTCCGGAACAGGCTGAATCGACCTTCGAAGCCCATCTGCTGCACTGAGTTGCCCAACGCGGACGGGCTCCAACCCGCCCGCTATTGAGCGTTGTCTGGACGGAGCGGTTGCTCCGTTTTTTCCAGGACAACGTTTTCCGTGCCGTCCGCACCCATATGCACGGACAGAATGCGCACCACGTCGCTGCCCAGATTCAGGCCCCGGTGCGCGGCATGCATCGCTTCCATCAAGGCATCGCCCTGGCGATAGACGCGCTTGCCGTAACTGCCGTAATCGACGGTCAGTTCGCCGGCGAGAATGTAGGCGAACATCGGCGCCGGATGGCGGTGAAAGATGGTTTCCGCTCCCGGTGCGATGGTCACGATATTGGCCTTGACCCGGGCCGGCCCGGTGCCCGGATAACTGATCGTCTCGCCGATCACACTTCTTTGTGTATTGAGCAACTCGCGGCTGGGATATGCCTGCGCCCAGCCGGTGAGTGGGGTGGCCAGGGCGAGGCCGAGCGCGATAGCAATCAAGGGAAATTTCATACACGACTCCATGTGTTCTGACGTGGCGAGCGACGGTGGCGGCGGGCCGGGAATGCTTCGGATGTTATACCCGCCTGCGTTTTTGCGAGCACGCTTTGCCTCATTCGCAATGATTGCCGGCCCCCGTTGCAGCGCCCCAAACTGGTCATTTTCTGCGGCGGGATGCCCCGGTCGAGTGCATTTTGCATGCAATCCCGCAGGGCCTTTTCCAGGCTGGCTCCCTCTTCCCGATTTGGCATCAAAGAACAATCCATTAAATTTTTTATACCGAACAGTTCGTTAGGAAATACATTCCAAAAACCGCTTGAATTGGCACATTGCATGCAATCTCTTCAGTGCTTTCACCACTCTGGAGATCTACATGAACCCCCAATTTACCAAGCTTTCACGCTGGCTGGCGGCGCTTCCCCTGGCGCTCACCCTGCATAGCGGTTTGCATGCAGAAACTGTCGCCAGGTATGGCATTTCGATGGCCGACATCCCGCTGACCACCGGTCAGCCGGATCGCGGCGCCGGCGCCTACCAATTCACCGGCCACACCCTGTACGACCCGCTGGTCGCCTGGGAGGCCAACGTCGGCAATCGTCCGGGCAAGCTGGTGCCGGGTCTGGCCAGCGAGTGGAAGGTCGATGCCAAGGACAACAAGAAGTGGGTCTTCACGCTGCGCAAGGGCGTCAAGTTCCACGACGGTTCCGAGTTCAACGCCGATGCCGTGGTCTGGAACCTCGACAAGGTGCTGGCCGACAAGTCGGCGCAGTTCGATGCGAAGCAGAGCGCCCAGGTGCGCCCGCGCATTCCGTCGATCGCCTCCTATCGCAAGGTCGGCGACTACTCGGTCGAAATCACGACCAAGGATATCGACGCGCTGTTCCCCTATCAGTTGCCGTGGTTCCTGATTTCCAGCCCGACGCAGTGGGAAAAGATGGGCAAGGACTGGAACAAGGTCGCCAGCAAGCCGTCCGGCACTGGTCCCTTCAAGCTCGACAAGCTGGTGCCGCGTGAGCGGGCCGACCTGGTCAAGAACACCGCTTACTGGGACAAGGCGCGCATGGCCAAGACGGATCGCATCGTGCTGGTGCCGATTCCCGACGCGATGACCCGCGCCAATGCGCTGTTGAACGGCCAGGTCGATATCATCGAAACGCCGCCGCCCGATGTGCTGCCGCAATTGAAGGGGGCCGGCTTCAAGCTGGTGCAGAACGTCACGCCGCATGTCTGGCCGTATCACTTCTCGACCCAGCCCGGCTCGCCATGGACTGACATCCGGGTGCGCAAGGCCGCCAACCTGGCGATCGACCGCAGCGCCGTGGTCAGCCTGATGAGCGGGCTGGCAACGCCGGCCAAGGGGCAGCTTGACCAGACCAGCCCGTGGTTCGGCAAGCCGGCCTTCAAGATCGGTTACGACCTGCCCGCCGCGCGTGCCCTGATGGCCCAGGCAGGTTACAGCCAGGCCAAGCCGCTCAAGGCCAAGGTCATCATCGCCCAGGGCGGGACTGGCCAGATGCTGTCCTTGCCGATGAACGAGTTCATCCAGCAGAGTCTGGCCGAAATCGGTATCCAGGTGACTTTCGAAGTCGTCGAGCTGGAGAACCTCTACCTGCACTGGCGTAGCGGTGCCAAGGCCGACATGAACGCCGGCAAGGGCATCTCCGCGATCAACCTCGGTTACGTTACCGCCGACCCGTTCTACGCACTGACCCGCTTTGCCGACAGCCGTTACGTCGCGCCGAACGGCGTGAACTGGGGTGGCTACAACAACCCGAAGGTCGATGCCGCGATCGACCAGATTCGTACCACCTTCGATACCAAGAAGCAGGACGGGCTGCTCTCCTTCGTGCATCAATCGATGGTCGACGATGCGCTGATGCTGTGGGTGGTGCATGACGTCAATCCGCACGCCATCTCGCCCAAGGTCAAGGAATTCATCCAGGCCCAGCACTGGTTCCAGGACCTGACCACCATCCGCATGTGATCCACCGGGCCGGGGTTCGCCCCGGCCATTCACCGGCCCCGGCCGGATTGAAGAAAGCGCCTCATGTTTGCCTACATCATCAAGCGTCTGATCTACGCCATCCCCATCGCGCTGAGCGTGACGGTGGTTTCCTTCGTGCTGGTCTACCTGGCACCGGGCGACCCGCTCAACGCCATCGCCCCGGCCGACGCGCCGGAAGAAGTCATCGTCGCCCTGAAGAGCGCCTACGGCCTCGACAAGCCGGTGCCGGTGCAATACGGCCTGTGGCTACTGCGCGCCGTACAGGGCGATCTCGGCACCTCGATCGCCTCCGGTCGTGCCGTTACCGCCGAAGTGCTTAGCGCCGTCAGCAACACGCTGCTGCTCGCCGGCATGGCCGCGCTGGGCGGCGTGTTGATCGGCTGCATCCTCGGCGCCCTGGCCGGCTACCGCCACGGCACCTGGATCGACCGCGTCGCCACCGTGATTTCGGTGATCGGCGTCAGCATTCCCCACTACTGGCTGGGCCTCGTGCTCACCATCGTCTTCTCCATCTGGCTGCCCTGGTTTCCTGCCATGGGCGCCGGCCCCGGCGGTTCCTCGGAATGGCTGTGGGATGCCGAGCACCTGCGCCACCTGGTGCTGCCGGCGCTCACCCTGTCGGTGATCCCGATGGGCATCATCACTCGCACCGTACGCGCCCTGGTCGCCGACATGCTGGAACAGGAATTCGTCACCGCGCTGCGCGCCCGCGGCCTGTCCGGCGTCGCCGTCTTCCGCCACATCGCCAAGAACACCGCGCCGACCGTGCTCGCCGTCGCCGGCCTGCAGATCGGCTACCTGATGGGTGGTTCGATCCTGGTCGAGACCGTCTTCGCCTGGCCGGGCACCGGCTTCCTGCTCAATACCGCGATCTTCCAGCGCGACATCCCCCTGCTGCAGGGAACCATCCTCGTGCTCTGCATGTTCTTCGTCGTCCTCAACCTGCTGGTGGACATCCTGCAACCGCTGATCGACCCGCGCATAGGCCGCGGCTAAACGGAGACTATCGATGTCTGCTTCTCTCGAACTTTCCCTGCCGGCCGCCGCCGTAGCCGCTCCGGCGCCGAGCCGCAGCTACTGGCTGGTCGTCTGGCGCCAGTTGCGGCACGATCCGATGGCGCTGGCCGCCGGTCTTGTCCTGCTGATCATCATCGGCGCCGCCGTCTTCGCGCCCTGGCTGGCGCCGGCCGATCCCTACAAGGCGAGCATGATCAAGCGCCTGTTGCCGATCGGCAGCCCCGGCTTCCTGCTCGGTACCGACGAACTCGGTCGCGACATGCTCTCCCGTCTGATGCACGGCGGTCGCCTGTCGCTGCTCATGGGCGTCGTGCCGGTACTCGCCGCCTTCGGCATCGGCACCGCGATCGGCCTGTTTGCCGGCTACATCGGCGGCAAGGTCAACATGATCATCATGCGCGTCCTCGACGTGTTCTACGCCTTCCCCTCTGTGCTGCTCGCCGTGGCGATTTCCGGCGCGCTCGGGCCGGGCATGAGCAACAGCCTGCTGGCGCTGACCCTGGTCTTCGTGCCGCAGGTGGTGCGGGTCGCCGAAAGCGTCACCACCCAGGTGCGCCAGCTCGACTACATCGAGGCGGCGCGGATGAGCGGTGCCGGCGCCTTTTCGATCATCCGCGTGCATGTGCTGGGCAACGTGCTCGGCCCGGTTTTCGTCTATGCGACCGGCTTGCTCAGCGTCAGCATGATCCTCGCCTCAGGCCTCTCCTTCCTCGGTCTCGGCGTCAAGCCGCCAGAGCCGGAATGGGGCTTGATGCTCAACACGCTGCGCTCAGCAATCTACGTCAATCCCTGGATCGCGGCGCTGCCCGGCGCCCTGATCTTCGTCACTTCAATCGCATTCAATCTGCTCGCAGACAGCGTGCGCTCGGCCATGGACATCCGTCGATGAATACCTCCTCCTACTCCCAGGCTCCGGTTCAGGACCGGGGCGGTCCGGCCCAGCCGCTGCTGGTCGTGCGCAATCTCAGGAAATACTTCGCCGTACGCGGTCAACCGCTGGAAAAGAGCAAAAAGTTCGTCCATGCCGTCGATGGCGTCAGCTTCTCGGTGCCCAAGGGCAAGACGCTGGGCATTGTCGGCGAATCGGGCTGCGGCAAATCGACCACCGCCCGCCTGATCGCCCGGCTGATGGCCGCCGATTCGGGCAACATGGTGTTCGACGGCGAGGGTGTCGATGAATTCGGCGGCATCCGCTTGAAGGAATTCCGGCGCAGCCTGCAGATGGTTTTCCAGGACTCCTTCGCTTCGCTCAACCCGCGCCTGACCATCGCCGAAACCATCGCCTACGGCCCGCGCGTGCACGGCATGCCGGCCGCCGAGGCGATGCGCCAGGCGCACGCACTGCTGGCGCGCGTCGGTCTGGAACCTGCGCAGTTCGCCAGCCGCTATCCGCACGAGTTGTCCGGCGGCCAGCGCCAGCGCGTCAATATCGCCCGCGCCCTGGCCTTCGATCCGCGCCTGGTCATCCTCGACGAGGCCGTCGCAGCACTCGACAAGTCGGTGCAGGCGCAGGTGCTCAACCTGCTGCAGGAACTCAAGGCCGAGCGTCAGCTGACCTACCTGTTCATCTCGCATGACCTGCACGTGGTGCATTACATCTCCGACTACGTGATGGTGATGTACCTCGGCCAGGTCGTCGAAACCGGCCCGGTCGAGCGCATCTACGGCCAGGCGGCGCATCCCTACACGCGGGCGCTGCTCTCCGCTGTACCCTCGATGGACCCGGACAACCGGACGCAGGCTTCGCCGCTGGCCGGCGATCCGCCCAACCCGATCAACCCGCCGAGCGGCTGCCGCTTCCACGATCGCTGCCCGCATGCGCATCCGGTCTGCGCCGCCAAGGCGCCGCTGCTGATCGGCCTGCCCGGCGAGCCGGCGCATCAGGCCGCCTGCCATCTCAACGACCCGACTTCGGGTCATCCCGCTGCCCTTACGGAGGTTCAGCCATGACTACCCCCCTGGTTTCCCTGCAGGATCTGTCGGTGCAGTTTTGCGGCAGCCGTACCGCCAGTGCGCTGAACGAGGTCAACATCGAACTCGGCGCCGGCGAAGTGCTCGGTCTGCTCGGCGAGTCCGGCTCCGGCAAGAGCGTCACGCTGCGCACCCTGCTGCGCCTGCACCCGGAACGGACGACGAAAATCCAGGGCAAGATGCTGGTCGACGGCCAGGACGTGCTCGCCCTCAAGGGCCGGGCGCTCGATCTGTATCGCGGCGGCACGGTTTCCATGGTTTTCCAGGAACCCGGCCTGGCTTTCGATCCGGTCTACACCATCGGCCAGCAGATTACCGAGGCCATCCGCGCCCACGCCGCGGTCGATGAACAGGCGGCGCGCGCCCAGGCCCTGCAGATGCTTGAACGGGTGCAGATTCCGCAGGCAAAACGGCGTTTCGACGCCTATCCGCACGAACTGTCCGGCGGCATGCGCCAGCGCGCGATGATCGCGCTGGCCTTGGCCTGCCAGCCCAAGCTGCTGCTCGCCGACGAGCCGACCACGGCGCTCGACGCCACGGTACAGATCCAGATCCTGCTGCTGTTGCGCGAACTGCAGCGCGAAACCGGCATGTCGGTGATTTTCGTGACGCACGACATCGCCGCCGCCGTCGAAGTTGCCGACCGCATCGCTGTCATGTACGCCGGCCGCATCGTCGAACAGGGGCCGGTCAGCCAGATCGTCCGCGCGCCGCGTCATCCCTATACGGCCGGCCTGCTGGCCGCGACGGTCGGCACCGAGAACCGCGGGCAGCCGCTCTTGGCGGTGCCCGGTGCGCCGCCCAATCTGGCCGCATTGCCGCCCGGCTGCAGTTTCGCGCCGCGCTGTGTGCACGCCAGCGAACAATGCCGGCGCGAGGTGCCGCCCCTGCAATCGGTTGGCACGCAGGCGCTGGCTTGCTGGCATCCGCTCATGCCACTGGCGGAGGCTGCCTGATGAGTGTCCTTTCCTTTGAAGATGGCCGTGGCCGGGGCGGCCTGGCCGATGATGTCTGTCGCCGTATCGCCGATGAAATCGTTCTCGGCAACCTGGCACCCGGTTCGCGTCTCGACGAAGTCAGTCTGGCCGCCCGTTTCAACGTGTCGCGGACGCCGGTGCGCGAGGCGCTCAAGCAACTCGCCATCATGGGCCTGGTCGATACCCGGCCGAACCGCGGTTCGGTCGTTGCCGAGCTGACCGTCGACCAGCTTGACCAGATGTTCGAAGCGATCGGCGAGCTGGAGGCCGCTTGCGCCCGGCATGCCGCGCTGCGCATGACCGAGGCGGACCGCAGCCGCATGCGCGAACTGCATGCCGAGGGCAGGGCGGCGATGCAGGCGGGCGATATCGATCGCTACGATGCGGCCAATCTGGAACTGCACGCGACCATCATCCGCGGTTGCTACAACCCGGTGCTGATCGAACTGGCAACCAGCCTGCGCCACCGCGTCTCGCCCTTCCGCCGGACGCAGTTCCGCAATCTCGAGCGGATGGGCGAATCCTTTGAAGAGCATTCGGTGATCGTCGAAGCCATCCTTGCCCACGATGTCATCACCACTTACCGGGAGATGCGCTCGCATCTGCTCTCGGCACGCAGCGCCACCAATCGTGTTGCGCCGGCCTGGGGTCTCCCGTCCACCAGAAAACAAAACTTGAAGGGCTAATCGGCATGAAACCCATCCTCGCAACCCGTGGCGCCGTTGTCGCCTCGCATTCCCTCGCGGCCCAGGCCGGCCTCGACATCCTGCGCGACGGCGGCAACGCCATCGAGGCGACCATCGCCGTCGCCGCCACGCTGGCAGTGGTCTATCCACACATGACGGGCATCGGCGGCGACGGCTTCTGGCTGATGCATGCGCCGGGCCAGCCGATGCGTTCAATCGATGCCTGTGGCGCGGCCGGTGCTGGCGTCACTCGCGAACTTTACGGCAGCTTGACGAGCATTCCCTGGCGCGGCCCGCTGGCTGCCAATACGGTGGCCGGTACGCTCTCCGGCTGGGGCGCGGCCTACGAATTCAGTCGCCGCGAGTGGGGCGGTCGACTGCCTTTCGCCCGCCTGCTCGAAAGCGCCATTCACTATGCGCGTGAGGGCTTCCCGGTCACTCACAGCCAGGAAGAAAACACCCGCAACAAATTGGCGGAATTGCAGGCCCAGCCCGGCTTCGCTGACGCATTTCTGGTCGATGGCAAGGTCCCGGCCTATGGTCAGCGCCATCGTTTCCCGGCTCTCGCGGCGACGCTCGAACAACTGGCGCGGGCCGGTGCCGACGATTTCTATCGCGGCGAACTGGCGCAGCAGATCAGCGCCGACCTGGCCGCCGTCGGCAGTCCGATTACGGCAGCCGATCTCGCCCGCCACCTGGCCGAAATCAAGGCGCCGCTCGAGGTGCAGTTGTCCTGCGGCAAGGTCTACAACATGGCGCCGCCGACCCAGGGCCTGGCGTCGCTGCTCATCCTCGGCATCTACGACCGCATCCGCCAGGCCGGCTGGAGTCCGGACAACGTCGAAGGCATCCATGCGCTGGTCGAAGCCACCAAGCAGGCATTCATCGTGCGCGACAAGTACGTCACCGATCCGGCGGCGATGCAGATCGATCCGTCCGGTCTGCTCGGCGACTCGACCCTGGACGCGCTGGCTGACGCCGTGCCGCTCGGCAAGGCCAGTCCGTGGCCGGCGCCGAACTCGGATGGCGACACCACCTGGATGGGTGTCGTCGATGCCGAAGGCCGTGCGGTGAGCATGATCCAGAGCATCTACTTCGAATTCGGCAGCGGCGTTGTCCTGCCGCAGACCGGCATCTGGTGGCAGAACCGCGGCTGCTCCTTCGATCTGCGGCCGAACCAGTTGCGCAGCCTGGCGCCGGGGCGCAAACCCTTCCATACGCTGAACCCCGCGATGGCCCGCCTCGACGACGGCCGCCTGCTGGTATACGGCACGATGGGCGGCGAAGGCCAGCCGCAGACGCAAGCGGCCGTCTTCTCGCGTTACGTCTGGGGCGGCCACAATGTCCGTTCGGCGGTTGCCGCGCCGCGCTGGTTGCTGGGCCGGACCTGGGCGGAACAGAGTACGAGCTTGAAGCTGGAGTCGCGCTATGCACCGGAAATCATCGACAAATTGCGCGCGCTGGGCCACCCGGTCGAAGTGGCGGGCGATTTCGACGAGCGCATGGGGCACGCCGGGGCGCTTGTCCTGCATCCGGACGGCTGGATCGAGGGCGGCGAAGATCCACGCAGCGACGGCTGCGTCGCGGCCTGGTAGGCTGCCGCGCCCGGACTTCATCGAACCCCAACAAGGTCATTCAACATGAAATTCAAATTCGACTGGTTTCTCAAAGGCATGCTGGTCGCCGTCGCCCTTGCCTTCATCTGGCCGGCGCCCGGCGCCAAGGGCGGCTTCCTGCATCCGGAACTGCTCAACAAGATCGGTATCGCCCTGGTCTTCTTCCTCAACGGCCTGGGCCTCTCGCTGGCCTCGCTCAAGGATGGTGCCTTGCGCTGGAAGGTGCATCTGCTGATCCAGGCCAGCACCTTCCTCGTCTTCCCCGTCCTCGGCTGGCTGCTGCTCAAGGCTTCCGGCGGCTGGATGGCGGCCGACCTGCAGACAGGCTTCTTTTACCTGTGCGCGCTGCCGTCTACCGTTTCCTCATCGGTCGCGCTGACCGTGGCGGCACGCGGCAACGTGCCGGTTGCCGTTTTCAACGCCACCCTGTCGAGCCTGCTCGGCGTCGTCCTGACGCCGTTCTGGATGGCCTGGATACTTGGCAGCGGCGGGAGCGGCTTCGACGTCTGGCCGGTCATCATCGACCTGCTGCTCTGGCTGGTGCTGCCGCTGGTGCTCGGTCAGCTCTCGCGTCCGGCACTCGCTACCTGGGCCAGCCACAATAAAGGCCGTATCCAGATCGTCGACCGGCTGACCATCCTGACCCTGGTCTACACCTCCTTTGCCGATACGGTGAAGGAGGGCGTCTGGTCCAACTACGGCCCGCTCATCCTGCTCGAAACCATCGTCGGCAGTACGCTCCTGTTCGCGATCGTCCTTGCCCTGACCCGCCTGCTCGGTCGCCTGCTCGGCCTGCCGATCGAAGACCGGATCGCGGCCGTCTTCTGCGGTTCGAAAAAAACGCTGGCCTCCGGCGTGCCTATGGCCCATCTCATCTTCGGCGCCAATCCGGCGCTCGGCCTGATCCTGATGCCGATCATGATCTACCACCCCCTGCAACTGGCGGTCGGCGGCGTGCTGGCACAGCGCTGGGCTGGGCGGGAGTCGCCGGTGTCCTAGTTGTCCGGCCGGCGATCAACAAAAAGCCCCGCACTTTGGCGGGGCTTTTTCAATTCGGTCCGACTGACTTGGTTTATTGCGATCATTCGGATTGTCGGGCGTATTGATAGGTGATCTGTGACGTAGAAGTATGGTCTGTAGGGGGTGGTATTCGGCCGTAGTAGACGTTGAAGTACTGATCCGACTAGGACGGGAATGTATTGGGAAGCTGCCATTCGCCAATGAGCAACCGTTATCGCTAGCTTGGGAACAAAAAGTTCCACCATTAAACTACACCCGCTCGAGTCACATTCAGAAAGGTTGATGAAATTGTTGCCTATCTAAGACAAACCATCCAGTTACTTACGTGTTGGATGATAGATTATTTCATTTTTCAGAGCATCAAACAAACAAAATAAATGAGAAAAACACGGAGCCATAAAATAAATGCAGTAATAAATATAGAGAGGTATAGGTACAAACCATCGGATAACTACACTCATTCTCGTGATCCGTGAAGTATTTGGTGAGGTTCTTGGGAGGTCTTCCTGCAGCATTCAAGAATCTGGGAAATCGACTCCTAACGACCAGAATCAAGATAGCCACAGGAATCAATCCGACAAACGAAAAAAACAAAAAATATTGCTTGGCATCTATGATTTCTACTGCAATTGATGCGTCAAATATTTTTGATAGAAAAACATTTAGCAAATAGAAAAATCCAGGGAACAAAAACACTAAAGAAGTCGGTGCTAATTTTAGCCACCATAACCATTTTTCAAGAGTCATTTGCTTTGTCTATGGCGGAGCCATTAAAAAGAATTTAATTCAACTCGCCGAGGGAAAATGTCTAACACGACTTTTCGTTAAGTTGGCACATCAGTCGATCAATAACGGAGGCGCCTTCGTAGTAAGTGACTGGATGGCTTGTCTTAGATAGACAACAATTTCATCAACCTTTCTGAAGTTGAATCGGGCGGGTGTAGTTTAATGGTTTCCAACCAAATAACGAGGGTTCTATTACTTTCACCCGCTCCACTTGCCCAGCCACCGATCAACGTTCAGTGACATCTATTCTGTCATTCCCAAGCTAGTGATAGCGGTTGAACATTGGCGAATGGCAGCTTCCCGACCACATCCCCGCCCTAGTCGGATCGGCGCTTCAACGTCAGCTTTGGCCGAATTCCGGAAGTTCAAAAAGAGAGGCCCGGCAATTGCTGGGCCTCTCTTATATCAATTGTCCGACAGACTTTATTCTCGCCCGACAGACTTTATTATTTCCGATCAGCGTTTTACCAGTTCGGTTCGCGCTCCGGCGTTGCCGTGATCTTGTGGATGCTGAGGTCGGCGCCGTCGTATTCTTCTTCCTGGTCGAGGCGGATGCCGAACAGGCGCTTCAGGGTGCCGTACACCAGCGTGCCGCCGACCAGGGCGACGCAGATGGCCATCGCGGTCATGATCAGTTGCGGCATGAAGGCGATGCCGCCGGCGCCGCCCAAGGCCTTGCTGCCGAAGATGCCGGCGGCGATGCCGCCCCAGGCGCCGCACAGGCCGTGCAGCGGCCAGACGCCGAGCACGTCGTCGATCTTCCAGCGGTTCTGGGTCAGCGTGAACATGATCACGAACAGGGCGCCGGCAATGCCGCCGACGGCCAGGGCACCGATCGGGTGCATGATGTCGGAGCCGGCACAGACGGCAACCAGGCCAGCGAGCGGGCCGTTATGCACGAAGCCGGGGTCGTTCTTGCCGAGCACCATGGCGACCAGCGTGCCGCCGACCATGGCCATCAGCGAGTTGAGGGCGACCAGGCCGGAGATCTTGTCGAGCGTCTGCGCACTCATGACGTTGAAGCCAAACCAGCCGACGGTCAGGATCCAGGCGCCGAGCGCGAGGAAGGGAATCGATGACGGCGGGTGGGCCGAGATGCGGCCATCCTTGCTGTAGCGGCCGTAGCGTGGGCCGAGCAGGAGCACGGCGGGCAGGGCGATCCAGCCGCCCATGGCATGCACTACGACGGAGCCGGCAAAGTCGTGGAACTCTTCGCCAAAGGTCGCTTTCAGCCAGGCCTGGATGCCGAAGGCCTGGTTCCAGGCGATGCCTTCGAAGAAGGGATAGACGAAGCCGACGAGCAGGAAGGTGGCGGCCAGTTGCGGATGGAACTTGGCGCGCTCGGCGATGCCGCCCGAGATGATGGCCGGGATGGCGGCGGCGAAGGTGAGCAGGAAGAAGAACTTGGTCAGTTCGAAGCCGTTTTTTTCCATCAGCGTTTCGACGCCGGTGAAGAAATGCGTGCCGTAGGCGATGCCGTAGCCGATGAAGAAATAGGCGATGGTCGAGATGCCGAAGTCGGTCAGGATCTTGACCAGGGCATTGACCTGGTTTTTCTTGCGGACAGTGCCGACTTCGAGAAAGGCAAAGCCGGCATGCATGGCCAGCACCATGATGGCGCCGAGCAGGATGAACAGCACGTTGCTGCTTGATTGATACGCTTCCATGAAACCCCCAATTCAAAAGACCGGCTGAGGAAAGCAAGCACCATTCCAGTGCGCGCTTTCCTTTTCAAATCAGTGCGTTATTTTTCTGTGTTTGATGAAATAAGCACCCATATGGTGCGTGTTTTAACTAATGTGCAATCGATTGGTGCGTGCTTGCCTTATTTGAGTGCAGCCTCGGGCGGCAGCAGCAACCAGATGCGTCCGGACTGTTTCATGCGTCCGGCCTGTTCGCCGGCTTCCTTGCCGAAGCCCCAAAAAAAGTCGGCGCGCACCGCACCCTTGATCGCGCCGCCGGTGTCTTGCGCCATCACCAGGCGGTTCAGCGGCTGCGCCGAATTGGGGCGGGTGGTGGCGAGGAAGGCCGGCGCGCCGAGCGGCACCGAGCGCGGGTCGATGGCGATGCTGCGCTCGGGTGTCAGTGGCACGCCGAGGGCACCGACCGGGCCGTCCTTGCTGTTCGCGACTTCGCGGAAGAAGACGTAGCTCGGGTTGCTGTTGAGCAGGTCGTTGAGGCGGGCCGGATTGGCGCGCGCCCAGTTCTGGATGCCCTGCATCGAGGCTTCTTCGAGCTTCAGTTCGCCACGCTCGACCAACACCCTGCCGATCGACTGGTAGGGGTGGCCGTTCTGGTCGGCGTAGTTGAGGCGGACCTGGCTGCCGTCCTGGAGCTGGACGCGGCCGGAGCCCTGGACCTGCAGGAAGAAGAGCTCGACCGCATCGTCAACGTAGAGCAGGGTGCGGCCGGGCAGGCGGTCGCCACGCGCGCTGATTTCAGCGCGCGACCAGTAGGGCACGACCTTGTTGCCTTCGAGGCGGCCGCGCACACGCTTGTCCTTGAGTTCGGGGAAGACGGCGGAGAGATCGATGGTCAGCAGGTCGTCGGGTACGCCGCGCACCGGTTGCTCGAAGCCGCGTGTCGCCTGCCGGCTGCCGCGCAGCAACGGCTCGTAATAGCCGGTGACCAGGCCATTCGGGTTCGCGTCGGCGGCGAGGATGGCGTAGGGGCGCAGGTGGTTTTCGAAGAACTGGCGGGCGTCCTTGCTGCTCAGGCTGGGGCCGGCGGCTTTGGCCAGGTCGCAGACGCGCTTCCAGGCCGGGCCGTGCGGTTTGCTCGCCATGCCGCGGCAGGATTGCAGGAAGGCGGGCCAGGCGGCAGCGTGGTCGTCATCGGCCCAGCCTGGTAGCTCGTTCCAGGTGCCGGCTTGCAGGCTGCGCGAGAAAGCGGCGGGGGCGGTTGGCGCCGGGGCGGGGGCCGGTGCGGCGACGGTAACGGCGGGCGGGCAGCTCGGACAGGCGGCGCAGGGCGCGCAGGCGGCTGGTGCTTCACTGAACGGAATGCTGCTGCAGCCGGCGAGCAGGGCGGCCGCGAGTACGGTCAGGGAGAGAAATGCAGCTTGGAGTTTTGGCATGGCTTTCGTTAGAGTTCGCAATTCGCCGCGAAGTATAAAACGATCATGCCCAACACTCCTCCGCTTGAACGCCTGCTTGCCCGGGCCGAAGCCGTCCTCGCCCGTTTCGAGGCGACCCTGCCGCCGCTTTCGCCGCTGCCCGACTGGAACGCCGCCGTTGCTTTCCGCTGGCGCAAGCGCGACGGGCGCGGCTGGCTGCAGCCGGTGCCGCATCCGCACCCGATCCGCCTCGCCGATCTCGAGAATGTCGACGACCAGAAGGCGCGCATCACGCTCAATACGCAGCAGTTCGTCGCCGGCCATGGCGCCAACAACGTCCTGCTGACCGGTGCCCGCGGTTGCGGCAAGTCGTCGCTGGTCAAGGCGGTGCTCAACGAGTTCAGCGCCCAGGGCCTGCGCCTGATCGAGGTGGACAAGGACGATCTGGTCGATCTGCTCGATATTGTCGATGTGTTGGACGGTCGGCCGGAAAAATTCATCATTTTCTGCGATGACCTCTCCTTCGAAGCCGGCGAAACCGCCTACAAGGCGCTGAAGACGGTGCTCGACGGCTCGATCGCGGCGCCGCCCGACAATGTGTTGATCTACGCGACCTCGAACCGGCGTCACCTGTTGCCGGAGTATTTTTCCGAGAACCTGGAGACGACGCGGGTCAATGAGGAAATCCATCCCGGCGAGGCGACCGAGGAAAAAATCTCGCTGTCCGAGCGCTTCGGTCTGTGGATTTCGTTTTACCCGTTCAGCCAGGACGATTACCTGGCCATCGTTTATCACTGGCTGCGCGAGTTCGGCGTCAGCGAGGCGGTGATTGCTGCCTGCGAGCGCGATGCGCTGAACTGGGCGCTCGGTCGCGGCTCGCGTTCCGGTCGTGTCGCCTGGCAGTTCGCGCGCGATCTGGCCGGCCAGCAGGCGGGGACGGCTGCGCGATGAGCAAGATCGTCCAGGTTGCGGCTGCCGTCATGCTGCGCGCCGACGGGCGCGAGTTCCTGCTGGCGCAGCGGCCGGAAGGCAAAGTCTATGCAGGCTACTGGGAGTTTCCCGGCGGCAAGGTCGAGCCGGGTGAAAATTATCGTCAGGCGCTGATCCGCGAATTGCAGGAAGAGCTCGGCATCACGGTGACCGAGTGTTCGCCCTGGCTGACGCGCGAATTCACCTATCCGCATGCCACGGTGCGCCTGGAATTCTGGCGTGTCACGGCGTGGACCGGTGAGATCGGCATTACCGCGCCGCTGGAGCATTCAGCGGTCGACTGGCTGGAAATGGGCAAAACGCCGCATGTCGCGCCCATCCTGCCGGCCAATGGCCCGATCCTGAAGGGCCTGGCCTTGCCGACCAGCATGGCGATCACGCAGGGCGAAGTGGAAGGTGTCGAGCGCCAGCTGGAGCGCCTCGAAGAAGCCCTGGCCGGTGGCCTGCGCCTGATCCAGATGCGTGACAAGGGCTGGCCGGCGGCGCAGCGCCTGTGGTTTGCCGAAAGCGTCGTGCGTCTGGCGCGTGAGCATGGCGCGCTGGTCGTCATCAACGATAGCGAGGAGATTGCGCGCATGGTCGGGGCGGATGGTGTGCATCTGTCGGCAGCCAGTTTGGCCAAATGTGCCGTGCGGCCCGATTTTGCCTGGGTCGGCGCTTCCTGCCACACGGCCGGGGAAATCCGCCGGGCCGGCGAACTGGCGCTGGATTACGCGTTGTTCGGCCCGGTTTTGCCGACGCAGACGCATCCGGAGGCGAACGGGCTGGGCTGGGACGGGTTTGCCGCCCAGCTGGCTGGCAACACGCTGCCGGTTTTTGCGTTGGGTGGGATGCAAAAGGCAATGTTGGGCGAAGCGCAGGCGCATGGTGCGCACGGCATCGCCATGCTGCGCGGCTGGTAGTTGCCGGGAGCGACCCGGTCAGCCGCGGTCGTCGTCGGGAACGGTCAGAGCGGGGTCTTCGGGATCGACCGCAACCGGAATCCGGTAGCTTTCGCTGGCCCAGGCGCCGAGATCAATCTGCTTGCAGCGTTCGGAACAGAACGGGCGCCACCGATTTTCCGGGGCCCACAGCGCATCCTGGCCGCATTGCGGGCAGCGGACTTTGCGTGCTGTCATCAGAGATTGCAGAAGGTGAGTTTGAAGCTGACGTCGCGGTCGCAGCCCTTGGCCTTGATTTCCCCGGTCGGCGGCTTGGTGAAGCGGATGTTCAGGAAGTACTTGTTGGCGCTGACTTCCGGGATCGCCTGTTCTTCCGTTTCCAGCGTGACGCGCACCATCTGTGCAGCCGAGCCGCCGAGGTTGAGCTGGAACTGGCCATGCACGGCGGCATGCTGTTTCGGGCTACCGCTCGAGCGCAGCAGGCGCAGCACGATGGCGGCGGCGTCGCGCAGCGGCAACAGTGGCTTGGTCCAGCCGTCGAGCGATTCGCGGCGGGCATCCGGGCTGCGGTGCAGCCACCAGTGATAGGACGGCAGGTCGAATTCGCAGACGCCACCGGGAATCACGGCGCGGCTCTTGATACCCATCAACCAGTCGTTTTCACGCAGGTACTGGCCGATCTTGCCGGTCATGCTGAGCAGCGCGGCGGATGACTGTTCGATTTCGTAGAGGGCGCCGGACAGCGCTTCTTCGGAAATGTCGGGGTTGTTGCGGTAGGCGAGCAGCGTCTGGCGCTGGCGTTCGAGTTCCTGGATCAGGTCCATCTTGAGGTCGGCGCGGCCGGCCACTTCAAGAATTTCGAACAGGGTGACGAGGGCTGTGTGGTGCTCCAGCTGGCCATCGGCCTGAGCGAAATGGGCGGTTTTTTCGAACAGATCCTCAAGGCGCAGCAGGGTGCGGATGCGCTCGTTGAAAGGATATTCGTAAGTAATCACGCGACCTTGGGTCCGAAGATGGAAAATTGTCCTAATTCTGAGCTATTTGCAGGCAAATCTCAACAGTTTGCTTTAGCTATTTCTGCCGATAGTCGTAGATACTTTGCGTGCAGGCGGGAAACCTGTTGCTGCAGGTTGATTAGGTCGGCGTCGTTGTGCACGACATCGTCCGCCACGCGCAGGCGTTCGACCCGTGTTGCCTGGGCGGCCATGATCGCGGTGACCTCGGCTTCACTGAGGCCATTGCGGCTCATTACCCGGTGTACCTGCAGGCTTTCCGGGCAATCGACAACGACAATCCGCTGGCAGCGCTCGCGATAGCTGTTGCTCTCGACGAGCAGCGGCACGGCGAGAATCACGTAGGGGGCGTTGGCCGCAGCGCAGCGCTCGCTCGAAATCTGGCGGATCAGCGGATGCAGGATGTCTTCCAGCTGCTTGCGTGCCGTGGTGTCGGAAAAGATCAGCTGGCGCATCGCATTGCGGTCGAGCGCGCCGCTGGCATCCGCCACGCTCGGGCCGAAGGCAGCGAGCAGCAGCGGCATTGCGGCGCCGCCCGGTCCGGTCAGCTCGTGCGCGATGGCGTCGGTGTCGACCAGCGCTGCCCCGGCGGCGACAAAGAGATCGCTTACCGTGCTCTTGCCGCTGCCGATGCCGCCAGTCAGGCCGACGATGAAGTCGCTCACTTGCAGTCCTCGGGCGGCGGCTTGAGCTTGCTGGCAGCGATCAGGGCGTCGCGTTCTGCGAGCGGGCCGCTGGCTTCGACGCGGACAGTGCTGTCCTTGCCCGGGCGCGGTCCAGAGCGGGCCGATTTGACGCCCTTGCCCTTCAACTCGGTCAACCTTTCCTGGGCGCCCTTTTCCGCCGAGAAGACGCCGAGCGAGATGCCGTACTGGCTGGGGCCGCTTTCCTGGATGATGAAATAGTCCTCGACGCCCAGCTGGCGCAGTTCGCCGGCCTTCTTTTCCGCATCCGCCTTGCTCGGCAGGGGCGGAATGAAGACCCACCAGCCATTGCCTTCGCCGGCGATGGTTTTCTTGCTGCTCTTGAATGCGGTGAATTTCTCGCCGATCAGTGTGCTCAGGCGATCGGCGGCAGCCGGTGCGAGGTTGTCCCAGCGCAGGCAGGTCTTCTCGATCACCGGTTCCGGCTTGGTTTCCGGTTCCGGCGCCGGGGCGGCCGGTGCTTCGGCTACTTTGACCGGCGGTGCTTCGCCGCGCGAGACCAGGTGCATCTTGTCGGGCGCGACCTGCTGGTCGATGCGGGCCGCGTCCGGGTTGTCGGAGTGACCGAAGTAGCCGCTGCTGAAGGCGTAGAAAAGCAGGTTGGCGAGAACGAGCAGGAAGACGAGGGCTTTCACGGCTTAACCGACCTGGGGCAAGTGCTTGAGCGATTCGGTAATGGCGGCTTCCGGGTAAGAGTAATCCTCGAGCTGGCCGGAGAAGTACTTGTCGTAGGACGCCATGTCGAAGTGGCCGTGGCCGGTCAGGCAGAACAGGATGGTCTTGGCCTCGCCGGTTGCCTTGCAGCGCAGGGCTTCGTCGATCGCGGCGCGGATCGCGTGGCAGGATTCCGGCGCCGGGATGATGCCTTCGGCACGTGCGAACTGGACGCCGGCCTCGAAGGTGGCGACCTGCGGCACGGCGATGGCTTCGAGCTTGCCTTCATGCAGCAGTTGCGAAACCAGCGGCGAATCACCGTGATAGCGCAGGCCGCCGGCGTGGATGCCGGGCGGCATGAAGTCGTGGCCGAGCGTGTACATCTTCATGATCGGCGTGTAGCCGGACACGTCACCGTAGTCGTAGGCGTAGTGGCCCTTGGTCAGCGTCGGGCAGGAGGTCGGCTCGACCGCGACGCAGCGCAGGTTGGTGGCACGCTTGTCGCCGGCCGCTTTGTCGGCGAGGAAGGGGAAGGCGATGCCGCCGAAGCTGGAACCGCCACCACACGGCCCGAAGATCACATCCGGGTAGAGGCCGATCTTGTCGAACTGCTTCTTGGCTTCGAGGCCGATCACCGTCTGGTGCAGCAGCACATGGTTGAGCACCGAACCCAGCGTGTAGCAGGTGCCGGGATCGGCGGCAGCTTCCTCGACCGCTTCCGAGATGGCCAGGCCGAGCGAGCCCTGGTTGTTCGGGTCAGCGGCGAGCGCGGCGCGGCCGGCGTTGGTCAGGTTGGTCGGGCTGGCGAAGACTTCGGCGCCCCAGGTCTGCATCATCGAGCGGCGGAAGGGCTTTTGCTGGTAGCTGACATTGACCATGAAAACGCGCACCGGCAGGCCGAACATCTGGCCGGCGTAGGCGATGGACGAACCCCACTGGCCGGCGCCGGTCTCGGTGGTCAGCTTCTTGGTGCCGGCCAGCTTGTTGAAGTAGGCCTGCGGCACAGCGGAGTTCGGCTTGTGCGAGCCGGCCGGCGAGCCGCCTTCGTACTTGAAGAAAATCTTGGCCGGCGTGCCGAGGGCGCGTTCCAGGCCGAGCGCGCGGCAGAGCGGGGCGGGGCGCCATTGTGCATAGATCTGGCGGACTTCCTCGGGGATCGCGATCCAGCGCTCGGCGGACATTTCCTGTTCGAGGATGGGGGCGGGAAAAATCGCGCCCATCGCTTCCGGCGGCACCGGCTGGCCGTCCGGACCGAGCGGCGGCGCCGGCGGGTTGGGCATGTCGGCGACAACGTTGTACCAGTGGGTGGGGATCTCTTCTTGTTCGAGATTGATCCGCAGCGGCGTCATATTTTTCTCTCCCTGATGCGATTCGGCAAAGGCGGTAAATTACCCCAAAAGCCAGGTCGGACCAAGGCCGGCGCGGGCATTTTGTGCCTTTTTGCCCGGTCGACCGCTGCCCGGCGCGAAGACTGCGGGTAAAGTACGGCCTGCGCCATTTCTTCGTCCGAAACCCTCGCCTTGTCTGCCCAGAATACTCATTCCCTGCTCTGCCATCCGGCCAGTCCGTGTGCCGGCATTTTCGCTGTCGAAGTAACGGCGAACCTTGGTGCCCAAGGGGATTTGGCGCTGTGCTATCGCTTGCGTGCGGCGCCGAACGCGCTTCGCCTGCCGGTGCCACGGCCGCCCGCCTTTGCCGACGGTTTGTGGCAGCACACCTGCTGCGAGTTGTTCGTGGCGGTCGACGCGAAAAAATACCGCGAATTCAATTTCTCGCCCTCCGGGGAATGGGCGGTTTATGACTTTGCCGGCTACCGCGAGCGTATTGAATCCGCCATTCCGGTGGCGCCGCAGATCAGCCTGGCACAAGCGAGCGATGCGGTCGAACTGCGCGTGCTGATTCCGGCTGCCCTGTTGCCGGGCGGTGCGGTGCTGCAGGTCGGCCTGACGGCCGTGCTCGAAGCGGCCGACGGCAGCAAGACTTACTGGGCGCTGGCGCATGCCGCCGCGCAACCCGATTTTCATTTGCGGCAGAGCTTCGCGCTGACCCTGAAAGCCTCTTGATCATGACTGTTTCTATCCTCTTCGGTATCGACCGCCTGCTCGCCGAGCCGGAACTGCGCCGGCCGCTCGCTGGCCGCCGTGTCGCGCTGCTTGCGCATCCGGCTTCGGTAACTGCCGAGCTGACGCATTCGCTCGACGCGCTGGCTGCGCTGCCCGACATCAAGTTGAGTGCCGCCTTCGGGCCGCAGCACGGCTTGCGCGGCGACAAGCAGGACAACATGGTCGAGTCGCCCGACTTTCTCGACCCGCAGCTCGGCATCCCGGTCTTCAGTCTGTACGGCGAAGTGCGCCGGCCGAGCGACGCGATGATGGAAACCTTCGACGTGCTGCTGGTCGACCTGCAGGATCTCGGCTGCCGCATCTACACCTTCATCACCACCTTGCGCTACGTGCTCGAAGCCGCCGCCAAGCATGGCAAGACGGTCTGGGTGCTCGATCGGCCGAACCCGGCCGGCCGTCCGGTCGAAGGCCTGAGCCTGCGCGCCGGCTGGGAAAGCTTCGTCGGTGCCGGCCCGATGCCGATGCGGCACGGCCTGACCATGGGCGAACTCGGCCTGTGGTTCATCGACTTGCTCAACCTCGATGTCGATTACAAAGTTATCGAAATGCAGGGCTGGCAGCCGGAAGCAGCGCCCGGTTACGGCTGGCCGCTCGGCGAGCGGACCTGGATCAACCCGAGCCCGAATGCGCCCAACCTGTGGATGGCGCGCGCCTACGCCGGCACCGTCATGCTCGAAGGCGCGACGCTCTCCGAAGGGCGCGGCACGACGCGTCCGCTCGAACTGTTCGGCGCGCCCGACATCGATGCCCGCGCCGTACTCGCCGAAATGCGTGCCTTCGCGCCGCACTGGCTGGCCGGCTGCACGCTGCGCGAGATCTGGTTCGAGCCGACCTTCCACAAGCACGCCGGCAAGCTGTGCAACGGCATCCAGATCCATGTCGAGGATGCCCGCTACGAACACGCCGCCTTCCGCCCCTGGCGCCTGCAGGCGCTCGCCTTCAAGGCGATCCGCCGGCTGTATCCCGATTACCCGCTGTGGCGCGACTTTGCCTACGAATACGAGCACGATCGTCTGGCGATCGACCTGATCAACGGCTCGCCCTTGCTGCGCGAGTGGGTGGATGATCCGGCGAGTGCCGCGGACGATCTGGAGCATCTGGCCCTGGCTGACGAAACAGCCTGGCACGAGGTGCGGCGGCCTTTCCTGCGTTACTGACTGGTGGTTTAGCTGGAACCTCGACAATTAAATAGTCATTGCGACGCTCGCTAGCTGCCCTTCGGTTATTGCCGAACGCAAGCGCGTTCAAATAACTTCAATCGGGTTATGGCGAAAAACCGGGGCAAGCCCCGGTTTTTCACGTTTGCGACGTCGATTTATTTCTTTGCTGCAGCAGTCGGCTTGGCGGCGAGGCGTTCGCGCATGCGCTGGGCGCGTTCGCTGGACGGCGGATGCGAGCTGAACATGCTGCTGTTGTTGCCGAGCTTGGCCAGTTTCTCGAAGGCGGTGACGAGGCCGTCGCGTTTGAGCTTGGCCGTGGTCAGCAGGTCGAAGGAGTAATCGTCGGCGGCGCTTTCCTGGATCTGCGAGAACTGCGCGTTGACCAGTTTCTCGGTCAGTTCGCCGAGTTGCGAGGTGCTCAGTGCGGCAACCGTCTGGTTGCCCGAGGCGGCGGCGAGCTGGCGGGCGGCCGAGGCGGTGTAGGCGGTCTGCATGGCGGCCTTGGCGTGGCCGAGGGCGACGTGGCCGATCTCGTGGCCGATCACGCCGCGCACTTCGTCGTCGTTCATCAGCGTCAGCAGGCCGCTATAGACGCGCACGCAGCCGTTGTTCATGGCCCAGGCATTGACGTCCTTGGTCACGTATACCTTGTAGTTGATGGCCGTGCCGTTCACTTCGCCCGGCATGCCCTTGACGATTTTGGCCAGGCGCAGGGCTTCCTTGCTCTTCGGGGCGGCGACCTTGGCTTCGGCGTCGAGCGCGGCACAGGACTTGTCGGACAGTTCCTTGACTTCGGCGTCGCTCAGCGTGGCAGCCTTGAAGGCGGCGCTGGCCAGGCCGGTCGTCTTGTCCGAGTTCATGACCGTGTTGGCGTTGCCGTTGCAGGCGGCGACAAGAATGACGATGCTGGCGGTGCTGACGGCCGCTTTCAAGCTGGCGGCGTTGAATTGATATGGTTTATGCATGGCCTTACCCTGTTCCGGAGTTGGAGAAGCCCCTCGGGAGAGCAATTCGGGGGGCGAAGAAGGCCGGGACTATGCGCTTTGGATGCGGATCGGTCAAGCAAATGGCATTTTTTCAGCGCTCCGCAGGTCGTGGCGCCGGTTCGGGCGAGCCGCTAACTGTGCCGGCGGATGCCTATGCCCGCATTAGGCGTTCGGCCGCCGTGACGCCGCGGTCAAGCGCCTCCTCGAACAATGAAAACCCCGACAGGTCGGCGTGTGCCAGTGCAATACGCGGGCTGCGAAAACCGGCCAGTTTTTCGCGTTGACCGCTGAACAGGCTGCCCGGCGTCGGGCGGCGCATGGCGTGGCCGTTGCGGAAGATGTCGAGGCGGGTGGTCTGGCGGCGGATGTCGGGGTGTACCCGTTCGAGTTCGGCGAGGATGCCTTCGGCCCAGGTTTCGCGCGGCGTTTCGAGCAGCAGGCGGCGCCCGGCGGCCGGCGCCATGTCATGCAGGGCGCGGTAGTAAGTGAATACCGTGCCGCGCTGCTGGCGGCGGATCAACTGGTGGGTGGCGACGATGTAGCCGAGGCCGGGGCTGTCGTGGAGCACGTTGTCCCAGGCCAGCGGCGCGCCGTGGCGTTCTTCCGGGAAATCGGCAAGATGCAGGTTGGCGGTCAGCCAGGGCGAGTATTCGCCGGTCTGTGCTGCGCTTTTCAGATCGCCCGGCATGTCCGGCCAGACGCGCGGCAGGATGAAGGCCGGCGCCGCCCAGATCAGTTGGCGTGCCTGATAGCGGATGCTTTTATCGTTTTCCAGCACGTCGACCGTCAGGCCGTGCTTGTCTTCCATGATGCGCCAGACCAGGCTGTTGCTGCGGATGCGTTCGCCCGCGCTGGCCGCCAGGCCGCGCGCCAGCCAGGCGTTGCCTTCGGGCGCGGTGAGCACGGCATCGGGGGCGGCGTTGGCCGCTTCGCCGTTGCGGCAGGCAAAGTAGTGCAGGCCGGCCCAGGCCGAGGTTTGCCGGTAGTCGCTGCCGTAATCGTCGCGGCAGGCGTAGTTGGCCAGCCAATGCAGGCTGGGGGCGGTGTAGCCGTTGGCGTTCAGCCACTGACTGAACGGTATGCGGTCGAGGGCGAGCCAGTCGGCATCGCGGCTGGACAAGGCCATCGGCAGCGCAAACCGACGTCGGCCGTCTTTGCCGCGCGCCTGCTTGAGTTCCTGCATGTGCGCGTGAAAGCGCTGCTGCTGTTCGCGTTCGCCGGCGTCAAGGCCGCGTTGCGGCAGCAGGCCTTCCTGCCACAGGCCGTTGCGGTAGATGCGCTCCTGCGGCGTGGCGCACAGGTAGCGCTCGTCGTAGACCGGTTTGACGGCGCCCGGGTCGCCTTGCAGGACGCCGAGTTCGGCGAGCAGTTCGCGCACGTCGCGCGCTTCGGGGCCGGGCAGTGGCAGATAGTGGGCGCCCCAGGGATAGGCGACGAGCGGACTGTGGCCGGCGCGCGAATTGCCGCCGGCTTCGCTTTCCATTTCGAGCACCAGGAAGTCGTCGACCGCTGCGCGCGCCAGTTTCCTGGCGGCAGACAGGCCGGAAATGCCGCCGCCGACAATCAGTGTGCCGGTATGGCGGATTGCGTCGGGGGCGGGAAAGTTGCCGGCAAGCAGGCGGTGACCGAGGGTTTGCGTCATGCCGAAGGTTTCGCCCGGCGGCAGTGCCGGTTTGCCGGCCGGGGCGCAGCCGGCGAGGGCGCCGGCACCCAGGGTGCAGAGAAAGTCGCGGCGGCTGAAGCCGCCACGGGCTGCAACTGGCTTAGTCAAATTTCCTGAGCGACAGGCTGACCGAGAGCTGTGCGCCGAGCCAGCCGAGGAAGGCACCGGCACCGGTCAACACGCCAATTGCGGCAAATCCTGGCGCACGCAGGCTGAAGCTGGCGCCATAAAGACCGGCCAGATCGCCGACCGGGCCGGCCAGCAGGCGCAGCGCGCCGATCACCAGCAGCGCCGCCAGCAGGCCGCCAAGCGCACCCTGCAGGGCGCCGAAATAATAGAAGGGGCGGCGAATGAAGGCGTCGGTGGCGCCGATCATGCGGGCAACCTCGATTTCGGCGGCCTGGGCCATGACCTGCAGGCGGATGGTATTGAAGGTGACGGCAACCAGACCGGCGCCGAAGATGCCGGCGAGCATCCACAGCGCCAGCTTGCCGAGCTTGAGGAAGGCATCGAAACGCTTGACCCAGGCCGAATCGAGCTGGACATGGGCAACCTTGGGCCAGCCGGTGATTTCGCGGCGCAGGATTTCGAGTTTTTCCGGTTCGGTATTGGCCGGCTCGATGATGAAGGCGTCGGGTAGCGGATTGCGCGGCAGGCTGGCGACGATGTCGGCCATGCCTTCACTGGTCTGCATGCGCTTCAGGGCTTCTTCCTTGGGCACGAAACGCCAGGTGCTGTTCGGGGCCTGGCGCAGGCGGGTGGAAATTTCATCGACGTCCTTCTTGCTCGCATCGATCTGCATGAACAGGCTGATCTGCTGCACGCCGGAAGCGTTGCGGCCGAGGTCGCGCAGGTTGTCGAGCAGGACGTAGCCGAAGCCGGGCAGGGTCAGTGCGATGCCGATGACGAGCAGAGAAAGCAGCGTGTTGAGCGGCGTCGACCAGAGGCGGCGCAGGGCCGAGCTGAGGGCCGCCTGGTGCTGGGATAGCCAGGCGTTCATGCGACGACCCTCCCGTGGTCGAGGCGCAGCACGTTCGGATGGTAGCGCTCGACCCAGCTTTGATCGTGGGTGGCGACGACGACGGTGACGCCGACCTGGTGGAAGGCCGAGAAAATTTCGAGGATGTCGCGGGCCGATTCAGCATCGAGATTGCCGGTCGGTTCGTCGGCGAGCAGGATGGTTGGGCGATTGACCACGGCGCGGGCGATTGCCAGGCGCTGTTGTTCACCGCCGGAAAGGGCAATCGGCATCGCCTTTTCGCGGGCGAGCAGGCCGACCTTGTCGAGTGCGGCGCGGGCGCGGCGGACGGCCTCGCGATGCGGCAGGCCGACGATCTGCAGCGGCAGCAACACGTTGTCGAGGGCGCTGCGGTCAAACAGCAGCTTCTGGTCCTGGAAGACCAGGCCGAAGTTGCGCCGCAGGTAGGGAATGGCGCTGCGGCGCAGGGCCGACAGGTTCTGGCCATTGACGACCAGGCTGCCCGAGGTCGGGCGCTCGACCGAAGCCAGCAGCTTGACCAGCGTTGTCTTGCCGGCACCGGAGTGGCCGGTGATCAGCGTCATCTGGCCGGCCGAAATTTCGAAGCTGACTTCGCGCAGCGCTTCGTGGCCGCCGGGGTAACGCTTGGAAAGATTGCTGGCGAGAATCATTTTTTAGTTGTTAGCTATTAGATGTTAGGGGTTTGAGCTAAAGGCTTACTCGATCCTCTATCTTGGCAGCTCGATCCTACTCAAACAGCGCCTCGACAAAATCCCTGGCCGAGAAGGGGCGCAGGTCGTCGATCTGTTCGCCGACGCCAATGAAACGGATTGGCTTCGGGCACTGACGGGCGATGGCGGCGACCACGCCGCCCTTGGCCGAGCCGTCGAGCTTGGTCAGGACGAGGCCGGTGACGTTGATCGCCTTGTCGAAGGCCTTGACCTGCTGCAGCGCATTCTGGCCGATGTTGGCGTCGAGCACGAGCAGGGTTTCGTGCGGGCCGCTCGGTTCGACCTTCTGGATGACGCGGCGCACCTTGGCGATTTCTTCCATCAGGTGCAGCTGGGTCGGCAGGCGGCCGGCGGTGTCGGCGAGCACGACGTCAATGCCGCGCGCCTTGGCCGCGGAGATGGCGTCGAAGACGACGGCGGCCGGGTCACCGTTGTCCTGGGCGATGACCGTGACGTTGTTGCGTTCGCCCCAGGTTTCGAGCTGTTCGCGCGCGGCGGCGCGGAAGGTGTCGCCGGCGGCGAGCAGCACGCTCTTGCCCTGGTTCTGGAAGTATTTGGCGAGTTTACCGATCGAGGTCGTCTTGCCGGCGCCATTGACGCCGGCGATCATGATGACGAAGGGCTTGTGCGTGCCGACGTCGAGCGGTTGCTCGAGCGGCTGCAGCGTGGCGAGCAGGGCGTTGGCTAGGGCCTGCTGGATGGCGTCCGGCGTGTCCAGCTTGTCGCGTTTGGCGGCTTTTTTCAGTTCGTCGAGCAGGTGCTGCGTCGCCTCGACGCCGCAGTCGCTGGTCAGGAGCAGGGTTTCGAGTTCTTCGAGGAGTTCGTCGTCGACCTTGCCGCGGGCGAAGATGGACTTGAGCTTGCCCCCCAGTTGGGCCCGTGTCTTGGCCAGGCCCTTGAACAGGCGTTCGCGCCAGGATGGGGCGGCTTCCGCCGGGGCCGGTGCGTCGGCCTTGGTTTCGGGAGCGGATTTTTTCAGGAAACTGAACATGGGGGAAGTGGTCTCAAGCCTTGCTGACAGGCGGGCGGCAAGCCGTTAAGATGCCGTCCGATCGATGCGGAATCAGCGTCCGATTTTAGCAGAAAGACCTCACAGAAAGCCCCGCAATCCCATGCGTATGCAACAACTTCTCCCCTTTTTGCTGGCGCCGTGGCTGTTGACCGCTGCGCATGCCAACCCCTTCGAGACGACGCTGCAAAACGGCCTGCGCATCATCGTCAAGGAAGACCATCGGGCGCCGACCGCGGTGCAGATGGTCTGGTACCGGGTGGGTAGCATCGACGAGGTGGATGGCGCATCGGGCGTCGCGCACGTGCTCGAGCACATGATGTTCAAGGGCACGCCCAGCGTCGGGCCGGGCGAGTTCAACAAACGGGTCGCCGCTGCCGGCGGCAAGGACAATGCCTTCACCAGCCGCGACTACACGGCCTATTTCCAGCAGGTGCCGAAGGAAAAACTGGCCGACGTGATGCAGCTCGAAGCCGACCGCATGCGCCACCTCAATGTCGACGCCAGGGAGTTCGCGCAGGAAATCAAGGTGGTCATGGAAGAGCGTCGCATGCGTACCGACGATGCGCCGGAAGCCAAGCTCTTCGAACAGATGAATGCGGTCGCCTTCCAGGCGCATCCCTATCGCCGGCCGGTGATCGGCTGGATGAGCGACCTTGAGCAAATGAGCGCGGCCGACGCCAGGGCCTGGTACGACACCTGGTATGTGCCCAACAACGCCTACGTGGTGATCTCCGGCGACGTCGAGCATGCCGAGGTGTTTGCTCTTGCCGAGCAGTATTACGGCAGCCTTGAAGGGCGCGATCTGCCGCGCCGCAAGTCGCAGATCGAACCGCAGCAGGAGGGCGAACGGCGGATCACGGTCAAGGCGCCGGCCGAACTGCCCGTCCTGATCATGGGTTACAAGGCGCCGGTGTTGCGCGATGTCGAGAAGGAAAGCGAGCCTTACGCGCTGGAAATGCTGGCTTCCGTGCTCGATGGCCACGATGCGGCGCGCTTCAACAAGAAACTGGTGCGCGAGGACAAGGTCGCGCTCGAGATCGGCATCGAATACGAAGCCACGGCGCGCGGTCCGGGCATGTTCTATTTTTCCGGCACGCCGTCCGAAGGGCATACGGTGGCCGATCTCGAAGCCGCCATCCGGGCCGAGATCGCGCGCGTGCAGAAGGACGGCATCGGCGAGGCCGAGCTGAAACGGGCGCTGGCGCAACTGGTCGCCAGTCAGGTGTACAAGCTCGACTCGATGTTCGGCCAGGCCATGGAAATCGGCCAGACCGAGTCGGCCGGAATTCCCTATCAGCAGATCGAGCGCATGCTCGACAAGTTGCAGAAGGTTACGGCGGCCGAGGTGCAGGCCGTCGCCCGCAAGTATTTCACCGACGACCGGCTGACCGTCGGCAGCCTCGATCCGCAGCCGCTAGCCAGCAAGCCGCGCCGGGCCGCCGTCGCCACCCGTCACTGAGTTGCGCAAAATGAGCCTGAAAAAACTGTTGACCGCTACGCTGGCTTTTTTTGCCATGCAGCTTGCCGAGGCCGGCGTGGCCATCGAGCACTGGGTGACGCCGTCCGGGGCGCGCGTCTATTTCGTCGCCAGCCGGGTGTTGCCGATGCTCGACGTGCAGGTCGATTTCGCCGCCGGTTCGATGTTCGATCCGGCCGACAAGTCGGGGCTGGCCGCACTGACGCGCGCGGTGCTCGATCTCGGTGCGGGCAGTCGCGACGAGAGTGATATTGCCGAGCAGCTTGCCGACCTCGGCGCCACGCTTGCCGGCGGCGCCGATACCGATCGTGCCAGCATCTCCCTGCGTACCTTGTCGGCACTGGACAAGCGCAGCGAAGCGCTCGACGTCCTGCGTGCCGTCCTGCAGGAACCGCGCTTCGACGACGCCGTCGTGGTGCGCGAGCAGGCGCGCACCATCGCCAGCTTGAAGGATGCGGCGACACGGCCGGATGCGATTGCCGGCAAGGCCTTCTGGGCAGCGATGTATCCGAAGCATCCCTATGGTCGGCAGGCGACGCCGGAGTCGGTGGCGACGTTGAGCCGCGAGGATCTGCTGGCTTTTCATGCGCGTTATTACAACGCCGCGAATGCGACGATCACGCTGGTCGGCGACCTGTCGCGAGCCGAGGCCGAAGCGGTCGCCGAATCGCTCGCGGCCGGTCTGCCGCAGGGCGAGGCGGCGGTCTTGCCGGCGCCGCCGCAAAAAGTGCGCGGCAAGGTCACGAAAATTGCCCATCCGGCCAGCCAGGCGCATGTCTATATCGGCCTGCCCGCGGTCGAGCGCGGCAATCCGGATTATTTTCCGCTGCTGGTCGGCAATTACACGCTGGGCGGTGGCGGCTTCGTGTCGCGCCTGATGCAGGAAGTGCGCGAAAAACGCGGCTACGCCTACAGCGTGTATAGCTATTTCTCACCGCTGCGCCAGGCAGGACCGTTCCAGATCGGCCTGCAGACCAAGGGCTCGCAGGCGCGCGAGGCAACCCGGCTGGCGCGCGACGTGCTCGAAGGCTTTCTCAAGGTCGGCCCGAGCGAAGACGAATTGGTGGCGGCCAAGGCCAATCTGACCGGCAGCTTCCCGCTGCGCCTGGACAGCAACAAGAAGCTGCTCGACAACGTTGCGGCGCTCGGCTTCTACGGCCTGCCGCTCGATTATCTCGAGCAATATCAGGCAAAAGTGCAGGCGGTAACGGTCGACCAGGTAAAACAGGCGTTTTTCCGCCATGTCAAACCGGTCGATCTGATGACCGTAACGGTGGCTGGCGAATGAACTCGGTGCGTATCATCGGCGGACAGTGGCGCCGCCGTGTCCTCAAGTTCCCCGACAGCGAAGGCCTGCGCCCGACGCCGGACCGGGTGCGCGAGACGCTGTTCAACTGGCTCGGCCAGGAACTCGACGGCTGGCATTGCCTCGATCTTTTCGCCGGCAGCGGCGCGCTGGGTTTCGAAGCGGCTTCGCGCGGCGCGGCAAAAGTGGTGATGATCGAGCAGGCGCCGCGCGTGCTGGCGGCGCTGCACGCCAACGCCGAAATGATCGGTGCGGCGAGTGCGGTAGAGATACGGCGCGGGGATGCGATACAATATTTGTCCTCGACGAAAGTGAAATTTGATCTGATCTTCCTCGATCCACCCTATAACAAGGGCTGGATTCCGCGCCTGGAGCCGCTTTTGCCCGGTGTCTTGAACGAAGGTGCAGTGCTCTATGTCGAAGCAGAACATGAATTGGAAGCCTTGGGGGAGTGGCGCACGGTGCGCCACGGCAAGGCGGGTGAAGTGCATTTTCACTTGATGCGGCGGGCAGACGTTTGAACAAACTCAATCATCGCGTAGCGATCTATCCGGGGACTTTCGACCCGATCACCCGTGGCCACGAGGATCTCGTGCGGCGGGCGGCCGGTTTGTTCGATCGCCTGATCCTGGCGATCGCCGAAAGCCCGTCGAAGCAGCCGCGCTTTGCGTTGGCTGACCGTGTCGCGATGGCCAGCGAGATTCTGGCCGATGTCGGCAATGTCGAGATTGTCGGTTTCAACACGCTGCTCATGGACTTCGTGCATGAGCAGGGTGCCAAGGTTGTTGTGCGCGGCCTGCGTGCCATTTCCGACTTTGAGTACGAGTTCCAGATGGCCGGCATGAACCGCAGCGTTTATCCGGAAGTCGAAACGGTGTTCCTGACACCCGGCGAGCAATACATGTTCATCTCCGCCACCATGGTTCGCGAAATCGCGCGCCTGGGCGGCGATGTCAGCAAATTTGTCCAACCTTGTGTAGAAAAGCGCCTGCGGGCGAAAACCTGAGTTTATTGAGAGAGGAAGAAAGACCATGTCTCTGATCATCACCGACGAGTGCATCAACTGCGATGTCTGCGAACCGGAATGCCCGAACGAAGCAATTTCGCAGGGTGAAGAAATCTATGTAATCGACCCCAACAAGTGCACCGAGTGCGTCGGTCACTACGACGAGCCGCAGTGCGTCCAGGTCTGTCCGGTGGATTGCATCCCCAAGGACGAAGCTCACGTCGAGACCCAGGACATGCTCTGGGTCAAGTACGAAAAGCTCACGGGCAACAAGCGCGCCTGAGTTGTTTTTCAGGACAACAAAAAACCCGCGAATTTCGCGGGTTTTTTGTTGTTGACCGTTGCGCTTCGTGTTTCAGGCGGCGCGCAGTTCCTGGTTGCCTTTGACCGGTTGCAGCATGTCGCGGACGTGCGCGGTGATGTCTTCCAGTGCCTGGCTTTGCTGTAGCAGATTGTTTTCAACGATCTGCAGTTCGGCGATGCGGTCTTCCAGCGTGTCGGTGGCCTGGTGGATACGCTTGATGCTTTCGAGGCGACGCTTCAATTGGATCTGGTGTTCGCGGACCTGGGTTTCCATCGGCGCCATGATCGTGCGCAGCCAGGTTTCGGCGTCGCGGTTGGCGTGTTCGAAGGCGCGACGGACCTGGATGGCGACTTCGTCGAAGAACTTCTGGGTGATGTTCTTCTTGTCGTGCGTCAGCAGGCTGACCATGTTGCTGAGATGCGTGTCACACCAGGCTTCCAGGCGATCGAGTTCCTTTTCGTAACGGAGCAGCGAGAAGGTGGTCGGCGTGCCGAGCTTGAGGCCGTGTTCGACGGCAAAGCGCTTGTATACCGCTTCCATCATGGCGAGGATTTCACTGATTTCGCCATTCGATTTGCGCAGCGCTTCGCGCGAACTGCCGAAGAAATTGGCCATCGCCTCGGACAGGGTGCGCGAGAAAACGGCATCCTGCATGGTCGAGCGGGTGTCGCGGGTCATCTGGCGTAGGCTGTCGATGCCAAGGTGACCAAACAGCTTGTTGGTCAGTGTCGAGAACACGCTGCGCACGGCGTAGTAGCGTTGCAGGCCGGATTCGAACTCTTCCTTTTCGGTGCGAATCTTACCCATCATGTATTCGACGACGCCCTTGTTCTTGCCGCGCAGTTCGGTCAGCTCTGCCAGTTGCTCGCGCAGACCGGCGAGGCGGGAGTCGAGCAGGCCGAGGGCGCGCTGGCTGACGTCGGAAAACTCGCTGTTGGTGCTTTCGCTGACGATGTCGCGCTTGGCCGGAATCAGTTCGTCGGAGAGGGCGGCTTCGAGCAGCGGCAAGCGGCTGCGTTCGAGCAGCACGTCGTCGCCGTTGATCTTGGCGACCAGGCCCTTTTGCGCCGAGACCGGGAAAACCTGACTGGCCGGCAAATCGAGGATGGCGGCGCTGGTTTCGACCTGTTTGCGGATCTCGGCCTCGATTTCGGCTTCGCCCTTCAGTTCGTCCCACTGGCCGTCGATCTTGTTGAGGACGACCATGCGACCGCGCCGGGTGGTGCCGCCGCCGCAGATGTGTTCCTTCCAGATCGCCAGGTCGGACTGCGTGACGCCGGTGTCGGCAGCGAGAATGAAGAGCACGGCATGCGCATTGGGGAGCAGCGACAGGGTCAGTTCCGGTTCGGCGCCGATCGCGTTGAGGCCCGGCGTGTCGAGGATGACCAGGCCCTGCTTGAGCAGCGGATGCGGGAAATTGATCACGGCGTGGCGCCAGCGCGGGATTTCAACCAGGCCGTCGTCGCCGACAGGATAAAGGTCGATTTCGCCGGCGCCGACATCGAAGCCGAGGCGGGCGGCGTCTTCCGGTGCGACCCGGGTCGTTTCGCTGACATGGCGCAGCGCTTCCTGCATGGCTTCCGGCGACTCGGTGTCGAGGCGAACCGTGGTCCATTCGTCGGCAAAGCCCTTGTATTCGGTGACGCTGGAGTTCGAGGCGCGCGTCTGGATCGGCAGCAGTTCGATGCAGGGGCGCTTGTTGGCGTCGAAGAGCAGTTCGGTCGGGCACATCGTTGTGCGGCCGGCCGAGGAGGGCAGCATGCGGTTGCCGTAGTCGGCAAAGAAGATGGCGTTGATCAGTTCCGACTTGCCGCGCGAGAACTCGGCGACGAAGGCAACGTTCAGACGGTCTTCGCGCAGGCGCTCGAGCAACTGGTTGAGGCGCAGGTCGGTCTGGGCGTCGGACAGTTCGTTATGCGACAGCCAGCTCTGGAATTCGCCGATATAAACGGCGAGGCGGGCGCGCCAGGAGGAGTAGGCGGCGAATTGGTTGGCTAACGACATATTGAGAGCACCGTAGATGCGATCGGACGTTTCAATTTAGCATAAATACATGGGCTTGCCGTCACAAATTAATGCTGGCAGCCAGGGCAGTAGAAGGTGCTGCGGCCGGCCTGGCGGACTTGTCTGACGACGCCGTCACAGCGGATGCAGGGCTGGCCGTCACGTCCGTAAACCGCGACCTGGATCTGGAACCAGCCGCTGCTGCCGTCGCTGTGCATGTAATCGCGAATGGTGGTCCCGCCCGCCGCGATGGCTTCGCTCAATGTTTCGCGAATCGCCGGGACGAGCAGCCCGTAGCGCGCCCGGCTGATCTTGTTGGCGGCGCGCAGCGGCGAAATGCCCGCCCGGAACAGGCTTTCGGCGGCATAGATGTTGCCGATGCCGACGATATGGTGGCTGTCCATCAGCACCGGTTTGATCGGTCCGCTGCGCTTCGAATTCGCCGCGTACAGCCAGTCGACCGTAAAGGCGTCGGAAAGTGGTTCGATGCCCTGATTGGCGAGCAGCGGATGGCTTTCTGTCGTTTCCGGCGGGCCGGGTTGCCAGAGCACGACGCCAAAGCGGCGCGGATCGGTGAAGCGCAGGATCTGGTCGCTAAGGAGCAGGTCGAAATGGTCGTGTTTTTCCGGGGCGCTGCCGGACGGCATGAAGCGCAGCTTGCCCGACATGCCGAGGTGGATGATCAGGCTGCCCTCGACGCCGTCGCGCCGGCAGTCGATCAGCAGGTATTTGCCGCGCCGGCGCACGGCGAGCATCCGGCAGCCCGGCAACAGTTCGGTCAGCTCGGTCGGAATCGTCTGGCGCAGCTTGGGTGCCCGGATCACGACGCCCTTGATCAGGGCTTTTTCCAGCGTCGGCTGCAGGCCGCGCCGACACACTTCCACTTCCGGCAATTCCGGCATTGCTTGTTCCCCCGTCGATTCCCAAATAACATCGCAAACTTAACGGATTTTATGCGCTCCAATGCGCAAGCCCTCACCGAAAGCACGCCATGCAACCGAAGTTTATCGTCGCCGCCCTGACTCTCGCCCTCGGTCTGACCCATGCGGTCCCCGGGCTGGCGGCTGGCGAAGTCACGGCAAAGGCTGGCAAGCGGGTTCCGGCGCAGGGGGCGGCGCAATCCTCCGAAGATGTCCTGGCGCGCAGCGTTTTCCAGGCGCTGGTTGGCGAATTCGCCTTGCAGCGTGGCGACATCCGCTTCGGTCTGGATGCCTGGAACGACCTGGCGCGGCGCACGCGCGATCCGAAAGTGATCGAGCGCGCCGTTGAAGTTGCCGGTTTTGCCCGCCAGTATGACCAGGCTCTCGAGCTGGCCAAGCTCTGGCAGGAGGTCGAGCCGGATTCGGCCAAGGCGCAGCAGGCACAATCCTCCCTGCTGGTGATGGCGAATCGTCTCGACGATCTGGCGCCACAACTGGCCAAGCTGATCGCCGATGATCAGCCGAATGTCGCGGCCAACCTGATGCAACTCAATCGCATGCTGGCCCGTCAGCCGGACAAAAAAGCCGTACAGCAGCTGGTCGACCGTATCGCCGCCGCTTACGACAGCCTGCCGGAAGCGCATTTCGCGATGTCGCAGGCGGCCGCGAATGCCGGTGATCCGGCGCGCGCCCAGAGCGAGGCGGAAAAGGCATTGTTGCAGCGCCCCGACTGGGAGGCGGCGGCGCTGGTGCGCGCCCAGTTGCAGGTGCGTCTGTCGGCAGCGCAGGCGATCGACGGACTGCAGGTTTTTGTCGAGCGTTATCCGGCGGCGCAGGATGCCCGCCTGATGCTGGCCCGCCTGCTGATTACCGAAAAACGCTACAGTGAGGCGCGCGGCCATTTCGATCGTTTGCTCAAAGAGGCGCCGGACAGTCCCGAGGTGATTTATCCAGTGGCCATGCTGGCGCTGCAGCAGGGTGACGTGGCGACCGGTCGGCAGCAGCTGGAACGCTTGCTGCAGACCGCCTTCCCCGACAAGAGCGCGGTGCATTTCTTTCTTGGGCAACTCGACGAAGAGCAGGCCAAGCCTGATGCCGCGCTGGCGCACTACCGCCAGGTCACGGCCGGCGATCAATACCTGACGGCGCGTTCGCGCGCCGCCCAGATCCTGCGGCAGCAGGGCAAGATCGAGGAAGCGCGCGAATTCCTGCATAACGCCGGGGTGACGCCGACCGAAAAGGTCCAGTTCCTGCTGGCTGAAGCCCAGTTGTTGCGCGAAGCCGGTCGCGAGTCCGATGCCTTGGCCTTGCTCGAAAGCGCCCTGCAGCGCCAGCCGGACAATCTCGAGTTGCTCTACGAAACCGCCTTGCTCGCCGAACGCCAGGGCAAGCCGGAGGTGCTGGAGAAGCGTATCAAGCGCCTGCTTGAACTGAAGCCGGATCATGCGCATGGGCTCAATGCGCTGGGTTATTCCTGGGCCGATCGCAATATCCATCTCGCCGAAGCCGAAGTCATGCTGGTCAAGGCGGTGCGTCTGGCGCCGGAAGACCCTTTCATCATGGACAGCATGGGCTGGGTGCTCTTCCGTCAGGGCAAGCTGGACGAGGCGCTGCAGACACTTGAGCGCGCCTATGCGATCAAGGCCGATCCGGAAATTGCCGCCCACCTGGGTGAAGTCCTGTGGCGCCTCGGGCGCAAGGATGAGGCGCGGCGTCTGCTCAAGGAAGCGGTGAGCCGCAATCCGGAAAGTGACGTTCTCGCTGCCGCCATCAAGAAACTGCTGCCTTGATCCAGCGTTTGTTTGCTGTGCTGGCCGGCTGTCTGCTGCTGGTCGGTTGTGCCAGCGCGCCGCGCTCGCCGTTGCCGGCCCGCCAGGATGTGCGCGATTTTGCGCTGGAGGCCCGTTTCGCCCTGCGTGTGACGTTGCCCGGTCAGGCTGCGCAGAGTTCAGGCGGTCGACTCTCCTGGGAACACAAAAATGGCGGCGACCGTATTCTGCTTGCCAATCCGCTCGGCATCGGCCTGGCGGAAATAGAAGTCACGCCGGCGCTTTCCCGCTTGCGCACCGCCGATGGCCGCACTCGCGAAGCCGCCGATGCCGATGCCTTGCTTGAGGAAGTCAGCGGCCAGCGTCTGCCGGTTCGGCGTTTGCCGGCCTGGTTGCTGGGTCAGGCGGCGCAGCCGCAAGACATGGCGCTCGATGCGCAGGGGCGCCCGGCGCGCCTGCGCGAAGCAGGCTGGCAGATCGATTATGTTTATGACGATGCGGCGCCGACGGCTCTGCCGGCCGGCCTGACGCTGATCGGCGAGGGCGGCGTCGAGCTGCGCCTGCGCATCGAGGAATGGAAGGATCTGCCGTGAGCACCTGGGACTGGAACAGCGACTGGCCGGCGCCGGCCAAGCTCAACCTGTTTTTGCATGTCGTCGGTCGGCGCGCCGACGGTTATCACCTGCTGCAAACCGTTTTTCGCTTTATTGATCGTGTCGACCGTCTGTGCTTCGCGCCGCGCACCGACGGCGGGATCGTGCTGGAAACCCCGATTCCCGGCGTGCCGCCGGAAAGCGACCTGACCGTGCGCGCCGCCCGTCTGCTGCAGGCGGCCACCGGTTGCACGCAGGGTGCCAGCATCCACCTGGAAAAGAATCTGCCGATGGGCGGCGGCCTCGGCGGTGGCAGTTCCGATGCGGCGACCGTGCTGCTCGCCCTCAATCACTTGTGGCAAACCGGCCTGTCGCGGCAGCGTCTGGAAGAAATCGGCCTCGCCCTCGGTGCCGACGTGCCGGTCTTCATTCATGGTCGCAATACCTTTGCCGAAGGCGTTGGCGAGGCATTCACCGATGTCGAGTTGCCGCCGGCCACCTATCTGGTGCTGCAGCCACCGGTCAACGTGCCGACGGCGGCCATTTTCGGCGCGCCCGACCTGTGCCGCGCCACGCCGCCGATCAAGCCGGCCGACTGGCGGCCGGGTATTGGTCATAACGACCTGCAGGCGGTTGCCTGTGACCGTTTCCCGGTCGTGGCGGAATATCTCGCCTGGTTGCAGCTGTATGCACCGGACGCGATGATGACCGGCTCCGGTGCTTGCGTATTTGCCTCCTTCGCCCGGCGCGATGCCGCAGAAACCGCGCTGGCCTGCCTTCCCGCTGGCATGGCCGGCTGGCTGGCGGAGGGCTTGGCCGAGCATCCGCTGGCAAAAATTTAAAAAAGTACTTGCCTTTATCGCGGGCGCTGGCTATGATGCGCGCCTCGTTTGTACACGAAACGGTACGAACGACCCGCTGGGGAGTCGCCAAGTTGGTCAAGGCACCGGATTTTGATTCCGGCATTCGAAGGTTCGAATCCTTCTTCCCCAGCCAGGTTTCCTTCGGGCAGGTTGCAAAGCCTGCCCGATTTCATTTTCGCCAGGCAAAACACGCAGTGCGCATGCGCGGCCCCCAAGGGATGTTGAAATGGCCTACAACAGCTTGATGGTCTTTACCGGTAATGCCAATCCGAAACTGGCAGCCGATGTCGCAAACCAGCTCAACGTCGATCTTGGCCGTGCCAATGTCGGTCGCTTCTCCGATGGGGAAGTCAGTGTCGAGCTGCAGGAACATGTTCGCGGTCGCGACATCTTCGTGCTGCAATCCACTTGCGCCCCGACCAACGACAACCTGATGGAACTGCTGGTTATCGTTGACTCCCTGAAGCGCGCCTCGGCCGGCCGGATCACCGCCGCCATCCCGTATTTCGGTTATGCCCGCCAGGATCGCCGCTCGCGTTCGTCGCGCGTGCCGATCGCTGCCAAGCTGGTCGCCAACATGCTCGTCGCCTCCGGCGTCGACCGCGTGCTGACCATGGACCTGCACGCCGAACAGATCCAGGGCTTCTTCGACATTCCGGTCGATAACATCTACGCCCTGCCGATCCTGCTCGACGACATCAAGAAACAGAATTACGAAAATCCGATGGTCGTTTCGCCCGACCACGGCGGCGTCGTCCGCGCCCGTTCGCTGGCCAAGCGCCTCGAATGCGACCTGGCAATCATCGACAAGCGTCGTCCGAAGGCCAATGTTTCCGAAGTGATGAACATCATCGGTGAAGTCGATGGTCGTACCTGCATCATCATGGACGACATGGTCGATACCGCCGGCACCCTGTGCAAGGCCGCCACCGCGCTCAAGGCGCGCGGCGCCAAGCAGGTCGTCGCCTACTGTACCCACCCGGTGCTGTCCGGCCCGGCGGTCGAGCGCGTCAATACCTCCGACCTCGACGCCCTGGTCGTGACCAACACCATTCCGCTGCGTGACGATGCTGCTGCTTCCTCGCGCATCCGCCAGCTTTCGGTCGCCGAAATCATGGCCGAAACCATTCGTCGGATCAGCAACGACGATTCCGTTTCGTCGCTGTTTATTGATTAGGATTGAGGATCGAGTTGCTTAGGGGCTAGAGCTTTTAGCTCAAAACCCTAGGCAACTCGATCCTCAGCAACTGTTTTTTTAACCTTCCCGATCTGGTCGCGGACCGGGAAAAACTGGAGTATCACCATGTCTTTTGAACTGATCGCGCAAGCGCGTACGCTGCAGGGAACGAGTGCGAGCCGCCGCCTGCGTCGTGCATCCAAGGTGCCGGGCATCGTTTACGGTGGCAACATTGCCGCCCAGGCCATCGAAGTTGACCACAATGACCTGCTGTTGAAGCTGAAGAAGGAAGCTTTCCATTCTTCGATCATCAACCTCGTCGTTGATGGCAAGAAAGAAGCCGTCCTGCTGCGCGATTACCAGGTGCATGCCTACAAGCCGCTGGTTCACCACATCGACTTCCAGCGCGTTGACGCCGACCACGAACTGCACATCAAGGTGCCGCTCCACTTCGTTAACGAAGAAGTCGCTCCGGGCGTCAAGCTCAATGGCGGCCTGGTCAACCACGTCATCACCGAAGTGGACGTCCACTGCCTGGCCAAGGATCTGCCGGAATTCGTCGAAGTCGACCTGTCCGCACTGAAGATCGGCGACAGCATTCACCTGTCGCAGCTCAAGCTGCCGGCCGGCGTCAAGCTGGTTGCCCACGCGACTGACGATGTCGTCGTCGGCGTCGTCGGCAAGGGCGGTGCTTCCGACGCTGCTGAAGGCGAAGCTGCTGCCGAGTAATTTCGGACAGCTGCTCGTTACGGCCGCCGCTGGCAGTTTGCCGCCGGCGGCTTTTTCGCGCTTGTCGCCATGAATCCTCCCCGCCTCATCGTCGGCCTCGGCAACCCCGGGCCGGAATACGAAGCCACCCGGCACAATGCCGGCTTCTGGTTTGTCGACCAGTTGGCCGACAAGCTGAAGGTGGCGCTCGCCCCGCAGGCCAAGTTCTTCGGCAAAGCAGGGCGTTGCGGCGAAACCTGGCTGCTGCAGCCAACCACGTTCATGAACCGTTCCGGTCAGGCCGTGGCGGCGCTCGCCAATTTCTACAAGATTCCTGCGGCCGAGATTCTCGTCATTCATGACGAACTCGACCTGCCGCCGGGCGGCATCCGCTTGAAGCAGGGCGGTGGCAACGGTGGACACAATGGATTGAAAGATATCCAGGCCAAGCTCGGTACGCCCGACTTCTGGCGCCTGCGCCTCGGCGTCGGCCATCCGCGCACGCTCGGGTTGTCCCAGCAGGTCGTGGATTTCGTGTTGCACCAGCCGCGCAAGGAAGAACTGCCGGAAATCGAACACGCCCTGGCCCGCTGCCTGCTGGCCTGGCCCAAACTTGCTGCCGGTGACTTTGCCGGCGCCCAACAACAGTTGCACGGCAAAGCCGTCTAAGGAAATATCCATGTCTCTCAAATGCGGCATCGTCGGCCTGCCCAACGTCGGCAAATCCACCCTCTTCAACGCCCTGACCAAGTCGGGCATTGCGGCGGAAAACTATCCCTTCTGCACCATCGAGCCGAACGTCGGCATCGTCGAGGTGCCGGACAAGCGCATGGCCCAGCTCGCCGAGATCGTCAAGCCGCAGCGCATGCAGCCCGCCATCGTCGAGTTCGTCGATATCGCCGGCCTGGTGGCCGGTGCCTCCAAGGGCGAAGGCCTGGGTAACCAGTTCCTCGCCAACATCCGCGAAACCGATGCCATCGTGCACGTCGTGCGCTGCTTCTCCGACGACAACGTGATTCACGTTTCCGGCGGTGTTGACCCGCTGCGCGATATCGAAGTCATTGATACCGAGTTGGCGCTGGCTGACATGGCCTCCGTTGAAAAGGCGCTCAACCGTTATCGCCGTCCGGCCAATTCGGGCGACAAGGAAGCCAAGATCCTGGTTGCCGTGCTCGAACGCTGCTTTGCCCAGCTTGACCAGGCCAAGGCCATTCGCGCCCTCGATTTCTCCAAGGAAGAGCTGGCGCTGTTGAAGCCGTTCTGCCTGATCACCGGCAAGCCGGTGCTCTACGTCGCCAACGTCGCCGAAAACGGCTTCGAGAACAATCCGCTGCTCGACGCTGTGCGCGCCCATGCCGCGACCGAGAAGGCTGAAGTCGTCTCGGTCTGTGCCGCCATCGAAGCGGAAATCGCCGATCTCGACGATGAAGAAAAGCAGATGTTCCTGGCCGACCTCGGTCTCGAAGAACCGGGTCTTGATCGCCTGATCCACGCCGGCTACAAGCTGCTTGGCCTGGCCACCTACTTCACCGCCGGCGTCAAGGAAGTGCGCGCCTGGACCATCCATCAGGGCGACACCGCGCCGCAGGCGGCCGGCGTCATCCACACCGACTTCGAGCGCGGCTTCATTCGTGCCCAGACCATCGCTTTCGACGACTTCATCGCCTACAAGGGTGAAGCCGGTGCCAAGGAAGCGGGCAAGATGCGCGCCGAAGGCAAGGAATACATCGTCAAGGATGGCGATGTTCTGAACTTCCTGTTCAACGTCTGACGCAGTAGCCAGGAGGGCGGCGCGATGCAAGCGGATCGACCGGGGGCGCCAGCCCCTTTGCTCGGAGAGGTCGGGCCCGTCCTCAGTGGCGAGGTTCTGCAACGTGTTTTCCTGCAGAGCCATGAGGCGGTTCTGGTCTGTGACGGCGACAATCACATCGTTGCCGTCAATCCTGCCTTCGTCACGCTGACCGGCTACACGCTGGCCGAAGTGGCCGGCCAGGATCCGAAATTCCTGGCTTCCGGGCGCACCGACCAGCAGGTCTATGAATCGATGTGGCAGGCGCTGCAAGAAAAGGGTTTCTGGCAGGGCGAAATCTGGGACCGGCGCAAGGACGGCGGTGTCTTTCCCAAGTGGGTCAGTATTTCGGCCCTGCGCGATGCTTCCGGTGTCATCCTCAACTACGTTGCCAGCTTCACCGATGTCAGCGAAAGCCGTGAAGCGGCCGACCGCCTGGTCCATCTCGCCTATCACGATCCGCTGACGCATCTGCCCAACCGCCTGGCTTTCGAGTCGCAGCTGGAGCTGGCGCTGCGCACCTGCGAGCGCGACAACAGCCAGATTGCGCTGATGCTGATCGACCTCGATCGCTTCAAGAACATCAACGACACGCTCGGTCACCACGTTGGCGACGGTTTGCTCCGCCAGGTGGCCTTGCGTCTGCGCGAAAGCGTGCGGGCCAGCGACATCGTCGCCCGCCTCGGCGGCGACGAGTTTACCGTCGTGCTGCCCGACATCGATTCGGCGCTGACCGCGGCCAGTGTCGCCGGCAAGCTGCAGCGTGCCCTGGCCGGTAGTTACCAGGTGGGCGAGCACACGCTGTACGCGACGCCGAGTATCGGCATCAGTGTCTTTCCCAGCGATGGTCGTGACGGCGAAACGATGTTGCGCAATGCCGATACGGCGATGTACCACGCCAAGAACGCCGGGCGCGACAACTACCAGTTTTACGCAGCACGCATGAACGAGGCGGCCGGTGAGCGGCTGCAGATGGAAAATGCGCTGCGCCATGCCGTGTCCAGCATCACGCCGGAGTCCAGCCAGTTCTCGCTGCACTTCCAGCCGCAGATGCACATCGAATCCGGGCGCATTGTCGGTCTCGAGGCGCTGGCGCGCTGGAATCACCCGACGCTCGGCCAGGTGCCGCCGACCCGCTTCATCGCCATCGCCGAAGAAACCGGCCTGATCCTGCCGCTCGGCGACTGGGTGTTCTGGGAAAGTTGCCGTCATATCAGTGCCTTGCGCAAGGCGGGCATCGCCGACATTCGCGTCGCGATCAACATCTCGGCGCAGCAGTTGCGCCACGAGAACCTGCCCTTCGTCGTGCGCGGTGCGCTCGCCTGCTACGACCTGCAGCCGTCCGACATCGAACTGGAGATCACCGAGAGCACGGCGATGCAGAACCCGGAAGTGACGCTGGAAATTCTCAACCAGTTCTCCGACATGGGCATCGTGCTCGCCATCGACGATTTCGGCACCGGCTACTCGTCACTCGCCTATCTCAAGCATCTGCCGATTCATCGTCTGAAGCTCGACCGCTCCTTCGTCAAGGACATCGAAACCGACATCAACGACAAGGCGATCTGCTCGGCTACCGTGGCGCTTGGCCACAACCTCGGCCTCGAGCTGGTTGCCGAAGGCGTTGAAACGATCGAGCAGCGCGACTTCCTCGCCCGGCTGGGTTGCGACGTGCTGCAGGGCTTCCTGTACAGCAAGCCGATGCCCGCTGATCAGGTGGTTGATTACCTGCGCGGCATGGCGGCGCCGGGTGTCTGCGCGGCCAATGCCGTGCCCAGGCAAGCCTAGCGGATCACCTTGCGCCACTCGGCTTCGAAGTAGCGCACCAGCACCTGGTTGTTCAGGCGGTTGACCTCGGCCGGCAGGCGTTCCATGTCGGCCGGGAAGGTGAACAGGGCGGGTTGCGTTTCCGGCGTCAAAAAGCGGGTTTTCTGCCGGTCGACCGGTACGGGAACGAATTTCTGGCGACCGGCGATGATGAAACCCCATTCCCCGAAGGATGGCACCAGTGCGTGGTAGGGCGCCGTTTTCAGGCCGACATCCTCAAGTGTCACGACCACGCACCAGAAGGATAGACGGGCATAGAGCGGCGACGTCGACTGGACGACGAGCAGGCCGTTGGCCGACAGGCGCTTTTCCAGCAGACGGTAGAAGGCGGCGGTGTACAGCTTGCCGATGGCGAAATTGCTCGGGTCGGGAAAGTCGACGACGATGAAGTCGAAATAGTCGTGGCTGTTTTCCAGCCATTGCAGCGCATCGGCATTGATCACCTCGACGCGCGGCGACTTCAGCGAGTTTTCGTTGAGCGCGGTCAGTGCCGGTGCCGTCGAGAAAAGATTGGTCATGGCCGGATCGAGATCGACCAGGGTGACTTTCTCGATCGCCGGATATTTCAGGATTTCGCGCACCGCCAGGCCGTCGCCGCCGCCCAGCACGAGCACGCGGCGCGCCGCCGGCAGGCTGGCCAGGCCGGGATGGACGAGCGCCTCGTGGTAGCGGTATTCGTCGTGCGAGGAAAACTGCAGGTTGTTGTTGAGGAAGAGGCGCAGATCGTCGTGCCAGCGGGTGACGACGATGCGCTGGTAGGGCGTGGTTTCGGTATGGATGATGTCGTCGGCGTAGAGATGGGCTTCCGCCATCGAAGTCAGCTGGCCGGCGCCGGCGAAGCCGGCGACGAGCAGGGCGAACACCGACCACGACTGCAGCGCCAGCCAGCGTCGCGCCGGCAGCTGGGCGCGGAAGAGGTGCAGCGCCCAGAGCGCGACGCCAACATTGAGCAGGCCGAAGAGCAGGCCGGTGCGGACCATGCCGAGATGCGGTGCGAGGACCAGCGGAAACAGGATGGAGACGGCCAGCGCGCCGAGATAGTCGAAAGTGAGCACTTGCGACACGAGATCCTTGAAGTCGAGATCGCGCTTCAGGATGCGCATGACGAGCGGGATTTCCAGGCCGACCAGAACGCCGACGCCAAACACTGCGAGATAGAGCAGCAGCTTGAACGGACCGGCCAGCCACGTGAATACGAGAAACAGGCCGATTGCCGAAAAGCCGCCGAGCAGGCCGACCAGCAGCTCGATCTGGATGAAGCGGCCGATCAGGTCGCGCGTGATGTATTTCGACAGCCAGGAGCCGGCGCCCATCGCGAACAGGTAGGTGCCGATCACCGTCGAGAACTGCATCACCGAATCGCCGAGCAGGTAGGACGCCAGGGCGCCGGCGATCAGCTCGTAGGCCAGGCCGCAGGAGGCGATGACGAAAACCGAGAAGAGCAGGGCGTGGCGCATGGACGATGACGAAGGGATGGCTCGGGCCGATATTGTGCCCCGAATCGGGAACGTCGCCGCCGGCTTTCGGTCAGAAACAGCACCAGTACCAGAACCCGCGCCGGAGCTTTTCCGGATTTTGCCCTTTTGCGAGCGTCGACCGTGTCCATCAGACTTTTCCTGGTTTCCCTGCTTGCCGCTCTGTCCATGCCCTCGCTGGCGGCCGAGTACGTGATCGATCCGACCCACACCTACGCCAGTTTTGAAATCGACCACATGGGCTTTTCCACCCAGCGCGGGCGTTTCAACCGGACTTCCGGCAAGGTCAGCTTCGACGAAACGGTGCCGGGCGGCAGTATCGACATCCGCATCGACGCGGCATCGCTCGATACCGGCTTTGCGCTGCGCGATGACGTGTTGCGCGGCGAGCAATGGTTCAATGCGGCGAGCTTTCCCGATGTGTTGTTCCGCAGCCAGCGCTTTGTCTTTGACGGCACCCGCCCGGTCGCGGTCGAGGGGACGCTGATGCTGCTTGGTGAAATCCGGCCGGTGCGCCTGGAAATCAGTCGCTTCAAGTGCGGCTTCAACCTGCTGCTGCGTCAGCGTGGTTGCGGTGCCGATGCGCAGGGCGTGTTGCGCCGCTCCGATTTCGGCATGAATACGGGCCTGCCCTTCATCGGCGACGAGGTGCGCCTGCGCATCCAGGTCGAGGCGTACCAGAGCGGCGGCTGATCTGCGCTTTTTGCCCGTTTCCGGCGGTCGACCGTCTGGCGTCGTGCCGGCGCCGAAACCGCCGGGCGACTTACTAAAGTCATGTGCTATCAGCCTCTTTCTGCGAAAATAGCACCCCCCCATTTGCTGTATCCGGAAACCCATGTCCCCGTTGCCTGCCATTGCCAATACCGCCGAAATCGTTGCCGAGCTCAAGGCCGGCCGCATGGTCATCCTGGTCGATGAAGAAGATCGCGAAAACGAGGGCGACCTCGTCATGGCCGCCGAGCACATCACGCCGGAAGCGATCAATTTCATGGCCAAGTATGGCCGCGGCCTGATCTGCCTGACCCTGACCGAAGCGCATTGCAAGAAGCTGGGCCTGGTGCAGATGGCGCGCAACAACAAGACCCAGTACGGCACCGCCTTCACCGTTTCGATCGAAGCCGCCGAAGGCGTCACCACCGGCATTTCCGCGGCCGACCGCTCGCACACCATCCGCACCGCCGTGGCCCGCAACGTGGTCGCCGACGACATCGTGCAGCCCGGTCACGTCTTCCCGATCACCGCCCGCGAAGGCGGCGTCCTGGTTCGCGCCGGGCATACCGAAGCCGGTTGCGACCTGGCCGGCATGGCCGGCCTGCAGCCGTCCTCTGTGATCTGCGAGATCATGAACGATGACGGCACGATGGCCCGCCTGCCGGAGCTGATCGAGTTCGCCAAGGCGCACGGCCTGAAGATCGGCACCATCGCCGACCTGATCCACTACCGCGCCGCTTCCGAAACCCTGGTCGAGCGCGTCACCAGCAAGCCGGTGGCGACGGCGCACGGCGAATTCACGCTGCACGCCTATGTCGACCGCGCCAGCGGCGCCACCCACCTGGCCCTGGTCAAGGGCGAGATCCCGGCCGGCGGCGAAACCCTGGTGCGCGTGCATGAGCCGCTCTCGGTGCTCGATTTCATCGATCCGGCCAGCAAGCAGCAATCCTTCTCGATCGACCAGGCGCAAGCCGCGCTGGCCAAGCATGGCCACGGCGTCATCGTCCTGCTGCACCGTCCGGAAGACAGCGAGGCGCTGCTCACCCGCCTGACCGGCAAGACGCCGCAGGCCCCCGCCAAGTGGGACCCTCGTTCCTACGGCATCGGCGCGCAGATCCTGCGCGATCTCGGTGTCACCAAAATGCGCCTGCTTTCCAGCCCGCGCAAAATGCCTTCCATGACCGGCTTCCAGCTTGAAGTTACCGGTTTCGTCACCTCACCTGCGGAGCTCTAAACCATGGCCCGGTTCGACAATATTTTTGAATACGACAACAACCTGGACGGCACCGGCCTCAAGGTCGGCATCGTGATGTCCCGTTTCAATCTGCCGGTCTGCGAAGGCCTGCTCTCGTCCTGCGTCAATGAGCTGAAGCGGCTCGGCGTCGCCGATGCCGATATGGCGATCGCCAACGTACCGGGTGCGCTGGAAATCCCGCTGGTCCTGCAAAGCATGGCGCAAAGCGGCTGTTTCGATGCGCTGGTGGCGCTCGGCGCGGTCATCCGCGGCGACACCTACCACTTTGAAGTGGTTTCCAACGACGCCTGCCGCGCCATCATGGAAGTCCAGCTCGATACCGGCGTGCCGATCGCCAACGGTATCCTGACCTGCGATACCGACGAGCAGGCCGAAGTCCGCATGCAACCCAAGGGCGCCGATTGCGCCCAGGCCGCCGTCGAGATGGCCAATCTTCAGAAGGCACTTTTCGAATGACCACATTTCTCAGCGACAGCGAACATCCCCACGACGTCAAGGAGCCGCCCAAGTCGGCTCGCCGCCGTGCCCGCGAATTCGTCCTGCAGGGCCTCTACCAGTGGCGCGTCGGCGGTGCCGACGAGGCTTCCATCGAAGCCTACGCACCGGAACAGGAAGGCTTCGCCAAGGCTGACCGCGAATTCTTCGTCGGCACGCTGCGTGGCGTCATTGCCCAGCGCGAAGCCTTGGTTTCGCAGATCACCGCCCACCTCGACCGGCCGTTCAGCGAACTGTCGCCGATCGAAGCCTGCGTGCTGATGCTCGGCTGCTTCGAGATGCTGCATCACCCGGAAACGCCGTACCGCGTCATCATCAACGAGGCGATCGAGCTGGCCAAGGCCTTCGGCGGTACCGACGGCCACAAGTACGTCAATGGCGTGCTCGACAAGGTCGCCCTCGGCGCCCGTCCGGACGAAGTTACCGCCAAGAAGAAGGCCCACTGAAACGATGGCCGGTGAGTTCGCGCTGATCGACCGCTACTTCGCAAGGCCGACACCCTCGGCCGTGCTCGGTCCCGGCGACGATTGCGCGCTGCTGCAGCCGTCGCCCGGCATGCAGCTGGCGGTGACCACCGACATGCTGGTCGCCGGCACGCATTTTCTGCCCGATACCGATCCGAAGAACCTCGGCTGGAAGGCGCTCGCCGTCAATCTGTCCGATCTCGCCGCGATGGGCGCCAAACCGCGCTGGGTGACGCTGGCCGGTGCGCTGCCAGTCCCCCAAGGGGACTTCCTCCGGGGCGCGGTCGACGAGGCGTGGATAGGCAAATTCGCCGAAGGCTTTTTTGCCTGTGCCAGTGAATACGGCGTCGATGTGGTCGGTGGCGACACCACCAGGGGGCCGCTCAACCTGTGTGTCACCGCCATGGGCGAAGTTGCCCCCGGCCAGGCGCTGCGTCGTGATGGCGCGCAGCCCGGTGACCAGATCTGGGTTTCCGGCCGGCCTGGCCTGGCCAGTCTCGGCCTCGCCCTGCTCCAGGGCCGCATCGAACTGCCCGAACCCTGGCCGCGCCTGTGCATCGGCGCGCTGGAAAAGCCGCGGCCGCGCGTTGCGCTCGGCCTGGCGCTGCGCGGTGTGGCGAGCGCAGCGATCGATGTTTCGGACGGCCTGCTCGCCGATCTCGGTCATGTCGCCGAACGTTCCGGCTGCGCTGCCAACGTCAAGCTGGTCCAGCTGCCGCACTTGCCCAAGGGCGAAAGCTACGACGCGGTGCTGCGCAAAATGGCCCTCGAATGCCAGTTGACCGGTGGCGACGACTACGAACTCTGCTTTACCGCGCCGTTTGCGCAGCATCTGGCGCTCGGCCGGATTGCCGCCGAACTCGAACTGCCGCTGTGGTGCATCGGCGAAATGACGGCCGGCCCGGCCGGTACGGTGACCGTCCTTGATCCGGACGACAAGCCGGTCGAGTTCGACAGCAAAGGTTACGACCACTTTGCCTGAAAGCATGCGCCCCGCGCCCAGCCGCAAGTTCCTGCTCGCCAGCCCGGCCCACTTCCTGGCGCTCGGTTGCGGCAGCGGTCTGGCACCGAAGGCGCCGGGGACTTTCGGTACCCTGTTCGCCTGGGCCTCTTTCCTGCTCTTTCGCCCGTACTGCAGCGATGCGCTGCTGCTCGGCCTGTTTGCAGCGGCCTACTTGCTCGGTATCTGGATCATCGACGTCACCGGGCGCGCCCTCGGCGACCCGGATCACGGCAGCATCGTCTGGGACGAGATAGTCCCGTTCTGGCTGGTCCTCTTGCTGACGCCGGATACCTTCTTCTGGCAACTGGCGGCTTTCATGCTGTTCCGCTATTTCGACATCACCAAGCCGCAACCGGCGCGCTATTTCGATACGCACGTCAAGAACGGCTTTGGCGTCATGGCCGACGATCTTGTTGCGGCCGGCTATACATTGCTCGCCCTGGCCCTGCTCAAAATCGCACTTTCCTGAGCGTCGACCGCCGGGCGGCATAGAATGGCCGTATCCATTTCGTCAGGAGCCCTGCCATGAGCCACAAGCATGCCCACCTGATGCGCAGCATCTTCCAGGATCCGCCGTCGGCCAATATTCACTGGCGGGAAATCGAATCCCTGCTCAACCACCTCGGTGCCGAGGTCGAACCGGCGCACGGGCGCTGCAAGGTGACGCTGAACAAGGTCGAGACTTTCCTGCATCCGCCGCATGGCGGCAGCACCTGCAGCCGGACCGACATCAAGGCGGTGCGCGAGATGCTGCTGCACGCCGGGATCACGCTGGCCGCTTATGAGAGTGGCAGTTAAGGCCAAATGAAAAGGGCGCCGCAGCGCCCTCAAATATCAACTAATAGCTGGATCCTCAATCCCGGATCCTGACGCTCAGTCTTCCTTCTCGTACACCACGTCGGCACGGCGGTTTTCGGCCCAGGACTCTTCGTCATGACCCTTCAGCTTCGGCCGCGATTCGCCCAGGGTCTTGATCTTGACCTGCTTTTCCGCGGCGCCGTTGCTGATGATGGCCTGGCGGACATTGTCGGCACGCTTCTGGCCGAGGCGGGTGTTGTAGCCGGCCGGGCCGCGTTCGTCGGCATTGCCTTCGATGCGCACCTGCGCGGCCGGGTGGCTGGCCAGGTAGCGGCCGTGCGCCTGCAGCGCCGGCTCGAATTCGGCCTTGACGGCCGCGTTGTCGAGGTCGAAATAGACGCTGCGCTGCGTGCGCAGGCCATTTTCATCCATCTTGATCGGGGCGTCGTCGGTGGCCTTGGCAATGGCACTGGCGGGAGCGCCTTCGCCTTGCAGTTCGGCCGGTACCGGCTGGCCAAGCAGGCCGGGATGAACGCGCAGCGCGCCGCTTTGCGAAATATGCTTGCTGACCGGGATGTCCCTGGTTGAAGCACAGGCGGTCAACAGGACGGAAAGCAGTAGGGTGGCAGGCAGGGTGGCGCGCATGGTGGGTTCGGCTGCGTATAGGAAGGCGAATGATAGCCGCTTGGGGGGCTTACGAACAGGCCTTGCTATTCCTGTGGGGATTTATATTCCGCGAGGGGATAAATAAATTCGAAACCTGTCTTTGTGGCTATAAGGATGTCGTCTAAATTAGCATTCATTAATTCATGAGGTGAACCATGACCCGATTCCATCGTTCCATTTCCGGCCTGCTGCTTGCCCTGGTTGCCGGTGCCGCCCTGGCCGATGCCAGCCTGCTCAATTCCTCCTACGACGTGGCGCGCGACGTCTACAAGGACTACAACCCGCTGTTCCAGAAATACTGGAAGCAGAAGACCGGTGAAACCCTCGAACTGAAGCAGTCGCACGGCGGCTCGTCGAAACAGGTGCGTGCCGTTGCCGACGGTCTGGAAGCCGATGTGGTGACCATGAACCAGGCCAACGACATCGAGTTCCTCGCCGAGAAGGGCCTGGTCGCCAAGGACTGGACGAAAAAATTCCCGAACAATGCCTCGCCCTATACCTCGGCCATGGTCTTCATCGTGCGCAAGGGCAATCCGAAGGCGATCAAGGACTGGTCCGATGTCGCCGCACCGGGTGTGCAGATGATCATTCCGCATCCGAAGAACACCGGCAACGGCCGCAATACCTATCTCTCGGCCTGGGCCTGGGCCCTCAAGCAGCCTGGTGGCAACGATGCCAAGGCGCAGGAATTCCTCGGCAAACTGCTGAAGAATGCGCCGCTCTTCGCTGCCGGTGGCCGTGATGCGACGACAACCTTCATGCAGCGCGGTCTGGGCGACGTGCTGATCACCTTCGAGTCCGAGGCCGAAATGATCGCCAAGGAATTCGGCAAGGGCAATTTCGAAGTCGTCTATCCCAGCCTGACGCTGCAGACCGAGTTCCCGGTCGCCGTGGTCGAGAAGGTCGTGGACAAGAAGGGAACCCGCAAGCAGGCACAGGCCTACCTGGAATACCTGTGGTCCAAGGAAGGCCAGGAGAACGCCGCGCAGAACTACCTGCGCCCGCGTGATGCCGAACTGCTCAAGAAGTACGCCGCACAGTTCCCGCCGGTCAAGACCTTCACCGTCGATGAAGTGTTCGGCAATGCCAACAAGGCGTTTTCGACCCACTTCAAGGACGGCGGCAGCTTCGACCAGATCTACGTGCAGAAATAAATGACGACAAAAACCCACCGCGTGTTGCCCGGCTTCGGTCTGGCGCTGGGCTACACGCTGGTCTATCTCTCGCTGCTCATCCTGCTGCCGCTCGGCGGCATGATCCTCAAGGCGTCCGAGCTCGGTTTCGGCCAGATCATCGATATAGCTCTTGGCGAACGTTCGCTGGCCGCTTTCCGGGTGACCTTCGGCGCCTCGCTGGTCGCCGCCAGCATCAACGCCTTTTTCGGCCTGATCGTGGCGTGGATCCTGGTGCGCTATCCCTTCCCCGGCAAGCGCTTCGTCGATGCCCTGGTTGATCTGCCCTTCGCCCTGCCGACGGCGGTGGCCGGCATCACGCTGGCGACGCTCTACGCCGGCAATGGCTGGCTCGGCCGGTACATCGAGCCGCTCGGCTTCAAGGTTGCCTACACGCCGCTCGGCATTGTCGTCGCACTGACCTTCATCACCCTGCCTTTCGTCGTGCGTACCTTGCAACCGGTGATCGAGGACATCGAAACCGAAGTCGAGGAGGCGGCTGCCTCGCTCGGCGCCTCGCGCTGGCAGACTTTCGTCAAGGTGATCTTCCCGGCCATCTTCCCGGCCCTGCTCACCGGTTTTGCGCTGGCTTTCGCGCGCGCCGTCGGCGAATATGGCTCGGTGATCTTCATCGCCGGCAACCTGCCGCTGATTTCGGAAATCACGCCCTTGCTGATCATCTCCAAGCTCGAGCAATACGACGTGCTGGGCGCCACGGCGCTGGCCGTGGTCATGCTGGCGCTGTCCTTCATGCTGTTGCTGACGGTGAACGTTCTGCAATGGTGGGCGGCGAATCGCCACAAGAACAACGAGCCGCTCGAAGCCGCCGCCGGCCGGGCCGCGGGAGGTGCGCAATGAAATCGACGCGTGCCACGCAGGAGCCGGTCTGGGTCCGCTATACGCTGCTCGCCATCGGCCTCGGCTTCCTGTTCTTCTTCCTCGGTCTGCCGCTGCTCGCCGTTTTTGTCGAGGCACTGGCGCAGGGCGTGCCTATTTATCTCGAAGCGCTCAAGGAGCCGGAAACGGCTTCCGCCATCGGGTTGACCGTTGGCATCGCGCTGGCCGTGCTGCCCTTCAATATCGCTTTTGGTGTCGCTGCCGCCTGGGCCATCGCCAAGTTCGAGTTTCGCGGCAAGGCGCTGCTGATCACGCTGATCGATCTGCCGTTCGCGCTTAGCCCGGTCGTTGCCGGCCTGATCTTCATCCTGCTTTTCGGTTCGCAGGGGACGTTCGGGCCATGGCTGTCCGAGCACGACATCAAGATCATCTTTGCCGTGCCCGGCATGATCCTCGCCACCTTGTTCATCACCTTCCCCTTCATTGCGCGCGAGCTGATTCCGCTGATGCAGGCGCAGGGCAAGGACGAGGAAGAGGCGGCGGTGTCGCTCGGCGCTTCCGGCTGGCAGATGTTCCGCCGCGTCACGCTGCCCAACATCAAGTGGGGCCTGCTCTACGGCGTGATCCTGTCGAATGCCCGGGCGATGGGCGAGTTCGGCGCGGTGTCGGTGGTCTCCGGCCACATCCGCGGTGAAACCAATACCCTGCCGCTGCATGTCGAGATTCTCTACAACGAATACAACGCCATCGGCGCCTTTGCCGCGGCTTCCATCCTCGCCTTGCTGGCGCTGGTCACGCTGGTCGCCAAGACCATCGTTGAGTGGCGCATGAAAAAGGAGACGGAAATGCTGTCGACCGTACTGGCGCCCGAGAAAACATCATGAGTATCGAAATCCGCAACATCTCCAAGCGCTTCGGCAATTTCGTCGCGCTCGACAACATCAATCTCGCTATTCCGACCGGCGAACTGGTCGCGCTGCTCGGCCCGTCCGGCTGCGGCAAGACGACGCTGCTGCGGATCATCGCCGGTATGGAAAGCGCCGACCAAGGCGAAATCCTGTTCTCCGGCGCCGAGGCGACCCACCTGCATGCGCGCGAGCGCGAGGTCGGTTTCGTCTTCCAGCATTACGCGTTGTTCCGCCACATGACGGTGTTCGAGAATGTCGCCTTCGGCCTGCGCGTCAAACCGCGCAAGGAGCGGCCGAACGAGGCCGAGATCAAGCGCCGGGTCATGGAGTTGCTCGGTCTGGTCCAGCTCGACTGGCTGGCCGACCGCTACCCGTCGCAACTCTCCGGCGGCCAGCGCCAGCGCATCGCGCTGGCCCGCGCGCTCGCCGTCGAACCCAAGGTACTGCTGCTCGACGAACCGTTCGGCGCGCTCGACACCAAGGTGCGCAAGGAATTGCGTCGCTGGCTGCGCCGCCTGCACGACGAGATGCACATCTCTTCGGTGTTCGTCACGCACGACCAGGAAGAAGCGCTCGAAGTTGCCGACCGCGTCGTCGTCATGAACCATGGTCATATCGAGCAGATCGGTTCGCCCGACGAGGTTTATTCGAATCCGGCGACGCCCTTCGTCTATCAGTTCCTCGGCAACGTTAACGTGTTTCACAGCCGCGTCCAGGACGGTTATGCCGAAGTCGAGCGCAGTGAGTCGGCAGACAAGGCGACCGCTTTCGTCCGGCCGCACGACATCGAACTTTCGCATCAGCCGGCCGAAGGCGCCTTGCAGGCCAGCGTCCAGCACGTGCATCCGATCGGGCCGCTGGTCCGTGTCGAGTTGCTGCACGGTAGCGAGATCGTCGAGGTCGAGTTGTCGCGCGAACGGCACGAGGCCCTGCAACTGGCGGTGGGCCAGCAGGTCTGGTTCCGGCCGCGCCAGATGAAGGTGTTCGGCGCGGACGCCGCACGGTCGACCGGCGAAAAACAGGCATTTCTGTTCTAGGCGCCGGCGGCGGCCGAGGGCGTCCGGTCGTCGCAGCCTGCGCCGGGCCGGAGAGCCGGTCGCCCGGGTGCTATAATCGCCCCCCGTTTACCCGCGCCTCGGCTTATTCCGGTGATCTTTACCCTCGGCATCAACCACCATTCGGCTCCGCTTGCCATTCGCGAGCGGGTGGCTTTTGGCGCCGAAAAGCTGCAGCACGCGCTGGCCGACCTGACGCGCAGCCAGCCGGTGCGCGAGGTGGCGATCCTGTCCACCTGCAATCGCACCGAGATCTACTGTTCCGCCGAGACGCCGGAAGTGGTGATCGACTGGCTGGCGCGCTACCACGGCGTCGAGCGCAGCGAGATTGCCCCTTACCTCTATACGCACGACCAGCCCGAAGCCATCCGCCACGCCTTCCGCGTCGCCAGCGGCCTCGACTCCATGGTCATCGGCGAGCCGCAGATCCTCGGCCAGATGAAGGATGCCGTGCGCGCCGCCGAAGAGAGCGGCACGCTCGGTTCGCAATTGCACAAGCTCTTCCAGCGCTCCTTTTCGGTTGCCAAGGAAGTGCGCAGCACGACGGCGATCGGCGCCAACATCGTGTCGATGGCGGCTGCCGGTGTACATCTCGCCGAGCGCATTTTTGAATCGGTCGGCGAGCAGCGCATCCTGTTCATCGGCGCCGGCGAAATGATCGAGCTGTGCGCCGCGCATTTCTGCGCCCGCCAGCCGAAGCAGGTGACCATCGCCAACCGCACGCTGGAACGTGGTCGCGCCCTGGCCGAGCGCTATAACGGTACCGCCATCCGTCTCGACGAACTGGGTGAGCACCTGGCGCAGCACGACATCGTCGTCTCCTGTACCGCCAGCCCGCTGCCGATCATCGGTCTGGGCATGGTCGAGCGCGCCGTCAAGGCACGCCGGCACCGGCCGATGTTCATGGTCGACCTGGCCGTGCCGCGTGATATCGAGGAAGAAGTCGGCGAACTCGACGACGTCTTCCTCTATAGCGTCGATGATCTGGCCCAGGTCGTCGAAAGCGGCCTCGAATCGCGCCAGGCCGCCGTCGTCGAAGCCGAAGACATCATTGCCGCCCGCGTCCGTGATTTCCAGGCCTGGCTGCAGTCGCGTGACACCGTGCCGGTGATCCGCTCGCTGCGCGACTCGGCCGAACGCATGCGCCGGCACGAGATGGAACACGCGATGAAGCTGCTGGCCAAGGGCGAACCGGCGGAAAAAGTGCTGGAACATCTGTCGCACCGACTGACCAACAAGTTTTTGCACACGCCGACGCAGGCACTCAATCTCGCCGATGACGTCGAGCGCAACGAGTTGCAGACCGCCGCTTCAAGACTCTTCGGTCTGCACGCTGGCGACTGACTCAGCCTTCGTTGCCGGGGGCGAGTACCAGCCGGTTGCGTCCCTTGCGCTTGGCTTCCAGCAGTGACTCATCGGCGGCGCCGATCAGGTCGGAAACACTGCGGTAATCGGGCAGGGCGGCGACGCCGCAACTGAACGTGGCGCGCAGCGTGCCCTGAGTGTGGGTGTGCGGCAATTGCGAGAAGTCTTCCCTGACCTGTTCGAGCAGCGCAATGGCGCGGTTCAGCTCGACATCGGGCAGCGCAATGATGAATTCCTCGCCGCCATAACGGCCGACCAGATCAGAGTTGCGCAGGCGGCCGCGCAGCAGCCAGGCGAGGCTGCGGATGACCTGGTCGCCAACCGGGTGGCCGAAGGTGTCGTTGACCATCTTGAAACGGTCGATGTCGATCATCGCCACGACCAGTTTGCCATCCTGCCCGACGTTCTGCAGCAGGCGCTCGATCTGTTCCTTCGAGGTCGAGTGGTTGAGCAGTCCGGTCAGACTGTCATGCTGGCCGGAGTAGAGCATTTCACGGTAGCGCTCGATCTTGGTCTTGACCACGGAGGCCAGGATGATCGGATTGACCGGCTTGGTCAGGAACTGGTCGCCACCGAGGCGCAAGGCTTCGACCTGCTGCACGATGTCGGTCTCACTCGACAGGTAGATCACCGGCAGCGACTGGTAGTCGCGGATCTGGCGCAGCGCGCTGGTGACCTCGACGCCGGTGCAGAAGGGCATGTACATGTCCATCAGGATCGCGTCCGGCCGGTATTCGGCGGCGGCTTCGAGGAGCAGGCGCGGATCGTTGATGGCGCGGCTGTCGATGCCGTGCTGCGACAGCGAGCGGCGGATATGGGCGACGGCAGTCGCCGAGTCCTCGACGACCAGCACGCGGTGCATTTCCTGTTCGCGCATTTCGACCAGGTCGAGTATGCGCGACAGCACGTCGCTGACCTTGTTGCCGACCGGCACGCAGGCATCGGCGCCGGCGCGCTGCAGCAGCACGATGCTCTGCAGGTTGGAGGGCACGGCCAGGCAATAGAAGTAGCTGGTCGGGAAGCGGGTGCGCAGGGCGACGATGGCGGCGATTTCGGCCGGCGGATAGGCTCGCCCCTCGCGATCCGGAATGAAGGCGAAGGCGAGCGCAGGTTCGTTGTCTTCCGGCTGCGCGCCCCAGCGCAGGTATTCCGGCGTAAAACCGAAAAAGCTTAGCTGCTCGCCGAGCGAGCCGGCCCACGGATGGTCGGCACGCGAAACCAGGACGACCCGGCGCGGCCGGTTCCAGGTGTCTTCGCAATGTCCCTCGGCGGCATCGAGAATGCGCCGGGCGAGGACCGCCGGGGTTTCATTGCGTTGCAGTTCGGCCAGGATGATGTTCAGTTTGCGCTCGATGCCATTGGCCTGGTCGAGCGGGACTGGGTGCATGGAACTATCGGCAAACAGCGACAGCGCCGTGTTTTCGAGTTCCTGACAGGCGCGGACAAGCCCCGGCAGATGCTGGCGGTTGAGGTGCTCGGTCAACCCGTTGAGCGACAGGGTGAATTCGACAAAGGCATCGAAGTCGCCGTTGGCACGGTAGGTTTCCCAGCCTCGCTCCAGCGTTTGAGCCAGGGCAATGATGGATTGCGGAAAGTTGAACATCAGGTCTTTTTCAGAATCGCGCAATTATGCTGATGGAACGTTCCTCTGGCAATCATGTTCGCTCGCCGGGAGCTGCTGAAACCGGTTACCATTACGCCCCTTCGAACCCCCCGGCCGGCTGGCCAAAAGCAATGAAATCGAGCATTCGCCAAAAACTGGATCTGCTGGTCGATCGTCTCGACGAAATCGACCGCATGCTGTCGGCCCCGAGTACGGCCGGCGACATGGACCAGTTTCGCAAGCTGTCGCGCGAACGGGCCGAACTCGATCCGGTCATAGCCCAGTTTAACGCGTTTCGTCAGGCCGAGAACGATCTGGCCGAAGCCGAAGCAATGCGCGCCGATCCGGAGATGCGCGATTTCGCCGAAGAGGAAATCGCCGCCGCCAAGGCGCGTCTGCCCGAACTCGAAATCGAACTGCAGAAGCTGCTGCTGCCGAAAGACCCCAACGACGAGCGCAGCGTGCTGCTCGAAATCCGCGCCGGTACCGGTGGCGACGAATCGGCGCTGTTCGCCGGCGACCTCTTCCGCATGTATTCGCGCTTTGCCGAGCGGCAGCGCTGGCAGGTCGAAGTGATGTCGGCCAGTGAATCCGAGCTGGGCGGCTACCGCGAAATCATCTGCCGCATCGCCGGCAACGGCGCCTATTCGCGCCTCAAGTTCGAATCGGGCGGGCATCGCGTGCAGCGCGTGCCGGAAACCGAAACCCAGGGCCGCATCCATACCTCGGCGTGCACCGTGGCGATCATGCCGGAAGCCGACGAGGTCGAGGACGTCAATCTCAACCCGGCCGATCTGCGCATCGACACCTTCCGCGCCTCGGGCGCCGGCGGTCAACACATCAACAAGACCGATTCCGCGGTGCGCATCACGCACCTCCCGACCGGCATCGTCGCTGAATGCCAGGACGGCCGTTCGCAGCACGCCAACAAGGCGTCGGCGATGAAGGTGTTGGCGGCGCGCATCAAGGACGTGCAGGTGCGCGCGCAGCAGGCGCACATCTCGAGCACCCGCAAGAGCCTGATCGGCTCCGGCGACCGTTCCGAGCGCATCCGCACCTACAACTTCCCGCAGGGCCGGATCACCGATCACCGCATCAACCTGACGCTGTACAAGATCGCCGCGATCATGGACGGCGACATGGACGAACTGCTCGGTGCGCTCGCCGCCGAACACCAGGCCGACCTGCTGGCGGAACTCGCCGAGCAGAATTGAAAATGACGCTTTTTGAAGCGTTGACCGCGGCGCGGCAAAAAATCGACCGGCTCGATGCCCGCCTGCTGCTGCAATACGCCACCGGCTGTAGCCACACCGATCTGCTGGCGCGCCCGGAAATGCCGGTGATTGCGCCGGCTTACGCGCAATTCGCCGAGTGGGTCGAACGCCGCGCGGCCGGCGAACCTCTTGCCTATCTGGTCGGCGAGGCTGAATTCCGCGGCCGTGTCTTCCAGGTTTCGCCCGAGGTGCTGATTCCGCGCCCGGAAACCGAGGTGCTGATTGAATTGGCACTTGAACGCCTGCAAGGTCTTGAACAGCCGCGCATTCTCGATCTCGGCACCGGCTCCGGCATCGTCGCCATTTCGCTGGCGCTGGAATGTCCTGGCGCGCAAGTCACAGCGGTCGACCTGTCGGCGGGGGCAATTTCCGTCGCCCGCAACAATGCCGGCCGGCTCGGCGCCCGCATCGATTTCCGCACCGGCAGCTGGTTCGACCCGGTGCCCGGCGAGCATTTTGACCTGATCGTCTCCAACCCGCCCTACATCGCCGACGGCGACCCGCACCTGGCGCTGAACGGCCTGCCTTTCGAACCGCAGATGGCGCTTACCGACCAGGAGGCGGGCGGCAACGGTCTGGCCTGCATCCGCGCGATCGTCGCGGGCGCCGCCGCGCATCTCCCCCCCGGCTGCTGGCTGCTTTTCGAGCATGGCTACGATCAGGGCGCAGCGAGCCGGAACTTATTGGCCGCGGCCGGGCTCAAAGCGGCATTCACTCATCCCGATCTGGCCGGCATCGACCGGGTCAGCGGCGCCCATCTTTAATCAGGAGCAAGCATGTCCGACGTACAAAAACGCATTCACGATACCGTTACTTCCAATCCGGTCGTCCTTTTCATGAAGGGTGATGCCCGCTTCCCGCAATGCGGCTTCTCCGCCACCGTCGTGCAGATTCTCAAGGTCTGCGGCGTCGAGGACTTCGTCACGGTCAACGTGCTCGCCGACGAGGAAATCCGCAACGGCGTCAAGGAATATGCCAACTGGCCGACCATTCCGCAGCTCTACATCAAGGGTGAATTCGTCGGCGGCTGCGACATCGCCAAGGAGATGTACCAGGCCGGCGAACTGCAGAAATTGCTGGAAGGCATTGCCAAGGCCTGAGTTTTTCGTTTGCCCAAAGACAAAGCCCGCCATCGGCGGGCTTTGTCTTTTCAGCTCTTGCGGCTGATCCGGCCGAGAATCGCTTCCGGGATGTTTTTCAGGGGTAAAACCTTGTCGACCGCCCCGAGCTTGACCGCTTCCTTCGGCATGCCGTAAACGACGCAGCTGTCTTCATCCTGGCCGATCGTCCAGGCCCCGGCGTCGTGCATTTCCTTGAGCCCCTTGGCGCCATCGTCGCCCATGCCGGTCATGATGATGCCGACCGCATTCCTGCCGGCAAAACGGGCCGCCGAGCGGAACAGCACATCGACCGACGGGCAGTGCCGGCTGACCGGGGGGCCGTCGACGACATCGACCACGTACTGGGCGCCGCTGCGCTTGAGCAGCATGTGCTTGCCGCCCGGCGCGATCAGGGCGCGTCCGGCCATCACCCGGTCGCCGTGCGCGGCTTCCTTGACCTCGATCTGGCACAGGCCGTTCAGCCGCTGCGCGAAGGCGGCCGTGAATTTTTCCGGCATGTGCTGGACGACGACGATGCCGGGGCAGACGCGGGGCAAGGCGGTCAGTACGACTTCCAGTGCTTGCGTGCCACCGGTCGAGGTGCCGATCGCGACGATGCTCTCGGTGGTCTGCGCCATGGCCTGATTCTGGCCGTTGGCGGCGAGGATCACGTCGGCGGACAGCTTCGGGGCGCTTGCCGTGAGTGGTGTGAGCGGCCGGGCCGGGCCGAGGCGCTTGATATTCGCCTTCGCGGCGGCCTTGATGGCATGGATCAGTTCGCCGGCGCTTTCGATCAGGAACTGGCGCAGCGCCGTCTTCGGCTTGGTAACGATGGTGAACGCACCGGCGGCGAGAACCTGCATGGCCGTCTCCGAGCCGCGCTCGGTCAGCGTTGAGCAGATGACGACCGGGGTCGGGCGGGTCGCCATGATCTTCTTCAAAAAGGTCACCCCATCCATGCGCGGCATTTCGACATCGAGGACGATGACGTCGGGCCAGGCCTTCTGCATTCTCTCGAGCGCGAAGATCGGATCCGGTGCGGTGGCGATGACCTCGATCCCGGTGTCTTCGGCCAGGCTGGCCGAGAGTACCTGGCGGACAACGGCCGAATCATCGACGATCATTACCTTGATTGCTGACATGCTTTGTTTCCTGAGAGTTTGTTTTTTTCGGGGACGATGGTCGAGTGTCGGAGATGGACGTGGCCGCTCCAGACATCGAACAGCAGGTTGCGATGGCCGTAGCCTTCGACATGCGATGCGACGCAGGTCAGGCAGTGGTTTTTCAACAGGGCCAGGGCGGCTTCGACATTTTTCTGGCCAATGTGGCGATCATTGCGCCGGGTCAGTTCGGGAAACATGTTGCCGCCGCCGAAGATGCGCAGGCGGAAGGCGGTCGGATTGAGTCCGCTGGCCCGGATTTCGTCGAGCATCATCTGCAACGCCTCGTCGGCATAGCGTCCGTCCGGACCACTGCCGCTACGACAGCCGCGGCTTGGCAGCATGAAGTGGCACATGCTGCCGACCAGTTCCTGCGGATGCCAGAAAACCAGCGAGACGCAGGAACCAAGGACAGTGCGCAGGCGCGTGTAGCGATCACCGAAATAATGTTCGCCGGGCTGCAGGAAGATTTCGATGACGCCGTCGGGCTTACGCATCGGGCTTGCGGTAGATCGATGGACGTACTGTTTTCAGCGCGTCGGTGATGCCGTTCAGGTTTTCCGAATGGCTGATCATGAAATAGCCGCCGGGGCGGAGCAGCGGCAGGATGCGTTCGATGACCCGGCGCTTGGTTTCGATGTCGAAATAGATCATCACGTTGCGCAGGAATATGACGTCGAACACACCCAGTTTGGGCAGCGCATTGTTCAGGTTGATCTGGCGAAAGCTGATGCGCCCGCGCAAGTTCGGGTGGATCAGTACGCTGCCTTCGTGCTGGCCGATGCCTTTCAGGCAGTGCTTGTGCAACAGCGCGCGCGGAATGCCCGAGCAGTCGGCCAGCGGATAAAGACCGCCTTCTGCTTCCTGCAGGACGCGGCTGCTGAGATCGGAAGCAACAATTTCCCAGGGGCGCTGGCCGAGTACATCGGAGAGCACCATGGCAATCGTGTAAGGCTCTTCGCCACTCGAGCAGGCGCCGCTCCAGACGCGGAACGGGCCGCGTCCGATGGCCTCGGGCAGGATTTGCTCGCGCAGGAAGTCGAAATGTTTCGGCTCGCGGAAAAAATAGGTTTCGTTGGTCGTCAGCAGGTCGATGGTGACCTGCAACTCCTGCCGGTCACTTTGTACCAGGCGGAAATACTCGATATAGCTGGAGATTTCGAGCTGACGCAGGCGCTTTGACAAACGTCCGGCAACCAGTGGCTTTTTGGCATCGCTCAGGCTGATGCCAGCGTGCTCGTAGATCAGCTTGCGAAACAGCTGGAACTCGTTGTCGCCGAGTCCCAATCCACTGTTGACCGGAGGTCTGTTGCTTGCCTGCACCATGTTCATGCCCCGGATCAGCCGACCAGCGAGACCGGCTCTTGCCGCTCGGACAGCGAAGAGAGCATGGACAGCTCGTCGACCGACAGCACCTGGCCCATATCGAGCAGGATGACAAAGCGACCGGCGATCTTGCCCATGCCGGAGATGAAATCAGCCCGGATGCGGGCGCCGAAGGCCGGCGGCGGCTCGATTTCGGAGGGCGGAATCTCGAGCACTTCGCTGACTGTATCGACGACGATACCGATCACCTGATGCTCGTCTCCGGCCCCGAGTTCGATGATGACGATGCAGGTACGCCGCGTCACTTCGGTGGCCGGTGCGCCGAAGCGCGCCTTCAGGTCGATGACCGGGACGACCGCGCCGCGCAGGTTGATGACGCCGCGGATGCTGGGCGGCATCATCGGTACGGCGGTGATCTGGCCGTATTCGATGATTTCCTTGACGCTCAGCGTCTCGACTGCAAACATTTCGCCACCCAGCGTGAAGGTCAGGTACTGGCGCGGTTCGGCTGTCTGGCCGGAATGCGAAGGAGGGACAAGTGCGTTCATGGCATTACCCCTCGAACTGGACGAATTCGGCGTGCGAGAAAGCCCGGGATTTGGCCTTGTTCTTCGCCATTGCCGGGGCCGTGGTGTGCTGGGTACGGCTGGACGAGTCGTGGCGCTTGCCGTTATCGACCCGGAAGAAGGCCATGAGCTGCGACAGGCTTTCGGCCTGCGAACTCATTTCCTCGGCGGTGGCGGCGAGCTCTTCCGAGGACGACGCATTCTGCTGCGTGGTCTGGCTCAGCTGGGTCATGGCGGCATTGATCTGGCCGACGCCGGCATTCTGTTCGTCGGAAGCCGAGGAGATTTCCTGGACCAGGTCGGAGGTCTTGGTGATGCTCGGGACAATTTCGTCGAGCAGGGCGCCGGCACGTTCGGCCAGGGCGACGCTATTCTTCGCCGTTTCACTGATTTCCTGCGCGGCGATCTGACTGCGTTCGGCCAGCTTGCGGACTTCGGCGGCAACCACGGCGAAACCCTTGCCATGCTCGCCGGCCCGGGCCGCTTCGATGGCGGCGTTCAAGGCCAGCAGATTGGTCTGATAGGCAATGTCATCGACGATGCCGATCTTGTCGGCAATGCTCTTCATCGCCGCCGTCGTGGCACGTACGGCTTCGCCACCTTCGATGGCTTCCTTGGCGGCCTTGCTCGCCATGCCATCAGTAAGTCTGGCATTGTCGCTGTTCTGGGTCACCGAAGCGGCCATTTCCTCCATCGAGGCCGAGGTTTCCTCGACCGAGGCGGCCTGTTCCGAGGACGATTGCGACAGGCTTTGTGCCGTGGCTGAGACCTCTTCCGAGGCGCTGGACAGCGATTCTGCCGTGCCGCGCACTTCGGCAATGGTTGCGGACAGGCGCTCGGCCATGTCGCGCAGGCTGAACAGCATGCTGTCGTTATCGCCCGGCTTGGTGTCGACGCGTACCGTCATGTCGCCTTCGGCCATGGCCTTGATGATTTCGGCGGCATAAGCCGGCTCGCCACCCAGTTGCTGCATCAGGCTGCGGGTAATGACGAAGCCGATCAGGCTGACCGCAACGAGCGTTACCAGACCGGTGATGATGGCAACCCAGCGGGCACTCGATTCGGTTGTTGCGGCGTCATCGGCTGCCTTCTTGCCGAGTTCGGCGTTGTACTGGCGATGGTCTTCGAAGGCATCCCACATGCGGGCCATCAGGGGCTGATTGGCCATCATCAAGTCGCGGGCTTCTTCGATCTTGTTGGTGTTGGACAACAGCAGGATCTTTTCCCGCAATTGATCGTACTCGTTCATCGTGGCCCGATCAGCTGCCAGCAGGCTCTTGTCCTTGTCGTCGCTGAGCAGTCCTTCATAGATTTTTAAAGCCTCGTCCACTTTCTTCCGATTGGTTACGATGCGTTCTTCGAGCACAGTCTTGGCCTTGTCGTCTGCGGCCACGATGTGTTGCCAAACCTGGGTCCGCATGGCGGCCATCGGCGAGAACGCCTGGTCCAGAGTCAGGATGCTGGGGATGGTGTTGATGTTGCCGTAATTGGCGGAGTTATAGACCCGGTTCATCTGGGTCAGTCCGAGGACAGCAAGGAGAATGATGCCGAATGCTGCGGACAGCACGAGGAAGATCATTTTTTTTGTGACGGTCATGATGGGCTCTCTAGGGAAGTCATCTGCCGTGCCAGCCGGCGCTGGCGGACGGAAGACTTTGAAAGTGGATTAGGTGGCGTTGCGTGCGTCAGCCTTCGAAGCTGATGAAGCCGGGACTGGACTGGCTGCGGGCGCTGAGGCCGGGCCGTTTGCTGCGACTCGGCTGGCGCGGCTTTTCATGCGCTGTTTCGGTGCTGTCGCCAACCCGGAAAAATTGCATCAGTTGCTGCAACTGCTCGGCCTGGCCGCTCATTTCTTCCGAGGTGGCGGCCAGTTCTTCCGAGGCCGAGGCGTTCTGCTGCGTTGCTTCGCTCAACTGGACGATGGCACCATTGATCTGCGAAGCGCCGGTGTTCTGTTCATCGGATGCCGAGGCAATTTCCTGAACCAGGTCGGAGGTCTTGGCAATGCTCGGGACGATTTCGTCGAGCAAGGCGCCGGCCCGTTCTGCCAGGTGCACACTGTTTTTCGCGGTTTCACTGATTTCCTGCGCGGCGACCTGGCTGCGCTCGGCCAGCTTGCGGACTTCGGCGGCCACCACGGCAAAGCCCTTGCCATGCTCGCCGGCGCGCGCCGCTTCGATGGCCGCATTCAAGGCGAGCAGATTGGTCTGATAGGCGATGTCGTCGATGATGCCGATCTTGTCGGCTATGCTCTTCATCGCGGCCACCGTGCTCCTGACCGCCTCGCCGCCTTCGCCGGCTTCCTTCGAGGCCTTGCTGGCCATGCCGTCGGTCAGCTTGGCGTTGTCGCTGTTCTGGCTGATCGACGAGGTCATTTCTTCCATCGCCGCCGAGGTTTCCTCGACGCTGGCGGCCTGCTCGCTCGCCGATTGCGACAGGCTCTGGGCGGTGGCGCTGACCTCTTCCGCCGAGCCGGAGAGCGAGTTGGCTGCGTCGCGCACTTCGCCGATGATTTCGGCCAGCTTCTGCTGGGTCTGATTCACCGAGTTCTTCAGTTCGAGCAGGCTGCCCTGGTAATTGCCGGCGATGTTGCGCGTCAGATCGCCGCTTTCCATGGCTTGCATGACGCCCATCGCTTCGTTGAGCGGTTGCACGATGGCATCGAGCGTGCCGTTGATGCCGTCGATGATGCGGAAGAAATCGCCGCGGTGGCGACCGGCGTCGGCGCGTACGTCAAGTTGTCCGGCGCGGGCGGCCTGGGCCAGCATCTGGGTGTCGGCGATCAGCGCCTTGATATTGGTGCGAACCTGCTCGACGGTGTCGTTGATGAAGGCTTTCTTGCCCGGGAACTGTTCGAGCGGCGCGTCGCAATTGCCTTCGCCGAATTCCCTGATGCAGGCCATCGCCTTTTTCTTGACGGCGATATGGCCGCCAACCATGTCATTGACGCCCTGTGCCATGATCTGGAAGTCACCCTTGAACTTGCCGGTGTCGATCTGGACGTCGATGTCGCCATTGTTGTGCTCGGCGCTCATGTGGCGCATGTCGGCGATGAAGTCCTGCAGGTTGCGGCGCATCTGCTCGATGGTGTCGTTGATGAAAGCCTTCTTGCCCGGGAACTGTTCGAGCGGTGCCGAGAAGTTGCCTTCGCCGAATTCCTTGATGCAGGCCATGGCTTTTTTCTTGACGGCGATATGGCCGGTCACCATGTCATTGACGCCCTGCGCCATGACCTGGAAATCGCCCTTGAATTTGCTGCTATCGATCAGGACGTCGATGTCGCCCTTGTCGTGCTCTGTACTCATGTGGTGCATGTCGGCGATGAAACTCTGCAGGGTGCCGCTCATGTCGCGGATGGCGGCCATCAGACTGCTTGTGTCGCCGGTGCGAAGTTCGATCTGGGTACTCAGGTCGCCGGCCGCTACGCGACGAGCGATGGTCGTGGCCTGATCAGGTTCGCCTCCGAGCTGGCGCAACAGGTTGCGGGTAATCAGGAGGCCGATGATGCTGAGTGCCCCCAACGTCAGGACCAAGACGCCTGACAGCATCATGACGGCTGTTTGTTCCGTGGCGGCGGCGGCGGCGGCCCCGGTTTTTGCCAGCTCGACGTTGTATTGCATATGTTCGTCGAAGGCCGCATTGATTCTCTGCGACAGGGCGGCAGTCGCATTGAGCTGGGCTTTCGCTTGCTCCGTCTTGCCGCTTTCGGTCAGGACCGTGAACTGTTGCAGGCTGGCCTCATATTCGGCAAGCGCTGCCTTGTCGGCGGCGAGCAGGGAGCGGTCTTTTTCATCCGAGAGGAGGCTTTCGTATTCCTTCAAGGTGGCGAATATCTGATCGCGGTTGGCTTTTCCCTTTTCATGCTCGTAGTTGCGCTCGCCTTCGGTTTCCGCCATGCGCTGGCGATAGATACGCACACGCCAGCGGCCGAATTGTTCGACGGCCTGACTCAGGGTCAGGATGCTTGGGACACTGTTTTCATTGCCGTAATTGGCGGAGGAGAAAACCTGCTTGGTCTGATAGATGGCGATGCCGGCCAGAAGCAGGGCGCCGAGGATGCCGGATAAAACGAGCAGGGCCATTTTTTTGCTGACGCTCATGGTGCTTACTCCTTGGTAGCGATGCATTGTTCCTGGGCGATAGCCGGAACATGCTGGTTTGCTGTGGTGGTCAGTTTGATCAGACCGGGAATGTCGAGGATGAGAGCGACTTCGCCGCTCCCCAGAATGGTCGAACCGCCGATGCCGCGGATCTGGCTGAAGACCTTGCCCAGCGGTTTGATGACGGTCTGGAATTCGCCCATCAGACGATCGACGACGAGCCCGGCGCGTTGTCCGGCGTACTGGACGACGACCACGTTCTCGCGTCCCGGTGCCGGGGCGGCGACTTCGAATTGCTCGCGCAAGCGGATGAAGGGCAGCACGCTACCGCGCAGGTTGAGGTAATCCGGGGGCTGTTCTTCGCTGAGGGGCGGTGTCGGCAACTCGATACATTCGACCACCATGTCGAGCGGCAGCACATAGGACGCTGCTCCGACGCCGACCATGAAGCCGTCGATGATCGCCAGGGTGAGCGGCAGGCGGATACGCACCGTGGTGCCGACGCCCTCGATGCTTTCAATGTCTACCGTGCCGCGCAGAGCCTGGATGTTGCGCTTGACGACGTCCATGCCGACACCGCGCCCGGAGAGCTTGCTGACCTGTTCGGCCGTTGAGAAGCCGGGCTCGAAGACAAGATTGAATATTTCCTTGTCGGACAGTGTCTGGTTCTCGCCAACCAGGCCTCGCTCGATCGCTTTTTGCAGGATGCGCTCTTTCTTCAGTCCGCCGCCATCGTCGCTGACTTCGATGACGATGCTGCCCGACTCGTGAAAGGCATTGAGGCGCAATTGTCCTTTCGCCGGCTTGCCACGGGCGCGGCGGACATCGGCCGCCTCGATGCCGTGGTCCATCGAGTTGCGGACGATGTGGGTCAGCGGGTCGCCGATCTTTTCGACGACGGTCTTGTCGAGCTCGGTGTCGCCGCCGCGGATGTCGAGCTCGATATCCTTGCCGATTTCCTTGGCGACATCGCGTACGACGCGCCGGAAACGGTTGAAGGTGGCGCCGATCTGGACCATGCGCAGGGTCAGGGCCGAGTCGCGGACGTCCTCGACCAGGCGCGAAACCTGTGCCGTTGCTTCAGTGAGTTCGGGGGCCTTGAATTTCCGGGCGACCATGCTGGCGCCGGCGCCGGCGATGATCAGTTCGCCGACCAGGTCGATCAACTGGTCGAGCTTGGCGGCATCGACCCGGATCAGGCTGGATTCGGAATTTCTGACTTCCTTGCATTGCGGATCGGCAGCTTCGCCGATCGGGGTGTCGTTCTGGCTGGTCTCGACTCCGGTTTCCTGCGTATCGAGGCGGGCGACTTCATCGGACGTCAGGCTGCCCAGCGCCAGCAGGATCTCGTGCATGTCCGGGTCCTTGCTCAGGGCGGCAACCATGTTGCGATATTCGGCCAGCGGCGCGTGCGGGGGGATCAAGTGGATCAGGCAGTCGTCGCGGATGAAATCGAAGGCGCCATCGATTTCGGTTGGGGGGCTGGTGCTGCTCAGTGCCAGTTCGAAACCCAGGTAGCAGGCTTCCGGATCGATTTCGGCGAGCATCGGGACGGCATCCGTGATGCTGCGGATGGCGGCGATTTCGCCCAATGTTGCCAGATAGCGCAGGATGGACACGGGGTCCATCCCCTGGCGCAGCACATCCGGGCCGAAACGCAGGGAAACATGCCAGTTGGCACTACTGACCCCCGCTCCGGCTGTACCACTCGCCTGCACGGCATTTCCCGCAGAGACGGCGGCAGTGGCAGTGGTTCCGAGATAGGTTTCGAGGCTGGCAACCAGCGTCTGGCCAATGGCGTTGACGGAGGCGTCGGGCGTTTTGTGCGCAGCCAGCAGTTCGATCAATTGCCCCATGTAGTCGCCCGCCTTGAGTAACAAGGCGCCGAGTACCTCATCTAACCTGATCTCGTTGTTGCGGACGCGATCGAGTACGCTTTCGGCGACGTGAGTGAAGGCGACAATGTGGTCGAGTCCGAACAGGCCGGCGCTACCCTTGATGGTGTGGGCGGCACGGAAAATGGCATTGATCGTTTCCGGGTCGTTTGGCCGGTTCTCCATGTCGAGCAGCGCTTCTTCCATCTGCTGCAGGAGTTCTCGGCTTTCGGCAATGAAGGTCTGCAGGGCGTCGTCGAGATCCATGCTCATGGCTGTTCCCCTTGGCCGAGGTTTTGCATGTTCACGTTCAGGGACTGCATCAGCTGGGCAAAGTCGAGCAGGGCGCGAACGACCGAGCTGCACTGGCCGAATTGCAACTGACGTCCTTCCCCGGCGGCCTGGCGCTGTACCGCCAGCAAGAGTTGCAGACCGGCGCTGTCGATTTCGCTGACTTCGGCAAGTTCGAGCTGGATGTCGTCATTGCCGGTCATTTCATTGACCAGCTTGTCCCGCCATTCGCTGGCGGTGTATATGGTCAGCTCGCCGTTGATGAAAATTTGGCGGCCGCTCTGGGCAGACTCGTTCATGGTGTCTTCTCCGTGGGGCGGGATGATCAGGGCAGGATCAGCTTGCCGACCGCGGCAAGCATCTGGGCCGGCTGGAAAGGCTTGACCACCCAGGCTTTCGCCCCGGCCGCCTGACCGGCCTGTTTCTTGGTGTCGCCGGCTTCCGTGGTAAGCATGATCACCGGCGTGAATTTGTAGGCCGGCAATTGCTTGCTTTCCTTGACGAAGGTGATGCCGTCCATGTTCGGCATGTTCACGTCGCTGATGATCAGGTGGATCTTGCGACCGTCGAGTTTCTTCAGGCCGTCGACGCCGTCACAGGCTTCGATGACGTCGTAACCGGCGCCCTTGAGGGAAATGCTGACGACCTGGCGCAGCGAGGCGGAGTCATCGACGATAAGAATGGTTTTTGCCATGGGATTTCTCCGTATTTCAGAAAAAGGTGATTTCGTCGGCAGCGGCGGGCTTGGCGCCGCTGTGCTGGAGTTGATGCTGTTCGGGGGTGGTGAATTTTTCGGCCATCTCGGCCAGCCATGCCGCGCTGTCGACTTCGCCGGCAGGGTGGCCGGCGGCTGCCGCGCGTGCCGCATCATGTACGCGCTCTTCGAGGCGGCGCAGATCGGTGCGGACATGGTCGAGCACCTGGCCGACGCGGTCCTGGAATTGCAGGGCGACCAGGACTTCACCGATTTCCTGGCCGATATGCTCACCCTCGCGGGTCAGCGTATTCGAGTTGGCCACCAGCACATCAGCCGCATCGCGAAAACGTGCCACGACATCGCCGATATGCTGGCCGGAGTTGCTGAGCAGCTTGAGTTCCTGCTCGGCGTACTGCTGCGAGGTATCAAGCGTGGTGCTGATGCTGTGATTCACGATGGCAACCGTTTCGGCGATTTTGCGACCGGTATCGCCAGACAGGGATGACAGCTTGCGGACTTCATCGGCAACGACCGCAAAGCCGCGTCCGGCCTCGCCTGCCCGGGCGGCTTCGATGGCCGCGTTGAGGGCCAGCAGATTGGTCTGCTTGGCAATTTCGCCGACACCGCGGGCCATCGATTCGAGTTGGCTGGTCATGCCGGACAATTCGCGCATCTGCTGCAGCAGGATGTCCTTGTTGGCCAGCGTGCCCTGCAGGTCGGAGATGATGCCGTTGAGTTCGGCCTCGCTGCTGGCCAGCAGACTGACCATGTCGACGCCGGCGTCCGAACGCACCGCGCTGACCGTACTCTGGATGCGCCCGGAAAGATCGGCAAAGCGATTGCTCAGGGCGGTGATCGATTCCTCGGTCTGGGCATGCACGATATCGATCTGGCTGGCCCACAGCGGCAGCACCTGCGTGCACAAGTGATCAAGGCCTTGCAGGCGTCGGGTTGCCGCCGTATCGAGTGCTTCTTGCGTCGCGGCCGTGGCTTGCTCAGACCAGGTGCGCCGGGCCGATTTTTCGCCGTGTCGCAGCCAGAACAGGCCGATAGTCGCAGCCAGCAGAATCGCGCCGACGCTGAGCAGCATGCTGCCGGAAAAGCCATCGCGCAGAACGCTGCTCAGGCAGCCGGCCAGCGTCGGCAAGGCGAGGGAAAACGTCATCGCCCGGGTCAGTGATGGCACTGTCTTGTCGCTCATGCTTTTCTCCGATGGTTTTGGCGCCCCTGGATAAAAGCGCGGATCAAACGTTGCAGTTCATCTTGGGCGGGCGGCTTGCCGAGCAGGATGAACTCGCTCGGCAATTGCCGGCGCAGCTCGGCCATTGCGGCGTGATCGGGGGCAAGGGCAATGAGCAGGGTGCCGGCGAGAAGGGAGGTGCCTGACGCACGATCGTGCTGCTGCAGGCTCACGGCATCGAGGGTGTCGAGATTGGCGATCAGGACATCCGGCGTTTTTTCGCCGAGGCTGAGCAGACTTTCGAAGGCCGTTGCCGAAAGCTGGATCTTGCTGTTCGGGAAAGCGGCGAGCAGTGCTTCGCCGAGATACTCGCGTTCGCTCTGCGCGGTTTCAATGATCAGGATGGAAAGTGCTTCTCCCGTTCCCTGGTCGGCCGCCATTTTCTGCTGCTCGACGATCAGGGCAAGTGAACTGCGCAGGATGCGGCGGTGCCCGCCCGGGGTTTTCCAGGCTTGCAGCATGCCGTTTTCGACCCACAGCTGGGCGGCGCGTACGCTGATGCCGAGTATCTTGGCGGCTTCGCTGGTGGAGCAGGTGGCAGGAATGGCAGGTTTGTTTGTCATGGTTTCGTTTGTCAGTTTTGATCATATTAACAGATTTATTGAATTTAACAATAGGATAGCGTTTTTACAGTTGTTAATACTTTTGTTGGCTGTAAACGCAGAAAGCGCCTTGCTGGAAGGCGCTTTCGCATGGGAGGAATTTCAGGGGAGCGCTTTTAGCGCCTGATGATTTCTGATCGGACCTGGATCAATCCTGATCGCAAGCGGCACAACGCGCTTGGAAAAAGCGTGGGCCAAGGCAATCCGAAGGCATGTTTACGCAAGGCCATAAAGGAAAAGCCCGCCAATTGGCGGGCTTTCTGCAGTCTGTTGGCGGCCGCCGGGCGGCCTGGCGATCAGACCTCTTCGACCTGGAAGTCGATGTTCGGGCCGTCGGCAACCACTTCCTTGACGGCGCAGTGCACGATGCTTTCGAGCACTGCGGCTTTCTGCTCGGCCGTGAAGCCTTCCGGGAAGCGTACTTCGGTCTTGAACTTGGCCAGGGTCAGCGGGCCGCCGGGGCCGGCGAAGGGCTTGCAGTTGATCTCGATGCCGGCGGCGGAAATGCCGAGGCCCTTGCAGGCCTTCTTGGCAAACACGGCGGCGCAGGCGGCGAGCGAGGCGTAGAAGGCTTCCAGCGGATTCATCAGCGAGCCGTCGAGGGCATAGTCGGCCTCGTACTTGCTGGTGGTGACCTTGATGCGCGGGGTGCTGTCGACAACGGTGGCGTACATGCTGATCTTCCTTGATGTTGGTTTTCTGGTTTTGACGGGTGATCTGGCGATCACTACATATCAATATAATAAACCGCTAATATGTTTGGCGCAAAAAAAGACCGTCGGTACTCACCGGCGGTCTTTGTCCTTGCTGGCGGAAAATCAGGCCAGACGGGCGCGGGCGCGGGCGATGGCGGCCCGGACCTGGTTCGGTGCGGTGCCGCCGATATGGTTGCGCGAGGCGAGCGAGCCCTCGACGGTCAACACTGCAAAAACGTCGTTTTCCACTTGCGGGCAGAAAGCGCGCAGTTCTTCCAGGCTCAGTTGCGGCAGGTCGACGCCTTTCTGTTCGGCGGCCTTGACGGCGTGGCCGACCGCTTCGTGCGCGTCGCGGAAGGGCAGGCCCTTCTTGACCAGGTAGTCGGCGAGGTCGGTGGCGGTGGCGAAGCCCTGGGTCAGCGCGGCTTTCATGTTGTCGGCGCGCACCGTGATGCCGCCGGCCATGTCGGCGAAGATGCGCAGCGTGTCGGTGACGGTGTCGACGGCGTCGAACAGCGGCTCTTTATCTTCCTGGTTGTCCTTGTTGTAGGCCAGCGGCTGCGACTTCATCAGGGTCAGCAGCGACATCAGCTGGCCATAGACGCGACCGGTCTTGCCACGGGCCAGTTCCGGCACGTCCGGATTCTTCTTCTGCGGCATGATCGACGAGCCGGTGCAGAAGCGGTCGGCGATCTGGATGAAGCCGACGCGCGGGCTCATCCACATCACCAGTTCTTCCGACAGGCGGCTGATGTGCATCATCAGCAGGGCGCAGGCCGAGGTGAATTCGATGGCGAAATCGCGATCCGAGACGGCGTCCAGCGAATTTTCGCAGACACCCTCGAAGCCGAGCTGTTCGGCGACATATTCGCGGTCGATCGGGTAGGTCGTACCGGCCAGCGCGGCGGCACCGAGCGGCAGGCGGGCAACGCGCTTGCGGCAGTCGGCGTAGCGCTCGGCATCGCGGCCGAACATCTCGAAATAGGCCAGCATGTGGTGGCCGAAAGTCACCGGTTGCGCGACCTGCAGGTGCGTGAAGCCGGGCATCGGCGTTGCTGCTTCCTTCTCGGCCAGATCGACCAGGGCCGAGCGGAAGGCCTTGATCAGGACCAGGATGTCGTCGATCGAATCGCGCAGGTAGAGGCGAATGTCGGTGGCCACCTGGTCGTTGCGCGAACGGCCGGTATGCAGGCGCTTGCCGGCATCGCCAACGAGCGCGGTGAGGCGCTTTTCGATATTCAGATGCACGTCTTCGAGGTCGAGCGACCATTCGAACTTGCCCGATTCGATTTCCTCGGTGACGATCGCCATGCCGCGCTCGATGTCGGCCAGGTCGGCCGCGGCGATGATGCCCTGCTTGGCGAGCATGCGGGCGTGCGCCAGCGAGCCGCGGATGTCCTGACGCCACATGCGCTGGTCGAAGTCGACGGAAGCGGTATAACGTTTGACGAGATCGGAAACCGGTTCGGAGAAACGGCCGGCCCAGGTGTATTGCGTGGCGTTGGAAGTCATGTCTTTGGTCTAGAATCGGGAAATCAGGCGCAAATTGCACAGAGAATGACAAGTATACGGCACTTTCCCGCGACTCACCCCCTGCCCGACTGGCGCAATTTCGGGGTCATGTTGCGCGTGCTGCTCGGCATCAATGGCCTGGCGCTGCTCGCCGCGCTCGTCATGGCCACCGATATCGCCGGCTGGCCGGGGCGTTTTATCGAACTGACGGCGGCCGTCGAGCCCTTGCTGCTGATCGGCCTGGCTTCGCTTGCCTTCCTGCGTGATGTGCTGTGGCGCCTGCCGCTACGGCTCGGGCAGTTTCTCGTTTTGGCCCTGGTCGGCGGGTTGACCGGTGGGCTGTTCATTTACTGGCAGTCATTGATGCTCAGCGAAGGCGGCAGTCCGGGCCGCGCCATCCTGCTTGCGCTGGCCGCCACGGCGCTGTTGCTGCTCTATTTCGAACTGCGTGCCCGCGCCTTTTCACCGGCGCAGAGCGAAGCCCGCCTGGCGGCGCTGAATGCACGCATCCGGCCGCATTTCCTGTTCAATTCCCTGAATGCGGTGCTGTCGTTAATTCGTGCCCGGCCGCAACAGGCCGAGGCGGCGCTCGAGTCGCTGTCTGACCTGTTTCGCGCCGCGATGCGTGATCCCGGCGAACTGGTCAGCCTGGCCGACGAGATTGCGCTCGGCAAGCAATACCTCGAACTCGAATACCTGCGCCTGGGCGAGCGCCTGGCGGTCGACTGGCAAATCGGGGCGGTTTCCCTGGATTTGCCGATTCCGCCGCTGATGCTGCAGCCCTTGCTGGAAAATGCCGTCTATCACGGCATCGAGCCGGCGCCGGAAGGCGGCACGGTACGCATAGGGCTGGAGCAGCGCGGTGACGAACTGCACATCAGCATTGCCAACCCGACCGTCGGTCAGACTGCGCATGCCGCCGGCAACCACATGGCGCTGGCCAATATCCGCGAACGCCTGGCCTTGTATTACGATCTCGAGGCCCGTCTCGAAATCGAGGTCGGCGATCATCGCTACGAGGTTCGCATCGTCCTGCCATGCCGTCAAAAAATCCGCTGAAAATCCTCATCGTCGACGACGAGCCGCTGGCCCGCGCCCGCCTGCGCGAGCTGCTCGGCGACATCGCCGGGCAGTTGCCGAGCCAGGTGGTCGGCGAAGCGGTCAACGGCCTCGCTGCCCTCGATTTCCTGCGCGAGAACCCGGTCGACGTGGTGCTCGCCGACATCCGCATGCCGGGCATGGACGGCATCGAGCTGGCCGGCCATCTCGGCGCCCTGGCCAAACCGCCGGCGATCATCTTCACCACCGCCTACGACAATTACGCGGTGCAGGCCTTCGATCTCAATGCCGTCGATTACCTGCTCAAGCCGGTGCGCGCGCAGCGCCTGCTCACCGCGCTGCACAAGGTCGCCGCCGCGCCGCCGCTCAACCCCGAATTGCTCGGCAGCATCGGCCAGGCCGTGCGCGGCGGCGGGCGTACCCATCTCGCCTGCCAGGAGCGCGGCCGCCTGCTGCTGGTGCCGGTTGCCGAAGTGCTCTACTTCAAGGCCGATCTGAAATACGTCACGGCGCGCACGGTCGAGCGTGAATATCTGCTCGACGAGGCGCTGACCCATCTCGAAACCGAATACGCCGAGCGTTTCATCCGCCTGCACCGCGCCGTGCTGGTTGCCCGTTCGGCCCTGGCCGGTTTTGAAAAGGCGGCCGGCGACGATGCCGAAGCCTACGGCTGGGCCTTGTTGCGCGGCGTCCCGGAAAAGCTGCCGGTCAGCCGCCGGCAATGGGCGCCGGCCAAGGCGCTGGTCAAGAGCGCCTGATCACACTTAAGGAAAGCGACCGCCTGCCATGCTCCCGATTTGTCCCCATTGCGGCCATGCCCGCACCGCCAATGCCGAGGTGCCCGACTGGCAGTGTCCGGCTTGTGGCAGGGCCTACGTCAAGGTCGACGCGCATCTGTCTCCGGCTGAGCGGCGCCAGTACGGCCGCATCGAGGTGCCGGAAAGCGGTGGCGGCGGCAAATGGCTGTTGTTGCTGCTGGTTTTCGGCGCCTTGCTGTGGTTTACCCGTCCGCTCTGGCAGGCGCGGGTCAAGCCGCCGGAGATGATCGCGGCCATCGGCCAACCCGCGGTGCATCTCTACGCGACCGACTGGTGCGGCTACTGCAAGGCGAGTCGCGAATTTTTCCGCGCCAACGGCATCCGCTATACCGAACATGACATCGAAAAAAGCTCGGAGGCGCTCAGTGCCCACCAGAAACTGGGCGGCAATGGCGTGCCGCTGATCGTGGTCGGCGACGACGTGGTCAACGGCTACAACGAAGACCGCCTGCGCCAGTTGCTGCAGCCCTGGATCAAGGGCTGAGCGCCGGCGGCACCTGACGGTGAACCGCTGAAAACAGGCGATTTTCGGTGGTTTACCGCTGGCCGGCAGGAGGTGCGATGCTACCCCTTGGGTGACAGGGCGGGCCGGCCCGTTGGCGATCCCGGATTAACTTGTTGTAAAGCAATTTTTTCCCCATGCTTCGGTCGCATAATATCCCTCCCCTGATGACTGGCTGGATCTTCTGCATCATGCAAAGCGCAAACTCCCTGTTCTCGCTGTGTCTCGCTGTTTCCCTGCTTTTCTCCGGACCGCTGGCCGCCGGCGAATTGCAGGCCAGTTCGGCCGACCAGCCGATCCACGATGCGGCGCGTGCCGGCTCGGGCCAGGCGGTCAGCGCCCTGCTCAAAGCCCAGCCGGCCAGCCGCGACGCGCGCACCGCGGTGGGCTCGACGCCCCTGCACCTGGCGGCGACCAATCCCGACCTCAGCGCGATCAAGGCGCTGATCGCCGCCGGCGCCGACTGCAATGCGCGCGATCTCGACGGCCTGACCCCGTTGCACATGGCGGCCTATACGCAGAATGCGCGTCAGGCCCAGTTGCTGCTCGAATGCGGCGCCGACCCCTATGCCAAGACCAATGCCGGGCGCGATCCGACCTCGATGGCGCGCAAGACGATGTCGAACGAAGTGGCCGGCGTGATTTCGCTGTGGCTGCTCAAAGGCTGCGTTGCCGGCAAGCCGTGCTGAGATGAACATGCTGCAACGACTTTGCCTTGTCTTGTGCCTGCTCGCCGCGCAGTCGGTGTTCGCCGCCGATCCGGTCGACCGTCCGGAAATCGAGATTTTCATGCCTTCACCCTGCCTGGCCTGCATCGACTGGGGCGCCTACCTGGCCGACAACGGTTTCCGCGTGAGCTACAAGGAGACGGCCGACATGGCCGCGGTCAAGAAGCGCTGGCGCGTGCCGGCGGCGTTGCAATCGACGCATACGGCGGTGATCGCCGGCTATTTCGTCGAAGGCCACGCGCATGCCGAGGATATCCAGGAACTATTGCGCGAGCGCCCCAAGGCGCGCGGCATCACAGTGCCGGGTTGGCCGCGCGGCGCGCCCGGGCGCGAGCTGTCGAACCCGACCTGCGAAACGGCATGCACGACGCTGGACAACACCGGCGGCGAGCGCGAAGTGCGCCGCGAGCTCTACGAAACCCTGCTCGTCAAGCCGGATGGCTCAACCCGCACCTGGGCCCGGCACTAGCCGGCGCTACAGACCGAGTTCGCCGAACATTGCCGTCGCCCAGCGTCGGTCTTCATCCTCGGCCTGCGCGAAGTGGGTCTGCTTGACCGTCTGCTGGATCAGGCCGTCGGCGCGGAAGCGGAAGTCGGTGTCGATGCGGCTGATCTCGAGCGGGCTGACCCGGCGCACGACATAGCAACTGCTTGACGGCAGGCTCTGGCCCGGCGCCAGGCCGGCGGCCCGCGCCGCGATTTCCTGTGCTGCGATGGCGCCCTGGCGCGCCGCGATCTGGCCGGTCTTCGGGTAGAAGCCGAACAGCGGCGAAGCCTTGTCCACCATGTCGCCGACCAGGAAGACGCGCTCGTCGCCGGGGATGTGCAGGTGCACCGGGTCCTGTGCCGCCCAGCCGCTCGTCTTGCCGTCCTTGCCCGGAGCGACCAGGCCGGCTTGCCAGGCAATGTCGGCCGCCTGCTGCGGCGGCGCGAGGATGGCGTCGGCGAAGTCGATGGTCTCGAAATCGGTGGTCAGGCGTTTTTGGTAGGGGTCGAGCGTATTGATCCGCGCCTGCGGGAAATAGCTGATCTGCTCGCTGTAACTGTCGCGGAAGACGCGGTCGAAGGCGAGCGCTGGCTGGTTCGGGTCGAGCACCAGCAGGCGGCCCTTGATGCGCTTTTCCTTGAGCCACCAGGCAAGCATCACGGCGCGCTCGTAAGGCGCCGGCGGGCAGCGGTAGGGCATGGGCGGGATGGTCATCACCAGGTCGCCGCCCGTGAAGTTTTGCAGGCGCGCCTTGAGGCGCAGCAGTTCGTCGCCGCCGGTGAAGGCCGAACCGAAATGCTGGCGGGTATGGCTGGCGGCGGCAGCATCGGCGCCGAACCAGCTCGTGAAATCCTCGCGGATGCCGGCGGCGAGCACCAGCCAGTCGTAGTCGAGCGTCTCGGTGCGGGTGACGACCTGGCGCCGCTCGCGCTCGATGGCGATCACCTCGGCCTGCAGGAAGCGATAGCCGTGGCGGCTGGCGGCGGCCGCGTAGTCGTAGACCAGCGGCTCATTGCCGGCGAGGCCGACCAGCCAGCGGTTGGAAAGCGGTAGCGAGCGGAACTCGGCGTTGCGCTCGACCATGACGACTTCGAGCGCCGGCACCAGTTGGCGCAATTGCCGGGCTGCGGCGAGGCCGCCCCAGCCGCCGCCGACGATGAGTACGCGCCCGGAGCTGGCGCGCGCCAGCGGCGTTGCCGCCAGCGCGGCAAGACCAAGGCCGGCTTTGAGAAGCTGACGCCGCTGCACGCTTAGCCGAGGGCGCGGGTGACCACTTCGAGCACGTCGCGTGACAGGCCGGCGTGGTCGCGGATGTGCTCGAGCGCGGCGCGGGCGTGCGTCTGGCGGCCGGCGTCGAACTTGGTCCAGCGATCGAAACAGCGCGCCAGGCGCGAGGCGACCTGCGGGTTGCGGTCGTGCAGGACGAGCACCTGGTCGGCGATGAAGGCATAGCCGCTACCGTCGGCCGCGTTGAAGCGCACGAGATTGGCGCCGAAAGCGCGGATCAGCGAATAGATCTTGTTCGGGTTGCCGATCTCGAAGGCCGGATGCGCGGTCAGCGCCTTGACGGTGGCCAGCGTGTCGGGGCGGCGGCTGGTCGATTGCGCCTGCAGCCACTTGTCGACGACCAGCGCTTCGTCTTTCCACCTGGCGTAGAAGTCGGCGAGCGCCTGTTCGCGTTGCGGGCAGTCGGCGGCATTGACGTTGGCCAGCGCGGCGAGTGCGGCGAACTGGTCGGTCATGTTGTCGGCCGTCCTGAACTGTTGCAAGGCGAGTTGGCGTACGGACAGGGTGTCGAGTTCAAGCAAATAGGAAAGACAGAGATTGCGCAGGGCACGGCGGCCGGCCTGCTCACTGCTCGGCGCGTAGGCTTCCTGGACGGTCAACCCGGCGTAGAGGCCCGAAAACTCGCCTTCGAGCTGTTCGGCGAGATGCCGGCGCAGGCCGTTGCGGGCGGCGTGCAGGGCATCCGGATCGACGACCGTCATCAGTTCGGCGAGCGTTGTTTCGCCGGGCAGGGTCAAGGCTTCGGCGACGAAGGCGGCGCCACGGCTGGCTTGCGTCTGCAGCAGCTTGCGCGCGGCATCGACGAAGCTGGCCGGCCAGAGCGGTTTCTGACCGGCGGCGATGGCCGCGGCGGCGTCGAGGATCAACTGCGTCGCCAGGCGCTGGCCGGCTTCCCAGGCATTGAACGGGTCGGACTCATGCGCCAGCAGCACGGTGAGCTGTTCCGGCGTGTAGTCGAAATCGAGATAGACCGGCGCCGAGAAGTCGCGCAGCAGCGACGGCACCGGCTCGGCGGCAATATCATTGAAGACGAAGGACTGCGTCGTCGCCGTGAGTTGCAGCAGGCGTTCGCTGCCCGGCAGCAGGCTGCCGTCCTCGCCGAACAGGGCGACCCGGATCGGGATCAGGTAAGGCGCATCATCGCTGGCGCGCGGGTTGGCCTGCGTGCAGGTCAGCGTGTAGGTCTTGCTTTCGGCATCAAAAAAGCCGTCGACCGTGACGCGCGGCGTGCCCGGCTGGCGGTACCAGCGCATGAATTGCGTGAAGTCGAAGCCGGAGGCGGCGGCCATCGCTGCGACGAAATCCTCGCAGGTCACGGCCTGGCCGTCGTGGCGGCGGAAGTATTCGTCCATGCCGGCGCGGAAGCCATCGCGACCGATCAGCGTCTGGATCATGCGGATGACTTCGGCGCCTTTTTCATAGACGGTCGCCGTGTAGAAATTGTTGATTTCGACGAAGCTCTCGGGCCGGATCGGGTGCGCCATCGGGCCGGCGTCTTCCGGGAACTGCCCGGCGCGCAGGCCGCGCACCTCGCGAATGCGGGCGGTCTGGCGGTTGTGCAGGTCGGCGCCGAATTCCTGGTCGCGGAAAACCGTCAAGCCTTCCTTGAGCGACAGCTGGAACCAGTCGCGGCAGGTGACGCGGTTGCCGGTCCAGTTGTGGAAATACTCGTGCGCGACGACGCGGTCGATGTTCTCGAAATCGACGTCGGTGGCGACATCGCTGCGCGCCAGCACGTACTTGGTGTTGAAGATGTTGAGGCCCTTGTTCTCCATCGCGCCCATGTTGAAGTCGCCGACGGCGACGATCATGTAATGGTCGAGATCGCATTCGAGGCCGAAACGTTCTTCGTCCCACTGCATCGATTTCTTGAGCGCTTCCATCGCGTGCGGACACTGGTCGAGCTTGCCTGGCTCGACGTAGATGGCGAGCTGCACGCTGCGGCCGGAAGTCGTCTGGAAAGTGTCGAACAGGCCGTCGAGCTTGCCGGCGACGAGCGCGAACAGGTAGGCGGGCTTCCTGAACGGATCGGCCCATTTCGCCCAGTGGCGACCGTCGGCCTCCTCGCCGCTGGCCACCGGATTGCCGTTGGCGAGCAGGATCGGGTAAGTCGCCTGGTCGGCGTGCAGCGTGGCCGTGTAGGTGGACATCACGTCCGGGCGGTCGAGGAACCAGGTGATGCGGCGGAAACCCTGCGCCTCGCATTGCGTGAAATAACCGTCCTTGGAACGGTACATGCCGGAAAGGCGGGTGTTGCCGTCGGGCTTGATGCGCACGACCGTCTGCAGCGTGAAGCTGGCCGGCAGATCAGTAATGGTCAAGGTGCTGGCCGTCGCGGAAAACGGCACTTCGGCGCCGTCGACCGTCACGGCGATGGTTTCCAGTTCTTCGCCATCAAGCACCAGCGGCTGCACGGCAACGGCCGGATTGCGGCGCATGGCCAGCGTGGCGGTGACGACGGTGCTGCCGGTTTCGATGCTGAAATCGAGGTCGACCGTGTCGACCAGGTAAGCGGGCGGGGTGTAGTCCTTGAGATAGACGGTCTGCGGGGTATCGGTTTTCATGGTTTGACGCTGCGGGGGACAAGAACGCCCGATGATACGTCAAGCCGCCGCTGCCTGCCCCAATGCAAAACGCCCCGGCCGGAGGGACGGGGCGTTTGTTCAGGCAAGAGCGGACGGGGGCTCAGTCGTGACCATGACCTTTGCCATGGCCGTGGTCGCCACCACCGCGCCGGTCGTCACGACGGTCCTCGCGGAAATCACGGCGATCGTCGCGTCGGTCTTCCCGGTAATCGCGGCGATCATCCCGGCGCTCATGGCGATACTCCTGGCGGCTATGGCCATGCTGTTCGCGGTAGCGCGGTGCGTATTCGTTGCTGTACCAGTCGTCACGCACGAAATAGACGCGCTCGCCGCAGGCCCGGTAACGCCCGCAATACTTGCCCCAGTGATTGGCATGGCCGGGCGGCACGCGCAGGTAAAGCGGCGGACGCCCCACAGGCACCCGCTGGATCATCACCGGCTGCGGGAAGAGCAGGGCCGGCTCCGGGAAACCGCCGATATCGATACGGCCATAGAAGCCGGGTTGGCCAATGCTGACCGAAACCTGGGCGGTGGCGGGGGCGCTGAAGACCGCGGCGCCAAGGGTAAGAGCCAGAAGCAGACGTTTCATTTTGTTTTCCTTATGGGGTGATGCCCGATTAACGCGGCAAGGCGGCGAGTTGCCGACAATGGGGTTGCAACAGATTGTAAGGGGGCAGGGGCTGCAATTGCAGTCTTGTGGCCGAAGGGGGAGGTGTTTCCCGGTTGTCTGCGATGCAAGAAGGAGTTCGTGTGGGGGGGGCTACTTCTGGTTTGTGCCCAAAGGCGACGGTCAGAGCTTTGGAAAGCGGTCGTTCAGGAACGTGCTAGGTGAGGGGCACGGAGCCGGCCTGCCGGCGTAGCGTCCCAGCGGCGTAGCCGCGCCTCGACCGTTGGGTTAGCCATCGTTCCTTCTCGGCTATTGAGGGCGGCAATTGAAGCGCGCATGCACTCCTCCACCACTCTCTGCGTATCCGATGCTATTCGGCACGAGATCGTATCCATGTGCACATAGGCCACGTGCGCGAGCTTCACTTGCGAATACCTTCTCTAGCGCCCCCGGGACATCAATTGAGAACCGAGCCAAATGTGACTGGGTTGTGAAAAGCGAATACTGAGTGGACGGCGTACCGTCTTTTAGTATGCGCCGGCTGATGGGATCTGTAGGCAGGACGTTCACTTGAGGACCCGAACATGCCGAGAGGACCAAAAAGGCAAGGCTGGCGTAGTACATGCAGGCGCAACGCATGATGGCTAACGAATGAAAGGGACTTCCCCGTCCCGAACTAGCGGCGGAAGCCGCCGGCAGCAGTTGCTGCCATGATTAAGTTTCCAGACCAAATCATTCGTTCGAAAGGGGAAGTCCATGAATATTGTCACCGTAGGCATCGATCTCGCCAAGAATGTATTCGCTTTGCATGGTATTGACCAGAGCGGCAAGGCGGTTTTCATCAAGCCCAAGGTGGTTCGCGGCCAATTGCTCGAAATGGTCGCCCTGTTGCCGCCGTGCCTGATCGGCATGGAAGCCTGCTCCGGCGCACACTACTGGGCAAGAGAGTTCAGCCGCTTCGGCCACACCGTCAAGCTGATGGCACCGAAGTTCGTGGCGCCGTACCGGATGAGCGGCAAGCGTGGCAAGAACGACGCCGCCGATGCCGCCGCCATCTGCGAAGCCGTCACCCGGCCGAACATGCGCTTCGTCCCGGTCAAGGATGTCGATCAACAAGCCATCCTCTGCCTGCACCGCACCCGGCAAGGCTTCATTGAAGAACGCACGGCGCTCTATAACCGCCTGCGTGGCCTAATCAGCGAGTTCGGCATTGTTCTACCGCAGAAAGTCGAACGCCTGCGCCGGGAAATCGGTGCCCACCTTGAAGCACTCCCCGGCTGGGCCAACCGCTGCGTCGGCGATCTGCTCGTACACGCCGACCGCCTTAATGAACGCATCGACGAGTACGACAAAGCCATTGCCCAAGCTGCCAAACAAGACCAGCGCAGCCGGCGCCTGATGCAACTCCCTGGCATCGGCCCGACCACAGCCAGCGCCCTGGTTGCCAGCCTGGGTGGTGGTCATGATTTCAAGAACGGTCGGCAACTCGCCGCTTGGGCCGGACTCGTTCCCGGCCAATACAGCAGTGGCGGCAAAGCCCGGCTGGGGCGGATCACTAAGGCCGGTGATGCCTACCTGCGCAGCCTGCTCGTCATGGGTGCCCGCGCCGTTCTCGCCGGCCTCGGAGAGAAGCAGGACCGGTTCAGTCGCTGGGCGAGAAGTCTGGTCGAACGACGGGGTTACTGGAAAGCGGCGGTCGCCATCGCCGCCAAGAACCTGCGACTGGCCTGGGCGGTCATGCACTACGGAGATGATTTCCGACTCATCGACGAGACCGCGTGAACAGCAAAAAGCGTCTATAGGAAAAAAGAAAGGAATCACCGGCTGGTCGCTGGCGGCCCAAGCCCAGCGAAGCACTGCAGCGTTGATGTGAAGCGGGTTGGACCCGCGCGGGGAGAGCCTGATTACCTCCAGGGGAGGCAAGTGACTCCCGGCTAACGAATGAGGCCCCCGCGCGCGTCTTTCATCAGGGTCCGGGCAAAAGCCCAAGATGACCGGTTGTAGTACCGCAGTCCTTCACCTTCTCGCACCGGCACGACAGTGAATCGATGAACAGCAGGAAAACGGGATCAGGAATGAAACGATAAAACTTCAGAACGCTTGCAAAGAATGGGGAAGCCCTTGTAGTTTTAGGTAAGGGGCGGCCCGCTTGCGGGACGTCCCAGCAGCCGAAGGCTGCGCCTTGACCGGAATGTTAGGCAGCATGCGCGCTCCCGAACACTTGCGAATACCAGTACGCATTTGGGTCAGCAAACCATGATGAATTTGCTTGGTTTGCGAACTGGGCGAGTTCACTCATGTTGCCCTGATAGCGTTGATAAAGGGCAAGAAACTCCCGAAGGCTCTGAACGGAGAGCTTCTTGGACCGAAGCTGAATATGTAACTCACGGCCATAGCCCTTAACCGAAACGACGCCAGAAATAGACTGCAACCACGAGAAAAACGCCGCCTCGTCACCGGCGGAGAAGTAGCGCATAGGTGCCTGCCAGATGAGCGTGGCCATACGATGCCTAACAGTGTTTACACGGACGCTGGGGTCCGTATAACAATTGATATTGTTGACGTTGGGCTGGCTGCTCAAATCGCATTGTCGTCAGTGACTTAGAATTCCGGCCGTCAGTATAACAAAGCAATATGCCGAACAACTACCGAAGGGCAATGTCTGCTTTGGGGATGGGTAGCCAAGTGTCCGCTTGTGGCCGAAAGCCGTCCGTGGCGCTTCATTGATCCTCCTACTGTTCAAACGCTGTCGCTATGTGGAACATCCGCATCTCGGCTTTTTGCGACTTGCATCACCGTCTGCTCCCGAAAAGTCCCTGAATCCTGCCGTCAACCGCTGCAGCTGCGGCAATATGTCGCAGGGCCCGTCGTATTCGGCCCTATAAAATCCCGCCTTCTTTTATTCTAATTAAATCAGCGTGTTAGTGTTTTCTAATGCTGATTTTTGGGGGCGGCGGTGTTCAGGATCAAATCTTCTGTTTGCATGGTGTTGCTGGCTTTGGGTTCGCTTGCCCAGGCGGTTGAAAGTGGCGAGGATTCCGCCGTGACGCTGGGTGAGGTGCGCGTCCAGAGTGCGGCGGGCGGCTTGCCGGCGCGCAGTGTGCTGAGTTCGGTCAATCTGCTCGGCAGCGACCAGATCGAGAACCAGAACATCAAGGCGCCGTGGCAGTTGTTCAACCTGATGCCGGGCGTGATGATGACCGAGTTCGGCATGGGCACGACCTCGGGCAAGCTGTCCTTCCGCGCCTTCAACGGCGAGGGCGAGGTCAATGCCGTCAAGCTGCTGATCGACGGCATTCCGAGCAACAGCAACGACGGCAACATGCCTTATCTCGACATGCTGGCGCCGCTCGACATCGAGTCCATCGAACTGGTCAAGGGCACCAACGATCCGCGCTATGGCCTGCACAACATCGCCGGCAACGCCAACCTGACGACGCGGATCGGCGGCAATTACACCCGGGCCCGTGTCGGCCTGGGCAGTTTTGCGACGCGCGACCTGCAACTGAGCAAGGGCATCGAGGAAAACGGCCTGGCCCAGAACTATTTCCTCGCCTACCAGGCGGGTGACGGCTGGCGCGACCATGCCTTCTCGGAGAAGTTTTCCGGTGCCGGCAAGTGGTTCTTCAGTCCGAACGAGGGGCGCAGCAACTTCGGCCTGATCGTGCGCGCCTACCAGCAGGTGGCGCAGGAGGCCGGTTACCTGAGCCCGGCCCAGCTGCGCGCCGACCGGCGCCAGTCGCCGGCGAGCAACGACACCGACGGCGGCGAGCGCGCGATGCAGCAGATCAGCCTGCATGCCGACCACCAGTTTTCGGACCGGGTGTACGGCAGTGCCAAGGCCTATCTGAACCACATCGACGACCGTCGCTGGCTCGATTACGGCCAGGGCACGACGCCGCAGGAGCGCGCCATCCAGGAAACCCACAAAGGCGTGATCGGCACGCTGACCTGGCGACCGGTGGTGAGTGGCCTCTACGATCTGGCCATCGAGAGCGGTGTCGATGCCGAGTGGCAGGACAACAGGAGCCAGCGCTACACCATCAGCCAGCGCGTCCGCTCGGCGCAGACGCGAGACCAGCAGTTCGATCTCAATATTGCAGGGGCCTTCGTGCAAGCGGTGATCCGGTTGACCGAGAATCTCAAGATCGTGCCCGCCTACCGGGTTGATAGAGTCGATGGTTCTTACACCAACCTGCGGACCGGCGTGAATTACGCGATCAATGATTTTGGTGTGATCAGTCAGCCCAAGCTCAGCGCCTTGTATACCTTGGCTCCGGGTTACAGCCTGTACGGCAATGTCGGACGCTCCTTTCAGATCGGTGGCGGTACTGGTGCATATCATGTCAATCCGCTGGTCGACCAGACGCCCTCGCTCAACGATGGCTGGGAGGCCGGTCTGAAATTCAAGCCGCTGGCCGGAGTCGAGGGGCGAGTCGCCCTGTGGCGCCAGGTCGCCTCGAACGAAATGCCGCGCGTACTCTATGGAGACGACAACGATGTCGAGGCGATTGGCAAGACGCGTCGTCAGGGCATCGATCTCGAACTCTCGGCGCGCCTGGGCGATCGTACCCGTGTTTGGTCCTTCCTTTCCTTGCAGCAGTCGAAGATCCTGCAGGCCGGTGCCACCGAGCCGGAGGCACAGGGCAAGGAAATTGATCATGTACCGCCTTACCTGGTGTCGGCCGGGATCGAGCATCGCCTGCTGCCGGCCTTGCGCGTCTCGGCGACGGTTAATGCGCAAGGGTCTTATTATCTGAATCGCAAAAATTCGACTGATAAATTTGGCGCCTACACGCTGCTCAACCTGTCGGCCAATTACCAGCTCAACCGCACGACCAGCCTCGACTTCCAGGTGCGCAACGTGGCCAATGAAAAGTACGAATATGCCTGGTACTCGAAAGATGTCGACAAAACCTTCCATTCGCCGGGCGAAGGGCGCAGCTTCTTTGCCGCCCTCAATCTTGCCTACTGAGGCCAGCGCATGATGCGGCAGCGTCGGCGTCGTTTCTGGCTGGCGCTGCATCGCTGGCTCGGCCTGTCGGCAGGCCTGCTCTTCGTGTTGCTCGGGCTGACCGGCAGCGCCTTGTGCTTCTATCAGGAGATCGACCTCCTGCTCAATCCGCTGCCACGCCCGATGGCGGCGGTGACGGCCGATTATCGCTGGCAGCCGGTGGCCGATGCGCTGCGGGCCAACTACCCGGACTATGCCGGGCCGTGGCGCATCGAGGTGCCGCTCGCCGCCGGGCGGCCCATCGTTGCCCGTTACTACCGGCCGCCGGAACGCGCCGGCCGCAGCTTCGCGCCGCGCCTGGTGGCGCTCGATCCGACGACGCTGGCCGTGGTCCAGGACCGCTACTGGGGTGATTTCGCGATGACCTGGCTGTTCGACCTGCATTACATGCTGCTCGCCGGTGCGACCGGCCGGGTCGTGCTGGCCTGGTGCGGTGCCGTGCTGCTCGTGGTGCTGGGCATCGGCCTGTGGCTGTGGTGGCCGGCGCCGGGGCGCTGGCGCGAACGCATGCGCCTGCAGCTACGCCCGGGCCGGGTGCGGGCGACCTATGACCTGCATGTGCTGAGCGGCGTGTATGGTCTGCCCTTGCTGCTCGTGCTGGTGGTGACCGGGATTGTGCTCGAAGTGCCGGATACCGTGCAGCCGGCGGTCGCATTGCTCGGTCCATTGACCAGGGCGCCGGACGCCTTGCCAGTCGAGCCTGCGCCCCTGTCGCTCGACGCCGCGCTGGCCGTCGCTCGCAGCCGCTTTCCCGATAGTCAGCCGCGCTGGCTGGAGACGCCGGCACGGGATGGCGGGGTGACGCGGATCAGGCTAGAGCGGCCGGGCGAGCCGGGCCGGCGCTTTCCGCAAAGCACGGTCTGGGTCGGGAGCGCTGCCAGCCCGCTGGCGGTGCGCGATATCGCGGCCGATTCGCCGGCCGACCGTTTCATGGCCTGGCAGCATCCGCTGCACAACGGCGAGGCCTTCGGCCTGCTCGGCCGGATTGCGGTCGCCGGGGCCGGCTTGCTGCCCTTGCTGCTTTTTGTCAGCGGCCTGCTGCGCTGGCGCCAGAAATGCGCAGCCCGTGCCGGCCGGGACTGAAAATCCGCTTCAGCGCCGCTGCCAGACCTGCCAGCGTTCGCGTCCGGAAAAGACCGCAATCGAGTCGTCGACCGCTGCGTCTTCGAGCCGTGTGAAATTGGGCGTCAGCAGGGCGTCGAGTTCGTCCGGCAGGATGCCGAAGGGCGGGCCTTTCGGCTGCTCGCAGATGAAGAAGAAACCGGCGAGCAGGGCGCCGCTCGGCAGCAGTTCGGCGACGCGGCGGCCCCAGTCGGCCCACAGCTTGCGCGGCAGGGCGCAGAGGAAGGCGCGTTCGTAGATCAGCTCGAACGGTCGACTGCCGGAAAAAGTGAAAAAGTCGGCGCAGACGAGGTCGACCGCTGTGTCGCCGAGCACTTCGCGCGCCGTGGCGACCGCCGTCGGCGAGAAGTCGAGCGCCGTCACCGGCCAGCCGGCATGGGCCAGATGCACCGCTTCCCAGGCGCTGCCACAGCCGGGAATCAGCGTGTTGAGCGGCGTCGACCGCTGGCCGACGAAAGCGGCGAGGGCGTTCGGCACCTTGCCGGCATCCCAGGGCATGACGCCCGTGCCGAAGCGCTTGCACCAGAAATCCGGGTGTTCCGGGCGTTGATGGTCGGCTTTGCTCTGTGCCGGGGAAGTCGGGCTGTCGCTCATGCTAAGATTGCCCTCTTTCCAACCCTTGCTGCGTGCCGTTTCATGTCCGCTCCTTCGAAGATTGTCATCGCTTCCCGCGAATCGCGCCTCGCCATGTGGCAGGCTGTTCATGTCCAGGGCCGTCTGGCCAGTCTGAATCCGGGGGCTGAGGTCATCATTCTAGGCATGACCACCAAGGGTGACCAGATTCTTGATCGGCCGCTCGCCGAAATCGGCGGCAAGGGCCTGTTCATCAAGGAACTCGAAGTCGCGATGCAGGAGGGCAAGGCCCACCTCGCCGTGCATTCGATGAAGGACGTGCCGATGGTGATGCCGGAAGGCTTCGTGCTGGCCGCCATCTCGGCGCGCGAGAATCCGCGCGATGCCTTTGTCTCGAACAAATACAACGGCCTCGACGAACTGCCGGCCGGTGCCGTGGTCGGCACCTCCAGCCTGCGCCGCGAAGCCATCCTGCGCGCCAAATATCCGCAACTGGTCATCAAGAGCCTGCGCGGCAATCTCGACACGCGCCTGAAAAAGCTCGACGCCGGCGAATACGACGCGATCATCCTGGCCGCCGCCGGCCTGATCCGCCTCGGCCTGGAAAACCGCATCAAAACGGTGTTGACCGCTGAACAGTCGCTGCCGGCCCCCGGCCAGGGCGCGCTCGGCATCGAATTGCTCGACGGCGCCGCCAACATGCTCGATGTCGTCGCGCCGCTCAACGATCCGGAAACCGCCCACTGCGTCAAGGCCGAACGCGCCTTCTCGCGCGCCCTCGGCGGTTCCTGCCAGGTGCCGCTGGGCGGCTACGCGATCATCGACAACGGCCAACTGTGGCTGCGCGGTTTCGTCGCCACCGCCGACGGCAAGGAAATGATCGCCGCCGAGTTGCGCGGCAATCCGGCCGATGACGAAGCGCTCGGCCTGCAACTGGCCGCCACCCTGCGTGCCCAGGGCGCCGATGCCATCCTGGAAAAGCTCGCCCACTGCAAATAATGACTTCTGGCGGCCCGCTTGCCGGCCGAACCATCGTCGTTACCCGGCCCAGGGCGCAGGCAGCGCCGCTGGCCGAGGCGATTGCCGCCGCCGGCGGTAAGCCGCTGCTCTTCCCCCTGCTCGAAATTGCGCCGGCCGCCGATCCGGCGCCGCTGGCTGCGGCTGTTGCCGATTTGCCGCAATACAGCCTCGCCGTTTTCATCAGCCCGAATGCGGTCGACCATGCCGTACCGGCCATTTTGGCGCGCGGGGCGTGGCCGGCCGGCTTGCGTCCGGCGGCGGTCGGGCCGGGCACGGTCAAGGCCTTGGCGGCGCATGGCATCGCCAACTGCCTGGTGCCGGCAGAGCGCTTCGATTCGGAAGCCCTGCTTGAATTGCCGGAGCTTGCCGCCACAGCGGTCGACGGCCGGCGAGTGGCCATTTTTCGCGGCGACGGCGGCCGCGAATTGCTCGCCGATACCTTGCGCCAGCGCGGCGCGACGGTCGATTGCATTACCTGTTACCAGCGCTCCGGCCCGACTGCCGGCGCCGACGAATTGCTCGCCGCCTGGCGCGCCGGGCGGCTTGATGCGCTCACCGTGTCGAGCAGCGAAGGCCTGCGCCATCTGTGCGAATTGCTCGACGGCGAAGGCATGGCCTGCCTGCGCGCCACGCCGCTTTTCGTGCCGCATGCCCGCATCGCCGAAAGTGCGCGGGCGCTCGGTCTCGACAAAATTATCCTCACCGCAGCAGCGGACGCCGGCATCATCGCCGGTTTAGTTGCTTATAATTGGCTGGCATGATGTCCGAAAACGATCAAACTCCCCCTCCCGCCGCGATGCCTGTTTCTGCTCCCACTCCCGTTTCCGCCCGTTCGGCCCGCTCTGCGATTGCGTTGGCGATTGCCGTCATCGCGCTGCTGCTGGCCGGCTGGCAATGGTTTGAAAGCCGTGCGCGGCTGGCCGATGTGGCTGCCGCCAGCCTGGAAGCGCGCGGTGCGCAAAAGGAAGTGCGCGAGCAGTTCGAGGCGCTGCAGGTCCGGCTGGGTGCGCTCGAAGGCCGCCTGAGCGAATTCCAGAGCCAGGGCGCCGCCTTGCAGGGGCTCTACCAGGAAATCGCACATAACCGCGAGGATGCGACTCTGCTCGAAGTCGAGCAGGCGATCACGCTGGCCAGCCAGCAGCTGCAACTGGCCGGCAACGTGCCGGTCGCGGTGCTCGCCTTGCAGACCGCCGACCTGCGTCTGGCGCGTCTCGATCCGGCCCGTTACCTGCCGCTGCGCAAGGCGCTGGCCAAGGATCTGGCGCAGTTGAACGGCTTGGTCATGGTCGATGTGCCGGGTATCAGCCTGCGTCTCGAGCAGGTTCTGCTCAATGCCGACAAGTTGCCGCTGGTGGCGGACGGTCGACCTGTCGTCAAAGCCGAAAATGCCGCCCCGGCCGCGCCCCTCACTTGGTGGCAACGCCTGAGCGGTGCCGCCGGCGAAGAGTTCAAGGGCCTGGTGCGTATCCAGCGCTTCGACCGCAGCGAGCCGGTCCTGCTGGCACCCGGCCAGGACTTCTTCCTGCGCGAAAATCTCAAGCTGCGCCTGCTCAATGCCCGTCTGGCATTGCTCTCGCGTGATTCCTCCACCTTCCGCGCCGAACTGGCGGTCGCCCAGTCCTGGCTGACCCGCCATTTTGATGCCGCCGACAAGACCGTACAGGCAACCCAGGCCAGTTTGCGCCAGATGGCCGGCAGCGAACTGAACGCCACGCTGCCTGATCTCGGCGCCAGCCTGTCGGCGGTACGTGCCCTGCGCACCGGCAAGGAAAAGCGGTGAAGAGCCTGTTCTGGATCCTGGCGCTGTTTGCCGCCGCCGTGGCGTTGGCGCTCGGCGCGCGCATGAATGACGGCTACCTGCTGCTGGTGCTGCCGCCCTGGCGCATCGAAATCTCGCTCAACCTGTTCATCCTGCTGCTGGCACTCGGCTTTGTCGGGGTCTATGCCGCCCTGCGTACCTTCTTCCTGGCTGCCGGCATGCCGCAGCGGGCGCGCGAGTATCGCGAACGGCAGCAGAAGGCACGCGCTGCAGTGGTCTTCCAGGATGCGGTGCGCCTGCTCTTCGAAGGCCGTTTTGGCCAGGCCCTGAAAAAGGCGACCGAGGCGCATGCGGCCGGCACGGCACCCGGCCTGTCTGCGCTGATCGCGGCGCGCGCCGCACAGCGCATGCGCGAATCGGGCAAGCAGCGGGGCTGGATGCAGCGCGCCAAACTCGACGATCCGCGGACCGAAGCGGCGACGCTGATGCTCGAAGCCGAAATGATGAACGAGGCGCGCCGCTTTGATGAAGCGCTGGTCGCCCTGGAGCGTCTGCAGGCGACCCACGGTCGCCATATCGCCGCGCTGCGCCTGGAACTGCGGGCACGGCAGGGCGCCGGCGACTGGGATGGCGTGCTCAAGTTGGCGCGGCAACTGGCCAAACGTGATGCGCTGCCGCTCGAAGTGGTCAGTGAAATCAAGGTACAGGCGCACCTCGCCAATATTGCCCGGCATGCCGGCGATCGCGGCGAGTTGAGCGCATACCTGCGCGGCATTGCCGCCGATGAGCGCAACTGGCGCATCGTTTTGGCCGCGGCGCGGGCGTTGACCGCGCTGGGCGCCGATGCCGAGGCGCAGAAACAGATCGAGTCGGTGCTCGCCGATGACGCGCTTGACGCCGCCTGGCAGCCGGAACTGCTGGTTATCTACGGTCGTCTGGCCGGTGGCGAGCAGACGGCCCGTATCGCCCGCGCCGAAGCCTGGCTGCGCCAGCATCCCGACGATGCCGTGCTGCTCCTGGCGCTGGGCCGGATGTGCCTGCGCCAGCGCCTGTGGGGCAAGGCGCAGAGTTATCTTGAAGCATCGCTGGCCGTGGCGGAGTCGCAGGAAGCGCATCTCGAACTGGCCCGCCTGTTCGACCTGCTGGAACGCAGCGAAGAAGCCAACAAGCATTACCGGGCAAGTGCCAGATCAGAAGTGCATTAGCCTGAAATAAAACAGGAGCGAGGGGACAAATGCTGAATATCGACATGCGCAAGATCTACAATTTTTATCCCCTCGACCCGGCACCGGATGCGGCGAGCCTGCCGAGTGGCGGCGATCTTTACTACGAATGCACCGAATGCCAGGTCATCGTCAATTCGGTGCCGCACATCAAGGCGGCCTGCGCCTGCGGCAACCTGGCCGGCAGCGGCGGCAAGCTGGAGGTGAAAAACCCGGAGCAGGTCCGGGTTGTGCGGGGCAAGCTGAAGTAGGATCGAGGATCGAGGATCGAGGATCGAGGATCGAGGATCGAGGATCGAGGATCGAGGATCGAGGATCGAGGATCGAGGATCGAGGATCGAGGATCGAGGATCGAGGATCGAGGGCGGGTCTGCTTTTGCTGACAGCTCGATCCTGAATTCTGGATCCTAAATAGCCAGCCAGTCCTGCGGCTGCAGGAAGACTTCATACAATTCGGCTTCCGGCGTGCCGGCTTCCGGCTGCCAGTCGTAGCGCCATTTGACGATGGGCGGCAACGACATCAGGATGGATTCGGTGCGCCCGCCCGATTGCAGGCCGAACAGCGTGCCGCGGTCCCAAACCAGGTTGAACTCGACGTAGCGGCCGCGCCGGTAAGCCTGGAAGTCGCGTTCACGCTCGCCGTAAGGCATGTCGCGCCGCTTGCCCAGCACCGGCAGGTAAGCTTGGGTGAACGCATTGCCGACGGCCTGGGTCAGGCTGAAACAGCGCTCGAAATCGCCTTCGTTGAGGTCATCGAAGAAGACACCGCCGACGCCGCGCGGCTCGTTGCGGTGCTTGAGGAAAAAGTAGTCGTCGCACCAGGCCTTGTACTTCGGGTAGACCGCGGCGCCGAAGGGCGCCAGCGCATCCCGGCAGGTGCGGTGAAAATGGATCACATCTTCGCGTTGACCGTAATAGGGCGTCATGTCCATGCCGCCGCCGAACCACCAGACGTCGGCTTCGCCTTCCTTGCGTGCGACGAAGCAGCGCACGTTCATGTGTGCCGTCGGGCAATACGGATTGCGCGGATGCAGGACCAGCGAGACGCCCATCGCTTCCCAGGAACGGCCGGCCAGTTGCGGCCGGACGGCGGTTGCTGAGGCGGGCAGCGAGGTGCCGGTAACGTGCGAGAAATTGACGCCGCCGCGCTCGAAGAAGTTGCCTTCCTCGATCAGGCGCGAGGTGCCGCCGCCGCCTTCCGGGCGAACCCAGCTGTCGGTGCGAAAGGCTGAGCCGTCAAAGGCCTCCAGTTCGCTGACGATACGGCTTTGCAGTTCGGTAAAGAAGGCCTTGAGGCGGGCGGTGGGGATGTTTTGTTCAGACATTTTTGTTGTTCGCGGGGAGTGAAGGGGCGGCATAAACCGCATAGCGATTGCGCCCGGCCGCCTTGGCGCGGTACATCGCGACATCGGCCTGGCTCATCAGCTGGCTGGCGGTTACCGATTCTGCCTGCTGCTTTTCACAGATGACAATGCCGATCGAGGTGGTGACCGTGAGGGCGAGATCGCCAATGATGATCGGTTGGGCCAGCGCATGCAGGCAGGTTTCGGCAACGCGTTCGGCGGCTTCGAGCGGGTTGTCGGCCGGGCTGAGGATGATCAGGAACTCGTCGCCACCGAGGCGGCCGACCGTGTCGGCGGTACGTACGCTGTCGCTTAGGCGACGGGCAATTTCGATCAGCAGCAGGTCGCCGACCTGATGGCCGTGGTTGTCGTTGACTGTCTTGAAACCGTCCAGGTCAAGAAAAAGCACTGCCATGCTGTGCTGGATGCGGGGCATCTGCTTCAGGCCGTTCTCGAGGCGGTCGGTGAGCAGCAGACGGTTGGGCAGGCCGGTCAGGACATCGTGATGCGCCATTTCAGCGAGGCGGTATTCCTGCTCCTGCAGTTTGCCCTGCAGGCGGTTGAAGCTGTTGGCGACGTCGGCCACTTCATCAGCAGAGCGGGCTTCGACCGGGTGCATCGGGCGGGTGCCTTCCGCCATGCTGTGCAATTCGCCGGCCAGCGTGGCGAGCGGTTGCAGCAGGCGGCTCAGCGCGGCGAGCAGCATCACGACTATCGGCAGCGCCAGCAGGGCGGTGATCAGCAGCAGGTTGCGCAGGGTGTTGGCAACGGTAGCAAAGGCTTCCTTGCCCGGTTGCCGGGCGATCAGCAGCCAGCGCGGCTGGGGTACCCCGACAATGGCCACGAGTTCCTCTTCGCCCGCAGCATTGGTGATGATGCGGATGCCACGCATGCCGTTGATTGCCTGGTCGATGATCGGATCTTTGCCGGTGTCAGGCAGGGGGGTAACCGCCGTGCTCTTCTCCGAGGTCAGTGCGTAGATGCGGTGGCGTGGCGAGATCAGCTGGTAACTGCCCTGGGTGCCCGGCCTCACGCCCTGGATCAGGTCGAGAAAGCCGGGTGTAGCCAGCGGCGTCACGCCGGCCAGGATGCCGAGCAGATTGTTTTGCGGGTCGAAGATGGGGACGGCGACGACCAGTGCGGGCTCCTGCGTGGCACGGGCGATCAGGGGCTTGCTGACGACGGTTTCACGGCTGGCGATGACGTCGATGAACCAGTCGCGGTCGGTAAAGGACTTGGGGCGCGTTTTCAGGTGCGGCGTGTCGGCCAGGGTGGGGCCGCCATCGGGCGGGATGACCATCAACCCGATCGGGAACAGGGTGTGGATGGCCTTGCGGTCTTCCAGCCAGATTTGCAGCGCCGCCGGGTTGGTGAACAGCGCGGGCGGCATGTTGAGCGCAACGCGCTTGAGGCTTTCGCGGCGCAGCGTGATCTTGCCGTCGATGTCGCGGGCAATGTAGTTGGCCGCGGTGAGTTGCTGCTGGGAGACAAGATCCTGCATGTCGTCATGCAGGATCTTGGTGGCAAACAGCGAAATCAGCGTGATACCGGCCAGAAGCAGCAGGCCGGCAACGACAGCAATCCTTGTCTTGAGACTGCTGCCGAAGTGCAAGATCATTGCGCCGGCAACTTAGCGGGAAATGGCGCGGTAGCCAATGTCCTTGCGGAACTGCATGCCATCGAAGTGGATCTGCACAGCCGATTCGTAAGCCAGCTTCTGCGCCAGCTTGACGTTCTCGCCCAGCGCCGTGACACAGAGCACGCGGCCGCCGTTAGTCACCACCTGGCCGTCGGCATCGGTCGTGCCGGCGTGGAAAACGTGGGCGTCCTCGCCAAAGCTGTTGCCGTTCGGCAGACCGGTGATCTGGTCGCCCTTCTTCGGGCTGTCGGGGTAATTGGCGGCAGCGAGCACGACGCCCAGCGCGACGCGGCGATCCCATTCGGCTTCGACGGTGTCGAGCGTGCCGTCGATGGCGTGTTCGAGCAGATCGACGAAATCGGACTTGAGGCGCATCAGGATCGGCTGGGTTTCCGGGTCGCCCATGCGGCAGTTGAATTCCAGGGTCTTGACCGTGCCGTCCTTGTTGATCATCAGGCCGGCGTAGAGGAAGCCGGTGAACGGAATGCCGTCGGCCGCCATGCCGCGTACGGTCGGCAGGATGATTTCGCGCATGGCCTTGGCATGCACTTCCGGCGTCACGCAGGGCGCAGGGGAGTAAGCGCCCATGCCGCCGGTGTTGGGGCCGGTGTCGCCGTCGCCGATGCGCTTGTGGTCCTGGCTGGAAGCCAGGGCGAGCACGTTCTTGCCATCGACCATGACGATGAAGCTGGCTTCCTCGCCGTCGAGAAATTCCTCGATGACGACGCGGGCACCGGCATCGCCCAGCTTGTTGCCGGACAGCATGTCGTCGATCGCGGCATGCGCTTCTTCCAGGCTCATGGCAACGACGACGCCCTTGCCGGCGGCCAGGCCGTCAGCCTTGATGACGATCGGTGCGCCTTTTGCATCGATGTAGGCGTGCGCAGCGGTCGACTCGGTAAATGTGGCAAATTCCGCGGTCGGAATGTTGTGGCGGGCCATGAAGCGCTTGGCGAAATCCTTGGAGGATTCGAGCTGGGCGGCTTCCTTGGTCGGGCCGAAGATTTTCAGGCCACGGGCGCGGAAGACATTCACCACGCCGGCTGCCAGCGGCGCTTCCGGGCCGACCACGGTCAGGTGGATCTTGTTCTGCTCGGCAAAATCCGCCAGTGCCACCGGATCGGTGATGTTGATGTTTTCCAGCTCATGCTCGCGCGCCGTGCCGGCATTGCCGGGGGCGACGAAAACCTTCTGCATGCCGGGCGTCTTGGCGAGGCGCCAGGCCATGGCGTGCTCACGGCCGCCGGAACCGATGACTAGTAGATTCATGGGGTGTTTCCTTGTCGTTATATCCGAGGCGATTTCGTGGCCGGCAAGGCCGTGACGCGAAGACGAGCCGAAGACAGTGCTGTTGCACGGCGAGGCGAAGTCGACAAAGTCACGGCGTGGCCGGGCGCGAAATCAGTGGCGGAAGTGGCGGGCGCCGGTGAACACCATCGCAATGCCGTGTTCGTCGGCGGCTGCAATGACTTCCTCGTCGCGCATCGAGCCACCCGGCTGGATGACTGCCTTGGCGCCTGCTTCGGCCAGCACGTCGACACCGTCACGGAACGGGAAGAAGGCATCGGATGCGACGACCGAGCCGGCCAGGTCGAGACCGGCATGCTGTGCCTTGATGCTGGCGATCTTGGTCGAATCGACGCGGCTCATCTGGCCGGCGCCGACGCCCAGCGTCATGCCGTTGCCGCAGAAGACGATGGCGTTCGACTTGACGAACTTGGCGACGCGCTCGGCGAAGAGCAGGTCTTCGATCTGCTGCGCGGTAGGCTGTACCTTGGTGACGATCTTCAGGCCGGAGGCCTGGGCCGTGAAGTTGTCCGGCGTCTGGACGAGCAGGCCACCGCCGACACGCTTGTATTCGAGGGCGTTGAGTTGGCGCGAGATCGGCACGACCAGCACGCGCAGGTTGGCCTTGGCGGCCAGCGCAGCCTTGGCTTCGGCGGTGAAGGCCGGGGCGATCAGCACTTCGACGAAGTGCTTGCGCTCGTTCATGGCGTTGACGACATCCATGCCGACTTCGCCGTTGAAGGCGATGATGCCGCCGAAGGCCGAGGTCGAATCGGTCTTGAACGACTTTTCGTAGGCGCCGAGCAGGGTGCCGTCGACGGCGACGCCACACGGGTTGGCATGCTTGACGATGACACAGGCCGGGGCATCGAAGGACTTGACGCATTCCCAGGCGGCGTCGGAGTCGGCGATGTTGTTGTAGGACAACTCCTTGCCCTGCAACTGGGTGTAGGCGGCGATGCTGCCGGCGACCGGGTTGGTTTCGCGGTAGAAGGCGGCCGACTGATGCGAGTTCTCGCCGTAACGCAGGATTTCCGTGCGGTCAAAAGCCAGTTGCAGCTTGGCCGGGAAGATGGCCGGAACCGGCGCGGCTTCGGCCGGCTTGGCTTCAGCGCCGTCGTCGAGGCCGGTCAGCCAGTTGGCGATCATGCTGTCGTAGCGGGCGGTGTGGGTGAAGGCCTTCTTGGCCAGACCGAAGCGGGTCGCCAGTTGCAGGGCGCCGCCGTTGGCTTTCATCTCGGCGAGCAGCGGGGCGTAGTCTTCCGGATCGGTGACGATGGACACGCCGTTGTAGTTCTTGGCCGAAGAACGGACCATGGCCGGGCCGCCGATATCGATGTTCTCGATCGCATCTTCCAGCGTCACACCGGCCTTGGCGATGGTCGCCGCAAACGGGTAGAGATTGACGCAGACCAGGTCGATCATCGGAATGCCGTGCTGTTCGATGGTCGCCAGGTGTTCCGGCAGGTCGCGACGCGCCAGGATGCCGCCGTGTACCTTCGGGTGCAGCGTCTTGACGCGGCCGTCGAGCATTTCCGGGAAGCCGGTGTAGTCGCCGATTTCGGTAACGCTCAAGCCGGCATCGCGCAGCATTTTCGCGGTACCGCCGGTGGACAGCAGCTTGACGCCTTGGGCGGCAAGGCCCTGGGCGAATTCGAGAACACCCGTCTTGTCGGAGACGGAAATCAGCGCTTGTTTGATGGTCATATTAGGATCGAGTGATTAGGAATTAGGAACGAGTGGTTAGGATCGAGGATCGAGTGATTAGGATTCAGGATCGAGTTGCCTAGGAGTTAGGGTGCCTACTAACAGCTAATGGCTGGATCCTCGATCCTGGAAGCTTGATCCTAGAGCAACTGGTGTTCGGTAAGTTTCTTGCGCAGGGTGTTGCGGTTGATGCCGAGCATCTCGGCGGCCAGCGTCTGGTTGCTGCCGGCCTTGGCCAGAACGACCTCGAGCATCGGCTTTTCGACGCTGCGCAGGACCATGTCATAGATCGCGCCCGGTTTTTCCCCATCCAGGTCGCGGAAGTACTGCTCCAGTGCGTTGATCACGCACCGCCCCAAATCATGTTGGCTCATGCTGCCAACGCCTCCTCTGAAATATATTTAAGATGTTCGTGCGCTTCTGCCTGTTGGTGGAAGAAGTCGTTCACTGCCTGCATCTGTTGTTCGATGCTCGGCAAAGTGTTCATTTCCTTGCGGAAGGCCGCTGAGCCAACCAGCCCTTTGGTGTACCAGGAGATGTGCTTGCGGGCGACCTTGAAGCCGGTTTCCGGGCCGTAGAAGTCGTACAGGTCGACCAGGTGGGCCTTGAGGATTTCGTGAATCTCGGTGACCCTGGCCGGCGGCAGGTGCTGGCCGGTTTTCAGGTAGTGCTCGATCTCGCGGAACAGCCAGGGGCGGCCCTGGGCGGCGCGACCGATCATGACGCCGTCGGCACCGGTCACGTCGAGTACGTGCTTGGCCTTTTCCGGGCTGGTGATGTCGCCGTTGGCGATGACCGGGATGCGGATCAGCGTCTTGACCATGGCGATGGTGTCGTACTCGGCTTCGCCGGTGTATTGCTGGCAGCGCGTCCGGCCGTGGATGGCAACGGCGCGCACGCCGGCCGATTCGGCAATACGGGCGATGGTCGGCGCGTTGCGGTTGGCGAGATTCCAGCCAGTGCGGAATTTCAGCGTGACCGGGGTATCGGGAATGGCGCCGACTACGGCATCGAGGATCTGGCCGACCAGCTTTTCGTCCTGCATCAGGGCCGAGCCGGCCATTACGTTGCAGACCTTCTTGGCCGGGCAGCCCATGTTGATGTCGATGATCTGGGCGCCGTTGTCCACGTTGTGGCGGGCGGCTTCGGCCATCATTTTCGGGTCGGCACCGGCGATCTGTACCGAGATCGGCGCGACTTCACCCTGGTGATTGGCGCGGCGCAGCGTCTTGGCGCTGCCGTAAAGCAGCGAGTTGGACGTGACCATTTCGGACACGGCCAGGCCGGCGCCCATCTTCTTGCACAACTGGCGGAAAGGACGGTCCGTCACGCCAGCCATGGGCGCGACAAACAGGTTGTTGCGAAGCGTGAAACCGACAAAATCCATGGGCGAGCGAGGGCGCGAGGCGAATCAAGGGAAGCCGCACATTTTACCCGAGTCGGCGCCTAAAAAATAGTCAATTTGTAAAGTTGGGGGATCGTTGCTGCGATCCCCCGTTTGCCTCTACGGCCAGGCGCGGGCGCCCCAGATCATGCGCTTGGCGACGAAATGGCGGGCTGGCGGGCACAGGTCGAGGGCGAGCAGGCCGAGGCCACGCGCCAGTTTGAGCGGTCCGAAATCGTTCGAGAAGGCGCGCACGATTTTGTCGGTAAAGAAGGCGCTGCCCTGGCGGTCGAGCTTGCGGCTGGCAGCGTAGCGGGCCAGTGCTGAGCGGTCGACGCCGTCGGCGAGCAATATTTCGGCGAGTTGCCAGGCGTCGCGGATGCCCAGGTTGAAGCCCTGACCGGAGACCGGATGCAGGGTCTGCGCCGTGTTGCCGATCCAGACTTCGTTGCCCTTGGTCAGCGTGTCGCGCAGGCGCAGGTAGAGCGGGAAACGGCTGCGCTTGCCCGGTTTGGCAAAAGTCATGCGCTGGCCGAACTGCTTTTGCAGGGCGGCGATGAAGGCATCGTCGTCGAGTGCCATGACGGCATCGGATTTTTCCGGCGGCAGCGTGAACACGATGGAAAACTCGTCGCCGAGCGGCAGCAGCGCAAGCGGGCCGTCCGGCGTGAAGCGTTCCCAGGCGCGCTTGTTGTGGCCCGGCGTCGGCGTGACTTCGCAGATCACTGCATGCTGCACGTAGTCGCTGACCGTCACGCCCGGCTGGTCGCCCGGCGTGCCTTCGGCGTGCACCAGCAAGCGGGTGCGGATGTGGCGGATTACATCTTGATGGCGCAGTGTGACGTCGACGTACTCGTCGCCGGCCTGGATCTCGATGATTTCGCTGCCGGCGAGCACGGCATCGGCAGCGAGATTCTTGCTCAGGGCGGCGCTGAGGTCGCGATAGCGCACGACGTAGCCGAGCGCCGGCAGCTTGTAGTCGTTGCGATCGATGACGGTGCGCCCGAAGCCGTCCTTTTGCGAGACGTGGATGGTTTCGATCGGCGTTGCGGCGCGCGTCGGCCAGCTCTCGATCTGTTCGAGCAACTGGCGGGCGCCGTGCGACAGGGCGAGGGCGCGCGGGTCGTCCTGTTGGGCGTCCAGCGGTCGACGGTCGATAAGCAGCGATTTCTGCCCGCCGGCGGCGAGCGCCAGATGCAGCGTCTGGCCGACCGGGCCGGCGCCGATGATCAGGACGTCAACGTGTTCAATGGCGGCTTCAGTCATGGCGCATGACTTCCTCGATTTCGGCGACCGTCTTTGGCGCCGTGGTGAAGACATGGCAACCCGCTTCGGTAACGCGCACATCGTCCTCGATGCGGATGCCGATGCCGGCCAGGGCCGGCGGAATGTCGGCGCCGGGGCGGATGTAGAGGCCGGGTTCGACGGTCAGCGTCATGCCCGGTTGCAGCGAGGTCCAGGCGTCGCCAACCTTGTATTCGCCGGCGTCGTGCACGTCGAGGCCGAGCCAGTGGCCGGTGCGGTGCATGTAGAAGCGCTTGTAATCGCTTTTTTCGATCAGGTTGTCGAGATCGCCGGCGAGCAGCTTGAGGTCGATCAGGCCCTGGGTCAGCACGCGCACGGCGGCGTCGTGACCTTCCATGAAGTGGCGGCCGGGCGCGGTCGCGGCAAAGGCGGCGTCCTGCGCGGCGAGGACGATTTCATAGACGTCCTTCTGCGCCGCATTGAAACGGCCATTGACCGGGAAGGTCCGGGTGATGTCGGCAGCGTAGCCGGCGACTTCGCAGCCGGCGTCGATCAGGACCAGCGTGTTGTCGTTGAGGATCTTGTTGTTCTCGACGTAATGCAGCACGCAGGCATTGGCGCCGCCGGCGACGATGGGCGTGTAGGCGTGCGCGTCGGCGCCGCGCTTTCTGAATTCGTAAGTCAGTTCGGCTTCCAGCTCGTACTCGGCCATGCCCGGCTGGCAGGCGCGCATGGCGCGGGCGTGGCCGGCGCTGGCAATGTCGGCCGAGCGCTGCTGGATATCCGCTTCGGCGGCATCCTTGATCAGGCGCATGGCGTCGAGCTCGAAACGCAGGTCGTGGATGGCGCGCGGTGCCCGCTTGCCGGCCCGACTCTCCGCGCGCACGGCATTCAACGCCCTGGCGATGCGCGCATCCCAGGCATCGTCGTGGCCGACGGCATGCCACAGCGTGTCGCGGTCGACGAGAAATTCGGGCAGTTTTTGGTCGAGCAGTTCGATCGGGTAGGCGGCGTCGAAACCGAAGGCGGCTTTGGCGGCCTTCGGGCCATAACGGTAGCCGTCCCAGATTTCGCGCTCTGCGTGCTTCTCGCGGCAAAAAAGGATGGATTTCGGACGTCGACCGCCAACCAGCACGACGACGGCTTCCGGTTCCGGGAAACCGCTTAGGTACCAGAAGTAGCTGTCGAAACGGAAGGGGTGATGCGCATCGCGGTTGCGCACGACTTCCGGCGCGGTTGGGATGATCGCGACGCCGTCGCCGATGGTCTTGAGGAGGCGCTTGCGGCGGGCGATGAAATGGGCGTGGCTCATGCGTTTCTCAATTCGGTATCCAGTTCCGCCAGGCGTTGTGGTGTTCCTACATCGACCCAGCGGCCGTCGTAACGTTCCCCGGTCAGCGTGCCAGCGGCGATCGCGGCATCGAGCAGCGGGCGCAGTTTCATGATCGAGCCGGCTGGCACGTCGGCAAACATGGCCGGCGAAAAGACGCCGATGCCGGCGTAGGTGAGTGTTTGCTCACCCTGGGCGTAGACGACGCGTTCGCCGTCCAGACTGAAGTCGCCGCCGGCATGGTGCGCCGGGTTGGCGACGAAGAGCAGGCGGGCGCCGCCGGCGGGGCATTTTGTGGTGTTTTCAGCGACCATGGAAGCAACGGCTGGTCCTAGGGTCGACCGGGAAAAACACGCGAAATCCACGTCGCAGTAAACATCGCCATTGACGACCAGAAACGGTTCGCTGTCGAGCAGTGGCAGGGCGCTTGCGATGCCGCCCGCGGTTTCCAGCGCGCCCGGTGGTTCCGGCGAGTACTGGATATGCAGGCCCCAGCGCGCGCCGTCGCCGAGCGCCGCCTCGATCTGCGCGCCGAGATGGGCGTGATTGATGATGATGTCGCGAAAGCCTGCTGCCGCCAGGCGCTCCAGGTGCCAGACGATGAGCGGCTTGCCGCCGGCTGCGAGCAGCGGCTTGGGCGTGTGGTCGGTGAGCGGTCGCATGCGTTCGCCGCGACCGGCGGCCAGGATGAAGGCTTTCATTTCGGGATCGAGGATAGAGTTGTCAGGATTCAGGGGCGAGTGGTCAGGGCGGGTTTTCACTCGATCCTGACTCCTCGATCCTAACCGCTATCGCCGGTAGCCAATCTGCTCGGTATTGCCTTCCAGCTTGTCGAGCAGGTTGAGCAGCGGCTTGAGCTGGAGGTAGCGGTGGGCGGTCTTGCGGGCGTAGTTCATGAAGCGCGGCAGGTCTTCGCTGTATTTTTCCTTGCCGTCGCGGTACTTGAGGCGGCAGAAGATGCCGAGCACCTTGAGGTGGCGTTGCAGGCCCATCAGTTCGTAATCGCGCCAGAAGTCGCCGAAATCCTCGCGTACCGGCAGGCCGGCGGCGCGGGCCTTTTCCCAGTAACGGACGACCCAGTCGAGTTCCTGTTCTTCTTCCCAGGAGATGAAGGCGTCGCGGAAGAGCGAGACGACGTCGTAGGTGATCGGGCCGTAGACGGCGTCCTGGAAGTCGATGATGCCCGGCGTCAGGCGTTCGGCGCTTTCGACGACCATCAGGTTGCGCGGCATGAAATCGCGATGCACGAAAACCTTGGGCTGGGCCAGTGCCGAGTTGATCAGGAACTTGAAGGTCCGGTCGAGCATCAGCTTTTCGTTGTCGTCGAGCTGCACGCCGAGGTGGCGACCGATGAACCATTCCGGGAACAGGTCGAGTTCGCGGCGCAGCAGCGTCGCGTCGTAAGGCGGCAGCGTGCTCGCCTTGCTGGAGAGTTGCCATTTGATCAGCACGTCGAGGACCGGACGGATCAACAGGTCGGCCAGCGACAGGTCGGCGTTCAGCGCATCAAGATAGCCGATGCGGCCGAGGTCGGTGAGGACCAGGAAACCGTTGTCGAGATCCTTGTCGAGGATGCGCGGCGCGGCAAGATCGGCCTTGGCGAGCAGGCCGGCGACGTGGATGAAGGGTTTGCAGTCCTCTTTTTCCGGCGGCGCATCCATCAGGATGCGTGTGCTGCCGTCCGGCCAGGTCAGCCGGAAATAGCGGCGGAAGCTGGCATCGGCCGAAGCGGGGGTGATCTGGACGGTCTGGCCGGGGAAGCGACTGGCAACCCAGTCGGTAACAAGTTGATCGCGCGACATCTGCCTGGAGTGGGTTCGTTGTAAAATGGCGCGATTTTAACACCCGGGTTCCAGCCGTTCCGGTGTTGCCCACCAACTGATCGCCCAGATGACTGGTTTTGCCCGCCGCCCGCTTGCCGTTTTTGTTTGTTGCATGTTTACTGGAATGCAGACCAGTCATGCCGCAATCGACACGGCGCGCCTGCCTTTGCCGCAAGGCGAGACAGTCGCTCCGACGCCGCTGCAGGCAGACGATGTCCTGCTGCTGGCCGCCAACGACACCCCGGTGCGCCTGCGTGTCGAGCGCAAGTTCAATGTGCTGGGCAAGAAGAAGATAACGCCGGCGCCGGTGGTCGGGATTACGCACCCGGTAGATTTGAACAAGGATGACAGCTATCCGCTGTTCATTGTCGCCGACCATATCGAGGGGCGGGCGGGTGAAACGACCGAAGCCGATGGCAGCGTCGAGTTGCGTCGGGCTGGTTCGCTGGTTTTTGCCGACAAGCTGACCGCTTGGCCGCTGGATGACGAGATCGAGGCAAGCGGCAACGTTCGCTTGTTGCAGGATGGTGCCGAGATCGAAACCTCCTATCTCCGCATGAAAATGTCGGAGCAGATCGGCTTTACCAAGGATGCGGATTACAACATCGTCCGCGAGGTCAAAAGCAACTTCTATCGGCCGCAGCAGACTTATTTGTCGGTTGCCACGACGGCAACGTCGTCGGGGGCGCCAATGATGCTCAATGTGCCGAATTCCTATGGTTTGCCGACCACGGTGCCGCCGACCCGGGCGACTGATGCGAGTGGTCATGCTGAGCGCATTGATTTCGAAGGTGAAAACCAGATCCGTCTTTCCGCCGCGACCTATTCAACCTGCAAGCCCGGTGAGCATGACTGGTATTTCCGGGCGACGGAGTTTCATCTCGACTACGATAGGGATGTTGGTGATGCCAGCAATGCCACGCTTTGGTTCGAGGGCGTGCCGCTGTTCTACACACCTGCCGCATCTTTTGCGTTGAATCGGCAGCCACGTTCTGGTTTCCTGCATCCCCATTTCTCGACGTCGACGAAAAACGGCCTTGATGTCACTGCGCCTTTGTACTGGGCGATCGCACCGAATTACGATGCAACCTTTTTTCCCCGTTACATGAGCAAGCGTGGTCTCCAGCTGGGGACCGAGTTGCGCTACGTCGACGAGTACACCACGCATGTGACGCGTGGCGAGTATTTGCCGAACGACGATGCCGAACAGCGTAGCCGCTACGCGATCAGTATCTCGCACCAGCAGAGCCTGGGGCAGGGCGTTTCGGCCCAGGTGGACTGGAATGAGGTTTCCGACGCGCATTACTGGGAGGACATGTCCTCGCGCCTGATGCAGACTTCGCAGACGCAGTTGCGGCAACAACTGGCCCTGAACTATTCACCGGCTCCCTGGCTGACCAGCAGCCTGCAGATGCTGCACTACCAGACCTTGCAACTCGACCCGACCATCAAGCGGCCCTACTTCCTCGATCCGCAATTTACCGTGGTCGGCTACAAGCCCGATTTCCTGAAAACCGATCTCAGCCTGATCGGCCAGTATTCGAAATTTACGCACCCGACCCAGGACCAGGGCAGCCGTTTCGTCTTCTATCCGCAGTTGTCGCTGCCAATTGTCAGTCCGGCCTTCCAGATTACGCCCAAGGTTGGTTTGCACATGAGCAAGTACGATATCGACCGGCAGCAGAATCCGGGTGAACCGACCAGTTTCAGTCGCACCATCCCGACCTTTACGCTCGATGCGACTGCTGTTTTCGAGCGCGACAGCAACTGGTTGGGCAACGATTACATTCAGACACTGGAGCCACGTCTCTACTACGTGAATATTCCTTACAAGGATCAGAGCAAGATCCCGGTTTTCGACTCGGCACTGACCGACTTCAACTTTGCCCAGATGTTTGCCGAGAATCGTTACAGCGGTTTTGACCGGATCAACGATGCCAATCAGCTGACAGCCGCCGTTACCAGTCGCCTGATCGATGCCCGAACCGGGGTCGAGCGAGTCAAGGCAATGATCGGCCAGCGCTATTATTTCAAGTCGCAGCAGGTGGCGATCGACGGCGAGACTGCTCGCTCTTCCAGTTTTTCCAACCTGGTGGCAGCGGTCAACGGTGCAATCTTGCCGAAAACCTATGCCGATGTGGCCTGGGAATACAACTATCGGGATGGCATCAGCGAACGTTTTTCTGCCGGCCTGCGTTACCAGCCCGAGTTGGGCAAGGTCATCAGCGCCAGTTACCGTCTGACGCGTGATTCGCTGACCAATACGTCGACCGTCGATCAGATCGATATCGCCGGCCAGTGGCCGTTGGGGTCGCAATGGTATGCCGTCGGGCGCTACAACTACTCCCTGCGCGACAACAAATTGCTGGAGGCGATTGCCGGTTTTGAATACAACGCCAGCTGCTGGTCGGCACGCTTTGTCGCGCAGCGCCTGGAGGCGACCACCACGACGGCCAATACCTCGCTCTTTTTCCAGCTTGAACTCAGCGATTTCGGTAGTATTGGCGCGAATCCGATCGGCCTGCTGCGGCGTACCATTCCCGGCTACGGCAAAACCAACGAACTGCCCACCAGCGGCAGCCTGCTCTCCCCTTGATGAATACCATGTCCAATCCAATTCGCCGTTTGCTTGTCCTGATTTCCTGCCTGAGCGGATTCCTTGCCCAGCCGGTATGTGCCGCGCCGCAGGAACCGGTCGAGGCTGACCATATCGTGGCCGTGGTCGGCAATGAGGTGATCACCTATTACGAGTTGCGCAGTCGCCTCGAAACGGCGCTCAAGCAACTGCAGAAACAGGGAACGCCGTTGCCGCCGCAGGATGTGCTGGAGCGCCAGATGCTCGAGCGGGTGATCATGGATCGGGCGCAAGTGCTCTATGCCCGTGATACCGGCATGCTGGTCGATGATGTGCAGCTCGATCAGGCGATTGGCCGGATTGCCGCCAACAACAAGATGGATGCGAAGCAGTTCCGGCAGGCGCTGGAAAAGGATGGCATCGAATACAGCAAGTTCCGCGAGGAGATCCGCACCGAGATGCTGATGGTGCGCCTGCGCGAACGCGAAGTGGATAGCAAGCTGGTCATTTCCGATGGCGAGATCGACAACTACCTGGCCAATCAGCCGGCCGGTGCTGCTGCCAAGGAAGAATATCAAATCGCTCACATCCTGCTGCGGGCGCCGGAGTCGGCCAGTCCCGAGCAATTGCAGAAATTGCGTCTGCGCGGTGAGCAGGCGCTCAAGCGGGCACGGGCCGGCGAGAATTTCTCCGAGTTGACGGCCTCTTTCTCCGATGCGCCCGATGCCCTGAAGGGTGGCGATCTCGGCTGGCGGCCGCTGGATCGCCTGCCGGCGCTCTATGCCGACAGCGCGGCGCGTTTGTCGGCTGGCGGGGTCAGCGACCTGCTGCGCTCCTCGGCCGGTTTCCATGTCATCAAGTTGCTCGGCAAGCGCGGCGGAGCCGGTCCGGCTTCGGTGCAACAGACGCATGCCCGGCACATCCTGGTTCGCATCAACGAAGTCGTTTCCGAAGCCGAAGCACGGCGCAAGCTGGAGAACGTGCGCGAGCGCATCGTCAATGGCGTCGATTTCGCCGAGCAGGCGCGTCTTTATTCGCAGGACGGTTCTGCCGCCAAGGGCGGCGATCTCGGCTGGCTGAGCCCGGGCGACACGGTGCCGGAATTCGAGCGCGCCATGGATGCGCTGAAACCGGGCGAACTGAGCCCGGTCGTCCAGTCGCCGTTCGGCATGCACCTGATCCGGGTGGACGAACGCCGCGAGCGCGACGTCTCGGTCGAGCGCGAACGCGGTGCGGCGCGTCAGGCCCTGCGCGAGCGCAAGCTCGACGAAGCCTATCAGGACTGGCTGCGCCAGCTGCGCGACCGGACCTACGTCGAAAACCGGTTGCAAGAACAGTAATGCGGCCGCTGATCGCCGTTACCAGCGGCGAACCGGCCGGGATCGGACCGGAAATCTGCCTGCGCCTGGCCGGCCACGCCCGCGCAGCCGATGTCGTCATTCTCGGCGACAAGCGCCTGCTCGCGGCGCGCGCGGCCCAACTCGGGCTGGCGGTCGAACTTTTCGATTATTGCCCCGGCCAGGCGGTCGACCGTCCGGATGCGGCCAATTCGCTGACCGTGCTCGACATCCCGCTCGCCGCGCCGGCCGTTGCCGGTCAGCTCGATGCCGCGAACGGCCCTTACGTCCTCGCCATTCTCGATCGTGCCCTGGCCGGTTGCCAATCCGGCGAATTTGCGGCGATGGCGACGGCGCCCGTGCACAAGGGTGTGATCAACGCGGCCGGTGTGCACTTCACCGGCCACACCGAATATCTCGCCGAAAAGACCGGCACCCCGCTCGTCGTCATGATGCTCGCCGGCAATACCGAGCGCGGCCCGCTGCGCGTCGCGCTGGCGACCACGCACCTGCCGCTCAAGGACGTGCCGGCGGCGATCACCGCCGAGGTGCTGGCGCGGACGCTGCATATCCTGCATGCCGATTTGCAAAAAAAATACGGCCTGGCCGCGCCGCGCATCCTGGTCGCCGGACTCAATCCGCATGCCGGCGAGGGCGGTTACCTTGGCCGCGAGGAAATCGAGGTCATCACACCGGTGCTCGACAAGCTGCGCGGCGAGGGCCTGCTGCTCTCCGGCCCGTATCCGGCCGATACCATGTTCACGCCGCCGATCCTGGCGCGGGGCGATGCCGTGCTTGCCATGTACCACGACCAGGGGCTGACCGCGCTCAAGTACGCGACCTTCGGCCAGGGTATCAATGTCACCCTCGGCCTGCCCATCATCCGGACCTCGGTCGACCACGGCACGGCGCTGGAATTGGCCGGCACCGGGCGCGCCGATCCCGGCAGCCTTTTTGAAGCGGTCGCCGAAGCGGCCAGAATGGCGGTAAAGCAATGAAAGAACACGTCGCGCGCAAACGCTTCGGGCAGAATTTCCTCGTCGACCAGGGCATCATCGGTGCCATCGTCTCGGCGATCAATCCGCAGCGCGGCGACACCGTGGTCGAGATCGGCCCCGGCCTCGGCGCCATCACCCGGCCGCTGCTCGATCGCGTCGATCATCTGCATGTCGTCGAAATCGACCGCGACCTGATCGCCCGCTTGAAGAAGCAGTATCCGCGCGAGCGCATGACCATCCACGAGGGCGACGCGCTTGCCTTCGATTTTGCGACTATCGGCGGCAAGCTGCACCTGGTCGGCAATCTGCCCTACAACATCTCGACGCCGCTGCTCTTTCACCTCGCGGACTATGCCGAGTCAGTCTACGACATGCACTTCATGCTGCAGAAGGAAGTCGTCGAACGCATGGTGGCGACGCCGGGCGATGCCGATTTCGGCCGCATGTCGGTGATGCTGCAGTACCGCTTCCATCTCGAATGGCTGATCGACGTGCCGCCGGAAAGCTTCGACCCGGCACCCAAGGTGCAGTCGGCCGTCGTCCGCCTGATCCCCAAGGATGTGGCCGAACTGAACGCGAAAAACCACGACAAGTTTGCCCAGATCGTGCGGATTGCCTTCGCGCAACGCCGCAAGATGCTGCGCAACACGCTCAAGGGCACGCTCAGCGACGCCGATTTTGCCGAACTCGGCATCGATCAGACGGCACGCCCGGAAGATCTGACGGTCGAAGACTACGTGCGCATCGCCAACCATCTTTCCTGAGCGCAGCCCCCTGTCTCTGGCGATGGCGGGCAGGGGCCGGAGTAGTTCATGCTGAATATCGAAATCGTTTCGGACATCGTCTGTCCCTGGTGCTTCATCGGCACCCGTCGCCTGGCGACGGCCATCGCGCAGGTGCGCACGACGCATCCCGACTTCGTCTGCCGCAAGATATGGCGGCCGTTCTTCCTGAATCCGGATACGCCGCCGCAAGGCGAACCCTATCTGCCCTTCCTGATTGAAAAGTTCGGCAGCCGCGAACGCGTCGAGTCTATCTTCGCGCATGTCCGGAATGCCGGGCAGGCCTACGCTCTCGATTACGCTTTCGAAAAAATCCAGGTGCGCGCCAATACCCTGCAGGCACACCGCCTGATCGCCTTGGCGCAGACCGATGGGGCTGATGCGACGCCGCTGGTCGACGCCTTGTTCGCGGCGCAATTCCAGCACGGGCGCAACGTCGGCGATCGCGGCGAACTGCTCGCCATCGCCACGGCCTGCGGCTATCCGGCAGAAGCCGTCCGCGTCTTTCTGGCCGGGGATGACAATACGCTCGAAGTGCGCGCGCTCGAACGCGAGGGCCGCCGGCTTGGTATCAACATGGTGCCGACCTTCATTCTCGACGGCCGGCGCATCATTGTCGGCGCCGAAGATCCGGCCGTGCTGGCGGCCGGCATCCGCGAAGTTCTGGCGGCACAAAAATAAAAAAGGCGGCCTGGGTTGTCCCGGCCGCCTTCTGCAACAAAGCCTGAAAGGCTTTTGTGCTGCTTAGTCCTTCTTCATCGGGCAGGTGCTCAGGCCGAGCAGCGGGTAGAGCGGGCACCAGCCCATCAGGCCGGTAGCCAGCGGCACGATGCCGATGTAGCCCCAGACCGGCAGAGCACCGGCGACGGTGGCGCCGATCAGGCCGAGGCCGGCAACAATACGCAGGATTTTATCGATACCGCCAACATTGCTTTTCATGCTGAGTTCTCCATCGGGTTAGTGAATATGGGCGAACTTTAGCGGCTGGAGATGACAGGGTATGTAACCTGGGTCACACAGAAGCAAGTTTTTGCAGGCCGGCCCGGTCGCTGACGGTCAACTGCTCGCGCCCGAGCAAAACCAGGCCCTGCGCGGCAAAACCCTTCAACAAGCGGCTGACGATTTCGCGCACGCTGCCCAGTTCGTCGGCCAGTTGCTGGTGGGTGACGTTGAGCACGTCGTCCTGACGCGCCAGGATCAGTTTGGCGAGGCGCTGGTCGAGGCGGCTGAAGGCGACTTCCTCGACCAGTTGCATCAGCTCGCCGATCCGGTCGGCAAACAGGTGAAAGACGAAGTCGCGGAAGGGCGCATGTTCCAGCATCAGGCCGGCGAAGACCGGTACCGGCAGGGCGAGCAGGGTGAGCGGCGTTTCGGCGATGCCGCGTGCGTTGTAGTCGGTATGGCCGAGCAGGCAGCTTGAACTGATGATGCACGAGCCGCCGGGTTGCACGCGATACAGCATCAGTTCGCGCCCGTTGCTGGCCAGTTTGATGACCTTGATGCTGCCCGCCAGCAACAGCGGAAACCCTTGGCAGGGCTGGTGTTCGGCAAAGACCTGGGTGCCGGCCGGCAGTTGCATGACGGCCTGTGGCTGGAGCAGGGCATCGAGCCGTTCGGCCGGCAGGCCGGCGAGGGCTGGATACATTTTGAGGACTTCGGCGCGGTCGACCGTTGGCATGGTCGCGTCAGCCTACGTTGGCCCAGACCGGGGCGTGGTCGGAGGGGCGTTCGCGCTTGCGCGGCGCCCGGTCGACGCCGGCGGCGGTGCATTTTTCGGCGAGCGGCTGCGAGAGCAGGATGTGGTCGATGCGCAGGCCCTGGTTCTTCTGGAAGCCGAGCATGCGGTAATCCCACCACGAGAAGGTTTTTTCGGGCTGCTCGAAGAGGCGGAAGCTGTCGGTGAGGCCGAGGGCGAGCAGGCGCTGGAAGGCGGCGCGTTCGGGCGGCGAAACCAGGATGCAGTCGTGCCAGCGCTTCGGGTCATGCACGTCGCGATTATCCGGCGCGATGTTGTAGTCGCCGCACAGCGCCAGTTGCGGCTGCGCCGCCAGTTCCTGTTCCAGCCAGACGGCCAGTGCATCCAGCCAGCGCAGCTTGTAGTCGTACTTGTCGCAGCCGACTTCCTGGCCGTTCGGCATGTAGGCGCCGATGACGCGCACGCCGTTCACGGTGCCACTGATCAGGCGTTTCTGCTCGTCGGGGAAATGCGGGTTGCCGAGCACGACGTCCTCGATCGGCGACCTGGCCAGCAGGGCGACGCCGTTGTAGGTCTTCTGGCCGGAGAAGGCGACGTGATAGCCGGCCGCCTCGATCTCGGCACGCGGGAAGTTGTGATCTTCAAGCTTGAGTTCCTGCAGGCACAGCGCATCCGGCTGCGCTTCGGCGAGCCAGTCGAGCAGGTGCGGCAGGCGGACCTTGAGCGAATTGACGTTCCAGGAAGCAATCTTCACTTGCCGCTCCCGCCGGCCGGCTTGCTGCCGTAGGGCGCGGTCTTCGGATAGCCGGCCAGGTCGAGCAGGTTGTTGTAGCCGGCTGCATTGAGGCCGCGACTGGTTTGCGTGCCGACCTTGAGGGTAGGCACGAAGCTGTCGCCGATCAGTTTCTTCAGCTCTTCGACATCCTGCGCTGTCTTCAGCACTTTCTCGGTGAACGGGATGCCGCGCGAGTTCAGCAGGTCGCGGGCCTGCTTGCTCTCGTTGGTGTTTTCCGGATCGGTGTACAGCGTGACCGGGAATTTTTCCATGGCGCGTTTGACGGCAAACGGCAGATTGTCGCCGCTGCTCGCCGCTTCCTCCGTCTTGGCGACGCCCTGGGTCTTGCCCGGTGGCGGCGTGTCGGAAAAGACGGTGCGACCGGACGAGTCGACCCAGCGGTAGGTTTGCCCGAAGGCGGTGGCGCTGACCAGGATCAGGCTGGCGATGAGCAGGCGACGCATAGGATTCTCCCTGGAAAAGTCAGGCGGCAACCATGCCGCTGTGGCGGAGCAGCGCATCGACGCTCGGCTCGCGCCCGCGGAAGGCCTTGAAGGATTCGATGGCCGGGCGCGATCCGCCGACCGACAGGATCTCGTCGAGAAAACGCTGGCCGACTGTGGCATCGAACGGATTGCCGGCTTCCTCGAAGGCGGCGTAGGCATCGGCCGACAGCACTTCTGCCCACTTGTAGCTGAAGTAGCCGGCACCGTAGCCGCCGCCGAAAATGTGCGAGAAGCTGTTCGGGAAGCGCTGCCATACGGGCGGCAGCAGCACGGCAACTTCCTTGCGCACATCGTTGAGCACATCCATGACGGTCAACCCGGATTTCGGGTCGAAATCCGAATGGATCAGCATGTCGAACAGCGAGAACTCGATCTGGCGCACCATCATCATGCCGCCCTGGAAGTTGCGCGCCGCCAGCATCTTGTCGAACAGGGCACGCGGCAGGGTGGCGCCGGTGTCCACATGCGCGGTCATGCCCTCGACGACTTCCCATTCCCAGCAATAGTTTTCCATGAACTGCGAGGGCAGTTCGACGGCATCCCACTCGACGCCGTGGATGCCGGAAACGCCCAGTTCTTCGCCGCGCGTCAGCAGGTGGTGCAGACCGTGTCCGGTTTCGTGGAACAGGGTATTCACTTCGTCGTGCGTGAAGGTGGCTGGCTTGTCGCCGTTCGGGCGGGCGAAATTGCAGTTCAGGTAGGCGATCGGCTTCTGGATGCCGCCGGCGGTGCGCCGCCGGGCCCGCGCCTCGTCCATCCAGGCGCCGCCGCGCTTGGTTTCGCGGGCGTAGAGGTCGAGGTAGAACTGACCGACCAGTTCACCGGTCGACGTCTCCAGACGGAAGAATTTGACGTCCTCGTGCCAGACCGGTGCCGTGTCCGGTTTGACCTTGACGTTGAACAAGCTCTCGATGACCTTGAACAGGCCGCCCAGTACCTTGGGTTCGGTGAAGTACTGCTTCACTTCCTGCTCGGAGAAGGCGTAGCGCGCCTGCAGCAGCTTTTCGGAAACATAGGCGGCATCCCAGGGCTGGAAGTCGCTCATGCCCAGCTCGTCCCTGGCGAAGGCCCGCAGTTCGGCGATGTCCTTCTCGGCGAAGGGCTTGGCCTTGGCTGCCAGTTCGCGCAGGAAGGCGAGCACCTGGGCCGGGCTGTCGGCCATCTTGGGCGCCAGCGAGACTTCGGCGAAATTGTTGAAACCGAGCATCTGCGCGTCTTCCTGACGCAGCGCCAGCATCCGCTGCATGAGCGGCGTGTTGTCCCATTCCGGCTTGCTCGTGCCGTCGGTGAATTCGGCGGCGCGCGTGCCGTAGGCGCGGTAGAGGCGGGCGCGCAGCTCGCGGTTGTCGGCGTACTGCATGACCGGGCCGTAGGACGGCGCGTGCAGCGTGAATTTCCAGCCGGCGACGCCGGCCTTCTCGGCCGCAGTCTTGGCAGCGGCGAGTGCATCTTCCGGCAGGCCGGCGAGCAGGGCTTCGTCGGTGACGATCTCGGCGAAGGCGTTGGTCGCATCGAGCAGGTTTTCCGCGAATTTGGCGGAGAGCTGCGACAGCTCTTCCATGATCGCCTGGAAGCGCGGCTTCTGTTCTTCCGGCAACTCGGCGCCGGAGAGGCGGAAATCGCGGACTTCGTTGTCGACGACCTTCTTCTGCTCAACGGTCAACGTCGCATATTCGGCACTTTCGCGCAGCGCCTTGTACTTCTCGAACAGCTTGAGGTTCTGGCCAAGCTCGGCGTAGAAGCGCGAGACTTCCGGCAGCATCTCGTTGTAGGCCTCGCGCCAGGCGGGCACGTCATTGACCGAGTGCAGGTGGCCGACGACGCCCCAGGCGCGGCCGAAGTCTTCCAGGCCGTCGGCAAGCGCCCCGGCAAAGTCGGCCCAGGTGGCCGGCGTGCTGTCGGCGGTCAGGCGCTCGATCAGGGTGCGGCCAGCGGTCAACAGCGATTCGATGGCCGGTTTGACGTGTTCGGGCTGCACCAGGTCGAAGCGGGGCAGGTCGGAGAAATCGAGCAGGGGATTGGCGGTCGTCATTTTTATATTCCAGGCAAGAAAAACGGGCGGTCAGGCCGCCCGTTGAATCTGGGGGCAGAACCCCTATTCTACAAGCTCGCGCCAGGCATGCCACGAGGCATGGCCGAGAATCGGCATGATCAGGACGAGGCATCGCCAAACAAAACGCCCGCATGGCGCGGGCGTTTTTCTTGAAGAGAGTATTGCTTACAGCGTCTTGCCGGTCAGCTTTTCGTAGGCCTCGATGTACTTGGCGCTGGTCTTGGCGATGACGTCGGCTGGCAGGGTCGGGCCGGGGGCGACTTTGCCCCAGGTTAGGGTTTCCAGGTAGTCGCGGACGTATTGCTTGTCGTAGGACGGCGGGTTCTTGCCTTCCTCGTACTGGTCGGCCGGCCAGAAACGCGAGGAATCCGGGGTCAGGGCTTCGTCGATCAGGTGCAGGGTGCCGGCGGCGTCGATGCCGAATTCGAACTTGGTATCGGCAATGATGATGCCGCGCGTCGCGGCGAAGACGGCAGCTTCCTCGTAGAGGCGGATGGCGGCGTCGCGCGCTTCGGCGCAGAGCTGGGCGCCGGTCTTGCCGGTGCCCTTGAGGGCGTCGGCGAGGGTGGCGTCGCAGTTGGCGGCGGCCTGCTCGTAGGAAACGTTTTCGTCGTGGTCGCCGACTTCGGCCTTGGTGGCCGGGGTGAAGATCGGGGACGGCAGCTTCTGGGCCATCTTGAGACCGGCCGGCAGGGCGATGCCGCAGATGGCGCCGGTTTCCTGGTAGTCCTTCCAGCCCGAACCGATCACGTAGCCACGCACGACGGCTTCGATCGGCAGCGGCTTGAGGCGCTTGACGACGACGGCACGGCCGCGCACCTGGTCGCGCTCGTTTTCGGCGACGACGCTTTCCGGGTCAATGCCGGTCAGCTGGTTGGGCACGACGTGGCCGAGCTTTTCGAACCAGAAGTTGGCGACGGCTTGCAGCACTTCGCCCTTGCGCGGAATCGGGTCCGGCAGGATGACGTCGAAGGCCGACAGGCGGTCGGTGGTGATAATCAGCAGTTTGTCGGCGTCGACCGCGTAGATGTCGCGGACCTTGCCCTTGGAGAGCAGCGGCAGGCTGGTGATGGAAGACTGGAAGAGAGGTGCGGTCACGGTCGTGTTCCCGAAAGCTAAAAAAGAAGGATTATAAATTAATGCGCGCCGCCTTCTTCAGCGGCGAGTTTTTTCCGCATCTGGCGGGTGCCCCAGAACACCAGACCGGCGATCAGCGGGATCGAAATCGCGGTGATCACGTCGGTGTTCAGGTGATGCAGCTCCTTCGTGCCTTTGGCCAGATACTGCACGAGCTGCGAGCCGTAATAGGTGAGGACGACGACGGAGAGGCCTTCGACCGTTTCCTGCAGGCGAAGTTGCAATTTGGCACGCCGGTTCATCTGCGACAGCAGTTCCTGGTTCTGGCGCTCGAGTTCGATATCGACGCGGGTGCGCAGCAACTGGCTGTTGCGTGCGACGCGGCTGGAGAGTTCTTCCTGGCGACGGCTGATCGCCTGGCAGGTGTTCATCGCCGGCAGCAGGCGGCGCTGCATGAATTCAAAAAAGGTCGGCAGGCCGGAGATGCGGCTTTCGCGCAATTCCTCGATGCGCTGCATGACCAGGCCGTGATAGGCGTGCGCCGCGCCGAAGCGGAAGGTGGTGCGCGCCACCGAATGTTCGACTTCGGCGGCCAGCGCCGACAGTGTGCCGAGCACGGTGCGCTCGTCGTCGGGCGAGCGCGCCTGGCCGATGCGGTCCATCAGCTCGGCAAGCTGCTTTTCGCCGGTGTACAGCCAGCGGCTGACTTCCTTGGCGACGGGCAGGCCGAGCAGGGCCATCATGCGGTAGGTCTCGATCTCGCACAGGCGCTGCACGGTGCGCCCGGTCTGGCGCTGCGTCATGCCGGCATTGAGAATGAGAAAGCGCGAGAAACCATTGTCGATCTTGAAGTCGCTGAAAATCCATGCGGTTTCGTCGGCCACCTTGGCGGCGACCATGGTGCGGCCGTTCGGGGTCAGGCTGGCGAGTACCGATTCCGGGCTGATTTCGTCGGTCGACCGCAGCTCGACATGGCAGGCGACGATCAGCTTGCCTGGAATGCCGGACAACCATTCCGGATTGACCGCGTCGAAGGCGGTGACGTCCGGATCGAGCAACTCGCCGCTTTCGAGCGGCCGGTAGAAGGTATAGCTCGAGAATTCGGTATGCAGTTCCCAGCGTACGCGAAAGGCGCCGGCGTCGAGCATCATGTGCGCGTCGGAACTGTCGATCGAGTTGCAGACGTGGTTGTGGCACAGCTTGCCGAGGTTTTCGCGCTCGGCCGGGGCGGTCGTCGCGCTGTGCTTGAAGACGAGGTGCGAGACCAGCATCGCGCCGATCAGAGGCACCGGCGGGCGGGCGTGGAACTCGTTGTTCAGGCGCTGGCGGAGCGGGTGCTCCTCAAGCTCGGCGGCGGCTAATCGGGGATGCATGGCTTCTCTTGGTAAACAAGTCCGGCAGGACGGATGGGTGGGCGGATTCTAGCATTCAGGCGGCCGCTGCCGCCGGGCGCCGCAGGTGGCTGCCGTATTCCTGCTCGAGGGCGGGCGCGGCGTGGTCGAGCAGGAAGGAACGGAACTTCTGGCCAGCCGGCAGCAGGCGCTTGCTGTTCATGTGCACGACGTACCAGGTGCGCTCGACCGGCGTGCCCTGCACGTCGAGGACGCTGATCTCGCCGGTCTTCAACTCGAGCGGCAGGGTGTGCAGCGAGAGCAGGCTGACGCCCATGCCGGCCATCACCGCCTGCTTGATCGTCTCGTTGCTGCCCATGCTGATCGTGCGCGCCGGCGTGAACAGGTGGTTCTTGAACATTTCCTCGACGACGCGACGCGAGCCCGAGCCTTCTTCGCGCAGCAGGAAGGTTTCGTGGCGCAACTCCTGCAGGTCGAAGTTGCGCGCCGCGCGCAGCGGGTGATCGGCCGGCGCGATCAGCACGTAAGGGTGGCTGGCCATCGGCTCGGCGTGCGCGTCGATCTCGATCGGGATGCGGCCCATGACGGCGAGGTCGATCGCGTTGTCCTGCAGCTTCTGCAGCAGGCCGGCCCGGTTGCCGACGGTGAACTGCACTTCGACGCCCGGGTGGTCCTGGGCGAACTTGGCGAGCAGGCGCGGCATGAAATACTTGGCGGTGCTGACCAGGCCGACCGAGAGCTGGCCCGTCTCGGCGCCGAGCAGGCCCTGCAGGTTGGCCTCGGCATCCTTGATTTCGCCGAGGATGCGCAGTGCGTGATGGACCAGCATTTCGCCCGCCCCGGTCAGTGCCACGCCGCGTCCGAGGCGCTCGAAGAGCGGCAGGCCGACGTTGTCCTCGAGCTGCTTCAACTGCATCGAAACGGCCGGCGGCGTCAGGTGCAGCTCCTCGGCCGCGCGCGCGTAGCTCAAGTGGCGGGCGGCGACGACAAAGATCTGCAACTGGCGCAGGGTCAGGCTGCGAACGAAATTCACGCGCGGGCTTTCCTGAAAAATGGGGCGGTCGAAGTAAAGACTGGTTTAACTGTAGGGCTTTGCCCGGAGCCGGTCAAACCCGCCGGCCGGTCGCATGAAAAACCCCGCCGCAGCGGGGTTGACCGGTGGGCATCCGGTTTCATGCCGCGAGCTTTTCGCGCCAGCCGGGGTAGAGCGCATCGGCATCCTGCGGAAACGATGCAAAGGCGCGCGCGAACTCGTGATGTTCCTTCGCCCAGTCGAGCGGGTCGGCGCCGGCCTTCCAGCATTCGTAGGCCTGGCGCAGCGAGCGCGCGCCGGCGGCCGGCGAATCGAGATGGCCGTAGGCGCCGCCGCCGGCCGTGTTGATCACGTTGCCGTGCCCGAGATTGGCGAAAAAGCCGGGCAGACGCAGCGCGTTCATGCCGCCCGAGATGATCGGCGTCGTCGGCTTCATACCGTACCACTCCTGGTGATAGGCCGGGCCGGTGTAGCTGTCGCGCTCGATGATGTAGGCGATGGCGCGGTCGTCCTTGTCGCCCTCCATCTTGCCGTAGCCCATGGTGCCGACGTGGATGCCGGAAGCGCCCTGCAGGCGGCTCATCTTGGCCAGCACGTAGGCGGTGTAGCCGCGCTTCGACGAAGGCGAGGTGACGGCGCCGTGGCCGGCGCGGTGGTAATGCAGGTACTGGTTCGGATACTGGCGGCGTGCCGTGGTGATCATGCCCGGCCCGCCGACGTAGCCGTCGACCAGGAAGGCCAGCTTGTCGGCATCCGGGCCGAAGGTTTCGAGCGCGAAATCGGCGCGCGCGCACATCTCGAAATGGTCGTCGGCCGTGATGTTCATCGAGAACAGCTTGGCCTCGCCGGTCTCGTCCATGGCGCGCTTCATCGCATCGTAGACGAGCGGGATGGTCTGCTTGAGCGGCGCGAAGACCTGGTTGCCCTGCGGCTCGTCGTTCTTGATGAAATCGCCGCCCAGCCAGAACTCGTAGGCGGCGCGCGCGAAGGGCTCCGGACGCAGGCCGAGCTTGGGCTTGATGATGGTGCCGGCGATGTAGCCGCCATCCCTGACCGGCCGGCCGAGCATGCGCCAGAGATCGGCGATGTCCTTGGCCGGGCCGTCGAACAGCTCGATGGCGCGGCGCGGCATGTAGAAGTCGTACATCTTGGCGTGCTCGATGTCGCCCATGCCCTGGTTGTTGCCTATGGTCAGGGTGAGGAAGGAGGCGAGCATCATGCGCCCGTCCGTCATGTTGCGGTCGAACAGGTCGAGCGGGTAGGCGATGCGCATCTCCTCGCTCGCCTCGTCGATCAGATAGACCAGCGCATCGACGCCCTTGGTGAAGTCGTCGGTGGTGCACACCTCGACATTGGTCCCGGTCGACGACTCGGCGGCAAAATGCGCCGCCGCCTCGAGATAGCCATGCCCGGCCTTGGGTTTCATCTTGTAGGCACACAGGATGTGCCGGCCGCCGGCAATCAGCTCGGCCTCGCGCAGGCTCAGGTCGGCATAGCGTTTTGATTGGTCCATCGTCTCTCTCCTTCAGCGTTGGTCTGGAATGGCTGCGGTGCTGGAAGGAATGCTAGGGCTGACGATAGATAAACAAAAGTCAAAGGTTTTTACTGGAGTGATCAGGTAGGGCTTATTGTTTTTGGAGGGCAGAGAACGGCCAGGAGCAGACTGTTCCCCTACGTACGGTAAATGACTGCAAACCGTCAGGTAGCGGTCATCGTCCCCAACGATAGATTTCCGTCTGTCGTTTCATTTCGCCTTCTTCCTGCTCAATGGTGACGGCAGTTGAGTCCGTCACACATTTCTCCTGGGATGCCTCGGCATCAGCCGGAACGCGTTTCGGTGCCTGATGCCTGGCCTGTTCCTGCGGTGATTTGCCATCCCAGGCAAACGGATTCTTGAACGCCGGCGGGTCCGGTAGGCAGTCCAGGGTATAGCTTGGCGGCCAGCCGGTCTCATAGGGCTGGAATGAAATCGTCCGCTCGAATATCAGGGGCTGCCCGGTTGGCGTCGGTGGCAGCGGAGGCAAGGATTTGATGGCCTGCCACGCCAATTTCGACGCATTTTCGGAAGTGGACCACAGCTCCTTGATGTTCGCGAGCGTGCCATCCGGGGCAATCTCGATACGAAAGCGCACCATCCCCTGACCGGGCCCTTCGACTGCCGTGCCCATCATGCTGCGCACCAGCTGCCCCCAATTGTTTCGATAACGCTTGCTGTTCTTGAGCTTGTAGGTCGACGCCACTTGCCACTCTTCTGCACTCGGTGGCGGCGGTGCCTCCAGTGAAGCCGGGGTCTTGGCTGATGGGACGACTAATACCTCTGGTGCCGATACCGGGTTTGCCTCACGTGGCGGTGTCGTAGTTGGCGGCGCAGATGCACTGGGTTTCGCAGGCTTCGGCGGAGGTGGTGCAGGCAACTCCTGAACGTCCTCCCGAACTTGGGCTGCAATCCGGATTTCGATGGTTTCAGGGTTCTTCGCAATCTTCAATGCGTCGAGCTGCCATCCTGCGACCAGGACGGCATGCAGCGCCAGCGACAGCAGGAGCGGGATGCTCAACTTCATATGCACGCCACCGTTTCAGGCTGTGCCATGCATGGTTGATTCCGCGAAATATTTCCAACTGAGCATCGATGTTTACAAACAATCCAATAATCGTTAGATTGTAATCATGAAACCAACCATTACCAAGTCCTACCTCTATGAACACGTTGCCCGCATCGGCAAGGCGATTTCCAGCCCCAAGCGTCTGGAGCTCATCGAACTGCTCGCGCAAGGCGAGAAGACCGTCGAGACCTTGGCCGAACAGGCCCGCATCGACATGCGTCTGGCCAGTGCTCATTTGCGCGCTCTCCGCGAAGCCCGCCTGGTCGAAACCCGCCGTGAAGGCAAGTTCATCCACTACCGCTTGAGCGGCCCGGATGTGGCCCAGTTGTGGGTCAACGTCCGTGAAGTGGCCGAGGAACATCTCGTCGAATTGCGGGTAGCGCTCGACCAGATGGCGGCTTCACCCGATGCTCTATCGTCCGAAAGCCGTGAGAGCTTGCTGGCCAAGGCACGCAGTGGCGACATCGTGGTTATCGACGTTCGCCCGGAAGCGGAATACGTCGCCGGTCACCTGCCGTTTGCTCGTTCGCTGCCCTTGGCCGAACTGGAGAAGCGACTGGCAGACCTCCCTGCCGGCAAGGAAGTCGTCGCCTACTGCCGGGGGCCGTTCTGCCTGATGTCCGACGAAGCCGTGAAGCTGCTGCGTCAGCGCGGCTACACCGCCCACAAGATTACCGATGGCGTCAGCGAATGGCGTGCTGGCGGCCTGCCCATCGAGAACTGAAGTAAAAACCACACAGAGGAGACAACTCGTGAAGCATCTATCCATCTTCGCCTTGTTCGGCACCCTGGCTTTTGCGGCCATGGCGGCTGATGTATCGATGGCCGTTCCCGGTGCCCAGGGCGCCAATGGCCAGAAGGTACTGACCTTCATCGCCAAGGACCCGCCAGGCCAGCGTTGCAACGGCAACCTCCAGGTTGCTGCCGAGGTTGCCAACACCTACCGCGTCCCCATCCAGTTGCTGCCTTCCAGCCTGGCCCCCGGACTGCCAGCACCGGCCGTCTTCTACGGTACCCAGCTCATCGTCGCTGATGGCAAGGATTTCAACGGTGCCGCCAGCTACCAGATTGTTGCCGATGTCCTCGACATGGAGAGCGTCCCGAAACAGGCCAAGTCGGGCCTGCTCTTCCAGGACGGTGTACGCAAGGATTTCGATGCCCTGAAGGCCACCATCAAGGCCGGGGGCAAATAGCTTTTTCAATCACGCACAGGGAGCCCACCATGAATACGCTGTTCATTCTCAATGATGCACCATACGGCTCGGAACGCAGCTACAACGCCCTGCGCCTGGCTCGCCAGCTTGGCAAGATGGAAGGTGAGACGGTACGCGTCTTCCTGATGGGTGACGCGGTCGCCTGCGCCAAGAGCGGCCAGAAGGTGCCCGAAGGCTATTACAACGCCGGAGATATGGTGCGCATGGTCGGCGGTGAGGTAGGTCTTTGCGGCACCTGCATGGACGCTCGCGGCATGAGTATCGACCAAGTGGTTGAAGGGGCTCGCCGCAGCACCTTGAAGGAACTGGCCGAATGGACGGCAGCTGCTGACAAGGTTCTGGTGTTCTGAGTATGAAGGGACGTGAAAGCGGTATGCCGGACGAGGCCTACTGGGACTCGTTCTTTCAGCCAGAGGGCATTCTCGACCGACTGCTGGTTAGCCAAGGGGGCTGCTACAACCTGGTCGAATTCGGCTGTGGCTACGGCACGTTTAGTCTTCCAGCAGCAAAGCGTACGCGAGGCACGGTCACTGCACTGGACATCGAGCCTGTGATGGTTGAGTTGGTGGCTGAACGAGCCAAGGCTGATGGCCTGCTTAATGTGCGAACCGAGCTGCGTGACTTTGTTGAGCACGGCACAGGCGTACCCGACTGCTCACAGGGACACGCGATGGTTTTCAACCTTCTTCACATTGAAGACCCGCAGACCCTTCTGCGTGAAGCCTATCGAACGCTTCGACCGGGTGCCATTCTCTCGGTGATTCACTGGCGCAGTGACATTGAGACACCTCGTGGGCCACCCCTGGACATTCGGCCGAAGCCCGAACAATGTGCTTCCTGGCTATCCGAAACTGGGTTTGATTCGGTGGTTCATGTGGACCTGGGAGCAAGTGCGCCCTACCACTTTGGCTTGTTAGCGCAGCGGCCGTTGGCTTGAGCCATGAAATACAAAGGGCACCGGTGGCTACCGATGCCCGTAATTGATGCTCAGCGGTTCGGTCCCGGCCCCATTCCTCCGCCGGGCCCCATGCCACCCATGCCACCGCCCGGTCCCATGCCGCGACCTTGTCCGCTTCCTTGAGCGGGCGGCGTATCTGGCAAGGTCACGCCTTGTTGCTTGGCACGCAATTGCATCTGTTCATGATGTTGCAGGCGGACTTGCTCACGCTCTTCAGCGGTTTTTGCCGCCTGCAGCTTGTTGCGATGCTCAATACGTTCCTGATTGGTCATCAATTGGCTGCCGTAAATGGGGGCATCAGTAGCAAAGGAAGCAGTAGATGCCATCAAACCCAGTGCGATAGCAGACAGAGTAATTTTCAAAGTGCTCTTGGTCATTTTGCTCTCCCAAACAGCTAATTCATCAAGGCTGTGAATACCTTCAACCATCATGACGAGGTGTTTTTCCATCCCGTCACTTCAGTTATAGCCGCAATTACAGATAAATCCGGCGTTGCAACAAACAGTTGCAATTGGCGTAAGGGTGAGCGGCTGTAGTCAGCAGTTAGCCAGGAAGCAGACGTAAATAATGGGAGTGTTGAATGACAGCAACGGGCACGTTGCAGTCACCCCAACCCCTCCAGCCTCTCCCCCGCCAAATCCCCCTCCACCCGCCACGCCCCGTTGAAATCCTCGTCGGCGGTGTATTCCCCCGGCGTGACTAGGCAGCGCAGGCCGGCGGTCAACGCGGCTTGCAGGCCGTTTTTCGAGTCTTCGATGGCGAGGCAGTTCGCGGCCGGTAGCGCCAGGCGTTCGAGAACCCAGCGGTAAATGTCGGGGGCGGGTTTCTTGTTGGGGACGCAGTCGCCGGCCCCGATGACTTCGAACCAGCCGGGCGCGTCCGGGCCGAGGCTGGCGCGCAATAAGGCGGTGACGTTTTCCGGCGAGGTGGTGGTGGCGATGGCGAGGCGCAGGCCGGCGCTGCGGGCGGCGGCGATCAGCTCGGCGACGCCGGGGCGCAGCGGCAGTTGGCCGGCGGCGACGCGCTGCAGGTAATGCGCGGTCTTGGCGGCGTGCAGGCTCTTGATCTGGGCGGCGAAGTCGGGGCGCGCGGCGCAGGCCGGATCGTGGCGTTCGGCGTAGTGGCGGATGCGCTCCTTGCCGCCGGTGACGGCGAGCAGTTCGCCGTACCGTTTTTCATCCCAGTGCCAGGCCAGGCCGAACTCGGCGAAGGCGGCGTTGAAGGCGGGGCGATGGCCGTCGCGCTCGGTTTCGGCGAGCGTGCCGTCGACATCGAAGATCAGGGCGTGCAGGCGGTTCATGCCGGCGACGATAGCGCGCCGCGCGCCGGCGGCGCCAGTCAGGATTGCTGAAGGGCGGATTCAGCGTCGCTTTATTCAGCGATCACTGAAGCGGTTGGTAAAAAATACTGACTGTTGCTTAACAAAGAATACACATATTGTCGCTTCCATCGCAGCACAAAAATAACGATGGAGACAACATCATGCAATTCGGACGAACGACGCTTTCCAAGTTTGTCATCGAGCAGACGCGCGTCCAGCACGCCCAGCTCGGGGCGCTGCTGATCGACGTGGCGGCGGCGGTGAAGACCATCTCGGCGCTGGTCGGCAAGGGCGCCCTGAGCGGTTTTGCCGGCGTGCTGGAGTCGACCAACGTGCAGGGCGAGGTGCAGAAGAAACTCGACGTGCTGACCAACGAGGCGATGCTGCGCCATTGCGAGTGGGGCGGCCAGCTGGCCGGCATGGCGTCGGAGGAGATGGACGAGCCCTACGCGATTCCCGCCGACTATCCGCGCGGCCGCTACCTGCTGCTGTTCGATCCGCTCGACGGTTCGTCGAACAGCGACGTCAATGTCTCGGTCGGGACCATTTTCTCGATTTTGCAGCGGTCGACCCTGGATCCAGCCGTTGATTCTATGGATGCCGGGGACGCCGAAAATGCCGATTTCCTGCGCCCCGGTCTCGAACAGGTGGCTGCCGGCTACGCCATCTATGGTCCGGCGACGATGATGGTGCTGACCCTGGGCAACGGTACGCATGCCTTCACGCTCGACCGCGAGAGCGGCAATTTCATCCTGACCCACCCGAATATCCGCATTCCCGAGGAGACGCGCGAGTTCGCGATCAATACCTCGAACGAGCGCTTCTGGGAGCCGCCGGTGCAGCGCTACGTCGCCGAGTGCAAGGCCGGGCGCAGCGGCGTGCGCGGTGCCGATTTCAACATGCGCTGGATCGCCTCGCTGGTCGCCGAGGTACATCGCATCCTGATGCGCGGCGGCATCTTCATGTATCCCAAGGACAACAAGGACCTGGCCAAGCCGGGCCGGCTGCGCCTGCTTTACGAGGCCAATCCGATGGCGATGCTGGTCGAGCAGGCGGGCGGCGCGGCCAGCACGGGCCGGGCGCGCATTCTCGAAGTGATGCCGGACGGCCTGCACCAGCGCATCCCGGTGATTCTCGGTTCGCGCCAGGAGGTCGAGCGCGTCGCGCGCTACCACGCCGAGTACGACGCCGGTACCGACCGCCCCTTCGTCTCGCCGCTGTTCGCCGAGCGCTCGCTGTTCCGCGACGAATCGCGCGGCTGAATTCATCGTCCAGGGAGAACGCCATGTCCGTCAAACACCCCATCATCGCCATCACCGGTTCTTCCGGCGCCGGCACCAGCACGGTGATGCAGAGCTTCCAGCACATCTTCCGGCGCGAGCAGCTCAAGGCGCAGATCGTCGAGGGCGATTCCTTCCACCGCTACGACCGGCTCGCCATGCGCGCCGAGATGAAGGCGCAGGAAGAGCGCGGCAATCTCAACTTCAGCCATTTCGGGCCGGAAGCCAACCTGCTCGAGGAATTGCAGGATCTCTTCGTCAGCTACGGCAGGACGGGCTCCGGCCAGGTCCGCAAGTACCTGCACGATGCCGGCGAGGCCGAACCCTGGGGGCAGGAGCCCGGCACATTCACGCCGTGGGGCGAAATCGCCGCCGACACCGACCTGATGTTCTACGAAGGCCTGCACGGCGCCTGGGCCGGCAACGGCATCGACATCGCGGCGCAGGTCGACCTCTGCGTCGGCGTCGTGCCCATCATCAACCTGGAGTGGATCCAGAAACTGCACCGCGACCAGAAGATGCGCGGCTATTCGCAGGAGGCGGTGACCGACACCATCCTGCGGCGCATGCCCGACTACGTCAGCCACCTGTGCCCGCAGTTCAGCCGCACGCACGTCAATTTCCAGCGCGTGCCGATTGTCGATACCTCGAATCCCTTCATCGCGCGCGACATCCCGAGCGCCGACGAAAGCATGGTGGTGATCCGCTTCGCCAACCCCAAGGGCATCGACTTCCAGTACCTGCTCGGCATCCTGCACGGCTCGATGCTGACCCGGCCGAATACGCTGGTCGTGCCCGGCGGCAAGATGGGGCTGGCCATGCAGATGATTTTCACGCCGATGATCCTGCGTCTGATGGACCAGAAGCGCCGCGCCTGATTCGAAAAAAGGGAGAGAGACATGACCGACATTACCCGCCGCGACCTTGCCAATGCCATCCGCTTCCTGGCGGTCGACGCCGTCGAAAAGGCAAAATCCGGACACCCCGGCGCCCCCATGGGCATGGCCGACATCGCCGAAGCCCTGTGGTGCGGCCCGTTCAAACACAATCCGCTGAACCCCGCCTGGCCGGACCGCGACCGCTTCGTGCTGTCGAACGGGCATGCCTCGATGCTGCTCTACGCGCTGCTCCACCTGAGCGGTTACGCGCTGGAACTGGACGAGCTGCAGAACTTCCGCCAGCTCGGCAGCCGCACCCCGGGGCATCCCGAGGTCGGCCACACGGCGGGTATCGAGACGACTACCGGGCCGCTTGGCCAGGGGCTGGCCAACGCCGTCGGCATGGCGCTGACGGAGAAATTGCTGGGCCAGCGCTACAACCGCCCCGGATTCCCGGTGGTCGACCATCGCACCTGGGCATTTCTTGGTGACGGTTGCCTGATGGAAGGCATCAGCCACGAAGTCTGCTCGCTGGCCAGCGTCTGGAGGCTGGACAAGCTGGTCTGCTTCTACGACGACAACGGCATCTCGATCGACGGCGACGTTGCCGGCTGGTTCCGCGACGACACGGCGGCCCGCTTCCGCGCCTACGGCTGGCACGTGCTCGGGCCGCTCGACGGCCACGATGCGGCGGCGCTCGATGCCGCCATCGCCGCTGCGCTCGCCGGCAACGGCAAGCCGACCCTGATCATCTGCCGGACCACGATCGGCTGGGGTTCGCCGGGCAAGGCCGGCAGCCACGACGTACACGGTGCACCGCTCGGCGCAGCCGAAATTGCCGCGACGCGCGCCGCGCTCGGCTGGCCGCATGCGCCTTTCGCGATTCCCGAAGACATCCGCGCCGCCTGGGACCACCGTCTCGCCGGGGCTGCCGCCGAAGGCGAATGGCAGGCGCTGTTCGCGCGTTATCGCGCCGCCCACCCCGAGCTGGCGGCGGCTTTCGAACGCGGTGCCAGCGGTGGCCTGCCCGCCGACTGGGCGCAGATCCGGCGCGACTTGCTCGAACAGGCGGCTGGGCGCGAAGGCGCCGTGGCAACGCGCAAGTCCTCGCAAAACTGCCTCGATTTGCTGGTCGACCGGGTGCCGGAACTGCTTGGCGGCTCAGCCGACCTGACCGGCTCCAACCTGACCGCCGGCCGGCACAGCCGGCCCTGGCACGCGGCGGCCGGCGGCGTGCCCAACTATCTTTCCTACGGCGTGCGCGAGTTCGGCATGGCGGCGATCATGAACGGCGTCGCGCTGCACAAGGGGCTGATTCCCTACGGCGGCACCTTTGCCGTGTTCTCCGACTATTCGCGCAACGCGATCCGGATGAGCGCGCTGATGCAGCAGCGCGTCGTGCATGTGCTGACCCACGATTCGATCGGCCTCGGCGAGGACGGCCCGACGCACCAGCCGGTCGAGCACGCCGGCTGCCTGCGCGCGATTCCCGGTCTCGACCTGTGGCGGCCGTGCGACGAGCTGGAAACGGCGGTCGCCTGGACGCTGGCGCTGGAACGCCAGGACGGCCCGTCGGCGCTGATGCTGTCGCGCCAGAACCTGCCGCAGTACAGCGCTGCGGCCGGCCGGGCCGACGATATCTGGCGCGGCGGCTACATCCTGAGCGAGGCCGAGGGGCCGTTGCAGGCGGTGATCATCGCCACCGGCTCGGAGGTGGCGACCGCGATGCAGGCGCAGGCCACGCTGGCCGCGCACGGGGTCGGCGTGCGTGTCGTCTCGATGCCTTGCACGCGCCGCTTCGACCAGCAGCCGGCGGCCTGGAAGAAGGCGGTGCTGCCGCCCGACGTCTGCCGCATCGCGATCGAAGCCGGGCTGCCCGACTCCTGGTGGAAATACGTCGGCCTCGACGGCGCCGTGCTCGGCATCGGCGAGTTCGGCCAGTCGGCGCCCGCCGCCGAACTGTTCGCCTACTACGGCCTGACCTGCGAACACCTGGTGCAGAGCGTGCAGCGCACGATCGCCAGCTACGGCGGCAGCGACGGCGACTTCTAGCGGCCTCAGCCAAGGCGAAGCCGCGCAACTCCCCGGCTAATAACTCACTACTCACAACTAACACGGAGACTTTCCCATGCCAATACGGGTGGCAATCAACGGCTTCGGCCGGATCGGACGCATGGCCCTGCGCGCCATCGTCGCGGAGGCCGAGTTTTCCGAACTCGAGGTGGTTGCGGTCAACGACCTGCTCGAACCGGATTACCTGGCCTACCTGCTGCAGCACGACTCGGTACACGGGCAATTTGCCGGTGAAATCAGCGTCGACCGCAACGAACTGCTGGTCGACGGCCAGCGCATCCGGCTCAGCGCCTGCAAGAACCCGGCCGAACTGGCCTGGGGCGAGCTCGACGTCGATGTCGTGATCGAGGCGACCGGCTTGTTCCTGACCGGCGCCAGTTGTGCCGGTCATCTCGCGGCCGGCGCCCGCAAGGTGGTGCAGTCGGCGCCGGCCAGGGACGACACGCCGCTCTTCGTGTACGGCGTCAATCACCTGGGCTATGCAGGCGAGGCCGTCGTCTCGGCCGCTTCGTGTACGACCAACGGCCTGGCGCCGGTCGCCAAGGTGCTCAACGACCGCTTCGGCATCCGGCGCGGCCTGATGAGCACGGTGCACGCGGCGACCGCCACCCAGAAGACGGTGGACGGCCCGTCCGGCAAGGACTGGCGCGGCGGCCGAGGCATCCTGGAAAACATCATTCCGGCCGCGACCGGCGCGGCGCAGGCGGTCGGCAAGGTGATTCCGGCGCTGGCCGGCAAGTTGACCGGCATGGCCTTTCGCGTGCCGACCTCTGATGTCTCGGTGGTCGACCTGACCGTCGAACTGGCAACGCCGGTCAGCTATGCCGACATCTGCGCCGCGATGCGTGCCGCCGCCGACGACGGGCCGCTGCGCGGCGTGCTCGGCTATACCGAGGCCAGGGTGGTGTCGACCGACTTCCGCGGCAATCGCCGGCCCTCGATCTTCGACGCCGGGGCCGGCATCGCGCTCGACCCGACCTTCGTCAAGGTCGTCGCCTGGTACGACAACGAATACGGCTACACCTGCAACCTGCTGCGTCTGCTGCGTCACATCAGCCAGCCGCAAGTGCACTGAAAGGAGCTTTCCCATGGCCCTGATTTCCCTGCGCCAACTGCTCGACCACGCGGCCGAGCACAGCTACGGCCTGCCTGCCTTCAACGTCAATAATCTGGAGCAGATCCAGGCCATCATGCAGGCCGCCGCAGCCTGCAACAGCCCGGTCATCCTGCAGGCCTCGGCCGGGGCGCGCAAATATGCCGGCGAGCCATTCCTGAGGAAACTGGTCGAAGCCGCCATCGAGCAATATCCGGACATCCCGGTCTGCCTGCACCAGGATCACGGTACCTCGCCGGCCGTCTGCCAGCAGTCGATGCGCAGCGGCTTCTCCAGCGTCATGATGGACGGCTCGCTGGGCACCGATGGCAAGACGCCGACGACTTACGCCTACAACGTCGAAACGACCCGCCAGGTCGTTGAAATGGCGCACTGCATCGGCGTTTCGGTCGAAGGCGAGCTGGGCTGCCTCGGTTCGCTGGAAACCGGCGCGGCGGGCGAGGAGGACGGCATCGGTGCCGCCGGCAAGCTCGATCACGCGCAAATGCTGACCGATCCGGAAGAGGCCGCTGACTTCGTCGCCAGGACCGGCGTCGATGCGCTGGCCATTGCGATCGGCACCAGCCACGGCGCCTACAAGTTCACGCGGCCACCGACTGGCGAAATCCTTGCCATCGACCGCATCAAGGCTATCCATGCGCGCATCCCGAACACGCACCTGGTCATGCACGGCTCTTCCAGCGTGCCGCAGGAATGGCTGGCGGTCATCCGCCAGTACGGCGGCCGGATGAAGGAAACCTGGGGCGTGCCGGTCGAGGAAATCGTCGAAGGCATCCGTCACGGCGTGCGCAAGGTCAATATCGACACCGACATCCGTCTCGCCATGACCGGCGCGATGCGCAAGGCGATGGCTGAAAAGCCGGAGGAATTCGATCCGCGCGCTTTTTTGAAAGCCGCCGTGGTGGCGGCGCGCGACCTCTGTGCATTGCGTTTCGACGCCTTCGGCAGCGCCGGCCAGGCCAGCCGCATCAAACCCGTGTCACTGGAGAAAATGGCTGCCGCCTACCGCTGACCAAACCGAGTATCACTCTGCTGTACCTTGCGTCTTGCGGCCCCGAAGTCTGGGGCCGTCTTTTTTCGGAGGCACCATGCGCCAACCAGATTTCGTCATCGCCCCCAGCATCCTCTCCGCCAATTTCGCCAGGCTCGGCGAGGAAGTCAGCAACGTCATCGCTTCCGGCGCCGACTGGATTCACTTCGACGTAATGGACAACCACTACGTCCCCAACCTGACCATCGGCCCGCTGGTTTGCGCCGCCATCCGGCCGTGCACCGCCGCACCCATCGACGTGCACCTGATGGTCAAACCCGTCGACCGCATCATCCCCGACTTCGCCAGGGCCGGCGCCAACATCATCACCTTTCACCCGGAAGCCTCCGACCACGTCGAGCGCAGCCTGTCGCTGATCCGCGATGCCGGCTGTCAAAGCGGCCTGGTCTTCAACCCGGCAACGCCGCTGGATTACATGGATTACGTCCTCGACAAGATCGACGTCATTCTGCTGATGAGCGTCAATCCCGGCTTCGGCGGCCAGAAATTCATCCCCGGCACGCTGGTCAAGGCGAAGCTGGCAAGAGCCAAACTCGATGCCTGCGAACGTGAAACCGGTCGCCGCATCCGCCTCGAAATCGACGGCGGCGTAAACACCGCCAACATCGCCGAAATAGCCCGCGCCGGCGTCGACGCTTTCGTCGCCGGTTCGGCGGTCTACGGTGCCGGCAAGGACAGCGATCCGCATCGCTACGAAACGATCATGGGCGAACTGCGCCAAGAACTGGCAGGGGTGTGAACGGGGCGCTACGGTCAACCGGAGGAAAGGGGCAAAAATGGAATCGGCCCAAGTAGCCACCGCCGGATGAATCCCGGGTTTTGCAGTGCCGTCTGGCATCCGGACGGCCGATCCATTCGCGCTGTCCGCACTGGGCGCGGGCAGCGCGAATGGATCGGATAAAAACATTTCGCCCGCAAAAAAGCCGCCCGCAGGCGGCTTTATCGGTCAACCCGGAAAAAAGGGCTTATTTGACGATCTGGTTCAGCTCGCCCTTGGCATAGCGCTCGGCCATCTTTTCCAGCGGGATGACCTTGATCTGGCTGGCGCGGCCGGCGCAGCCGAAGGCTTCGTAGCGGGCCAGGCAGATTTTCTTGGCGGCTTCGCGGGCCGGCTTGAGGAAGTCGCGCGGATCGAACTTGCCCGGGTTCTCGAACATGTAGCGGCGGACGGCGGCCGTCATGGCGAGGCGGATGTCGGTATCGATATTGACCTTGCGCACGCCGTGCGCGATGCCCTTGACGATTTCCTCGACCGGCACGCCATAGGTTTCCTTCATGTCGCCGCCGAATTCGCGGATTTCGGCGAGCAGTTCCTGCGGCACGGAAGATGAACCGTGCATGACCAGGTGGGTGTTCGGGATGCGTGCGTGGATTTCGGCGATGCGGTCGATGGCGAGGATGTCGCCGGTCGGGCGCTTGGTGAACTTGTAGGCGCCGTGGCTGGTGCCGATGGCGATGGCGAGCGCGTCGCAGTTGGTCTGCTTGACGAAGTCGGCAGCCTGGTCTGGATCGGTCAACAACTGTTCGCGGGTCATTTTGCCTTCGGCGCCGTGACCGTCTTCCTTGTCGCCCTGCATGGTTTCGAGCGAGCCGAGCACGCCGAGTTCGGCTTCGACCGAAACGCCGATCGAATGCGAGAACTTGACGACTTCCTTGGAGACGGCGACGTTGTAGTCATAGGAGGCGGTGGTCTTGCCGTCGGCTTCGAGCGAGCCGTCCATCATCACCGAGGTGAAGCCGGACTTGATGGCGCTCATGCACACGGCCGGGCTCTGGCCGTGGTCCTGGTGCATGACGATGGGCAGGTGCGGGTAGGCTTCGAGCGCGGCCAGGATCTGGTGGCGCAGGAAGGCTTCGCCGGCATATTTGCGGGCGCCGGCCGAGGCCTGCATGATGACCGGGGCGTCGATCTGGCTGGCGGCTTCGCAGATGGCCCAGACCTGTTCCATGTTGTTGACGTTGAAGGCGGGCAGCCCGTAGCCGTTTTCGGCGGCGTGGTCGAGCAATTGGCGCATGGAAACGAGCGGCATGGGAAAACTCCAGGGGAAAATATTATGAAAGGATAGATTCTATAGGATCGAGGATCGAGGATCGAGGATCGAGGATCGAGGATCGAGCTCTTTGCTCAAGCCCCTAGGCAACTCGATCCTAACAACTATGTTCTCCGACGCGGACGATCTTCAGCGTGTTGGTGCCGCCGGTGGTGCCGATCGGCTCGCCGATGGTCAGCGCGATCAGGTCGCCCTTTTCGACGACGCCGCGGTCGATCAGCAGTTGTTCGGCTTCGGCGAGCAGCAGTTCGCGGTCGGTGTGCTGCTGCTTCATCGGCAGCGGGCAGACGCCACGGTAGAGCACCATGCGGCCGACCGACTCGGCATCCGGGGTCAGCGCGTAGATCGGCACGCCGGAGTTCATGCGGCTCATCCACAGCGCGGTCGAGCCGGACTGGGTCAACGCGGCAATGGCTTTTACCTTGAGGTGGTGCGCGGTCCAGATCGCGGCCATCGCGATCGACTGGTCGATGCGCGTGAACACGCGGTCGAGGAATTCGCGCTCAAGCGTCAGATCGGCCGAGCGCTCGGCCTCGACGCAGATGCGCGCCATCGATTCGACGGTTTCGACCGGATACTTGCCGGCGGCGGTTTCGGCCGACAGCATCACCGCGTCGGTGCCGTCGAGCACGGCATTGGCGACGTCGGAGACTTCGGCGCGGGTCGGCACCGGCGAGGTGATCATCGATTCCATCATCTGCGTCGCGGTGATGGTCAGCTTGTTCATGTCGCGGGCCATGCGGATCATCTTCTTCTGCAAGGCGGGCACGGCAGCATCGCCGACTTCGACGGCGAGATCGCCGCGCGCGACCATGACACCGTCCGAGGCGTCGAGGATTTCGGCGAGATTTTCAACGGCCTCGACGCGCTCGATCTTGGCGATCAGCACGGCGGAGCTGCCGGCGGCGCGCAGCAACTGGCGCGCCATGTACATGTCGGCGGCGCTCTTGGGGAAGGAGACGGCAACGAAATCGACGCCGATCTGGGCCGCCGTCTTGATGTCGTCCATGTCCTTGCCGGTCAGCGCCGGCGCGGTCAGGCCGCCGCCCTGGCGGTTGATGCCCTTGTTGTTCGACAGGTCGCCGCCGACGATGACGCGGGTGTGGATTTCCTGGCCGCGCACGCCGGTGACTTCGAGTTTGAGACGGCCGTCGTCAAGCAGCAGGATGTCGCCATTGACCACGTCCTTGGGCAGGTCCTTGTAATCGAGGCCGACGCGCTCCTGGTTGCCGAGCGTGCATTGCGCATCGAGGATGAAGCTGTCGCCGATCACCAGGGTGATCTTGCCGCCATCGAACTTGCCGACGCGGATCTTCGGCCCTTGCAGGTCGCCGAGGATGCCGACGGTGCGGCCGTATTTGGCTGCCGCGGCGCGGATGCCCTCGGCGCGTGCCTTGTGGTCATCGGCCGTGCCGTGCGAAAAATTCATGCGGACGACGTCGACGCCGGCCTGCACCATGCGTTCGAGAACTTCCGGTGTGGATGAGGCGGGGCCCAGCGTGGCAACGATCTTGGTATGGCGCGACATGTCTTCTCTTCCCTGGTTGTTCGATGGTTTTTACTGCTTTTTGCCGGTTGACCGTTGTGGGACGGTCAACCGGTCCGCAAGCCTTATTTTGCGGCGCGTTCTTCGAGAATCGCGATCGCCGGCAGGGTCTTGCCTTCGAGGAATTCGAGGAAGGCGCCGCCGCCGGTCGAGATGTAGCCGACGTCATCGGCAATGTGGAACTTGGCGATGGCGGCCAGCGTGTCACCGCCGCCGGCGATGGAGAAAGCTTCGGAGTGGGCGATTGCCGAGGCCATCATCTTGGTGCCGCCGGCGAACTGCGGCAGTTCGAAGACGCCGACCGGGCCGTTCCAGACGATGGTACCGGCGTTGGCGATGATCTGCGACAGCATGGCGGCGGTCTTCGGGCCGACGTCGAGGATGCGGTCGTGGACATGCACGTCGTCGACCGAGATCTTGTTGGCACGGGCCAGGGCGGAGACTTCGTCGGCAACGACGACGTCGACCGGCAGCGGCACTTCGGCGCCGCGTTCCTTCATGATGTCCATGATGGTGTGGGCTTCCTTGACCAGGTCGGCTTCGGCCAGCGAGTCGCCGATGCGCTTGCCGGAGGCGAGCAGGAAGGTGTTGGCGATGCCGCCGCCGACGATCAACTGGTCGACCTTGCTGGCCAGCGACTTGAGGATGGTCAGCTTGCTGGAAACCTTGGAGCCGCCGACGATGGCGACCAGCGGGCGCTTCGGTTCGTGCAGGGCCTTGCCCAGCGCGTCGATTTCGGCGCCCATCAGCATGCCGGCGCAGGCGACCGGCGCGTATTTGGCGATGCCGTGGGTGGTCGCTTCGGCGCGGTGCGCGGTGCCGAAGGCGTCATTGACGTAGACATCGCACAGCTTGGCCATCTTCTGGGCCAGTTCGTCGTTGTTCTTCTTTTCGCCCTTGTTGACGCGGCAGTTCTCGAGCAGGACGACTTCGCCCGGCTTGACTTCGAAATCGCCATCGACCCAGTTCTGGATCAGACGAACCGAGGTGTGCAGCATCTGGCCGAGGCGCACGGCGACCGGCATCAGGCTGTCTTCGTGATTCAGTTCGCCTTCGGTCGGACGGCCGAGGTGGGAGGTGACCATCACGGCGGCGCCCTTTTCCAGGCAGTACTTGATCGACGGCAGCGAGGCGCGGATGCGGGTGTCTTCGGTGATGTTGCCGGCTTCGTCCTGCGGCACGTTCAAGTCGGCGCGGATGAAGACGCGCTTGCCGGAAACGTCGAGGTCGGTGAGTTTGATAACGTTCATGGATATCTCCTGATTTGGCTTAAGTAATGGATTCTTGCGTCCAGTGTTGTGACCAGTGACCGGCCACTTCGAGCATGCGGTTGGCGAAGCCCCACTCGTTGTCGAACCAGACAAAGAGGTTGAGCAGGCGTGGGCCGGCGGTGCGCGTCTGGCTGCCGTCGACAATCGCCGAATGGGGATCGTGATTGAAATCGATCGAGGCGTGCGCCGCCTCGGAATAGGCGATCAGGCCGCGCAACGGGCCGCTCGCGGTGGCGGCGAGCAGGGCGTTGATTTCCGCGACGGAAACGTCGCGCCGGGTGCTGATCGTCAGGTCGATCGCCGAAACGTTCAGGGTCGGGACGCGGATCGCCTTGGCGTGCACGCGCCCGGCCAGTTGCGGCAGCAGGCGTTCGATGCCGCGCGCCAGACCGGTCGAGACCGGGATGATCGACTGCATCGCCGAGCGCGTGCGGCGCAGGTCGGTGTGGTGATAGCCGTCGATCAGCGGCTGGTCGTTCATCACCGAATGCAGTGTGCTGAGCATGGCCTGTTCGATGCCGATCTCGCGGTCGAGCAGGTCGAGGATGGGGACGATGGCATTGGTCGTGCACGACGCAGCCGAGACCAGGCGCTCGTCGCCGCGCAGACTGGCGTGGTTGATGCCGTTGACGATGGTGGCATCGACGTCGCTGCCGGATAGGCCCGGATGCGACAGCAGCAGGCGCGGGCAGCCGGCGTCGAGAAAACGGCTCAATTCGGCACGTCGACCGTAACAGCCGGAGGATTCGATGAGCAGGTCGATGCCGAGTTCCTGCCAGGCGACATCTTCCGGCTTGCGGGCATGGCTGACGACAATCCGGTGTCCGTCGATCAGCAGGGCGTCCTCGCCGACCTCGACCTGGCCGGGAAAGCGGCCGTGCGTCGAGTCGAAGCGGGTGAGGTAGGCCATGCTGGCGAGGTCGGCCGGTTCGTTGATGGCGACGACCTGCAGATTGTGCGTGACGGGCGATTCAAGGAGGGCACGCAGAAAACAGCGACCAATCCGGCCGTAGCCGTTGATGGCGAGACGAAGAGGGCGATGGGTGCCGGGCACGCGAGCCAATCCGAAGTGATCGAAGCGGGTGATTTTACAAGGTTGTGGGCATAAAACCGAGCGCTGATGCGGTGAATCGGCATTGTTGGCCGGCAAGTTCTGCCGTGGGCGGGGCTGATTTTCCCGAGGGGGCCGAGTTTCGCGGGTTTAGGCTCGCCTTTATGCTGGTGCGCTATTTGCTTTTCGCTCTTGTCTCTTGTGAGGATGGAAGCATGCAAATCACCAATGAACTGAATTCAGCCCTGGCCGCGAGCGCGGCGCGTTCGAGCGAGCCGGCGAGCGGCGAAAGCTTTGCAGATGCCTTGAAGAAGGCGGCAGGTACGGCCGGAGCGGCGAAAGAAAGCGAGCCGGAAAAAACGGCCAGCGAAATTGCGCAGGAGAAGGCAGCAAAAAAAGAGGCCACGCACAAGGCCTTGCTCGCCGAGTTGCACGATTACGTGAACAAAAGCCCGGCCGAACATATCCGCGATGCGGTCTTGAAGGAGTTGGGGCTGACCGAGGAGGACCTCAATGCGATGCCGCCGGAAAAGCGGAAGGCAATGGAAGAACTGATCAACGAGCGGGTGCGCGAAAAGCTGCTCGGCCGCAAGCCGGAGTCCGATCCGGAAGTGGCGGCTGCCCTTGCGCTCGAAAAGGATGCCGGCGGCGCGGTCGATGCCGCAGTGACCGCACTGCAGATGGCGTTGGCCGGGGGCACGCAGGCGATGATCAAGGCCGCCTGAGCGCGGCCACGGTAGCGCTCGGCTGATGGTGTCGGGCACCGTCGCCCGCTGCGCGCGGACGAAAAAAAGGGGCCGGATGGCCCCTTTTTCTGCAGCAAGCAGCGCTTACTTGACGTTCACCCAGGCGCGGGCGGCGTCGAGCATGCGGCAGGAATAACCCCACTCGTTGTCGTACCAGGCCAGGACCTTGACCAGGTTGCCGTCGATGACGCGGGTCTGCGTGGCGTCGAAGGTCGAGGAAACCGTGGTGTGGTTGAAGTCGGAGGAAACCAGCGGGTCGTTGTTGACCGCGAGCACGCCCTTGAGCGGGCCGGCCGCGGCGGCCTTCATCAGTTCGTTGATTTCTTCCTTGGAGGTCGGGCGCTCCGAGGTGAAGGTCAGGTCGACCAGCGAGACGTTGATGGTCGGGACGCGCAGCGCGAAGCCGTCGACCTTGCCCTTGAGTTGCGGCAGCACCAGGCCGACCGCGGCGGCAGCGCCGGTCTTGGTCGGGATGATGTTCTGGGCACCGGCGCGGGCGCGGCGCAGGTCCTTGTGACGCACGTCAACCAGCACCTGGTCGTTGGTGTAGGCGTGGATGGTGGTCATCAGGCCTTGCTTGATGCCGAGGTTGTCGGACAGCACCTTGGCGACCGGGGCCAGGCAGTTGGTCGTGCACGAGGCATTCGAGACGACGGTCATGTCGGCACGCAGGATGTCGTGGTTGACACCGTATACGATGGTCGCATCGACGTCGTCGCCACCCGGGGCGGAGATCAGGACGCGCTTGGCGCCCTGCTCGAGCAGGGCTTGCGCCTTGGCCTTGGAGGTGTAGGCGCCGGTACATTCGAGCAGCACGTCAACGCCGTGGTCGGCCCAGTTGATGTCCTTCGGATTCTTGGTCGAGTAGAAGGTGATGCGCTTGCCGTCGATGATGATGCAGTTTTCGCCATCGGTTTCGACCGGCGTCGTGAAGCGGCCGTGCGTGGTGTCGTACTTCAGCAGGTGGGCATTGGTCTTCAGGTCGCCGGAAGCATTGATGGCGACGACTTCGAACTCGTTCTGCAAACCCTGTTCGTAAATGGCGCGCAGCGTACAGCGACCGATACGACCAAACCCGTTGATAGCAACCTTGATAGCCATTGAAGCTTCTCCTCTTTAATTAATCAGGACACCAGTGCCTTGGTCGTGGCAACGACGTTGGCGACGGTAAAACCGAACATTTCGAACAGTTGACCGGCGGGCGCGGATTCGCCGAAGCGGTCGATGCCGATCACGGCGCCGTGCAGGCCGACGTATTTGCGCCAGAAGTCGGGATGCGCCGCTTCGATGGCGATACGCTTCTTGCAGGTGCCGAGCACGGCGGCCTTGTAGTCGGCGCTCTGGCGGTCGAAGACGTTGGTGCAGGGCATCGAGACGACGCGGGCAGCAATGCCTTCGGCCTTGAGTGCGGCCTGGGCGTCGAGCGCCAGCTTGATTTCGGAACCGGTCGCGATCAGCGTCAGCTGCGCTTCGCCATCGGCTTCGGCGAGCACGTAGCCGCCCTTGCGGATGTCTTCGTCGGCGATGTTCTGCGTCACGGTCGGCAGGTTCTGGCGCGACAGGGCGAGCAGACTCGGGCCGTCGGCACGGTCGACCGCTGCGGTCCAGGCAATTGCCGTTTCGGTCGCATCGGCCGGGCGCCAGACGTCGAGGTTGGGGATGATGCGCATCGACGGGATGTGCTCGACCGGCTGGTGGGTCGGGCCATCTTCGCCGAGGCCGATCGAGTCGTGTGTATAGACCATGATCTGGCGCTGCTTCATCAACGCCGCCATGCGGATGGCGTTGCGGGCGTAATCGGAGAAGACCAGGAAGGTCGCGGTGTAGGGAATCAGGCCGCCGTGCAGGGCGATGCCGTTGGCGATTGCGGTCATGCCGAATTCGCGCACGCCGTAGTAGCAGTAGTTGCCGCCCTCGGTGCGGGTGACGCCCTTGCTGCCCTTGACGAAGGTCAGGTTGGAGCCGGCCAAGTCGGCCGAGCCGCCGAAGATTTCCGGCACGGCCGGAACCAGTGCGGCGATGGCGTTCTGCGAAGCCTTGCGGGTCGCGATGTTTTCGGCCTTGTCGCGGCAGGCGGCGAGGTAGGTCGCCTTGGTCGCTTCCCAGGAGGCCGGCAGTTCGCGCTTCATGACGCGCCGTTCGAACTCGGCGGCTTCGGCCGGGAAGGCGGCCTGGTAGGCCTGGAAGCGGTTTGTCCAGTTTTCCTCGAAAGCGGCACCGGCCGGCTTGCGATTCCAGGCAGCGTAGATGTCGGCCGGGATTTCGAAAGCCGGATGGTTCCAGCCGATGTGGGCGCGGGCGGCGGCAATTTCGTCCTTGCCGAGCGGTGCACCGTGACAGTCGTGCGAGCCCTGCTTGTTTGGCGAACCGGCGCCGATCGTCGTCTTGCAGCAGATCAGGCTGGGCTTGTCGGTGACCGCCTTGGCTTCGAGCAGGGCGCGTTCGATGGCGTCGCTGTCGTGGCCATCGACATTGGCAATGACATGCCAGCCGTAGGCTTCGAAACGGCCCGGCGTGTTGTCGGTAAACCAGCCTTCGACATGGCCGTCGATCGAGATGCCGTTATCGTCCCAGAAGGCGATCAGCTTGCCGAGGCCAAGCGTGCCGGCGAGCGAACAGGCTTCGTGCGAAACGCCTTCCATCAGGCAGCCGTCGCCCATGAAGGCGTAGGTGTGGTGATTGACGATCTCGTGGCCGGGCTTGTTGAACTCGGCGGCCAGCACCTTTTCCGCCAGCGCGAAGCCGACGGCGTTGGTGATGCCCTGGCCGAGCGGGCCGGTCGTCGTTTCAACGCCGGGCGTGTAGCCGTATTCCGGGTGGCCCGGGGTTCTGGCGTGCAACTGGCGGAAATTCTTCAGGTCATCGATCGACAGATCGTAGCCGGTCAGGTGGAGCAGGGCGTAGATCAGCATCGAGCCGTGGCCGTTGGAAAGCACGAAACGGTCGCGGTCGGGCCATTGCGGGTTGGCCGGGTTGTGGCGCAGGTGACGCCGCCAGAGCACTTCGGCAATTTCCGCCATGCCCATCGGGGCGCCCGGATGACCGGAATTGGCCTGCTGCACGGCATCCATGGCCAGCGCGCGGATGGCGCCGGTCAGGGGAGAAAACTTGGGGAGGTTGCTGACGCTCATGATCCGGAAATCCAGCCTGCTGAAAAGCTGAAATTATCCGGGAAAAGGCCCTCTTTGGGTAGGGCGATGTTGCATTGCGGCAGGCAAAATGCCCGCCGCAATGGGCTTGTTGCCGCTTTACTGGATTTTCGGATCGTAGTTGATCATCATCAGAACGCCCTGGCCGCCACCCATGCCACCACCGGTGTAGGCGACACTGCCCTGTCCTGCGTAAACTGCCTCGTAGCGGTGGCTGTCGGTTCCGAAATAGAAGGGTATCCAGGCCTTGGCGGTGACATAGCCGCGGATGTTCGAAGTAACGCCGAGAATGCGCTCGACTTCCGACTGGTGCATGCCGATCTGCAATTTTGCCCACTTGCTGTTCGGCGGAATGTTGCCGTAAACCTCGCCTTCGAAGGTGCCGTCACGCGATTTCATCATGCGTGGTTTGCCGGCTTCGGCCGGCTTGGCTGCTTCCTTGGCCGGGGCGGCGGCGGGCGCTGCCACCGGTGCCGGGGCTGGCTCGGCGGCCTTGGCTGGCGCGCTTGCCGTCTTCGGCTTGGCCGGTTCGCAATCGGCGTTTGCCGCTTCACCCTTTTTCGCGGCTTTTGTCTTGCTCGTTGCCTTGGTCGATTTTTTCTTGCCGGTCGCTTCGGGTGGGCATTCCGGCTTGGCGGCTACCGGCGCGGCGGCCGGAGCTGGTGCGGCGGCCACCGGTGCTGGTGTTTCGGCTTCAGGCTTCTTTTCGTTGCTGACGCAGCCGGCCGCGAAGGCGGTTGCGGCAATGACTAGGGCGAGGGTGCGCGGATGCATTGCTGGATTCCTTTACAGGTAAGGGTGATGCAATTTACATGAATTCAGGCGCTGTGGTAGCCGCTGACCCGGTCGACTTCGTTTTTTGAGCCCAAAATGACCGGCACGCGCTGGTGCAGGTGGGCCGGCATGATGTCGAGAATGCGCTGGCGGCCGGTGGTCGCGGCACCGCCGGCCTGTTCGACCAGGAAGGCCATCGGGTTGGCCTCGTACATCAGGCGCAACTTGCCGCCCTTGTCCTGCATCTTGCTGTCGAGCGGATACATGAAGATGCCGCCGCGCGTCATGATGCGATGCACGTCGGCGACCATCGAGGCGACCCAGCGCATGTTGTAGTCCTTGCCGAGCGGGCCTTCCTTGCCGGCCACCATTTCGTCGACGTAGCGCTTGACCGGGGCTTCCCAGAAACGCTGGTTCGACATGTTGATGGCGAATTCCTTGGTGTCGGCCGGAATCTGCACGTTTTCCTGGGTCAGCACGAAGCTGCCCTGCTCGCGGTCGAGGGTGAATACGGCGACGCCGTCGCCAACGGTCAGGACGAGCAGCGTGGTCGGGCCATAAACGGCATAGCCGGCCGCAACCTGTGCGGTGCCGGGCTGCAGGAAGGCGGCTTCGGCGGCTGCCGGCGTGCTCAGGTCGGCGTCTTCCGGGCACTTGAGTACCGAGAAGATGGTGCCGATCGAGACATTGACGTCGATGTTGGAGGAGCCGTCGAGCGGGTCGAAGGTGAGCAGGTATTCGCCCTTCGGGAAGCGGTGCGGCACCAGGTGCGGCAGATCCATTTCCTCGGAGGCCATGGCGGCGAGGTGGCCGCCCCATTCGTTGGCGTCGAGCAGGATGTCGTTGGACAGCACGTCGAGCTTTTTCTGCGCTTCGCCCTGCACGTTGTCGCTGCCGGCTTCGCCGAGCACGCCGCCGAGGCTGCCCTTGCCGATGGCGACCGAAATGGCCTGGCAGGCGCGCGAAACGATTTCGATCAGGAATTTGAGATCGGCGGTGATGACGCCCTTGTTGCGCTGTTCCTCGGTGAGGTAGCGTGCCAGCGTGCGCTGAACCATGTTGACTCCCTGCTGCAATGACAAAGGCGCGATTTTACTCCGGGTGCTGCCTGGCGTGCAGAAAGGCGAAGGCCGCAGGACCATCGAGCGGCTTGCTGAAGAAGTAACCCTGGACTTCGTCGCAGGCGTTGCTGCGCAGCAGTTCAAGCTGGTCGTCGGTTTCGACGCCTTCGGCGATGACGTTGAGGCCGAGTGAATGGGCCAGGGCGATGGTGCCGAAGGCGATGGCCCGGTCGTTGAGGTCGGTTTCGATGTCGGCGACGAAGGAGCGGTCGATCTTCAGATGGTCGATCGGGAACAGCTTGAGGTAGGCCAGCGAGGAGTAGCCGGTGCCGAAGTCGTCGATGGCCAGCGAAATGCCCATGCGGCCGAGGCGCTGCAGGATCTGGATGGCTTCTTCCGGATTTTCCATCACCGAGCTTTCGGTGATTTCGAGTTCCAGCAACTCGGGCGGGAGGCCCGATTCGGCGAGGGCGCCGGCCACTGTTTCGCAGAAGTCGCGCCGGCGCAGTTGGCGCGCCGAGACGTTGACGGCAATGCGGATCGGATCGAGGCCGTCATCGAGCCACTGCTTCATCGTGCGACAGGCATTGAGCAAGACCCATTCGCCGATCTCGACAATGATCCCGGTTTCCTCGGCGACCGGAATGAAGCGCACCGGCGAGATCATGCCGTCAGTCGGGTGGTGCCAGCGGACCAGGGCCTCAACGCCGGTCGGGCGCGAGCCATCGGCCTTGAATTGCGGCTGGAAGCAGAGCGCCAACTCGTTGCGGGCAATCGCGTGGCGCAGCTTGCGCTCGATGTCGAGGCGTTCGGCCGAGGCGAGATTCATGTCGGCCGCGAAGAACTGGTAGTTGTTCCGTCCGGTCGCCTTGGCGTGATACATCGCCGTGTCGGCGTTTTTCAGGATGGTGTCGCCATCCGGGCCGTCATTCGGGAAAATGCTGATGCCGATTGACGGACTGGTGTGCAGCTCGTGGCCTTCGGCGTGAATCTGCGTCGACAGTGCGGCGATGATCTTGCCCGCCACCAGCGCAGCATCGGAGGAGGTCGAAATGCCGGGCAGGATGACGACGAATTCGTCGCCGCCCAGGCGGGCGACGAAATCGGTTTCGCGCACGACCTTGGACAAGCGGCAGGCGACTTCGCGCAACAGGTCGTCGCCAACCTGGTGGCCGAGTGTGTCGTTGATGATCTTGAAGCGGTCGAGGTCGAGGAACATGATCGCCACCTGCCACTGGTGACGGCGTGCCTCGGGCAGTAGCTGGGCAAGGCGCATGAGCAGGGCGAGGCGATTGGGCAGGCCGGTCAGCGCATCGTGCTGGGCGATGTGGCGCATGCGCTCTTCGGCTTCGCGGCGCTCGGTAATGTCGGCCAGAATCCAGATGTAATGGGCAGGCTGACCCGTTTGCGGGTCATCTACCCGGCTGATCCGTATCCCGGCCGGAAACAGCTCGCCGGATTTCGTGGTGAGCTCCAGCTCGCCGTACCACGAGCCGCCGCTGCTCAGCTTTTCCTCAAAGGATGCGGGCGTCAGCTCCTGGTTCCCGCCGATCAGCGAGAAAACGGTTTTGCCGAGCAGTTCGAGCGGCTCGTAACCCGTCATCAGGGTGGTGGCCGGGTTGGTCGACAGAATGTGGTGCGCTTCGTCGGTAAAGATGATCCCGGTTGGCGTGTGATTGAACACCTTCTGGGCCAGTTCTTCGCGTTCGGCGCTGGCGCGGCGTTCCGAGATGTCGGTGTAGATCGTGACCAGGCCGCCGTCGGCGAGCGGTACGCCACGGATGTCGAGGGTCTTGCCATTCGGGCGGGTGCGTTCGAAATGGTGTGCCAGGTGCTTGCGGCTGCGCGCCAGCATCGTGCGGACCATGCTTTCGGTATCGCCATTGCCGTATTCGCCACGGGCAGCATTGAAGCGGAAAATCTTTTCCATGGTCACCGGCCGGTTGTCGAACAGTGACTGCGGCAGGTCGAGCAGACGCTGGAAGGCCTGATTGTGGAGCGCCAGTTCCTGGTCCTTGTTGAACAGGCTGAGTGCGCTCGGGACGTTTTCGATGACCGTTTCGAGCAGGCTGTGCTGATGGCGCAGTTCGTTTTCTGCCGCCTTGCGTTCGGTGATGTCGGTGTAGGTGGTGACAAAACCGGCCAGCTTGCCCTCGATGTACAAGGGTTCGCCCTGGACGAGATGGGTGCGGCCGCTCGGGCGCAGGCGCTCGAAGCAGTGGGCTTCGAATTTGAGGGCCTTCTCGGTGATTCGGGCAACTTGCTCCTCGATGTCGCCGGGACCATATTCGCCGCGGCCTGCCGTGATCCGGATCAGGTCGGAAAAAGGGACACCGTCATAAACCGCTTCCGGCGGCAGGTCGAGAACCTCGAGAAAGCCCCGATTCCAGACGCGCAGGCACAGATTTTCATCAAAAACGCTGATGCCTTGCGGCATGCTGGCCATGACTGCTTCCAGGTAGGCGTGCCGACGGCTGGGTTCGCTGGAGGTGGGCGGTGCGGTCGGGGTGCGGTCCACGCGGAGGGGCTTCTGGATAAAGGATGATCATAGCCGAAGGCGCGGCCTGCTTCCAGCGACTTCAGTCCGCTTTCCATTTGATCGAGCAGCCGATCGAAGCGCGTTGTTCCAGCGGTCCACGCCCGGTTTTGGCAATATTTCGCATCGCTTCATACAGCTCCCGCCGGGCGTCGCCGGGGCCAGGCGTGCGCTCCGAGGCATCGAGACGGCCGCGGTATTGCAGTTCGAGTTTGCCGTTGTAGCCGAAAAAGTCCGGCGTGCACACGGCGCCGTAGGCGCGGGCGACTTCCTGGCTGGTGTCGATCAGGTAGGGGAAGGGGAAATCCTGTTCAGCGGCCCAGCGTCGCATGTTTTCCGGTGCATCGTCGGGGTAGGCGGTGAAGTCGTTGCTCATGATCGCGACGCAGCCGATGCCGTCGTCGGTCAGTTCGCGGCAGTCACGCACCAGGCGATCGATGATCGCCTTGACGTAGGGGCAGTGGTTGCAGATGAACATGACGAGCAGGCCGTTCGCGCCGCGACAGCTGGCCAGCGTGTGCTGCCGGCCGTCGGTGCCGGGCAGGCCGAAGTCGATTGCCGGCCGGCCGAAATCACACACCGGCGGATGCAAAGCAGCCATGATTGCGCTCCAGAAGCCTATTTTCGCCCATAATAGCACCGATGAATCTACCCCGTTTTTACTGCCGCGAAGCCCTCTCGCCGGGGGCGCACATTGATCTGCCCGAGCCGGTGGCACGCCATGCCGTGCGTGTCCTGCGTCTGCCGCCGGGGGCTTCCGTTGTCCTGTTCGACGGGCGCGGCGGGCAATACGAAGCCTGCATCGAGCGCATTGAAAAAAGCCGTGTCGTTGCCTCGCTTGGCGCCTGGCAGGATGTCGAGCGCGAGTCGAAACTCGCGGTGACGCTGATCCAGGCGGTGCAGTCCGGCGACAAGATGGATTTCACCATCCAGAAAGCGGTCGAACTGGGTGTCGGCAGCATCGTGCCGGTCGATAGCCGGCGCAGCGTCACCAAGCTGGTCGGCGAACGTGCCGGCAAGCGGGTGGCGCACTGGCAGGGCGTCGCCGCATCGGCCTGCGAGCAGTGCGGGCGCAACCAGGTGCCGTTGGTGGCGCCATTGGAAAAACTGGAAAACTGGCTGGCCCGGCCGACCGGCGAGGGCTTGCGCCTGATCCTGGCGCCCGATGCCGAGTTTGCGCTGGCTGATCTGCCGCCGGCGACGAGTGTGCAGATGCTGATCGGCGCCGAGGGGGGGCTTGATCCGCAGGAAATCCTTGCCGCAAAGCAGGCCGGCTTCCAGGCGGTGCGTCTGGGGCCGCGCGTCTTGCGCACGGAAACCGCCGCGTTGGCGGCGCTGGCGGCGATGCAGGCTTTGTGGGGTGATTTCAGGGGGTAGGTCAGGCGTGATTTTTTGTCACGCATGACCTGTAAAGTAAAAACAAGGGAGAGAGCAAATGTTCGAATCGGCAGAACTGGGTCACAAGATCGACAAGGCGACGTTCAAGAAAGAGGTGCCGAAACTGCGTGCCGAATTGCTCGACGTCCAGTACGACATGCTGCAGAAGAAGGAATTCCCGGTCGTCATCCTGATCAGCGGTGTCGACGGCAGCGGCAAGGGCGAAACCATCAACTTGCTGTACTCCTGGATGGATCCGCGCCATATCTCGACCTTGGCTTTTTCTTCCCCGACCGACGAGGAACGCGCCCGGCCCTACATGTGGCGCTACTGGCGTGCCCTGCCGCCCAAGGGCAAGGTCGGCATCTTTGCCGGCTCCTGGTATTCGCAGCCGATCACCGACCGCATCACCGGCAAGATGCGGCGTTCGGAACTGGACGAGCAACTCGACGACATCAATCGCTTCGAAGCCATGCTGGTCAATGAAGGGGCTCTTGTTCTCAAGTTCTGGTTCCACCTCTCCAAGGATGGCCAGAAGACGCGTCTGAAGGCGCTGGAAAAGAACCCGCATACCGCCTGGCGCGTCACCAAGGAAAGCTACGACCGCCTGAAAACCTATGACAAGTTGCAGGCCGTCGCTGGTCACGTGCTGCGTGTTTCCAATACCGCGCATGCGCCGTGGATCATTGTCGAGGGGACCGATGACGAATACCGCTCGCTGACTGTCGGCCGCATCGTGCTCGAAGCCATGAAGCGCCGCCTGCAACAGGAAGGCCGGCAGCAGGTGCCGGTGGCGCCGCCGATCATGCATGCCATCGATCAGAAAAATGTGCTGTCCGAACTCAATCTGACGCAGAAACTGGAAAAGAAGGATTACGAGGCGCAACTCGCCAAGTACCAGTCGCGCCTGTCGGAACTGGTGCGCGACCCGCGCTTTGTCGGTAAACGTTCCCTGGTGCTCGTTTTTGAAGGTTCGGATGCGGCCGGCAAGGGCGGCACCATCCGCCGCATCGGCGCCGCGATGGATGCCCGGCAATACCAGATCGTGCCGATTGCCGCGCCGACCGAGGAAGAACGGGCGCAGCCGTATCTGTGGCGTTTCTGGCGCCACCTGCCGCGCCTGGGCCGGGCGGCGATCTTCGACCGTTCCTGGTACGGCCGCGTGCTCGTCGAACGGGTCGAGGGCTTCTGTTCCGAGGCTGACTGGCTGCGCGCCTATGCCGAGATCAACGACTTCGAGCACCAGATGGTCGATGCCGGGGCGATCGTCGTCAAGTTCTGGCTGCAGATCAGCGCCGACGAGCAGTTGCGTCGCTTCAAGGAGCGTCAGGACACCGAGTTCAAGCGCTTCAAGATCACCGACGAGGACTGGCGCAACCGCGAGAAGTGGGACGAGTACGTGTCCGCCGTCTGCGACATGGTGGACCGGACCTCGACCGGTCTGGCACCGTGGACGCTGGTCGAGGCCAACGACAAGAACTTTGCCCGGGTCAAGGTATTGAAAACCCTGTGCGAGCGCATCGAAAATGCGCTCAAGGACGACAACGGAAAATACAGCGAGAAATGAGCGAAACCCCTTACGACGAGCACTTCGTCTCCTGGTTCCGGGCGGTCACGCCCTACATCAACGCCTTTCGCGGCAAGACCTTCGTCATTGCCTTCGGTGGCAAGGCGGTGGCCAGCGAGTTTGCCAAGACCCTGGCCTACGACGTCAACTTGCTGGTCAGCCTGGGCATCCGCCTGGTGCTGGTGCATGGCGCGCGGCCGCAGATCGAGGAAGAGCTGGCCGAAAAGAATCTCGAATCGGTCTATCACCGCGGCTACCGGGTGACCGATGCGGCGGCGCTCGATTGCGTGCTCGACGCGGTGGGCAGCGTCTATCTCGAAATCGAGGCGATGCTGTCGCAGGGCTTGCCGAACACGCCGATGGCGAACAGCCGCATCCGCGTCATCGGCGGCAATTTCATCACCGGCCAGCCGATCGGCGTGCTCGACGGGATCGACATGCAGTACGCCGGCAAGGTGCGCAAGGTCGACGCCGAGGGCATCAACGCCCAGCTCGGTCTGGGCAACATCGTGCTGCTCAACTGCGAAGGGCCGTCGCCGACCGGCGAGATCTTCAACCTGCAGATGGAAGAAGCGGCCGAAGCCGTGGCCGTCGCGATCCGCGCCGACAAGCTGGTGTATCTGACCGACAGCCGCGGTGCGACGGATCAGGCCGGCGAACTGATCGACGCGATGACCGCCGACGAGGTCGCCGAGCTGCTCAGTGGCGGCGAATGGCTGTCACCCGACATCCGCCGCTATCTGCCCTGCGCCGTGCGCGCGACGCGGACCGGCGTCGGCCGGGTGCATCTGATCAGTTACGAGCAGGACGGGGCGCTGCTGCGCGAGTTGTTCACGCACGACGGTGTCGGCACCGTGGTCACGCGCGAATCGCTGGAGAACATCCGCGAAGCCAAGCCGGACGACATCGCCGCCCTGATCGCGCTGATCGAGCCGATGGAAGAAGAGGGCATCCTGGTGCACCGGCCGCGCGAACTGCTCGAACGCGAGATCGAGCATTTCTCGATCATGCTGCACGACGGCATCATCGTCGGCTGCGCGGCGCTCTACCGTCATTCCGACGAGGAGGCCGAACTGGCCTGCCTGGCGGTCAGCCCGGAGCATCGCGAATGGGGTTACGGCGAGCAGTTGATGACACGTATCGAAAAGCGCGCCAAGAAACTCGGCATCAAGCGCCTGCTGGTGCTGACGACGCGTACCGAGCACTGGTTCGTCGAGCGCGGTTTCAAGCTCGGCAATGTCGACGACCTGCCGGCCAAGAAGCGCGACATGTACAACTATCAGCGGCGCTCCAAGGTGCTGTTCAAGACGCTTTGACCATGGGGCGCGCATGACCGAGCCGAGCCGTCCGGAAGCGCTCGCCCTGCTCGCCTATCTTGGCAAGTGGATTCTGCTGGCGCTTGCCGTTGCCGTGCTGGCCGGTTCGGCGTCGGCCTTTTTCCTGTTCGCGCTGGACTGGGCCACCGCGACGCGCAGCGCGCACCGCTGGCTGATCTGGGGCCTGCCGTTTGCCGGCTTTGGCGTCGGCTGGCTCTATCTCAAATTCGGGCAACGGGTCGAGGCCGGCAATAATCTGCTGATCGACGAAATCCATGATCCGAAGAGTGTCGTGCCCCTGCGCATGGCGCCGCTGATCCTCGGCGGTACGGTCATCTCGCATCTGTTCGGCGCCTCGGTCGGGCGGGAAGGCACGGCCGTCCAGATGGGCGGGGCGTTGGCCGATCAGCTGACCCACCTGTTCAGGCTGCGCCATGAAGATCGCCGCATCATCCTGATGGCCGGGATCAGCGCCGGCTTTGCGTCGGTGTTCGGAACGCCGCTGGCGGGGGCGATCTTCGGCCTGGAAGTGCTGTCGGTTGGCCGCTTGCGCTACGACGCCATCCTGCCCTGCATGCTCGCGGCCATTGTGGCGGATCAGATCGGTCTGCTCTGGGGCGTGCAGCATACCCATTACGTGATTTCCTCGATTCCCCATCTCTCGGCCTGGGCGCTGCTCGCCATGGTGATTTCGGGGGCAATTTTCGGGTTGACCGGCAAGGCGTTTGCCGAGGCGACGCATGCCCTGGGCGGCTGGATGAAACAGAAAATTGCCTATGCACCGCTGCGCCCGCTCGCCGGCGGTATCGTGCTGGCCTGCATCGTCTGGTTCCTGGGCGCCGAGCGCTACATCGGCCTGGGTATTCCGACCATCGTCGAAGCTTTCGAACAGCCCCTGCCGGCCTATGACTTTGCCGCCAAGATGCTGCTTACCGTAGCTTCGCTGGGCAGTGGTTTCAAGGGCGGCGAGGTGACGCCGCTGTTCTATATCGGTGCGACGCTGGGCAATGCACTGGCGCCCGTGCTTGACCTGCCCTTTCCGCTGCTCGCCGGGGTCGGCTTCGTCGCCGTCTTTGCCGGTGCGGCGAATACCCCGATCGCCTCGACGCTGATGGCGATGGAGATCTTCGGGGCGGAAATCGGTGTTTATGCCGGCATTGCCTGCGTCGTCAGTTTCCTGTTCTCCGGGCATAGCGGCATTTACCGGGCGCAACGCCGGGGGCATGCCAAACACCGGCAAGCCCCTGCCGAAAGCAGGCCTGGCGATTAGCCGGCCGGCGCCGTCCTGTCGTCCGCAGCCTGGCGCACCGCTGTTGCCGGTGGCCGGCTGCTTCACAGATCCTGTTCAGACCTTATAATTCGCGCATCAACCCCCACGGAGTTTCACATGGCACGTACCGTCAATTGCATCAAACTTGGCCGCGAGGCCGAAGGCCTGGATTTCCCGCCGTATCCGGGTGCGCTCGGGCAGCGCATTTTCGAGAATGTTTCCAAGGAAGCCTGGCAGCAGTGGATCAAGATGCAGACCATGCTGATCAACGAAAATCGTCTGAACCTGGTCGATGCCAAGCATCGCAAGTACCTGTCGGAACAGGTTGAAAAGCACTTCTTCGGCGATGGCGCCGACCGTATCCAGGGCTATGTGCCGCCGGCTGCCTGAGCCTGTTGCCTGGCCGATGAAAAAAATCCCGCTGCGGCGGGATTTTTTTTCGGGCTGTTTTTCAGGCCGCCTTGCTTAACGCAAACAGCAGCAGGGCGCTGCCGGGAATCGCAATTGCTGCCAGGCGGACGCTGATGCGGCGGATGCCTTCGCCGAGTTCGTCGATGAACTGTTCCATGCCGTCGAAGAGTTCGGGAAAGGCGGCAACATCACTGCGGCAGTTCTTGTCCATGCTGTCCTCCAGAAGTTCGGTTGATGCTGCCTACTATCGCTAGCGAATGTTGCAAACACATGAAGGCCGGACCGGCGCAGTCTGTCACACGGGCTTAACACGCCTGCCATAGCCTGCGGCCATCGATTCCAAAAAATGCGGTGGTGCCTTGTTGAAAAAATGTTTTGCCTTGTTGTTTGGCGGGCTGGGTTTTCGCGGTCTTTTCATACTGATCGGCGCGGTCTCGATGCTGGCGTTTCTGGCCGTTGCCTTGCCGCATCTTCTGTTGCGCCTGGAAAGCATGCAGACGGCCGCAGCCCGTCTGGCCGCGATCAGTCGGGTCGAACCCCTGCATGCGCTGATCGGCGAACTGCGCGAGCAGCGTTTGCATCTTTTCCTGGCCGGGGCGGGTGATGCCTCATCCAGCATTTCACCCCCGAAAACGCCGATGACCGTTGCCGCCGGTTTACCGGTCGCCGAGCGTCTGCCGGCCTTGCTGGCCAGCACGCCGGAACAAGGCAGCGGGCGCCAGCGCCTGGCGCTTTTTACCGAATACCGGGAGGTCCTCGACGGGCTGCAGCAATCCCTGATCGAGCAGGTTGAACAGCCGGGTGTTGCTTCCGGCGGACGGCATGTGGCTGCGTTGAATGCGATCTGGCTGGAAGACCTGCCCTTGCTCAGCGAAATGCTGGCGCGGCTTGAGGTGCTGGCCGGTGTTGCCCAGCGCGAAGGCATGGTGGCGGAACGTCTGCGGCCGGAGTTGTCGGCGGCGGTTGCGGTCGCCGGGCATGCCCTGGAGAAACTGAAGAAGCACCTGGTTGCGCTGGATGCGACGGATCCGGCCTCCTCCGGCTTGCTCGATCGGGCGGCTGATCTGGATAACCGCTTTGCGCTGGCGATCACCGTGGCCAACGGCCTGGCTTTGAGCAATACCGTCTATGCGCTGACGGAAATCGATAATGCCTTCACCCAGCCGCTGGCGGCAGTCGCTGCGCTCGAAGGCTTGAGCCAGACGGTGCTGGTTGCCGCGCTCGGCGATGAGCTGGGGCGCGCCCGGCAGCATCTGCTGGTGACCGTGGTCCTGGTCATCGGCAGTCTGCTGCTCTCCGGCCTCGGGCTGTACAGCGCCTATCTCCGGCTCGCCGGCAACATCGATCTTCTCGCCAAGGGGGCCAGCCAGTTGGCCACCGGCGATCTGTCGGTGGCCATCGAGCTGGAAGGGCGCGACGAATTGCAGCGCATTGCCGGTTCCCTGTGCGAGGTGCGCGATGGCATGCGGCGCCTGGTCGGCGAAATCGTCAGCAGTGCGCACGCCCTGACCAGCGGCTCGCTGACCGTGGCGCAGGCGACCGCCGCTTCGGCCGGGCGCGCCCGGCAGCAGGAAGAGGACACCCGTCAGGTCGTGCTGGCGGTGGCTTCGGTCGGCCAGCAGGTCGGCGAGATTGTCCAGGCGGCAGGCGAAACGGACAGTGTGGCGCGCAATTCCGACCAACTGGCAAGTTCCGGCATGGCGTCGGTCAGTCTCGCCAAACAGGTGCTGGAAGGCATGAGCAGCGACATTCTCCAGGCAACGGTTTGCCTTGATCGCATGGAGGCCGAGACGAAACAGGTGGCGACCGTGGTTGCGGTGATCAGCGCGATTGCCGAGCAGACCAATCTGCTGGCCCTGAATGCTGCGATCGAGGCGGCGCGCGCCGGTGAAAGCGGGCGTGGTTTCGCCGTCGTCGCCGACGAAGTCCGGAAACTGGCCGAACGTACGGCACTGAGCACGCGCGAGATTGGCCAGATGATCGATCGCATGCAGGGCATCGCCGGCGAGACGGCGGAGGCGGTACGCACCGCCGCCAGCCATGTCATGCAGAGCAATCAGCAGGCCGGCGAGGCCGAGGCCGCGATGCGCCGGATGCGCGACCAGGCGCGCCTGGTCGAAGCGGCGAGCGCGCGGATCACGCGCGCGCTCGGCACGCACAGCGAGGAAACCGGACGTATCGAACAGCTGGTTACGGGCATCGCGCAGTTGTCGGCAGAAAATGGCGAGGCGCTGGCCGGGGCATCCGATTCGGCGCGTTTGCTGGAGGTGCTGGCGGCGGATCTGCGGCAGGCGACCGGCAAGTTCCGACTGACAGAAAATGCGCTGCCGCAGCGGTCGACCGCTGAAAAAAGACATTTTTCGCTGCAGGCGGCGCTGGCCTGAGCGTTAGCGGCCCCGGCGCTGCCGGCAGCAAGTGCCGGCTGGCGCCGTTCAGCGGGTCAGACGCAGCGTTCCGGACGCAGCAGGCTGAGGCGCTCGGCGGCGTGCCGGGCGGCTTCACGGTTGATTTCGGTCTGCTGGCGGCCGAAAGCGTCGCGCTCCTTGGGTTTGCAGGCCGCGGCTTCGATGCTGCGGATGCAGCGCCAGCGGTCGCCGAGCTTGGTCGGGAAGAGACGCATTTGATCCTTGGGGTGGTGTACCCGGCAACAGTAGCAGAACAGCATTTCCGTCATCGCAACCTCGTCGCATAGGGAATCGTCATGGCTCCCAGCATGATAGGCCTATATTGCCGGCGCATGACAACTTTAAGAATGCCGGCGTTCCCGACCTGAATTCGATCTGTCGCCGTTTTGTCACAGAACTGAAATGGCGGCTTTCTAAACTGACCATCCTGTTCCTCCGAGATGATCCCGATGATAGTTTTGATGGATGACGAAGCAACCGAACTCCGCCGTATCCTGGCCGAGGAGTTGCTCTATCCGGTCTTCCAGCCGATCATCGATTTTCGTGTGCGGGCAATTCTCGGGTACGAGGCGCTGATCCGCGGTCCGGAAGGCAGCGCCCTGCACCGGCCCGACCAGCTGTTTGCCGCCGCTCACCGCGCCGGCTTTGCGCTCGAACTCGAGCATGCCTGCCGCGAAGCCAGTCTGCGCGCCTTTGCCGGTCAACGCCTGCCGGGACGCCTTTTCCTGAATGCCACGCCGGGGTGCCTGCTCGACCCGCAGATGATGAACGGCCATACCCGCGAGCTGCTCAATGAGCTGGGCATTGCCCCCAACCGCATCGTCATTGAACTGACCGAAAACCAGCAGATCACCGACATGCCGGGCATCCAGGAAGCGCTGCTGCATTATCGCGGGCGAGGCTTCCAGATCGCCATCGACGATCTCGGCGAGGGCTTCGCCAACCTGCGCATGTGGTCCGAGCTGCGCCCGGAATTCGTCAAGATCGACAAGCATTTCGTGCACGGCATTGCCGACGACCGGATCAAGTACCACTTCGTGCGGGCGATGCAGGATCTCGCCGAGATCTGCAATGCCTCGCTGGTTGCCGAAGGCATCGAGCGGCCCGAGGATTTCGCCTGCATCCGCGACATGGGCATCGCCTGCGGCCAGGGCTATTTCATCGCACATCCCGAGGTTTATCCGGCCCGCCAGCTGGCGCCTGGCGTGGTTGCCGCGCTGGCGCAGCAGCGCCTGTCGCTGTCGCCGATGGCCGCCAGTGCCGGCAAGATGCCGACGGCGCGCAACCTGCTGCGGCCGATCGAGCCGGTGCCCTTCGATGCCACCAACGCGACGGTCATCGAGCGTTTCGAGGCCGATCCCGAACTCGACGTGCTGCCGGTGGTGCAGGACGGGCAGCCGCTCGGCATGATCAACCGGCACAGCATGATCGACCGCTTCGCGCGGCCGTTCCGGAAGGAATTGTTCGGGCGCAAGAGCTGCGACCTGTTCATGGATCATGCGCCGCTCGTCGTCGACCAGAACGCCACCATCCAGGAGCTGGCGCTGATGCTGTCGATGGCGCCCAAGCACTACCTGTTCGACGGCTTCATCGTCACCGGCGAAGGCCAGTACCTCGGCGTCGGCAGCAGCCACGACCTGATGGCGACGATCACCGAGATGCAGATCAGCGCGGCGCGTTACGCCAATCCGCTGACCCAGTTGCCGGGCAATGTGCCGATCAACGAGCACATCGACCGGATGCTCACGGCCGGCAGCGATTTTGTCGCGGCCTACATCGACATCGACAACTTCAAGCCCTACAACGATACCTTCGGCTATCGGCGCGGCGACGATGTGATCCAGTCACTCGGCCGGCTGATCTGCGAGGCGGCCGAGGAACGCCTGGATTTCGTCGGCCATATCGGCGGCGACGACTTTTTCGTCGTGTTTCAGAGCAGCGACTGGGAACTGCGCTGCTGGCAGCTGGTGCGCAGTTTCGCCGAAGCGATGGATGCGCAGCTCAGCCCGGAGGTGCGGGCGCGCGGCGGTTACATGGCGGAGAACCGGCGCGGCGAGATTGCCTTCCATCCCTTGCCGACGCTGTCGATCGGCGCGGTCAAGGCGGTGCGCGGCGAGTACGAGTCACATCGCGAAGTCGCCGCGGCGGCTTCGGCGGCCAAGAAACAGGCCAAGAAAAAGGCGAAGAGCGCCGACAGCGAAACCCTGCTCGGCGGCAGCCTGTTCATCGAGCGGCGTCGTCCGGGCAGCATCGAGGCGATGCGCCAGGTCTTGCGCACGATCAACTGAGCTGCCCGGCGGTCGACGCCGGGAAAATGGCAAAAACCGTTCAGTAAAACAATTTCCCCAGGTCGAGCGTGGCTTGCCGGCCGATGCTCGGCCAGTAACTGGCCAGCCAGGCGCGCGCATGTTCGCGGCCATCGTCGCGCAGACTCTCGAAGAATTCGCGATTGACCGTCAGCTTGCTTTCGGCGGGCAGCGCGCCGAGCAGGGCATCGGCGCTGATCGCGTGGAAGCGCAGGCGCTTCATGCGCTGCTCGAAGCGGTTGAGCGGCAGCCAGTCGGGCAGCCAGGATTCGCCGACCTGGTCGCGCAGGTGCGCGAACATCCGCATCTCGCGCAGGAAGGTGGCGTTGAAGGCCAGCTCGCGCAGGCGGACCCGGATGTCCTGTGCCGTTTCCGGCGTTTCGCTGTAGCGCAGCGGGGTCAGCAGCACGAGCATGATGTCGGCAGCGGTACACTCGTAAAAAAGCGGGAAAACCGCCGGGTTGGCGCTGTAGCCGCCATCCCAGTAAGGCTCGCCATCAATGATCACGCTGCGGTGGATGGTCGGCAGGCAGGCCGAGGCGAGCAGGGCGTCGACCGACAGTTCGTGGTTCTTGAAAATGCGCAGCTTGCCGGAATTGGCATGCGTTGCCGCGATGAACAGCTTGACCGGGCTTTCCCGGCGCAGGCGGGCGAAGTCGATCTGCTGGCCGATGATGTCGCGCAGCGGGTTGAGATCGAGCGGATTGAGTTGTTCCGGCGACAGGTGCTCGGTCCATTGCAGCATCATTTTCATCGCCGGCGCCATGCCGGCTGACTGTCGGCTCTGGTCGAAGGGCGAACTCTTCGCTACGGCAGTCCAGAAATCGGCCAGCGCCTGGCGGGCGCCGTCGCGGCCGCCGGCCATCAGGCCTTGCGCCAGGCAGGCGGCGTTCATCGCGCCGGCGCTGGTGCCGCTGACGCCTTCAAAACCGATGCGGCCGTCTTCGAGCAGGGCATCGAGAACGCCCCAGGTAAAGGCGCCGTGCGCGCCGCCGCCCTGCAGGGCGAGGTTGAGCACGGCCGGAGAGGCGGAAGATGTGGTCATGGCTGACTTTCCAAAAGGCGGTGCAGAGAGGTGCATCTTGCGGTGCACCAGCAAAAAAGGCAAAAAATGCGGGTCGACCGCTGGCGGTGCGGCGGCAGTGTTAACATTCGCCCCTCCTATGCGTATCGAACATATCCGGGCCCGCCTGCAGGCATGCGGCGCCAAAACCTGCCACGAAGACCGCGTCCTGCGCGCCTGGACCCAGGTCGTCGGCCTCGACACCCGGCATCGCAAGGCCGAGAGCTTCTTGCCGCTCGCCGTGCGCAATGCGCTGCCCGAACTGTTTGCCGATCTCGACGGCCTGGTCCGCCTGCGCGCCGAACATCCCGGCGAAGACGGCTCGGCCCGCCTGCTCGTCGAGCTTGGCGACGGCCAGACGGTGGAGAGCGTGCTCCTGCCGCGCGACGGCCTCTGCGTGTCTACCCAGGTCGGCTGCGCGGTCGGCTGCCTGTTCTGCATGACCGGTCAGGATGGTCTGCTGCGTCAGGTGGGCAGCGCCGAGATCGTCGCCCAGGTGGTGCTCGCCCGGCGCAAACGCACGGTCAAACGTGTCGTCTTCATGGGCATGGGCGAGCCGGCGCACAATCTCGACAACGTGCTGGAAGCGATCGACCTGCTTGGCACCATCGGCGGCATCGGCCACAAGAATCTCGTTTTTTCGACAGTCGGCGACCGCCGCGTTTTCGAACGCCTGCCGCAACAGACCGTCAAGCCGGCCCTGGCCTTGTCGCTGCACACGACGCAGGCTGAACTGCGCCGTCGCCTGCTGCCCAAGGCACCGGACATCGCGCCGGACGAACTGGTCGAGTTGGGCGAGCAGTACGCGCGCGCTACCGGCTACCCGATCCAGTACCAATGGACCTTGCTTGAAGGCATCAACGACAGCGATGCCGAAATCGACGGCATCATCCGCCTGCTCAGCGGCAAGTACGCGATGATGAATTTCATCCCCTACAACAGCAACGAAGGTCTCGGCTTCAGCCGGCCGTCTTGGGAGCGCGCCGGCGAACTCGCCTGGCGCCTCAACCGGCACGGCATCCTGACCCGCCTGCGCAACTCGGCCGGACAGGATGTCGATGGCGGTTGCGGTCAGTTGCGGGCGCGGGCGCTCGGCGAAAGCGTCGTCGCCGCACCGGTCCACCGGTCGGCGCAATAAAAAAAGCCCGGTCGGACCGGGCAAAATGGAGAGAGCCGGGGCGGCTTCCAGACGACAGCCGGTCAATGTGCCCTGGAGCGGCTTCGGGCGGGCGCCTTGGGCTTTTGTGCGGGTTGCTCGGCCAGCGTTTCGCTGATCTGGTGTACTTCGTTTTCGGCGATGCTGACCGTTTCGACGGCGGCAATGCTCATGCCGCGCAGCGAGTTCTCGGCGGTTTGCAGCGTCGTGCGCAAGGCGTTCAGCGCAATTTCACTTTCCCAGGGGCTGCTTTTGACGGCCCGGTTGAGGCTGGCGAAGACGATTTCATCAAAGGCGCGGACCTGGGCTTCGGCGCTCTGGATCAGGACCTTGTGGGTTTCGCCGAGGATCTCGCAGGCTTGGTCGAGCAGTTTGCTGCTGCGGATGCTGTGTTCCAGCCAGAAGCTGGTCGGAAACTGGCTCAGTGCATCGAGTTGACCGTGGCCGAAGCGGCTCAGGTGCTGGCTGCCGGCATGCAGCGTGTCGCGCCCGGCGCCGGCAAAAAGCTCGCTGAAGCGCTGGCCGGCGACGATGCAGGCAGTGGAGAGACCGAGCAGGTTGTTCAGGGCGTGATCCCTGCTCTGGGCGATTTCATGCGGCGTCACGTACATGGGGCGCTCCCGGCGACTGGAAATGTCGCCAGACTAGCGCCCCGATGTGACAGTCAAATGACTCAGATGATGGTTTTTACACCTTCGGCGGTGCCGAGCAGCAGCACGTTGGCCGGGCGGATGGCGAACAGGCCGTTGGTGACGACGCCGGTGATCTGGTTGATCTGCGCTTCCAGGCCCTTGGGGTCGGTGATGGCAAGATCATGCACGTCGAGGATCAGGTTGCCGTTGTCGGTGACAAAACCGGCCCTTTCCACCGGTCGACCGCCCAGTTTGGCCAATTCCCGCGCGACATGGGCACTCGCCATCGGAATGACTTCGACCGGCAGCGGGAACTTGCCCATCACCTCGACCAGCTTCGAGGCATCGCAGATGCAGACGAAGGTCTTGGCCACGGCGGCGACGATCTTCTCGCGCGTCAGCGCACCACCGCCGCCCTTGATCATGTTGAGGCCGGCATCGATTTCATCGGCGCCATCGACGTAAACCGGAATGTCGCTGACGTCGTTGAGGTCGAGCACCTTGATGCCGTGCCCTTCGAGGCGCTTGCGGGTCGCCTCCGAGCTGGCGACGGCGCCCTGGTATCTGTCCTTGAGCGGCGCCAGGGCGTCGATGAAGAAATTGGCCGTCGAGCCGGTGCCGACGCCGATGATGCTGCCGGCGGGGGCGTTGGCAGCCACGTAGTCGGCGGCGGCCTGGGCTACGGCCTGCTTGAGTTCGTCCTGGGTCATGGTGGGCTTCCTGAATGGGGTGGGGTGCATTTTAACCTGTCAAAAAAGTTTAACTTTACGAACTGGATAAATCGCTAAACTGCATACATCGTTTTTTAGGGAGAACAAGATGAGCGATCAAAAGAAAACAGCCCCGGTCAAAACTGCTCCTGCAGCCAAGTCGACCGCTGCGCCGAAGCCGCCGAAAAAGCTGGTGCCGCGCACCGCGCCGAAGCCGGCGCCGGAGACCGTGGTTGCCGCAGCGGCCGAGCCGGTCGTGGTGCCCGAAGTCGTCGCGCCGGAAGTTGTCACCCCGGCCCCGGCTGAAGTGCCGGCGACTGCCGCCGCCGTCAAGGCCAAGCCGGCGCGTAAGCCGTCGCGGGTTGATGAAACGGTGAGCAAGCATCAGAAGGTGCTGGCCGATGCGCTGGTCAAGGCACAGGCCATCAAGTACGACAAGCCGGCCGTGGTCAAGGCCGAGCCGCCCAAGGCAGGCAAGGCCGCCAAGGCGGAAAAGCCGGTTCGCCCGAAGAAGGTCAAACTGGTGCGCGACAGCTATGCCATGCCGGAAGACGAGTACGCCCAGATCGGCGCCCTCAAGAAGCGTCTGGCCGGGCTGGGTAGTGAAGTCAAGAAGAGTGAGTTGCTGCGGGGCGGCATTGCCCTGCTGGCGGCCCTCAACGATGCCGAGCTGACGGCAGTGATGGGGCGTGTCGAGCGCATCAAGACGGGGCGTCCGGCCAAGTAAGCGAATTATTACAGTCTGTCATTTGGCTGTAACAAACCGGGATTAACCTGCACATTGTTGTCCAACTCAATCATGTGCAGGAGTTCCCCATGTTCAAGCTTTCCAAGCTCGTTTCCGCACTGGCCGTCGCCGGTGTTGCCCTGTTCGGCGCCCAGGCTGCCCAGGCCCAGGTCATCAAGATCGACGGTTCTTCGACCGTTTATCCGATCACCGAAGCCGTTGCCGAAGAATTCCAGAAGGCCAAGAAGAACGCCATCAAGGTGACGGTCGGCATTTCCGGTACCGGCGGTGGTTTCAAGAAGTTCTGCCGTGACGAAACCGATATCTCCAATGCCTCGCGCCCGATCACGGCCAAGGAAATGGAAGACTGCAAGGCTGCCGGCGTTCAGTACGTCGAAATGCCGGTCGCCTTCGATGCCCTGACCATCGTCATCAACCCGAAGAACAGCTTCCTCAAGCAGGCTACGGTTGCTGAAATGAAGACCCTGTGGGAACCGGCTGCCCAGGGCAAGATCATGAAGTGGAACCAGGTCAATCCGGCCTGGCCTGATGCCCCGGTCAAGCTGTTCGGCGCCGGTGCCGACTCCGGTACCTTCGAGTACTTCACCGAAGCCATGGTCGGCAAGGCCAAGTCCTCGCGCGGCGACTACACCGCGTCCGAAGACGACAATGTGCTGGTCCAGGGCGTCTCGCGTGACGTCAATGCGATCGGTTACTTCGGTTATGCCTACTACGCCGAAAACACCGCCAAGCTGAAGGCCCTGGCCGTCGTCAATCCGAAGACCGGCAAGGCCATTGAGCCGTCTGCCGCCAATGTCGAAAACGGCACCTACGCACCGCTGTCGCGTCCGATCTTCATCTACGTCAAGGCCAAGTCGCTCGAGAAGCCGGAAGTCAAGGAATTCATCGAGTTCTACATGAAGAACGGCGCCAAGCTGACCAAGGAAGTGAAATACGTACCGCTGCCGGCTTCTGCCTACACCGGCAACCTCGAGCACATGAACAAGAAGAAGCTCGGCACCGTGTTTGGCGGCCATAACGAAATCGGCATCACCATCGAAGAGTTGATGAAGCGCGAAGCAAAGAACTAAGCTTTGCCCTGGCGATGCAATAATCGCCTGCTGTCGAAGCCCGGCCCTGCACGGGGTCGGGTTTCCCGTTTATGGAATTCTTGATGTGAATTCACACGCTATGTCTGCAAATAACGCTTCTGACCTGCATACGGTCAGCGATCGCCTGGCCAAGAATGCCATGCGCAATGTCAGCGAGCGACTGATCGAGGGGCTGTTGTTCAGCGCCGCGGCAGTTTCTGTCCTGACCACGATCGGCATCATGTATGTGCTCATTTCCGAGTCCATCCATTTCTTCGCCAATGTCAGCATCGTCGATTTTCTGACCGATACGCAATGGACGCCTCTTTTCGATGATGCCCACTTCGGCATCATGGTGCTGGTTTCCGGTACGCTCGTTTCCTCAGCCGTGGCGCTGCTGGTCGCCGTGCCGATGGGGACCATCATCGCGATTTATCTCTCCGAGTTCGCCAATGGCAAGGTACGTGAAGTTGCCAAACCGATTCTCGAACTGCTCGGCGGCATCCCGACCATCGTCTTCGGCTATTTTGCCCTGCTCATGGTCACCCCGCTGCTGCAGAAGCTGTTTCCGGAACTGCCCGGTTTCTCGCTGCTCTCCGCCGGCCTGGTGATGGGCATCATGATCGTGCCCTACATCGCCTCGCTGTCCGAAGATGCGATGCGCTCGGTGCCGATGAGCCTGCGTGAAGGGGCTTACGCACTCGGCTCGACCAAGCTCTATACCGCGATTCACGTTGTCGTGCCGGCTGCCTTCTCGGGGATTGCCGCTGCTTACATCCTGGCCATCTCGCGTGCGGTTGGCGAAACGATGATTCTCGCCGTCGCCGCCGGCATGCAGCCGAACCTGACCTGGAATCCGATGGAGCCGGCCGCGACCATTACCTCCTACATCGTTCAGGTGGCACTGGGTGATCTGCCGCACGGCTCGATCGGTTACCAGACCATTTTCGCTGCCGGCCTGACCCTGATCCTGATTACCCTGGTCTTCAATATTCTTGGCCAGTGGCTGCGCGCCAAATTCCGGGAGAACTACTGATGCAAGCGCTGACTACCGAGCAAATCCGCGCCCTGATTGCCAAGGGCAAACTGCGCGATGCCATCTTCAAGGGGCTGGGTATTTTCTGCCTCGCCGTCGCCCTGCTGGTCATCATCCTGCTGGTGTCCGACATGGTGGAAAAGGGCTCCGAGCGCTTCACGCTCGATTTCTTCATGAACTTTGCCTCGCGGCATGCCAATCAGGCCGGTATTCTCTCGGCTTGGGTCGGTTCGCTGCTGGTGATGACGGTGACCGCTCTCGCTGCTGTGCCGCTGGGCGTCGCCGCCGGTGTTTATCTGGAAGAGTATGCCAAGCGTAACTGGATGACCGAGATCATCGAGATCAACATCACCAATCTGGCCGCCGTGCCGTCGATTGTGTATGGTCTTCTGGCACTCGGCATCTTCGTGTACCAGTTCGGCTTCGGCCAGAGCATCCTGTCGGCCGGCCTGACCCTGGCGCTGCTCATCCTGCCGATCATCATCGTGTCGACCCGCGAAGCGATCCGCGCCATTCCGGCAATGATCCGCGAAGGTTCGATGGCGGTGGGTGCGACGCGCTGGCAGACCTGCCGCTATCACATCATTCCGTATGCCATGCCCGGCATCCTGACCGGCGTCATCATCGGCCTGGCCCGCGCCATCGGCGAGACGGCCCCGATCATCACGATTGGCGCGCTGACTTTCATCGCCTTCCTGCCGCCCGCCCCGTTCATGGGCGAACCGGCAGCCGGCCTGTTCGACTGGGTGATGGCCCCCTTCACGGTGATGCCGATCCAGATCTTCAACTGGACCTCGCGTCCGGACCCGGCCTTTGAAGTCAATGCCGCCGCTGCCGGCTTCGTGCTGATGGCCATGGTGCTGTCGATGAACGGTATCGCTATCTACCTGCGCTACAAGATGCGCAAGAACATCAAGTGGTAAAAGGATAAATCATGCAAATTCAGGACAATCCCCAACTCAAGGCCGAAGCCCGCAACCTCAACTTCTATTACGGTGAGGCCAAGGCGCTCAAGGGCATCAACATGCCGATCTACGACAAGAAGGTCACCGCACTGATCGGTCCGTCCGGTTGTGGCAAATCGACCTATCTGCGTAGCTTCAACCGCATGCACGACCTCTATCCGGGTAACCGCTATGAAGGCGAAATCCGTTTCTTCCCGGACAACACCAACCTGCTGGCGCAGGAGGTTGATCCGATCGAAGTGCGCATGCGCGTCGGCATGGTTTTCCAGAAGCCGAATCCGTTCCCGAAGTCGATCTACGAAAACGTTGCCTACGGCCTGCGCGTGCGCGGTGAAAACAATCGTCGTGTGCTCGACGACAAGGTTGAACAGGCCCTGCGTGGCGCGGCGATCTGGGACGAAGTGAAGGACCGTCTGAACGAACTGGCTTCCAATCTGTCCGGTGGTCAGCAGCAGCGCCTGTGCATCGCACGCGCCCTGGCAACCGATCCCGAACTGCTGCTCTTTGACGAGCCGACCTCGGCGCTTGATCCGATTGCCACTGCCGCCATCGAGGAGCTGGTGCATGAGCTGAAGAAGCGCGTCACCATCCTGATCGTGACGCACAACATGCAGCAGGCGGCTCGCGTTTCCGACTACACGGCCTACATGTACCTGGGCGAACTGATCGAATTCGGCAAGACCGACGAGATCTTCATCAAGCCGCAGGACAAGCGTACTGAAGACTACATTACCGGCCGCATGGGTTAATCAGGGGAACGACATGAACGAAAGCCAACACCTTTCCAGCCAGTTCGACGAGGATCTCAGCCGTCTGCGCACGCATGTGCTGCAAATGGGCGGTCTGGTCGAAACCCAGGTTTCCGCTGCCATCGATGCCTATACGACGGGTGAAGTCGCCAGTGTGAAGAGCATTGTCGAGACCGATCGCAAGGTCAATGAGCTCGAAAAGGCCATCGACGACGATTGCGCCCATATCATCGCCAAGCGTCAGCCGACTGCCTCCGATCTGCGCCTCGTGCTCGGCATCAGCAAGATCGTCACCGATCTCGAACGAGCTGGCGACGAAGCCAAGAAAATCGCCAAGGGCGTGCGCCGTATTTATGAGGGCGGCCACATGCCTTCGCAGTACGGTGTCGGTATCCGCCATCTGGCTGAGGCTGCCCTGGTCATGGTGCGGCAGGCGCTCGACGCCTTTGCCCGCCTCGATACGGCGCAGGCTGCCAGCGTGATTCGCGCCGATACCGAGGTCGATACCGAGTTCAAGTCGATCATCCGTCAGTTGATCACGCACATGATGGAAGATCCGCGTACGATCACGACGGCCATCGACATCATCTCGATTGCCCGTGCCATCGAACGGATTGGCGATCATGCCAAGAATGTTTCCGAGCAGGTGGTTTATGTCGTTGAAGGCCGTGACATTCGTCATACCAAGGAGCTCACCAAGTGACACCGACGATTCTGGTCGTTGAAGACGAACCAGCCATCCAGGAACTTGTTGTCATCAATCTCAAGCACGCCGGCTTTCTGGTGGTGCGGGCGGGTAGTGCCGAGGAGGCCGAATCGGCGATCCGTGCAGCGCTCCCCGACCTCGTGATCCTCGACTGGATGTTGCCAGGCCAGTCCGGTGTGGCGCTGGCCAAGAAGATTCGTGCCGACGAGCGGACCCGAGAATTGCCGATCATCATGTTGACGGCGCGGGTGCATGAAGAAGACAAGGTGCAGGGCCTGGAAGCCGGGGCGGATGATTACGTCACCAAGCCTTTCTCGCCCAAGGAACTGGTTGCCCGCGTCCGTGCGGTGCTGCGCCGTCGGGCGCCGCACCTGGCTGGTGAGGCGATCGAGGTGGGTGATCTGGCGCTCAATCCGGCAACCCATCGCGTACTGGCGGGGGGGCAGCCGGTTGAGTTGGGGCCGACTGAGTTCCGCCTGCTCTTTTTCTTCATGACGCACTCGGAGCGGGTGTACACCCGTGCCCAGTTGCTTGATGAAGTCTGGGGCGACCACGTTTTCATCGAGGAACGCACGGTGGATGTGCACATTCGTCGCTTGCGCGCAGCCCTTGAGCTTTCCGGTCATCACGAGCGGGTTGAGACGGTGCGCGGCACCGGTTATCGTTTCCGGGGAGCCTGAAGCGGGTGTCGGCACAACTGATCCGGGCCCTGCTGCTCGCCTTGCTGGCTGCCGTCGTTGCGGTGCCGGTCGGGCACTTTGTCGCGATCTGGGCCGGTTGGGCGGTCTTTTGTGCCGGTTTTGGTCTGCAGCTGGCGTTCCATTTTCGCAACTTTGCCCGGCTTGAACGCTGGTCGCGGGCGCCGGTCGTGGATAGCAGCCTGGAGGGTGAAGGTGCCTGGGATGGCGTTTTTGGTCGTCTCTACCGGCACGAAAAAGAGCTGCGGGCGCAGATCGCTCGTCGCGATGACGAGATCGCCATGCTCATCGCGGCCGGCCAGGCATTGACCGACGGCGTCGTGTTGCTCGACGAGAACAACCATATCCTGTTCTGCAATACGACGGCGGAGGCGCAACTCGGTCTCGTGGTGCGTACCGACCGCGGTCAACCGGTGGTCAACTTGGTACGGCAGCCCGAATTTGTCGGTTATCTGACTGACGCGGATTTTTCCCGGCCGTTGACCCTGCGTTCGGATCGCAACGAAGACCGGGTGTTTTCGATCTATGTCCTGCCCTATGCCGGCAACCGACGTCTGATGCAGGTCAAGGATGTGACCCAGACGGATCGCCTAGACCGCATGCGGCGTGACTTCGTCGCCAATGTGTCGCACGAACTGCGTACGCCGCTGACCGTCCTTGCCGGTTTTCTTGAAACCTTGCAGGAAATCGAGGTCGACCGTGAAGAGCAGGTGCGCTATCTGGCGCTGATGGCTGAGCAGTCTCAACGCATGCAATCCATTGTCCAGGACTTGTTGACGCTGTCTTCGATCGAGTCGGCGCCGCCGCCTGAGAATCAGCCCGTTGATATGCCTAACCTGATCGACAAATTGCGTCGGGATGCCGAAGCGCTTTCCAACGGGCGTCATCAGATTGCAGTGGAAACCAATGCCCAGGTCGACCTGCGCGGTTCCGAACCTGAACTGGTCAGCGCTTTCGGTAACCTGGTGGCCAATGCCGTGCGCTATACCCCGGCCGGCGGCACGATCCGCATCATCTGGCGGGCCAGTGCGGCGGGGGCGGAGTTCGCGGTCGAGGATACCGGGATCGGTATCGAAGCCAAGCACATCCCGCGGCTGACCGAGCGCTTTTACCGCGTAGACCGGGGGCGTTCGCGCGACGCTGGCGGTACCGGTTTGGGCTTGGCGATTGTCAAACACTCACTGAGCCGTCATCAGGCACAACTCGAGATCAAGAGTGAGCCAGGCGTGGGTAGCCGTTTCTCTGCCCGTTTCCCCGTCGCCCGAGTGCTTGGCGTCTGAATTTGCAGCAGTTTCCCGAGTTGACCGGTCGGTAGGGGGCGATTGAACGGCGCAGCCCTTGTTGGGCTGCCCGGAAATAAACATTGACCTGAGAGGGGCTTTGCTGGATAGTGCGCACCTCTGACGGACGCGGGGTGGAGCAGTTGGCAGCTCGTCGGGCTCATAACCCGAAGGTCGCAGGTTCAAGTCCTGCCCCCGCAACCACTGAATGAAATCAAGGATCAACAGCGCAAGCTGCTTGGTCTTTTTTTTCGCCCGCTTTCTTTTCCTTTTCTGGTTCAGGGCGGCGCCGGGCTGGTCTTGCGTAGGCGGTTGCCGCTTGTCTCTGATGGGCGATTTTGCTGTTGATGCCGATCAAGTGAGCGGGGCGCCTTGATGATGCGGTGATCTGCTTTGGCTGAGGCTTCAGGGGGAGTGTCTGTCGCAGGAGCCCCCTTGCCATGGCGCTCCTGCGCGAGGGCTCTTAGTGGTGGTTGGTGGTGCCTTGCCTTGCCTCGACCTCGGCAACGAACATATAGCCTTGTGAGCGCCATGATTTGATGAAGCTGCTGCCGTCGGCTTGCTTGCCAAGAAGGCGTCGCATATTGGATATGTGAACATCGACAACCCTGTCGCAGGGCTGGTGGCTACGTTTCAGGACATCCGACAAAAAAACGCGCGATAAAGGTTCAAATGGGTTCGCGAGGAATGCTGAAAGTATTTCGAAAGGATAGCGGCTAAGCTGCTTCCGTTGTCCATTAGCACCGTATAACTCCTGCGCGAGGGGATCAAGAGTCCATTGGCCAAAATGAATCTTCCGGTGCTCGCTATGCAGGCGCGGGAAGGATTGGGTGCGCTTGATCAGGCGACGGGTGCGTGCGATTAGTTCTCTCAAATTGCATGATTTTGGCAAATAATCATCGGCGCCCATTTCTATTCCGATAATTCGATCAATGTCGCTCGAGTGGCTGGAGTGAATGACGACAGGGATGTCGGATTTCAATCGTATTTGGCGCAACAGGTCCAGGCCCTTCGTGTCTTTCTGGCAGAGGTCAAGGATCACTACATCTGGCTCGTTAGCTAGTTGTCGCCACATTTCTGCGCTGTTTCTGGCGTATATGGGGTCAATGCCGGCGGCATTGAATGATGAGCCAAGGATTGATCTGCTTGAAGGGTCTCCTTCAATGATGAGGGCAGAGTGGCGAGTCTGTTCCTGGTTTCTCATATGCGCCTTTCCTTGTTCTGGTATGCACTGGCTGGCTTTGCGTAAATGACATAGGGTTGTTGAATTTGTCGATTCCATGGGGTTTTGTGTGAGTTGTTTTTGAAAGTGGTGGTCAGTGTCATTTTTGAGTTGTTTTCCATTAAAAAAACAAATTTTCAGTTATTCGTTTGTTGTTGTTTTTGTTGTTGGTTTTGCTGGAAAAACGACCAATCTGGAAAGGTTGTAAAAAAGAAATGCTCTGTTCGTTTGTTGTTGTTTTTAAATGATATTGTTGCGTTTTGCGGTGGTTTGCGCGATCGGTTTTGTGAATAAATGTAAACGCGTGGTTAGTTCAATGGCATGCGCTCGGTTCATTATGATGTAATCATCAAATTTAGTGAACGGAGTTTTCCCCATGTCCCAAACCAATGTCATCGCAAGAGTTATCTCCCTCAGTGGTGAAGCCTTTGCCAGGGATGCTGCTGGCAAAATGCGTCGTCTCAAGGTCGGGGATGTGGTCCGTGAAGGGGAGAGCGTTGATGCCGGAAACGCTTCTCAGGCGATACTGAAGCTTGCGGATGGCAGGGAAATTTCGGTACGCCCGGGCGAGGTCGTCCGAATCGATGCCGAAGTGGCTGCGTCGATCAAGCCTGACGCCATGGATAGTGCGCTGAGTAGCGATGGTGGTGGCTTCAAGAACGTAGCCAAGGCGCTGAACTCAGGCAAAAGTCCTGATGAGCTGATCGAAGAAGAGGAGCCTGCGGCGGGCATCCCCGGGGGGCGCGGTAACGAAGGCCACACCTTTGTTGAACTTCTGCGGGTCGCCGAAACAGTTGATCGCCAATCAACGCACCGGATTGACGGTTTCTCGGATCGTGTTCCGGGAGGGGAGGGGCGGGCCGCAGTCATCCTGGGCTCTGAACTGACGATCACGGTTGTTGCGCCGGACAACACCAACGATACAACCCCGACAATCACCGGGCAAACCCAGTTGGCGGCAGGGAGCAGTATTACGCTGACCATCAAGGATAGCGCCGGCGCGACGCAAATCCTGACCGCGTTGGTTGCTGCGGATGGCAGTTTCAGCGTGGATGTTCCCGTGGCATTGCCGGATGGTGGCTATTCCGTTGTTGCGACGGGTATCGATCTGCTTGGTAATACAGGCTACGGCTACGACACCGGTTCTGTAGATGCGACGCCGCCCGCTCTGAGCGTGCAACTGGATCCGAAGTCGGATACTGGTCAGTTGGGGGACAATGTCACTCTGGATAACACGCCAAGCATTATTGGTACTGGAGAGCCGGGGGCGACCGTTAATATTACGATGCCCGGAACTGGCGAGCATCTCAGCACCGTGGTCGGGGCAAGCGGGACGTGGAGCCTGACGCCGACCCAGCCGATCGGCGAAGGAAGTGTGGTTATTGTAGTTACCGCTACTGATAGTGCCGGCAACATCACCAGCAAACCCTTGAACATCACGATCGACACGGTCCAACCGGTACTGCCGGAGATCAGCAGTGCGACGGACGACGTGGGCAGCATCCAGGGCACGCTGGCCAACGGTGCAAAGACGGACGATCCGACCCCGACGCTGAACGGGACGGGCGAGATCGGCTCGACGATCAAGATCTACGACGGCAGCAACCTGCTGGGCAGCACGGTGGTGGATGGCAACGGCACCTGGCGCTTCACGCCGGGGACGGGTCTGGGCGAAGGGCAGCACAACTTCACGGCGGTGTCGGAAGACAAGGCCGGGAACCGGAGCGGGCCGAGCAACACCTACGGGCTGGAACTCGACTTCACGGCGCCGATACCTCCGGAAATCACCAGCGTGCTGGACGACGTCGGTGCGGTGCAAGGCGCGCTGCAAGTGGGTGCGACGACGGACGACGCCAAGCCGGAAGTCAAAGGCTCGGCGGAGCCTGGCGCGACGGTGCAAGTCTATGACGGCACGACGCTGCTGGGCAGCACGGTGGCCGGCGCCAACGGCGCCTGGACCTTCACGCCGGAGAAACCCCTGCTGACGGGCCTGCACAACCTGACGGCCGTGGCGGTCGACGCCGCCGGGAACCCCAGTTTGCCAAGCAATGCCTTCGGCTTCACGCTGATCGGTAGCGGCGCACCCGCTGCGCCGGTGATTGTGAATGTGCTGGACGACGTGGATCCGATCATCGGCAACGTCGCGAAGAGCACGGGGATCACCAACGACGCGAACCCGGAAATCAAGGGCACGGCGGAAGCCGGTGCCAAAGTGACGCTCTACGACGGGACGAGCATCCTGGGCAGCGTGGTAGCAGACGCCAAGGGCAACTGGAGCTTCACGCCGACCACGGCCCTGCTCGACGGCGTACACAACATCACGGCGACGGCGACCAACGCGGCCGGCAACGTCAGCCCGAGCACGGGCATCTACGACTTCACGGTGGACACGACGGCGCCGCTGGTGCCGACCATCACCAGCGTGGTGGACGACGTCGGTCTGATCAAGGGGCTGATCACGAACGGGACGGTGACCGACGACACGACGCCGACGGTCAATGGCACGGGCGAAGCCGGTGCGACGATCAAGATCTATGACGGCACGACGCTGCTGGGCAGCGCCCTGGTCGGGGCGAGCGGCAGCTGGAGCTTCACGCCGACGACCGCGCTGTCGAACGGCGGACACAGCCTGGCCGCGACGCAAACGGACGTGGCCGGCAACACCGGCCCGGTCAGTGGTAGCGTCAGCTTCACGATCGACACCAGCACGGTGACCTCACCGACGATCACCTCGGTGCAAGACGACGTCGGGACGATGACCGGCGCGGTGGCGCAAAGCGGGACGACGGACGACACCAAGCCGACGATCATCGGCACGGCACCGGCAGGGACGACGATCCACGTCTATGACGGGACGGTGCTGCTGGGCAGCACGGTGACGGATGCCTTTGGCAGCTGGAGCTACACGCCGGGCACGGCCCTGGCCGACGGGGCGCACAGCTTCACGGCGACGGCGACCAATGCGGCGGGCACGGTGAGTGCGCCGACGGCCGCCTACGCAATCACGATCGACACGGTCCAACCGGTACTGCCGGAGATCAGCAGTGCGACGGACGACGTGGGCAGCATCCAGGGCACGCTGGCCAACGGTGCAAAGACGGACGATCCGACCCCGACGCTGAACGGGACGGGCGAGATCGGCTCGACGATCAAGATCTACGACGGCAGCAACCTGCTGGGCAGCACGGTGGTGGATGGCAACGGCACCTGGCGCTTCACGCCGGGGACGGGTCTGGGCGAAGGGCAGCACAACTTCACGGCGGTGTCGGAAGACAAGGCCGGGAACCGGAGCGGGCCGAGCAACACCTACGGGCTGGAACTCGACTTCACGGCGCCGATACCTCCGGAAATCACCAGCGTGCTGGACGACGTCGGTGCGGTGCAAGGCGCGCTGCAAGTGGGTGCGACGACGGACGACGCCAAGCCGGAAGTCAAAGGCTCGGCGGAGCCTGGCGCGACGGTGCAAGTCTATGACGGCACGACGCTGCTGGGCAGCACGGTGGCCGGCGCCAACGGCGCCTGGACCTTCACGCCGGAGAAACCCCTGCTGACGGGCCTGCACAACCTGACGGCCGTGGCGGTCGACGCCGCCGGGAACCCCAGTTTGCCAAGCAATGCCTTCGGCTTCACGCTGATCGGTAGCGGCGCACCCGCTGCGCCGGTGATTGTGAATGTGCTGGACGACGTGGATCCGATCATCGGCAACGTCGCGAAGAGCACGGGGATCACCAACGACGCGAACCCGGAAATCAAGGGCACGGCGGAAGCCGGTGCCAAAGTGACGCTCTACGACGGGACGAGCATCCTGGGCAGCGTGGTAGCAGACGCCAAGGGCAACTGGAGCTTCACGCCGACCACGGCCCTGCTCGACGGCGTACACAACATCACGGCGACGGCGACCAACGCGGCCGGCAACGTCAGCCCGAGCACGGGCATCTACGACTTCACGGTGGACACGACGGCGCCGCTGGTGCCGACCATCACCAGCGTGGTGGACGACGTCGGTCTGATCAAGGGGCTGATCACGAACGGGACGGTGACCGACGACACGACGCCGACGGTCAATGGCACGGGCGAAGCCGGTGCGACGATCAAGATCTATGACGGCACGACGCTGCTGGGCAGCGCCCTGGTCGGGGCGAGCGGCAGCTGGAGCTTCACGCCGACGACCGCGCTGTCGAACGGCGGACACAGCCTGGCCGCGACGCAAACGGACGTGGCCGGCAACACCGGCCCGGTCAGTGGTAGCGTCAGCTTCACGATCGACACCAGCACGGTGACCTCACCGACGATCACCTCGGTGCAAGACGACGTCGGGACGATGACCGGCGCGGTGGCGCAAAGCGGGACGACGGACGACACCAAGCCGACGATCATCGGCACGGCACCGGCAGGGACGACGATCCACGTCTATGACGGGACGGTGCTGCTGGGCAGCACGGTGACGGATGCCTTTGGCAGCTGGAGCTACACGCCGGGCACGGCCCTGGCCGACGGGGCGCACAGCTTCACGGCGACGGCGACCAATGCGGCGGGCACGGTGAGTGCGCCGACGGCCGCCTACGCAATCACGATCGACACGGTCCAACCGGTGCTACCGGAGATCAGCAGTGCGACAGACGACGTGGGCAGCATCCAGGGCACGCTGGCCAACGGTGCAAAGACGGACGACCCGACCCCGACGCTGAACGGGACGGGCGAGATCGGCTCGACGATCAAGATCTACGACGGCAGCAACCTGCTGGGCAGCACGGTGGTGGATGGCAACGGCACCTGGCGCTTCACGCCGGGGACGGGTCTGGGCGAAGGGCAGCACAACTTCACGGCGGTGTCGGAAGACAAGGCCGGGAACCGGAGCGGGCCGAGCAACACCTACGGGCTGGAACTCGACTTCACGGCGCCGATACCCCCGGAAATCACCAGCGTGCTGGACGACGTCGGTGCGGTGCAAGGCGCGCTGCAAGTGGGTGCGACGACGGACGACGCCAAGCCGGAAGTCAAAGGCTCGGCGGAGCCTGGCGCGACGGTGCAAGTCTATGACGGCACGACGCTGCTGGGCAGCACGGTGGCCGGCGCCAACGGCGCCTGGACCTTCACGCCGGAGAATCCTCTGCTGACGGGCCTGCACAACCTGACGGCCGTGGCGGTCGACGCCGCCGGGAACCCCAGTTTGCCAAGCAATGCCTTCGGCTTCACGCTGATCGGCAGCGGCGCACCCGCTGCGCCGGTGATTGTGAATGTGCTGGACGACGTGGATCCGATCACGGGCAATGTGGCGAAGAGCACGGGGATCACCAACGACGCGAACCCGGAAATCAAGGGCACGGCCGAAGCCGGTGCCAAAGTGACGCTCTACGACGGGACGAGCATCCTGGGCAGCGTGGTAGCAGACGCCAAGGGCAACTGGAGCTTCACGCCGACCACGGCCCTGCTCGACGGCGTACACAACATCACGGCGACAGCGACCAACGCGGCCGGCAACGTCAGCCCAAGCACGGGCATCTACGACTTCACGGTGGACACGACGGCGCCGCTGGTGCCGACCATCACCAGCGTGGTGGACGACGTCGGTCTGATCAAGGGGCTGATCACGAACGGGACGGTGACCGACGACACGACACCGACGGTCAATGGCACGGGCGAAGCCGGTGCGACGATCAAGATCTATGACGGCACGACGCTGCTGGGCAGCGCCCTGGTCGGGGCGAGCGGCAGCTGGAGCTTCACGCCGACGACAGCGCTGTCGAACGGCGGACACAGCCTGGCCGCGACGCAAACGGACGTGGCCGGCAACACCGGCCCGGTCAGTGGTAGCGTCAGCTTCACGATCGACACCAGCACGGTGACCTCACCGACGATTACCTCGGTGCAAGACGACGTCGGGACGATGACCGGCGCGGTGGCGCAAAGCGGGACGACGGACGACACCAAGCCGACGATCATCGGCACGGCGCCGGCGGGGACGACGATCCACGTCTATGACGGGACGGTGCTGCTGGGCAGCACGGTGACCGACGCCTTTGGCAGCTGGAGCTACACCCCGGGCACGGCCCTGGCCGACGGGGCGCACAGCTTCACGGCGACGGCGACCAATGCGGCGGGCACGGTGAGTGCGCCGACGGCCGCCTACGCAATCACGATCGACACGGTCCAACCGGTAGTGCCGGAGATCAGCAGTGCGACAGACGACGTGGGCAGCATCCAGGGCACGCTGGCCAACGGTGCAAAGACGGACGATCCGACCCCGACGCTGAACGGGACGGGCGAGATCGGCTCGACGATCAAGATCTACGACGGCAGCAACCTGCTGGGCAGCACGGTGGTGGATGGCAACGGCACCTGGCGCTTCACGCCGGGGACGGGGCTGGGCGAAGGGCAGCACAACTTCACGGCGGTGTCGGAAGACAAGGCCGGGAACCGGAGCGGGCCGAGCAACACCTACGGGCTGGAACTCGACTTCACGGCGCCGATTCCCCCGGAAATCACCAGCGTGCTGGACGACGTCGGTGCGGTGCAAGGCGCGCTGCAAGTGGGTGCGACGACGGACGACGCCAAGCCGGAAGTCAAAGGCTCGGCGGAGCCTGGCGCGACGGTGCAAGTCTATGACGGTGCGACGCTGCTGGGCAGCACGGTGGCCGGCGCCAACGGCGCCTGGACCTTCACGCCGGAGAATCCTCTGCTGACGGGCCTGCACAACCTGACGGCCGTGGCGGTCGACGCCGCCGGGAACCCCAGTTTGCCAAGCAATGCCTTCGGCTTCACGCTGATCGGCAGCGGCGCACCCGCTGCGCCGGTGATTGTGAATGTGCTGGACGACGTGGATCCGATCACGGGCAATGTGGCGAAGAGCACGGGGATCACCAACGACGCGAACCCGGAAATCAAGGGCACGGCCGAAGCCGGTGCCAAAGTGACGCTCTACGACGGGACGAGCATCCTGGGCAGCGTGGTAGCAGACGCCAAGGGCAACTGGAGCTTCACGCCGACCACGGCCCTGCTCGACGGCGTACACAACATCACGGCGACAGCGACCAACGCGGCCGGCAACGTCAGCCCGAGCACGGGCATCTACGACTTCACGGTGGACACGACGGCGCCGCTGGTGCCGACCATCACCAGCGTGGTGGACGACGTCGGTCTGATCAAGGGGCTGATCACGAACGGGACGGTGACCGACGACACGACACCGACGGTCAATGGCACGGGCGAAGCCGGTGCGACGATCAAGATCTATGACGGCACGACGCTGCTGGGCAGCGCCCTGGTCGGGGCGAGCGGCAGCTGGAGCTTCACGCCGACGACCGCGCTGTCGAACGGCGGACACAGCCTGGCCGCGACGCAAACGGACGTGGCCGGCAACACCGGCCCGGTCAGTGGTAGCGTCAGCTTCACGATCGACACCAGCACGGTGACCTCACCGACGATTACCTCGGTGCAAGACGACGTCGGGACGATGACCGGCGCGGTGGCGCAAAGCGGGACGACGGACGACACCAAGCCGACGATCATCGGCACGGCGCCGGCGGGGACGACGATCCACGTCTATGACGGGACGGTGCTGCTGGGCAGCACGGTGACCGACGCCTTTGGCAGCTGGAGCTACACCCCGGGCACGGCCCTGGCCGACGGGGCGCACAGCTTCACGGCGACGGCGACCAATGCGGCGGGCACGGTGAGTGCGCCGACGGCCGCCTACGCAATCACGATCGACACGGTCCAACCGGTAGTGCCGGAGATCAGCAGTGCGACAGACGACGTGGGCAGCATCCAGGGCACGCTGGCCAACGGTGCAAAGACGGACGACCCGACCCCGACGCTGAACGGGACGGGCGAGATCGGCTCGACGATCAAGATCTACGACGGCAGCAACCTGCTGGGCAGCACGGTGGTGGATGGCAACGGGACCTGGCGCTTCACGCCGGGGACGGGTCTGGGCGAAGGGCAGCACAACTTCACGGCGGTGTCGGAAGACAAGGCCGGGAACCGGAGCGGGCCGAGCAACACCTACGGTCTTGAACTCGACTTCACGGCGCCGATACCCCCGGAAATCACCAGCGTGCTGGACGACGTCGGTGCGGTGCAAGGCGCGCTGCAAGTGGGTGCGACGACGGACGACGCCAAGCCGGAAGTCAAAGGCTCGGCGGAGCCTGGCGCGACGGTGCAAGTCTATGACGGTGCGACGCTGCTGGGCAGCACGGTGGCCGGCGCCAACGGCGCCTGGACCTTCACGCCGGAGAATCCCCTGCTGACGGGCCTGCACAACCTGACGGCCGTGGCGGTCGACGCTGCCGGGAACCCCAGTTTGCCAAGCAATGCCTTCGGCTTCACGCTGATCGGTAGCGGCGCACCCGCTGCGCCGGTGATTGTGAATGTGCTGGACGACGTGGATCCGATCACGGGCAATGTGGCGAAGAGCACGGGGATCACCAACGACGCGAACCCGGAAATCAAGGGCACGGCCGAAGCCGGTGCCAAAGTGACGCTCTACGACGGGACGAGCATCCTGGGCAGCGTGGTAGCAGACGCCAAGGGCAACTGGAGCTTCACGCCGACCACGGCCCTGCTCGACGGCGTACACAACATCACGGCGACAGCGACCAACGCGGCCGGCAACGTCAGCCCGAGCACGGGCATCTACGACTTCACGGTGGACACGACGGCGCCGCTGGTGCCGACCATCACCAGCGTGGTGGACGACGTCGGTCTGATCAAGGGGCTGATCACGAACGGGACGGTGACCGACGACACGACACCGACGGTCAATGGCACGGGCGAAGCCGGTGCGACGATCAAGATCTATGACGGCACGACGCTGCTGGGCAGCGCCCTGGTCGGGGCGAGCGGCAGCTGGAGCTTCACGCCGACGACCGCGCTGTCGAACGGCGGACACAGCCTGGCCGCGACGCAAACGGACGTGGCCGGCAACACCGGCCCGGTCAGTGGTAGCGTCAGCTTCACGATCGACACCAGCACGGTGACCTCACCGACGATCACCTCGGTGCAAGACGACGTCGGGACGATGACCGGCGCGGTGGCGCAAAGCGGGACGACGGACGACACCAAGCCGACGATCATCGGCACGGCACCGGCAGGGACGACGATCCACGTCTATGACGGGACGCTGCTGCTGGGCAGCACGGTGACCGACGCCTTTGGCAGCTGGAGCTACACCCCGGGCACGGCCCTGGCCGACGGGGCGCACAGCTTCACGGCGACGGCGACCAATGCGGCCGGCACGGTCAGTGCGCCGACGGCCGCCTATGCGATCACGATCGACACGGTCCAGCCGGTGCTGCCGGAGATCAGCAGTGCGACAGACGATGTCGGCAGCATCCAGGGCACGCTACAGAACGGCGCGAAGACGGACGATCCGACCCCGACGCTGAACGGGACGGGCGAGATCGGCTCGACGATCAAGATCTACGACGGCAGCAACCTGTTGGGCAGCACGGTGGTGGATGGCAACGGGACCTGGCGGTTCACGCCGGGGACGGGGCTGGGCGAAGGGCAGCACAACTTCACGGCGGTGTCGGAAGACAAGGCCGGGAACCGGAGCGGGCCGAGCAACACCTACGGGCTGGAACTCGACTTCACGGCGCCGATACCCCCGGAAATCACCAGCGTGCTGGACGACGTCGGTGCGGTGCAAGGCGCGCTGCAAGTGGGTGCGACGACGGACGACGCCAAGCCGGAAGTCAAAGGCTCGGCCGAACCGGGCGCGACGGTGCAAGTCTATGACGGCACGACGCTGCTGGGCAGCACGGTGGCCGGCGCCAACGGCGCCTGGACCTTCACGCCGGAGAATCCTCTGCTGACGGGCCTGCACAACCTGACGGCCGTGGCGGTCGACGCCGCCGGGAACCCCAGTTTGCCAAGCAATGCCTTCGGCTTCACGCTGATCGGTAGCGGCGCACCCGCTGCGCCGGTGATTGTGAATGTGCTGGACGACGTGGATCCGATCATCGGCAACGTCGCGAAGAGCACGGGGATCACCAACGACGCGAACCCGGAAATCAAGGGCACGGCGGAAGCCGGTGCCAAAGTGACGCTCTACGACGGGACGAGCATCCTGGGCAGCGTGGTAGCAGACGCCAAGGGCAACTGGAGCTTCACGCCGACCACGGCCCTGCTCGACGGCGTACACAACATCACGGCGACGGCGACCAACGCGGCCGGCAACGTCAGCCCGAGCACGGGCATCTACGACTTCACGGTGGACACGACGGCGCCGCTGGTGCCGACCATCACCAGCGTGGTGGACGACGTCGGTCTGATCAAGGGGCTGATCACGAACGGGACGGTGACCGACGACACGACGCCGACGGTCAATGGCACGGGCGAAGCCGGTGCGACGATCAAGATCTATGACGGCACGACGCTGCTGGGCAGCGCCCTGGTCGGGGCGAGCGGCAGCTGGAGCTTCACGCCGACGACCGCGCTGTCGAACGGCGGACACAGCCTGGCCGCGACGCAAACGGACGTGGCCGGCAACACCGGCCCGGTCAGTGGTAGCGTCAGCTTCATGATCGACACCAGCACGGTGACCTCACCGACGATCACCTCGGTGCAAGACGACGTCGGGACGATGACCGGCGCGGTGGCGCAAAGCGGGACGACGGACGACACCAAGCCGACGATCATCGGCACGGCACCGGCAGGGACGACGATCCACGTCTATGACGGGACGGTGCTGCTGGGCAGCACGGTGACGGATGCCTTTGGCAGCTGGAGCTACACGCCGGGCACGGCCCTGGCCGACGGGGCGCACAGCTTCACGGCGACGGCGACCAATGCGGCGGGCACGGTGAGTGCGCCGACGGCCGCCTACGCAATCACGATCGACACGGTCCAACCGGTGCTACCGGAGATCAGCAGTGCGACAGACGACGTGGGGAGCATCCAGGGCACGCTGGCCAACGGTGCAAAGACGGACGACCCGACCCCGACGCTGAACGGGACGGGCGAGATCGGCTCGACGATCAAGATCTACGACGGCAGCAACCTGTTGGGCAGCACGGTGGTGGATGGCAACGGCACCTGGCGCTTCACGCCGGGGACGGGTCTGGGCGAAGGGCAGCACAACTTCACGGCGGTGTCGGAAGACAAGGCCGGGAACCGGAGCGGGCCGAGCAACACCTACGGGCTGGAACTCGACTTCACGGCGCCGGCAATCAGTGATCAGTCCTTCAGCTATGCCGAAGATCAGCTTGCTGGCGCACTCGTTGCCACTGTTATGGTGACTGATGGCAATGGAGTTACGGCTTATCAGTTCAAATGGTCGGACAATAGCTTCCACTCGACTTCCGAGGATGGCTTCTTTGCCGTGAATGCCCAGGGGCAGATTTCCCTTACGGCAAGCGGCGCCTCGTCGCGGGCCAACGATTTCGAGACTTCAGCCAATACCTGGAACTATGTCGTCGTTGCGCTTGATGCTGCCGGCAATTACAACCTGGCAACCGTGTCGCTCAGCGAAACCAATCTTAACGATACCGCTCCATTTGTTGGAAATGCTGTTGCAGTCAATATTTCCGAGGAGGGCTTGAGCGGGGCTTTTGCCGATGCGGCCGGTGCGCCTGATACCACGGATCTGCTGGTAGCGAACGGTACGGTGACGGTTTCCGACCCCGACGGCAACGGTACGATGCTGACCCTGAGTGCACCGAGCAACGGGCTGAGTTCGGATGGCGTCCTCCTTACCTGGTCCGGAGACGGGACTTCGCACCTGATCGGCTATGGTGGCGCATCGGGGACGACACCGATCATCGACGTGACGATCGATAACACCGGTGCCTACAAGGTGACCCTGCTCGGGCCGGTTGATCAGGCGACGGGCAATGGCGAGAATGTTCTGACTGTCAATTTTGGCGTCAATGCGACGGACGGGACCTGGACAACAAGCAATCCCACGGCAATCACCGTCAACATCGAGGACGACTCGCCGCTGGCCAATCCGGTTTCGACGGTGGTGGTTGGTACGGCCACGGTCAACAGCAACCTAATGTTCGTTCTCGATCTTTCCGGCTCGATGAGCAGCGCGAGCGGGATGGAAGGGTTGGATCGCTTGCAGGCCACGGTTGCTGCAATCCGCGAGGTGCTCGAGCAATACGGGAGTATCGGCGACGTGATGGTCAATATCACGACCTTCGGTTCAACCGCTACCGGTGGAACCTGGATGACGGTATCCCAGGCCGAGACTTTCCTTGATTCGGTGTCGGCCAATGCCGGCAATACCAACTACGATGCGGGGCTGGCTGCGGCAATGTCGGCGTTTTCCGGTGGCGGCAAGCTGAGTGGCAGCAACGTCCAGAATGTGCTGTATTTCCTGTCGGATGGAGCCCCAAATCGTGGCGACGGAAATACCAGTCAACTGGTCAATGCCGATGGTGGCAGTGGCGACGGCGGGATCCAGGCGGCCGAGCAGACTATCTGGACGAACTTCCTGTCGGCCAACGATATCAATGCCTTCGCGGTCGGTCTGGGGACCGGAGTGACCGTGGCTAACATGAGTCCGGTTGCCTACGACGGCATCAATAATCAGGAACGTGACGCCATTTCGGTCACCGATCTGAGTAATTTGAGTGCGACGCTGACCTCGCTGGTGCAGAGTACGGTGAGCGGTTCGATCATGACGACCGGCGGCTTCGGTGCCGATGGCGGTTATCTGAGTGCCATCGATTACGGCAATAACACCTTCAGCTTCGATGGCAACGGTACTCTCATCCGCAGCGGTAGCGGCAGCACGGCCTACAGTTTCGATAGCGCAACGCATGTGTTGAGTCTGCAGACTGCAGGCGGCAATTTCGTGATCGACATGGATACTGGCATCTACAGCTTCCTGAGCAGTATCGGAACAACGGTGACCGAGGAGGTGTTCGGCTATACGATGACCGACAACGATGGCGATGCAGCCTCGGCCCAGTTCGTGATCGACTTTGCCACCGTCGGGCGGGCGCCGATCGCACGTGACGACAGCGTGATCGTTGCCAGTGGCAGGGCGAACGGCAATGCGGTAACGCTCGAGGATTCCTGGTTGCTGTGGAACGACTCCGTTGTCTCGGGTAAGGACTTGTCAATCAGTTCGGTCAGCAATGCGACCTCGCATGACGCAGGTCAGATCATCGATGCGGTATCTGCCTCCAGTAACGGAACGGGAAGCTTCGGCTATCTGATTTCGGATGGTACGCAAACCGACGATGCTTCGGTGACGATTGCCACGCGCAATACCCACTACCTCTATGGTACCGGGATTGACGACATCATTGTCGGTGACGGCGCTGATGAAATACTGCGTGGCTATGCCGGCAACGATGTGTTGGTCGGCAATGCCGGCAATGACTATCTCTATGGTGGTGAAGGCGCTGACTGGCTGCTGGGCGGGGCCGGTAACGACTATCTGTACGGTGAGGCCGGCAATGACCGGTTGGCTGGCGGGGCGGGCAATGACAACCTGACTGGTGGAGCTGGTGCTGATCTGTTTGTCTGGAACTATGCCGACCGGGGTAATCCCGGATCGCCGGCGACCGATACCGTGACCGACTTCTCGACGAGCACGGCCGGCGAGGCGTTGGATCTGCGCGATCTGCTGCAGGGTGAAAACCATGTCGCCGGGATCGGTAATCTGGCCAGCTATCTGGATATCACGACCAGTGGTTCGAGCACGGTGATCCGCGTCAGTTCGGCGGGGGGCTTCTCGAACGGCAATTATCAGGCCGGCGCCGAAGATCAGCGGATCACGCTGTCCGGCGTCAATCTCTACTCAAGTTACGGAGTCGCTGCCGGGGATGACGCGAGCCTGATTCAGAAACTGCTCGATAACGCCAAACTGAGAGTCGACTAGCTGGTTGCCGGATATTTGATCCCCTGTGCCGGATGGGGCTTCCATCCGGCTTGGCGCGTGGCAGACAGATTGTCTGCCACGCGCTTCTTTTCTCAGGAAGGTGTACGAAAAATGGACAAACCAGGCGGTCGACCGCTAAAAAATGGTAAAAACCGGGTGTTCCGGGGGCTTCAGTCCTTTACCGGCTTGACCAGGCTGGCTGCCTGCTTGGCCCGGCTGCGTGCCTGGTCGGTATCGTCGCCGTTGGCGACGGCAACGCCCATGCGGCGTTTGACGAAGGACTCCGGCTTGCCGAACAGGCGGATGTCGCTGCGCGGCACCGACAAGGCTTCGGCGACGCCTTCGAAAGCGATGCCTTTTTCTTCCATGCCGCCATAAATGACGGCCGAGGCGCCGGGCTCGCGCAGCGCGGTGTCGACCGGCAGGCCGAGGATGGCGCGGGCGTGCAGCTCGAATTCGGAAAAGCGCTGCGAGCACAGCGTGACCAGACCGGTATCGTGCGGACGCGGGCTGACTTCGGAGAACCAGACCATGTCGCCCTTGACGAACAGTTCGACGCCGAACAGGCCGCGCCCGCCGAGGTTGCCGGTGACGGCGGCAGCAATTTCCTGGGCGCGCTGCAGTGCGCCTGGCGTCATCGCCTGCGGCTGCCAGGACTCGACGTAATCGCCGGATACCTGAACGTGGCCGATCGGCTCGCAGAAATGGGTTTCGACCTCACCGGAGGCGCCGCGGGCACGGACCGTGAGCAGGGTGATTTCGTAATCGAAGTCGATGAAGCCCTCGACGATGATGCGCCCGGAATTGACCCGGCCGCCGCTGGCCGCGTAGTCCCAGGCCTTCTGCACGTCGTCCGGGCCGCGCAGCAGCGACTGGCCCTTGCCGGACGAGGACATCACCGGCTTGACGATGCACGGGTAACCAATGCCGCCATCGATGGCAGCCTGCAACTCCTCCAGGGAGTCGGCAAATTTGTAGGGCGAGGTGGCCAGGCCGAGTTCTTCGGCGGCCAGGCGGCGGATGCCTTCGCGATTCATGGTCAGCTTGGTGGCGCGTGCGGTCGGGATGACTTCAGCGAGGCCGGCGGCCTCGATCTCGACCAGCATGTCGGTGGCGATGGCTTCGATTTCCGGCACGATCAGGTGCGGCTTTTCCTGCTCGACGAGGCGGCGCAGCGCGGCGCCATCGGTCATCGAAATGACATGGGCGCGATGCGCCACCTGGTGGCCCGGCGCATCCGGGTAGCGGTCCACGGCGATCACCTCGACGCCCATACGTTGCAATGCTATGATCACCTCCTTGCCGAGCTCGCCTGAGCCGAGAAGCATGACGCGCAGGGCGCTGGGGGAAAGCGGGGTGCCGAGTTTCATAAGGTTCTCCTGGTGGATGCCGGTTCAGCCGGCTTCCGGCTGAAAATCAGCCCCCGAATTTATGTGCAGCGCGGCAGCGAGTCAAGGCGGTTTGGGGATCTTTCTTGCAAACCCTAATGTGTGTTCAACCAGCTCGTTCCATGTCCCTTACTCTTCCCCGCAACATCGAACGCTTCCTGCTGTCACCCTGGTCATTGTTGCTGGCGGTGTTGCTCGCCTTTGTCCTGAACAGCTATTCGCTGCCGCTCACCGATGTCGATGAAGGCGCCTTTTCCGAAGCAACGCGCGAGATGCTCGAACGCGGCAACCTCGTCTCGCCGACCCTCAACGCGCAGCCGCGTCACGACAAGCCGATCCTGATCTACTGGGCGCAAGCGGCCACGGTCAGCCTGCTCGGGCCGACCGAGTTCGGCTTCCGCCTGCCTTCGATCCTCGCCGCGATGCTCTGGATGTGGGCGCTCTACCGCTTCTGCCTGCGTCATGGCGACCGCACGACGGCGCTGGTCGCGACGCTTGCGATGGCCTTGTCCCTGCAGGTCGGCCTGATCGCCAAGGCGGCGATTGCCGATGCCTTGCTCAATCTGTTCATCTGCCTGGCGCTGTTTGGCGTCTACGACTACTTCGTTGCGGTGCGGGCCGGGCAGGGCGTGCGTGAAAGCCGCCGCCTGCTGGCGTGGACCTATGCCGTGCTCGGTCTCGGCTTCCTGACCAAGGGGCCGGTCGCGGTGATGTTCCCGCTGCTGATCGGCAGCCTGCTCTTCGTCTCGGCCGGCCACTGGCGGGCCTGGTTGCGCGCTTTGTTCTGGCTGCCCGGCTGGGCGCTCTTCCTGGCCATCGTCGTGCCCTGGCATGTGATGGTCTATCTCGATCAGGGCGATGCCTTCTTCCGCGGTTTTTACCTGAAACACAATGTCGACCGCTACACCAGCACGCTCGAAGGCCACGGCGGCAATCCTTTCTATTACCTGATCGCGCTGCCTTTCGTGCTGTTGCCGTTCACTGGCTGGCTGCTGGCGATCGGCGGCAAGCTGTGGACGGGTATCCGCAGCAAATTGCCGGAAGGCGATTTCGAGCGTTTCCTGCTGATCTGGTTCGGCGTCGTTTTCGTGTTTTTCTCCTTCTCGCGCACGCAGTTGCCGCATTACCTGCTTTACGGCTGCACGCCGCTGTTCATCCTGCTGGCGCGCCACCGCCTCGATAGTGAGCGGCGCCTGCTCGCCTTCCTGCCGCAGATCCTGTTCGGCCTGCTGCTCGCTTTCCTGCCGCAGATTCTCGAGTTTGCCGCCAGCCGCACGACGCGGCCGCTGGAAATGGCCTTGCTGAACGAGTTGACCGCTGGCTTTGCCGATGTGTCGCGCTGGCTGCTTGTTGTCTTTGCCGTGCTGGTCGTGGCACTGGCTTTCTGGCGCCGCCTGCCGGTCTGGCAAGGCTTGGTGCTGGCCGGTTTCCTGCAGGCGCTGGTGGTATTCGGTGTCGTCTTCCCGGTCGTGCTCGATGCAACGCAGGGGCCGGTACGCGAGGCTGGGCGAGTGGCGCGGCAGAGCGGCGAGAAGGTTGTGCTCTACAAGCTTTATCAGCCCAGTTTCAGCGTTTACCGCCAGGCGGTGACGCCCTCCGGCAAGCCGGAGCTTGGCGAACTGGTACTCGTGCGCAGCGATCGTTACGGCGAGTTGCAAAAGGATGTGGCGCCGCTGCAGATAGACGAAGTCTACAAGCGCGGCTTCCTCGTTCTCGGCCGGGTGGTTGCCGGTCCGGCCCAATGAGCGACTACGGCCGCACCGACGACGAACGCCTGTTGCCCTGGCTGGCGCTTGGCCTGGCGCTGCTGGCCGGTGTTTTTGTCCTGACCCAGGGCTGGTTCGGCGGCTTTCGCGAAGCGCAGGCGGTCAGCAGTCATTTGCCGGGCTGGTTCTGGCAGTCGCTGACCGTGCTCGGCGACGAGCGCGTCCTGCTCGCCCTGATGCTGCCGTTTTGCCGGCGTTATCCGCGGGTCTTCTGGAGCATCATCGTGGCGGCGGTGATCGGCGGGTTGGTTTCGCGCGGCATCAAGATCTGGCTGGAAATGCCGCGGCCGGCGGCGATGTTCGCGGCCGACCAGATCACCATCCTCGGTATTCGACTGACCAGCAAGAGCTTTCCGTCCGGGCACACGGTATCGGTGTTTTCCTTCGTCTCCGTCTGGCTCGCCATCGGCGGCTGGCGCCGCCTGTGGCCTTTGTTGCCTCTGGCGGCACTGGTCGGCTTTTCTCGCGTGGCGGTGGGGGCCCACTGGCCATTCGATGTGCTGATTGCCGCAATCATCGGCGTGCTTGGAGCCTGGGCCGGCGTGCAACTTGCCCGGCAATGGCGCTGGGGCCTGCGTGTCCGGCCGCATCGCGGCCTGGTCTGCATCGCTGCGCTGGCGGTCGCGACCCTGCCGTTTGAGAGCCAGGGCTATCCCGATTCATTGGCGGTGCGCCTGCTGGTCTGCGCCTGGGGCCTGAGCGCTTTCGCCATTCACTACCTTTTGCCACTGCTGCGCGGCGGCTGGCGCGGTGGCGTGCAGTCGGACAGCGAGGCCTAGGCTCTGTAACAAAAGCTTAACCGCCACGTCACCCGGCTTTCATGGCCGGGTTCTATCGTGGCGACATGCCACGGGTCAGATCAGTCTTTTTATCCGATATCCACCTGGGTACGCGAGCGTGCCAGGCGGATTGCCTTCTCGATTTCCTGCGCGAGTATTCCGCCGAGCAGACCTACCTGATCGGCGACATCATCGACTTCTGGTCGATGAGCCGCGGCATCCACTGGACGCAGGCGCAGAACACCGTCGTCCAGAAACTGCTGCGCCGGGCCCGCCACGGCGAGCGCGTCGTCTTCATTCCCGGCAATCACGACGAGGCGCTGCGCGACTACTGCGGCATCATCTTCGGCGAGATCGAGGTGGTCGATGAGTTGATCCACGAGATGGCCGACGGCCGTCGCTTCCTGCTTATTCATGGCGACGTCTTCGATCAGGTGACGCGGCATCATCGCTGGGTCGCCGTGCTCGGCGACAAGGCCTACGACCTGCTGGTCCGCCTCAATCACTGGCTGTCCTGGGGCCGGCGCAAGCTCGGCCTGGCCGGTTACTGGTCGCTCGCCGGCTACGCCAAGCGCAAGGTCAAAACGGCGCTCAATTTCATTTTCGATTTCGAGGAATCGGCCATCCATCACGCCAAGGAGCGTGGTCTGGACGGCGTCATCTGCGGCCATATCCACTGGGCGACGATCCGCGAAATCGATGGTCTCAGCTACGTCAATTGTGGCGACTGGGTCGATTCATGTACGGCCATCGTCGAGCATTTCGACGGTCGCCTCGAACTGGTTGCCTGGGGCATGCAGGCGGCGCAGCCCGCCCTCGCGGCGCCGGTCGCTGAAACTGCGGAGGTCTGAATGCGTGTCCTGATGGTGTCCGATGTCTATTTTCCGCGGGTCAACGGGGTGTCGACCTCGATCGAGACCTTCCGCCAGTGTTTGCGCGAACTCGGTGTCGAGGTTCGTCTGGTCGTGCCGCGCTATGGCGACGAACCGGACGAAGAAGGCATCATCCGCGTTGCCGGCCGGCCGGTGCCGGGTGATCGCGAAGATCGCCTGGTCGGCTGGCGCGCTATGCACAAGGCAGTGCTCGCCGCCGCGGCCGATTGCGACCTGATTCACGTCCAGACGCCTTTCGTCGCCCATTACGCCGGCCTCAAGGCGGCGCGCCGCCTTGGCTTGCCGGTCGTGGCGACTTATCACACGCTGTTCGAGGAATACCTGCAGCACTACGCGCCCTTTCTGCCCGGTGGCTGGTTGAAGGGGCAGGCGCGCGCCTTCTCGCGGCGCCAGTGCAATGCGCTGGATGCGGTGGTCGTGCCGTCTACGGCGATGCAGCAGCGCCTGCTTGCCTATGGCGTTACCGCGCCGCTGCATGTGCTGCCGACCGGCATTCCGCTCGCCCGTTTCGGGCGTGGCAACGGGGCTGCCTTTCGCGCCGAGCATGGCATTCCGCTCGGCCAGCCGGTGGCGCTCTTCGTCGGTCGTGTCGCGCACGAGAAGAATATCGGCTTCCTGCTCGAAGCCATGCTGCGCACCCGCGACATGCGTGCGGATGCGCTGCTGCTGATTGCCGGCGAAGGCCCGGCAATGAACGATCTCAAGGAGCGGGTGCGGCAGCTCGGCCTGCTTGATGCGGTGCGTTTCATCGGCTATCTCGACCGCCAGCAGGCCTTGCCGGACTGTTATGCGGCAGCCGATGTCTTCGTTTTTGCCTCGCGTACCGAAACCCAGGGCCTGGTCCTGCTCGAAGCGATGGCGGCCGGTTTGCCGGTCATCGCGCTTTCGGAGATGGGTACCACCGATATTCTCGCTCCGGGGCGCGGCGCTTACTCGCCGTCAGCCGACGCAGCGGCTTTCGGCGAAGTGCTGGGTTACTTTTTCAATCAGCCGCTTGCCTGGCGATACCTGGCAGAAGAAGCGCCGGCCTATGCCGCGGAGTGGTCCGATGCCGCAATGGCGGCGCGCCTTGCGGCGCGTTATCGCGAACTCGCCGGGCGGGAAAATGCCGTTTCCGAGGCGTTGACCGTCGCGGCAACCTGATCGTCGCGGCGCTTTTCCGGGAGTTGGCAGCTGCCGGAAAAGCTTGTTATTAAGAACCGTTCGCATTTATAATCGCTTCAGCCAGCCAGAACTCTGACCGCTGACGGAGAAATTTTCCGCCCTGCCGGTCCGGGATGCCAGCCAGACATCCCTTAGACGAGTTGCCATGGCTGCCAAATTTTCCCTGCGTTTTCTTTGTCCGTCGCGCGCTTTTGCCGCGGCAGCCGACTCGCGCTCGCTCGACCCCGAACTGGCTGCTGCGCAGCGGCGCAGTGCCTGGCGAAAACTCCTGCTCAAGCTGCACTGGATCAGCTCGGCGCTGTGCCTGCTCGGCATGCTCCTGTTCAGCGTCACCGGCATCACGCTCAATCACGCCGCGCAGATCGAGGCCAAGCCGCAGATCACGCGCAGTACGCTGCCCTTGCCGGCCGACTTGCTGCCTGGTTTGCAAGGCCTGGCGGCAGCAGCGCCGGCGCGTTTGCCGCCAGCGGTCGACGCCTGGTTGGGCGCCAATTTCCACGTTGACCTGAGCGCAGCCAGTCCGGAATGGTCGGCCGAGGAAATCTACCTGCCGCTGCCGCGACCGGGCGGCGACGCCTGGCTGCGCATCGGACTCGAAGACGGCGAGGTTGAATACGAACTGACCGAGCGCGGCTGGATTTCCTGGCTCAACGACCTGCACAAGGGGCGCCATACCGGCGGCGTGTGGAGCCTGTTCATCGATCTATTTGCGCTGGCCTGCCTGTTCTTCTCGGCCACCGGCTTGCTGCTGCTCCAGATGCAGGCCGGACAACGGCCCTCGACCTGGCCGCTGGTCGCTTTCGGTTGCCTGCTGCCGGCACTCATTGCCCTGCTTTTCATTCATTGATCCCCACGGAGAATTTCATGCAAAAACGCAAACTCCTGCTCGCGGCCGTACTGGCCAGCGCGCTGCCGGCGCTGGCGGCGGAGTTGTCGGTCAAGATCGACATTCCGCAACTGGCTGTCGCCGAGTATCACCGCCCCTACATCGCCATGTGGCTGGAAAAAGCCGACGGCGGCCAGGTCACGCAACTGGCCGTGTGGTACGACCAGAAAAAGAAGGACAACGGCGGCACCAAATGGCTCAAGGACATGCGCCAGTGGTGGCGCAAGGGCGGCCGCGACCTGGAAGTGCCGCTCGACGCGGTGACCAGCGCGACGCGCGCGCCCGGCCTGCATAGCCTGAACTTCGTCGCCGGCAAGGCGCCGCTCGGCCAGTTGGCGGCCGGCGAATACACGCTGTTCGTCGAAGCCTCGCGTGAAGCGGGCGGCCGCGAAGTCGTCCGCGTGCCGCTCAGCTGGCCGCCCAAGGAAGCTCGCTCGACCGGCAGCAAGGGCCAGGAAGAGCTGGGCAATGTCACCGTGCAACTGAAACCCTGATTTCTTCGGAGGAAACACCATGCATTCCCTGACTCGCTCTTTTCTCGCCGTCGCCTTGCTGGCTTCGGTTTCGGTGGCACACGCACATCGCACCTGGCTGCTGCCCTCGGCCGCCCAGGTGGACGGCAAGGATCCCTGGGTAACGGTAGACGCTGCCGTTTCCGAGGATTTGTTCGAACTCGGCGCCAATGCCCTCAAGCTCGACGGCCTGAGCATCACCGATCCGGATGGCGGCGCCGTGCAGCCGAACCAGACCTTTACCGGCAAATATCGCAGCAGTCTCGATCTCAAGCTGGCCAAAAGCGGCACCTACCGCATTTCCCTGGTCAGCGAGACGGCCATGGCCAGCTACAAATTGAACGGCGAGATGAAGCGCTGGCGCGGCAATGTTGCCGATCTGAAAAAAGAAATCCCGGCCGAGGCCGAGGAACTGGCGGTGAGCACGACGTTTGGCCGTCTGGAAACCTTCGTCACCGCCGGCAAGCCGAACGCCACCGTGCTCAAACCGGTGGGCAGTGGCCTGGAACTGATTCCGCTTGATCACCCGAGCGAATTCCTGGTCGGCCAACCGGCCCGCTTCCGCCTGCTGCTCGACGGCAAGCCGCTGCCCGGCCTGACCGTCGCCGTGGTGCCGGGCGGCGTCAAGTATCGCGGCGTGCTCAAGGAAACGGCGCTGACCACCGATGCCAAGGGCGAATTCACGGTCAATTGGCCGATGCCGCAGATGTACTGGATCAACGCCGGCTACCCGGCGCGCGTCACTGTGCCGGAAGGCCAGCCGCGCCCGCCCATGCCGGCCAAGCGCTACAACTACAGCGGCACTTTCGAGGTTCTGCCGCAATAAGTCTGCGTTACGGGCGCGTCCGGCTGCGGTCGGCGCGCCCATTTGCTTGCGTGCTTGCTTGATGCGGCCAAGCCCGGGCATGCGCGCGTGCTTCTCCCGTTTTTTCCGCTTCGGTCGGCCACTGTCTGCCGTACTCGATAGCGTTTCCTGGATGTTCGATGCTCTGGATGCTTGAACCGGCGCGCGGCGTGGCTGCCGCGCTGCTGACCCTGGCCTATCTTGGCTTGTGCTGGTGGGCCTGGCGGCGCCGGGCGCACTTTCCTTTGCCTGCGGCAAATGCCGACTGGACGGTGGCCTACGCCAGCCAGACCGGCACGGCCCAGGCCCTGGCGCAGCGTACGGCGCTGGCGCTCGAGCGCAGCGGTGCGACGGTGTGCTGCCTGCCGCTCGATCAACTCGCTGCGGCCGGGCTGCAGGCCGGCGGCCGTTTCCTGTTCGTCGTCGCCACAAGCGGCGAGGGCGATGCGCCGGATAACGCGCGGCGTTTTGTCCGCGACCTGTTTCCCGAAACTCTCGATCTGGCCGGCGTCGAATTCGCGCTGCTCGCGCTGGGCGATCGCAACTACCGGCATTTCTGCGGCTTCGCCGCACGTCTCGAAAACTGGCTGCTGGCGCAGGGCGCGCGGCAGCGTTTTGCCCGTATAGAGGTCGATCGCGGCGACGCGGCGGCGCTTGCGGCCTGGCACGAGCGTCTGGCCGAACTCGGTGCGGCCGCGGAATTTGCCGAAGCGGCCGACGATTTTCGCCCCTGGCGGCTGGTCGACCGCCGGCACCTCAATCCGGGCAGCGCCGGCGGCGAGGTTTATCAGCTCGAATTTGCGCCGACAGGGGCAACGCCGCACTGGACGGCCGGCGACCTGGTGCAGGTCCGGCATGGCGCCGATGCCGCTTGTCAGCGCGACTACTCGCTGGCCTCGCTGCCCGAAGAGGGCGGCCAGGTCCGCCTGCTCGTTCGCCGCCATATCCGGGCCGACGGTTCGTGCGGTGTGATGTCGGGCTGGCTGACGCGGGATCTGTCGCTGGGCGCCGAGGTCGCCATGCACCTGCGCCCGCATCCGGCCTTTCATCTCAACGCCAACCGCTTCCGGCCATTGATCTGCATCGGCAACGGGGTCGGTCTGGCCGGCCTGCGCGCCCTGCTCGCCAGCCGGATTGCCACCGGTGTAGACGACAACTGGCTGCTTTTCGGTGAACGCCATGAAAAGCATGATTTTCACTGGCGCAGCGAGTTGACCGGCTGGCAAGGCGCCGGCTTTCTCGCCCGGCTCGATGCGGTGTTTTCGCGCGATGCCGGCGACGGGCGTTACGTGCAGGATTGCCTGGCCGCCAACGGCGAGTTGTTGCGGCAGTGGCTGGCACGCGGTGCGGCGGTCTATGTCTGCGGCAGCCGGCAGGGCATGGCCGAAGGCGTGGACAGGGTGCTGCGTGATTTATTGGGTAAGGAAGCGGTCGACCGTCTGGCGGACGAAGGACGCTATTGCCGCGATGTTTTTTGACCGACAATTTTTAACGGCTTGTTACAAAGCGTTGCATCTGCGGATGAGAATCGTTATCATGTAAGCGTTAAGTAAATCAGCCAGCCATCTGCCAGGGCCGCCTCGTGCGGCAAGCGCGGAACGCCAGCCAAATCCGGTTAAATCATCAATAGGAAAAGGCTCATGGCGCACATCCGCAGTCGTAAACACACGCATTCTTCCCACCTGCTGGCACTCTTCGCCGCCACCTTGCCGGCTGCGGCAATGGCGCAGGAAACCGAAACCTCGCTGCCGCCGATGACGGTCAAGGCAGCCGCCGATGTGCCGTTCAAGGCCGAGAAATCCGCCAACAGCAAGCTGACCCAGCCGCTGCTCGATACGCCGCAGACGGTGCAGGTGATCAAGAAGGAAGTCCTGCAGGAGCAGGGCGCGACCTCGCTGATGGAAGCCCTGCGCAACACACCGGGCATCACCATGCAACTCGGCGAGAACGGCAATACCTCGGCCGGCGATACTTTCCAGATGCGCGGTTTCTCGACGCAGACGGCAACCTTCGTCGACGGCATTCGCGACCTCGGCGCCGTGTCGCGCGACGTCTTCAACATCGAGCAGATCGAGGTCGTCAAAGGCCCGGCCGGTTCCGATATCGGCCGTGGCGCATCCTCCGGCTACATCAACCTGATTTCCAAGCTGCCCGGTCTCGACAGCATCAATACGGCTTCGGTCGCAGTCGGTACAGCCAACAAGACGCGCCTGAGCGCCGATTTCAACCAGAAGGTCGGCGAAACCGCTGCCGTGCGCGTCAATGTCATGGCGCAGGATGGTGGTGTCGACGGTCGTGATGAAGTCAAGAACAGTGGCATCGCCATTGCGCCGGCCTTTGCGCTCGGCCTCGGCACACCGACCCGTTTCTACTTCTACTCGCAGCACGTGCGTCAGAACAACACGCCGGACGGTGGCATCCCGACCATCGGCGTTGATGGTTTTGTCAGTACCAATGCCTTCCTCAAGAATGGCGGCAAGGTCGATCGCGAGAATTACTACGGCAGCAAGAACGATTACGAGAAGGTCGATGCCGACATGGTCACCGCCAAGTTCGAGCACGATCTCAGCAACGGCGCCACGGTCCGCAACATCACCCGTTACGGCATCACCAAGATGGATCGCGTGATGACCGGCATCAACACGCTGGCCGCCACCTCGGCCGATCCCTCGACATGGACCGTCGCCCGCCTGCGCCAGCGCACCGACCAGGAAAACGAGATTTTCGCCAACCAGACCAGCCTGAACGCCGAATTCGCGACCGGTTTCGTCAAGCACTCGCTGGCGGCCGGTGTCGAGCTGATGTATGAGCGTCAGAAAACCCGCAGTTTCGGCACGGGTGCCGCGACCATCAACGGCGTCACCTATGCGGCGATCGCCAATCCGGTGGCCAATCTCTACAACCCGGATTCCTCGACTACGCTCGGTACGCCCTACGCGACCGGTGCCTATGTCGACGGCAAGACGACCACCGCTGCCTTCTACCTGTTCGACACGCTCAAGCTGTCCGAGCGCTGGATGATCAACGGCGGCTTCCGTGCCGAGCATTACAAGACGACGACCGAAGGCCGCACCGTGGTTACCGCCAATAACCTCTTGCTGTACCCGGGCTACGCGGTGAACGACCTGGCGCCGGACAATCTCGAAGTCTCGGACAACCTGTTCAGCTGGAAGGTCGGTGCGGTCTACAAGCCGGCCGCCAACGGCAGCATCTACGCTGCCTACGCCAACTCGCTGACGCCGCCGGGCGGCGCCAACTTCGCGCTGTCGGCTTCGTCGTCGAGCACCAGCAATCCGGCCTTCGATCCGCAGGAAACCATCAACATGGAAATCGGCACCAAGTGGGATCTGCTCGACAAGCGCCTGAACCTGGCCCTGGCCGTCTATCGCACCGAGAACGACAAGCAGGTTTCCTACAACGCGGTTGATAGCACCTACTCGCAATTCGGCAAGACACGCGTTGAAGGCGTCGAATTGTCGGCGGTCGGCCAGCTGACCAATTTCTGGCAGGTTTCGGCCGGCATCGCCCAGATGCGTACCAAGGCGCTCGACAACTACAGCTTCAGCACGACCAACGGTGTGACCTCATCGACCGGCGTGCGCTGGTCGCCCGACCTGACCGCGACCTTGTGGACCTCCTACACGCTTGGCGATCTGACCCTGGGCGGTGGCGTGCGCTATGTGTCTGAACAGAAGCGCCTGATCACCGGCGATTCGGCGGCGGCCACCAACATGCCGAACATCCCGTCCTACTGGGTGACCGACTTGATGGCGGCTTACAAGCTCAGCAAGAACACTAACCTGCGTCTCAACGTCTACAACCTGTTCGACGAGGAATACATCAGCACCCTCAACAACAGCGGGGCGCGGATGACGCTGGGCACGCCGCGTTCGGCGATGTTGAGCGCAAATTTCACCTTCTGACCGGTTCGCCGGTTGTTCAGGCCCCGCCTACCAGGCGGGGCCTTTTGTCAAAGAGGAGTCCGTCATGCTGCTGCACATTCCTGAAGTCCTGAGCAAACAGGAAGTTGCCGAAATTCGCCGCCTGCTCGACCATGAGGGCTGGGTGGACGGTCTGCAGACGGCCGGTGCGCAGGCCTCCGGGATCAAGCGCAACGAGCAGCTGGCGGTCGACTCGCCGATATTTGCCAATTTGTCGCAGCGGGTGGCCGATGCCCTGCAACGGCATCCGCTGTTCGTTGCCGCGGCGCTGCCCAAGCACATCCTGCCGCCGATGTTCAATCGCTACATGCACGGTGGTCACTACGGCAACCACATCGACAACGCGATCCAGACCGACCGCTTCAGCGGCCAGAAAATCCGCACCGACGTATCGACCACGGTCTTCCTCAGCGAACCTGACGAATACGAAGGCGGCGAGCTGATCGCCGAGGACAGCTACGGTTGCCATGAGGTCAAGCTGGCGGCCGGCGATGCCATCGTCTATCCGTCAACCAGCCTGCACCGCGTCGAGCCGGTGACCAAGGGCGTGCGCGTCGCTTCCTTCCTGTGGACGCAGAGCCTGGTGCGCGATGCCTGGCGCCGCGCCATGCTGTTTGATCTGGACATGAACATTCTCAAGCTGCGCGGTCAGCTCGGCGACACGCCCGAAGTCGTCGCGCTGACCGGGCACTATCACAAGCTGCTGCAGCAATGGGCGGAATGAACATGCCGCTGCCGCCGCTTGAGCTGATCCCGCATGACCTGGTTGCCGCCTGCGACTACGAGGCACGCGCCCGCCAGCATCTCGACGACAACGCCTGGGCCTACCTGCAGGGCGGAGCAGCCGACGAGCTGAGCCTGCGCGGCAACGGCGAAGCATTCCAGTCGATTTCGCTGCGTCCGCGCGTGTTGCGCGATCTCACGCAGGGGCACACCCGCTGTTGCCTGTTCGGGCAGGAACTGGCGCATCCGCTGCTACTCGCACCGGTCGCCTACCAGCGTCTCTTCCATCCGGATGGCGAGCTGGCAACCGTCCTTGGTGCCAGCGTGATGGGCGCCGGCATGCTGGTCAGCACGCTGGCCTCGACCCGTCTGGAAGATATTGCCAGCCAGGCCGGTTCGCCGCTCTGGTTCCAGCTCTACTGGCAGGGCGGACGCGACGCCTCGCTGGCGCTGGTCCGCCGCGCCGAGGCGGCCGGCTACCAGGCGCTGGTGCTGACCATCGATGCGCCGCTCAGCGGCATCCGCAACCGCGAACAGCGCGCCGGCTTTGCGCTGCCGCCCAAGGTCGCAGCGGTCAACCTCGCTGAAACACCGAAAATGCCGCTGCTCTCGGCCAATGACAGCCCGGTCTTCGCCGGCATGATGGCGCTGGCGCCGACCTGGGCCGATATCGAATGGCTGCGCGCGCAAACGACTTTGCCGCTCCTGCTCAAGGGCGTGCTGCACCCGGAGGATGCCGCACAGGCAGTCAGTTGCGGCGTGCAGGGCCTGGTTATCTCGAATCACGGCGGGCGCGTGCTCGACACGACGGTGGCACCGCTCGATGTGCTGCCGGAGATGCGCGCCCGGGTTGGCGCCAAGGTCACGCTGCTGCTCGACGGCGGCATCCGGCGCGGCAGCGATGTCTTCAAGGCGCTGGCGCTCGGTGCCGACGCGGTGCTGCTCGGCCGCCCCTACGTGCAGGCACTGGCGGTCGCCGGCGCACTCGGCGTCGCCCACCTGATCAAGCTGCTGCGCGAGGAACTCGAGGTTTGCATGGCGCTCTCCGGCTGTGTCACGCTGGCCGAAATCACGCCCGACCGCCTCTGGCTGGATGGCCTCAACTGAGGGCTTTTGCAACTGCTTTGTAAAAGTCTTAAGCATTCGTAAGCACGCGATTTTTTTGCCCTGTGCGTTGTTATGCTGCGTTTTCGCAGCCAGCCATACAGCCAGCCAGCAACAACATCTGGAAAACAAAATGACTGACTCCCCCTTCTTTTGCGGCCGCGCGCTGCTTCCCCTCGGTTTCCTGCTGACCCCCATGGCGGCGGCCATCGCCCAGACAGCGCCGGCGAGCGAGGAACGCGTCCTCTCCGAAGTCAGCGTCAGCGCCAAGAAGACGCAAAGCCAGGAACTGCGCCGCAATGCGACCGCCGGCAAGATCGTCATCGACCGCGAGGAACTCGATACGCTGGATGCTTCGTCGATGGCCGAACTGCTCTCCAAGCTGCCGGGTGGTGGCAATTTCACCGACATGGACGGTGGACCGCGCGGCAAGCAACGCAGCCCCGACCGCAACATGCCGCAGATCCTGGTCGACGGCCAGCCGCTGCCGGGCGGCGGGCGCAATCCGATGGCCGCCTTGCGTCTGCCGGTCGAGCTGATCGAGCGCGTCGAGATCATCCGCAACAGCACCGCCGAATTTCCGGTACTCAGTCCGGGCGGCGTGATCAACCTGATCCTGCGCGATGTGCCCAGCCAGCTGACGCGCAGCGCCAAGGTCGGCATCGGCTTCACCGACGGCGAGCCGTCGTATCGCCTGGAAGGCCAGTACGGCGAGCCGGATGCCGGCGATTTCGGCTACCTGCTGTCCGGCGCCTTCAACAGCCGGCCGGTGGTCGGTTCGCAGGAGATGCAGGCGAAAACCTACACTGGCGGCGTGTTGACCGATACGATCCGCGAGAAGGCAACGCAGACCGGGCACGACAACAATCTGACGCTGAGTCCGCGCTTTTCCTGGAATCTCGGCAGCGGCAACCGCCTGACCTTGACGCCTTTCCTGACCTATACCGACAGCCTGCGCGACTCGACTATCGAGCGCGATACCTCCGGCGTCGCTTCGACGGATCGTCTGCGCCAGGAAACGACGCGCGCTACCGGTCGACTCGCCGCCGAGTGGCGAAACCAGGGCGCCGGCGGCAGCGAAACCACGGCGCGCGTGATGCTGCAGGGCGAGCGCGACGACAGCGAGCGGACAACGCGCAAATACGATGCTGCCGGCAGTCTGACCGCCAACCAGCGTGACAAGACCGTGCGCGAGGAAAGCGAAATCATGCTCGAACTGCGCCGCAAGCAGCTTTTCTTCGAAAATCACCTGTTGACCGGTGCGCTCGAATGGCGCGACAAATCGACCGATGACGATCAGCAGCGCACCGGCGGTGGTGCCAGCAGTTCGGCGCATCTGACCGAAAGCCGCGTCGTCGGCTGGCTGCAGGACGAATGGCAGGTCGCCGAGCAGCATGTGCTGACGCCCGGCCTGCGATTCCAGGTGCTGCAGACGAAGATCGACGACAGCAGCAACGGTCGCATCGAGCGCAATTACAACTCGGTCGATCCGTCGCTGCATTACCTGTGGCAGGTCACCGACGCGTGGAATTTCCGCGCCAGCATCGCCGGCAACACCCGCCAGCCGCAGACGCGCGATTTGAGCCCCATCGTGCGCGAGGCAAGCGGCGTCAATTCGTCGAGCAACCCCGATCGTGGCGGCAACAGCCAACTGGCGCCGGAACGCCTGCGCAGCATCGAGCTGGGCATCGAGCATTATCTCGAAGGGCGCGGCGGCACCATCGGTTTCTCGGTCTTCGACCGGACCATCGACAACTACGTCCAGCGCCTGATCGAAAACGAAGCCGGGCGCTGGGTCGAGCGGCCGCGCAATGTCGGCAAGGCGCAACTGCGCGGCGGCCTGGTCGATTTCAAGGCGAAAATGGCCGCCCTCGGCCTGCCGAATCTGACGCTGCGCGGCAATCTCGCCTACACCGATACCAAAATGCTGGAGCAGGTCGCGGGCCTGGGCGCCGGCGAAGGGCCGCGCAAGAGTGCCAACCTCGGCATCGATTACGAGGTTCCGTCCTGGCGTCTGAGCATGGGCGGCAATTACAGCTATTCGTCGGCGCTCGACCGCGAAAGCAGCGCCACCGTCCGCCAGCAGCAGGGCGAGCGCAAGCAGCTCGACCTCTATGCGCTGTACAAGATCAGCAGCCAGACGGCGCTACGTTTTTCGGCGCAGAACGTGACGCGCGAAGAGCGTACCAACTGGTTGCAGGAAGTCGACATCAACGGCCTGGTCAGCCGGACCGAAACCGACCGGACGCCGGGGCTGGCCAGCTATTTCCTGACGCTTGAAACAAAGTGGTAATGGTCTGAGCGGGATTTGCCGTGGATAATCGGTCAACCGTTGCCGATTGAAGAAAACCCCATGAGCGAAGCTTTCGAAGCCAGTTGTAGTCAGTGTCGATATTTCAAGGCGGCGGATGCGCTGAATGGCGCCTGCCACCGTTTTCCGCCGGTCTTTGCCGGTGAAAGCTCACCGCGGGAAACGCATCACTGGCGTTTCCCGGCGGTCAGCGTACATGCCTGGTGCGGCGAGTTCCTGCCGCCGCACGTCGATCAGATGTCTTCGACCGGCGTCACCATCTGATTGACCGCCCGCAGGCGTTCGGCCATCACGCGCATGACCTGGGTGGCGAAGAAGGGCGTCTGCTGCACCAGGTAGTTGAAGCGTTTTTCGTCGATCGCGACGAATTCGCAATCGCTGGTCGCAACCACCGTCGCCGAGCGCGGTCCGGATGAGACGATGCCCATTTCGCCAACGATATTGCCGTGCTGCAATTGCTCGACAACGCGGTTGTTGACGATGACTTCGGCCGTGCCGGTGGCCAGCACGAACATCCGGTGACCGTCATCACCCTCGGAAAACAATGGCTGACCGGCGGCAATGCGGACGATGTCGGGATTGTTGGCGAACAGTTCGAAGAAAACCATGGACGTGCTTCCGCTAATGAGGAGGTAGTACTTTTAGCATAGCGGTCCCGGCACTTTCGTTGCGGCCAGGTTACAAACGCGTGACCCTTGATCTAGAACAAGGCCGGCGAGATCAGGCGCAGGCCGATCGAGAGCCAGCGCTCTTCGCGCAGGTGGCTGAACTGGCTGCCGTAGGTGGTGTCGATCTGCACGCGGTTGGGCACGATCCAGTAGCGCAGGCCGGTCTGGAAGTAGGCGTTGCCCTTGTCCTGGCCGTAGGTCTCGGCGATGACGTAGAGGCGCTCGCTGGCTTGCAGCTCGGTGCCGATGCCCCAGGTCAGGCGGGTCTGGTGGTTTTCGCGCTCGCGCGTGTAGCCGAGATTGGTATGGATGACGACGCGGTCGTCGGCAAACGAAAAGCTGGTCGGTACGTAGAAATAGGGCGAGCCGGAATGCGCGTTGCCGGGCTGGGTCGTGTAGCCGGCCGCCAGACCGATGCCCCAGCCATTTGTTTCCAGCGCCTTGAACAAGGTCTTGCCCTGGATGACCTGGGCACCGCTCTGCATGGCACCTTCCGAATAGGCGAGCGCACCGCCGAGGGTCAACTCGAAGTTTCCTCCTGGATTGCAGGCGGGCAGCGCCCACCATTCCTTTTGCTGGCCGTGCAGATGCAGCCAGGTTTCGACCTGGCAGGCCTGGGCATCGGTCAGCCGGGCATCGTCGGTGGTCATCGGCCGGGCAGCATGGGCCGGCAGGCTGCAGGCGAAAGGCAGGAGGAAGGTCAGGAGGCGGCGCATGGGGGCGCGATGGTAGCGGAGATTTCTGACATTTTGGTGACAGCGGCTGTCATCAAAGCTTAGCGCAGTCTGATTACCGTGGGCGCTTTCATGGAGATGCCATGCAGGAACCTACGCCGCACGAACTCGGGCTGGACCCGCAGCACGAATCGCCCTTCAAGGGGAAGACCGGGCTGCGCCGGGTCTGGAATGCCTTCAACTACTCGGTCGCCGGTCTCAAGGCGGCTTACCTGTGCGAAGACGCTTTCCGCCAGGAGGTCTGGCTCGCCCTGCTGCTGATTCCGACCGCCTTCCTGCTGCCCGTGCCCTGGCTGGGGCGCGGCCTGATGATCGCCAGCCTGCTGCTGGTGCTGATTGTCGAATTGCTCAATTCCGCCATCGAGGCGGTGGTCGACCGGGTCAGCCTGGAAAACCACCGTCTGGCCAAGCGCGCCAAGGATATCGGCAGCGCCGCGGTACTCGTCTCGCTGCTCAACGTGGTGGTGGTGTGGGTCTGCGTCTGGTTGGCGGCAGCATGACCCGGCTCGATATCGCCTTCGTCACCGAAACTTTTCCGCCCGAGGTCAATGGCGTCGCGATGACGGTCGGTCGTCTGGTCGCCGGTTTGCGCGAGAGCGGCCACCGGGTCAGCGTCATCCGGCCGCGCCAGGGCGCAGCGGATTTTGGCAATGAACACGAGTTGACCGTCAGCGGTCTGCCGCTGCCCGGTTATCCCGGCCTGCGCCTCGGTTTGCCGGCCGGGCGCCGGTTGGCGCGGCAGTGGCGGCACCAGCGGCCGGACCTGGTGCATGTCGTCACCGAAGGTCCGCTCGGCTGGTCGGCGGTCAATGCCGCACGCCGGCTCGGCATCCCGGTGACGTCGGCCTTTCACACCAATTTCGACCGTTACAGCGTGCATTACGGCGTCGGCTGGATGCGTCCGGCGGTGGCCGCTTACCTGCGCACCCTGCACCGGCGCACGCGCGCGACCATGGTGCCGACTGCCGCCCTCGCCGCCGATCTGGCCGGCGAAGGGATCAGCGGCGTGCGTGTGGTCGGGCGCGGCGTCGATACCAAGCTGTTCAACCCGGTGCGGCGCAGCGAGGCGATGCGCGCCAGCTGGGGCGTCGGTGTGGCCGGTCCGGCCTGCCTCTATGTCGGCCGGCTGGCGGCGGAGAAAAACCTGGCGCTGGTGCAGAAAAGCTTTGCCGCGATCCAGGCCGAGCATCCGGCGGCGCGCATGATCTGGGTCGGCGACGGCCCGTCGGCGACGCAACTGGCGCGCCAGCATGCCGACCACCATTTTGCCGGCGTGCGTCTCGGCGAGGATCTGGCTGCGCATTACGCCAGCGCCGATCTCTTCCTCTTCCCCAGCCTGACCGAAACCTACGGCAACGTCGTCGCCGAAGCCATGGCGAGCGGCCTGCCGGTGGTCGCCTATCGCAGTGCGGCCGCGGCCGAGCTGGTGCAGCATGAAGAAAACGGCACGGTCGCCTCGCCGGGCGACGAAAGCGGCTATCTCGCCGCGGCGCTGTGGATGCTCGGTGATGGCAAGCGCCTCAGCCGACTGGCCGACGCGGCGCGGCAGACCATGTTGCCGCATAGCTGGGCCGGCGTCGTCGCCAGTTTCGAGAGCGTCGCCCGCGAGGCCATCGCCGGCTAAGCATTGCCGGCTGAAAATGCCCGTAAAAATCCGGTCGACCGCCTGGGCGACCGGAAAATGCCTCAGGCGTGCTGGATCAGTTCGATCTTGTAGCCGTCCGGGTCATCAACGAAGGCGATGATCGTCGTGCCGTGCTTCATCGGGCCGGCTTCGCGCACCACCTTGCCGCCGCGCGCCTTGATCGCGGCGCAGGCCGCTGCCGCATCCGGCACGGCGAGGGCGATATGGCCGTAGCCGTTGCCCAGTTCGTAGCTCTTGGTATCCCAGTTGTGGGTCAGTTCGAGCACGGCACCGCTCTCTTCCGGACCGTAGCCGACGAAAGCCAGCGTGAAGCGGCCTTCCGGGTAGTCGTTGCGGCGCAGCAGTTGCATGCCGAGGACTTCGGTGTAGAAGGCGATGGACTGGTCGAGATCGCCGACGCGGATCATGGTGTGCAGAATGCGCATGCTGTTTTCCTGGATTTTATAGTTGCGGGATCTGCCGGCCGAGCTGGCGCAATGCTATGCGCAGCGCCCGCCAGTCCGGACAGAGTTGCTCCACCACAGACCAGAAGCGCGGGCTGTGGTTCATTTCCTTGAGATGCGCCAGCTCGTGGCAGACGACGTAATCGACGACCGGCAGCGGCATGAAGATCAGGCGCCAGTTGAGCGAGATGCCGCCGTGGTGGCTGCAACTGCCCCAGCGTGTGCGCGCGGAGGACAGGCGCAGTGCCGGCGCAGCGACACCGAGGCGCGGTGCGTAGAGCGCCAGACGGTCGACGAACAGGGAACGGGCTTTTTCGCGCAGCGCCTTTTCGAGCAATTGATTGGCGTTGACCGTGGCGGATGGCCACAGGTGCAGCTTGTTGTCGACGAATTGCCAGCGAGCGCGGCCGAGCGGCGTCACGGTAACGGTCAACGCTGCGCCAAGGACGGAAATGACGCTGCCGTCGACGATTTGTGTTTTTTCCGGGGGCGGTCGCTCGCGCCAGTTGGCGAGCTTGTCGAGTACCCACTGGCCGTGCTCGCGGATCAGGTTTTCGATGTCGCCGAGGCGGGCGCGCAGCGGCGCGGCAACGCGCAAACCACGCTGGTCGATAGCCAGGCCGATGGTGCGGCGCTTGCTGCGCCGCAGCTGGTAGCCGACTTCTTCGCCGGCCAGCGCAATCCGGTGGCTGCTCTCAGCTGGCGTCGTGCTGGACATCCGAATAGCGATGCGGCGAGATGCGCTGCATTTCGCCTTCGATCCATTCCTCGGTGCGCTGATTGACTTCGGCCTCGCTCATGCCGGTGGCGTCGAAGGCCGGGCCGATGCTGATCGTCACGGTGCCCGGCTTTTTCAGGAAAGCCTGGCGCGGCCACAGTTCGCCGGCATTGTGCGCGATCGGCACGACCTTGCAGCCGACATGGGTGGCGAGATAGGCGCCGCCCGGCTTGTAGCGTTTCTTCTGGCCCGGCGCGACACGCGTGCCTTCCGGGAAGATGATCACGTAGTAGCCCTGCTGCAGGCGCTCGCGGCCCTGGGCGACGACCTGGTCGAGGGCATTCTTGCCGGCGGCGCGGTCGATCGAGATCATCTTCATCGCGGCCAGGCCCCAGCCCATCAGCGGAATGCGCAGCAATTCCTTCTTCAGCACGAAGACGCAGTAGGCGCCCTTCGGCACGTAATCCTGGATGGTCATCGTTTCCCAGGCCGACTGGTGCTTGGAAAGAATGACGCAGGGCTCTTTCGGCATGTTTTCCAGACCGATCACCTTGGGCCGGATGCCGAGCATGTTCTCGACGCCGAACTGGATGCCGAGGCGCCACAGCTTGCCGGCGTGGTAGCCCCAGCGCCCGCGCAGGAGCAGTGCGGCGCCGACCACGAGCGGTGCGGTGAGAACCGACCAGAGCAGGGCCCAGGCCATGAACACGGTGGAACGAATGGCGATCATGCCTTTTTGCCTGCCAGAATGAAGTCGACCGCTGCCGACAGGTTGGCGAATTCCAGCGTGCCGGCCGGCAGATTGCCTTCGGCACTGGTCTTGTCGCCCTTGCCGGTATGCACCAGCATCGGCAGGCAACCGAGCACGACCGAAGCCTGCAGGTCGCGCAGCGAATCGCCGATCGCCGGCACGCCCTTCAGGTCGGCGTTGAGCGTTTCCGCAATGCGCTTGAACATGCCCGGCTTGGGCTTGCGGCAATCGCAGTCGGAGTCGGCCGGGTGCGGGCAGTAGAACACGGCATCGATGCGGCCACCGACGCCAAACAGCGTCTTGTGCATCTTTTCATGGATGCTGTTCAGGGTATCCATGTCAAACAAGCCGCGCCCGACGCCGGACTGGTTGGTGGCGACCACCACCTTGTAGCCGCTCTGGTTGAGGCGGGCGATGGCCTCCAGGCTGCCGGGGATCGGCTTCCACTCGGCCGGGTTCTTGATGAACTGGGCCGAGTCGAAGTTGATGACGCCGTCGCGATCGAGAATGACAAGCTTGGTTGGCATGGCGGCTCTCCGGATCAGGCAGAAAGCTTGGAAAGGTCGGCAACGCGGTTCATCGCTGCGTGCAGATGGGCGAGCAGGCCGAGCCGGTTGGCGCGCAGGGCCGGGTCCTCGGCATTGACCATGACGCCGTCGAAGAAGGCATCAACCGGCGCACGCAGCGCGGCCAGGGCCTGCAGCGACTCGGTGTAGTCGCCGGTGTCGAAGGCGGCATCGGCCTGCGGCACGACATCGACCAGCGCGGCGTGCAGCGCGATTTCGGCCGGCTCGACGAGCAGGGCGGCAACCGCGGTCGGTTCGACCGGGTTTTCGACCTTCTTCAGGATGTTGCCGACCCGCTTGTTGGCGGCGGCCAGCGCGGCGGCTTCCGGCAGCGCGGCAAAGGCGCGCACGGCGGCCAGGCGCTTCGGGATGTCACCCAGGCGTTGCGGCCGTTGCGAGACTACGGCGTCGACTTCCTGTGCCGTGTAACCCTGCTCGCGCAGGTTGCCGGCGAGGCGGTCGTAGATGAAGTCGGCGAGCGCGCTTTCCGCGGCCTTGAAACCGTCGACCGCGGCAAAAGCCTGGGCCGCAACGGTCAACAGGCTGTCGAGGGGCAAATCCAGGTTGCCCTCGGCGAGCATGCGGATGGTGCCCAGCGCATGCCGGCGCAGCGCGAACGGATCGCGGTCGCCGGTCGGGATCTGGCCGATGCCGAACATGCCGACCAGGGTTTCCAGCTTGTCGGCGAGCGCGACGATGGTGCCGACGCGACCGCGCGGCAGGCTGTCACCGGCGAAGCGCGGCTTGTAGTGGTCTTCGATGGCGTCGGCGACGTCGGCGTTGAGGCCGTCGTGCTGGGCGTAGTAGCGGCCCATGATGCCCTGCAGTTCCGGGAATTCGCCGACCATGTCGGTGAGCAGGTCAGCCTTGGCCAGTACCGCAGCCTGTTCGGCATGCTGCACCAGTTCGCCGCCGCCAAGATGTTCGGCAATGGCGCGGGCAATCGCGGCGACGCGCTGCATGCGCTCGCCCTGGGTGCCCAGCTTGTTGTGATAGACGACCTTGGACAGGCCGATGACACGGCTTTCCAGAGACTTCTTGCGGTCCTGGTCGAAGAAGAACTTGGCATCAGCCAGGCGCGGGCGCACGACGCGCTCGTTGCCGCCGATCACGGCTGAAGCATCTTCCGGGCTGATGTTGCTGACGACGAGGAACTTGTTGGTCAGCTTGCCTGCGGCATCGAGCAGCGGGAAATATTTCTGGTTGGCCTTCATGGTCAGAATCAGGCATTCCTGCGGCACGGCGAGGAATTCTTCCTCGAACTGGCCGACCAGGACGTTCGGGCGCTCGACCAGCGCGGTGACTTCGTCGAGCAGGGCGTCGTCCTCAATCGGCTTGCCTCCAGCGGAGGCGGCGGCAGCTTCTAGCTGGCGAACGATCTCGGCACGGCGTTCGGCGAAGGAGGCGATCACGGCACCGTCGGTTGCCAGCCTGGCGGCGTATTCGTCGGCATGGTCAAAAACGACCGGATCGACGGCTGCTTCAAAGCGGTGGCCGTGCGTTGCGCGGCCGGAGGTCAGGCCGAGGATGGCGAGCGGCACGACGTCGGCGCCGTGCAGGGCGACCAGACCATGCGCTGGGCGCACGAAATTGACGCTGCTCCAGCCATCCTGCAACTGGTAAGTCATGACCTTGGGGATGGGCAGCGCGGCGAGGGCGGCTTCGAGTGCCTTCTGCAGGCCTTCGGCCAGCGTCGCGCCCTTGGCCAGGCTTTCGTAGAACAGCACGTCGGCCTTGCCGTCGTTTTCGCGACGCAGGTTCGGCACGCAGGAGGCGTCGGCACCGAGGGCGCCGAGCTTCTTGAGCAGGGCGGGTGTGGCGTTGCCGGCAGCATCGAGACCGACGGCGACCGGCATCAGCTTCTGCACCACCGGCTTGTCGGCGGCAACCGCGGCGACGTCGGTGACATGCGCGGCGAGGCGGCGCGGCGAGGCATAAGCAGTGACCGTAGCGGTCGACGCGGCCAGACCGGTGTTTTTCAGCGAGGCGGCCAGGGTCTGGGCAAAGACTTCACCCAGCTTCTTGAGTGCCTTGGGCGGCAGTTCTTCAACGAACAGTTCGACGAGGAGATTCTTGGTCGACATATCAGGCAACTTTCTTTTCAATCTGGGCGAGAACTTCGGCGGCCCATTCCTTCGGGGCCATCGGGAAGCCGAGGCGGGCGCGCGAGTCGAGGTAGGCTTGCGCCACGGCACGGGCCAGGTTGCGGATGCGGCCAATGTAGGCGGCACGTTCGGTCACCGAGATGGCGCCGCGCGCGTCGAGCAGGTTGAAGGTGTGCGCGGCTTTCAGGACCTGTTCGTAGGCCGGCAGCGCGAGCTGGGCGCCCATCAGGTGCTGCGCCTGCTTCTCGTGCGCGCCGAAGGCCTGGAACAGGAAGTCGACGTCGGAGTGCTCGAAGTTGTAGGTCGATTGCTCGACTTCGTTCTGGTGGTAAACGTCGCCATAAGTCAGGCCGTCGGTCCACGTCAGGTCATAGACGTTTTCGACGCCTTGCAGGTACATGGCGAGGCGTTCGATGCCGTAGGTGATTTCGCCGGTGATCGGCTTGCAGTCGATGCCGCCGACCTGCTGGAAGTAGGTGAATTGCGTCACTTCCATGCCGTTCATCCAGACTTCCCAACCCAGACCCCAGGCGCCCAGCGTCGGGTTTTCCCAGTCGTCCTCGACGAAACGCACGTCGTTCTTCTTCAGGTCGAAGCCGAGGGCTTCGAGCGAGCCGAGGTAGAGCTCAAGGATGTTGTCCGGCGCCGGCTTCAATACCACCTGGAACTGGTAGTAGTGCTGCATGCGGTTCGGGTTTTCGCCGTAACGACCGTCCTTGGGGCGGCGCGAGGGCTGCACGTAGGCGGCCTTCCATGGCTCGGGGCCGATGGCGCGCAGGAAGGTGGCGGTGTGGCTGGTGCCGGCGCCGACTTCCATGTCGTAGGGCTGAAGCAGGGCGCAGCCCTTGTCGCTCCAGTATTGCTGCAGGCGCAGGATGATTTCTTGGAAACTGGGTTTCTTGCTGGTGGTCATGGGACGCACTTGGAAAGACGGAAAGCCGTGATTTTACTGCCTTTTGCGGCGATCCGGCAGGGTCGCCGGCCGGCAAGGGCCGGGGCCGGGCTGCACCTCCTGTTGGCCCGGCTTGGGCACGGGTTTGTTGTTGCGACGCAACACTTTTGCTTGCCCGTGTTTTGGCTCGATTTGACAAAGTTCAATCAAATCAATAAACTGCGATTTATGTTGCGGTGCAACACCGGGTTTTTCGGCGGCTGGACTAGCTGCCCTGCGGGTTTCGGGACGTTCCTCGTCCGCCCTTTTCGGTGTCGTATCCCCCTGTAACCGTTCGCTGTCGAAGATGTTTTTTCGCAGTGGCAACAGTGAAGGAGGTCACATGATCGCTTCTGCTACCCTTTCCCCCGCACTTCAGCGGGCTTGTTCTGTCCTCTATCTGGCGCTCCGGAAAATCCTGATGCTGGCCGGACTGATTTTCATCATCGCCCTGATCGGCCAGCAAAGTGGCCGTTTCAACCTGCTCGACAGTTTCATGGGCCTGGTTCCGTCATCCGAGGCCGCTGTTGCGGTCGAGGAAGAGTTGGCCGATCTCGCGGCCGAGCCGTCGCTGGGTTCTCTCAGTCCGCGCATGCGCGGTGCGCTGGATTACGTATCCAAGCGTTACCGGGTGGCCGACGAGGCCTTGCTGCCGATTTTTTCGACAGCGCAGGCCACGGCGCGCGAGTTGCATCTTGATCCGCTGCTAATCATCGCCGTCATCGGCGTTGAATCGGGCTTCAACCCGTTCTCGCAAAGCGTTGTCGGCGCCCAGGGCTTGATGCAGGTCATTCCCCGCTTTCATCTCGACAAGCTGCCGGAAGAGATCCCTAGTGCATCCTTTCTTGACCCGGTGACCAACGTCCAGGTCGGCGCTCGCGTTCTCAAGGAGTCGATCCGTCGCAACGGTGGCCTGGAGGAAGGCCTGCAGCAGTTCGGCGGCGCCGTCAGCGATCCCGAGCGGCGTTACGCCGGCAAGGTGCTGGCCGAAAAGCAGCGTCTGGAACAGGCCGCACTGCGCCTGCGTACGACGACCTGAGCTTTAGCGCCGGCGCGGCCAGCGGCTGGCGAGCATAAACAAGCCGGCGAGCAGCAGGAAGCCGTAATTGCCGTAACGGATGAATGGCGTCGTGCCGCTGCGGGCGACGACCTCGCCCTGCAGCACGCCGGTCGTGAAGGCCGGCAGCACGGCCTGGATGTCGCCGCCGGCGGCGACGATCGCGGTCATCCCGGTATTGGTGGCGCGCAGCATCGGGCGGCCGGTTTCGGCGGCGCGCAACTGCGCGATCTGCAAATGCTGCGGCTGGGCCAGCGAATGGCCGAACCAGGCGGTGTTCGACAGGTTGGCGAGGATGCCGGCCTGGGGCAGGGCGCGGATGATTTCCTCGCCGAAAACGTCCTCGTAGCAGATGTTGACCGCTACGTGCTGGCCGGCCACGGCCAGCGGCGGCTGGCTTTCCGGGCCGCGCGAGAAGGCGGACAGCGGAATGTTGGCCTGCGCCATGATCCAGGCAAAACCGGCCGGGATGAATTCGCCGAATGGGACCAGGTGCTGCTTGCTGTAAACCTGGCTCGGTGAGGTGCCGAGACTGACCGCGCTGTTCCAGTAATGGTCGAGGTCGCCGGTCAGTGTGCCGGTGATCAGGTCGCCGCCATGGGCGCGCACGCTGCGCTGCAAGGCCTGCACATATTCCGGCGGCAGCTGGTCGATGAAGACCGGTAAAGCAGTTTCCGGGAGTATGGTCAGTTGCGCCGGATGCTGTTCAATCAGTTGCTGATAAAGATCCAGTGTCCGGAAGAAGGCTTCCGGACGGAATTTCATTTCCTGCGGCACGTTGCCCTGCACCAGCGCAACGCTGATCGGAGAACCGGCCGGTGTGGTCCATTCGATCTGGCGCAGGCCGAAACCGCCAGCGGCAAGAATGCAAAGTACCGGAACGCCGATGCGCCAGCGCAGCAGCAGGGCGCCGGCGAGTGCGACGAGCAGGCTCAGGCCATGCACGCCGAGCAGCGGCGCAAAACCGGCGAGCGGGCTGGGCGGCGCTTGCGAATAACCGAGGGCGAGCCAGGGAAAGCCGGTGAAAAGCCAGGTTCTGATCCAGTCGACCGTTGCGATCAGTGCAGCAAAGTAAAGTGCTTGTTGCCAGAAGGCTTCCGGTTGCCAGCGCTTGAACAGCCCTCCGGCCAGGGCGGGGAAGAGCGCCAGCACGGCACAGAACAGGAAGGCGGCAGTGCCGGCCAGCCACCAGGGCATGCCGCCGAAGACCGAGAGGCTGACATAAACCCAGGAAACCCCGGTCAGGAAGAAGCCGAGGCCGAAGGCCAGGCCGTTCAGTGCGGCCTGGCGGGTGTTGTCGGCGGCGACGAAAAGCGCGAACAGCACCAGCCAGACGACCGGCGCCAGCCAGAACAACCCGAAGGGGGCAAAGCAGAGTACGCCGGCCGCACCGGTCAGGGCGGCCAGGGCCAGGCGGCGCGCGGCTCGCTCAGGCAGCCGGCTGATCAGCACCGGTCTGGGGCTTGATAACGTCGACGAGCAGCGTGTACAGCCGGCGGCTGTCGGCACGCAGGACCTGGAAGCGGATGCCGTCGATATCGATGATTTCGTTGCGCTTCGGCACGCGACCGAGTTGGCGCAGGATCAGGCCGCCGACGGTGTCGAACTCCTCGTCGGAGAAGCTGGTCGTGAAGGCGGCGTTGAAATCCTCGATTTCGGTGCGTGCCTTGACGCGGTAGCGGCCGGTCGAGTCGAGGCGGATGTTGTCGTGCGCTTCGTCGAAGTCGTATTCGTCCTCGATGTCGCCGACGATCTGTTCGAGCACGTCTTCGATGGTGACCAGGCCAGCGACGCCGCCGTATTCATTGACGACGATGGCCATGTGGTTGCGCGAGACGCGGAATTCACGGAGCAGCACGTTGAGACGCTTCGATTCCGGAATGAACACGGCCGGGCGCAGCCAGTCGCGCAGGTCGAAGCTTTCTTCGGTCTGGATGCGCAGCAGGTCCTTGGCGAGCAGGACGCCGAGCACGTTGTCGCGGTCGCCGTCGACCACCGGAAAGCGCGAGTGCGCTGCTTCTATGACGACCGGGACGATTTCGCTGAGGGGGTCTTCGACGTCGATGACGTCCATCTGGGCCCGCGGGATCATCACGTCGGTGACGCGGGTGTCGGAGGCGGCGAGCGCCCCTTCGATGATGGTCAGCGCATCGGCGTCCATCAGGTTGCGCTCGTAAGCGCCATGCAGGATTTCCAGCAACTGCTCGCGGTCATCAGGCTCGCGCAGCAGCAGGGAAGTCAGTCGTTCGATAAAGCCGGGTTTATTACTGTCACTGTCCATAATGTTTAAACCGCATACGGGTCTGGATAACCCATCGCGGCGAGAATCTCCTTTTCTTCATCTTCCATGGCTTCGGCATCAGCGTCGTTTTCGTGATCCCAGCCCTGCAAATGCAGCATACCATGCACCACCAGATGGGCGTAATGCGCTACCAGCGGCTTGTTCTGCTCACTGGCCTCGCGCGCCACCACCGTCGGACAGATGACCAGGTCACCCATCACCAGCGGTTCGGTGTCGTACGGAAAAGACAGCACGTTGGTCGCGTAGTCCTTGCCGCGATACTCGTTGTTCAGTGCCTGGCCTTCGTCGGCATCGACCAGGCGGATGGTCACTTCGCCACCGCCGACCAGCGCGGCGCGCGCCCAGCGGACAAAATCCGCCCGCAAGGGTAAGCCCTCGCGGTTACAGGCATATTGCACGGAGAGATTAAGACGTTTGCTTGGATTCATAGGCGGCAACGATGCGGGCGACCAACGGGTGGCGCACGACATCTTCCTTCTGGAATTCGGTAAAGGCCAGGCCGCGGACATTCTGCAGGATGTCGCGCGCTTCGCGCAGGCCGCTCTTGTGACCCTTGGGCAGGTCGATCTGGGTGATGTCGCCGGTGACGACCGCCTTGGCGCCGATGCCGATGCGGGTCAGAAACATCTTCATCTGCTCCGGCGTCGTGTTCTGCGCTTCGTCGAGGATGATGAAGGCGTGGTTCAGCGTGCGGCCGCGCATGAAGGCGAGCGGCGCGATCTCGATGGCACGCTTTTCGTAGAGCTTGCTGACGCGGTCGGCGCCCATCAGGTCGTAGAGTGCGTCGTAGAGCGGGCGCAGATACGGGTCGATCTTTTGCGTCAGGTCGCCGGGCAGGAAGCCGAGGCGTTCGCCGGCTTCAACCGCCGGCCGGGTCAGGATGATGCGTTCGACCAGGTCGCGCTCGAAGGCGTCGACGGCACTGGCGACGGCGAGATAGGTCTTGCCGGTGCCGGCCGGGCCGATGCCGAAGGTGATGTCGTGCTCCTGGATCGCCTTCAGGTAGGCGACCTGGCGCGGCGTGCGACCGTGCAGGTCGGTCTTGCGTGTGATCAGCTGCGGGCCGTCGGTGATGCTGCCCGGCGTGATGCGCCGGACCGGGCCGTTGGTGAATTGGACCAGGCCGAGCTGGATTTCATCGACCGACAGCGGCTGGCGCGCCATGCCGTAGAAGTGGCGCAGCGCGTCAGCGGTCAACTGCGCTTTTTCGCCCAAAATGCTGAAGCGCTCGTTGCGCCGGCGAATGACGACATCGAAGCCGGTTTCGATCTGGCGGATGTTCTCGTCGAGCGGGCCGCACAAATTGGCCAGCAAAACGTTGTCGACCGGGGCGAGTGCAAACGCCACCGGCTTCTGCTTCGGGGCGGGTTTGGCGGCTGCCGCCTTGGTGCCGCTACTCTTCGCGGATGACAATTTCGCCCCTCAAGGTATGCGACAGCACGCCGGTGATGCGGACATCGACGAAGGTGTTGATCAGACGGGGATTGCCGCCGAAATTGACGATGCGGTTGTTGTCGGTGCGTCCGGCCAGTTCGTGTACGTCTTTCTTCGACGTACCTTCGACCAGCACGCGCTGGATGCTGCCGACCATGGCCTGGCTGATCACCTGCGACTGCTCGTCGATGCGCTTTTGCAGGCGCAGCAGACGCGCCGACTTGACCTCGGTCGGCGTCGTGTCTTCCATCTCGATCGCCGGCGTGCCGGGGCGCGGACTGTAGAGGAAGGAGAAGGAACTGTCGAAGCCGACATCCTCGATCAGCTTCATGGTCTTCTCGAAGTCCTCGTCCGTCTCGCCGGGGAAGCCGACGATGAAGTCCGAAGAAATCGAAATCTCCGGGCGCGCTGCGCGCAGCTTGCGGATGATCGACTTGTACTCGATGCTCATGTAGCCGCGCTTCATCGCCGCCAGCACGCGGTCGGAACCGGCCTGCACGGGCAGATGCAGGTGCGAGACCAGCTTGGGCACGGTGCGGTAGGTGTCGATCAGGCGGTCCGACATCTCGCGCGGATGCGAGGTGGTGTAGCGGATGCGCTCGATGCCGGGAATCTCGGCGATGTATTCGATGAGCAGTGCGAGGTCGGCCTTCTCTTCGCTGCCTTCCATGTCGCCGCGGTAGGCATTGACGTTCTGGCCGAGCAACGTGACTTCGCCGACGCCGTTCGCAGCCAGGTCGGCCACCTCGGTCAGGACGTCGTTGAACGGCCGGGAAACCTCGCCGCCGCGCGTGTAGGGCACGATGCAGAAGGTGCAGAACTTGGAGCAGCCTTCCATGATCGAGACGAAAGCCGAAGCGTCCTTGATCTCGGACGGCGGCATCGCGTCGAATTTCTCGATTTCCGGGAAGGAGACATCGACCGCCGCCTTGCCGCTGCTCTTGCGGTCGGCAATCAACTGCGGCAGGCGGTGCAGCGTCTGCGGTCCGAATACGATATCGACGTAGGGCGCGCGCGCCACGATGGCGTCGCCTTCCTGGCTGGCGACGCAGCCGCCGACGCCGATCACCAGGTTCGGGTTGAGCTTTTTCAGGTGGCGCACCCGGCCCAGGTCGTGAAAAACCTTCTCCTGCGCCTTCTCGCGCACTGAGCAGGTGTTGAACAGGATGATGTCGGCTTCTTCCGGGTTGTCGGTCTTGACGATTTCCTCGGAGGCGTTGAGCACGTCGGCCATCTTGTCCGAATCGTACTCATTCATCTGGCACCCGAAAGTGCGGATGAACAATTTTTTTACCATGGATAAACTACTTTGCAATCAGGGGTTACCGGCGCAGCGGATGGCAACCGGGAAAGGTCGCCATTATAACCGAGCAAAACTCGTTGACCGGATAACGCCGCCCAAACTATAATCCGCGCCCTTGAAGCGTGGTGATGTAGCTCAGTCGGTTAGAGCGATGGATTCATAACCCATAGGTCGGCAGTTCGATTCTGCCCATCACCACCAACAGATACAAGCAAAAGCCCAGCCCTCACCGGCTGGGCTTTTTGCTGTCTGGTGAATTTCTGGTTCTGGTCAGGTCGGGCGCGATCCAGTTTGGTCCTGTTTCGGCAAGGTGTGAATAGGGTTCGATTCCCATTGCCCGCTCCAGATAAATTTTTCGCAGGTTGTTGATTTGCAAAAGAAAAATCCAACCGAGACCGGTTGGCTTTTTTGTCGTCTGGTCAATATCTGGTCAGAGCCAGATCAAGCGCTTTCCACACCGATCTAGCTCAGGCTAAGTGATTTCAGATCGTGGCGAACTTCAAAATCCCGTTTTCGTCGTTTGCAGGTACAACCTGGACATCGATCATGACGAGGTCGTCACGAATTTCGGTGAACGCATCGTAGGCATTGGTACCAGCCTGCGGTGCGGTGACCGGGAAAAGAACGTCTTCTGGCAAGGCATTGCGCTTACGTAGGCGACGTACTTTGTCTACCCATTGCCCGCCGTGGTTCAGTATCTTGGTGGTGTCACCCTGCGCTAAGTAAAGCGGCTTGATGATCCGTTGCGCTTTGCCTTCAGCCATTAGTACGAAGGGGAAGTTTACGGCGAAATCAGGAGTGCCGATTTTCTCGCGCTGATACTTGGTGCCCATCTGTTCACGGAAAAGCAGTTTGCGGACCGTGCTTTCCAGCAGGCGCTCTTGATATTCCTTGGTGACAAAATTGCGTTCAATGTAATGATCAAACAGTTCCCCAAGCTTTTCCTTGGGGTTGTCGGCCAGCACTACGCGTTGCTCGGCAAACTGCAGCATCGCTTCTCGGGGGCGGACGAGCTCGGTAAAAAGATTTCGGGCAAGTTGAATATCCGGCCGAGTTTTGCGGCCATCCAATGCCAATCTACGCAACTCTCCGGCAAAACGGTCTAGTTCTTCCTTAAAAAGCCCCTTGCCATCCAAGTAAACCTTGCGGTCAAGCTGGTGGAAAAACCGGGTAATGTGACCGTAGTGTTTCAATAGGCGGAAACCGAAAAAGCGTGCCTCGGGCGCTATCATAACGATACCCACATTGGCGAACTCGCCCGTTTCAACGAACGGACGAAAGCGCAGCAGGGCATATTGGCAGGCAAACTTTTTCACGGTGTATCCCAAAAATCTTTCCGGTGGCAGCGTTCCAGACAAGTAACGATTTCATCCCAAGTCACATCGGCCGGGACGCCTTCGTCAACAAACCACCAAGAATCGGGGATGTTAACACGGATATCTGGCAACTTGGCTAAGGCAGCAACCAGCTTGGTTCTGTACCGGTCTCGTTCGACATGATCACTGAAAACCTGGTTCCAGTGGTCGGCAAAAACATGGGAGGCCAGGAAGTTTTCGATGTTGAAGTCCGGATCAAAAGCCTGATTGTGGTCGATCACCACAAGGCCACCTGCCTGCATATCCCACAGCAGATTGGGGTTGCCGCCGCGCTCAGTAAGGTGTCGATCCTCGTTGTGCACCCACCAATCGAAGACCAAGATATCCGTTGCATGTTCCGGGGAGACCAAGTTCCGCGTTGTTACGGTCAACTCCTGCGGGTGCGACAATTCCCGCGAAGCGAACACAATGCCACACCCTAGATCGTTGATCTCCGGAAATATCTGTGCATCAACCAATTCAATTGGAACTTCGGCCAAGGCATATTCAGCGATAGGTAGACCAAAGGCAGTCGCCAGCTGGGCGGCAACCCATTCGCATATCTGACTGCGCCGGCCAGCGCCTTTGCCCTTGGCGTAATACAGGACGCCGTCATCACCCCGGCAGACAAAAGGTCGGGTAACGCCCTGTTCAGAGCGTCGCAAAATTTCCTCGATGACGACGGTAGGTTCGCTCACGTCAGGCAGCCTCCAAAGCTGATTCGATCAGAGTATCGGACAATTTGGCTTGATGCTGACGAGCGCTGGCTAGGTCGGCTTTCAAGTTATCGCATAAAGCCATCATCTCATCGACTTTGGCGACGATGCGATGTTGTTCGGCCGCAGGTGGAACTGGAATGCGCATATTTCGAAGTATGGTTCCATTAACGTTCGCCTGACCGCACTGTTGTTTGAGGTGCGGGACAATTTCAGTCTCTCTGAACATTGGGGAATTCATCACGAAGTTCAAAAAGCAGGGCGATACCAACCCATTTGCGCAACGAATACGGATCAAGTACGACGCAAATGAGTATTGCTGTGCTGGCCCGCGAAAAATCCCTGTCTTTCCAACCAACTCTGCGCTGTTGGTACGGTTGTATAGAAGGTCGTAGCGCTCCAAAAACAGGTACGGTAACCCTTCCGTTGTAACTGGTATTGCTTTCTGACCGCCAAGGATAACGTTGCCGGCCTGAATGTCGCCCATCTTGAGTACGGGGACCCCCTCAGTCGCAGGAAAGGTCTTTTCTGATAGTCCGTAGTCGGTCTGGATTGCGTAGTTTCCGATCCGTTCCCACGCCCAACTTTCTGGAACGTCAAACGGCTGCTCATCCTCGCCAATCGGCGGCATCAACTTTGATTTTTTGCAGATGCCGTCGGTCTCTAATCGCGCTCGTTCATCCGCAATCTGCTTGAGCAGTTCGTTAGCTGGTTCGTCGTTGGAGTCTTGCGGCACCAGTTTGCCCATCACCGCCAGTTGCAGCACAGTCTGCTTGAGCGCACCGATGCTGGCTTCGGTGGTGAACAGCGCGTCGAAGTGGCCGGCGAGGCGTTGCCAGTTGGCGGCGAGGTCGGTGGCGTCGGTGCTTTGGGTGAGCGTGCCGAGCAGGGTTTCGACGAGTCGGGCATGAGCGGTGGCAGTATCCATCTGCTCGGCCTCTAGCCGGTCGCAGAGGGTCATCAGTTCATCGACTTTGGCGACGATGCGGTGCTGTTCGGCGAGCGGGGGGATGGGAAGTGCAATGGTCTTTAAGTGTCCGGTAGAAACCCTAAACCGCGTTGCACCTTTGCCATAGCTTTCGACTTGCTCCCGAAATGGCTTGGCGTTAATGGCGAGAACGAAGTAGTCGCTACAGGTTCCCTTCATCGGGCGAAGGATTGCTACGTCAACGACAGTTATGGCTTTCTGATCCAGCCCCGGGAAAATGCAAGCGCGACCGATTGGGTTTGGCAGGCGAGCGACGAGGATGTCGCCAGGAACGATTTCTGTGCAGTTCAGACGAGAAAACGTTTCATCATTTACGAATCTCGCTGACTTGTTCTTGAATTCGCCAACACCAACGTCAGCGAGTTGAACGAGACGAACGTTTCCGTTGACGTCCTGATCCTTGCTCTCAATCCAATCACCGTCTGCTATTGGAAGTGGCGCAACGGAATCAAGCCGTGCCCACTTCCAACCATCCCGCAACGTAAACGGCTGTTCATCAGCACTAGCCGGTGGAACACACTTTGATTTTTTGCAAACGCCTTCCACCTCCAGTCGTGCCCGCTCCTTGGCAACCAGCCTGAGTAATTCGCTCGCGGGCTCGTCGTTTGGGTCTTGCGGCACCAGCTTACCGCGTACCGCCAATTCCAGAATCAGCCCACGCAGTTTCTGAATCCCATTAGGCGCCGAGGCCAGCAGCGGTAGATGTACACTCAACATCACGCTCACCCCTTGTCCTCCAGTGCGGCGGCTAGAACGGCCTTCAACTGATCACGGGTGGCCGCGATACGTTGTTGCAACAGGGTGTATTCGGCTAGCAGTTCATCCGGGTCGTGGCTTACCTGATCCGGGCTATGCGGATTCTTTATGTCGAGGTTGTAGTTGCGCGCCTTGATGTCGTCAGCGCTGACTTTCCAAGCGTATTCGTTCTCGACACGGTTATCCCACCAAACCTTCTCCGCAGCGAACTCCTCGAGACGCATCGGCTTGGTCTTGTTGTAATTCTTTACACCCGGCGGGTAGGGGTGCTCGTAGAACCAGACATCCTGCGTTGGCGTACCCTTGGTGAAGAAGAGCAGATTGGTCTTGATGCCGGTGTAAGGGGCAAAGACGCCGTTGGGCAGGCGGACGATAGTGTGCAGGTTGCAGGTAGTCAGCAACTGTTCCTTGATGCGGGTCTTGATGCCCTCGCCGAACAGTGTGCCGTCAGGCAGCACCACGGCAGCGCGGCCACCATCCTTGAGCAGGTGCATGATCAGCACAAGAAACAGGTCGGCCGTTTCGCGGGTGCGGAAGTTGGCCGGGAAATTGGTTTCGATGCCATCTTCTTCCATGCCACCGAAGGGCGGGTTGGTGACAATCACATCGACCCGATCCTTGGGGCCGTAATCGCGCAGCGGACGCGATAGCGTGTTGTCGTGGCGGACGTTGGTCGGAACATCGATGCCGTGCAGGATCATGTTGGTCGTGCAAAGCAGGTGTGGCAGCGGCTTTTTCTCGACGCCGAAGATCGATTCTTGAAGCATTTGCTCTTGTTCGACTGTTTTGACGTGCTGCTTGCGCACCGTTTCAATCGCACAGGTCAGGAAGCCGCCCGTACCACATGCAGGGTCGAGGATCTTTTCGCCAAGCTGCGGGGCAACCATATCCACCATGAACTGCGTGACCGGACGCGGCGTGTAGTACTCGCCAGCATTCCCAGCATTTTGCAGGTCGCGCAGAATTTGCTCGTATAGGTCGCCGAACAGGTGACGATCCTGCGCCTTGTTGAAGTCGATGCCTTCGTTGATCTTGTTGATGACCTGCCGGATCAGATGGCCGGACTTCATATAGTTGTAGGCGTCCTCGAAGACACTGCGAATGACGAAGCCACGCTGGTCGTTGTGCAGTGGTTGCAGGTCTTTGAGTGTCTTGAAGAGCTGGTTATTGACGAAGTCGAGCAGATCGTCGCCGGTCAGACCTTCCGGGTTGGCCGCCCAATTCCGCCAGCGCAGCGCCTCTGGAATGGGCGAGAAGTAGTCGTCATTTAGGAGTTCGTACTCGGTTTCCTTGTCGTCGTAGATCTTGAGGAAAAACATCCAGACCAACTGGCCAATACGCTGGGCGTCGCCATCGACGCCGACATCCTTGCGCATGATGTCTTGGATGGATTTGATCGTGCTGCTGATAGACATGGGAGATTCCGATTAACCGTACAGTTGTTGTTCTAGTTCATGCACTGCCTGGAGATAGGCAGGTTTGCCACCGAAGGACTTGATCAGCTCCGGCGCCGTACCTAGACGTGAGAAAGGATCGAGGGTCAGGATTTTAATGTCTTCGATGCTCTCGATGCCGGCATCCGCGTACTTATCAAGCAAGGCGCTCAAAACTGCACGGGCCTGATCGCCATACTTGGTGAAAACGTCGCGTTTCTTGACCTGTTCAGCCCGTTCCTTACGGGAAAGCGCAGGACGGTCAAAAGCGACATGGCAGATCAGATCAAACGGGTCGAATTCCTTGCCGTACTTTTTGCCAACCTCTTCTGACAGGGCTTCAAGGAGTACTCCTTGGGCCTCAAGCTCTTCAAACAGGACCTGCTTCTTGTCTGTGCTATTCCAGCGGCGCAGGAAGTCATCCAGCGAAGCGTATTCCTTGCGCACCGCATTGCGTGTGTAGTCCTTGAGCGATTCCGTGATCAGCTTACCGTCCGGGCCGTAGTATTGAACCCGCTCAGCGACGACATAAACGGTCACTTCACCCCCAAGCACGTATTTGATTCGACCTTCTCCCTCACCTAACGGCGGTAGGCCGGGAGGTTCCGGTTCACCTTCGCCATCACCGGGTAAGCCTTCATCACCCGGTTCATCTGGCGGTACGGGCGGCTCTTCCGGACCCGGCTCAAACACCTGGACAGGATCGCCATCGAAAGCAGGGTCCGCGAAAAGCTCGGTCGCCTTCTTGAAGTCCATGATGGTGAACCAGTACTTGCCGAAGTCCTCGTTGATCCGGGTACCGCGGCCGATGATCTGCTTGAATTCGGTCATCGACTGGATGCGCTGATCAAGCACTATCAGCTTGCAGGTCTGGGCATCTACGCCGGTCGTCATCAGCTTGCTGGTGGTGGCGATGACCGGGTAGCGGCTTTCCGGATCGATGAAGTTGTCCAGTTCGGCTTTGCCTTCCTGCTCGTCACCCGTAATCCGCATCACATACTTGCGGTTTTCTTTGACGCGTTCCGGGTTCAGATTGACCAGGGCCTGCCGCATGCGCTCGGCGTGATCGATGTCTTCGCAGAAAACGATGGTCTTGGCGAACGGGTCCGTGGCCTTCAGGAACTCGGTGATCTTGCGGGCAACCAGTTCGGTGCGCTTCTCAAGGACGAGGGTGCGGTCGAAATCCTTCTGGTTGTAGATACGATCTTCAATGATCAACCCGTGCTTATCGACTTGCCCCTTGGCAGGCCGCCAGCCTTGCATGTCCTTGTCGATATCGATGCGAACGACCTTGTAGGGGGCGAGGAAGCCGTCATCGATGCCTTGCTTGAGCGAGTAGGTATAGACCGGGTCGCCGAAGTAATGGATGTTGGATACATCCTTGGTTTCCTTTGGGGTCGCTGTCAGTCCAACCTGCGTGGCCGCTGAAAAGTAATCCAGGATGTCACGCCAAGCCGAATCCTCGGCAGCGCTGCCCCGGTGACACTCATCGATGATGATCAGGTCAAAGAAGTCCGGGGAGAACTGCTTGTAGATGTTCTTTTCTTCTTCATTGCCAGTGACTGCCTGATACAGCGACAGGTAGATTTCATACGCCTTGTTGGCCTGGCGCTTCTCGATCTTGGTCATGGCCTGACCAAACGGCTTGAAGTCATTGGTCCGGGTCTGATCGACGAGGATGTTGCGGTCAGCCAGGAACAGGATGCGTTTCTTTACCTTTGATTTCCACAAACGCCAGATGATCTGGAAGGCGGTATAGGTCTTGCCGGTACCCGTCGCCATGACCAGCAGAATGCGATTCTGCCCCCGTGCTACTGCTTCGACAGTGCGATTGACGGCAGTAGCCTGGTAGTAACGCGGTAGACGGCCTGAACCATCGTCGTAGTAGGGCGTTTCAACCGTCGTGACCGCGTCGCCGGACAAACCTTTCCATGCGCAATAGCGCTGCCAGAGTTCGGCCGGGGAGGGGAAGTCCGCTAGCGTCAGCTCGGTTTCGGTCGTCGCCGCATTGCCGGTACGGTCATGAAACAGGAAGCCATCGCCGTTGCTGGAAAACACGAAGGGGATGTCGAGTGTTTCAGCGTAGTCCAATCCTTGTTGCATGCCGGCACCAAGGCTATACGTCTGATCCTTAGCCTCGATCAGGGCAATGGGCTGGTTAGGGCGGAGGTACAGAACGTAGTCTGCTCGCTTGCCTTTACCCCGGCTGTGCAGCTTGCCACGAACGATGATCCGGCCCTTGGTAAAGCTGACTTCTTCACGAATTTGAGTTTGCAGATCCCATCCGGCAGACACTAAGGCCGGGGTAATGAATTTGCTGCATACGTCGCGTTCGGAAAGCTTGGACATGACTGTTCGTTCGGTTCGTGGGGTGAAGCAGGAATGATAAAGGAATTAAATAGAAGGGGAGGAATTGAAGGTGTGCGTCCGCCACCTCAAGTGAGGTTTTCCACTGCCATAAGCACCTGCAGAAGAATCCCGCCTTCCCCCAAAGGGGGAAAGCGGGATTCTGGAGTAGTAGCCTAATCAATCCTTGGCGGTGGCCGTCGCGCTGATCAAGCGCTTACGAAAAAGTGTTTTGCGCGCTGTTGGCTCAGCATTAGGCGTGGGGCTAGATGGCGTTGTCGCCCGGCCATGCTGCCGCGCCGCCAGCCAGTCCTCAACGACACCCACGTCATAGCGGATTGTGTGTCGGCCGATCACCAGATGCGGCGGCAACTGCCCTTCACCCCGGGTGCGCAGGCGTTCGATGGTGGAAACCGATAAGCCCAGCCGTTTGGCGAGCCAGGAAGTGGATTGCAAGGTGTTAGGGGTCATGGGGTCCTCCAAGGTGACAAAGCAGGTATCTACCGGTTTGTTTCGACAAGGGCCGACGTCAGAGGCCACGGTTTCAGGCCCATATCATCCCTTTGGGAGCACCCCGCCAGCGCTGGCCGGCATTTCGATCAGCGGTCATCACCTAACTTCATGAGGTTCGCCATGTTTTCCAATCTTGTACCCGTCGTGATCGATGCCGTCTGGCCCGACCACATTGAAATTGAGTTGCGCATCGAGATTCAGCGCTAAGCCACCTACCCGCCAACGCCCTACAGAAGCCCGTGATCCTCAGCGATCACGGGCTTTTCTGTTTATGAGGCCACGAAAGGACGCATATCATGAGCAATATCACCGTCTATCTGCATCTCTCAACCCAGACCGCACCCAAGACCAGCCTGAACGCGCAGGGCGGCATTGTCTACGCCCTCCTGAAGGACGAGGCTTCCACCGAAATCTTCTTCACCTTCCTGGAAAACCAAGGTGGGTCCGGTTACTTCGGCCGCGAGATTATTCCGTTCGCCAACATTACCGCTTGCCTGACCGGCGCCGACCTCAAGCAGACCATCCCGGCCAAGCGCTTCCTCAAGGCTTTTTCGGTATCACGCTCAGTCAATAACGGCGGCTTCCTGTGCGCCTGCCCTTGCCCCATGCCACGCCGGCGGCTTGGCTCCCTTGGATCCCAGGAGGGGGGCAACTCACGGTTGGCGATAAATGGCCCAGAAGCTTTTGCCTAAGTACTCATCGCGCGGGCCATTCCAAATGTCTTTGCCCCCCACCGAGATGTGTAGATTCTCCAGATTGATAATTGCTGGCCCCAATGAGGTTGAGCAGGACACGTGAACGGTTTGCGTGAACTGGCCGCCTACGGAGTTGATTCGCGGCGTGTTGGCGTTGCAGTTTACGTTGTGAATAAAATCTTCAAAGACATCAATCCTGGTTTGCATGAATTTGTTGGTTGCTTCGCGTAGTTGCACCTGTAGCCCTTTTCCCGCAAATTGCTGGCTGTAACGCACGTCTTCGAAATAGGACATCCAGATGTACATCGCATACCCTTTTTGTATGCCACACAACGATGCTCTGTTTGCGCCGTTCATGTACTCCTGCTCCAGTTGTTGATACTGCGAGGCAAGTCCGGTGAAACGACTCCAGTTGCGATTCAAGAACCCCCTGCACGCAGGATTATCGAAACTGAATGGAGCTTTTTTCTCCAGATAAGCCAGTTCAGCCCTGTATGCCCTGTCGGGGCTATCCGGTGCAGCTATGGCGCTTGCAGAAACGGTGGCCACAATCGCAAATTTCAACAAGTGATTGATTGCATTATTCATTTCGCTATTTTCACAAAATATACAAATAATCGACAATTATAACAAAATCACCATTTTGTTTTCGGCGCGAGAGATCGAAAGAGAGTCGGTATCTGTGCCTATTCGCTGCGGACTTTAACGACGTCGAAGATGATGTATTCAAGCAGCTCAATAACAAGCCGGCGTGGTAGTGGCTTTGGGGATTACGAGAGTGGGGCGCTCGTTGTATTGAGGCTCACAAACGAAGCTTCAACTGTGGCTTGTCTCCAGGGTTTTATGCCGCATCTATCTGATTTTATTGTTTATTGATCCCTGGCTTCAGATTTTGCCCATGGCCACCAGAAATGCAAAAAGCCCGCTGACGAATCAGCGGGCTTTTTCGTTTGCGTGCGATCAATCGCTGCCGGGTGTTCCCGATTGCGACAGGCAGGCGAAGTAGAGCATGGTCCATTGTTGTTGCCACTGGGCCAGCGGTTCGCGGGCAAAGCCGCTGCGTGCGTATTGTTCCCAGCGGCCGACAACGTAGCAGCGCAGCAGGTTGGCGAGGGCGCCGAAGTCGGCGTCGGCCTTCAGGTTCTCCTGGGTGGCGGCGATGCGCAGGGCCAGCTTGAGGGCGGCTTCGACTTTGTCGAGCAGGGCGTTGATGCGTTGTTGCAGGCGCTCGTTTTCATTGACCAGCGCGTCGCCGATCAGGACGCGCGTCATGCCGCGGTTTTTCTGGGCAAAGCGCAGGAGCAGGGCGATGATCTGTTCGACCTGCTTGAGGCCTTCACTTTCGTCGGTGGTGATCTGGTTGATGACGCCGAACAGGCTTTGTTCGATGAATTCGATGAGGCTTTCGAACATCTGCGCCTTGCTGGCGAAGTGGCGGTAGAGCGCGGCTTCGGAGCAATCCAGTTTGGCGGCGAGGGCGGCGGTGGTGATCTTTTCCCCTTTCGGGGTTTCGAGCATGCCGGCCAGGGTTTGCAGGATTTGCAGGCGGCGTTCGCCGGGTTGGATTGCCATGTTTGCCCCCAGATCTGTTTTGGTTTTGGTCAGAAAATTATAGTCGACCGCTGCGCGCCGGCAACTCCAATACGGACCTGATTTTGATGTCTACAAAAGGCGATTGGCGTAAGCCAGCGCTCACCCACACAGTCTTCATGCCGAGTTTCTTGGCGGTGACCAGGTTGGCCAGGCTGTCTTCGACCATGATGCATTGCCGGGCCTGCAGGTGTTCGGCACGGAGCAGGGCGTGAAAGCCGCTGCGCATCGGTTTGGGCCGGAAGCCCAGGCTCTCGACCGAATAGGCAGCGTCGAAATGGCGCCACAGGCCGGTGATCCTGAGTACGGCGTCCATGTAATGGCGCGGCGCATTGGAGTAGATGATCTTGCGCCCGGGCAGGCGGCGCAGGGCGTGCAGCGTCGCCGGCTGGAAGACCAGTTTGGCGGCGAGGTCGGGGAACTGATGCGTCTCGCGCAGGAAGTGGTGCGGGTCGATCGGGTGGTGCCGGATCAGGCCGAGCAGCGTGGCGCCGTAGCGTTCCCAGTAATGCTGGCGGATCTGGTTGGCGGCCTGGCGGTCGAGGCCGAGATGGCGTTCGATGTAATCGCGCATCGCCCGGTTGATTTGCGGAAAGATGTGCGGGCTGGCGTCGTGCAGCGTGTTGTCGAGGTCGAACAGCCAGGTCGGATTATTCATCGGGCGCATGGAAAAAAAGCCCGCAGGGCGGGCTTTTGGATGGTGGCGGTCAGCACTCAGTGCGACTTGATCATCGTGCCGACGCCGTGGTCGGTCAGGATTTCAAGCAACAGCGCGTGTTCGACGCGGCCGTCGATGATGTGCACGCCCTTGACGCCATTGCGCGCCGCGTCGAGCGCCGAGCCGATCTTCGGCAGCATGCCGCCGGACAGCGTGCCATCCTCGACCATTTCGTCGATTTGCTTGGGCGTGATGCCGGTGATCAGTTCGCCTTCCTTGTCGAGCACGCCCGGCGTGTTGGTGAGCAGCACCAGCTTTTCCGCCTTGAGCACTTCGGCGATCTTGCCGGCGACGACGTCGGCGTTGATGTTGTAGGTCTCGCCATCCTTGCCGACGCCGATCGGCGCAATGACCGGGATGAACGAGCCCTTGTCGAGGTGGTCGATCAGGGTCGGGTCAATCGAAACGATCTCGCCGACCTGGCCGACGTCGATCAGGTCGCCCGGATGATCCTTGTTTTCCAGCATCAGTTTCTTGGCGCGGATGAAGTTGCCGTCCTTGCCGGTCAGGCCGACTGCCTTGCCGCCGGCCTGGTTGATCAGGTTGACGACATCCTTGTTGACCTGGCCGCCGAGCACCATTTCGACGACTTCCATGGTTTCGGCGTCGGTGACGCGCATGCCCTGGATGAATTCGCCCTTCTTGCCGACGCGCGCCAGCAGGTTTTCGATCTGCGGGCCGCCTCCATGCACGACGACGATGTTGAAGCCGACCAGCTCGAGCAACACGACGTCGCGCGCAAAACAGCTCTTCAGGTGTTCGTCGGTCATCGCGTTGCCGCCGTATTTGACGACGATGGTCTTGCCGTGGAAACGCTTGATGTAGGGCAGGGCTTCGGCCAGAACGGCGGCCTTGATGCCGGGGGAAAGGTCTTCGATGCTCATGGCGGGCTCCAAGTGGAATCGCCGCGGATTGTACAAAGAAAAAGGCCGGAACGGGGTCTGGCGTTTGCGGGTCAGGCGGTGATTGATCCTGTTCGGGCCTGGCGGCCTGGTAGCGCCAGAATGGCGTCGCGATTGCTTGCCGAGAAGCATGCGGAGGCAGCTTCCTGCCAGGGGAGCCAGCGCTGGGCGATATGCTCGCCGGGGGCGAGTTTCACGGGCTGGATGGCCGGGATTTCCAGGGAAAAGACGTGTTCGGTGTTGTGCGTGACGCCGGGGGCGTAACGGTGTCGCCATTCGGCGAAGATTTCGTAGACGTTTTCCTGCTGCCAGTCGCTGAGCTTGCCGGCGGTGGCATCGAGCCCGGTTTCTTCCATGACCTCGCGGCAGGCCGTGGCGAGCAGGCTCTCTTCGCCCTCCTGGCTGCCGGTGACCGATTGCCAGTAGCCGGGATGGGCGGCGCGCTCAAGGAGCAGGACGTCGAGGGCCGGGGTGTGGATGACGACCAGCACGGAAACCGGTCGCTTGTAGTGGCTCATGCGACGGGTAGGGGCGAGGCGCCGGGTGCCGGTGCGTCGAGCAGCAGCCACAAGGGGTGTTTGGCATCCGCAATGTGGGCGGCGCTGCTTAGGACTTCGAGCAGTGTCGTGTAGGCGTCCGGATCAGTCTTGCGCAGCGTTGTCAGGCCGCTTATCAGGACGATGCTGCCGCATTTGCCGCGCCATTCTTCATCGGCCAGGCAGTCGTGCAAGGCGTCGAAATTGGCGCCGTACCAGTCGGGGAAGGCCAGCGCCTGGCCTAGCGTGTGCAGGACCAATTCGCGAGAGCCGGCGTGGCCGAGGTCGACCGCGAGCAAGCGGCTGCCGTGCTGGCGGGCGATTTTCTCGATTCCGGGACGGTCGACCGGTAAAAAATGGAATAAACCGGAGGCGAGCGATTTTTTCGGTGCGTGCTGCGGCATCGGCTACTCCCGAATCCGGCGGAAAGTCCGGTAATGGTCGTCGGTGTAGAAATACTCGCGCTGCTCGCCGGCAATGATGCGGCGCGGGCCGCGGTCGCGGCGGCCGGGCGTTTTCACGGTGTATTCGGCGTAGTAGCCGCGCGGGCGTTGCGGCAGGAGCTTTTCGTAATTGCCGAAGACGATGCCGTCGCGGGCATAGGGAAACGGGCCGCCGGTCTTGATCAGGGTCAGCGTGCGCTGCGCTTCGTACGGCAATTCCGCCGCTTGAATCGTGTCGACCGCCTGGCTTTCACGGTTGAAGGTGAAAGCGGCTGCGCTTCCGATCGTCAGCCAGAAGACGACAAGGAGGCGCAGCCAGACTTGCATGCTGTCTTAGGCCTTGTCGATTTCGACCTGGGTTTCGACCTTCTGGCGCAGACGGATGTGCAGTTCGCGCAGTTGCTTCTCGTCGACGCCGGACGGCGCGTCGGTCAGCAGGCACTGGGCGCGCTGGGTCTTCGGGAAGGCGATCACGTCGCGGATCGACTCGGCACCGGTCATCATGGTGACGATGCGATCCAGGCCGAAGGCCAGACCGCCGTGCGGCGGCGCGCCGTACTTCAGCGCGTCGAGCAGGAAGCCGAACTTGGCCTGCTGTTCTTCCGGACCGATGTTGAGGGCGGAGAAGACCTTTTCCTGCACGTCGGCGCGGTGGATACGCACCGAACCGCCGCCCAGTTCCCAGCCGTTCAGCGCCAGGTCGTAGGCCTTGGCCAGGCACTTGCCCGGATCGCTGACCAGCAGGTCGAGATGCTCGTCCTTCGGGCTGGTGAACGGGTGGTGGCAGGCGCTCCAGCGCTTGTTCTCGTCGTCGTATTCGAACATCGGGAAGTCGATGACCCACAGCGGTGCCCACTTGGCGCCGGTGACAAAGCCCTTTTCGTGGCCGATCTTGATGCGCAGCGCGCCGAGCGCGTCATTGACGATCTTGGCCTTGTCGGCGCCGAAGAAGATCAGGTCGCCGGACTGGGCGCCGGTGCGCTCGATGACGGCCTTGAGCGAAGCTTCGGACAGGTTCTTGACGATCGGCGACTGCAGGCCGGTTTCGTTGATCTGCGTGACGTCGTTGACCTTGATGTAGGCCAGGCCCTTGGCGCCGTAGATGCCGACGAACTGGGTGTAGGCATCGATTTCGCCGCGCGTCAGCGTGGCGCCGCCCGGGATGCGCATGGCGGCGATGCGGCCGCCTTCGCTGTTGGCGACGCCGGCGAAGACCTTGAAGGCGACATCCTTGAAGGCGTCGGTGACTTCGGTGAGTTCAAGGGTGACGCGCAGGTCCGGCTTGTCCGAGCCGAAGCGGTGCATGGCTTCGGCGTAGGTCATGCGCGGGAAGTCCGGCAGGTCGACGTCGATTGCTTCCTTGAAGACGGTGCGGATCAGTTTTTCGGTCAGCGCCATGATTTCGGCCTCGCTCATGAACGAGGTTTCGATATCGACCTGGGTGAATTCCGGCTGGCGGTCGGCGCGCAGGTCTTCGTCACGGAAGCACTTGACGATCTGGTAGTAGCGGTCGAAGCCGGCCACCATCAGCAGTTGCTTGAACAACTGCGGCGATTGCGGCAGCGCGAAGAACTGGCCGGAATGGACGCGCGACGGCACGAGATAGTCGCGGGCGCCTTCCGGGGTGGACTTGGTCAGCATCGGCGTTTCGATGTCGATGAAGCCGGCATCGTCGAGGAAGCGACGGAAGGCGCGCGCCGTCTTGTAGCGCAGCATCAGGTTGTTCTGCATCTGCGGGCGACGCAGATCGATGACGCGATGGGTCAGGCGGACGTTCTCGGAGAGGTTTTCCTCGTCGAGCTGGAACGGCGGCGTGACCGACGGATTCAGGACTTCGATTTCATGGCAGAGGATTTCGATCTCGCCGGAAGCCAGGTTGGCATTGGTCGTGCCGGCCGGGCGCGGACGCACCTTGCCGGTGATCTTCAGGCAGAACTCGTTGCGGACGGATTCGGCAATGGCGAAAGTGTCGGCACGATCCGGATCGCAGACGATCTGGGCCAGGCCTTCGCGGTCGCGCAGGTCGATGAAGATGACGCCGCCGTGGTCGCGCCGGCGATGTGCCCAGCCGCAAAGGGTGACGATTTGCCCGTCGAGGGCGGCGTTGAGTTGTCCGCAATAATGGCTACGCATGAAACTTTCCGTAAGTTCTAATCAGGTGTTGGTGGTGATGCGAGCGTGTGGCGGAGGCGCCACGACACCCATCGAAATGATGTACTTGAGTGCCTCGTCGACCGTCATTTCCAGCTCGACCACGTCCTTGGCCGGCATCATCAGGAAGAAGCCGGAGGTCGGGTTGGGGGTGGTCGGGACGTATACGCTGACGTAGTCGCCATCGAGGTGATTTATGACGTCGCCGCCCGGTTGACCGGTCAGGAAGGCGATGGTCCAGCTGTTCTGGTGCGGGTAGCGAACCAGGACGGCCTTGCGGAAGGCGTTGCCGTTCGGTGAGAAGAGCGTGTCGGAAACCTGCTTGACGCTGTTGTAAACCGAATTGACGACCGGAATGCGGGCGAGCAGCATTTCCCACCAGACGACCAGCTTCTGGCCGATGAAATTGGCGGCGAGCAGGCCGGTGAGCAGGATCATGACCAGCGTCAGCACCGCGCCGGCGCCAGGAATCGGGAAACCGACCAGGTTTTCCGGGTGGACCGATGCGGGCATCAGGCGCAGGGACTGATCGAGGGTACTGACGATCATCGACAGTACCCAGCCGGTGATGACCAGGGGCACCCAGATCAGGAGCCCGGTGATGAAGTAACGTTTGATCAGTTGGCCACGCACGACGAGCAGCTTCCTTCCCCGGTCTGGCAGGGCGGTGCGGCGTCAGCTTTCTTGCTGCCGCCCTTGAAATCGGTGGCGTACCAGCCGCTTCCCTTGAGCTGGAAGCCGGCGGCCGACAATTGCTTGGTGTAGCTTTCCTTGCCGCATTCCGGGCAGGTCGTGAGCTGCGGGTCGCTCATCTTCTGCAGATGTTCTTTCTGGAAGCCGCAGGAATCACAGCGATATTCGTAAATCGGCATGGGAATCCTCCAAAACCTTGAATTATAACCGAGTGCAGGGAATGCTTATATCAGGCTTGCAGCCGATATTTCAAGAGAGCATGCCGAGATAACGTTCGGTTAGTGCCGGTCCCCAGAACAGGGCGATGCCGCCGGCAGCCGCCAGGTAGGGGCCGAAAGGGATGGGGATGTTGCGGCCATGGCGTCCGAAAACGATCAGTGCAATGCCGACGCTTGCGCCGACGACAGAAGAGAGCAGGATGATGGTCGGCAACATCTGCCAGCCCAGCCAGGCACCCAGTGCGGCCAGCAATTTGAAGTCGCCGTAGCCCATGCCTTCTTTTCCGGTTGCCAGCTTGAACAGCCAGAATACCGACCACAGCGCGAGATAGCCGGCCATGGCGCCGATGACTGAAGTTGCAAGGTCGGTATAGGTTGTGTCCAGATTGAAGGCGAGGCCTAGCCAGAGCAGCGGCAGGGTGATGGCGTCCGGTAACAGTTGGGTGTCGAAGTCGATCATTGCCAGGGCGATCAATGCCCAAACCAGCACCAAGGCGCCCGCCGCCTGAATGCTCGGGCCGAAGTGCCAGACGGTATACGCAGAGAGCAATGCGGTCAGGGCTTCGATGGTCGGGTAGCGTGCCGAGATTTGCGTGCCGCAGCCGGCGCATTTTCCCTTGAGAATCAGCAGGTAGCTGATGATCGGGATGTTTTCGAGTGCCGATATCCGATGGCCGCAGGCCGGGCAGCGCGAACGGGGTTTGGCCAGCGTCAGGGGCTCGTCATCCGGTACGGGCGTTTCTCCCCTGAGTTCGGCGCACTGAGCCTGCCATTCGCGCTCCATCATCTTCGGCAGTCGGTGAATCACCACATTAAGGAAGCTGCCGATACACAAGCCGAGCAGCCCGGCGAGGAAGGTAATGATGGTGGGTAAATCTAAAATCATCCGACGACCGCACCGATCTTGAATATTGGCAGATACATCGCGACTACCATGCCGCCAATCAGCGTACCAAGAACAACCATGATCAGCGGCTCCATCAGGCTGGTCATGGCATCGACAGAATCGTCTACTTCCTGTTCAAAAAAGTCTGCTACTTTGGAAAGCATCGAGTCCAGGGCCCCGGACTCCTCGCCGATGGAGACCATCTGGGTCACCATGTTGGGGAAAATGTTGACGTTTTCCATGGCGCTGGTCAGATTGGTGCCGCTGGAAACTTCGCTCTGGATCTGTCGAGTGGCCAGTTTGTAGACGTAATTGCCGGCCGCGCCGCCGACAGACTCGAGTGATTCTACGAGTGGTACGCCGGCTGCGAACATGGTGGCCAGAGTGCGTGTCCAGCGCGCGATAACCGATTTTCGGATGATTTCACCGAATATGGGTAGACGGAGCAGAAGGCGGTCCATGACGATCTGCATTTTTTCGGACCGCCGCCAGCTTTCCAGAAAAGCATAAAATCCGCCGCCGATGATGGCAAATATCGCCCACCAGTAAGAAACGAAGAAGTCGGAAATGGCAATGACAATCAGGGTTGGAACCGGAAGGTCGGCACCAAAGCTCTTGAATACATCCTTGAAGGCTGGAATCACGAAGAGCATGATCACAGCTGTAATGATGAAGGCAACGACCAGTACGGCAATCGGATAGAACATGGCTGATTTGATCTTGCTCTTGATCGCGAGAATCTTTTCCTTATAGGTGGCAAGACGCTCCAGCAGGGAGTCAAGAATGCCGGCCTGCTCGCCCGCTGAAACCAGATTGCAATAAAGTATGTCAAATTGCAGCGGGTATTTACGGAAGGCCTGGGACAGCGAACTGCCGGTTTCGACATCCGACTTGATGTCGAGCAGGAGTTTTCCGACCGCCGGGTTGGCGTGGCCGCGACCGACGATGTCGAAGGCCTGCAGGAGCGGTACGCCCGAGCGCATCATGGTGGCCAGCTGGCGCGTGAACAGCGCGATGTCCTTTTCGGTGATCTTGCCGCCGCTCTTGAAGCGGACCTTCTTGATCTTGGCATTGGAAATGCCTTGGCGGCGCAAGGTGGTCTGGACCACGGTTTCGCTGGCGGCACGAATTTCGCCGCGCACGTTTTTCCCGTCCTTGTTCCTGCCCTCCCAGAGGAAAGCGCTTTCCTTTACGGTCCTGGCCTTGGGCCTTGCGGCAGTCGCCATTCCACTTCCTTTGCTTTATATGTTGGTGGTGCTCAGTACTTCGTCGAGCGAGGTCATGCCTTGCTTGACCTTGAGCAAACCGGATTCACGCAGATTCTTTACACCTTCGGCTGCTGCCTGTTTCCCCAGGTCGAGGGAGTTGGCGCCGCTCATGATCAGGCGTTGCATGGCTTCCGAGACCGGCATGACCTGATAGATGCCGACCCGTCCCTTGTAGCCGCTGCCCTTGCAGCGCTCGCAACCGACTGGGCCGTACAGTGTCCACGAGCCGTCGAGGTCGGACTCGGTAAAGCCGGCATCGAGCAGGGCCTGGTTGGGAACCGTCATCGGCTTTTTGCAGGTGCATAGCCGGCGAGCCAGGCGTTGTGCGGTGATCAACTGGATACTCGACGCGATGTTGAAGGTAGGGACCCCCATGTTCATCAGTCGCGTCAGGGTTTGTGGTGCGTCATTCGTGTGCAGCGTGGAAAGCACCATGTGGCCGGTCTGGGCTGCCTTGATGGCGATTTCGGCGGTTTCGAGGTCGCGGATTTCGCCAACCATGATGATGTCCGGATCCTGGCGCAGGAAGGCCTTGAGGGCTACCGGGAAGGTCAGGCCGGCGCGGTCGTCAACGTTAACCTGGTTTACGCCGGGCAGGTTGATTTCAGCGGGATCCTCTGCGGTCGAGATATTGACGCCATCCTTGTTCAGGATGTTGAGGCAGGTATAGAGCGACACCGTTTTGCCGGAGCCGGTCGGACCGGTAACCAAAACCATGCCGTAAGGACGGTTGACCGCGTCGAGGAGTGCTACTTTTTGTTCCGGCTCGTAACCGAGCGCCTCGATGCCGAGCGTGGCCGAGGTTGGGTCGAGAATACGCAGAACGATCTTTTCGCCTTGCAATGTCGGCAGGGTGCTGACCCGGAAGTCGATGGCGCGGGTCTTGGAGAGCACCAGTTTCATCCGGCCGTCCTGGGGGACGCGCTTTTCGGCGATATTCAGGCGCGAAATAACCTTGATGCGGGAAGCGATCTTTTCCTTGATGGCGAGCGGTGGCGTCGCGACTTCGCGCAGGATGCCATCGACACGGAAGCGAATGCGGTAATACTTTTCGTACGGCTCGAAGTGGATGTCCGAGGCGCCATCGTTGATGGCGTCGAGCAGCATCTTCTGGATGAACTTGACGACCGGGGCATCGTCGATTTCCTGGCCCGCCGCTTCGTCCACCTTATTGTTGGATTCTTCATCCAGGAAGTCGAGGTTGATGTCATCGCCACCTAGATTCTTCAGGCTATCTTCAGTTGATTCGGAAAATTTGCTGACAAGAGGAATCAGTTTCGGGTGTTCGACAACAATCGGGTCGACCGCGAGACCGGTCTGGAAGCGGATCTCATCCAGAGCCCGCAGGTTGGTCGGATCGGAAATGGCAACCGACAGCCGGTTGCCTCGCTTGTTGAGCGGGATGACCTTGTGGGTGGCCATGAGCTTGCGGTCAATGGCCGTTGCCGGGATGTGGGCTTCGTCGAAGGCGTTGAGGTCCAGCAGCGGATAGCCGAAGGTGTCGGCGACAAAGCGTGCGATGTCCAGAGCCGAGGCCTTCTGGCTGGCGATGATCTGTTCGATCAGTGGAATCTTGGCTGAGCTCGCTTGCGAGATCAGCTGTTCGGCCTCTGCCTCCTTGAGTTGCCCGGCTTGTACCAGTGCTCGTGCCAGGCCGCTAAGAGGAGTAGTTTGAGGTGTCGCTGCCATTAATTACAGTCAAATGCCGTCTAGATCGGGCGATGATGCTACGTAGGCGCATGTTTGTAAAGGTTGTTCGCCCGGGGCGCTGCTTGTTCAGGGGCGATAGATCCTGACGGTGACGACGCTGCGGTCCTTGGTTTGCAAAATCTCGACCGGGATGCCGGCCAGTTTGATGCTGACATCCGACTCGGGAATGTCCTGAAAATGCTCCAGGATCAGTCCGTTCAGCGTTTTTGGGCCATCCAGAGGGAAATTCAGGCCGAGCATGCGATTGATTTCCCGCAGGGGGCGGGAACCTTCGACAATGACCTGGCCTTCCGGTGTCCAGTTGAGCGAGTTCCCCAGGCCGGGCAGCGAGGTGGTGAAATCGCCGACAAATTCCTCAATGATGTCTTCCAGGGTCAAAAGACCAAGGATTTCACCGTATTCGTCGACGACAAAGCCGATTCTCTGGCGGTTTTCCTGGAAGAAGGCCAGTTGCGAAAAGACCGGTGTGCCGGCCGGGATGTAGTACGACGGTTGTAGCTGCTGCAGAAGCGCCGCTTCGTCGAATTCGGGATCGCCGAGACTGGCGAGCAGGCGCCTGACCGGCAGGATGCCGATCAACTGGTCGAGCGACTCGCGGCAAACCGGCAGGCGGCTGTGGTGACTGGTGGCCAGTTGGGTGCGGACTTCCGTCCAGTCCAGGTCGAGGTCGAGAATCTCGATCTGGCCACGTGGGGTCATCACATCTTCGACGGTGATGTTGGTCAGTTCAAACAGGCTGGAGAGAATGGTTTGGTGCTTTTTCGGCATCAGGTGTGATGATTCCAACACCAGACTACGCAATTCTTCCTGCGAGAGCTTGCTTTCGCCGTGCATGCTGCCGGGCGAGAGGCGAATTGTTTTCAGCAGTGCCGTGACGAACAGATTGACGAACCAGATAATCGGGTAGGCCAGTCGCAGCAGGGGAGTGAGGACGTAGCTCAGCAGCGGGGCGAGTCGATCGGCGTGGGTGGCGCAAATCACCTTGGGTGATATTTCGGCGACGACGAGCAGGGCGAAGGTGATGCTTAATGTGCCAATTTCCAGCGCCCATTTCGATTCGCCGAACAGCGCCAGGGCGATGTAGCCGGTGAGCGTGGCGGCCGCAGCATTGAACAGGGTGTTGCCGAGCAGGATCAGGCCAAGCAGTTTGTCGGTCTGGCTGAGCAGGGCGAGCGCCAGTTTGGCTCCCCGGTGTCCGTTCTGGGCGGCGTGGCGCAGACGGAAACGATTGGCCGCCATCATGGCGGTTTCGGAACCGGAGAAAATGCCGGACAGGATCAGCAGCACGAACAGTGCGCCGAACATGGCCGGCAGCGGCAACTCATCCATTGGCTTCAGATCCTGCCGAGTATCACTTCAGCAACGAAGCGGCTGCCCACGTAGGCGAGAATGAGCAGCGCGAAGCCGGTCAAGGTCCAGCGCAGGGCGCGTTTGCCGCGCCAGCCCCAGGCGTGGCGCCCGAACAGCAATGTGGCGAAGATGCCCCAGGAGGCGAAGGCGAACAAGGTCTTGTGGTCGATGCTCAGCGGCTTGCCGAACAGGGCTTCCGAAAAGAACAGGCCGCTGCCCACGGTCAGGGTAAGCAGGATGAAGCCCAGCGTCAGCATGCGGAAAAGCAGGGTTTCCATCGCCATCAGCGGCGGCAGGCTGGCCAGGCTGCGCTTCAGTGTGCGCTTGTGCAGCGCGTTTTCGGTAAACCCCATGAAGATGGCGTGCAGGGCCGAGAGGGTCAGCAGGCTGTAGGCCAGCATGGCGGCGAGGAAGTGCAGTTTGAAGCCGGTCGCCGAGGCGTTGGCAACCAGATGCACATTCGGGAAAACGACCGGCAGGAAGGAGCAGGCGGCGGCCAGTGGCAGGACCATGGGCTGCATGCCCTCCATTCGGGCCATGAAACTTTCCAGCCAGTAGATGAGGACGGCCAGCCACATCATCAGCGACAGCGCGAAACCGAACGAGAAATGCATGCCGGCTTCGCCGAACAGTCCCTGGTAAAGCCCGATTGCCTGGATCAGCAGGGCGGCAGCAATGGCCGCGCGCTCCCAGGTTTGCATGGGGCTCGCCACGGACTGGTGCTCGCCTTCGCGCCAGCGGGTGTTCCAGAAATGGAAAGCGAGCCCGGCATATAGCAGGGCAGCGAGAATGTGGGGCAGAAGCTGAATTACAATGTCGGCCATCCGCAGATTCTACTAGAAGCCAATCACCCATGCTCGATAACCTGACCAATCGCCTTGCCCGCGTCATGAAGACGCTCAAGGGCGAAGCTCGCCTGACCGAAACCAATATTGCCGATGCCCTGCGCGAAGTCCGCATGGCGCTGCTCGAGGCCGACGTCGCCTTGCCGGTGATCAAGGACTTCATTGCTGCCGTCAAGGAAAAGGCGGTGGGCGAGGAAGTCATCGGTTCGCTGAGTCCCGGTCAGGCGCTGGTTGGGGTCGTGCATGCCGAATTGACCCGTTTGATGGGCGATGCGCACGAGGGTATCAACTTCAATACGCAGCCGCCGGCGATCGTCCTGATGGCCGGTTTGCAGGGGGCGGGCAAGACGACGACGGTCGGCAAGCTCGGCAAGTTCCTCAAGGAAAATCACAAGAAGAAAGTGCTGGTTGTCTCCTGCGACGTCTATCGTCCGGCGGCTATCGAGCAGTTGAAATCGGTGGCCGGGCAGGCGGGGGTCGATTTCTTCCCGTCGACCATCGGCGAAAAACCGGAGGCGATTGCGCTCGCCGCCGTTGATTGGGCGAAGCGGCATTACCACGACGTGTTGCTCGTCGATACGGCCGGCCGTCTGGCGGTCGACGAAGAAATGATGGCCGAAATCAAGCGCCTGCATGCGGCGATCAATCCGATCGAAACCCTGTTCGTGGTCGATTCGATGCTCGGTCAGGATGCGGTCAATACCGCCAAGGCCTTCAATGAAGCCCTGCCGCTGACCGGCGTCGTGCTGACCAAGCTCGACGGCGATGCGCGCGGCGGTGCGGCGCTTTCCGTGCGCCATATCACCGGCAAGCCAATCAAGTTTTCCGGCGTCGGCGAAAAACTCTCGGGGCTCGAAGCTTTCCATCCGGAGCGCATGGCGTCACGGATTCTCGGCATGGGCGACGTGCTGTCGCTGATCGAGGATGCGCGCAAGGGGCTGGATGAAGAAAAGGCCGTCGCCTTTGCCAAGAAGCTCAAGTCCGGCAAGGGCTTCGATCTCAACGACTTCAAGGAACAGATCGGCCAGATGCGCAGCATGGGCGGTTTGTCGGCGCTGATGGACAAGATGCCGGCGCAGATCGCCCAGGCGGCCGGGCAGTTGCCGGCCGGTGCCGAGAACAAGATGATCGGGCGCGTCGAAGGCATCATCAATTCGATGACGCCGCTTGAGCGTTCGAAGCCGGAACTGATCAAGGCCAGCCGCAAGCGCCGTATTGCGATAGGGGCCGGGGTTCAGGTGCAGGACGTTAACCGTCTGCTCAATCAGTTCGAGCAGTCGCAGAAGATGATGAAAATGATGACCAAGGGCGGCATCGGCAAGCTGATGCGCGGCATGAAGGGGATGCTGCCCGGTATGGGCCGCTGATCAGCGGCCGGTTTGCGCCAGCCTGGGGGCGGCTTCGTAGCCCCAGTTGTTTTGCCAGGCGGCACGCACCATGTTCGGGTATTCCGGCTTGCCCAGGCTGCCGTTGTAGCGGCCGAGGGCGCGATACAGGTCGCCCTTCTCGATATCCAGGTAGTGACGCAGGATGGTGCAGCCGTAACGCAGGCTGGTGCGCAGGTCGAACAGGTTGTCATCCGGTCGACCGATCAATTTGACCCAAAATGGCATGACCTGCATGTAACCGCGCGCCCCGACCGACGACACTGCGTATTTGCGAAAGCCCGACTCGACCTGCATCAGGCCGAGTACCAACTGCGGGTCGAGACCGGCCCGGGTCGCTTCGTAATGCACGCTGCGCAGCAGATCCAAGCGGTATTCGCGATCGGGAATGCGCTTGCTTAGCCGGCGCGACATTTCGCCCAGCCAGTCGGCAGCTTCCAGCGGATTCTTGAACGAACTGACCGTCGGTCGCGAGTCCGATACAGCCTTGTGCAGGGCGCCCTGCACGCTGGCTGCAAGCGGCTCGTATTTTTGCGCGCCGGCAAAGGCTGCCGACGCGCCACTCAGCAATAGCGCGGCAATCAGCCGGCGCACAGCTTTCCCTTGATGATCCCGACGATGTCGGCCTGCGGCAGCAGCGTTGCTTCGGCGTCGCGGCGGCCCTTGTACTCGACCTGGCCATCCTTGAGGCCGCGCTCGCCGATGACGACGCGGTGCGGGATGCCGATCAGTTCCATGTCGGCGAACATCGACCCGGGGCGTTCGTTGCGGTCGTCGAGCAGAACGTCGATGCCGAGATCCTTGAGCTCGCCATAGAGCTGGTCGGCGGCGGCCTTGACGGCCTCGCTCTTGTGGTAGCCCATCGGCACGATGCAGACCTCGAACGGCGCGATGCTGGTCGGCAGGATGATGCCCTTGTCGTCATTGCCCTGTTCGATGGCAGAGCCGACGATGCGCGAAACGCCGATGCCGTAGCAGCCCATTTCCATGACCTGGCTCTTGCCGGTTTCGTCGAGGAAGGCGCAGTTGAGGGCTTCGGCGTATTTGGTGCGGAGCTGGAAGATGTGGCCGACTTCGATGCCACGGCAAATTTCCAGGGTGCCCTTGCCATCCGGCGACGGGTCGCCGGCGACGACGTTGCGGATGTCGAAAACTTCCGGTTCCGGTAGGTCGCGGCCGAAATTGACACCGCTCATGTGATAGCCGGCTTCGTTGGCACCGCAGATGAAATCGCTCATGACGGCGACGGCACGGTCGGCGAAAACGGCCACTTTTTCACGGTCGACCGCTACCGGGCCGATAAAACCGGGTTTGCAGCCGAGGCGGGCGATGACCTCTTCTTCAGTGGCGAAGCGGAAAGCGCCCAGCGCAGCGATCTTGCTCGCCTTGATTTCGTTGAGTTCATGGTCGGCGCGCAGCAGGAGCAGGGCGAAAGTCTCGTTGCCTTCTTCCTCGCTGACGACGGCAATGGATTTGACGATTTCTGTCAGGTCGACCGCCAGGAACTTGGCGACATCGGCGCAGGCCATCTTGCCCGGGGTGTGGGTCTTCTCCATTGCCTTGCCGGCGGCCGCGCGCGGCGTTGTCGGGGCAAGCGCTTCGGCCAGTTCAACATTGGCGGCGAAATCGGAAGTCGGGCAGAAGGCGATGTCGTCCTCGCCGGAGTCGGCCAGAACGTGGAATTCATGCGAGCCGGTGCCGCCGATCGAGCCGGTGTCGGCCGCCACGGCGCGGAACTTCAGGCCGAGGCGGGTGAAAATCTGGCTGTAGGTGGCGTACATCTTGGCGTATTCGCGCTTCAGATCCTCGAAGGACGAATGGAAGGAATAGCCGTCCTTCATCAGGAATTCGCGACCGCGCATGACGCCGAAGCGCGGGCGGATCTCGTCGCGGAACTTGGTCTGGATCTGGTACAGGTGCAGCGGCAGCTGGCGGTAGCTCTTGACGTCGCGACGGACGACATCGGTGATCACTTCCTCGTGCGTCGGGCCGATCACGAAATCGCGCTGGTGGCGATCCTTGAAGCGCAGCAATTCCGGGCCGTATTGTTCGCCACGACCGGATTCTTGCCATAGCTCAAAAGGTTGTACGGCCGGCATCAGCAACTCAAGCGCGCCGGCCTTGTTCATCTCGTCGCGGACGATGTTCTCGACCTTGCGCAACACGCGCAGGCCGAGCGGCATCCAGGTGTAAATGCCGGCGGCGGAGCGCTTGATGAAGCCGGCGCGCAGCATCAGTTTCTGGCTGATGACTTCAGCGTCGGCGGGGGCTTCCTTGAGAGTGGTGAAAAAGAACTGCGTAGTGCGCATGGGATGCTCTTGAATTCGTTGCCAAAAGGGCATTTTACACCTTGCACGTCCTTTGCATGCGGGGGGGCTTTGTGAAAGAATCGAGGTAACTATTAATTTTGCAGGATTCTTATGCTTGACCGTGAAGGCTATCGCCCGAACGTCGGCATCATCCTTTGTAACGCGAAGAACGAGGTTTTCTGGGGTAAGCGCATACGTGAACATTCGTGGCAGTTTCCACAAGGTGGCATCAAGCGCGGCGAAACGCCGGAGCAGGCGATGTACCGGGAGCTGTATGAAGAAGTCGGGCTGTTGCCCGAGCACGTGCGCATCCTCGGGCGGACCAAGGGCTGGTTGCGTTATGAGGTGCCGACACACTGGATAAAGCGCGAATGGCGCGGTTCTTACAAGGGGCAGAAGCAGATCTGGTTTCTGCTGCGCCTGGTAGGGCGGGATAACGACGTCTGCCTGCGGGCGACCAACAAGCCGGAATTCGATGCCTGGCGCTGGAACGACTACTGGGTGCCACTCGACTCGGTGATCGAGTTCAAGCGCAGTGTTTATGAGCAGGCACTCAATGAACTTGTGCGTTTTCTCGATCTGGACCGGCGTGCCCGTCCGCGGCGCGGCGATGCAGGCATGTTGTCCGGGGATGCGCCGGTGATGGGCGATAGGGAGTGATGCTGATGTTGCGCAAGATATTGTTGCTTGGCTTGTCTGTTTGTCTTGCGGCAAATGTTTTTGCAGCGGCAGAAGTGGATGACGAGGATGAAAACAAGCCTTGGCAGGAGCTCGAAGTTCAGTTCCCCGCGCCGCCGTTGGCCGAAAATCTGCAGCCGTTCCATGTCAGTGCGACGACAGACAACAAGTTTTTCATCGATATGGCCTCGCTGAGTGTCGGCGATGATGGGGTTGTGCGCTACACGCTGCTTGTTGTCGCGCCGGAAGGTGGTCGCAATGTGACTTTTGAGGGCATGCGTTGCCAGACGCGCGAGCGTCGGATTTATGCTTCCGGGCGAGCTGACGGTTCCTGGGTGAAGTCACGTAATAACCAGTGGGCGCGCCTGCAACCGGCAAGTGTGAATCGTCATCATGCGGCGCTCTTCCTCGAATATTTCTGTCCGACCGGGGGCATTCTGAGCGATGTTGAGGCGGTAAGGCGCGCCTTGAAGCAGGGTGGCTACGCGGATACATGGGCGCGCTGAAAGTATGTCGATTGATCGTCTGATTCTCGAGTTTGATCTGGCTCTGCGCACGGTGTGTGCTTCGGCGCGCAGCGTTCGTCCGCTACCCGGGCGGGACTTGCCTGAGCAGGAGCTGGGTGCGCAGGAGCGACGCCATGTTGTTGGCCTGATGCGGGTCAATCATTGCGGTGAAGTTTGCGCGCAGGCGCTTTATCAGGGGCAGGCCCTGACTTCCCGTGATCCGGAAGTGCGTGAAGCCTTGCGCAGTGCAGCCCAGGAAGAAACCGAGCATCTTGCCTGGACCGAGCAGCGGATCGCTGCATTGGGTGGGCGGAAAAGCTTGCTGAATCCGCTTTGGTATGCAGGCTCCCTGTCGCTCGGCGTGTTTGCCGGGGTGCTGGGTGATCGCTGGAATCTCGGCTTCCTGGCTGAAACGGAGCGCCAGGTGGAGGCGCATCTGGACAGCCATTTGCGTAGTTTGCCGGAGGGGGATCTACGCTCGCGGGCAATCGTCGATCAAATGCGTCTTGATGAAATCGAGCATGCAGAAACTGCAATTCGTCATGGTGCAGCGGAACTGCCGCTGTTCGTCAAGCAGGCAATGAAGGCGATGGGCAAGGTGATGACCGGGGTTGCCTACCGCCTCTGATTGCTCAGGCTTCTTCGATGATTTCGAAGTCGTGAGTGATTTCTGCCGTCTTGCCGATCATGATCGAGGCCGAGCAGTATTTGTCTTTTGACAGTTCAATGGCGCGCGCCACGGCTTCGGGTTTGAGATTCCGGCCTTTGACCCGATAGTGGAAATGAACGCTGGTGAAAATCTTGGGGTCTGTTTCGGCCCGTTCCGCTTTCAGGCTGACGTCGCAGCCACTGACGGCGTGCCGGCCTTTTTTCAGGATCAGCACCACGTCGAATGCGCTGCAGCCGCCTGTTCCGGCCAGAACCATTTCCATCGGGCGAAAGCCGAGGTTGCGGCCGCCGGCTTCCGGGGCGCCATCCATAACGACAGCGTGGCCGCTGCCTGATTCAGCAACAAACGACATGCCTGCGTCGTTGCCCATCCATCGTACTGTGCATTCCATCGGGGGTCTCCTTTGAAGATCGACGATTCTAACGGATATCGCCAGCTTGCTGCGTTGGCGGGTGTGATGTTGCAATGCAGCATTTGTGCTCATTTCTTGCGGGGGGAGGGGCTAGATTTTTTTGGTTAAACAATAGGATATATGTTTCTAAATATTTATATTTTTGTTTTAAAAACATAATCATTGTGTTTGATAAAAATAGTTTATGCGCCGATAAATTTTCTGGTTGTGCGGCGCACAAAAATGGCTTGCCGTGAGTTTTGCTTTGGGGCAGAATGCAAAGCGTACGAACCGTAGTTGATAGTTGTGAATCTTCCCCGGTTCAGATTTGTCTCCTCCACCCTCCTCCTTTGGTGTGGATTTAACGCGGCTCAGCGAGCCGCGTTTTTTTTGGTATTTTTTATCGGGTGTTTTGTTGTAATGGCATTGACACCTCGGCGGGAGTTCGGCTAGAATCCGCGCCTTTCTCCAATCTGCGCCCAAATTTTTCAGGACGGCACACTTATATGAAAACGTTTTCCGCCAAGCCACATGAGGTGAAGCGCGAGTGGTTTGTGGTAGACGCCACAGACAAGGTGCTCGGCCGCCTCGCTACCGAAATTGCTCGCCGCCTTCGTGGCAAGCACAAGGCTATCTACACGCCGCACGTTGATACCGGCGACTTCATCGTCGTTACCAACGTTGAAAAGCTCACCGTTACCGGTAACAAGGCCGAAGATAAGAAGTACTACCGCCACTCCGGTTATCCGGGCGGTATCTACGAAACCAACTTCAAGAAGATGCAGCAGCGTTTCCCGGGCCGCGCCCTCGAAACCGCCGTCAAGGGCATGCTGCCGAAGGGCCCGCTGGGCTACGCAATGCTCAAGAAGCTGAAGTGCTACGCTGGCGAGCAGCATCCTCACACTGCCCAGCAGCCCAAGGCTCTGGAAATCTAAGGGATCATCATGGCTGAAAGTTATTTCTACGGTACCGGTCGTCGCAAGAGCGCCGTTGCCCGTGTTTTCATGAAGCGTGGCTCTGGCGCCATCGTTGTAAACGGCAAGCCGGTCGACCAGTTCTTCTCCCGTGAAACCGGCCGCATGATCGTGCGTCAGCCGCTGGCTCTGGTTGAACAGCTGAACGGTTTCGATATCAAGGTTAACGTGATCGGTGGTGGCGAATCCGGCCAGGCCGGTGCTGTTCGTCACGGTATCACCCGCGCCCTGATCGAATTCGATGCCGCTCTGAAGCCTGCTCTGTCCAAGGCCGGTTTCGTGACGCGCGATGCCCGTGAAGTCGAACGTAAGAAGGTCGGTTTCCACAAGGCACGTCGCCGCAAGCAGTTCTCCAAGCGTTAATTCGCTTGTCGCTGCGAAAAAGCCGCCTTCTTGGCGGCTTTTTTGTTATTGGTCTGCGGAGTATCATGCTGCCACGCTTGGCGAGCGTATCCTGTCTGCGGTTTTTTGCTGCGGCGGGTTATTTCCTCTGTGTTCGTGCGAGCCGCGAACCAGTTTCTTCTCCGAATCAAGCAAAGGTCTGATGCCGACACCTGCAGTCACCCTGAAGTTGCGTAGATTCCGGCGTCGTTTCGGGATTGCGGCGCCACGTGTCGTGGTGCGCAGCCATTTGCCCTGGTCCTGGCTGGCGGCCGCCGGTGGGCTGCTGTTGCTGCTTGTGATTGCCTCGCTCTGGATGGTCATGCAGCACAATGAAAGTGGTGCTCTGGGGCGCGAGTTGGACAACCAGCGTTTGATCATTCAGGAGCAGCATGAAGAACTGAACCTGTTGCGGTCGACTGCCGGTACGGAGAAAAATGCCGTGCATATGGAGCGTGCGGCGCAGCAGCAACTGCTCGCCAGGATTCGCGGTCTGGAGCAGGAGAATGCTTCGCTCAAGGAAGACATCCTGTTGTTCGAGCGCTTGATTCCGGTGGTGGGCGAAGAAGCCGCGCTGCGTATCGAAAATTTTCGTCTGACGCCGGAGGGCAAGGGGCGTTATCGCTATCGCCTGTTGCTGGCCTTTCAGCCGAGCAAGCAGGCACCGGATTTTCGCGGTCGACTGCAATTGGCGGTGGTTTTTGCGCTGGCCGGCAAGGAGCAGCAGTTGCTTTTGCCTGAGGGGCGAGGCGAGGCAGCCGATTTTCATATTGAAATGAAGCACTTCCTGCGCCGTGAGGGGGTCATTGAGTTGCCGTCCGAGGCGCAATTGCGCTCCATCGAGGCGCGTATCCTGCTCGGTGATACACTTAAAGCCAAGCGCATGGCGCAACTTTAGGAGTTGATTTCATGTTCGGTAAAAAGACTGACAGCAAGCCGCAAGGTCGTATCGACAGCCTGATCGGGGCCGGAACCGTGGTCGAAGGCAATATCCGCTTCAGCGGCGGACTGCGCATCGATGGCGAGGTCAAAGGCAGTGTCGAGGCCGCCGAGGGCGCGACTTCCTCTACCCTAGTGCTCAGCGAGCAGGCGCGGGTCGAAGGTTCAGTGACGGTGGCGCATCTGGTCAGCAACGGTACCGTGGTTGGTCCGGTGACGGTCAGCGAGTCGCTGGAAATGCAATCGCGTGCCCGTATTGTCGGTGACGTCGATTACGCGCTCATCGAAATGCACCAGGGCGCCGTGATCGAAGGGCGTCTGGTTCATCGTGGCGCGAAATCGGTGGAACTAAAGCTCGCCGCTTCGAACTAAGTTGATTGACCGGGATTGCACTGGCTCTCATAATCTCGCAGAAAATTTTTCAGGAGTTTCCCCATGAATGCAGCAACCGATGTCGTTTCCCCCATCCTCTTCACCGACAGTGCCGCCAACAAGGTCAAGGAACTGATCGAAGAAGAAGGCAATCCGGGCCTGAAACTCCGCGTTTTCGTCACCGGCGGCGGCTGTTCCGGCTTCCAGTACGGTTTCACCTTCGATGAAGAAGTCGCCGAAGACGACACCACGATGGAAAAGAACGGCGTGACCCTGCTGATCGATCCGATGAGCTACCAGTATCTGGTTGGTGCCGAGATCGATTACTCGGAAGGCCTGGAAGGCTCGCAGTTCGTGATCCGCAATCCGAACGCCACCTCGACCTGCGGTTGCGGTTCGTCCTTCTCCGCCTGATTCAGGCGGCCGGGCCGAGCGGCTCGGCAGAGCAGTCGCAGCCCTTGCCCGCGGCGATCCAGCGGGCGAGCAGGCGACTGGCCAGAGGTTCGGCTGCCCGCGGCAGCCAGCCCAGATAATTTCCCGGCGCGGTCAGCAGACCGCAATGGTAGCGATTGGCCCCTGTAGACCAGCTGAGTGCCGGGCAGGGGCCTTTCTTTTTCCGGAAGCGCAGGCGCGCCGCCGGACAGGTTTCCAGCGCGCAGCAGACGCCGCAACCGTTGCACGGCTCGCCTTCGGCCGGCTTGGCCGGCGCGGCGTGGTGCAGGCGGATGATTTCCTGCGGCATGTCTAGGGTTTGCCGAGAAACAGTTCCGGATCGACCGGTGTGTTGTTGAGAATCACCGCCCAGTGCAGGTGCGGGCCGGTGGCGCGGCCGGTGGCACCGACTGCGCCGAGGATTTCGCCCTTTTTGACCGGTTGACCGCTACGCACATCGATGCGCGACAGGTGCATGTAGGCCGTGATCAGGCCCTGGCCGTGGTCGAGGAAAACCGTATTGCCATTGAAGAAATAATTTCCGGTATTGGCGACGATGCCGTCGTTCGGTGCCGTCACCGGCGCGCCGCTGCCGGCCGCAACATCGAGTCCGGCATGCGGGTTGCGCGGCAGGCCGTTGAAAATGCGGCGCAGGCCGAAGCGTGACGAGAGGCGGCCGCTGGCCGGCTGGGCGAAGTCGCTGAGCGGCATGGCCGGCGAAAAACTGCGCTTGATGGCCTCGGTCGTCGCCTGTTCGCGTTCGATGCGGACGAGATCGGCGGCATTCGGCTCAACCTTGCGCTGGTCGCGGATGGTCAGACGCTGTTCCGGGTAATTCTTGAGCTGGATCGGGACGCTGAGTTTCGTAGCGGTCGACGCCCGCAAAACGACGATTTCCAGTTCGCCTGGCAGCGTGTCGAGCGGAATGCCGAACAGTGCGAACCAGCGATTGTTGTCGCGAACGACGGCGAGTGGCTGCTCGCCCCAGCGTGCCGTCGGTGCTGGTGAGCTGGCCGGGCCGAGATCGATGACCGCGACGCCGCCTGGCACCGGCGAGTGTCCGGGCAGGGCGAGTGCGGCCGTGCTGCAGCAGACCAGGGCAAGGAAGAGCATCCGGCAGGAATTCATGAGTTCTCCAGCCCGGCCCACCACAAGCGCAGGCGCAGGCCGAGTTCGCTGGTGTAGCCGAGGGTGATGAAACGGATATTGCCGGCCGGGTCGAGCACGATGAAAGCAGGTACGCCGGGCAGGCCGTACTGCCGCATCAGGGCGCCCGTTGGGTCGGGCAAGGTCGGCCAGGTGTAGCCGCGTTCGGCCATCACTTTGCCGATCTGTGCCGCGTCGCCGGACTGGCTGGCAATGCTGAGCAGCGGCCATTGATTGGCGATGGCGCTGACGTTGCCGGCGGTGGTCCGGCACACCGGGCACCAGTCGGCCCAGAAGTAGATCAGGGCGGCCTCGCCGGGATGTTCGCGGTGCCAGTCGGCGAGTTGAAAAAGGCTGCCGTCGAGGCGTTGACCGCTGAATGCCGGCGCGGCGCCGTGCGGCGTATCGCGCGCCTGCCAGAGCTGGATGCCGATGAAAATCGCGGCGAAGAGCAGGCCTTCGAGCAGCCAGTTGCGCCAGCGCGGCGGGGGCTTTTTGTCGCTCAAGCGGGCCTAGAGCGGGTTGGCCTTGAAGGTGTTGCACTGGTTCATGTCGCCGCTTTCGAAGCCGCGCCGGAACCAGCGTACGCGCTGCTCCGAGCTGCCGTGCGTGAAGCTTTCCGGCACGATGCGACCTTGTGCCTGCTGTTGCAGACGGTCGTCGCCGATCGCCGAGGCGGCGGTCAGGGCGGCTTCGAGATCGCCCGGTTCGAGGACGTTCTTCATGGTATCGGTGCGCTTGCCCCAGACGCCGGCCAGGCAGTCGGCCTGCAGTTCCATGCGTACCGACAGGGCGTTGGCCTCGACCTTGCCGGCACGCTGCTGGGCGTTGTGCACCTTGTCGGCAATGCCGAGCAGGTTCTGTACGTGATGCCCGACTTCGTGCGCGACGACATAGGCCTGGGCGAATTCGCCCGGCGCGTGGAAGCGGGTTTTCAGTTCCTGGTAGAAAGCGAGATCGATATAGACCTTGTGGTCGCCCGGGCAGTAGAACGGCCCCATCGCGGTCTGGCCGGTACCGCAGGCGGTCGGTGTGGCGCCCGAGAAGAGGACCAGCTTCGGTTGTTCGTACTGGCGGCCGTTGGCGCGGAAAACATCGGTCCAGGTGTCTTCGGTCGAGGCGAGCACCTTGGAGACGAAGCGTGCCATCTGGTCGTCGGCCGGTGGCCGGTGGGCGGCCGGGGCGCTTTGTTCGATGGCTGGCATGCCGCCGCCACTGAGCATGTTGAGCACGGTCATCGGATTGATGCCGAGGAAGTAGCTGGCGACCAGCGCGATGGCGATGCTGCCAAGGCCGAGACGGCCACCGCCGAAGCTCAGGCCGCCGCCACCGCCACTGCTGCGGCGGTCTTCGATATTGTCGCTTTCGCGTTGGTCGTCGAGGCGCATGTCGGTTCCTTAGCGGTAAAGATTGATCGCGTCGCGGGTTTGTTGCGCGACCTGGCGGGCGGCGGCGGCGAAATTCTCGTCCTTGCCGGCATAGAGAATGGCGCGCGAGGAATTGATCATCAGGCCGGTGCCGTTGGCGGTGCGGCCGGCGCGGACGGTGGCTTCGATGTCGCCGCCCTGGGCGCCGATGCCGGGCACGAGCAGCGGCATGTCGCCGACGATTTCACGGACGCGGGCGATCTCGGCCGGGAAGGTGGCGCCGACGACCAGCGCGCACTGGCCGGTCGTGTCCCAGGTGTGGGAAGTCAGGCGGGCGACGCGCTCGTAGAGCTTTTCGCCGCCGACATCGAGGAATTGCAGGTCGGAGCCGCCGGCATTCGAGGTGCGGCAGAGCAGGATGACGCCCTTTTTCTGGTAAGCCAGGTAGGGATCAACGGAATCGCGGCCCATGTAGGGGTTGACCGTCACGGCATCGGCCTGGAAGCGCTCGAAGGCTTCAATGGCGTATTGCTCGGCGGTCGAACCGATGTCGCCGCGCTTGGCGTCGAGAATGACCGGGATGCCGGGGTGCTTGGCGTGGATGTGGGCGATCAGCGCTTCGAGCTGGTCTTCGGCGCGGTGCGCGGCGAAGTAGGCGATCTGCGGCTTGAAGGCGCAGACCAGATCGGCGGTGGCATCGACGATGTCGGCGCAGAAGGCGAAGATCGCATCGTCACGGCCGTGCAGGTGGATAGGGAACTTGGCCGGATCGGGGTCGAGGCCGACGCAGAGCAGGGAGTTGTTCTTTTGCCAGGCGGCGGCAAGCATCTGGATGAAGGTCATGGGGCGTCCTTGGGCTTTGCAGACGGGAGGTAACGGGAGAATTTTTCCGGCAGCAGGCAGTTCTGCAGGCTGCGCTGGGTGAAGATGAAGCGGCCGTCGCAGACGAAACCGAGCTGCTGCCAGTCCACTTCCTTGTTGAGCATCATCGTGCATTCGATCAGGTCGCGCCGGCTGATCCGCTGGTTTTTCGGAAACAGGGCGAGAATGGAACCGTCGAAGCTGTTGCAGTCGTGCAGGAAGAAGGGTTCGGGCTTGCGCGTGCGGCCATTGACGTAGATGCGCGGGTGCTCGCTGATCGGGAAGGCGCGGCCCCACTGCCACCAGTTGCTTTCGTCGAAAACCTTGACGCGGCGGGCGAGCAGTTCTTCCTTGTGCTTGTCGAGATGCGGATGCTTGATGCCGTAGAGCATGCGGCGGGTGGCGCCGGTTTCGACGGTCTTCGAATAAACGAATTCCATGTTGCCCTTGGCGTGCGTGTAGATCTGGTCGGCCCCGGAGACGGCGCCGACCTTGACCGCGAAGACGTCGGCAAAGCGCACGCTGTGGTCGTCGCGCAGGAACATCAGCTGGCCGTCGGCCTCGACGCAGCGGCGGCCGTCGTCCATGCGCCGGTCCATGCGGCCCTTCTCGAAGCGGAAGATGGCGCAGTTCGGGGTGTGTTCGTCGAAGACGCGGACGTCGCCGGTCTCATAGAAATGCGTGATGCTGCCCTGCGCGTACAGCCAGGCGTTGAGCTTCTTGGCGGCGGTCAGCTTGATGAACTCGCGCGGCACGATGAAGACCAGTTCGCCGCCCGGCTTCAGGTGGCGGATGCATTTTTCGATAAAGAACAGGAAGAGGTTGCTGCGTCCGTCAAACAGTTCGGATTTGAGCTTTTTCTTGGTGTCGACCGCTACGTCCTGATAGCGGACATAGGGCGGGTTGCCGACGATGCTGTCGAACAGCTCGTTCTGCGGGTAGTCGAAGAAATCGCAGACACGGGCGCCGGGCGGCGCGACGCGCGCATCGACCTCGATGCCGACGCAATCGGCCTGGCGCGCCTGCAATTCCTTGAAGAAAGCGCCGTCGCCGGCCGAGGGCTCGAGCATGCGGCCCCGATTGCGGCAGAGGTCGAGCATGAAATCCACGACCTTGGGCGGTGTGAATACCTGGCCGAGCTGGGCGACGTCGCGGCTCATTCCGTCTTGTTGTCCGGCGTGGCGGGCGGGCAGGCGTCGGCTTGCCGCGCCTTCTTTTCCCAGTAGCGGGTGTTCTTGCTCTCGTCGGCGAAGCGGAAGCGGCCGTAAAGCTCGCAACCCTTCATGCCCGGATCGCACGGCAGGTTGTTGATCTTCGTGCAGCGATCAGCCACCTCGTGCGGACACCCCCAGCCGCCGGCCATGCCTTAGCCCGCCTTGCCCCAGGAGTCCTTGAGCGTGACGGCGCGGTTGAAGACCGGCTGGCCGTCTCTGGAGTCCACGCGGTCGGCGACGAAGTAGCCGTGTCGCTCGAACTGAAAGCGTTCTTCCGGCTTGGCATCGCGCAGGCTGGGTTCGAGCTGGGCGGTGATGGTCTGGCGCGAAGCGGGATTGAGGTCGCTGAGGAAGTCGCGTTCCAGGTCCGGGGCATCGCCTTCGCGGCGGGCGCCGGGGGCGGGCACGGTGAACAGGCGCTCGAACAGGCGAATCTCGGCGGCGTAGGACTGGACAGCCGACACCCAGTGCAGGTTGCCCTTGACCTTGACGCTGTCGGCACCCGGCGTGCCGGACTTGGTTTCGGGCAAATAATTGCAGTGGACCGCCACGACCTTGCCGTTTTCATCCTTGTCGCAACCGGTGCATTCGACGACGTAACCGTAGCGCAGGCGCGCCATGTTGCCCGGGAAGAGGCGGCGGAAACCCTTGCTCGGGACTTCCATGAAGTCCTCGCCCTCGATCCACAGCTCGCGGCTGAACGGAATCGAACGCTGGCCGAGCTCCGGGTGCAGCGGGTGGTTCGGCGCGAAGCATTCCTCGACCTGGCCTTCCGGGTAGTTGTCGATGATCAGCTTGACCGGGTCGAGCACGGCGATGCGGCGCTGGTCGGACTCGTTCATCACTTCGCGCATCGCATCTTCGAACAGCACGTAGTCGATCAGCGAGTCGTTTTTCGAGACGCCGATGCGCTCGGCGAACAGGCGGAAACCTTCGGCCGAGTAGCCGCGCCGGCGGGCGCCGACCAGGGTCGGCATGCGCGGGTCGTCCCAGCCGGAAACATGCTTCTCTTCAACGAGCTGGATCAGCTTGCGCTTGGAGAGCACGACATAGGTCAGGTTGAGGCGCGAGAACTCGATCTGCTGCGGAAGCGGCCGTTGCAGCAAGCCGGCTTCGGCGAGGCGTTCGAGCAGCCAGTCGTAGAATGGGCGCTGGTCTTCGAATTCCAGCGTGCAGATCGAATGCGTGATGTTTTCCAGCGCATCCTCGATCGGGTGCGCGAAGGTATACATCGGGTAGACGCAGTACTTGTCGCCGGTATTGTGGTGCGTCGCGTGGCGGATGCGGTAGATGGCCGGATCGCGCAGGTTGATGTTGGGCGAGGCCATGTCGATTTTGGCACGCAGGATGTGTTGACCGTCGGCGAATTCGCCGGCCTGCATGCGCTTGAACAGATCGATGTTCTCGGCGACGCTGCGGTCGCGGAACGGCGAATTCTTGCCGGGCTGGGTCAGCGTGCCGCGATTGGCGCGCATTTCGTCGGCCGACTGGCTGTCGACGTAGGCGTGGCCAGCGGCGATCAAGGCCTCGGCCGATTGCAGCATCCAGTCGAAATAATTCGAGGCGTAGTAGAGGTTGGTCTCGCCGTCCTTCGCCCACGAGCAACCCAGCCACTTGACCGCATCGATGATGGAATCGACGTATTCCTGGTCTTCCTTCTCCGGATTGGTGTCGTCAAAGCGCAGGTGGCAGCGGCCGCCGTATTGCTCGGCGAGGCCGAAGTTGAGCAGGATGGACTTGGCGTGGCCGAAGTGCAGGTAGCCGTTCGGCTCGGGCGGGAAACGGGTGCGCAGTTTGGCGCTGTCGAGCGGGGCGGCGGCATGGTCGGCAGCGGTGCCGGGCTGACCGGCCCAGTGGCGTTGCGCGTGTTTGCCGGCAGCGAGGTCGGCCTCGACGATGTTCTTGATGAAATTGGCGGCGGGAGCCGGGGTGTTGGCGGGCTGATTCGGGCTGCTCACGGGAAAACCTCTGATTTCAATCCCGCTATTTTAACCGGCAGAGGCCGCCTGACCGCGAAAAAAAGCCCCGCCGCAGCGGGGCTGGTGCCATTTTCAGATCCGGAAGCGTGCCGTGGCCGTTTGCAGGGCCTGTGCCGTCCCGAGCAGGGCTTGTGCGGCCTGGGCCGTGATACCCATGCTCTCGCCGGTGTGTTCGACCTGGTTGGCGATGCGCTCAACCTGCTGCGCCAGTGCCGTACTCGCCTCGCTCTGTTCGCGGGTCGAGGCGGCGACGTCGCGGACCAGGCCTTGTGCGGAACGCGAGCCCTCGGCGATGCGCTGTAGCAGGTCGGTGGTTTCGCAGGCGGTGGCGCGTGCCTTGTCGGCTTCCGGCAGGGCGGCATCCATGATTTTCGCGGTGTTGATCGTCTCGCTCTGGATTCGGTCCACGACGCCCGAGATTTCGACGGTCGCCTTTTCGGTCCGTTCGGCAAGGACGCGCACTTCGTCGGCAACTACCGCGAAGCCGCGGCCCTGTTCGCCGGCGCGGGCCGCTTCGATCGCCGCATTGAGGGCAAGCAGGTTGGTCTGGCCGGCAATGTCCTTGATCACCGAGGCGATGCGGGCGACTTCCTGGGTGTTGGCAGAAAGCGTGCGCACCTGTTGGGCGGCGCTGGCGACCGTGCCCGACATCGTTGCGATGTCGTCGGCGACGGTCTTGACGCTGGCTTCGCCCTGGACGGCGAGGCTGGCGGCGTTGCTGGCGTAGCGGTCGGTTTCGTCGGCGTTCTCGGAGACGTGGGTGATCGATACGGTCAGTTCTTCCATGGCGGCAGCCATCGCCTGGGTAGCCTCGGTTTCCGCCTCGGCGGCGAGTGCGACTTCGCTCGAGGTATCGGCAATTTGCCGGGCCGAACTGGCGACCTGGCTGGCGCCCAGCGCAATTTCGCCCATCATGGCACGCAACGCGCCGACCAGATTGCCCAGTTCGCCAAGCAGGCTGTCGCGCGGCGGCGATCCCAGGGAAACCGTCAGGTCGCCATTGGCGACCTTGCCCATCGCGGCAAGGGCATCGGCCGGCTCGCCGCCGATCTGGGCGAGGATCTGGCGGGCGATCCACCAGGCCACGGCACCGACGCTGAGCAGAATGAGTGCGATGACCAGGGCGGCGTTACGCACCTGCTGGTAGAACAGGGCATCGAGGTCGTCAATGTAGAGACCGGTGCCGATGATCCAGTCCCAGGGCTCGAAATGCGCAGTGTGCTGCAGTTTCGGAATCAGGATTTCGCTGCCGGGCTTGGCGGTTTGGGTTTCGGTGAACTCGCTCTTGTCGAGCGCCGTCTGGATCAGAGAGCGGACGATGTAGGCGCCGCTTTTGTCCTGGCGATCCCAGTGCGATTTGCCGACGTACTCGGGGCGGATGGGGTGCATGACGCCCATGCCCTTGCTGTCGTAGACGTAGAAATATTCGTTGCCGAGGTAGCGCATGCTGCGCAGGACGTCCTTGGCCAGCTTCTGGGCCTGTTCGCGGTTCAGTTCGCCGCGGCTTTCCTGGGTCTGGATGTCCTTGACCACGGTCATCGCGATGTCGACAGTGGCTTTCAGGGTGGCTTTGCGGTCTTCCAGCAATTGACCGCGCAGATGGATGATTTCGAAGGCGCCGAGCGCTAGCAGTCCGATCAGTGCGACGATGACCGACAAGGTCAAGCGCCCCTTCAGACTGTTGATGTCGAACAGTTTCATGTCACCTCCATTATTGGCATGAGGCTCACCAACCGGTGAGCCTCATGCCGTATTTGTTATGTATCTGAGGCGCAGAGTAATCTGGCCCCGGGGGCTTGTCCAGCGTCGGAAAATACCAGGTTGCCAGTAGCTGCGTTCTCGGATTGCGCGTATTAGCCTATGGCGACTGCGCTGTATTCCAGTTTGAGCATTCAGCCGGGCAATACTGCAATCAAACTGCAATAAAAACTTAAGAGAATGGCCGTTCCGAATTCATTCCAATGGAGATCCTCATGCGTTCCTTCTTTCTTGTCGGCCTTTCCGCCCTGACCCTTGCCGCCTGTGCCAGCTCGACGCCGGCTCCGGAAAAAACGGCTGCCCCGGCACCGACTGTTGCTGCCGCTCCTGCTCCGGCCAAGCCGGCGCCGCAGTGTTACTCCGGCGATCACGGCAAGTTCTTCGATGTCGGTTCGCGTACCTCGATTTCCGGGGTCGATGTCGTTTGTCAGCCGACCAGCGATGGCAAGGGCGCGCAGTGGATGGGCGCCAAGAGCAAGCGCTAAGCTGCTCTTGCGGTTCAAGGGCCACCTTTGCGGTGGCCTTTTTGTTTTTCAGCGCGCCGCTTTGAGCAGTAGCAGGCAGGCGCGCGAGGCGGCCAGGTCGAGCGCACTGAAATCGTCGAAATTCTTCAAGGCCGGATTGGCGCCCTTGTCGAGCAGCAGTTTGACGAGATCGGGCTTGCTGTTCGAGGCGACGTACATCAGGCAAGTTGCACCGTTGCCGTTCTGGTTGTCGATATCGACGCCAGCCGCGAGCAGGCGTTCGATCAGGGCATGGTCGCCGTGGTAGCAGGCCAGCCAGAGGGCGTTGCAACCATCTGCGTTGCGCGCATTGAGCTCGGCGCCCAGCACGAGCAACTGTTCGACGATGTCCAGGCGGCCGAGTTTGGCGGCGCGCATCAAGGGCGTGAAGCGGCCGTCGGCCGATGCGGCATTGATGTCGCCGGCAAAGCCGTGCTCGGCGAGAAAGGCGCTCAGTTCGGGCGTCATGCGGGTTCCTTGCTACGTTGGGGATAGGGTGGCCCGGTTTCGATGCGGGCATCGTTGATCGGCAGGCCGACCGTGAAGTGATAAACGCTCTGGTAGCGCGTGGCGTCCACGCCGAACAATTCATGCACCGGGTCATCGAAGAAGCAGCCGATGCCGGTACCGCGCACGCCGGCGGCTTCCGCTTCGAGATAAAGCGCCTGGCCGACCAGGCCGGCTTCGCGCAGCAATTCGCGGTAACCGTGGCCGTCGACCGTGGCGGCGGCGAATTCGCCGAGCATGCCGAGCGAAAAGGCACTGGTCGCGGCAATGTCCTGGTGGCAGGAGAGCGAGCGGGCCAGCCTTTGCAATTCCTGCAAATCCGCTTCACAAAGCTGGATCAGGCCGAGATGCGGCGGGCAGTCAGCATCGAAGGCGCTGACCGGGCGGCGCTGCGCAAAGCGGGCCTCGGCCGGTGCTAGCGCGGCGGGCAGGGTGCTGGCGGCGGCCGGCGTGCGCGGCAGCAGGTAGAGGCCGCTGGCCAGGCCGTCGACGCGCAGCACGAAGAGCAGTAGGTGGATGCGACTCGGCGCTGCCTGCGCCAGCCAGGGCGCCTGCGGGCGCGGCAGGACGCCGTCGAGCAGGCGATAGAAGGCGGTTTTGGCCAGGCCGTGTTTGGGATCAAAGCGCTGCGCGCTGCGCCGTTGCCGGATCAGCGCGGCGGCGCCGACCAGGTTCGGTTGCGGGGTGAGCGGCGGCAGCGGGGAAAATGCCACTTTTTGCGTGGTCGACCGTTGCGCCCGGCTGGCGCTGGCGACCTGGTCGATGGCCGGCCAGCGATAGCCGGGCGCAGCATCGATGCGGCTCGGCGTGCCGTGCCAGCTGGCATCGCGCAGCCAATCGGCGAGTCCGTCGCCGTCTGGCGGCATGTGCAGGCCGGGCGCGCGCAGGGCGACGAGGATTTCCGGCTCCTCGCATTCGGTGAAGGCGTAGCGCGAAGGCGGGAAATCTTCCGGGCGATCCAGACCGAGGCAGTGCTGCAGCGTGCCCGCATCGACAGCAAGCGGCACCACTTCCCAGCCGAGCAGCGCCGCCGCGTAGCCGAGGGCGCCGAGCGCATGGCCGACGTCGAGCTGGCAGTAGCGAAAGGCGCGCTCGCCGTATTTCCAGGCCTCGCGCCACATGATGCTGGACAGGCCGACCGCCAGCCAGGGCTTGTCCCCGACAGCAACAGCGGCGCGGCCTTCGAGGGCGTGATTTTCCGGATCGTAGTGCTGCACGCCCGCCGGTATGCCGGGCAGGCCGGCGCTCAGCACATAGGCTTCAACCGGGTGCAGGTTGCCGGAGGAAGGATTGCAGCGCAGTGCCCAGCGGTTCGGCCCCCAGCTTTTCCAGGCGGAGAGTCCGAAGGACAGTTCGAGCAGCGCGCCCAGGTTGGCAAGATCGGGCGCGATTTGCTTTTCGGGCTTTTCCGGCAGTCGACCGTATGGACGCTCGAAGCGGTCGGCGCTGAGCGGCAGTTCGAGCACCGGCGCGCCCGGATAGTGACGGAAGGCTGCCGGCTGGGCATCCCAGTCGAGCTGGCCGGGGCCTTCGGCGTAGGCGGCGAAGCGATGCTTGCTGCGGGCGTGGTAGGCACGCACGACGTCTTGTGGGGTATCCGACACGGTCAGTTGCTTCTTTCGAGATCAATTCGGGGGCGGGGCGCTTGCAGCTGGTCAGTGGCTGGCGGCCGGCCTGCCGCAATCATTCACGGCGAGTGGCCGTGAATGAAAAACAACACGCAGCCTGCACTCAATGCCGCCGACCGGATTGCAAGATGTTTCCGATGCCTTGCTCAGGCAGCGACTTTCTCGATTTGTTCCGGCGCCAGGCCGGCCTGGGTGATCAGGCTGCCTTCGCTGGTGTTCCACCAGACGACGACCCAGGCCGTGCCGTCCGGGTCGATGCGCTCGACCTCGCAGCGCGAGCCGACCATGTTCATGAACATGTCGAGGTCGTCTTCGTCGAGGTCGGGGTCAGGCGTGATGTCGAGAATGCGGATCTTGTCGCCGGGGGCGACGCTCAGGCCCTTGCAGTCGATGGTGGTGGCGCTCATGGCAGACTCCGTTGGCAGTGTGTTCCGGGTTCGGGGGCGTGTCGCAAAGTCGACAGGACCGGCCGGGTTTCCCTTGATGTGCAACAGGCGTGCCAGGGCGATCCCGTGCTCAGGCTGTAGGTGCCGTGCGGAAAGAGGCTATGGCGGCGGGCCAGCCCTGGGATGCTGACCTTGCTGCTTCGTCTCAGGCGATGCCGAGTGCGGCCCGCAGCATTTTGCCGCCGGGAGTCAGCAGGAGTATCAGCGTGCCGCCGTTGAGCAGGACAGTGCTCCAGAAAACACCGAGAAACGCGGCCTTGCCCGATTTGTGCCGTAAATGGCTTTGTGCCAGCAGCGCACCCGGCCAGCCGCCGATCAGGGCCAGCAGGTGCAGGGTGCTTTTCTTGGTGCGCCAGCGGTTTGCGCGGGCTGCCGATTTGTCGTGGGCATAGACGCCGAAGGTGACGAGGCTGGCAGCGAAATACAGGGCCGGTACGGCGGTCGGCAGCTTGCCCGCCCAGGCCGACAGCGCAACAAAAAGCAGGAAGCCGATGGCGAGATTGGGCGTGAGCCGGTTCGCACCGGTCGACCGGCTGTCGCGGGCGGTTTTCCGGCGAAGGACGAAGTCGACCGCGCTGGCCTGCGCTCGGCCGCTCTCGTCGCGGCGCAGTTCGTATGTCACGATCTGCGCGAGTGCCGGCCTTTGCCGGCGACTGACGAAGGACTTGATATGGACGAAGACTTGGTCGCCGCCGCTGTTCGGCGTGATGAAGCCGTAGCCCTGATCATCCTTCCAGGCGGTGATTTTTCCCTGATGGCGCATGCACGACGGTGATGGTTAAGTGCTTGTTATTGTCGCCAATTTACAAGACGTAAAACAGGACCGCGATGAAATGCGCCAGGCTGCCGGCGATCACGAACAGATGCCAGATGCCGTGCCAGTGGCGAAAGCGCTCGTCGAAGGCGAAAAAGATGATGCCCACGGTGTAGAAAATGCCGCCGGCTGCCAGCCAGGCAAAGCCGGCGAAGCCGAGGGTGGCGAGCAGCGGCTTGACGGCGACGAGGACGATCCAGCCCATCACGGCATAAATGACCAGCGACATGATGCGTGCTTCCGAGCGCGGCTTGATTTCCTGCAACATGCCGACAAGGGCCAGCGTCCACACCACGCCGAACAGCGACCAGCCCCACGGCCCGCGCAGGCTGATCAGGCAGAAAGGCGTGTAGCTGCCGGCGATCAGCAGGTAGATCGACAGGTGATCGAGCTTGCGCAGGACGTTTTTCACCCGGCCGCGCACGCTGTGATAAATGGTGGAAATGCTGTACAGCACGACCAGCGTGCTGCCGTAGATGGCGGCGCTGACCACCTTCCAGGCATCGCCGCTGGCGGCGGCGAGGACGACCAGCCAGATCGCGCCGGTCGCAGCGAGCAGGGCGCCGATCAGGTGAGTCCAGGCGTTGAAACGTTCTCCGTAGTACACGGCGGCCCTTTCTGGCAGGCAGCGAAATGATCCGGACATACTAGCCCCGATTGCGCTTTGGCTGCGTTGCAACTCTGTAACGTCTCGTGTCTTTCATGGCTTAAGCCCCCGATTTGCTGCAAAATTCGCGGCTTAACTTTTGCAGGAAAAGGATGGCGTCCAAACGCGGCGCGATCTGGAAGATGGCACAGAACAACGAACAGAAACGACCCCGGGCGGAAAGCAACGAACGCCTGCTTTGCCTGAGCGCCGATTACGGACGCTTGCGCGGCATGCAGCGCAATCTTTTACGGTCGACCGGTGAAAAACGGGCAAAGCTGCAGGCCGATTTCGCGGCGCTGCTGGAAAAATCGCGCGCCGGGCTGGAAAAGCGTCAGGCCAGCCTGCCCAAACCGGAATTCCAGGCCGATCTGCCGGTCAATGAGCGGCGCGAGGAGATCGCGGCGCTGATCAGTAAGCACCAGGTGGTCATCGTCTGCGGCGAAACCGGTTCGGGCAAGACGACGCAGTTGCCGAAAATCTGTCTTGAGCTCGGCCGCGGCGGCGCCGGGCTGATCGGTCACACGCAGCCGCGCCGGCTGGCGGCGCGCTCGGTCGCCACCCGTTTGGCGCAGGAGCTGAAGACGCAGGTCGGGACGGGCGTCGGCGTCAAAATCCGCTTCCAGGACAAGTCGACCGCCGACAGCTGGGTCAAGCTGATGACCGACGGCATCCTGCTCGCCGAGTCGCAGTCCGATCCGTATCTCTCGGCCTACGACACGATCATCATCGACGAGGCGCACGAGCGCAGCCTGAACATCGATTTCCTGCTCGGCTACCTCAAGCAGTTGTTGCCCAAGCGCCCTGATCTCAAGGTCATCATCACTTCGGCGACCATCGACGCCGAGCGCTTTTCCCAGCATTTCAGCGCGAATGGAAAACCCGCGCCGGTGATCGAGGTGTCGGGCCGGCTCTACCCGGTCGACGTGCGCTACCGGCCTGTTTCCGATATCGAGAAAAAGGACGACGAGCGCGATCTCTACGACGCCATCGTCGATGCCGCCGACGAGTTGTCGCGCCTGGGTTCCGGCGACATCCTGGTCTTCCTGCCTGGCGAGCGCGAAATCCGCGAGGCGGCGGAGGCTCTGCGCAAGCACGCGCTGGCGCGGCCGGGTTTGTCGACGGCGCATGCGCCGGAAATCCTGCCGCTCTTCTCGCGCCTGTCGGCTGGCGAGCAGGACCGTATCTTCAAGCCTTCAGGCAGCCAGCGGCGCATCGTGCTGGCCACCAACGTCGCCGAAACCTCGCTGACTGTGCCGGGCATCCGCTACGTCATCGACACCGGCCTGGCCCGCGTCAAGCGCTACTCCTACCGCAACAAGGTCGAGCAACTGCAGATCGAGAAGATTTCGCAGGCGGCGGCCCGCCAGCGCGCCGGGCGTTGCGGCCGGGTGGCAGCCGGCGTCTGCATCCGTTTATACGACGAGCTCGATTTCAACGCCCGCCCGCCGTTCACCGATCCGGAAATCCTGCGTTCCTCGCTGGCCGGCGTCATCCTGCGCATGAAGTCGCTGAAACTGACCGACGTCGAGAGCTTCCCCTTCATCGAACCGCCGCCGGCCAAGGCAATTGCCGACGGTTACGCGCTGTTGCAGGAACTCGGCGGGCTCGACGAGGAAAACCGTTTAACGAAGGTCGGCGATGCGCTGGCCCGTTTGCCGCTCGACCCACGCATCGGCCGCATGCTGGTTGCGGCGCGTGACTTGGGCTGCCTCAAGGAAGTCATGGTCATCGCCGCCGGCCTGTCCACGCAGGACCCGCGTGAGAGGCCGCAGGAGCGTCAACAGGCGGCGGACGAGAAGCACAAGCTGTTTGCCGATGAGAAATCGGAATTCCTCAGTTGGTGGAAGCTGTGGAACTGGTTCCAGAACGCCGTCGAACACAAGAAGTCGAACAAGCAACTGGTCGATACCTGTCACAGTCACTTCCTTTCGTATTTACGCCTGCGCGAATGGCGCGAAGTGCACAGCCAGTTGCATTCGATGATCGGCGAGCTGGCCGCCAAGGACGGTGGCTGGAAGGAAAGCGAGATTCCCGGTACCTATGAGGCCATCCATCAGGCCCTGCTCTCCGGCCTGTTGGGGAATATCGGCTGCAAGGCCGACGAATCCGGCTACTACCTCGGGGCGCGCGGCATCCGTTATCTGATCCACCCGTCGTCGCCGCTGCAGAAAAAGGCCGGCAAGTGGATCATGGCGGCCGAGATCACCGAGACGACGCGCCTCTTCGGGCGCTGCGTGGCCCGCATCGAAGATGGCTGGATCGAGAAAGTGGGCGCTCACCTCATCAAGCGCCAGTATTTCGATGCGCACTGGGAAAAGCGCTCGATGCAGGTGGCCGGCTGGGAGCGCACGACGCTCTACGGTATCGTCATTAACCCCAAGCGGCGCATCCATTACGGGCCGCTGGCGCCGGCCGAGGCGCGCGAAATCTTCATCCGCCAGGGCCTGGTCGGCGAGGAAATCGACGAGGCTTTCGCCAAGCGCTGGCCCTTCTACCAGCACAACCAGAAGCAGATCCGCGACATCGAGCACCTCGAACACAAGCAACGTCGCCAGGACGTGCTGGTCGATGACGAGCTGATCTTCGCTTTCTACGACTCGATCATTCCCGAAGGCATCCACAACGGCGCGACTTTCGATCACTGGCGCAAGGAAGCCGAGCGCGACAACCCGAAGCTGCTCTTCCTCGCCAAAGACGACCTGATGCGCCACTCGGCGGCCGGCGTCACGACCGAAGCCTTTCCGCACCATCTCAAGCTGGGCGGCGTCGAGTATGTGCTCACCTACCATTTCGAGCCCGGCTCGCCGCGCGATGGTGTCACTCTGACCCTGCCGCTCGCCCAGTTGAACCAGATTCCGGCCGGTCGTATGGAATGGCTGGTGCCCGGCCTGCTCAAGGAAAAGCTGGTGCAGCTGATCAAGACGCTGCCGCAGCGCATCCGCGCCAAGCTGGTGCCGGTGCCGGAATTCGTCGAGGAATTCATCGTGGCGACGGCCGGCAACGACCGCAAAATGGGCCAGGGCCTGATCGCGCCGCTGATCGACTACATCCTTGAAGCGCGCGGCCTGAACGCGCGCGGCTGGGCGGTGACGCCGGACGCTTTCCGGCCCGATGCGCTGCCCGCCCATTTCTCGATGAACTACAAGTTGATCGACGAGCACGGCCGCCAGCTCGACATGAACCGCAGCCTGGTGCAATTGCGCGCCGACTGGGGGCGCGAGGCCAAGCAGGAATTCGCCGAGCTGCACGAAACGCCCTCGGAATTCACCAAGCTCACCGACTGGACCTTCGGCGAATTGCCGGAGCTCATGGAAGTGCCGGTCGCCGGTCAGACCGTACTCGGCTATCCGGGGCTCAGCGACGACGGCGAAACGGTCAGCCTCAAGGTGTTCGATTCGCCCGAGGAAGCCGCCGAGGCGCATCGCGTTGGCCTGCTGCGCCTGTTCATGCTGCAGTTCAAGGAGCAGGTGAAGTATTTCGACAAGAACGTGCCCGGCCTGACCCAGATGGCGATGCAGTACATGGCCCTGGGCAGCAGCGACGACCTGAAGAACCAGATCGTCGCGCTGACCTTCGAACGCGCCTGCCTGACCGAACCGCTGCCGACGACGCCGAACGCCTTCAAGAGCCGCTGTGGCGACAGCAAGGCGCGGCTTGGCCTGGTCATGCAGGAAGTCTGTCGCCTGGTCGGCACGGTGCTCACCGAATGGCAGGCGGTCGTCAAGAAACTACCGGCCTTCAAGGCGCATGCGGCGGCAACGCAGGATATCGAGGCGCAATTGAAGCGCCTGATGGGCAAGAACTTCGTTTCCGAAACGCCCTTCGAGCGTCTGGCGCATTACCCGCGTTACCTCAAGGGCATCCAGGTCCGTCTCGACAAGCTGAAGTCCAATCCGGCGCGCGACACGCAGTTGATGGCCGATTACGCGCCGCTGTGGACCAATTACGAACGGCGCGCCATCCTGCTCGCCAAGCAGGGCACGTTCGATCCGCAGATCGAACAGTTCCGCTGGCTGCTCGAAGAGCTGCGGATCAGCCTGTTCGCGCAGGAACTCAAGACGCCGGTGCCGATGTCGGTCAAGCGTCTGCAAAAACAATGGGAAGGAATTCAATATGGCTGAGGTGATGCTTGCCCTGATGCGAACGCTGGCCAGCCTGCGCGACGGCCGAGTCTGGCGTTACCTGCTGTTGCCGGCGCTGTTCTCACTGCTGCTCTGGATCGCGCTGGCCTTCTGGGGGCTGGGTGCGCTGGTGGACTGGCTGCTCGGCCATCCGCCGATGACAATTCTGATCGGCTGGGGCGTCGCCTGGTTAGCCTACATCCTGGCCTACCTCGGCGGCTGGATGGCGATCTTCGCCTGCGCCTACCTGACCGCTTCGCTGCTCACCGCGCTATTTGTCATGCCCTTGCTGCTCAAGCATCTGGCGACAACCGAGTATCGCGACGTGGCGCCGATGGGCAAGGACAGTTTTGTCGCCGCAGCGGTCAACAGCATTTTTGCCTCGATTTTGTTCGTCGCCGGTTGGCTGCTGACCCTGCCGCTGTGGATCGTGCCGGGCCTGTCCTTGTTGCTGCCGATGTTGCTGATGGCCTGGCTCAACCGGCGAACCTTTGCCTACGATGCGCTGTCGATGCATGCCACGGAAGAGGAATGGCGCAGTATTCGTCGCCAAGGCGGAATGCCGCTGTTCATGCTCGGCCTGGTCATGGCGCTGCTTGCCCATGTCCCGGTGCTCGGCCTGCTGGTGCCGACGCTGGCGGCGCTGGCATTCGTCCATTTCGGACTGGAAAGCCTGCGCCGCTCGCGCGGCGGGGCGGTCGTCACCATCGCGGGAGAAAGGCTATGAGCCGTACCTTTGGCGCAGTCATCATCGGCGATGAGATCCTGTCCGGCAAACGCCAGGACAAGCATTTCGAGAAAATTGCCGGCATGCTCGGGGCGCGCGGCCTGCGCCTGTCCTGGGTCGAGTATCTGGGCGACGATTACCAACGTCTGGCGGCGACCTTCAAACGCACGATGGCGGCCGGTGACGTGGTGTTTTCCTGCGGCGGCATCGGCAATACCCCGGATGACCATACGCGGCAGGCCGTGGCGCTGGCGCTGGGGGGCGATCTCGAACTGCACCCGCAAGGCTTCGAGGAGCTGAAGGTGCGTTTCGCCAACGAGGAAATCACCGACCAGCGCAAGCTGCTGGTGACCTTTCCGCAAGGCGTCGAGATCATTCCCAATCCGTTCAACCGCATTCCCGGCTTCATGGCGAATGATCACTACTTCGTGCCGGGCTTTCCGCAGATGGCACACCCGATGATCGAATGGGCGCTCGATACTTTCTATCGGGACGAGTTCAAGGCGGTTGGCGGCACGGTCGAGAAAGCCTTCCTGCTGACTGGCCCGACCGCTTATGAAAGCGCGCTGCTCGACCTGATGGAGCGCATCGTCAAGGATTACCCGACGCTGCGCCTGTTCTCGCTGCCCTCGTTAAACGGTCAGGAGCGCCGTCATCTCGAACTCGGTGTCGAAGGCGAACCGGGGCTGGTCGATCAGGCGATGGAGGAAATTCGCGTGGAGGTCGAAACGCGCAACATCAACTGGGTATGGCGCGCCTGAGTCGTTCGTAGCGGTAAACGTAAAAAACCCGGCCATTTTGCCGGGTTTTTCATGTGCAGCGAAGGTGCCGGATTACTTGGCGGCGGTCTTCTTGGCGGCGGCGCTGGTGGCGCTGGTCGTCTTGGCCGTGGTCTTGGCGGCAACCTGCATGTTGGCTTCGGCGATGTCGGCCAGTTGCTTGGCCATGCCAGTCATGCTGCCAAAGGCCTTGGTCGAGGCGTCGAGCATGGACTGCATGGTGGCGGCGAACACTTCACCACCGACCGGAGCCGAGGTCTTGGCCTTGGCAACGGCGCTGCTGGCGTTCTTGCTGAAGGTGCTGTACTGGGCTTCCATGACCGAAGTGACTTCCTTCTGCATCTCGGTGACCAGGTCGTAGACGTTGCGCGAGTAGTCCATCCACTTGTCGACGCCCGGCTTGGCGAGTTCGCTGTTCAGCTTGGCGACTTCGCTGGCATCCTTGGCGGCCATCAGCTGCTGGGTGCCGGCGACGGTGTTGTTGAATAACTCGCGGGAGGCGGCCAGGTTGAGGGCGGTCAGACGCTCGACGCCGTTGAAGGCGGTGCGGACGAGGGCCATCATCACTTCCGCGTTGGCTTTTTGTGCGGCGGTCAGTTGTTCAATATTCGGGTTGCTCATCATCATCTCCAGTCAGTTTTGGTCAGTGTGGATGAAACAAAGCCCCCGCACGCTGGCGGGGGCATTTTTAAAGCTGATTACTTCTTCTTGCTGGCAGCGGCGGAAGCGCCAACAGCCTTGACCGTTGCGTTGGTTGCGGCGGCAACGTTGGCTTCGGTGATTTCGGCAACTTGCTTGGCAGCCTTGTTCAGGTTGTCGAAAGCGGAGTTGGCAGCAGCGATGGCGGACTTCACGGCAGCAACGGCAACGTCAGAACCGGCCGGGGCAGACTTGGCAGCCTTGTCGAGCAGGTCGGCAACTTGCTTCTGGAAACCGCCGAACTGGCCTTCCAGGGTCTTGGACAGCTCTTCTTGAGCCTGGGCCGAGATTTCATAAACGGAACGCGAGTAGGCAACAGCCTTTTCAACGTTCGGCTGGGCCAGGGAAGCCTGGATGGAGATGGCTTCTTGTACGTCCTTGGCGCCGAGCAGGGCCTTGGTGCCGGAAACGGAATCTTCCAGAACCGAACGGGCGGCGTTCAGGTTCAGGGCAGCGATGCGCTCGGCCGAAGCCAGGGCGGTGTTGGCCAGGGACAGCAGGGAATCAACAGCGGTCTTGTTGGCGGAAGCGAACTGCTCGGGGGTGTTGAAGAAAGTCATGGGTATATCTCCTGGAAAATGCTGCGAACTTTGGGAACAATTTTGCGGTGCGGTGTCTGATGTTGCACTGCACCATGGCTTGAATTATAGAAGTGATTGTTGCATTGTCAACAAATATTTTGTGCGGTGCACCAATGGCTCGCAATCACTTTTAAATCAGTTCGTTAAGTTCTTTCCGGAGGCTGGTCTGATGCGGCTTTCGCCAGGACTTTATGGGGCAATGCACTATTCGCGTGCAGGCATGTCGGTCAAGCCGCCAGCACCCTTCAATTCAAGGCGCTCACCGCGCCCAGCGGGTTGTACCGGCTGGCTTCCCTTGCTTTTCGGCTGGATGACAGCGCGTACCCGTGCTGGCGGACCTTTCGGATCGCGCGTTTCACCGGCAGTGACGAGATATTTCTCGCTGACCGCGTCGTACCAGATGTAGTCACCCCGAACCTGATCCTCACCACTCTTGACCCAGGCGCGGTGGAAGAATTCGGCAATCTCGCTATTGGTGTTGTATTCGATGCGCTCGGCTTCGCCATCGGTGTATTCGTCGCGCCCTTCGCGTTTCTGGCGGAAACGGGCCAGGCCGTTCTTGCCACCGAAGGCGGCGCCTTTCTGGAAGCCGTACTGGTCTTCGGTAATTACCACCCGATCGGCCTTGAGAAGCATCGTTCCCTTGATGATCACGACGTCGCCTTCAAGAATCTGAATCTTCTTGGCATCGTCAATCGAAATACGGTTGGCTTCGAGTTGCATCGGCTTGTCGCGATCTGCCTTTTCGGCAAAGGCGCTCGAGGCGGCCAACAGGCAGAGGGTAAGAGTGGCGAGACGAAGGTTCATGGCGTTGCCCTGGGTCGGATGTACAGGCCGGTAACCTGTGATTGCAGCACGAAAGTGGATGCGTTGTTGTCCAGTTGCGCCCCGACGCCCTTGATCCAGGACTGGCCCTGGGTGATTTCAACCGGACTTTGGGTGAAAGCCGTGCCGGCATCGGGGTTTGCAGTCAGGTCGGGCATGCGTGCCACCATTTCGGCCCGGTCGGGCAGGGCGGCACGAGTCACACTGACATTGTCGCGCAGGAAGATGGTTTCACCCTTGGCGGTGACCGTCGCCCGATCACTGGTCACGGTGACCGGTGGCGAGTCCGGGCGAAAACTGATCAGGGTGGGCGACTTCAGTTCCGAACTGTCGTCGTCGCCGTAATGGACGAGGTAGGGCGAGGTCAGACGGTATTTGACCTTGCCGGTGTTGTCGAAGCGGCGCACGACAAAATTCTCGGCATAGGCATCCGGGTCGTGACGCAACTTGGCACTGGGCTTCGGCTCCTCCCGGTCGACTGCTCTTTGCAGCCAGAAACTGAACCCTGCCAGCAGAGCCAGCAGAATGACGGGGATGACTTGGCTGGGCCAGTTTTTCATTGCGTTTCGAGATTGGTGGCGCGGGCTTGGGTATTCATCAGATGACCTTGGCCGTGAACAGGTCATGCATGTTGAGGGCGCCAACCAGGCAGCCATCAGTATCGACGACGAGCAGGGCATTGATGCGCAGGCGCTCCATCATCTCGACGGCTTCGACGGCGAGGCGGTCGGGGCCGATGCTGCGCGGCGCCGGATGCATGACCGAGGCGATGTTGCCTTGCTGCAGGTCGAGACGTTTTTCGAAGGCGCGGCGCAGGTCGCCGTCGGTGAAAATGCCGAGCGCCTTGCCAGCCGTATCCGTGATGACAACCAGGCCGAGGCCGCCGCGTGACATCGCGATGATCGCATCGGTGATGCCAGTTTCCGGCCCCACGCTGGGTACTTGCTCGCCGGCGCGCATGACGTCGCGCACATGGGTGAGCAGACGCCGGCCGAGCGAGCCGCCCGGGTGCGAACGGGCGAAATCTTCCGGGCTGAAGCCGCGGGCGTCGAGCAAAGCAACAGCCAGCGCATCGCCAAGTGCCAGCGCAGCCGTGGTGCTGGCAGTTGGTGCCAGATTGTGCGGGCAGGCTTCCTGGGCGACACCGGCATCGAGGTGAATGTCGGCTTCGCGGGCCAGGGTCGATGTCGGCACTCCGGTCATCGAAATCAGGCGGGCGCCGGAACGCTTGACCAGCGGCACGATGCGCAGCAGCTCTTCGGATTCGCCGGAGTTGGACAGGGCAAGCAGCACGTCCTCACGCGTGATCATGCCGAGGTCGCCATGGCTGGCTTCGCCCGGATGAACAAAGTAGGCGGGGGTGCCGGTGCTGGCCATGGTCGCCGCGATCTTGCGCGCGATATGGCCGGATTTGCCCATGCCGCTGACGATCAGGCGGCCCTTGCTGGCAAGAATCAGTTCGACCGCTTTGGCGAAGTCATCGTTTATCCGGTTTTTCAGGGCGTCGACCGCTGCCGCTTCAATGCTCAGGGTCTGGCGACCCAGTTCCAGAGCGCGTTCCGGTGAAAATCGAGAAGCTGTTTGGCTTGGGTTCATGGGCTGGCTGCGGTTATGATGGCCGAAGTATACCTGAATCGCGAAAACGGCCTTGAGCGCACTCTCCCTTATCCTCCTGCTGCTTGGTGCATCGGTCCTGGCCGTGATCGTCTTTCGCCGATTCAACCTGCCGCCGGTGCTCGGGTATCTGCTGGTCGGCAGCATCATCGGGCCGCATGCGCTGAACCTGTTGCGCGATGTGCATCGCGCCGAATACCTGGGCGAGTTCGGCGTCGTTTTCCTGATGTTCTCGATCGGCCTGGAATTCTCGCTGCCCAAGCTCTATGCCATGAAACGCATCGTGTTCGGCTTGGGCTTGCTGCAGGTGCTGCTCAGTCTGGTACTGATTGCGGCACTGGTCATGTTCTTCGGCGTCAATTGGCAGCTCGGCATCGCCTTGGGTAGCGTTTTCGCGATGTCATCGACGGCGGTCCTGACCAAGTTGCTGGCCGAGCGCATGCAACTCGACTCGGCGCACGGGCGCGAAATCATGGGCGTCCTGCTCTTCCAGGATCTGGCCGTGGTGCCCTTGCTGGTCCTTATTCCTTCACTGACCCAACCGCCGGAAAAGCTCGCGATCCTGCTCGGTATCGCCTTGCTCAAGGCGGTCGTCGTTCTCTCCATCATTCTGGTCTTTGGCCAGAAGCTGATGCGCAAATGGTTCTATTTTGTCGCCCGGGCCAAGTCATCCGAGGTGTTCGTCCTCAACGTACTGCTGATCACGCTGGGGCTTGCCACCGTCACCGAACTGGCCGGCCTGTCGCAGGCGCTGGGCGCGTTCGTCGCCGGCATGCTGATTTCCGAGACCGAATACCGTCTGCAGGTGGAAGAAGACATCAAGCCATTCCGTGATGTGCTGATGGGGCTGTTCTTCGTCACGATCGGCGTCAAGCTCGATCTCAATATCGTCGTTGGTTTGTGGTGGCAGGTGCTGCTCGGCCTGGTTGCCCTGCTCGTCCTGAAAAGCGCCGTGGTCGGCTTGCTCTCGTGGCGCCTGGGTTCGACGCCCGGTAACGCGATACGTGCCGGCCTTTGGCTTTGTGCCGGTGGTGAATTCGGCTTCGTGCTGCTGGGCGAAATCGCCCATATACCGAAAGTCATCGAACAATTGGCCCTGACCATTCTGGTCCTTTCCATGCTGGTTGCTCCGTTTGTCGTCCAGTACAGCGAGAAATTGGTGATGCGTTTCGTTGCCAGTGAATGGCTGTTGCGCTCGATGCAACTGACGCAGATTGCCGCACTTTCCATGGGTACCGAAAAGCACGCGATCCTCTGCGGTTTCGGTCGTAGCGGCCAGTATCTGGCGCGCTTCCTGACGGAAGAGGGTATCAATTACATCGCGCTCGATCTTGATCCGGATCGCGTTCGCGAAGCCGCGGCCGGCGGCGAAACCGTGGTTTTTGGCGATGCCGGTCGCAAGGAGGCGCTGATTGCTGCCGGCCTGATGCGGGCCAGTGTTGTCATATTCACGATGAGCGACACGCCGCTTGCCGAAAAGGTCTTGCACCACGTGCAGGCGTTGCGACCGGATTTGCCGGTGATCGTGCGGACCTCGGATGAGCGTGACATGGGGCGTTTGTCCAAGGCCGGTGCCGCCGAGGTCGTCCCGGAAACCCTGGAAGCCAGCCTGATGCTGGCCTCGCATGCGCTGGTTCTGGTCGGGGTGCCGCTGAACCGCGTTCTCAAGCGTATTCGCCTGATCCGCAGCCAGCGCTATCGCCTGTTGCGCGGTTTTTACCGCGGGCTTTCGGATCGGGATGAAGACGAGGAGCAGCAGCCCCGCTTGCATTCCGTGTGGCTGACACCGGGGGCTGCGGCAATAGGCCAGACCTTGCAAGAGCTTGATCTCGAAAACTTCGGTTGCGAGGTCAGCGCGATTCGTCGGCGTGGCATCCGTGCCGTCGAACCGGCACCAGAAACCCGCCTGGAAGAAGGTGACGTGGTCGTTGTGCTGGGTGATCCGGAAATGGTCACTGCGGCGGAAGAGCGCCTGCTGAAAAATGAAAAAGCCCGCCGGGGCGGGCCGAGATAGTTGCTGCCCGTTTCAGAAGCCGAGGCAGACCGTATAGATTTTGTTGTCTTCGTATTTTGTGGCGGCGGTTTTGCTGCTGTCCATCGCACGTAACGAGCCGCCGTTCGCTGCGCCATCATCAATCGTGTTGTCCAGTTGTTGCGCCAACTTGCTGCTGATGCCGCCGCTACAGGCAAAATAGGTGCCGCTCAGATCGGCGATGGGAGGTGTTCCCATCTGAATGCCAACACGTCCGCCCTCGGCATTGGTCGGTAGCCCGGCCTTGGTCGAGTCTGTGAAATCGGTGCTGCCGGTGGCGAGGCCGGCCAATCGGATGTGCTGCCAGAACAACACATTTTCATCGTCGATCACTTTCGAATCCCATGCGCCTTCAATAATGCCGTTGCCGAGCGCGTGCGTGGTTGGGCCACTGGCTATCTTGGCTCCCGTTAAATGGCTCCCCGTATTAATGTCATCACCCGGCAGTGCCTTGAACTTGTCCTGATAGCCGTAAATGAAAAGCGGGATGGCACGCAGGTCTCCGGCCAGATTCTTGACCTTGGCGCTGTTGACCATTTCCTGCCCTTTCAGGACGCCCCCGAGCAAGAGGCCGATAATGACCAGAACAATCGCTATTTCGATCAGGGTGAAACCACGTTGACTCCTTTGCATAATTCTCTCCTGTCTTGTTTTACGGGAATATCCCTGAGAAATTATACGTATGGAATATTTTTTGCGGACCTTGTGTGTTGTAAAGATTTATGAATTTGGAATTAACGTGCTGCACGGCGTGTCAAGGCAGGCGTCCCGCCGCGATCAGACGGCTGTAGAGGATGTTGCTCGAGAGCCAGACCAGATGGTCGTCAAATTGTTGTGAGTTGCTACCGAACGTGCTTGCAACAAAAAGACGGTCTCCATTCAGATTGGCGATTTCGTCCTTGTCGACCGGTGTCTGAGTGCCGTTTTTACCCAGCGAAAAGATGATGGCAGTCGCATCCTTGATGAGCGCGGTATCGCTGGCGCACTCGGCGCTGCCCGCGCTACCCGTGCTGTTGTTGGCCGTGTTGCAGACGCGCAGGTCAGGGGCGGGCGGTGCGCTACTGTGCCAGGCATTGCGCACGCCATTTTGTGTTGCCAGGCAGAAATCGGCACCGCAGGCCGGGTTTTTGAAGGCGGAGAGGGCATAGCGGATGGGGTTCCCCCAAGGGTCGATGGCATAGCCTTGTGCGTTGACCGGCTGAATCCCCAAGCTAACTGCCGGCAGGTAACCGTCCCATGGATTACTGCAGTTTCCACCTCCCTCCGGTGATTCGATGCCATTTTTGCCTGGTGCGGCGGGGCAGGGCAGACGATTTTGAGCGATTGCAAAACCAAGCAGGGCCTCCTTGGCCTCGTCCAGTTGGTGACGGGCTTCAAAATTGGCAGTGTTGTCCTGCTGGGCGGAAAAATTGAGCATCAGGCTGCTTGAGAGCAGTGCCACAACAAGCAGAACAATGCTGAGCTCGATCAGGGAGAATCCGCGGTTATTGGGTGGGTGCATCGGGCGGTCTCAGTAGGCAAGACGATCATTGAATGTGACGGATGGCGAGTGCTCGGAAAATTCCGGCGAGGGATTTGTCGCATCTGCGTTTCGCGAGTTGTGGGCGTTCTGTCCTTCAAAAAAAGCGGCAATTCCTGGTGTCGCGCGCGATTGGCCGGAGAGCGCGGCTCCGGCGGCAATCACGACCAGAGGGTAGGAGCCGTTGCCATTGACTTTCAGTTTGCCCGGTGCGGACTTGAGCGGGTTTCCGATCTGGTAGAAAAGTGTTGTTGCCCATGCATTTTGTGGCCACCAGTCATTTTTGATGGGCAGCAGGAAGTCACAACTGCTGCTCGCCCAGATCATGCTCTGGGCGCTGGCGATCGTGCCGGGCGCTGCGGCTTGAACGGCCCGTGCCTTTGCGAGCAAGAGGCTGAGTAGCGTTGTAGTGGTATTTACGGCTTTCTCGGCACTGGCTCGAGCGGTGCTCCCCGGTTTGTCGAGGTCGGCTTGCAGTAACTCAATGGCGCCCTTTTTTCCGTTGATGCTGATCAGCGTATCTGTCGCGGCTTTGTAAGCGGAGGCATCGAGGGCTATTGCCTTGCTTGGATCAGTTCCCTCTGCCAACGCTGCCGCCTTGGCAAGGGGGGCGCTGATGGCTGCGTTGTCGGCAATGGTTTTGGCCCAGAAAGCGACGTTGACCGCTGTGCGGCCAACGGTTTCGGCATAAGGAACGATGGCGCTCTGCAGCGGGCGAGGCGTCGCCGTGTCAATCTGCACGAAGTCGCTGCCGGCGCTCAGGTAGGCGGCAAGGGTTGCCAGCAGGCTGCTGCGGGTCAGGTTGTTGTCGACGGTCTCATTGTTGGCGATGGCCGTGGCGAGTAGCACGAGTTTTTCGCTGGCCAGGCTGGCCTGGCTTGCTATCAGTCGATCATCCGGAAAGGTCGCGCGGGTTGCCAGAACAGCGGAGTTCAGGGCAGCCAGTGCGTTGCTTTTGCCAGTATTGATACTGTCCATGCCTGATCTCAGGTCGGTGATCGATCTGCTGGCGGTTTCGAGGCGAAAAGCCAGGGCAGCGCGGCTTGCCGGGGTGGCCTCTCGGGATATTGCCGTATTGAGCAACGCAAGTGCCTTTGCCTGTTCGTCAATTTCGTTGGACAGGCGGTTGCTCCTGCTGGCGGCAATGCGGGCTTGTAATTCGTCAATTAGAATCTGCAAGGTCGCGATTGCCGATCTGGCTGCTTCCGTCTCGGGGGACGTGTTGGTGCTTGCCGCTGCGCTGGCCGCCTGTCCGGCAGCAATCGCGGCATCAGTCGCCGCCCCAAGGGCGGGCTGGATGTCTGGGCGAGCGGTGCTGGTCGCCAGCAATAATTCCTGGATGCCTTGTGTGATTGCAAGCAACTCGGTTGTCGAGGTGGCTTGGGCGAACATCTGGCTACGGCGTCCAAGTTCGGCAGGAAAGACATCGCTGCCCAGTTGGCCGAGCAGCTCTGGGAGTTCTTCACTGGCCACTTTGCTGTTCTCGTTCAGCATGCGAATGCTGCTGCCTTCGTTGCGGCTGATCCTGTCGTTGGCAATCGCCTCGCCGACCGCGGTGTCGATTCTCATGAGTTGGGCGAGGAGCGTGTCGGCTCGCTGCTTCAATTTGCTGCTATCGAGAAATAGGCTGTCGAATAAATTTCTTGCCAGCACGAGTTTGTTGCCAAGCATTTGCAGTGCAGCGAGTTGTTCGTTCGCATTGCTTGTCTGGGCAATTGTTGCCCCGGTTTTCTCGAGTCGGGCAATGCTGTCGTGCAGCATGGCTTCCAGGCCGGGGCCGGGTTGAGAGACGGGTAACCGGCCAAAGAAGCTGCCTGCTTTGCCTTGTCCTGATGTGCTGGAAAGCGGTGCAGGCCAGGGGTAGCGATGAGCCGTGTTGCCGGGGGCGTCGGCATGCCGGTCGAGACAGTTCCTGACTTCGTTGGCTACCCGCTTTTCGACGGCAGCCATCAGGTCCTGGCGGCTGATGACCTGCAAGCGGTCATTGAACCGGGCTCCGGGCGGGCCGCTGACGTAGGTGTGATCATCGCCGTTGCCATTTTCGCCATCGAGATAATCGGCTGGCTTGTTCGACGGACGTAGCTGGCCAGGCAGAGGTGTTTGCGCTGCAAAAATGATGGCCGCGATCTCCTTCTGGCTGTCGACCTGCACGGCCATGCTGCTCTCGCTGTTGATCGGCTGGGCGCTGTCGTCGTCGCGCAGGGACGGTGACAAGGCATACCAGAGGTGATTGTTGCTGTCGTCCCGGAGTTCGGGCTGATCCAGTGTCAGCCAGGGCAGGCGGCCGATATAGCTTGGACAGCGAGTCATGGTGAACATGTCCGCCTTTCCGTCATCCGGGTAGTTGTTCCAGCCGGTGCTGTCAGTGACAAGATCGGGACAGGGCAAACTGCCCGGGCGGTTGTCATCGGTCACGGCGCGTGCAATCAGGGCGTCCCTGGCGCGCAGCAGGGTTTCGGCAAGCGTTTGTTGTTGCTTGTTTTGGCTGAAAAAGTTGTGCCTCTCAGCAAAAAAGACGTAGCTGCCAAGCATGAAGACAATGACCAGCAGTAGCCAGAGCGCAATGCCTTTTTGTGCCGGCGCGTGCACTTTTCGTTTCATCGCGACGCCTTGCCGGGCCGAATGCTGATTTTTCCATCGCGAAGCAGGCTTTCGCGTTCGCCGCTATTGGCGTCGTAGCTATCCCCAACGGCAACAGGAAGTTCGGCGCCGCTGCCGTCGTGGCTCGCCTCGCCGTTGATCCAGCGTGTGCTTTTGCCGGAATTGCGCCGGACTTCACCGTTGACGGTCAGCTTGACGCCCCTTGTATTGGCGTCGGAATAGGGTACCTGTCGGCGTTGTTGTTCCAGGGCGTTGCGTTGTTCTGGTGTCAGCAGGAGTCGCCCCAGATTTTCTTGTCCGTTCGCATCGCTTGCGCAGCCGAAAGTGAGTCCCGGCACCAGGAGCAGCAGGAGTCGCCGGGAGCTCATTGTTCCCTCCTGTCCGGCTGAGTGGTCAGCCACTGCATTTCGCAGTCGGCGTGCAATGGCCGGATAGCGCCCTCTTCCAGCGATTGAGTTTTGCTCAGGTGACAACTGCGCAGCAGTACCAGAGCTGGTGCCTGTCGCTGTATGTCCGCCAGGATGGTGAGAAAGTCTGCCTCGTGCAGCGGCGTGAACTGCAGATGCAGTGTGCTGCTGAAATAAGGCCAGGCATTTCCCGACGTTTTGTCCAAGGGAATGCGGGGGGCGAATTCGTAGTGGATGTCTCGCACCTGGAAAGCCTTGGCGATGCTGTCCAGGATTTCAGTCCAGATAAAACGGTTGTCCTTGCCGGCGATGCCCGTGCTTCGCAGTTCCTGGTACAAGCTTGCCCGTCCGCCGAGTTCGTTCTTTTCGGCCGCCGCCTGGTGCAGACGCAGTTCGATCTGGTTTTTGCTTTTCCGGCACGCATCGCGCGCTTGTTCTGCCTCCTCTGCCTGATTGTGGCTCCAGAGGGCCAGGGCCACGCCGAGAAGCAAAGAGGCGGTCAGTCCGAACAGTGGCTTCGTCAGTCGGACGAAATGATGCTGGCGCTGGCTCATGGTGATCCGTGCCGGGTCAGGCGCAGGGAAAAACGTCCGGTCTCGCCATCTCGCGCTTCGTTGCTGCGCAGGATCTTGTCCGACGAAATCGCATAGGGTGGCCGGGTCAGGCTGAGTTGAGTCGCCGGCGCTCGCTGCAGGTGTTCGACGAACTGTTCGAATCTGGCTTGGTTTTGCGGTCGGGAAGAGTGCTCTCCGCTCTGAATCGAGCCCGTAATGCTGGTGATTTCTACAGCGGCAGGCAAGTTGCCAGCGGTCGACGTGTCGGGAACGGTAATTTCCCATCTGATGTTTTCAAGTTCGATGCCCGGATGCTCGTCCATCACCTGGCCAAGGAATTGAAACGTTGCCGAGGGGCTGGCCTGCCGGCGTTGCAATTCGCGATGGCGATTGGTCAGGTGGCGCAGGCTTTCGTTGTCGATATCGAGTTGCGGAAAGGTGGCTGCAATTTCTGCGTAGCGCGCCTGCATTTGCATTTCGCTGGTGGCGTATTCGACGCTTTCCTGGTGCAGGTTTTGAGCTCGCCAGCTTTCTTCGCCGGCATAGAGGGCGCTTCCAAACAGGATGCCGAAACTCGCCGCAGCCAAGGCGCGTCGGGTTTGCCAGAGGCGGAAATCCTGACGTTGGGCAGCGGTCGCGAATTGTTGCCGGGGTGGTGCATGGCCAAGCAGGTGCAGGAAAAGATGTTCGCATCCGGCGTCAGCGGGTGGGTGATTCAGCTTGAGTTGGCGGGCTGCGCTGGGGATGTCGGTGATCGTGAATTGTCGGTTCGCATCGTTTTGACAACTGGCCTGCAGCGCCTGCGTGATTTCCGGCTTGGCGATGATGTTGACCGTCAGGCAGGCCGCGTGCTCGATCTGGCGTTGTCCGAGCAGGTATTGCTGCAGCCTGGTCGCTTCGCCGGCAATCAGAAATGCGTTGCCCTTGATGTCGTCGGTGCTCAGGGCTGTTGCACGCGAAAAAACGGTCTGACCATGTTGCAAGTAACTTTCGCGCAGGGTGTGTGCATGTTGGGTCAGCAGCAGGCAATGCTGGGTGTCGCGGGCGAGTCGGTGCAGCAACAGGCCGTTGAGTTGCGGCGGCGTGTAAATGCCGGCGAGCGGGATTTCGGCTGCGGCGATTTGTTGTAGCCAAGGGGTGAGGTCCGGTACCTTGTTCAATCCGATGAATAGCAGCTTTTCTTCTTTGCGCCGAGCCTTGATATGGCCGAGAGAAATCACCGTGTGCAACTGTGCTCCGTTCAGGTGTTGCTGAGTCCTGCGCTGAATCAAGGTTTGTCGATCCTTGCCGCGGAGGAGGGGAATGTTGTCGACGACCAGCTCCTCGTCACCAAGGTCGCTCAGCAGCCGACAGGGCAAGGCAGGGGGCGCGTGCAAGTAGTCAGAGAAACTGTTCAACCCGGCTTCGTCGGCGACGAAGCTGCCTTCCTGGTGCAACTCGCCACCTTGCTGGCGATAAGCGGTCAGTCTGTGATGGCGGTCGAGGTGGAGCAGGCGGCATCGGCTCATAGCTTGATCCGGCTGATCACATCGTAGATGGGGGCGATGACTGCCAGCATGATCCAGCCGAGCAGCAGGCCCATGATGACGGTCAGTATGGGCTCGATCATGGCTTGTGCCTTGCCGACCGATTCACGGACGTCGCGGTTGTAGAAGTAGCTGACATTGCGCAGCGCCGTGTCGAGCCGCCCGGTGCTTTCACCAACCCGCAGCATGCGGATGACAAGAGGTGGAAAGAGGCCGGTATCGAGAAATGCCCCGGCGACGTTGCGGCCTTCGTGAATGGCTTGCTCTGCCTGCGCGACCGCCTGGCTCATGGCACGATTGCCCAGGGTGTTGCGGGTGGTGCGGATGGCCTCCTGGATGGGGATGCCTGCCGCGTAGAGCAGGGCAAAGGTGTTGGCAAAGCGGGACAGCACGATTTTTTTGAGGATGTTGCCGATCAGTGGCAGGCGCAGTTTGGCCTTGTCGAGGTAAAGCCGGGCGTGCGGGCTGCGCCGCAGGAGCACTTGCCAGGCGAGTACGGGAAGGAGCGGGGCGAGCAGAAAGGCTGGCCAGTTGCCGATCAGAAGATCGGAAAGGAAAAACAGCAGGCGGGTCTGCAGCGGCAAGGTTTGGCCCATGTTTTTCACGAACTGCTTGAGTTGCGGCACCAGGTAAATCATCAGGAAAAATGTGGTGGCGCCGACGATCGTGGCGACCAGGCTTGGATAAATCAGCAGCTTTCTGGCATGTGCCGCGAGTTCGTCCTCCCAGCGCAGTGATTCGCCAAGGCTGGCCAGAGTTTCCGGAAGCTGGCCACAGCTTTCGCCAGCCTGGACGAGATTGGTGAATACCTGATTAAATGTGCCGGCTTGGGCGGCCATTGCCTGCGACAGTGTCTGGCCGCCTTCGATGCGTTCGATCAGGCTGCTGACAATCTCGCGCCAGCGGGCCTGTTCGAGCGAGTCGCGCAGATCTTTCAGCCCGTCGAGCAGAGGGACGCCAGCCTGGGTCAGTTGTTCGAGATGGAAACAGAAGTTGATCAACTCCTGGCGGGGAATGCCGCGTCGGATCAGTGTTGGGCGAATACGAACGGGGGAGCAATCGATGAGTTCCAGCCCCATGCGTTTGAGTCGCATCTCCAGATCAATGGGGTTGGCAGCCTCCTGGCGGCCGCTGGAACGACGTCCGGTTTCATCGATGGCGCGATACTTGAAACGCATCGCTACATCCGGTTGCTTAGATCGACGACGCGGCCCAGCTCGCTCAGCGATGTGCTGCCGTCAAGGACACGGCGGCAGCCATCGTCAATCAATGGAACGAATCCGCTTTGCAATGCCTGGCTAAAGATCTCGCGGGCGCTTGCCTGGCGGGCGATGAGTTCGTCAATCGCGGCATCGATACGCAGTATTTCCATAATCGCCAGGCGGCCGCGATACCCCTGAAAATCACAGTGGGTGCAGCCGGCTGCGCGGAAAAGCGTGGTTTTCTCGGTGTCGACCGGTAGGGCAAGTAGTCGCACTTCATCCGGTGTTGCCGAATGGGGCGACTTGCAGTGTGCACAGAGGCGACGGATCAGACGCTGGGCAACGATGCCGATCATGTTGCCGGCGATGATGCCCGGCTGCATGCCGATGTCGAGCAACCGGGGAATGGCGCCGATTGCCGAGCCGGTATGCAGGGTGGAGTACACCTGGTGGCCGGTCATTGCCGCTCGCAACGCCATTTCGGCGGTGTCGGCATCGCGGATTTCGCCGACCAGGATGATGTCGGGATCCTGGCGCATCATTGAGCGAATGCCGCTGGCAAAATCCAGGCGGGTCGCTTCCGAGATTGAGGTCTGGCGGACCAGCGGCAGTGGGTATTCGACGGGGTCTTCCAGGGTCATGATATTGACCCCCTCGACATTGAGGTGGTTCAGTATCGAATAGAGCGTCGTTGTCTTGCCGCTGCCGGTCGGGCCGGTCACCAGGATGATGCCTTCCGGGCGCGCGATCATGGTTTGCAACAGCACCAATTGTTTTTCGCTCAGGCCTAACTGCTCGAGTGGGACGATGCCCTTGTGGCGGTCAAGGATGCGCAGCACGATGTTTTCGCCATGCAGGGTCAATTGGCTGGCAACCCGGAAATCCACCGCTCGCCCGGAAATGCTCAGACTGATCCGGCCATCCTGCGGGGCGCGGTTCTCGGCAATATTCATTCCGGCGAGCACCTTGATGCGCACGATCATGGGTGGCCAGCAGGAATTGTGCAGGGCGCGAATCTGGCGCAGCATGCCGTCGATCCGGTAGCGGATGCGCAGGAAACTGTTTTCCGGTTCGAAATGGATATCCGACGCGCGCCGTTTGACGGCGTCGCTGAGAATTGCGTCAACCAGGCGGACGACCGGCTGGCGGTATTCGTCACCGGCGGTCGACAGGCTGGACCAGTCGATTTCGCCGGTTTCGAGCTCGTGCAGAATGCCGTCTATCGATAATTCGTGGCCGTAATGCCGATCAATCGCCTGGTCGATTTCCGATTCGCCGGCGAGCCAGGTTTCGATCTCTACCGTTTCTGCCAGTCCGGCACTCACCTGATCAAGGGCAACGATATTGTGGAGATCGGGGATGGCTAGGGTCAGGCGTTGCTGCTGCTCGTCGTAAGCCACGGCGAGGATATGGTGGCGTTTTGCCACGTCATGGGGAACCATCCGGATGGCTTGTGGATCGATGATGGCCTTGCCCGGATCGATGCTGCGTTGCCCCAGTGTTGCCGACAAGGCATCGCGCAGGACGGTTTCCGAGATGAAGCCAAGTGCAACCAGCAGTTTTCCGAGCGGCAGATCCTGCTGCATTTGCTCCTGCAGTGCGATACGTAGCTGGTCTTCTGAGAGTAGTCCTTCCTCGATCAGCTTTCGACCAAGCGGCAAGCGTGCGCCACCTGTTTCGTAAGTGCCTCCCTTAATGGTTCGGGAGGAAACTGAGAGGTCGGGCTTCATCGGGTTGCCTGAAGAAATTTTTCTCGGGGAGCATCTCGCGCAAGTTTCGGTAGTCGCCATTGATGTCTGCATCCTTGACGATGATCGGGCGGAGAAATATGACCAGTTCCGATTTCTGACTCAGGTTGTTGCGGTTGTTCAGCAATTCGCCGGCGATCGGTATTTGCCCGAGCAGTGGGACGCGCTGCGTCTGATAGTCAATCCGGTCTTCCATCAGTCCGCCCAGAATGGCGATGTCGCCGCTGGCGATGCGCATGACAGATTCCACTTCACGGGTGCGAATCATGGGGACGAGGTTTTCGATGCCATTTTTGCGTAGATCCGGGTTGGGGTCAGCGATTTCACGGCCTACGCTGGTGATGGTTGGTCGAATGTTCAAGGTAACCATGTCGTTGGCGCTGATTTGCGGTGTGACGCCCATGACCAGTCCGACCGATACGGTTTGCGGTGTCGTCGTGTACGTGATTGATGTGCCAACGTTGGCGGTGCTGGTGGTGTCGGCCTTGACCGTAAAGTAGACATAGTTCTCAACAACCTTGAGCAGTGCGGTCTGATTGTTGAGTACCGAAAGGCGGGGGCTGGAGAGTACTTTGGTTGTTCCGAATGTTTCGAGCAAGCTGATCAGCGCGTTGGGATTCTGATCCCGGGTGTAGCGCATGTTGACGGTGCTTTTAAGGGGATTGCCCAAGTATTCGATGAGGCCTTTGCCGCCCAGTTGTGTCCAGTCGATGCCCTGCTCGTAGCCATTCTTCAGCGTCACTTCTGCGATGGTGGTTTCGATCAGCACCTGGCGTCGTGCTGAGTTGGCCACCTGCTCGATGAATTCGTGGATGCGATCATGCTGGCGCTGGGTTGCTCGTACGGCAATCACGCCGCTTTCCGCATTCATGATCACTGATGCTGCTTCGCGAAAAGTGCTGCGGCGCAGGGTGGCGTTGCCGCTGGCTTGAGCGCTGGCGTTGGCGGTTGGTATGGGTTGAAGCAACTGGCCGTTCTGGGCTGTACGTTTGCCACTGCTATGCGTGAGCGCAGCCAGACCGGTTGCGGATTGGTTGCTGCTTTGTTCGATCAGTGTTTCGCTGGAGCCTTCCGGGAATATTTTGTCGGTTTCGCGCAGGATGTCCTTGATGTTTTGTTCCAGTGTTTCCCAAAACTGGTTTTTCGAGGTGTTCTCTATCCGGGTGTTCGAGACGTTGCCGGCCGAGTTGCCCGAACTGGATGACGTCGATGCGCTTCCGGGCAGGCCGCTTGTGATCTGGCTGTTCGCGGCAATAGTGCCGGTCATGTTGCGGGAAATATTTACGTAGTCCACGCCGTAGTGGCGCAGGAAAGGCGTGTCGGGCATGATCGCCAGGTTTTTGCCCTCCATCTCGAAGCGCATGTCCACCTGTTTCGTGATTCGGGCCAGTAGTTGCGGCAGCGTCTGGTCTATGGCATTCAATGTGACCAGACCAGTGATGCCGGGGTGGATGTCAATATTGATTTTTGCATCTCTGGCCAAGGCGAACAGCAGGTCGTGAACAGCGACATTGTTGACGATGACGCTGTAAGTTTCCGGGGAGGGGATGTTTTCCCTGTTTTCTGCAGATGGTGTGCGTGTTGCTGGCGAGTTGTGTGGTACTTGAGGTCGAGTCTGTTGGGCGGGTTCGCTGCTCAGGTGCCCTTTTGGTAGTGCGTATGGTGCTGTGTTTGAACAGGCTATCAGCATCAGACAATGAGGTGCCAACGTGGTAACACCGACTCTCATCGAGCTTGATCTCATCGGATAGGGGTTTTGTGACGGAACTTCTCTCGGTGAAATTTAGACTATTGCCATTAAATTATTCATTTTGGATTTGTAAATTTTTGTGATGCTCCGGTTGCTTGTGTCGCCCTAATGTATCCAGCCTGATCTGTCCCTTCGTGCATCAGCGAAGTTTCGATTGACGTTTGCTCAAGGTGGTCGCAATGATCAGCCAAGTTCTCAGAGCAGATCCCAAGTCGGTTTCGCGATATTGAATGGCAGTGTTGGCGGGCGAGTCTGCTAAAATCGCATGACTTTTTCGAGGGTGGTGCTTTGTCGGACGACATTCTGGTCGATATCGAAGACCTTCAGTTCAACTATGACGGGCGGCCGGTGCTGCAGGGGATCAACATGAAGATCCCGCGCGGCAAGGTGGTTGCCATCATGGGGGGGTCAGGTTGTGGCAAGACAACCTTGCTGCGCTGTATCGGTGGTCAATTGCGACCGACCGGCGGGCGCGTTCGTCTGGAAAAGCATCAGGTTTGTGAAATGTCGGAGGCGGAGCTTTATCGTCTGCGGCGCAAAATGGGCATGCTTTTCCAGTTTGGCGCGCTGTTTACCGATATTTCCGTGTTCGAGAATGTCGCGTTTCCGTTGCGTGAGCACACTGACCTCTCCGAGCAAATGATCTGCGACCTCGTCTTGATGAAGCTTGAGGCGGTTGGTCTGCGCGGCGCCCACAAGCTGATGCCTGGTGAGTTGTCAGGGGGCATGGCGCGGCGTGTTGCGCTGGCGCGTGCGGTTGCGCTTGATCCGATGCTGGTGATGTATGACGAGCCTTTCACCGGTCTTGATCCGATTGCACTGGGTGTCATTGGGCAGTTGATCCGCAAGTTGAATGATGCTCTGGGGGCGACCTCAATCATGGTGACCCATGATGTGCAGGAGTCCTTGCAGATCGTTGATTACATTTACTTCATTTCGAATGGTCAGATTGTTGCAGAGGGTACGCCGGATGAAATCCGGGCCTCGCGCGATCCATTTGTGCACCAGTTTGTGCATGCCGAGGTTGATGGTCCGGTGCGTTTTGATTACCCGGCGCCCTCGGTGAAGCAGCAGTTTCTGGCCGGAGATACGCATGTTTAGTCCGGCGGTGTTGTTGCGCAAGCTTGGTCATGCTGTTGTGGAACGTATCTGGCGACTGGGTTTTGCGACCCGTTTTCTGTTCGCGATCCTGACCCATTCCGGTACGGCCTTCCGTCGCCTGCCGCTGACTTTGCGCGAAATATATTTCAGCGGCGTGCTTTCGCTGGTGATCATTCTGGTGTCCGGTCTTTTTGTCGGCATGGTGCTTGGCTTGCAGGGGTTTGAAACCCTGCAGCGCTTCGGGTCGACCGAGGCACTGGGGATCATGGTGGCCTTGTCCTTGACGCGGGAGTTGGGGCCGGTGGTTGCCGGCTTGCTGTTTGCTTCGCGCGCCGGTACCTCGGTGGCTGCAGAGATTGGCCTGATGAAGGCAACCGAGCAGTTGAAGGCCATGGACATGATGGCAGTCAATCCGATTGCCCGTGTTGTGGCGCCGCGTTTCTGGGGGGGCGTCATCTCGATGCCCTTGCTGGCGGCGATGTTTTCTGCGATGGGTGTGCTTGGCGGCTGGTTGATCGGCGTGGTGTTCATCGGTGTTGATGATGGTGCCTTCTGGTCGCAAATGCAGGCTGGCGTTGATTGGCGCTACGACATCTGGAACGGCATCATCAAGAGTTTTGTTTTTGGCATCGCGGTATCGCTGATTGCCGTTTTCGAAGGTTACGATTCGGTGCCGACGGCCGAGGGGGTGTCACGGGCAATTACGCGTACCGTGGTGACATCGGCCTTGACCATCCTTGCACTCGATTTCGTTCTCACTTCGTTCATGTTCCGGGGAACTTCATGAACCGTACCGCTCTCGACCTCTGGGTCGGTTTTTTTGTGGCGCTGGGCCTTGCTGCCGTGTTGTTTTTGGCGACAAAGGTGGGCAACCTTTCATCGGCCAATCTGTCTGAAACTTATACGCTGCAGGCCAAGTTTGATAACATCGGTGGGTTGAAAGTGCGTGGGCCGGTGAAGAGTGCCGGCGTACTGGTTGGCCGGATTACCGATATCAAGCTTGATCCGACGAGCTATGAGGCTGTTGTGACCCTGAGCATCGATGGTCGCTTCCGTTTCCCAAAGGATACTTTCGCTTCGATTTACACGGCTGGTTTGCTCGGTGAGCAATATGTCGGCCTTGATGTCGGTGGTGATGAAAAGATGTTGCAGGCGGGCGACACCGTTACCAAAACGCAGTCGGCTGTGGTTCTCGAAAAGCTGATCAGTCAGTTTCTTTTCAGCAAGGCGGCAGAAGGACAGGATAAAAAATGACGGTGAAGCTTGAATTGCTGAGGCTTGGTTCGCGAGGCCGACTTCTGGTTGGCGCCCTGCTGGCGTTAACGTTCGCCGGAGGGGTTTCGGCTGAAGATAATCCGCGTGATCCGTATGAGGGCTTCAATCGCACCATGTTCTCGGTCAATGAGGCCGTGGACAAGGCGCTGATCAAACCGCTCGGGCAGGCTTACGACAAGGTCGCACCGTTGCCGGTGAAGGCCGGTGTCGGCAATTTTTTCGGTAATACGAGTGATCTCTGGATCGGTGTTAATAGTGCGATGCAGGGCAAGTTTTCCGATGCCGGCATCGATGCCGGGCGTTTGCTGATCAACTCGACGGTGGGTATTTTGGGTCTCTTCGATGTTGCCAGCGAACTCGGCCTGGAAAAGCATGATGAGGACTTCGGGCAGACGCTCGCCGTGTGGGGTGTGGCGGATGGCGGCTATCTCTACTGGCCGATCATCGGGCCGCGCACGCTGCGCGATACTGCGGGCTGGGGGGCTGATTCCTTTGCCGATCCTGTGCGTTATGTGCGGCCGGTTACTGTTCGCAACAGCATGAGTGCGCTGCGTATCGTCGATATTCGGGCCAGTTTGCTGCCGGCCGACAAGGTGGTCGAAGAGGCTGCGCTGGACAAGTATGCTTACGTGCGCGATGCCTATCTGCAACGTCGCCGCAACCAGATTTTCGATGGCCGCCCGCCGCGGCTGGACGATTGATTCAACTTAGATTAACGATGATGAAAAAGCTATTTGCCCTCTTCTTTGCCGGTTTTGTCGCTGCCTCTGCTTGTGCTCAGGAGGCGCCGGATGCGCTTATTCAGCAGGTGACGGAAGAGGTGCTGGATATTATCCGCAAGGACAAGGATATCCAGAACGGCAATACCCACAAGGTTATCGATCTGGTCGACAAGAAGGTCCTGCCGCACTTCAATTTCCCCCACATGACGGCGCTTGCTGTCGGCAAGGACTGGAAAAAGGCCAGTGCCGGTCAGCAGCAGCAATTGGTGGTCGAGTTCAAGACCTTGCTGGTGCGTACCTACTCGAATGCTCTGGTCGGATACAAGAATCAGAAGGTCGTTTACAAGCCGTTCAAGATGGCACCGGGTGAATCCGACGTGCTGGTGCGTACCGATATCCTGCAGCCGGGCAGCAAGCCGGTTCAGCTCGACTACAACCTGGAAAAGCTGGAGTCGGGCTGGAAGGTGTACGACGTGACGGTGGCGGGGATCAGTCTGGTCACCAATTATCGCGAACAGTTCGGGCAGGAGGTTCGCAATGCCGGCATCGATGGTCTGATTGCCTCCATTTCAGCGAAGAACAAGTCGCTTGATCCCGCAGTCAAGGCCGAGAAAAAATGATCGAGCGTGAAGCCGGGCGCCTTGTTGTCAAGGTGCCGCTGATCATCGCCAATGCGCGCAGCCTGCTTGAAGCAGGCTGTTCCGCTTTGGCGGAAGGTGAACAGATATTCGATTTCTCCGGTGTGACCGAGGCTGACTCCTCCGCCGTGGCGGTGATGCTGGGGTGGTTGCGTGCGGCACCAGCGACACGGTCGACGCTCAAATTTGCCCATATTCCAACCGGCGTGCGTTCCCTGGCTGAGCTTTACGGCGTTTCCGAACTGTTGCCCCTCGCCTGAGGGGAGTGCTATGCCGGCTGCCGTTTCCATCGTTGACGTCGTCAAGCATTTTGGCTCGCTGCAGGCGCTGGCCGGGGTTTCCCTCGAAATCGCCGAAGGCGAGTTTTTTGGTCTGCTCGGTCCGAATGGTGCCGGCAAGACGACGCTGATTTCCTCGCTGGCGGGCTTGGTGCGGCCGGATTCGGGTTCGCTGAAAGTGCTCGGCCACGACGTGATCAAGGATTTTCGCGAGGCGCGCCGTTTGCTTGGTGTTGTGCCGCAGGAACTGGTCTTCGATCCATTTTTCAACGTCCGTGAAACCCTGCAGATTCAGTCTGGCTATTTCGGTATTCGCAAGAACGACGACTGGATCGACGAGATCCTGCACAACCTCGATCTGACCAGCAAGGCTGACGTCAATATGCGCCGCCTGTCGGGCGGCATGAAGCGCCGCGTGCTGGTCGCCCAGGCGCTGGTGCACAAGCCGCCGGTCATCGTCCTCGACGAGCCGACGGCGGGGGTCGATGTCGAGTTGCGTCAGGGCTTGTGGCAATTTGTCCGTCGTCTCAATGGCGAGGGACACACCATTATCCTGACTACGCATTACCTGGAGGAAGCGGAAGCCCTGTGCGGTCGCATTGCCCTGATGAAGCAGGGGCGGGTCATCAAGCTCGACAGCACCGCCAATCTGATGGCGGCGCATCCCGGCGGCTCGCTGGAGGATGTTTTTGTGCAGGCGATGAATCAATGATTGGTTTCTCGACCCTGTTCTACAAGGAGTTGCTGCGTTTCTGGAAGGTCGCCTTTCAGACCGTCGGGGCGCCGGTGCTCACGGCATTGCTCTATCTCATGATCTTCGGTCATGTGCTTGATGAGCATGTGCAGGTGCACGGTGTCGGCTATACGACTTTCCTGGTGCCTGGCCTGGTCATGATGCAGGTCCTGCAGAATGCCTTTGCCAACTCGTCATCCAGTCTGATCCAGGCCAAGATCACCGGCTCGATTGTTTTCGTGCTGCTGCCGCCGATTCCCTACAGTGCATTCTTCGCCGCCTATGTCCTGGCCGCGGTGGCGCGCGGCCTGATGGTCGGGGCGGGGGTCTTGCTGGCGACAGTCTGGTTTACCCATTTGCAGGTAGTGGCGCCGCTCTGGATCGTTGCGTTTGCCCTGTGCGGCGGTGCGATGTTCGGGGCGCTCGGCATGATTGCCGGCATCTGGTCGGAAAAGTTCGACCAGCTTGCTGCCTTCCAGAACTTCCTGATCATGCCGCTGACCATGTTGTCCGGTGTCTTCTACTCGATTTACTCGTTGCCGACGTTTTGGCAACGCCTGTCGCATTACAATCCCGTTTTTTACATGATAGACGGCTTCCGCTATGGCTTTTTCGGCGTCTCCGACGTGGCGCCCGAAATCAGTCTGGCTGTCGTCTTTGCCTGCTTTGCAGGAGTGTCGTTGCTGACGCTCAATCTGCTCAAGCGTGGCTGGAAACTAAGAGCCTGAACCCATGCATCCCGATCAAATCAAGGAACTCATTCTCGCCGGCATGTCCTGCGATCATCTTTCGCTCGACGGCGATGGCCAGCATTTCGAGGCGCTCGTGGTCAGTGCTGAGTTTATCGGGAAGAGCCGCGTTCAGCGTCAGCAACGTGTCTATCAAACCCTCAAGGAAAAGCTCGCGACCGGGGAGTTGCATGCCCTTTCCTTCAAAACCCTGACCCCGGAAGAATGGAGCGCCCAGCGTGGATAAGTTATTGATTCAGGGCGGTAATGCCCTTTCCGGCGAAATCTCGATTTCAGGTGCCAAGAATGCAGCGCTGCCGATTCTCTGCGCTTCGCTGCTCACCTCCGATCCGGTGCATTTTACCAATGTGCCGCATCTCAACGACATTTCGACGATGCTGCGTCTGCTCGGCGACATGGGCGTTGGCGTGACTATCGACGGGGTTGATGGCCTCGAACTCAATGGTGGCGGCCTGAACAATCCGGTGGCTTCCTACGAGATGGTCAAGACCATGCGTGCGTCGATCCTCGTGCTCGGTCCGCTGGTTGCGCGCTGCGGCGAGGCGCGGGTGTCGTTACCTGGCGGCTGCGCCATCGGGGCGCGCCCGGTCGACCAGCACATCAAGGGCCTGCAGGCGATGGGCGCCGAAATCAAGGTCGAGCAGGGCTATGTTCATGCCAAGGCTGCGCGTCTGAAGGGCGCCCGCATCTGTACCGATATGGTTACCGTGACCGGCACCGAGAACCTGATGATGGCTGCCTGTCTCGCCGAAGGCGAAACGATCATCGAAAACGCGGCGCGCGAGCCGGAAGTGGTCGATCTGGCCAACTGCCTGGTCAGCATGGGGGCACGTATTTCCGGGGCCGGCACCGACATCATCCGTATCCAGGGCGTCGAAAAGCTGCATGGTGCAACGCACGCCATCATGCCCGACCGCATCGAGACCGGCACCTACCTGTGTGCGGCGGCGGCGACCGGCGGCGACGTTCGTCTGCTCAAGACTTCGGCCGCCTATCTCGATACCGTGGTCGACAAGCTGATGGATGCCGGTTGCGACATCACCGTCGAGCGCGATGCAATCCGTCTGGTCGCGCCGAAGCGCCTCAAGGCGGTCAGCCTGCGCACGGCGCCGTACCCGGCTTTCCCGACCGACATGCAGGCGCAGTTCATGGCGATCAATTGCGTCGCCGAGGGCGTTGCGACGATTCGTGAAACCATTTTCGAAAACCGCTTCATGCATGTCAGCGAACTGGTGCGCCTGGGGGCCGACATCCAGATCGAAGGCAATAATGCCATCGTGCGCGGCGTCGACCGCCTGGAAGGGGCAACGGTCATGGCCACCGATCTGCGCGCCTCGGCCTCGCTGGTAATTGCCGCTCTGGTCGCCCAGGGTGAGACGCTGATTGACCGGATCTATCATCTCGATCGCGGTTACGAGCGGATCGAGGAAAAGCTGGCGCGTCTCGGGGCGCAGGTCAAGCGCGTCCATTAAGCGTTGTGCGACAAGGCCGGGCGGGGCTTAACCCTGTCCGGAGTGTTGTTTATTCGTTGAATCGGATGCTTTTCATCGGTCGACCTCCGGCTGACGTAAAAATGTCTTTGCATTACTGATTGAAGAGGGCATACTGCGGGCTTCGGGATTTCCAGGCAGTGTTTTGTGCCTACGCCGTACCCGGCTAGTAGCGTTTATTCGTTACCTGCTTTTCGGTTTGTCAGCTCCTCGGTCTTGATTCTCGTATTTTTCTCGGGCTTGTGTTTAGCCGGCCTGTTCTACTGTTTTTTCCAAGGAAGCTATTCATGGCAACTGGTACCGTCAAGTGGTTCAACGACTCCAAAGGTTTTGGTTTTATCTCCCCGTCTGAAGGCGGCGAAGACCTCTTCGCTCACTTCTCTGCCATTCAAGGCAACGGCTTCAAGACCCTGGCCGAAAACCAAAAAGTGACGTTCGACATCGTCACCGGCCCGAAGGGCAAGCAAGCTGCCAACATTCGCCCTGCTGAATAAGTCAGGCGAAAGCGCAAGCTTCGACAAAAGCCCGGCGTCCGCCGGGCTTTTTTGTTTCCAGAAATATCGCATTGGCTGTGTCGTAGCCTGTGCAGGAGAATCATTGCATGGCTAAAGAAGAAATCATTGAACTGCCGGGCGTTGTCGCCATGGTTTTGCCGGATACCCGTTTCCGCGTCACGCTGGAAAACGGTGTTGAAGTTGTCGCCTATGTCTCGGGCAAGATGCGCAAGCACCGCATCCGTATTCTCGCCGGCGATCGTGTGACGCTGGAAATGTCGCCTTACGATCTGACCAAGGCGCGCATCAGCTTCCGTCACAAGGACGAGCGTTCTGCCGTGGCTTACGCTGCACGCCACCAATAAGCACGATCTGAAGTGCCCTGGCGTCTCGGGGATTTGCCGGCTCTGCTAAAATAGCGGTTTCGCCAATCGAGCAAGATTCCCCGTGACGACCATCACCATTGCCCTGTCCAAGGGCCGCATTTTCGACGAAACCCTGCCTTTGCTGGCAGCGGCAGGGATCGTTCCGACCGAAAACCCGGAAACCTCGCGCAAACTGATCATCGGGACCAATCGTCCTGAAGTCCGTGTTGTCATCGTGCGCGCGACCGACGTGCCGACCTACGTGCAATACGGCGCCGCCGATCTCGGCGTGGCCGGCAAGGACGTGCTGATCGAGCATGGTGGCGAAGGCCTGTACTCGCCGCTCGATCTCAAGATCGCCAAGTGCCGGATGATGGTTGCCGTGCCCGAAGGCTTCGATTACGCCAATGCCGTGCGCCAGGGCAATCGCCTCAAGGTCGCCAGCAAATACACCCAGACAGCGCGGGAACATTTCGCCAGCAAGGGCGTCCATATTGATCTGATCAAGCTGTACGGCTCGATGGAACTGGCGCCGCTGGCCGGTCTGGCCGATGCCATCGTCGACCTGGTGTCGACCGGCGGCACGCTGAAGGCCAACAAGCTGGTGGCCTGCGAGCACATCATGGACATTTCCAGCCGTCTGGTGGTCAATCAGGCTTCCCTCAAGGTCAAGCGCGAAACCCTGCAACCGATTATCGACGCCTTCGCACAGGCGGTGGAGAAATAATCCCTATGGTCGCCATCAAGCGTCTTTCAACGGTCGACGCCGATTTCACGGCAAAAATGAACGCGCTGCTCGCCTTCGAGGCGGCGTCCGATGAAGGCATCGAGCGCACCGTCGCCGGCATCCTCGCCGACGTCAAGGCGCGCGGCGATGCGGCGGTGGTCGAATACACCAATCGTTTCGATCGCCTGAGCGCAGGCGGCATGGCTGACCTTGAACTGTCCAAGGCAGAAATGCAGACGGCACTCGACGGTTTGCCGGCTGAGCAGCGTGCGGCGCTCGAAGCGGCCGCGCAGCGCGTGCGCGTCTACCACGAGAAACAAAAGCTCGAAGGCTGGTCCTACACCGAAGCCGACGGCACCATGCTCGGCCAGATGATCACGCCGCTCGACCGTGTCGGTCTCTACGTGCCGGGCGGCAAGGCGGCTTATCCGTCGTCCGTGCTGATGAACGCGATTCCGGCCAAGGTGGCCGGCGTCAAGGAACTGATCATGGTCGTGCCGACGCCGGGCGGCGAAAAGAATGCGCTGGTGCTGGCGGCGGCCTGTCTGGCCGGCGTTGACCGCGTGTTCACGATGGGCGGGGCGCAGGCGGTCGGGGCGCTCGCCTACGGAACGCAGAGCGTGCCGCAGGTCGACAAGATCGTCGGGCCGGGCAATGCCTATGTCGCCACGGCCAAGCGCCGGGTGTTCGGTATCGTCGGCATCGACATGGTGGCCGGCCCGTCGGAAATTCTCGTTGTCGCCGATGGTTCGGGCAATCCGGACTGGGTGGCGATGGACCTGTTCTCGCAGGCCGAGCACGACGAACTGGCGCAATCCATCCTGATCTGTACCGACGCGGCTTTCATCGAGCAGGTGCAGGCCAGCATCGAAAAGCTGCTGCCGAGCATGCCGCGTCGCGAGACGATCGAAACCTCGCTGACCAATCGCGGCGCTTTCATCCTGGTGCGCGATCTGGAAGAGGCGATTGCCATCGCCAACCGCGTCGCGCCGGAGCATCTCGAACTGGCGCTCGCCGAGCCCGATCCGTGGGTCAGCAAGATCCACCACGCTGGCGCCATCTTCATCGGTCACTACACCTCCGAGTCGCTCGGCGATTACTGTGCCGGTCCGAATCACGTGTTGCCGACTTCCGGTAGCGCGCGTTTCTCCTCGCCGCTCGGTGTCTATGACTTCCAGAAGCGGACCAGCCTGATCAAGGTGTCGAAGGCCGGCGCGCAGACGCTCGGGCGCATCGCTTCGACGCTGGCGCAGGGTGAAGGTCTGCCGGCGCACGCCAAGTCGGCCGAGTTCCGGCTGGAAAACTGAGCCGGAAAAGCCGTTGACCGCTGCGACTGAATTGATGCCCAAGCGCCCGGACCTCCGGGCGCTTTTTTTCGGCTTTTCCGCGGTCGGCCTGTCCGGTTTTGGCGGTGTGCTGCCCTTTGCCCGGCGCATGCTGGTCGAGGAAAAGCAGTGGATGACGGCCGAGGAATTCAACGCCCAACTCGGTCTCTGCCAGTTTCTGCCGGGTCCGAACGTGGTCAATCTGGCGGTGGTGGTTGGCAAGCGTTACGGCGGCCTGGCCGGTGCCATCGTCGCGCCGCTCGGTCTGCTGGCCGGGCCGTTTGCCATTGTGCTGTTGCTGGCCATGATCTACGACCGTTATGGCAATCTGCCGCAGGCGCAGGCGATGTTGCGCGGCATTGCGGCGGTCGGTTGCGGCCTGCTCTTTGCCATGGCCTGGCGCATGGGCGCGGCGATCAAGGAAAAAGTCTTTTTCCTGCCTTTTACGCTGTTGACCGTTGGCGCCATTGCTTTCCTGCGCTGGCCGATGCCGCTGGTCATGCTCGGCGGCCTGGTGCTGTCCGGCGGCGTGGCTTGGTGGCGGCTGGGTAAAAAATGAGCCTCGTCCTCGAACTCTTCCTTGAGTTTGTCTTGCTCTCCGGCGTCGCCTTTGGCGGCGCGACGGCCTTGCTGCCCGAGATGCATCGCGTCGTGGTCGAGCAGCATCACTGGCTCGATGACACCACCTTCACGCATCTGTACGCCATCGCCCAGGCGGCGCCGGGGCCGAACGTGCTGGTCGTTACCTTGATTGGCTGGGAGATTGCCGGTCTGGTCGGGGCACTGGCAACCACGCTGGCGATGTGTGCGCCGATGAGCGTACTGATTTATCTGCTGATCGACCGCTGGGAAAGCTTCGCCGGCAAGCGCTGGCAAAAGGCGATCAGCCTTGGTGTGGCGCCGCTTGCGGTCGGCCTGATCTTCTCCGGCGCAACGCTGATCGCGCAGGCGGCGGGTTTCGGCTGGTCGGCCTGGTTGCTGGTCGGCGCGACGCTGTTTGCCAGTCTGCGCAGCAAGTTGCATCCGTTGTGGTTCATCGGCATCGGCGCGGCGCTCGGTCTGGCTGGGCTCGTCTGATTTTGCCTGCCGGACGGCAGTCGACCGCTAGGACTGCTGGTAAGGGTTGTGCAGCCCGGCGATGACTTCCTGGAAGACGGCGCGGATCTGGCCTTCCTCGCATTCCATCAGCAGTGCATCCTCGAAGGCGTCCTGCGCCATCTGGCGCAGTTCTTCGAGGTTCTCGCGCAGCACCTTGATTTTCTCGGTGCAGGCGACGATGCTGCCGTCCGGACGTTTCCAGATGGTTTCCATGGGCTTCAGCCGAGGATTTCGCGCAGGGCCGTGGTCAGAGCCTGGCATTCGGCATCGGTGCCGATGCTGATGCGCAGGAACTGGTCGATGCGCGGCAGCTTGAAGTGGCGGACGATGATGCTGCGTTCGCGCAGCGCCTTGGCCAATTCGGCGGCGTCGTGCTGCGGGTGGCGGGCAAAAATGAAATTGGCGGCGGACGGCAGAACCTCGAAACCGAGTTCGCCCAGTTCCGCGCTCAGTGTTTCGCGCGTTGCGATCACCTTGGTGCGGCATTCTTCGAACCAGGCGCTGTCTTCCATCGCGGCGACGGCGCCGACGATGGCCAGGCGGTCGAGCGGGTAGGAGTTGAAGCTGTTCTTGACCCGCTCCAGTGCCTCGATCAGCACCGGGTGGCCGATCGCGAAACCGACGCGCAGGCCGGCCAGGGAGCGTGATTTCGACAGCGTGTGGGTGACCAGCAGATTGTCGTAGCGGTCGACCAGGGAAATGGCCGATTTTCCGCCGAAGTCGATATAGGCCTCATCGACGACGACCACCGAATCCGGATTGGCGACGAGAATCTGTTCGATGGCGTCAAGTGGCAGCAGGCGGCCGGTCGGCGCATTCGGGTTGGGGAAAATGATGCCGCCGTTCGGTCGACCGGTGTAATCGGCCGGATTGATACTGAAATCGTCGGCGAGCGGCACGGTCTGGTAAGCGATGCCGTACAGGCCGCAATACACCGGGTAGAAGCTGTAGGTGATGTCCGGAAAGAGGATGGGCTGCTCGTGCTTGAGCAGCGCCATGAACACGTGGGCCAGCACTTCGTCCGAGCTGTTGCCGACGAACACCTGGCGGGCCGTCACCGCATGCGTGCGGGCGATGGCGTTCTTGAGCAGGTCGGCGTTCGGGTCCGGGTAGAGGCGCAGGCGCGCCGCGTTGTCGCCGAGCTCGGCCTGGATCGCCGCCAGCGCCCGGGGGGAGGGCGGGTAGGGGTTTTCGTTGGTGTTGAGCTTGATCAGGTTGGCGATCTTGGGCTGTTCGCCCGGGACGTAGGGGGTAAGGTCATTGACGACCTGGCTCCAGAAGCGGCTCATGGGGTTTTCACGGGAAGCTTAAAAGTAGGCCGAAATGGTATCATGGCCCTCCGATCAAATGCCTTTTGCAGCCTTTACCCATGCGGCAAGCCGAAATCACACGCAATACCCTGGAGACGCAGATCACCGTGCGTCTCGATCTTGATGGCACCGGTCAGGGCAAATTCGCCACCGGCGTTCCCTTTCTCGACCACATGCTTGACCAGATCGCCCGACATGGCCTGATCGATCTCGACATCGTGGCCAAGGGCGATTTGCACATTGATGCGCACCACACGGTCGAGGATATCGGCATCACGCTTGGCCAGGCGCTGGCCAAGGCCTGGGGCGACAAGAAAGGCTTGACCCGTTACGGCCACAGCTACGTGCCGCTCGACGAAGCGCTGTCGCGCGTCGTCATCGACCTGTCCGGGCGTCCCGGACTCGAACTCAACTGCGAATTCACGCGCGCCGTGATCGGCCAGTTCGATGTCGACCTGGTTTCCGAATTCTTCCACGGCCTGGTCAACCACGCCGGCATGACGCTGCACATCGACAACCTGCGTGGCAAGAATGCCCACCATCAGGCCGAGACCATCTTCAAGGCCTTCGGTCGCGCCCTGCGCATGGCGGTGACGCCTGACGAGCGCATGGCCGGCGCCATGCCGTCGACGAAGGGGTCGCTGTGAGCATCGCCGTTATCGACTACGGCATGGGCAATTTGCGTTCCGTGTCGAAGGCGCTGGAGCATGTCGCCGGCGGCAAGCCGGTTATCGTGACTGCCGATCCGGCGGTTGTGGCGGCTGCCGAGCGGGTCGTGTTCCCCGGCCAGGGCGCGATGCCCGACTGCATGCGCGAACTGGATGACCGCGGCCTGCGCGCTGCCGTGCTGGCTGCCGCCAGGGATAAGCCGTTCCTCGGCATCTGTGTCGGCGAGCAGATGCTTTTCGAACACAGCGACGAGGGCAATGTGCCGGCGCTGGGCGTGTTCCCGGGCAATGTCAAACGTTTCCCCGACGAAAAAATGTACCTGCCGAGTGGCGAGCGCCTGAAGGTGCCGCACATGGGTTGGAATGAGGTGCGCCAGACACCACACGCGTTGTGGCGTGGCATCGCCGATGGTGCACGCTTTTATTTCGTGCACAGCTATTTCGTCGAACCCGCCGATCCGGCGCTGGTGATGGGCGCCTGCGACTATGGCGTCCCCTTTACCTGTGCGGTGGGCCGGGATAATATCTTCGCGGTTCAGTTCCACCCCGAGAAAAGCGCCCGCGACGGCCTGCAGCTACTGCAAAACTTTGTTGAGTGGCGTCCCTGAGACGCCTCCTGTTGCCTTCCCCTTCTTCTGATATCCCATGCTGATTATTCCCGCAATTGACCTGAAGGACGGCCAATGTGTCCGTCTCAAGCAAGGCCTGATGGAACAGGCCACCGTCTTCTCCGACAGCCCGGCCGAACAGGCCCGGCACTGGCTGGAACAGGGCGCCCGTCGTTTGCATCTGGTCGACCTGGACGGCGCCTTTGCCGGCAAGCCGAAGAACCAGGTGGCGATCAAGGCCATCCTGGCTGAAGTCGGCGATGAAATTCCGGTCCAGTTGGGCGGTGGCATCCGCGATCTCGATACCATCGAGCGCTGCCTCGATGCTGGCCTGAGCTACGTCATCATCGGTACCGCCGCGGTCAAGAATCCTGGCTTCCTGCACGATGCCTGCGTCGCCTTCCCCGGTCACATCATCGTCGGTCTCGACGCCAAGGACGGCAAGGTGGCGACCGACGGCTGGTCGAAACTGACCGGTCATGACGTTGTCGACCTCGGCAAGAAGTACGAGGATTACGGCGTCGAGTCCATCATCTATACCGACATCGGTCGCGATGGCATGCTTTCCGGCCTCAATATCGAAGCTACCGTGCGTCTCGCCCAGGCGCTGACCATTCCGGTCATCGCATCCGGCGGCTTGTCCAACCTCGACGACATCAAGGCGCTGTGCGCCGTTGAAAAGGAAGGCGTGGTCGGTACCATCGCCGGGCGTGCCGTGTACGACGGTTCCCTCGACTTCAAGGCAGCGCAGGCGCTGGCCGACGAGTTGGGCGCCTGATGCTCGCCAAGCGCATCATTCCCTGTCTTGATGTCACGGCTGGCCGGGTCGTCAAGGGGACCAATTTCGTCGGGTTGCGCGATGCCGGCGATCCGATCGAGATCGCCCGCCGCTACAACGAGCAGGGCGCCGACGAGGTGACTTTCCTCGATATCACGGCGTCCAGCGACCAGCGCGACATCATCCTGCACATCATCGAAGCCTGCGCCGAGCAGGTCTTCATTCCGCTCACCGTCGGTGGCGGCGTGCGCAAGGTCGAGGACGTGCGGCGCCTGCTCAACGCCGGGGCCGACAAGGTTTCGATGAACACCGCTGCGGTCAATGATCCGGATCTCGTCTTCAACGCGTCGAGCAAGGTCGGTTCGCAATGTATCGTCGTGGCGATCGATGCCAAGCAGACGGCACCGGGCCAGTGGCAGGTATTTACGCATGGCGGTCGCAACAATACCGGCCTCGATGCGGTCGACTGGGCAAAACGGGTCGAAATGCTCGGCGCCGGTGAAATCCTGCTTACCAGCATGGATCGGGACGGCACCAAGAATGGTTTCGATCTGGCGCTGACTCGCGCCGTTTCCGATGCCGTAAAGATTCCGGTGATCGCCTCGGGCGGGGTCGGCAATCTGCAGCACCTGGCCGACGGCGTCACCGAAGGTCGGGCCGATGCCGTGCTCGCCGCTTCCATCTTCCATTTCGGCGAATACACCGTGCGCCAGGCCAAGGAATACATGGCCGGCCGCGGCATCGAGGTTCGCCTGTGAGCGACCTCGATAACGCGTTGCCCTGGCTGGAGGCGCTCAAGTGGGACGCCGACGGCATGATTCCGGCGATTGCCCAGGACGAGAACGGGCGCGTCGTGATGTTCGCTTTCATGAATCGCGAGTCGCTGCAGGAAACGGTCAGTTCGGGCAACGCGGTATACTGGTCGCGTTCGCGCAAGCGCCTGTGGCGCAAGGGCGAAGAGTCCGGACATTTCCAGATAATCAAGTCGATCCGTACCGACTGTGATGGTGATGTCCTGCTGCTGTCGATTGAACAGGTCGGCAATATTTCCTGTCATACAGGACGGGTAAGCTGCTTCTTCAATGAATTACAGGCGGAACGATGGGTTCCCGTCGATCCGGTTTTGAAAGACCCTAAGGAAATCTACGCAAAATGAGCACGCATGACATCCTGCACCGTCTCTCCGAGACGCTGGCTTCCCGTCGCAACGCCGACCCGGAAAAATCCTATACCGCCAAGCTGTTCTCCGAAGGCCCGGATTCGATCCTGAAGAAGATCGGCGAAGAGTGCGCCGAGCTGATCATGGCCGGCAAGGATGGCAAGCGTCTGAACATCGTCTGGGAATCGACCGACGTGATCTACCACGTACTCGTCCTGCTCGCCTTCTACGGCTTGAGCATCGAGGACGTTTCCCAGGAAATGCGCCGGCGTGAAGGCATTTCCGGTATCGACGAAAAGGCGGCACGGGGCGCCAAGTGAGCGACTGCATTTTCTGCAAGATCGTGGCGGGCCAGATTCCGGCGAAGAAAGTGTTCGAGGACGAAGACATCCTCGCCTTCAACGACATCAACCCGGCCCGACCGGTCCACGTGCTGGTCATCCCGAAAAAGCACATTACCTCACTGGCCACGGCCACGCCCGAGGATACGCTGGTGCTCGGCAAGATTCTCGCCAAGGCCAACGAAATTGCCGTTGCGCAAGGAAGCCCGGACGGCTTCCGTGTCATCATCAACACCGGTCGTGTGGGGCAGCAGGAAGTGCCGCATCTACACGCGCATATCGTCGGCGGTCCGGACCCGGTCGGTCCGATGCTGAAACGTATCTAGGAGAAAGTCATGGGCAGTTTTTCCATTTGGCACTGGTTGATCGTTCTGGTCATCGTCATGCTGGTCTTCGGCACCAAGAAATTGCGTAACGTGGGCCAGGACCTGGGCGGCGCCGTCAAGGGTTTCAAGGATGGTATGAAGGAAGCCACGGCTGACAACAAACCGGCTGAAGAGCAGGCGACGCAGCAGGTCAGTGGCCAGACCATCGATGTTGAAGTCAAGGAAAAGACCAAGGGCTAGGAGCCAGTTGTCAGGATTGAGGATCGAGTGAATATGTTGCTCGATCCGCGCTCCTGAATCCTCGATCCCAGGAATCTATGTTCGATATCGGCTTTTCTGAACTCATCGTCATCGCCATCGTGGCGCTGGTCGTCATCGGTCCCGAGCGCCTGCCCAAGGTGGCGCGCACGCTCGGCCTCCTGCTCGGGCGGGCGCAGCGCTACGTCAATGATGTCAAATCCGACATCAGTCGCGAGATGCAACTGGACGAGCTGAAAAAGCTGCAGTCCCAGGTTGCCGAATCGGCCCGCACGCTGGAAAGCTCGGTGCGCAGCGAGTTTGACGCAGCCCAGAGTACGCTGGCTTCGCCCTTCCAGGAAGCTCAGTCGGCGGTTGCCGAGCTTGAGGCAACAGCCCAGTCTGCCGTGCAAGAGTCGCCTGTTGCCACCCCGTCTGTCGTTACCCCGCCGGAAAAAACCGCAGCATGAGCGACAGCCCGGAAGAGTCTTTCATTTCGCATCTGGTCGAATTGCGCGATCGCCTGCTACGCAGCCTGATCGCGGTTGGCGTGGTGCTCGGCATTCTCTGCTTCTACCCCGGTCCTGGTGATATCTACGATTTCCTGGCGGCGCCGCTGACGAGCGCCCTGCCGGAAGGGACCAAGATGGTTGCGATCGGCGTCATCACGCCGTTCATGGTGCCGCTCAAGGTGACCGCCATGGTCGCCTTCGTGCTTGCCCTGCCGTTCATCCTTTACCAGGCCTGGGCTTTCATCGCGCCCGGTCTGTACGACCATGAAAAGCGCCTGGGCATTCCGCTGATCATTTCCAGCACCTTCCTGTTCATGCTCGGCATGGCCTTCTGCTACTACTTCGTGTTCGGCCAGGTCTTCCATTTCATCACCGGTTTTGCCCCGAAGAGCATCACGCCGGCGCCGGATATCGAAGCCTACCTGTCCTTTGTGATGACCATGTTCCTCGCCTTCGGCCTGGCTTTCGAGGTGCCGGTGGCGCTCGTCGTGCTGGTCAAGCTCGGCGTGGTGACCGTGGAAAAGCTCAAGGAATGGCGCTCCTACTTCATCGTCGGCGCATTTGTCGTCGCTGCGGTGGTGACGCCGCCGGACGTGGTGTCGCAACTGGCACTGGCGATTCCGATGTGCCTGCTCTACGAGTTGGGCATCCTGGCCTCGCATCTGGTTTCCAAGCCTCGCGCCCCAGCGGTCGACGCGGCTGCCGAGGCCGAAATGGATGCTGCCGAAGCCGCTTTCCGCAACCTGGAAAAGTAGTCAGCCGGCCTTCTTGACGGGGCCGGGCATGGTTTCCCGCCTCTCCACGACATCGCCCTCGGCAAACCACCACAGGGTGCCGGGCGGCATTTCCTGCCAGCGTTCATTGTCGGTCAGCGGCAGGGTGGCAATGACGGCAACCCGGTCATGGAAATTGGTCAGGGCACGGAAGTCGACCGTAATGTCCTGATCGTTCAGGTGTGCTTCGGCAAACGGCGCCTGCCGGATGATGTAGCTGAGCCGGGTCGAGGCATGCGCAAACAGCCAGTCGCCATTCGAGAGCAGGAAATTGAACTCGCCGTGGCGAGCGACCTCAAGAGTCAGTGCGTGCAGGGCGGCAAACAATTCGGCATGCGCCGGGCAATGGCTGCCGAAGCGCTGGCGCAATTGCTGCAACAGCCAGCAGAAGGCGCGCTCGCTGTCGGTCAGGCCGACCGGGAGAAAGTTGCCATCCAGTTCGGGCGCGAAATTCAGCAGATTGCCGTTGTGCGCAAAGATCCAGTATTGCCCCCACAGTTCACGCCGGAAGGGATGCGTGTTCTCGAGGCCGATGGCCCCCTGGGTCGCCTTGCGGATATGGGCGATGACGTTCGTCGACTTGATCGGATACTGGCGAACCAGTTCGGCCACCGGTGAGGTGCAGGAGGGATTCGGGTCGAGGAAGAGCCGCGTGCCCCGGCCTTCGAAAAAGGCGATGCCCCAGCCGTCGGAATGCACGTCGGTGGCGCCGCCGCGGGCCTGGAAGCCGGTGAACGAAAAACAGATATCGGTCGGGACGTTGGCATTCATGCCCAGTAGCTGGCACATGGCTTACTCCTGGGGTGCCCGCAGGGCCGGCCGTTTGCCGATCTTGACCTGGACTTCGAGAATGTTCTTGTCGCGGCGCAGGCGGAAGGGCGTGCGCTCGTCCGGTTTGAGGGCGGCGATCAGGTCGAGCATGACCTGCGGATCCTTGACTGGTTTGCCGGCCACTGCGAGCAGGACGTCGCCGGGGCGGATGCCGGCGCTGTCGGCCGGGCTGCTGCGTACGACACCGGCGATCAGCGCGCCCTCGGTGTCGGGCAGGCCGAAGGACTCGGCGAGTTCGGCGGTGATTTCCTGGGCTTCGACGCCGATCCAGCCGCGCGTGACGGCGCCGTTCTGGATGATCTGCTCCATGATGCTCTTGATGCTGGAGACCGGTATGGCGAAGCCGATGCCGAGCGAGCCGCCGGTGCGCGAGTAGATCGCAGTGTTGATGCCGACCAAGTTGCCGTAGATATCGACCAGGGCGCCGCCCGAATTGCCGGGGTTGATCGCCGCATCGGTCTGGATGAAATTCTCGAAGGTGTTGATGCCGAGGTGCGAACGGCCGAGTGCCGAGACGATGCCCATGGTCACCGTCTGGCCGACGCCGAACGGATTGCCGATGGCGAGGACGACATCGCCGACGCGCAGGTTGTCCATCTGGCCGAAGGAGATGGCCGGCAGCTTGTCGGCCTTGATCTGCAGGATGGCGAGATCGGACTCGGGGTCGCTGCCGATGACTTTTGCTTTGAGCGTGCGCCCGTCGTTCAATGAAACCTGGATGTCGTCGGCCGCTTCGATGACGTGGTAGTTGGTCAGGACATAGCCGTTGGCGCTGACGATGACGCCCGAGCCGAGCCCGGAATTGCGCTGCGGCTGGCCTTCCGGGCGGTCGCCGAAGAAATGGCGGAAAATCGGGTCATCGAACAGCGGATGGCGTTGCGCCTTGATTTCCTGTGTCGTGTAGATATGCACGACGGAGGGCAGGGCCGAGCGCGCGGCATCACGGTAGGAACCCGGGGTGCGCGCTTCTTCGCCGGCAATGGCGGGCGCTTCCTGGAGGGCGACGACGCCGCCGCGATGGGGCAGCCACTCGGGTTTCAGGGTGGTGACGACGAACAGAATGGCGACCGCAACAGTCACCGTTTGTGCAAAAATCAGCCACAACCTCTGCATGAAAGACCGTATCGTGAAATGTGAAGCGCTGGTGGAATATCTGGATGGATTACTTGAGCTCGCCAAGTTCCGGGATTATTGCCCAAATGGCCTGCAAGTGGAAGGACGCCCGGTCATCCGGCGCATCGTGGCCGGGGTGACGGCCAGTCAGGCGCTGCTCGACGCAGCGGTCGACTGTGCTGCTGATGCCATTCTGGTGCATCACGGCTATTTCTGGAAAGGCGAGGATGGGCGTATCACCGGCATACGCAAACGCCGCCTGGGTACCTTGCTCAATCACGATATCAATCTGCTGGCCTATCATCTGCCGCTCGATGCCCATCCGCTGCTCGGCAACAACGCCCAACTGGCGAGTCGCATGGGCTGGCTGCCGGAGGGGCGTTTTGGCGAGCAGGAAATTGCCTGGCTGGGGCAGTCGACCGCTACGGACAATGCCGGCGCACTGGCCGCCAGGCTGGAAAAATTGCTGGGACGCCAGCCCTTGCTGATCGGCGACCCGGCGCGGCCGATCCGGCGGATTGCCTGGTGTTCAGGCGGTGCGCAGGGCTATTTCGAGCAGGCGATCGCGCTCGGGGTCGATGCCTATGTTTCCGGCGAGATTTCCGAACAGACCGTGCATCTGGCGAGGGAAAGCGGCGTCGCCTACCTGGCTTGCGGCCACCATGCGACCGAGCGTTTCGGGGTGCAGGCACTGGCGGCGCATCTGAGCGAAAAGTTCGCTCTCGACTGCCGTTTCATCGATATCGACAATCCGGTCTAGCGGGCGGCCCGCGTCGTCGGGCGGCGGCTGACGAAATGGGCAACTCCGGCGGCGACCAGGCCGCCGACCAGCGTGCTGAGCAGGAGCTGCAGCCAGTTGTTGCCGGATCCCCTGCGGGCTGCCGCCGGGACCGGTGCGCTGGTCGTGATGGCCGGCTGCTGCAGGCTTTGCGCGAGTTGCAGCTCATGCTTGGCGGTCAGCATTTCGGTACTCAGGGTCAGCGAAGTGTGCAGGGCATCCATTTCCTGGTTGAGCGTGCTCAGCGAGGTTTCCATCCTGAGTACGCGTTGTTCCATCTCGGAGCCCGGATTGCCGGCCGCCGGTGGATTTTCGGCTATACCGAAGTCGACCGGTGCTGCGCTCAGTACCAGACGGTCGCCTGTGCTCGGCATGGCTTGCGTGCTGCGCGGTGCGATTTCGCTGCTTGTCTGCGGGCGCGGTGGCGTCGAATTGGCGGCGGCGCGGCGTTCAGGTGCCTTGGAGGGCGGCGCGGCTTTAGCCTGTTTGCCGCGGTTGGGCGCCTGGCTTGTCTTGGTCGCGGGCGGCGAGGCCGGGGCGAGTGCTGGCCGCGGCGGTGTGCTGCGAGGCGCGGGATTGCTTTCGATTGCGACGGTTCCCGGTAGCGGCGCTTCCGGCATCAGAACGTAAGTGCGCTGCAAGTCAATGCCGCAACCGGCTTTCAGATTGATGCTGAAGACCGGTTCGGCGAGCGGCTTGCTGCCGATGAGCAGCAGGTGTGTTCCATTCCTGTTCTGCACCAAGCGAATGCGGGCATTGGTGATGACCGGCAGGTCGGCGCCAGGGATCGGGGCCAGCGTGAAACAGGCGGCATCGTTGATTTCCCTGGCGTTGCCGGTCAGCGGGATTTCCGCCAGCAATTCCTCACCGATGCGCGAGTGCAGGTTGATTTCACCGAGCCCTGCAGCGCCGGCAACGCTGCTCAGCAAGGTGCTGGCGAGCATGAGGCGGCGCATCAGGGGCAGGGTGGCTCGCTTTGTTTTTGCGAGGCGGCCTGTTGTTCTCGTTAATTCCATTCCGGCATTGTACTGGCGACAGATGGGTGAAATATTGCACACTTCTCAGCTGCTTTTTCGTTCAGGGTGAATTTTATGCCATTTGTTTTTTCTCCGGTTGCCAATTCGGCTTTGCCGGTTGCGGGTAGCGATCAGTTGTTTCCGGTGCGCCGCGTGTTTTGTGTCGGGCGCAATTACGCCGAGCATGCGCGCGAAATGGGCGCGATCGATCAGGCCGACGGACGCGAGCCGCCGTTCTTTTTCATGAAGCCGGGCGATGCGCTTGTGGGTGGTGACGGTGAACTGGCGGTGGCCTATCCGCCGCAGACGGCCAATCTGCACCATGAAGTCGAGCTGGTTGTCGCATTGCGCGCCGGCGGTGCCGACGTAGCGGTCGACGCGGCAAAAGAGCTGATTTTCGGCTACGCGGTCGGCCTCGATCTGACCCGGCGCGATCTGCAGGCGCGCGCCAAGGAGAAAGGCCATCCCTGGGACATGGGCAAGGGCTTCGACCAGTCGGCGGTGATCAGCGTGATCCAGCCGGTTGCGCAGTGCGGCCATCCGGACAGTGGACGGATCTGGCTGACGGTCAATGGGCAGGTCCGTCAGGACGGCGATCTCGCCTCGATGATGTGGAAAGTGGCGGACATCATTGCCAATCTGTCGCAGTCGGTATGTCTGGCGGCCGGCGACCTGATCTATACCGGTACGCCGGCCGGTGTCGGCCCTCTGCTGCGGGGTGATGTGCTGGCGGCAGGAGTTGACGGCGTGGCGCGCCTGCAGGCGCGCATCGTCTGAGTGCAATGAAAAACGGCGGCCATGTGCCGCCGTTTTTCAGCTTGTCGCTTATTTTGGCCGCTTGTCGATGACGCGCCTGGCTTTGCCGACCGAGCGCTCGATGCCGCCGATTTCGACCACGTCGATCTTGGCCGAAATGCCGATGTAGGACTTGATGTGGTGCTGCAGGTCGTGCGCCACGAATTCCTTTTCTGGGCCGCTGGCAAACTCGAATTCGGGCTTCAGCTCGACATTCACCTTCATCGAGTCGAGGTGGCCGTCGCGGGTGACTTCCAGCACGTAATGCGGCGACAGCTTGGGCTGGCGGAGGATCAACTCTTCGATCTGCGACGGGAAGACATTGACGCCGCGGATGATCAGCATATCGTCCGAACGGCCGGTGATCTTGCCGATGCGACGCATCGAGCGGGCGGTTGGCGGCAGCAGCCGGGTCAGGTCGCGGGTGCGATAGCGGATGACCGGCATCGCTTCCTTGGTCAGCGAAGTGAAAACGAGTTCGCCCTCGCTGCCATCGGGCAGGACTTCGCCGGTCAGCGGGTCGATGACTTCGGCGTAGAAATGGTCTTCCCAGATCACCGGGCCGTCCTTGGTCTCGGCGCACTCGTTGGCGACGCCCGGGCCGATCACTTCGGACAGGCCGTAGATGTCGATGGCGTCGATATCAAAGGCCTTTTCGATCTCGCCACGCATGGCGTCGGTCCACGGTTCGGCGCCGTGGATGCCGATGCGCAATTCGGTGCTGCGCGGATCGATACCCTGGCGGCGGAACTCGTCGGCGATGTTGAGCATGTAGGACGGCGTCACCATGATGATGTTCGGCTTGAAATCGCAGATCAGCTGGACCTGCTTTTCGGTCTGCCCGCCGGACATCGGGATCACCGTGCAGCCGAGCTTTTCGGCGCCGTAGTGGGCGCCCAGGCCGCCGGTGAACAGGCCGTAGCCGTAGGCGACATGCACGATGTCGCCCTTGCGCCCGCCGGAAGCGTAGATCGAACGGGCGATCAACTCAGCCCAGGTGTCGATGTCCTTCTGCGTGTAGCCGACGACGGTCGGCTTGCCGGTCGTGCCGCTCGAGGCGTGGATGCGCACGACGTCCTGGCGCGGTACGGCAAACATGCCGTAGGGGTAGTTGTCGCGCAGATCCTGCTTGGTGGTGAACGGAAATCTGGCGATATCGGACAACTGGCGGAAGTCATCCGGATGGACGCCGGCGGCGTCGAACTTTGCCTTGTAGTGCGGCACATTGGCGTAGACGTGCTGCAGTGTCCATTTGAGACGTTCTGTCTGGAGTGCCACGATTTCGTCGCGGCTGGCGGTTTCTATGGCGTGCAGGCCTTTATTCATTATGTAACTCCTCCTCAGCCCCGAATTTTCGTTTGCCGACCGGAAGCCGCGCTTGAGCCAGATCAATTCTGCATGTTTTTGCCGGTCGACCGCTGGCCGGCAAATGCCGCATGCGACAATTCCCGTCATGCTTCTTGCCGCCGTCCGCGGGCTTCTTGCCCATGCCTTCCCGATCCTGATCGCCCAGCTTTCCTCCATCGGCATGATGGTGGTCGATACCGCCGTGCTCGGCCATGTCAGTCCGCTCGACCTGGCGGCGGTGGCCATTGGCGGCGGTATTCACATTTCGGTGGTGTTCGCGCTGGTCGGCATTCTGCAGGCGGTGGCGCCGCTGGTTGCGCACCTGCACGGCGCGCGGCGCGACGGGGAGGTGGCCGGTGTCCTGCAGCAGGGATTCTGGCTGGCCTTGCTGCTGAGTGTGCCGGGCGTGCTGTTTCTGACCCATCCCGGTGCTGTACTCGGCATGGCGGGAATGGAAGCGGCGGTCGAGAGCAAGGTCCGGTTGTACCTCGCGATGCTGGCCTGGAGTTTGCCGGCCTCGCTTTGCTATCGGACTTTCTATGCCTTCTGTAATGCACTGGGGCGACCGCGCGTACTGATGGTGATCGGGTTGGCGGCGCTGCCGCTGCATGCTGTCCTGGCCTGGGGCTTCGCCCTGCAAGGCTGGCTGGGCGAAGCATTGGGTGTGGCCGGCTGCGCCCTGTCCAATATCGTGATCGCCTGGGTGGCCTGTCTGGCGGCCGGCGCGTATCTCGCCTACGGGCCGCTGGGGGTGCGTTACCGGCCGTTCTCCGACTGGAAAAAGCCGGACGGGAAAACCTGGCGGGAGTTGTTGCGCCTTGGTTTGCCGATGGGCTTTTCCAATCTGGTGGAGATTACGGCGTTTACGCTGATTGCCCTGTTTGTCGCGCCCTTGGGGGCAGAGATCGTGGCCGGGCATCGTATCGTCGCCAATCTGGCCGCGCTTTGTTACATGCTTCCCCTGTCGCTGGCGATTGCGACGCTTTCCGCTGTCGGGCAGGCGGTCGGGGCGCGCGACTGGCCGCGGGCGCATGCCGTGATCGGTGCCGGCCTGCTGCTCGCCGCCGGCTTGTCGACTCTGCTCGGTGGATTGCTCTGGCTGGCAGCAGCGCCGCTGGTGGCTGCCTACACGGATGATCCTGGTGTGCGGGCGGTGGCCATGAGTCTGGTTGCCTATATTGCCCTCTATCAGTTCTTTGATGCCTTGCAGACGGTTGCCGGCCATGTTTTGCGTGCCTACCGGGTGACCTTCGTGCCGATGTTGATCCAGACTTTCTGTTTCTGGGGTGTCGGCCTGTGGGGCGGCTGGTGGCTGTGTTATCACGCTTCGCCTCCGCTCGGCATCGACGGTTTCTGGCTCGGCTCGGTGGCCAGCCTGGTGTGTGCCGCGCTCTTGCTGGGGCCGTTGCTATGGCAGGCGGTTCGAGGTACGGAATCGGCGCCGTAATTATGAATTTTGGCCCGCAATGATTTTTGCCGTATGTGGTAATATTTTGGGTCCAAGACGGTATAACCGGGCGGGGTCAGGGGGAAACTCGGCCACTGCTCATTGCTCGCAACTCAACTAAACGCAAGGAAAGCGCATGAAAATTCACGAATATCAGGGCAAACAACTCCTGAAAAAATTCGGCGTTACGGTTCCGCGCGGGATTCACTGCACGACCGTCGATGACGCGGTCAAGGCAGCAGAAACCCTGGGCGGCAAGGTTTGGGTCGTCAAAGCCCAGATTCACGCCGGTGGCCGTGGCAAGGGTGGCGGCGTCAAGGTCGCAACCTCCCTGGAAAAAGTGCGCGAATACGCCAGCCAGATTCTCGGCATGCAGCTGATCACGCACCAGACCGGTCCGGAAGGCCAGAAGGTTCGTCACCTGCTGATCGAAGAAGGCGCTGACATCCAGCACGAGTACTACGTTGCAGCGCTGACCGACCGCGCCACGCAGTCTGTCGCGATCATGGCCTCCTACGAAGGCGGCATGGACATCGAAGAAGTTGCCCACAACACCCCGGAAAAGATCGTCAAGGTCTTCGTCAACCCGCTGGTCGGCCTGACCGACGAGCAAGGCCTGGAACTGGCCAAGGGCATGGGTATGCTGGAAGCCTCCATTCCGCAGTGTATCGACACGTTGAAGAAGCTCTACACCTGCTACATGGAAACCGATGCTTCGCTGGCCGAAATCAATCCGCTGATCCACGAAGGCGACGGCACCGTCAAGGCCATTGACGCCAAGTTCAACTTCGACTCCAACGCCCTCTATCGTCAGCAGGAAATCGTCGCCATGCGCGACCTGGATGAAGAAGATGCCGACGAAATCGAAGCTTCCAAGTTCGATCTGGCCTACATCTCCCTCGACGGCAACATCGGCTGTCTGGTGAACGGTGCCGGTCTGGCCATGGCCACGATGGACACCATCAAGCTGTTCGGCGCCGAGCCGGCCAACTTCCTCGACGTCGGTGGCGGTGCCACGACCGAGAAGGTGACCGAAGCCTTCAAGATCATGCTCAAGAACACCAAGGTCAAGGGCATTCTGGTCAACATCTTCGGTGGCATCATGAAGTGCGACACCATTGCTGCCGGCGTCGTTGCCGCTGCCAAGGAAGTCAATCTGGCCGTGCCGCTGGTCGTCCGCATGAAGGGCACCAACGAAGACATGGGCAAGCAGATCCTCAAGGATTCCGGTCTGCCTATCATTTCTGCCGATTCCATGGCCGAAGCCGCCACCAAGATCGTCGCTGCGGTCAAGTAAGGAGCTATTGAATGTCCATTTTCATCAATAAGAACACCCGTATCATTACCCAGGGCATCACCGGCAAGACCGGTCAGTTCCATACGGAAAAGTGCCAGGAATACGCAAACGGCAAGGAATGCTTTGTTGCCGGCGTGAACCCGAAGAAGGCCGGCGAGTCCATCTTCAATATTCCTATCTACGCTTCGGTCAAGGAAGCTGCCGCCGAAACCGGCGCTACCGTTTCCGTGATCTACGTGCCGCCCCCGGGTGCCGCTGCCGCGATCTGGGAAGCCGTTGAAGCCGACCTCGATCTGGCCATCTGTATCACCGAAGGCATCCCGGTTCGCGACATGCTGATCCTGCGCAACAAGATGAAGGCCAAGGAAGCCGCTGGCGGCAAGAAGACCCTGCTGCTCGGCCCGAACTGCCCTGGCCTGATCACCCCGGATGAAGTGAAGATCGGCATCATGCCGGGTCACATCCACCGCAAGGGTCGCATCGGCGTGGTTTCGCGCTCCGGCACCCTGACCTACGAAGCCGTTGGCCAATTGACCGAAATCGGTCTGGGCCAGTCGTCTGCCGTCGGTATCGGTGGTGACCCGATCAACGGTCTGAAGCACATCGACGTCATGAAGGCTTTCAACGACGATCCGGATACCGACGCTGTCATCATGATCGGCGAAATCGGTGGTCCTGACGAAGCCGAAGCTGCCATGTGGTGCAAGGAAAACATGAAGAAGCCGGTGGTTGGCTTCATCGCTGGTGTTACCGCACCGGCCGGCAAGCGTATGGGCCACGCTGGCGCCCTGATTTCCGGTGGTGCCGATACGGCAGATGCCAAGCTGGAAATCATGGAAGCCTGCGGCTTCACCGTGACGCGCAATCCGTCCGAAATGGCCAAGCTGTTGAAGGCTCTGCTGTAAAATTCGAGCCTTGCTCAACCAAAAAGGCGGGCTGCATGTCCGCCTTTTTTTCGTCTGGTATTCATGGAACTTGATTTTTTCTCTGCTGCATTCTGGATTGCCGTCGGTCAGATCATCCTGATCGATATCGTTCTCTCTGGCGATAACGCCGTGGTGATTGCACTTGCCTGTCGCAATCTGGCGCCGGAACAACGGCGTACAGGTATTTTCTGGGGGGTGGCCGGTGCCGTCAGCCTGCGCGTCGTGCTGACTGTCTTTGCGGCGCTGGTGATGAACCTGCCCTGGTTGAAGCTGGGCGGCGGTTTGCTGCTGATCTGGATTGCCGTCAAGCTGATGCTGCCGGAAGACGAAGAGGGGCACGACATCAAGCCATCCTCCCACTTGTGGGGAGCGGTCAAGACGATCGTTGTTGCCGATTTCGTCATGAGCCTCGATAACGTGATTGCCGTCGCCGGTGCTGCCCACGGCAGTCTGGCCTTGCTGCTCTTCGGGCTGGCGGTCAGCATTCCGCTCATCGTCTGGTCGAGCCAGTTGATCCTGCACTGGATGGAGCGCTTCCCGTCCATCGTGCTGTTTGGTGCTGCCTTGCTCGGCTATGTCGCCGGCCAGATGATATTCACCGACCCCGGTGTACTTGATTTGCTGCCGCCGCTGCCGCTTTGGTCAGCAAAGGTGGCTGGCGCCGTTGGTGCGCTGCTGGTCGTGGTGCTTGGACGCTGGCTTGAGCAGCGGATGCTGGCGCGTCAGGATGTCACCATCGTTTGATGTAATGATTTTAGAGATGTTAGGAGTTCGGCGTGGCCCTGTTTCTCTCGGAAAATGATGTAAAAAAGCTGTTGACCGTTGAGATGGCTCTGGAAGGGGTCGAATCGGCACATCGTGACCTGGCGCTCGGTCAAGCCCTGGATACGCCGCGCGCCCGCTCGCGCTTGCCGCAAACGGTACTGCATATCCTGCAAGGTGCCTTGCCGGCCCAGGGCGTACTTGGTTACAAGGCCTATACCAGCAATCGCAGCGGCAACCGTTTTTTGGTGCACCTGTTCGATGCGGCCAGCGGTCAATTGCGCGCCGTGATCGAGGCTGATTATCTCGGCATGATCCGGACCGGGGCGACCAGCGGCCTGGCTGCGCGCTGGCTGGCGCGGCCGGATTCGACCGTGGCCGGCGTGTTTGGTGCCGGCTGGCAGGCGGAAGGCCATGTGCGCGCTATCTGCGCCGCCCTGCCGCTGGAGCGGGTCAAGGTGTTCAGTCGCAAGACCGACAAGTTGCAGGCTTTTTGCCAGCGCATGAGCGAGGCGACCGGTGTTGCGGTCGAGCCGGCGGCCAATGCCGAAGAACTCGTGCGTGGCAGCGACTTGATCGGAACCGTAACCACCGCAGCGCAGCCGTTGTTTGACGCCGAATGGCTGGAGCCGGGAACGCATATCAATGCAGCCGGTTCGAATGCGCTGATTCGCCAGGAGTTGTCGGAAGCGGCCCTGAAGCGTTGCGACCTGATTGCCGTCGATGCCGTGCCGACGGCGCTGGCCGAAGCGGGTGACCTGCTGCCGCTGCTCGAAAAGGGGCGTCTGCATCCGCGGCAGATGCTCGAACTGGGTGATGTGATCATCGGTCGGCATCCCGGCCGTACGGACGCCGGCCAGATTACCGTTTTCGAATCGCAAGGCATGGCCATCCAGGATCTGGCGGTGGCGTTGCGCGTGCTGGCCGCGGCCGAGGCGCAGGGGCTGGGGGTGGAGATTCCCTTGCGGTAAGGTTTGACCGCCGGCCTTGCCTGGCGTAAAAAGATGCCCGGGCGATATGCCAGCGGTGATTTTAAGGGGTTGGGAGGATGGCGAAAGCCGCGTTCTGGAAGTCGGACTGGTTTCTCGGGGTTGTCCTCACCCTGCTGATGCTGCTCGCCGGTGGCGGCGATCTGCTGCAGAGCCTGGAGCGCAAGGCCTACGACCTGGCGGTGCAGGCTTCAGACAAGACCGCTTCCGATCGCATTGCTGTGATCGCCATCGATGACCAGAGTATTGCCAACCTTGGTCGCTGGCCATGGTCACGCGATATGCATGCCCGCCTGACCGATCGGCTGGCCGGCGCGCAGGTCAAGCTGGTCGCCAACACCATCTTCTTCTCCGAGCCGCAGCTTGATGCCGGCTATGGCTACGTTACCCGCCTGATCGACATGGTCGAGCAGAGCAAGGGTGAAAATGCTGCACCATCGCCCGAGTTGGAAAAAATATCGGCCGTGCTCGGCGAAGCCGAGGCGGCGCTCAATACCGATGTCCGCCTGGCGAGCAGTTATGCCAATGCCGGCAATGTCCTGTTGCCGCTGCTTTTCCGGTTGGAAGCGGCGCAGGGGCGGCCGGACAAACCCTTGCCGGATTTCATCCAGGCCAATCGTTTGGCGCAGGTGGCGGATGGCGGCGGCATGGCCTTGCCGGCGTCGCAGGTGCAAATGCCGATCGAGCTGCTGGGCAGCAAGGCGCAGGCGCTCGGCCACCTCAATACCTTGCCTGACGTTGATGGCGGGATCCGGGCGGAAGCGCTGGTCGTGCAGTATTTCGATCAGTTCTACCCGGCGCTGTCGCTGGCGATTGCCGCGCGCAGCCTGAATCTCGGGCCGGCCGACATCACGGTGCAACTGGGGCGCGAAGTCCGGCTCGGCAAGCTGAGTATCCCGACCGACCGGTCGACGGCGATGCATACCTATTTTTACAAGGATCGGGACGGTCGACCGGCGTTTCCGGTCGATTCTTTCTACGATGTCCTGTCCGGCAAGATTCCGCCCGGCAAGTATGCCGGCAAGATCGTCCTGATTGGTGCCACGGCCGCCGGTGTCGGCTCGGCGCAGGTGACGCCGGTTTCGCCAAGCATGGCGCCGGTGTTGACCCTGGCGCATGCCGTGTCGAGCATCCTGCAGGAGCACTTTTTCCTGACGCCGGCCTGGGCTGAATGGGCCAGCCTGGCGGCGAAGGTCGCGGTCGGCCTCTATCTGATCCTGCTGTTGCCGCGTCTGTCAGCCGCCGCCGGCGGTTTGCTGACGCTGCTTTGCCTTTTTGCGCTGCTCGGCAGTCACTTCGGGCTGATGCTGGGAGCCGGAATCTGGGTGCAATTGATGGGTGCGACCAGCTTGTTGCTGCTCGGCCATCTCCTGCTGACCACCAAGCGCTATCTCGTCACCGAGCGCAGCAAGGAAAAATCGGAACTCGATTCCGCCGAGTCGAACCGCATGCTGGCACTGGCTTTTCAGGGGCAGGGCCAGCTCGACATGGCCTTCGACAAGTTCCGCAAGTGTCCGATGGACGCCGGCCTGCTGGAAAACATGTACAACCTGGCGCTCGACTACGAGCGCAAGCGGCAGTTCAACAAGGCCGAGGCAGTGTTCCGCTATGTCGCCGACTTCAACCCGCAATTCCGCGATGTGGCACAACGCCTGCAGCGCGCCAAGCAGATGTCGGAAGCCGTGCTACTCGCCGGTGCGAACGGCAAGACGGTTAACGGCACGCTGGTCATGGGCGTCGAGCAGGCCATGCTGGGGCGCTACAAGATCGAGAAGGAACTCGGCAAGGGCGCGATGGGCGTGGTCTATCAAGGGCGCGATCCGAAGATCAATCGCGTCGTCGCGATCAAGACCATGGCGCTGGCGCAGGAGTTCGACGCCGACGAGCTGGACGAGGTCAAACAGCGTTTCTTCCGCGAGGCAGAAACGGCCGGGCGTCTCAATCACCCCAATATCGTCACCATCTACGATGCCGGCGAAGAGCATGATCTGGCCTACATCGCCATGGAGTTCCTGAGCGGACGCGATCTCGTGCCGCAGACCAGGCCGGCTGGACTGTTGCCCTTGCCCGTAGTGGTGTCGATTGTCGCCCGCGTAGCCGATGCGCTGGATTATGCGCACCGCAACCATGTCGTGCATCGCGACATCAAGCCCGCCAACATCATGTATGAACCAGACAGCGACCAGCTCAAGGTCACCGATTTCGGCATCGCCCGGATCACCGACTCGTCGCGGACGCGGACCGGCATGGTGCTGGGCACGCCCTCATACATGTCCCCCGAGCAACTCGCCGGCAAGAAGATCGATGGCCGTTCCGACCTCTTTTCGCTCGGCGTCATGCTTTATCAGATGTGCAGCGGTCAACTGCCGTTTAGCGGCGAATCCATGGCACAACTGATGTTCCGGATCACCAACGAGTCGCCCACGGATATTTTGAGTATCAAACCTGACTTGCCTGCTGGTATTGTGGCGGTCATCACCAAGGCGCTCAGCAAGAACCCCGCGCAGCGCTACCAGCAGGGGGCGGAAATGGCTGCTGCCCTGCGTGCCTGCCTGAATTCGCCAGAAAGTCACGTCTCTTGAAAAAAATACGTCTGGAGTGCAGCCCATGAGGCTTGCCGACGCGCTGGAAATGGTTACCCGTACCGATCCGGGTATGGTTCGTTCGCATAACGAAGATGCGGTTTTTGCCGATGCCAGTCTCGGACTGGCCATCCTGGCTGACGGTATGGGCGGGTACAACGCCGGCGAAGTGGCGAGTGGCATGACCACCACCCTGCTGGCCAGCAACCTGACCCAGTTCCTGAGCCCGCCATCCGTGCCGGATGGCGAGGTCATGACGGCGGATTTCTTGCAGCAGCGCCTGCTTGACGAAGTTTCGGCCGTCAATGTGGCGGTGTTCAACGCGTCCGAGAGCCAGCCGCAATACGCCGGCATGGGAACAACCCTGGTTGCTGCCCACTTTTACGATAACCGGGTGCTGGTCGCGCATCTTGGTGACTCCCGGCTTTATCGCTTGCGCAATGGTCGTTTCGAGCAACTGACACGGGATCACTCCCTCTTACAGGAACAGCTTGATGGTGGCATGATTAGCGCAGAGGAAGCGCGTCATTCGCACAACAAGAATTTGCTGACCCGGGCGCTCGGGGTCGATCCCTTTGTCGAAACGGAAATCCACGCACATGCTGTGTTGCCGGGCGATCTTTTCCTGGTTTGTTCGGATGGTCTGAACGACATGATCGACGATGAGGAAATCGCCAATGTCCTGCGGGTGCTGGGGGGCGATTTGTCGCTGGCGGCCGAGGAACTGGTCGAACTGGCCAACGGCAATGGCGGTCGGGATAATATTTCGGTAATTCTGGTACGGGTACACAGCAGTTTTGCCGTACCACGCGGCTGGTGGCAAAAGCTGCTGGCCCGGTTCAAATGAGATGAGGCTGGCAACATGGCAAAAATGATCCTTTCAATGGACGGTCTGGTACTGAAGGAAATTCAGCTCGACAAGGAGCGCCTGACCATCGGTCGCAAGCCGCACAACGACATCCAGATCGACAATCTCGCCATCTCCGGCGAGCACGCGGCGATTGTCACCATCCTCAACGACTCTTTTCTCGAGGACATGAACAGCACCAACGGGACGCTGGTCAATGGCCAGCCGATCAAGAAGCACTTCCTGCGCAACAACGATGTTGTCGAACTGGGCAAGTACAAGCTCAAGTACATGGCAGATCTCAGCGATACCGCTGCCACCATCGACGAGCATGAAAGGGCTGCCGCGCCGCGCGCCACGCCCCTGCGTCCGGAGGACATGCAATTGGTCGAGAGCGCCACGCGCAGCAATGTCGGGACGCGCAGCAACGTGGCTGGCGTTGCCGTTGCCTCGGCCGCCGTGCAACTGCTCAGCGGTGCCAACATGGGCAAGGAGCTGGAACTCACCAAGACACTGACCACGCTGGGCAAGCCTGGTCTGCAGGTGGCGGTGATCGCCAAGCGGCCGAACGGCTTTTTCATCACGCATGTCGAAGGGACGCAATTTCCCATCGTCAATGGCGAGGTGCTCGATGCCCAAGCCTATCAGCTCAAGGATCACGATGTTATCGAGATTGCCGGCATCAAGATGGAATTTTTCCTGAAGACCTGATGTCCGGCGCGCCGCGGCCATGAAAAAACATCTCGTTCGTTTCGTGCTCGGCGCGCTCTGTATGCTGGTACTGCTCGGTCATGCCGGGCGTGCCTGGCAAATTCCCTTTGTTTCGGCGCTGGATGCCTATCTCTACGATGTCCGCCTGCGTCTGACCATGCCGCGCACGGTCGATGAGCGCATCATCATCGTCGACGTCGATGAGAAGAGCCTGGCCGAAGTCGGGCGCTGGCCCTGGGGGCGCAATACGCTGGCCGAGCTGGTGCGGCGCCTGACCGACGATTACAAGGTTGCGGTGGTCGGCTTCGACGTCGTGTTTGCCGAGCCGGACGAGAGTTCCGGGTTGAAGGTGCTGGAGAGCATCGGTCGCCAGCAGTTGAAAAACGAGCCGAGCTATCAGCGGGCCTTGCAGGATCTGCGCTCGACGCTGGATTACGACCGCGTATTTGCCGATACCCTGCGCGGTCGACCGGTGGTGCTGGGCTATTATTTTTCCAGCCAGGACAACGCCCAGCGTAACGGTGCCCTGCCGGCGCCGGCCTTTCCGCCTGGTGCCTTTGCCGGGCGGCGGATCCCCTTCGTTTCGTGGTCCGGTTACGGTGCCAACCTGCCGGCCTTGCAGGCGGCGGCCAGCAGTGCCGGGCATTTCAATCCGCTGGTCGATTTCGACGGCAATTCGCGGCGGGTGCCGCTGGTCGTCGAATACCAGGGGGCCTATTACGAGGCGCTGTCCCTGGCGGTAGTGCGTACCTTGCTTGGTCATGGCGAACTCCGTCCCGGTTTTCCCGATGCCGAGTCGGCAATCGAGTGGCTGGAGGTCGATTCGCCGCGTGGCTCGCTGCGCATTCCGGTCGACGAACATGTTTCGGCGCTGATTCCCTATCGTGGCTATGAACGCAGCTTCCCCTACATCTCGGTGGTCGACGTGCTGCGTGGCCGGGTTTCTGCCGAGCAACTAGCCGGGCGCATCGTGCTGGTCGGGACAACGGCGCCAGGCTTGATGGATTTGCGGTCGACGCCGGTGGGGGGGAGTTTTCCCGGGGTCGAGGTGCATGCCAACCTGATTGCCGGCATGCTTGAAGGCAGCATCAAGGACAAGCCGGGCTTCGTTCTGGCCATCGACGTCATCCAGTTGCTGCTCTTTGGCGGCATGCTGGTCGTGTTGCTGCCCTTGCTCTCGCCTTTCCGGGCAACCCTGCTGGCCGTCGCGACGCTGTTCGCGCTGCTTGGCATCAACATGCTCCTGTGGTCGTCGGCCAATCTGGTCATGCCGCTTGCGGCCAGCGTGCTGTCGGTGCTGATTCTCTATGGCCTCAACATGTCCTGGGGTTATTTCGTCGAATCGCGGACCAAGCGGCAATTCGCCGAGTTGTTCGGGCAGTACGTGCCGCCGGAACTGGTCGACGAAATGGCGAAGAATCCCGAGAGCTACAGCATGGAAGGGCAGAACGAGGAACTGACCGTGCTTTTCTCGGATATCCGCAGCTTTACCAGCATGTCCGAGGGGATGGAGCCGAAGGAATTGGCGCGGCTGATGAACGAGTATTTCGGGGCGATGACCGAAGTGATCCGGCAGCAGCGCGGCACGCTCGACAAATATATCGGCGATGCCATCATGGCTTTCTGGGGGGCGCCGGTGAATGATCCGGAAAATGCCCGCCACGCGGTGTTGACCGCCCTGGGCATGCGGCAGCGCCTGCGCGAGCTGGCTGAACCGTTCAGGGCGCGTGGCTGGCCGGCCTTGCAGGCCGGCATCGGGATCAATACCGGAACGATGACGGTCGGCGACATGGGCTCGCCGGTCCGCAAGGCGTATACGGTGATGGGCGATGCGGTCAATCTCGCTTCGCGTCTCGAAGGCATCACCAAGGAATACGGTGTCGACATCGTGGTCGGTGAGGAAACACGGCGCCAGGTCGATGACATCACCTTCCGCGAACTTGACCGGGTACGTGTCAAGGGCAAGGACGCACCGGTCGCGATTTACGAGCCGCTTGGCCTGAGCGCCGAATTGCCGGCCGCCAGCCGCGATGAGCTGGGCTTGTGGCAGCATGCGCTGAGCCGTTACCGGGTGCAGGACTGGGATCAGGCCGAACTGCAACTGTGCATCCTGCGCGAGCGCTTTTCGGCGTGCCGGCTGTACGAGTTGTATATCGAGCGGATTGCCCATCTGCGGGCGCATCCGCCGGGTGAAGGTTGGGATGGGGTAACCGTCTTCCAGGTGAAATAGCGATGAAACTCAGAGTCCTTGGCTGTAGCGGCGGCATCGGCGGGCAGCACCTGCGGACCACTTCGCTGCTCGTCGATCACGATATCCTGATCGATGCCGGGACCGGTGTCGCTGATCTGTCGATCGCCGAGCTGGCCGCCATCGACCACGTTTTCCTGACCCACTGCCATCTTGATCACATCGCCGCATTGCCGCTGCTGATCGATACCGTGGCCGACCGGCGCGAGAAGCCGCTGACCGTTTATGCCTCTGCCGCCGTGTTGACCGTCTTGAAGAAACACATCTTCAACTGGTCGATCTGGCCTGACTTTACCGAGATTCCAAATGCCGAGCATCCGGTCATGCGTTTCCAGAGCATTGCGCTGGCGGAAACACTGAGCATTGATGGTCGCCGCATCACCGCTTTGCCGGTCGAGCACACGGTGCCGGCGGTCGGCTATTGTCTTGATTCCGGTGCCGGCAGCCTGGTTTTCTCCGGCGATACCGGCATCTGTCCTGCGTTCTGGCAGGCGGTCAACCGGATAGAGAATCTCAAATACCTGCTCATCGAATGCGCCTTCTCCAATCGCGAGGAGGGGCTGGCGAGGTTGTCGCAGCATCTTTGCCCCAGCCTGCTGGCGGCGGAATTGCAGAGCCTGGCGCGTGCATGTGAAATCCACATCACGCACCTGAAGCCGGGGCAGATTGAACTGACCATGACAGAAATCGAAACCGGCCTCGCCGATTACCGGCCGCGCATGCTGCAGAACAATCAAGTTTTCGAGTTTTGAAATGCCGCTGAATGGTGCACCACCAGCTTGCCTGGTCTCGCCGCAAAGGCTGTCTGTCCGGTCGACTGGATAATTGGAGAAGAAATGACTGATGTCGCCAGCCGCCTGCTGTTTCTGAAAAAGTTGCAGGCCGTGACCAACCGGGTGCATGCGACGAGCAATGTCGACCAGATCATGCTCGAACTATCGCAGGACATCTGCAAGCTGTTTCGTGCGGATCGCATCAAGCCGGTCGATCTCCTACGCAACATCAAGCGTGACTACGTCGATGCCAATGCCTGGTTGCCGCTCGAAGAGATGGTAGAAGGCCTGCTGGTATTGACCTTCGATCCGGACGTCATCATGGTCGGCGAAATGCGCGATCCGGAAACCACCGGTATCGGCATCGAAGCATCGCTGACCGGGCACTTGGTCTTTGCGACACTGGATACCAACTCGGCGCCGGAATCGATCATCCGCCTGCTCGACATGGGCATGGATCCGTTCAACTTTTCCGATGCGCTGCTCGGCATTCTCGTCCAGCGTCTCGGCAAGCGCCTGTGCAAGGATTGCAAGGAGGCCTATCAGCCGGACGCTGGCGAGATCGAGGCTTTGCTGCAGGAATGCTGTGCCGAGTTGGCCCACGCCGATGCCTGGAAAAAGGATCCGGAAGCCGCGTTTGAACGCGATTCGGCAGGAGTGGCACAGTCGCTACGCCAAGGATGGACAGTTCACGCTTTGTCGCGCTTGCGGTTACCCGGCGTGCAGCGCTACCGGCTAGCGGGGGCGCGTCGGTCTGCACGAATGGCTGGCCGGCAGCGATGCCACGGAAAAATTATTCAGGAAAAGGCCCGGGTCGCCGATATTCTTGCCTGTGCCTTGAACGAAGGCATGCGAACCCTGAAAATGGATGGCATCGACGAGATCATGCAGGGCATCACCGATAGCAAGCAGGTCAGAGCGGTGTGTATCAAATAGGAACCGAGCATGGAAACCCTTGATGATCTTTTTTGCCGTCTTGAACAGCTCAATGACATCGGCGCTTCGCTTTCCAACGAGCGTAACCTGAACCGGCTGCTCGAAAAAATCCTGCTTGCTGCCAAGACCATTACCCGCGCCGATGGCGGTACGCTCTATCTGGTTTCCGAAGACAGGCAGCGCCTGCATTTCGAGATCGTGCGCACCGACTCGCTGGACATTGCCTTCGGTGGCAGCGATGCGCCACCGACGTCGGGCAAGTTTCCCGATCTGGCGCTGTATCGCGAAGATGGTTCTGCGAACGACAGCATGGTGGCGGTCCACGCCGCAATTAATGGCAAAACGGTCAATATTGCCGATGCCTACTGCGAAGCCGGCTTCGATTTCTCCGGCACGCGCAAATTCGACGAACGGACCGGCTATCGCTCGCATTCCTTCCTGACCGTGCCGATGCAGAACCACGAAGGCGAAATCATCGGTGTCCTGCAGCTGATCAACGCACTCAGTCCGCAAACCGGCGACGTCGTCGAGTTTTCCCAGGCGGATCAACGCCTTGCCGAGTCGCTCGCCTCGCAAGCCGCGATCGCGCTGACTAACCGCCAACTCGTGCAGCAACTGGAGGGCTTGTTCGAGTCCTTCATCAAACTGATCAATCTGGCGATTGACGAAAAGTCGCCCTATACCGGCGGTCATTGCCAGCGCGTGCCGGAGCTGACCATGCTGCTCGCCGAGGCGGTCAATGCGACCAGCGAAGGTCCGCTCGCCGACTTCCACCTGACCGACAAGGATCGCTACGAACTGCGCATCGCTGCCCTGCTGCACGATTGCGGCAAGATCACGACACCGGTTCACGTTGTCGACAAGGCCACCAAGCTGCAAACCATCTTTGACCGTATCCATCTGGTTGATACGCGTTTTGAAGTGCTCAAGCGCGATGCCGAAATCGCCGCGCTGAAAGAAATCATCGATGGCGCCGATGCGGCCCAGGTCCGGGAAAAACTCGCGGCAAACAATGCGACGCTGGACGCCGAGCGCGAATTCCTGCGCTTTGCCAACATGGGTAGCGAGCGCATGTGCGATGAGGACCTTGCGCGCGTTCGCGCAATTGCGCAGAACTATCACTGGCGTAATGAGCGGGGCGAAGAGGTGCCCTTCCTGAGCGACAACGAACTGGAAAACCTCAGTATCCGGGCCGGGACATTGACCGCCGACGAGCGCGAAATCATCAACCACCACATCGTCGCCACCATCCGCATGCTGGAACAACTGCCCTGGCCGAAGCACCTGAAAAATGTGCCGGAATACGCTGGCGGCCACCACGAACGCATGGACGGCAAAGGCTACCCGAAAGGCCTCAAGCGCGAAGAAATGAGCTGGCAGGCCCGCATGATGGGCATTTCCGATATTTTTGAAGCGTTGACCGCCAAGGATCGGCCGTACAAGGCTGGGATGCGTTTGCCAGAGGCATTGAAAATCATGGATCGTCTATGCGGCGACGGGCACATTGATCCTGACTTGTATCGGTTATTTGTCTCGGAGCGTGTTTTTCAGGCGTATGCCGAGAGTTTTCTGACAGAAGCTTGTTAAAGCAGTTGATTGATAGGACTTCGAAAAGGAAGTGATATCCGAAAATTGCCAATTCGCGGCACTGTTAGGGTGACAAAATAAGTCAGTTCCTCATTCCTGTTCTGGCTTCGCAAAGCCCATTTGTCTTTTAACTATATGATTTATCGTGTTTATTGTGTTTTTGTGGGAGTTGTGGTTGTTTGGCATAGATGGTGCTCGTAGTTAAACAGCGGTTTTCCCGCCTTTACAAAGGAGATTCAAATGCAAAAGGTTCAACAAGGTTTTACCCTGATCGAACTGATGATCGTTGTGGCGATTATCGGTATTCTGGCTGCTGTCGCACTGCCGGCCTATAACGACTACACACGAAAGGCTGGCGATAATGCCTGTCTGGCTGAAGCCAAGGCATATGCCAATGCTGCTTTTGTTGCCTTGACGGACGGTAATAGTGTTGTTCCGGCTCACACCGCCGCAGCTTGTAACACTACCATCGCCACACCGACAGCCTTGAGCGGAACCTTTACCGTTGTTGCTAAAAAGCCGGGTACCGGTACCGTGACTTGCAACATGGCTTCGGGTACTTGTTCTGTTGCCAAGGCTGCCACGGGTGGTTAATTCGTAGTGTTTCACAAAAGTATTATCTTGACATCTGAAAAAGCGCCGCAAGGCGCTTTTTCGTTTTTCGCGTAATTTGATACGTGATGCTTATTTCATGGGTCATGCTGTTGGTTTTTGTCACCGGTCTGTGCACTTTTCGGCTCGATGGGGCTGGCATGATCGACAGTTTTGTTGCGGCCCGCCTGCTTGTTTTTTTGTGTTTTTTTGTGGGGATACTCTCGGCTCTGCTCCCGCGGCGAAGCTTGTTTGCTGGACATTCGCCTCTACGATCAGAAGAGCTTCGCCTTAAAGTACTAGCAGTTCGTGTTGGTTTGGTTTCGTTACTGCTTTTCCCGATGCTGATGGCTTGTTTGTTTTCTAGCTGGCCAACGGGGGTTTTTAATTTCGAGTATTTGCTGATTTTGCCGTTTCTTTTGCTGTTGGCTCCCTATTACGTTGGCTGGGTAGAGAAACGCATGCCGCAAGGTGAAGATGGATACTTCCGCTTTGGTTTGGCATTAACTCGGAGGAGACCCTGGTGCTGGTCCGAGCACAGGGAGCTGGTGTTTGCTTGGGGAGTCAAATTGTTTTTTATTCCCTTGATGTATGTTTGGTTAATTGCGGCTGTTGAAGAAATGCTCAGTTTTTCATGGGTGCTTCATCCTGCCAAAATAGTGGCGGGATTGTTCACTTTCGGTTTGTGCGTTGATCTGTTGATTGCAACAAGTGGTTATTTCTTTGCTAGCCGCCTGCTAGGAAATGATATCAGAAGCACTGATAAGACTTGGCTTGGCTGGTTGTCATGCATCATGTGTTATCCGCCACTTCTTTCCATTCTGCATATGATCAAGCAACAGCGTGATGATATGGTTTGGACTGACTGGCTTCAGCCGGATAGCCCGCTTTATTGGGTGTGGGCAATTCTGATTACTCTTAGTTGGATGATTTACTGGCTCGCATCGATTAGCTTTGGTCTGAAGTTTTCCAATCTGAGTTGGCGTGGTTTGGTTGACGACGGTCCCTATCGCTATACCAAGCACCCTGGGTATTTGTCTAAAAATGTTTATTGGTGGTTGCATACGGTGCCATTTTTTGGGGTTTTGAGTAGCTTCGACTTGGTGCGAAATCTGGCAGGGCTAGCTTTTGTCAGTTTTGTCTATTACCTCCGTGCCAAGACGGAGGAACGGCATTTGATGATTTTCCCGGAGTATGCTGCCTATGCCCTGCGTATTGAGCGGCATGGGGTATTTGCCCGTTTGGGACGCATTGCTGGGTTACGCTAATGAAGGTGGCGGATGAGTAGGCGAAGTTGGTTTCTTGGCGCTCTTCTGTTTGCGTTTGCTCTATTGTCTTGGCAGCAACGCGGGAATTTGCTGTTGTTGTGGTTGCCGATCCACTGTGAAGGAGTGCCTCCGCGGTGGTTGCCTGCTCTCGTTTCCTTGGCTCGTGAAGAGGGGGTTCCTGGGTTCCAGGTTGCCCACCTCTCGGAAGATGGGCATCTCAGTCGGTGTGCTGTTGGATGGGCTTCGGCAGAGATGCCCGTTGAGCAAATGCAGCTTGAGCATCGAATGAGCTATGCCAGCCTTTCAAAGATATTTACATCGACCGTTGTTCTTCAACTAGTTGAAGAACAACGGTTGGCTTTGTCTGGCTTTCTTTTGGATTATTTGCCGCAAAATTTTTCCAAATTCCGGGATGAACGAATTAAATGGATCACCATTGCGCAACTGTTGTCACATCGGGCCGGATTTGATCGTAGTCTGACCCCGGATCCTATGCAGCAAAAGCACAGTTGGTGCCCTGGGGATCTAAGTTATTTGGATAGAGTGCAACTTGATTTCGACCCGGGAATGAGTTTTGCCTATGCAAATGTCGGCTATTGCTTGTTGGGGGCGGTAGTGGAAAACTTGGAGCAGATGCCTATGGAGGAGGTGGTGCGTAGGCGAGTCTTGGGGTCGGAGGGGCGGGGTAGGTTTTTTTTGGTGCCTTATGGAAAAAAAGAGAAAGGTTATGTCAAACCTCATTTTGATGAAGGTGAGTCATTAGGTGATTTGGAACAGCTTCCATGGAACAGTATGGTGGCAACCGGGGCGTGGTCGGGGTCAGCTTCTGATCTGGTTAATGTGCTTGGGAAAACTTCCTCTCATGTACAAGGGCGTGAAAACGCGGTGTGGTACAGCCTCCGTGGGCCGGATAGATGTGATGCAAGGCGTTGGCGTGCATGCCATGGATTGGCGTTCTATCGCTATCAACGTGAAGGCAGGTCCGATATGTTTTGGCGCGATGGTAGCCTGCCTGGCGCAACTGCTTTTGCTGCAGTCTTTGACTCGGGAGAGAAGTTGGTTTTTTTAGGAAATTACCGTAAGGCGGATTGGAAACCTTTCAACGACCGGCTAGGCCTTTTTTTTGCTGAACAACTGTGAGGCTAGCGAACTGTCCGTTAATCGTACCCATCCCATCAGGACTTCTGGTAGCTGGTCAAGCAGCAACTCAGTCTGACCTGCAATCCAGGCGCGGGCTGCAGTAGTGGATTTTTCACCAAATACTTCTTCGATAAGTTGTTCTGCAGTAACTAGATCATTGATAAGTCCGAGGGTGTCTTGCAGATGAGCAAGGTTGATCAGCCCCGTTTTCATGTTTTTAGGCGGGATCAGCGGGGTCATGAATTCAATTGCATACCGTAATTTCTTGAAATAAATGCGCATCCGATGGCGTTCGGTGGACGTCAGTTGCGCGTGTCTATTTGCCAGTTTCTTGGCCCGTCGGATATAGGCTGCGATGCGGCTTTCGGCAAAGTCCGGCAGTGGAGTTGGTAGAACGTCGCCCAACGCATACGTAGCTGCCGTGAACTCGACCAGCAGGCGCGGATATTCGCGCCCGGCCAGAATGCGTGTGATCGCCTGGCGGGCCGCCTTGGCGCGGCGGCGGGCGGCGTTGCGCAGTTGCTTGATGTCGCGATTGTCCGGGAAAGCAGTTTGGATTGGAGGCAGCGTTTCCGTCAGGAAAACATCCCAGTTGCGTGCGTCGCCCAGCGCGCTGGCCAGTGTTTTCCAGGTTTGCCCGTAGGCGCTGACGAATTGTGCCGGCAGGACTGGCGCGAAGAGCTTGATTGCCGAGCGCAGGCGGCGCAGCGCGACGCGGGCCTGGTGCACGAACTCGAGATCGTTGCTGCTCAACAGGCCGGGTTCGTTGCGCTGGAAATGTTCCAGGCAGCCGAGTGCAATCTGGCGGAAGGCTTCGACCGGGGTCTGTTCGGGTGTCAGGGGGGCGGTCTTGGCGCGGAAGGGCCGCAACGGGGTGTTGGTGAACAGGTTGTAGCCGCGCTCGGCCTTGCTGGCGATCGCCGGCACCAGGTTGAGGTCGGCCTGCAACTGCCGGGTCAGGCCGAAAATGTCTTCGACGGTGCCGCACAGCAGTTCCAACTCGATTTCACAGATCGGCGTACTCTTGCCTCGGCTTTCAATGCTGCCGCGGTCGACCGCCAGTTCGATCAATGATTCGCCGAAGGGGACGTGCCAGATCTGGCGGCGGAAATCGGTGGTGAATACCGGTTCGAGGTGTTCGGTGGCATCTTCGAGAAAATGGCGCAGTTCGTCGTTGTCGACGTGGCTGAAGTTGAAATTGCCCGGCGTGGCTTCGGTTTCCCATTCACTGCGCATGGCGAGGCCGCCGCTGGCCGGTTCGGCCGACTTGACGGTGAGCAGCCACTGCCAGCCCTTCTGGCGAAAGCGGATGGCGATCCGGCGGGCGTGCAGTTGCAGTTCGGGCGTGTCGAAATAGGTGTTGAGCAGGCGTTGCTTTTGCGGCGTGATGTCCGCCAGCAGCGGATGGTTGCCGAGTTGTTTGGCTGCCTTGGGCGTCAGTTGCAGCTTGAGTTCGATTTCTGTGCTCATGGTTTTCTTTAGTTGCGCGGAATGGCCGGGCCGGTGGCGCCATCAAAGCCGAGGCCGGGAAGCATGGCGAGTTCGGCCGGGGTTTGAACACTTTCGGCGATGACGGTCAGACCGATGTTATGGGCAATGCTGCACAAGCCTTTGAGGAAGGCCTGATTGCCGGGCTGGCTGTCGATGGCGCGAATGAAGCTGCCGTCGACCTTGAGGTAGTCCAGTCCGATGTCGTGCAGGCGGCCGATTTCGCTGAACTGGCGACCAAAATGTTCGATGCCGAGACGGCAGCCAAACGGACGCAGCGAATTGCAGAAGGCCTGGAACTCCTCGAAATGCTGGAAGGCGCCGATTTCCGGCACCTCCAGCCAGAGGCGTGGCGCCAGATCCTTGCGGGCGGCGATCAGGGCTTGCAGGCTGGCGCGGAAAGCCGGGCTCAAAATCGACTCGCCGGAGAGGTTGACCGCTACGGCCGGCGTGCCGGCGGCAATCCGGTCGAGGGCGAGGCGGGCGACGGCGAGGTCGAGTTCGCTGGTCATCGCGAGGCGTGAGGCCATCGGCATGAAGCTGCCGGCGGCGAGCCATTCGCCGTTCTCGCTCGCCTGCAGGCGCAGCGGGCATTCCAGGTGCAGCAACTGGCCGCCGTTGGCAGCCACCGGGAATTCGATCAGGCGCAGACGGTGCATTTCGATGGCACCTTCGAGCAGTTTTTTCCAGTCCGCATTCGAGGTCGCAATCTGCTCGCAGCCGCTTTCGGCGCGACACCAGGCCAGTCCGCTCTGGCCCTCGGCCGCAGCCAGGGCGGCGTCGATATGCGAGAGCAGGTTGCCGATGCTCTGGCCGTGCTGGTAAGTGCCGCTGGCGAGGTGGGCGATGCGGTCGCTGTCGATCAGTCCGGCCGACGACAGGTCGCGCATGACATGCAGCAGCTTTTCCGCTGCTTCGCTCGGGTCGGACAGGCCGGGTAGCAGGACGGCAAAGTCGGCGCCATTCAGGCGGGCCGCCGCGGCGTTGGGGCGGCCACTGGCAATCTCGGCAAAGGCACTGCCGATCCGGCGCAACAGTTCATCGGCCGTCTCGCGCCCGGCCCGCTTGTTGATGCCGGCGAGGTCGGCGATGCGCAGCATCAGCAGGCTGCCGCTGGTCGCTGCATCATCGTTGCTCAGCGCGACTTCCAGCTGGTTGAGGAAGAAGGCGCGGTTGGCCAGCCCGGTCAGGCTGTCCAGTGTTGCTTCCTGGCGCACCTGTTCGAGGCGGGCGGCTTCTTCGGCAAACATCGCCTTGAGGCGTTCGACCATCGCGTTCATGGCGCTGGCGAGGCTTTTCAGTTCCGGGGTTTCGGGGACCGAAATGCTGACGAAACGCCGCTCGCTGATCGCGCGTGCTTGCCCCACCACGGCATCGAGCGGGCGCTTGATGCGGCGCAACAGTTGCATGCCGAGCAGTCCCATGCCGATGCCGCCGAGCAGGAACCAGAAGAGCAGCTTGATGCCGCCTTCCCAGAGTTCGCGATAGGCAAAACGGCTGTGGCTAACCAGCTCGATGGTGCCGAACTGGTTCCAGCCCGATGAAACCTGCGCCATGCCGGCCTGCGACTCAATCGGGAAAAGATGCACGAACCACTCGGGAACCGTGCCGGCCATCGGCGGGCTGGTCTTCTCGATCACCGTCTTGCCTTCCGGATCGACCAGACTGACCCGCGCGTATTGTCCGCTGTCGAAGACGGCCGCGACCTGCAGTTCGATGGTGACTGGATCCTTGTCCAGTTGCGACATCGACAAGGCGAGCGAGGCGGCGTTGTCGTTGTTCTTGACCGCCAGTTGCTGTTCCAGATACTGACGGGCGGTGAACATGCTGACGACAAAGCTGCCGGCAAAGGCGATGACGGTGCTGGCAATGACGGCGAGCCAGAGCTGGCGGAAAAGTGACATGGCGAATTACCTCACTGGAAGCCTTCGGCGCGAGCGCGTGCCAGCAAATCCTGCCAGCGCGAGAGATTGCTCTGGCTGGACTGATTGCCGGTGCCTTGCCAAAGCCCCGAACTGTTGAAACTGAAAATGGGTGAGAGATCGCTCCGGCGCGATGCCGGGCGAATCTCGGGAACAAGGTTGTCGAGCACGAGCGGGTCGGCGCTCGGCGACGCGTAATAGACCAGCACCATATGCGCCTGCTGGACCGGGCCATTGACGCCGTTGAGCAGCGCCTTGACATAGACCAGGCGAAGTTTGGCGACCGGGATGCCGAGGTTGAGCAGGGAATAGTATTTGCCGATCGAGAAGTCTTCGCAGTCGCCGCGGCCTTGGCCGATGAACTCCATCGGCGTCGCCCAGTAGTCGGACTGGCCCCAGACGCTGAAATCGTCATCGAAAGCGACATGGCGGTTGAAAAAGTCATTCACGCGGCGCAGCTTTTCGGCTTCGGATGTGCCTTGGCCATTGCCGAGCATCTGGCGCCATTCGTCAAAGCGGGCGCTGGCCCATTGATTGTTGAAGCGAGCGCTCAGCGCTTGTTGCAGGCGGTCGAAGTCCAGCCCCGCGCCGGCCGTCAGGCTGAGTAAGGAGACGGTGGCGAAGAGGGCAGCCAGGACAAGCAGACGGAGGGAGTTGAGCGGTTGTTTTGCCAAGTCGGAAAGGCTGCCAGAGTCGATTAGCCAAAGCGGCGAATTTACACGGAATACTTGCAAACGGCTCCAATATAATCCCGGCAAATGTTACCTTGCTCGTCCATGAACACCAATAAACTTCTCGTCTGTGCGTTCCTGGCATGCCTTGCCATGGTTTCCGCCGTGTCGGCCGATGAGCCGGTGCGTCCGGTCGGGCCGACGCTGACCAAGGTCGCTGCCCGTCAGGTGCTGTATGTCGGTTATCGGGAGGAGGCGCAACCCTTTTCCTACCTGGTGCCAGGGCGAGCGGAGCCGGTCGGCTACATGTGGGATGTTTGCACCAGTGTTTTTTCTGCCGTGCGTGCGGTGGCTGGCAACGCAGTCCGGGTAGTGCCGATTTCCGTCACCGACAACGCCCGCACAATGATGCTGAAAACCGGCATCACGGATCTCGATTGCGGTGGTGCCGGCAATACGGTGGCGCGCCAGAAACAGGTCGATTTGTCGTACAACGTCTATGTCAGCGAAATCAAGGTGATGGTTCGCAAGGACGGCGGTATCGGCAGTTTCGAGCAGTTGGCCGGGCGCAAGCTGGTGACGCTGGCCGGCGGTTCGGCCGAACGTCACGTCAAGCATGCTGCACTGGGCAGCAACATCACCTTCGTGCATCTTCTGGCCAGTACGCCGCAGGAGGCGATGAGTCAGCTGGCGCAGGGTGAGGCCGATGCCTTTGCTGCCGATGATGTGGTCCTGGCGGCGCAGCGGGCGGCCGGTCCCGGCGATTTTGTCATCCTCGAAACAGCCTTGGCCCGGGAGCCTTACGCGATCATGCTGCCTAAGGATGATCCGGCATGGAAGAAGCGGGTCGACGACACCCTGGTCGGTCTGATGCAGAGTGGTGAACTGGCGCGGATCTACGAAAAATGGTTCCTCAATCCGATTCCGCCGCTTGGTCACAGCCTGGCATTGCCGATGTCGCCTTCGCTGAAGGCGGCGATTCAGGCGCCGGGCGACGTACCGGTCAACTAAGAAAAACAGGCAAAAAAGGCCATGTCGCGACGAGCGGCATGGCCTTTTTTGATTAGTCCGGAATTCAGGCGAGCAGCGTCGGATTCAAGGTGTAAGTCGCCATCAGGCTGTCCTGTGCCAGGATGTGCCCGGCGATGACCTGGCGTGCCTCGGGGCCGCCAAACTTGCCGGTGAGGGGCAGTTTGTCGATGTCCAGTGCGTAGACCGTAAAAACGTAGCGATGGATGATTTCATCGTTCCACGGGGGGCAGGGGCCGTCGTAGCCGTAGTAGTCGCCGCGCATGTCATTGTCGCCGGCAAACCAGTCGGTGTAGTTGTTGATGCCCTGGCGGCTGTCATGCGGGGCCTGTGGTCCTGATTTGCCGCGCGGCGTCACTTCCTTGCTGAATTCGCCTTCTGAAATCGCGTTGACCGTTGGCGGCAGGTCGATCAGTACCCAGTGGAAGAAATCAACGCGCGGCAAACTGGCCGGAACCGTCCTGCCTTCCTGGTTGACGTCGTCGCCCTGGCTCGGTACGTCGGGGTCGTGACAAATCACGGCAAAGGAGCGGGTGCCTTGCGGCGCATCGGTCCACGCCAGTTGCGGGTTCAAATTGCTGCCTAGGCAAACATGGTGCGCCGGGTCGGCAATGCAGAAGGAAAATTGGCCCGGCATGCGTTGTCCATCGGTAAAGCTGGTGCTGGTCAGTTTCATGCGTGCATCTCCTTTATTCGGCAGCCCGGCGTTTGAAGTCGCGCAGGCGGAAACCAAGTAGCCATAGTGTAGCGAAATAGGCGCCGGCGCCAAGCGGTACCAACCAGGCGAGGTGGCTGATGCGTGCCAGCAGGTTGCCGTGCAGCCAGTCGTTGTCCTGCCCCTGGCCTGCCCACAGTGCACCGGCCATCACCGCCATGGCGATGCCCAGCTTGACGATGAAGACGGTCCACCCCGGTTGTGGCACAAAAATGCCCTGCTGGCGCAGGCCGCGGTAGAGCAGGGCGGCATTCAGGCAGGCAGCCAGGCCGATCGACAGCGCCAGGCCGGCATGTTCCAGCCAGCCGATGAAAGCAAGATTCATTACCTGCGTCGCCAATAGCGAAATCAGGGCGATGCGTACCGGGGTGCGCACATTCTGGCGAGCGTAAAAACCCGGTGCCAGCACCTTGACCAGAATCAGCCCGGTCAGGCCGACGGAGTATGCCACCAGCGCATTTCGGGTGTTGAAGACGTCGCTGGCCAGAAATGCGCCGTGGAAAAACAGGGTCGCAATCAGGGGGACGGCCAGCATGGCGAGCGCCAGGGCCGCCGGTGCGGCGAGTAGCAGGGTCAGGCGCAGGCCCCAGTCGAGCAGCTTTGAATATTCTTCATGGTTTTCGCTGGCGTGATAGCGCGACAGCGAAGGCAGCAGAATGGTGCCGAGTGTTGCGCCGAGCATGCCGGACGGAAATTCCATCAGGCGGTCGGCGTAATACAGCCAGGAAACACTGCCGCTTTGCAGGAAGGAGGCGAAAACCGTGTTGATCAGCAGGCTGATCTGGGAGACCGAAACGCCGACCAGGGCGGGGCCCATCAGCTTCGTGATGCGCCGTACGCCGGGGTCGGCCCAGGCGGCTCGCCAGTCGAGCGAAATGCGCGGCAGCATGGCAATTTTCTTTAGCGCGGGTAGTTGCAGCAGCAGTTGCAACAGGCCGCCAATAAATACGGCCCAGGCCAGTGCCAGGACCGGTGGGTCGAAATAAGGCACGGCGAACAGCGCCATGGCAATGAAGGTCAGGTTGAGCAGAACCGGCGTGAAGGCCGGGATCGCAAAACGGCTCCAGCTGTTGAGGATGCCGCCGGCGAGTGCGACCAGCGACATGAACAGAATGTAAGGAAAGGTAATGCGGGTCAGCGTGACGGTCAGCTCGAACTTGCCGGGAACGGCGGTAAAGCCGGCGGCTGACAGCCAGACCAGCGCCGGGGCGGTAAGGATGCCGATGGCGGTGACGATGAACAGTGCAATGGACAGCATGCTGGCAACGTGATCGACCAGGGTGCGGGTGTCCGCTTCGCCGCGCTTGTTTTTGTATTCGCCGAGTATCGGTACGAAGGCTTGTGAAAAAGCGCCCTCCGCAAACATCCGGCGTAACAGGTTGGGGAGCTTGAAAGCGACAAAAAATGCATCGGTCGCAAGACCGGCGCCAAAGGTGCGGGCGATGACAAAGTCCCGGACAAAGCCGAGGATGCGGGAAAGCAAGGTCATGCCACTGACCGTGGCCAGGGCGCGCAACAGATTCATGGGTGCTTGGGTACCAGAAAGCCAGGCGGCAATTGTACGCTGAGCGCCTGTTTCCGGTCGGCGCATCAAAAGCCGGTCGTGTGTGCTGATTTGCCTGCCAAACTGTTGCCCGGGCTGTTTTCCTGCTGTACAATCCGCGGCCTTGGTTTGCCGCTTTAGCTCAGTTGGTAGAGCAGTTCATTCGTAATGAAAAGGTCGCCAGTTCGATTCCGGCAAGCGGCACCATCTTGATCAAGCCCACTTTTAGTGGGCTTTTTCATTTCTGCATGCGGCAATGTCGCGCTTGCGTCTATCCGGTCGCGATAAAAATTGTTATAATCCGCCACTTGCTGCGCTTGTGGTGAGAGGTTTTTGTGTTATGAAAACCTCTTCTGCTCTGGTGAATCGAGGGTTCGGTTCGGGTTGGCAGCACGAAAACGATTCAAGCATTCAGCCTCGGTCGCGCCGGGGCTTTTTGCTTTTGGGTCTCGCATCTTCTTTTGATGCGGCCTGTTTCGTCAATTTTGACGGCGGATAGTTGATCGGCGTCTTTGTAAAGGTTTTGACTATGCACTCCGACGCAATTCTCACCCATCTGAAAAAACACGGCCAACTGCTTGATGCCGATATCGCGGCAAAAACCGGGATCGCGCTGGCAGACGTGCGCACCTGTCTGCAGGAACTCTCGGCCCAGAAAGCCATTTCCATGTGCAGCATGACCGTATTCAAGAATGGCGAAGCCATCGAAGGTCTGTTTTGCCGTGTTGCCGGTTACATGCCATCCGCTGCGCCTGGCAGAAAGCCTGGCGTCAAGACCTGATCGAGTCTTGCCTGTAGCTTGCTTGTGGCTTGCTGCACGATTGGCCTGAGGTTGTTGTTTGATTGCTTGTCGAGTGACTTGCCCGGTGCTCGATGTTCTCACTTGCTGGATGCGGTCGAACTGTTTGGGGAATCCAATCCTGTTGCGGCCGGCCCGCTTCGCGGCATAAAGATTGGCATCCGCGGCGTGCGGCAGGCTGAATGCAGGTTGGTCGGCGTTGGAGGGGGGCGATGCCAAGGCTGCATGAAACATGGCCGCCGGTCCTCTTTTCGTGAGGAATGCGCAACCCGTACGCCGAGTGCGGCATGCGTCGGGCAGTGGCAAGGGTGCCGCTGGCGTCGGTGCCGGGCAGGATGGCGGCAAACTCCTCGCCGCCATAGTGGGAAACTATATTTTCGACACGGAATAGCAATTCGTTCAATGAGCTGGCGACGGCTCTAAGACACGAGTCGCCGGCCTGGTGGCCATAGATATCGTTGAATTGCTTGAAAAAATCCACGTCGCCGATGGCGATTCTTGGCTGGCTTTCCAACCTGGTGCAACGCTTCCATTCGGTGCTCTGCGTTTCGTCGAAGTGGCGGCGATTGGGGGGGGCAGGCTGTCCAGGACGGATGTTTTCCGCAGCTTGCGGTGCGCATCGTGCAGTTCTTCCTGCATGGCGACGATCCGCAGCATGGCGCGTACTTTT